>NZ_JADQWB010000005.1 GCF_015704895.1 Agrobacterium leguminum | reverse complement strand
CAACTGGCGCAGCCGCGCGAGCTGCCCATGCTGCGCTCGCAACTGCCGCAGCCGCCCGAGCCGGAAGGCATGAGCGTCGAGGATGTCATTGCCGCCGCCGTCAACGGTTCCAAGCCGGGTGCGACGCTTGGTGCGGCCACCAAAAAGAAATCACCGCCGGCGGGTCAGATTGCCGTCAACGGCACTCCGGTTCCGACACCTCGGGCGCGTGTTTCCCGTCCCACAGCGGCTCCGGCCGTCTCCGCCGTCGCGGGCGATGAAACCGACGACATGGATGACACGATAACAGGATCGGTGAACCGCTGATGTCTTTTCTCTCCCGCGTCATGGTTTTGAAGAGCAAGGCTCATTTTTCCGCCAGCACCACCGGCGTCTATACCGATCATGCGGCCTTTGAAGGCGCGCGCAAGAAGCGCGCCGCCCAGGCGAAAAGCCGCGTCGGCCTGATCATTTTCGGTTTCGTGGCCTTTTACGCCGTCGTTGGCGGGCGTCTCGTGCAATATGGCATGGCGGAGCAGGAAACGGTGTCGAGCATCGCACCCGCCGACCGCTTGATGGCGTCGCGCCCCGATCTTCTCGACCGCAATGGCGAGGTTCTGGCCACCGATATTCGCACTGTCTCGCTGTTTGCCGAACCGCATCGCATCGTCGATATCGATGAGGCTATCGAGAAGCTGCGGACGGTTCTGCCGGATCTCGAC
Organism: Agrobacterium leguminum; assembly: GCF_015704895.1. Taxonomy (GTDB): domain Bacteria; phylum Pseudomonadota; class Alphaproteobacteria; order Rhizobiales; family Rhizobiaceae; genus Agrobacterium; species Agrobacterium leguminum. The sequence goes on along the minus strand of NZ_JADQWB010000005.1, from coordinate 327,463 downwards.
CAGCGCAGCACCTATCAGAAACTCTCCTCCAATTCGCGCTTCCAGTGGCTGCGCCGCCAGCTGACGCCGAAGCAGCAGAGCCAGATTCTGGCGCTCGGCATTCCAGGCGTCGGCTTCCGCCCGGAAAAGCGCCGCTTTTATCCCGGCGGGCCGACCGCCGCGCATGTCGTCGGTCACGTCAACATCGACAATCGCGGCGTTGCCGGCATGGAACGTTACGTCGACAGCCAGGGCCTTGCCGATCTGACCGCGCTTGGCATGACCAGCGACCAGCCGCTGGAGCCGGTGAAGCTTTCCATCGATCTGCGCGTGCAGTCCATTGTCCGCGAAGTCGTGACCTCGGCCATCACCAAGTTCCAGGCGATCGGCGCCGGCGCGGTGGTTCTGGATGTGCATACCGGCGAAGTCCTCGCCATGGCCTCCGTGCCGGATTACGATCCGAACAACCCAGCGGAAGGCGCCAAGGAAGGCTGGCTCAACCGCATGTCGAACGGCACGTTCGAAATGGGGTCCACCTTCAAGTCCTTCACCATCGCCATGGGCCTCGATTCGGGCCGCGTCCGTCTCGGCGACACCTTCGATGCGCGTTATCCGATCCGCATCGGCGGTTTCACCATCAAGGACTTCCACGGCAAGGGCCGGATGCTTTCGGTGCCGGAAATCTTCCAGTATTCCTCCAACATCGGTACGGCCAAGATTGCCGACACGGTGGGAACGGAAGGCCACAAGGAATTCCTCACCCGGCTTGGCCTTTTGACCCGCATGCAGACCGAATTGCCGGAAGTGGCGCTGCCGTCGCAGCCGCGCGAATGGAAGAAGATCAACTCGATTACCATTTCCTTCGGCCACGGCGTTTCCACGACACCGCTGCAGACGGCGGTTGCCGGTGCTGCACTCGTCAATGGCGGCAAACTGATCGAGCCGACTTTCCTGCCGCGCACCCGCGAACAGGCGGATCAGGTGGCGAAGCAGGTTCTGAAACCGGGCGCCAGCAAGGACATGCGTTTCCTGTTCGAATGGAACGGTGTCAACGGTTCGGGCCGCAACGCGCGCGTCGATGGTTTCAACGTCGGCGGCAAGACCGGCACGGCCGACAAGGTCGTCAACGGCCGTTACGTGCACGACAAGAACTTCAACGCCTTCCTCTCGGCCTTTCCAATGGACGATCCGCAATATGTCGTGCTGTCTTTCATCGACGAGCCGAAGACGGACAAGGGCAATGGTGCGGCACTCGCCGGCACATCCGCAGCGCCGATGGTGCGCGATATCATCACCCGCACGGCGGCGGTGCTGGGCGTGAAGCCGAAGTTCGGCAAGGATGGCTCGGCCTTGCTCGTGTCTTATTGATTGTTAGCTTATGATGTTCCGGCGATTCGCGCCGGGGGGACAAGACGGACACAGTCGATGAATTTGCGAGATATATCCGGAAATGCGTTTCCGGAATTGAAAGAATTGCTCCTGTCTGAGATCGGGGCGATCGAAATCGGGGGGATCACCGCAGACAGCCGCAAGGCTGCGCCCGGCAGCCTGTTCGTGGCGGTTGCGGGCACCAGGGCGGATGGCGCGGCCTATGTGAAGGACGCGGTTGCCAAGGGCGCGGTCGCGGTCGTTTCCGGACACGCGCTGGATGCCGATGTGCCGGTGCTTTCCGTCACCGATCCACGCCTTTATCTCTCCCTTGCCGCTTCCCGTTTTTACGGAAAACAGCCGGAAACCATGGTCGCCGTCACCGGCACTGCGGGAAAGACGTCCGTTGCATCCTTCGTGCGGCAGATCTGGGCTTTCGCCGGCCATGCCGCTGCACAGATCGGCACGACAGGTGTGATTGCACCCGGCCGCGAGGATTACGGCGCGCTCACCACGCCCGATCCGGTGACGCTGCATGCGCTTCTGGCAGAACTTGCGGCCGAAGGTGTGACGCATGCGGCGATGGAGGCGTCCAGCCATGGTCTCGACCAGCGCCGTCTCGACGGAGTGAGGCTGGCGGCCGCCGGTTTCACCAATCTCGGCCGCGACCACATGGATTATCATCCCACCGTCGAGGACTATATGGCCGCGAAGATGCGGCTCTTCGATACGCTGATGGAAAAGGGCGCTCCCGCCGTGATCTTCGCCGACGATCCATGGTCGCAACAGGCGATCCGTGCGGCGCGCGAAGCCGGTCTCGATGTGCGCACGGTCGGTCGCAAGGGCGAATATCTGGCCCTGAAGCGTGTCGAGCACTTCCGTCACAAGCAGATGATCGAAGTGCATCATGACGGCGAGATTTATGAAGTCGACATCCCCTTGGCGGGTGACTTTCAGGTTGCGAACGCTCTCGTCGCAGCCGGTCTTGCCATGTCCACCGGCGTTCCCGCAGCAACCGCGCTGAAGGCGCTTGAAAAGCTGATCGGCGCTGCCGGCCGTCTGGAACTCGTAGGCCAGACGAAGAACGGCGCGCTTGCCTATGTGGATTATGCCCACAAGCCGGATGCGCTGGAAAATGTGCTCACCTCGGTCCGGCCCTTCACCTCGGGCCGCATCATCACCGTCTTCGGCTGCGGCGGCGACCGCGACAAGGGCAAGCGCCCGATCATGGGCGAGGTTGCGACGCGGCTTTCCGACATCGTCATCGTCACCGACGACAATCCGCGTTCGGAAGATGCTGCAACGATCCGTTCCGAAGTCATGGCGGCAGCGCCCGGCGCGTTGGAAATCGGTGACAGGGCGGACGCTATCCGCCATGCGGTGTCGCTGCTTTCGCATGGCGACACGCTGATCGTCGCGGGCAAGGGGCATGAAGAGGGGCAGATCGTCGGTTCGGTAACACTGCCGTTTTCCGATCATGAACAGGTGCGCGCTGCACTGGCAGGGCTGGAAGGATCGAAGATTTGAGCTGGTTATGGACAGTCGCCGACATGATCGCCATCACGGCAGGACGCCCCGTGGGCAACCTGCCGACCGGAATCACCGGCATTTCCATCGACAGCCGGACGGTCAAGCCGGGCGAAGCGTTCTTCGCCATCAAGGGCGACCGGGTGGACGGTCATGATTACACCAGCTTCGCCGTTGCGAACGGGGCGGGACTTCTGGTCGTCGCCGAGGCCAAGCTGCCGGCGCTCGGCCGCCTGACCGTGCCGATGATCGTCGTGGAAGACGTGCTTGCCGCACTCGGCAAGCTCGCCATCGCGGCGCGTGAAAGAACGTCGGCGCGCATCATTGCGGTGACCGGTTCGGTCGGCAAGACCACCACCAAGGAAATGCTGCGGCAGGCGCTCGCCCCTTCGGGCCGGGTGCATGCGGCGGTGGCCTCCTTCAACAACCATTGGGGCGTGCCGCTGACGCTGGCGCGCATGCCGGCGGACACGGAATTCGGTGTGTTCGAAATCGGTATGAACCATTCCGGTGAAATCCGGCCGCTGGTGAAGCTGGTGCGCCCGCATGTGGCGATCATCACGACCATTGCGCCGGCCCATCTCGGCAATTTCAAGAACATCGAAGAGATCGCCGCCGCCAAGGCGGAGATTTTCGAAGGTCTGGAGGAGGGCGGTTCCGTCATCCTCAACCGCGATAACGCCCAGTTCGAACAGCTTGAAGAAGCGGCGCAGGAACAGGGTATCGAGCATATCCTCACCTTCGGGCAGCATGCCAAGGCGGATTTCCGCCTCGCGGATTTCGAGAGCACGACGACGGGCTCGACGATCTGGGCGATCCTGAACGGCGAAACCAGCGAATTGCACATCAATATTCCCGGCCGGCACATTGCCGATAACGCCATGGCCGTGCTGGGCGCCGTTGCCGTCACCGGCGCCAATCTCGACCGCGCCTTCGAAGCGCTGGGAACGCTCGAGGCGGTAAAGGGGCGCGGCCAGCGTCATCAGTTGGCAATCAACGGCGGCACCTTCCTGCTGATCGACGAAAGCTATAATGCCAATCCGGCCTCCATGCGGGCGGCGATTGCCGTGCTGGCGGAAACGGAAACGCAGGGTCACGGTCGGCGCGTCGCCGTTCTCGGCGACATGCTGGAGATGGGCGAGTTTTCCGCGCAATTGCATGAAGAATTGGCCGGGCCGCTGCTTGCGGCCGGCATCGAACATGTCTGGCTGGCGGGGGAGGCGATGGCGGCGCTGCGCGACGCGTTGCCGGACAGCGTCACCGTCATCTGGTTCCCGACGACGGCGGAACTGACCGATTTCGCCCTGCAATGGGTGCAACCGGGAGACGCGCTGATGGTAAAATCGTCACTTGGCCTCGGTTTCGGCAAGATTGTCGCCGCCCTGCTTGACAAGTATCCGGCATTCCCCGAGACGGAACGCCAAGTCTGAAATAGCCTTTTGAAAGGGCAATTATGCTGATCTGGCTCGTCGAACTGTCGGATAAAATTCAAATCTTCAACCTGTTCCGGTACATCACCTTCCGGGCGGGTGCTGCGATGTTCACCTCTGCGTTGATCGTCTTCCTGTTCGGACCGGCGATCATCAATTCGCTGCGCGTGCGCCAGGGCAAGGGCCAGCCCATCCGCGCCGATGGTCCGCAGACGCATTTCAAGAAGGCCGGCACGCCGACCATGGGCGGGCTGATGATCCTTGCCGGTATTCTCGGCGGCTCGCTGCTGTGGGGCGATCTGTCGAACGTCTATGTCGTCGCCGTTTTGATGGTGACGCTCGGTTTCGGAGCCATCGGCTTCTACGACGATTATCTGAAGGTGACGAAGCAGAGCGACAAGGGCTTTTCCGGCAAGGCCCGTCTCGGCATCGAATTCCTGATTGCGGCGATTGCCGTGTTCTTCATGATGAAGATGGCGCTCGCTTCCGCCCCGCATGGCGGCACGCTCGGCAGCTCCATCGCCTTTCCCTTCTTCAAGGAATTCGTGATCAATCTCGGCTACTTCTTCGTACTGTTCGGTGCTTTCGTCATCGTCGGTGCGGGCAATGCCGTGAACCTGACGGATGGTCTCGACGGGCTTGCCATCGTGCCGGTCATGATCGCGGCCGCCACCTTCGGCGTGATCGCCTATCTCGCCGGCAACGCGGTTTTCGCCAATTACCTGCAGATCAACTTCGTGCCCGGCACGGGTGAACTCGCCGTCATCGTCGGCGCGGTCATCGGTGCGGGCCTCGGCTTCCTGTGGTTCAATGCGCCGCCCGCCGCCATTTTCATGGGCGATACGGGCTCGCTGGCGCTCGGCGGCCTGATCGGCTCCATCGCTGTCGCGACCAAGCACGAGATCGTCATGGTCATCGTCGGCGGTCTGTTCGTCATGGAAACCCTTTCGGTCATCATCCAGGTCTTCTGGTTCAAGCGCACCGGCAGGCGCGTCTTCCTGATGGCGCCGATCCATCACCATTTCGAGAAAAAGGGCTGGACGGAAAGCCAGGTGGTGATCCGTTTCTGGATCATCTCCGTTGGCCTCGCGCTGCTTGGCCTCGCCACCCTAAAGCTGAGGTGAGCGATGATCCCGGTCACGTCGTTCAAAGGTAAGAAGGTCGCGCTTTTCGGGCTTGGCGGTTCGGGTCTCGTCACGGCCCGGGCGCTGGTGGCCGGCGGGGCGGATGTCGTTGCTTTCGACGACAATCCCGACAGTGTCGCGAAGGCTGAGGCCGAAGGCATCAAGACGGCGGATCTTCGGACGATTGACTGGCCGAGCTTCTCTTCCTTCGTTCTGGCGCCCGGCGTGCCGCTGACGCATCCGAAACCGCATTGGTCGGTCGACCTTGCGAAAGCTGCGGGCGTCGAGATCATCGGCGATATCGAGCTTTTCATCCGCGAGCGCCGTGCGCACGCGCCGGATTGCCCTTTCATCGCGATTACCGGCACCAACGGCAAGTCCACGACGACGGCGCTGATCGCGCATATTCTCAAGGCGTCCGGCCGCGATACGCAGCTCGGCGGCAATATCGGTACGGCGGTGCTGAGCCTCGATCCGCCGAAGGCGCAGCGCTTCTATGTTGTCGAGTGCTCGTCCTACCAGATCGATCTCGCACCGACGATCAATCCGACCGCCGGCATTCTGCTCAATCTGACGCCCGATCATCTCGACCGTCACGGCACGATGCAGCACTATGCCGATGTCAAGGAACGGCTGGTGGCTGGCAGTCAAACGGCCATCGTCGGTGTTGATGACAGCCATTCGACGCTGATCGCTGACCGTATCGAACGCGCCGGCGTGAAGGTGGAGCGCATTTCCAAGCGCAATGTCGTTTCCGAAGGTCTCTATGCCGAAGGCAGCCGCATTTTCCGTGCGCATGGCGGCACTTCTTCGCTGCTCACCGATCTCGACGGTATCCAGACCCTTCGCGGCAGCCACAATGCGCAGAATGCTGCGGCGGCAATCGCCGCCTGCCTTGCCGTCGGGGTTTCCGAAGAGGAAGTTCGCGCGGGCCTGAAATCCTTCCCCGGCCTCAAGCACCGTATGCAGCCGGTCGGCCGACGTGGCAATGTCACCTTCGTCAACGACAGCAAGGCCACCAATGCCGATGCTGCGGCACCGGCGCTTTCAAGTTTCGACCGTATCTACTGGATCGCCGGCGGTCTGCCCAAGGCAGGCGGCATCACCAGCCTTTCGCCGCTGTTTCCGCGCATCGCCAAGGCCTATCTGATCGGCGAAGCGGCAGCGGAATTTGCGGCGACACTGGGCGAAGCCGTGCCTTACGAAATATCCGGCACGCTTGACAAGGCCGTGCAACATGCGGCGGCGGATGCGGAAAAAGATGCGACGGCCGGCAATATCGTGATGTTATCCCCGGCTTGCGCAAGCTTCGATCAATATAAGAACTTTGAGATCAGAGGTGATTCGTTCGTCGCGCAGGTCGCGGCGCTCGATGGCATGACGATGCTGGTTGACTCTGGAAAAGGGGGCTGAAGGCCATGGTAAGCCGAGTTGATCGCGGTCCGGTCGCGGAGTGGTTCTGGACCATCGACCGTTTCTTTCTGGCGGCGTTCATCGCATTGATGGGCATCGGTCTGATGCTGTCGTTCGCGGCCTCGCCTGCGGTTGCCGAGCGCATCGGCCTCAACAGTTTCTTCTTCGTCGAGCGTCAGGCGATGTTCATGGTGCCGTCGCTGGCGATCATGGTCGGCCTGTCCTTCCTGTCGCCGCGTCAAGTGCGGCGCGTCGCGGTCATCATGCTGATCGCCTCGCTGCTGATGATGATCTTCGCGCTATTCTTCGGCATCGAGGTCAAGGGTGCGCGGCGCTGGATTTCCATCGGCACCTTTTCCATCCAGCCATCGGAATTCATGAAGCCGGCCTTCGTGATCGTCTGCGCCTGGCTTTTCGCCGAGCGGGCACGTCATCCGGAAATTCCGGGCAACCTCTTTGCCATCATCACCTTCGGCATCGTGGCCGCATTGCTGATCGCCCAGCCCGACTTTGGCCAGACGATCCTGACCTCCGTGGTCTGGGGCGGCATGTTCTTCATGGCCGGCGTGCCGTGGTTCTGGATCATCATGCTCGGCGGTGTCGGCGTCGGCGGCATCATCTCCGCTTATCTGATGCTGCCGCACGTGGCCGGTCGTATCGACCGTTTCTGGACCGGCGAAGGCGATACGTTCCAGGTGGATACGGCGCGTGAGGCTATCATTCGCGGTGACTGGTTCGGACGCGGACCGGGCGAGGGCATCGTCAAGCGCATCATTCCCGACAGCCATACCGACTTCATCTTCTCGGTGGCGGCGGAAGAATTCGGCATCGTCTTCTGCATGTTCCTGGTGGCGATCTTCGCCTTCATCGTGCTGCGCGGCCTCTCGCACGCCTTCAAGGAAAAGGACGATTTCTGCCGCTTTGCCGTGGCCGGCCTTGTGCTGCAGATCGGCATGCAGTCGATGATCAATATCGGCGTCAATCTGGAATTGATGCCCGCCAAGGGCATGACGCTGCCGCTGATTTCCTATGGCGGTTCGTCGATGATGGCGATCTGCGTGACCGCCGGCTTCCTTCTGGCGCTGACACGCCACAGACCCGAAAAGCGGGCGCAGGAGCGGAGTTTCTTCCGCGTCGGTTCCGGCGTTCCCGCGGAGTAAACGATCATGAGCAAGGGTATTGTTCTTCTTGCCGCCGGGGGAACCGGCGGTCATGTCTTTCCAGCCGAGGCGCTCGCGCACACGCTGAAAGCGCGCGGTTATCAGGTGCACCTTGTCACCGACAGCCGCGCCGAGCGTTATGCGGGCAAGTTCCCGGCGGACGAAATCCATGTCGTGCCGTCCGCCACCATCGGCTCGAAAAACCCGATTTCCGTGGCGCGTTCGCTCTGGAAGCTGTGGGTTGGTCTGCGCGCCGCGCGCCGGCTGGTGGCGAAACTGAAGCCGGTCGCGGTTGTCGGTTTCGGCGGTTATCCCACCGTGCCGCCGCTTCTCGCTTCCACCGGACTTGGCGTGCCCTCCATCATTCACGAGCAGAATGCGGTGATGGGCCGCGCCAACAAGGCGCTGGCAGGCCGGGTTAAGGCAATTGCCGGCGGTTTCCTGCCGCCCGCCAACGGTCAATATTCCGACAAGACCGTGGCGACCGGCAATCCCGTACGCCCGGCGGTACTGGCGGCGTCGGAGATACCCTATACGCCCTCGCAGACGGGTGAGACATTCCAGCTTGTCGTTTTCGGCGGCAGCCAGGGTGCGCAGTTCTTCTCGAGCGCGGTGCCTGCGGCGATCTGCCTGCTGAAGGATGAGCAGCGCAAGCGCATCGTTGTCACCCAGCAGGCGCGGCCGGAAGACAAGGACAGCGTAATCGCCTCCTATCAGAAGCTCGGCGTGAAGGCGGATGTTTCGCCCTTCTTCGGCGACATGGCGTCGCGCATCGGCGAGGCCGATCTGGTCATCAGTCGCTCGGGCGCTTCGACGGTATCGGAGCTTTCGGTGATCGGCCGCCCGTCTATCCTCGTTCCCTATCCGCATGCGCTCGATCACGATCAGGCCGCCAATGCGGCAGCGCTTTCGGCGGCTGGCGGGGCAAGCGTCATCAAGCAGGCGGAATTGTCGCCGCAGAAGCTTTCCGGCCTGCTGTCCTCAGCGCTTTCGGAGCCGGACCGTCTTTCGGCAACGGCGGCGGCGGCAAAAGCGACGGGCAAACCGCATGCGGCGGATGTGCTGGCCGATCTGGTGGAGGCGATTGCTTCCGGTCGGTCCGTACAGGAATTCAAGAAAAAGAATGAAGGAGTTGGGGCATGAAGATGCCGAAAGCCATAGGCCTTGTGCATTTCATCGGCATAGGCGGGATCGGCATGAGCGGCATTGCCGAAGTGCTTCACAATCTCGGCCACCGCGTTCAGGGGTCGGATCAGGCCGACAGCGCCAATGTGCAGCGGCTGCGCGACAAGGGCATCGAGGTTTTCGTCGGTCATACGGCGGATAATATCGGCGATGCCGAGGTCGTGGTCGTTTCCACCGCCATTAAGAAGAACAATCCGGAACTCATCGCGGCGCGTGAAAAGCACCTGCCGATCGTTCGCCGGGCCGAAATGCTGGCCGAGCTGATGCGTTTCCGTAACGCCATCGCCATTGGCGGCACCCATGGCAAGACCACGACCACCTCCATGGTCGCGACCCTGCTGGAAGCCGGCAATCTCGACCCGACCGTCATCAATGGCGGCATCATCAATGCTTACGGCACCAATGCCCGCATGGGCGAGGGCGAGTGGATGGTGGTGGAGGCCGACGAGTCCGACGGCACCTTCCTGAAGCTGCCGGCCGATGTGGCCGTCATCACCAATATCGATCCGGAGCATCTGGATCACTACGGCAATTTCGATGCCGTGCGCGCTGCCTTCCGTCAGTTCGTCGAGAACGTGCCTTTCTACGGTTTCGGCGTCATGTGCCTCGATCATCCGGAAGTGCAGGCTTTGGTCGGCCGCATCGAAGACCGCAAGGTCATCACCTATGGCGAGAACCCGCAGGCCGATGTGCGGTTTTCGAATGTACGCATCGACGGCACGCGCTCGGTGTTCGACGTGGAAATCCGCCGTCGTCGTACCGGCAAGATATTTTCCTTCAAGGACCTCGTCCTCCCGATGCCCGGCCGCCACAATGTGTCGAATGCGACGGCGGCGATTGCGGTTGCCAATCGTCTCGGCATTTCGGAAGCCGACATCAAGAAGGGCCTTGCCTCCTTCGGCGGCGTCAAGCGGCGCTTCACGCTGACGGGCGAAGCCAATGGGGTGCAGGTCTTCGATGACTATGGCCACCATCCGGTCGAGATCAAGGCCGTGCTGAAGGCGGCGCGGGAGGCCTGCAAGGGCCGTATCATCGCCGTGCACCAGCCGCACCGCTACAGCCGCCTTTCCAGCCTGTTCGACGATTTCGCGCATTGTTTTAACGATGCCGACACGATTATCCTTGCTCCGGTCTATGCCGCGGGCGAAGATCCGATTGAGGGCGCAAGCTCGGAAGCGCTGGTTTCGGCCATCAAGGCCGCCGGCCACCGGGACGCCCGTTTTCTCGAGAAACGGGAAGATCTCGCCTCAGTGGTTGCAGGCATTGCGAATCCGGGTGATTTCGTGGTTCTCTTGGGGGCTGGAAATATCACGCAATGGGCAGCAGTACTGCCTTCGGAATTGAAGAGCATATCAGGAAAGTCTGAATGAGACAGGTCGATGGGGTTAAATTGCTGGGGAGGCTCGGCGACGGGGTAAATGAATTGCGGGGACGTCTGACACCGGATGCACCCATGGACCGCGTGACGTGGTTCAGAGCCGGCGGTCTTGCGGAAGTCATGTTCCAGCCGCACGATACCGACGATCTGATTGCCTTTCTGAAAATTCTGCCGGAAGACGTGCCATTGACCGTTGTTGGCGTCGGCTCGAACCTTCTGGTGCGCGATGGCGGCATTCCGGGCGTCGTTGTTCGTCTGTCCGCCAAGGGCTTCGGCCAGGTGGAGCTTGCCGGTGAAAACCGCATCAAGGCGGGCGCGATCTGCCCGGACAAGCATATTGCTGCGATGGCCATGGATAATGGCATCGGCGGTTTCCATTTCTATTACGGCATTCCCGGCTCCATCGGCGGTGCGCTGCGCATGAATGCGGGCGCTAACGGCGGTGAGACGCGCGAGCGTGTCGTGGAGGTCTATGCGGTCGACCGTCAGGGCAACCAGCATGTGCTTTCGAACGCCGATATGGGCTACAGCTATCGCCATTCCGGCGCCGATGCGGGCCTGATCTTCACGGGCGCGCTGTTTGAGGGCTATCCCGAAGACAAGGCGAAAATCCGTGCCGATATGGACGCCGTGCGCCACCACCGCGAAACCGTGCAGCCGATCCGCGAGCAGACGGGCGGTTCCACCTTCAAGAATCCCGAAGGTCATTCCGCCTGGGAACTGATCGATGAGGCGGGCGGTCGCGGTCTGGTCATCGGCGGCGCGCAGATGTCGTCGCTGCATTGCAATTTCATGATCAATACCGGCCATGCGACCGGTTACGATCTGGAATATCTGGGCGAGACCATTCGCAAGCGCGTGTTCGAAAAGTCGGGCATCCGGCTGGAATGGGAAATCAAGCGGCTTGGCCTTTTCATGCCGGGCCGTGAGGTGGAGCCTTTCCTCGGAAGCTGAAATCCGGTGTTGGCCGGTATGGTTGGCGACAAAACCTTGCGTTGATGCGGCCGTTGGCGTTTATCGTAACGGTCGATCAATGGTTATGGTCTATAGCAAGATGAAAGTGGAGAGGGTGTCGGCCCTCTCCAATATTTTAGACGATTTATATTAGAGTTTTCGACGACGTTAGATGATTGGGCGCTGCTGGGGATGGTATTGGGTCTCTGGAAAAAACTGATCGAGATGATGAGTTTTTCGATTGCGACGTCGGAGCGCCGCCGGCGGCTTGAACCGCTGGAATTTGCAATCCGGGTCGCCTGTGTCGTCACGGTCATAGCTGTTCTTATCTGTTTTTTCGGTCTGCTTCTGCTGGCGGAGTTCGGGCTGGTAACGGATCTCGTCAACGGGCTTATCCTTGGCATTACCCTGTCCGCCGCAATCTCGTTTACGATAACGCTGCTGGTTTGCTGGCTGAATGCCAGGGAAGTGAAGCTTCTGGCGCAATCGCATGAGCGATTTCTGTATCTGAGCCATACGGACGCCTTGACGGGCCTCAGCAATCGCCTTGGGCTTTATGCCGGATGTATCGATCTCGGCCCGCATTATTGCGTCGCCTTCCTCGATATCGATCATTTCAAGGCCGTGAACGACAGATTCAGCCATCTGGCAGGCGATGCGGTGATTTCCAGTGTCGCACAGCGGATAAGCGCCGCCTTCGCTGCCTCCGCCAGCGTTGCCAGAATGGGCGGTGAGGAGTTCGTTGTCGTGCAGGAAACCGGGCTGCAATCGTTCCTGGACGTTTGCGAAAGGCTGCGTGCGAGTATCGAGGCGGTGCCGGTCGATTATCAGGAGATGCGGATCGGTGTCACCATATCGATTGGCGTGGCTGTCCGGAAAGATGCCGAAGTCTTCGAAAAAGTCCTGCACAATGCCGATCTGGCGCTCTATCAGGCAAAGGGAACGGGGCGTAACCGCATCTGCGTGTCAGGCCAGCGCGACATCCGCCAATCCGTCGCCTAGCGTATTTCCAAACAAGGCCGGGAAGAGATGCGCTGTTGCGCTGTCGGGCGCAGATATGAAAAGGCCCGCGAAACCTCAAGTTCCGCGGGCCTTCTTGTATTTTGAACCCTGCGTTGGCTCAGACTTCGTCCTTGCGGGACAGAAGGATGCAGGCGAGCGTGATGAGCGCCGATACGCAGAGATAATAACCGACATAACCCATGCCGTAATTCACCTGCAGCCATGTGGCGATGTAAGGCGCGAGCGATGCGCCGAAGATGCCGGCCATGTTGAAGGTGATGGATGAGCCGGTGTAGCGCACGCGGGTCGGGAAGGGGGCGGCGAGCGCCGTTCCGATCAGGCCATAGGTCATGCCCATCAGCATCATGGCCAGAGCCGCGAAGACGAAGATCGAGCCTTCGCCTCCGGACATCAGGCCGGGCAGCAGGAAGGAAAACAGGCCGATCAGCACCGTCGTCAGGATCAGGATTTCACGGCGACCGAATTTTTCGGCAAGCTTGCCGGCGATCGGAATGAAGATGCCGAAAACGATGGAGCCCAGGATCTGCACTTCCAGCGCGTCGAGGAACGGGATTTTCAGGACCTTGACGTTGTAGGACAGAAGATAGGCGGTGCCGATGTAGAAGAGCACGAAGGTGGCCAGCGCCACGAAGGTGCCGAGCACGAGGCTGCGCTTGTGGTTGCGGAACAGTTCCGCGACCGGCACGGCCACACGCTCTTCCTTTTCGATTGCCTTCTGGAAGTCGGGCGTTTCGGTGATCGACAGGCGAACCCACATGCCGACCGCGATCAGGATGATCGAAGCGACGAAGGGAATGCGCCAGCCCCAGCTCAAAAGCGCTTCCTGGGACATGAAGTGCAGCAGGATCCAGAACACGCCGGACGAAAGGAACAGGCCAACGGGTGCACCGAGCTGCGGGAACATGCCGTACCAGCTGCGCTTGCCCGGAGGTGCGTTTTCCGTGGCGAGCAGAACGGCACCGCCCCATTCGCCACCGAGGCCGAAACCCTGGCCGAAGCGGCAAAGCGCGAGCAGCAGCGGCGCCAGAACGCCGGCGGTCTCATAGGAGGGGAGGAGGCCAATCACGACCGTGGAAACGCCCATCGTGAGCAGGGCGGCGACAAGGGTAGTCTTGCGGCCGACGCGGTCGCCATAGTGGCCGAAGACCACAGCGCCCAGCGGGCGGGCGAAAAAGGCGATGGAGAAGGTGGCGAAGGACGCCAGAAGCGCCGTCATCGGGTCATTGTTCGGGAAGAACAAAGTGGGGAACACGAGCACTGCGGCCGTGGCGTAAACGTAGAAATCGAAAAACTCGATGGTCGTGCCGACCAGGCTGGCAGTGAGAACTCGTGCAGGCGAATTTGTCTTTACAACGTTCGAAGTGTCAGCGGTCGGCGATACCGGAGATATCGCGTCGGTCATGGTATTGGTTCCATTTTGGATGATTGCAATGTCATGCCTTGGGAGGCGACGACTGCGTTAACGCAATTTTTGTTCTTATGGAATGCTAAAAAAGAAATAATGCAGATAATGTGATCCATCAGTGCGACACGTGTGGTTATGCCTCTCGGGGATGCTTCGGCGATTGAGAGACTGATTCAGGCCGCGGTTTTAAAACGCTGAAACGCCAGATAATTTTCCCTGGGGAATAATCCCGTCTGTTAACGTTTCGGGCTTGCCTTTATCGCGGAGCGGCAGACGCGCGAGCGCCGTTTTATTTCCGATCATTGAAAACCTGCATGTTGCAATCCATGCAACTCTCTGATTCCAAGGAGGGAATCCGGATCGGTGCTGATTCTTTAACGAAACTCGGCACGTTGGACGCGGCGGTTAACGAAAGTAAACGATTCATTAACCTTAATGGCGTTTAACTGATCTCAAGGGTCATGTGCCAGAATCACCGTTCGTCAAATTCGGTCGGTTCGGAGCGTGGTTCGTAACGGAGAGTTGGTGTCAGAGGTATCGATGAGCGGCAAGCACGTAGCTGTTCTTTTGGGTGGATTTTCGTCGGAGCGGCCGGTCAGCCTGTCGTCGGGCAACGCTTGCGCGCAGGCTCTGGAAGACGAGGGCTACAAGGTCACCCGGGTCGATGTGGGGCGCGATGTCGCCGCCGTACTTGCCGAGCTGCGCCCGGATGTGGCTTTCAATGCGCTGCACGGTCCCTTTGGCGAAGACGGCACCATTCAGGGCATCCTCGAATATCTCGCCATTCCCTATACGCATTCCGGCGTGCTCGCTTCCGCGCTCGCCATGGACAAGGCGCAGGCCAAGAAGGTTGCCGCTGCTGCCGGCATCCCGGTGGCTGCCGAGCGCGTCATGAACCGCTTCGATTTCACCAGCGAGCATCCGCTTGCACCCCCTTATGTGGTGAAGCCGGTGCGTGAAGGTTCGAGCTTCGGTGTCGTGATCGTCAAGGAAGACCAGTCGCATCCGCCGCAGATTCTCACCTCGTCGGAATGGCGCTACGGCGATCAGGTCATGGTCGAGCGCTATATTCACGGCCGCGAACTGACCTGCGGTGTGCTCGACGGCGAGGCGCTGGGTGTCACCGAAGTGGTGCCGCTCGGTCACAATTTCTATGATTATGATGCGAAATATGCGGCTGGTGGCTCGAAACATGTCATTCCCGCAGAAATTTCACCGAAAATTTACCAAAAAATTCAAACACTGGCGGTTATGGCGCATCGGGCGATCGGATGCCGTGGCGTAAGCCGTTCAGACTTTCGTTACGACGACCGTTTCTCAGAAGATGGCGAAGTTATCTGGCTTGAAGTGAATACGCAGCCGGGCATGACGCCGACCTCCCTGGTGCCGGAAATGGCGGCTCATGCTGGCCGCTCCTTTGGTAACCTTGTCAGCTGGATGGTGGAGGACGCTTCGTGTTTGCGGTGATCGGCAAAAAGTCGACAGCAAAAAAGCGCGAACAATTCGCGGCGGCGGCCAACGCCGACGACCGCATGGTATTGCCGCGTCCTCTGCGTCGCTTCGTGCGTTTCGGTGTCAGCCTTGCGACCGGACGCATTCACATTCCCGCCCATACCGGTACGATTTCGGCCGTCGCCTTTTACGCGGTGACCGGGCTTTACGGCATGTCTCTCGGCGGGCACACCAATATCGTCACCCAGACCACGACATCGGCAGCAGGCTTTGCGGTCGAGGACGTGAAGGTTTCCGGCAATCTGCAGACCTCCGAAATCGAAGTGTTCCAGCTTCTCGGCCTCGATGGCAGCACCTCGCTGATTGCGCTCGATATCGATGCGGCGCGCCGCAAGCTGGTGCAGCTTCCCTGGGTGGAAGATGTCGATATCCGCAAGGTGTACCCCAAGACCGTGGAAGTCCGGCTGAAGGAGCGTCAGGCCTTCGGCATCTGGCAGCATGGAACGGAACTGTCGCTGATCGAAAAAAGCGGCAGCGTGATTGCGCCGCTGCGGGACAATAAATTCGCCTCCCTGCCGCTCTTCGTTGGCCGTGACGCGGAAACGGGTGCTGCCGGTTTCGTCGAGCAGTTGGCCGACTGGCCGGAAATCCGCAACCGTGTCCGCGCCTATGTCCGCATTGCCGGCCGTCGCTGGGATCTGCATCTCGATAACGGCATCGTCGTCAAGCTGCCGGAAGAAAACCTGCCGCAGGCGCTGCAACTGCTGGCGCGGCTCGATCTCGAGGAAAAGGTGCTGTCGCGCGATGTCGCTGCCGTCGATCTCCGGCTTGCGGACCGCACCACGATCCAGCTGACCGAGGGCGCCACGGAGCGTCGCCAGGCCGCTGTCGATGCGCGCACCAAGGCTCTCAAGAAGGCGGAGAAGAACACATGAGCTTTTTCGGTTCTTCCCATTTCGGCCTGCCTCGCCTGAAGCCGCTTTCTTCCAAGCGCAGCCACATCGTTTCGGTGCTGGACATCGGCTCGACCAAGGTCGTGTGCATGATCGGCCGGCTGACGCCGCGCCAGGAAAGCGAAATCCTGCCCGGCCGCACCCATAAGGTCGAAATCATCGGCATCGGCCACCAGCGTTCGCGCGGCGTGAAATCCGGCGTGATCGCCGATCTCGACGCGCTGGAAGGCGTGATCCGTCTTTCGGTCGATGCGGCCGAGCGCATGGCGGGCCTTACCGTCGACAGCCTGATCGTCAATGTTTCGGCAGGAAGACTGGCGAGCGATATCTACACTGCGAGCATCGATCTCGGCGGCCAGGAAGTGGAAGCAAGCGATCTGCGCAAGGTTCTGGTGGCGGCAAGCCAGCAGTCCATGCGTCAGGACCGGGCGATCCTGCATTCTTTGCCGACGGGTTATTCGCTGGACGGCGAGCGCGGCATTCGCGATCCGCTTTCCATGTATGGCGATCTTCTCGGTGTCGACATGCATGTGGTCACGGTCGAGCGCACGGCGCTGAAGAACCTCGAACTCTGCGTCAACCGTGCGCATCTTTCCGTGGAAGGCATGGTGGCGACGCCCTATGCCAGCGGTCTGGCGGCGCTGGTGGACGATGAAGTCGAACTCGGCTGCGCGGCCATCGACATGGGCGGCGGCACCACGACGATCTCGGTTTTCGCCGAAGGCCGTCTCATTCACACCGACGCGATCGGCCTTGGCGGCCATCACGTTACGACAGATCTTGCACGTGGCCTCTCGACACGAATCGAAGATGCGGAGAGACTGAAGGTGGTGCATGGTTCGGCATTGCTGAATGGCGCGGATGAGCGCGACATGATTTCGATCCCGCCGATTGGCGAAGACGATCGCGATCAGCCATCGCAAGTTTCAAGAGCACTTGTAACCCGCATCGTGCGGGCGCGTATCGAAGAGACGCTGGAATTGATCCGTGATCGTATCCAGAAGTCCGGCTTCAGCCCCATCGTCGGCAAGCGCGTTGTCCTGACCGGCGGCGCAAGCCAGCTGACGGGGCTGCCGGAAACGGCACGGCGCATTCTCGCCCGCAACGTTCGTATCGGCCGCCCCATGGGTGTGGCCGGTCTTCCGGTGGCGGCGAAGGGACCGGCATTTTCAACCGCCTGCGGACTGATGATCTATCCGCAGGTGGCGGACATCGAAATTCATGCGGCGCAAGGCGGAATGTTCTCGCCGTTTGGTACGGGTAGCGGCCGGATAGCCCGGGTGGGGCAATGGCTGAAAGAGAGTTTTTGAGTGGCCTCGTGGCGTAAGCCGGAGGTTTCAGAGTTGAGTTTTCAAGAATCGGCCAGCGGGGCGATGCGGCCAGAGAAAGAAGGAATGCTAAAATGACGATACAGCTGCAAAAGCCTGATATCACCGAGCTGAAGCCACGCATCACTGTTTTCGGTGTCGGCGGTGGTGGTGGTAACGCTGTCAACAACATGATCACGGCCGGCCTCCAGGGCGTCGACTTCGTCGTCGCCAACACGGATGCGCAGGCGCTGACCATGACGAAGGCAGACCGGGTCATCCAGCTCGGCGTCAACGTCACCGAAGGCCTCGGCGCCGGTTCCCAGCCGGAAGTCGGCCGCGCCGCCGCTGAAGAATGCATCGACGAGATCATCGATCACCTGAACGGCACCCACATGTGCTTCGTCACCGCCGGCATGGGCGGCGGCACCGGCACGGGTGCTGCTCCGGTTGTCGCACAGGCCGCCCGCAACAAGGGCATCCTGACGGTCGGCGTCGTCACCAAGCCTTTCCACTTCGAAGGCGGCCGCCGCATGCGTCTTGCCGAACAGGGCATCGAGGAACTGCAGAAGTCCGTCGATACGCTGATCGTCATTCCGAACCAGAACCTCTTCCGTATTGCCAACGACAAGACGACCTTCGCCGACGCCTTCGCCATGGCCGACCAGGTTCTCTATTCGGGCGTTGCCTGCATCACCGACCTGATGGTGAAGGAAGGTCTCATCAACCTCGACTTCGCCGACGTTCGCTCGGTCATGCGTGAAATGGGCCGTGCAATGATGGGCACCGGCGAAGCTTCCGGTCCGGGCCGTGCGATGCAGGCTGCGGAAGCGGCAATCGCCAACCCGCTGCTCGACGAAACCTCGATGAAGGGCGCACAGGGCCTGCTGATCTCCATCACCGGTGGTCGCGACCTTACCCTGTTCGAAGTCGACGAGGCTGCAACCCGTATCCGCGAAGAAGTCGATCCGGACGCCAACATCATCCTCGGCGCAACCTTCGACGAAGCCCTGGAAGGTCTCATCCGCGTCTCCGTCGTGGCGACCGGCATCGACCGCGTTGCTGGCGTCGGCGAGCAGAACGTTGCCGATATGCGTGCCGCAGCAGCCGTTGCCAAGCCGCTTATCCGTCCTTCCGCGGCCGTTGCTTCCGCTCCGGCCGCAGTTCAGCCTGCTCCAGCAGTATCGCAGGCACAGAAGGCCGTAGACCCGATCGCCCAGACCATCCGTTCGGCGGAAGCCGAAATGGAACGCGAACTCGGTTTCGCCGCACACCAGCAGCCGGCTCAGGATTTCCGTCCGCAGAGCAAGCTGTTCGCATCTTCTCCGGCTGAAGCGCCGGCGGCTCTCCGTCCGGCTCAGCCGGTTCAGCAGGCCGCTCCGGCACCGGTCGCTCCGGCGCCCGTCTACCATGCTCCGGAACAGGTTGCCGCTCCGGCGCCGCGCATGCAGCAGCCGCAGGCTCCTGTTTATCAGGAACCCGCACCGGTTGCCCGCCAGCCCGAGCCGGTACGCATGCCGAAGGTCGAAGACTTTCCGCCGGTCGTGAAGGCCGAGCTGGACCACCGCACCCACGCCGCTCCTGCCGCCCAGGAAGAGCGTGGCCCGATGGGTCTTCTGAAGCGCATCACCAACTCGCTTGGCCGCCGCGAAGAAGAAGAAGTTCCGTCCGACATGATGGATGCGCCGAGCATGGCGCCGCAGCAGCGCCGCGCCCCGCTTTCGCCGGAAGCCAGCCTCTACGCACCGCGTCGTGGCCAGCTTGACGACCACGGCCGCGCAACGCCTGCATCGTCCAGCCACCACGATGACGACCAGCTGGAAATCCCGGCCTTCCTGCGCCGCCAGTCCAACTAAGGGCGATTCCATCCGCCTCTTCGAACGCCCGGGTTTCACGATCCGGGCGTTTTGTTTATTTTGCGTTATTAACACTAAATTAATTCGCATTTTCAAAGGTTTACGCGTGTAACAATCCGAAACGAACAGTGATTTGTCGTGGCACCTACATGTGCGTATGTATGAGGCTGGGTAAAGGAAAACACGGACTTGGCCGGTTGCCAAACCGGCTCGAAAACTTGAACGGCGCTCAAGCGGCGCGGTTTGCAAAACAAGGCATATTCGCATGACTATCGGACTGCTCGGATTTCAGACAACTATCGCAAATGCTGTTCAGCTCAAAGGCATTGGCGTGCATTCCGGCAATCCGGTCTCGATGACCTTCCAGCCCGCAGAAGCCGGAACGGGCATCGTCTTCCACCGCCTTCATGACAATGGCAGCGTTACCGAGTTGAAGGCGGTTTCGGCCAATGTCGGCAATACCGACCTGTGCACCGTGCTCGGCCGTTCGCTTTCCCAGTCGGTGGCGACGATCGAGCACGTCATGGCCGCCATCTACGCCATGGGCCTCGACAACCTCATCGTTGAAGTCGACGGTCCGGAAGCGCCGATCATGGACGGCAGCTCCGCACCTTTCATCGAAGCGATCGAATCGGTCGGCATCAAGAGCCTAGGCGTGAAGCGCCGTTATATTCGCGTCACCAAGCCGGTGCGCATCGATTCGGGCGCCTCCTGGGCGGAGTTCCGTCCCTATGACGGCACCCGTTTCGAGGTCGACATCGATTTCGACACGCCGCTGATCGGCAAGCAGTCCTGGAAGGGCGACCTGACGGCGGAGAGCTTCAAGAACGAACTGTCGCGCGCCCGTACCTTCGGCTTCATGCGTGATGTGGAGCGCCTGTGGGCTGCCGGTTATGCGCTCGGCTCCTCGCTTGAGAACTCGGTCGTCATCTCCGACGACAACAGCGTCATCAACATGGAAGGCCTGCGTTACGCCAAGGACGAATTCGTCCGTCACAAGACGCTGGACGCCGTGGGCGACCTGGCGCTTGCTGGCGCGCAGTTCATCGGCTGCTACCGCTCCTATCGCGGCGGCCACAAGGTCAATGCGAATGCGCTGAAGGCGCTTTTGAGCGACCGCACCGCCTATGAGATCGTCGAAGCGCCGGCTGCCCGCAACCAGATGGTGCGCGCCCGCGAATTCGTTGCGGTCAATATGCCGGAATTCGCGCCCTGGTCTGCGTGAATTCCTTTGCAGGCTATCAATTGACAGAGAAAGCCGCTCCCTTTGGGGCGGCTTTTTCGCGATGCGAACAAGAAGTTGCGTCATATCGCCTGATATTCATGCGATTGCACGGGTCGATGCCATAAAAATGCGTTAATGCGTCATCATTGCGTTGCCCTGCGGATGCTTTTATGGCTAGAACGCCAGTGCAAAGCCGATGCTTATGTATTTGCGCGGGAAGTGGGAACTGTCGAATGAAGCATGTAGGGTCTGGTGCAATGAAGGGTACGATGCGGGGGATCGCCGTCTCGTTGATGTTGGTCGGCGCGAGTGTCGCCGTCACGGCCTGCCAGTCCGATCCGGATATCGACATCACCAAGCTCGGCGTCGAGACCGATCCGCCGGATGTTCTGTACAAGCAGGGGCTTGCCAACATGAACGCCGGTAACATGACGGAAGCCTCACGCAAGTTCGAGGCGATCGACAAGCAGTACCCCTTCACCGAATGGGGCCAGAAGGCGCTGGTGATGCAGACCTTCATTGCCACGCGCACGAACAAGAACGATGTGGCCATTACCAATGGCAGCCGGTTCCTGCGCCAATATCCGCGTTCCAAGGATGCCGCTTACGTTCAGTACATGATCGGTCTTGCCTATTCGAAGCAGATTTCCGACGTGACGCAGGACCAGCGCGCCGCACAGCGCACCGTCGAGGCGATGAACAAGGTCGTCAACGACTATCCCGATTCGGAATATGTCGCCGATGCGCAGGCCAAGATCCGTTTCGCCCGCGACCAGCTCGCCGGCCGCGAAATGCAGGTCGGCCGTTATTATCTTGAGCGCAAGGAATATCTCGCCGCCGTTTCGCGTTTCCGCATCGTTGTCGAGCAGTACCAGAACACCAACCAGATCGAGGAAGCGCTGGCGCGTCTGACGGAAGCCTATTACGCAATGGGTCTGGTGGACGAAGCGCAGACCGCGGCCGCCGTTCTCGGCAACAACTATCCTGACAGCCAATGGTATTCGGATTCCTACAAGCTGCTGAAGGGCAGCGGGCTGGAGCCGCGGGAAAACAAGGGGTCCTGGATTTCGCGCGCCGGCAAGAAGCTCATCGGCGCCTGAGACGGGGCATAGGCCATGCTGGTCCAGCTCTCGATTCGCGATATCGTTCTCATCGAAAGGCTCGACCTCGGTTTCGAGGCGGGCCTTTCCGTGTTGACGGGCGAGACGGGTGCGGGCAAATCCATTCTTCTCGATAGCCTTTCGCTGGCGCTTGGCGGGCGCGGCGATGGCGGCCTTGTGCGGCACGGGGAAGAGAAGGGGCAGGTCACCGCCACTTTCGAAGTCCCGAACAGTCACCCGACACGGCTTCTCCTGCGTGAAAACGGTCTCGACGACGATGGCGACCTGATTTTCCGCCGGGTGCAATCCTCTGACGGGCGCACCAAGGCCTATATCAACGATCAGGCCATCAGCGTGCAGATGATGCGCCAGCTCGGACAATTGCTGGTCGAGATTCACGGCCAGCATGACGACCGCGCGCTTGTCGATACCGATGCACACCGCACGCTGCTGGATGCCTTTGCCGGTCTGAGCGATGAGGCTCGTGCCGTTCAGGGCCTCTATCGCACCTGGAAGGATGCTGACCGGGCCCTGAAGGCGCATCGCGCCAAAGTGGAGGCAGCGGCGCGCGAGGCGGATTACCTTCGCTCCTCGGTCGAGGAACTGGAAACGCTCTCGCCGCGCGACGGTGAAGAGGACGAGCTGGCGGAACGCCGGGCGGTGATGCAGAAATCCGAACGCATTGCCGGCGATATCGCCGAGGCAAGCGAGTTTCTGAACGGCAATGCCTCGCCTGTGCCTGTCATCGCCTCGATGATGCGGCGTCTGGAGCGCAAGAGCCATGAAGCGCCGGGATTGCTGGAAGACACCGTGCAATTGCTGGACGCCGCGCTCGACAGCCTTTCCAATGCGCAGATGGAAGTGGAGGCGGCGCTGCGCCGCACCGAATTCGATCCGCGTGAGCTGGAGCGGGTGGAGGAGCGGCTGTTCGCGCTGCGTGCCGCCGGGCGCAAATATAATGTTGCCGTGCCCGATCTGCCGGCTCTCGCCGAAAAAATGGTGGCCGATCTCGCCGATCTCGATGCCGGCGAAGAAAAGCTCGGCAAGCTCGAGGCCAATCTCGGCGTGGTGAAGGCCGATTTCGACCGTGCCGCGCAATCGCTTTCCGACAAACGCCGCCATGCGGCGGATGCGCTTTCCAATGCGGTGATGGCAGAACTGCCGGCGCTGAAGCTGGAGCGGGCGCGGTTTACCGTCGAGGTGACCTCCGATGCCGAACAGGCGACGGCCGACGGCATCGACACGGTGGAATTCCACGTCCAGACCAATCCGGGCACACGTCCCGGCCCGATCATGAAAGTGGCCTCGGGTGGTGAATTGTCCCGCTTCCTGCTGGCGCTGAAAGTGGCGCTGGCGGATCGCGGTTCGGCACCGACGCTGGTGTTCGACGAAATCGATACGGGTGTCGGTGGCGCGGTGGCGGATGCCATCGGCCAGCGGCTGCGCCGCCTGTCGAAAACCGTGCAGGTGCTGTCAGTTACCCATGCGCCGCAGGTGGCGGCACGGGCGGCGACCCATCTTCTCATTTCCAAAGGCCCATCCGGCGACGGCAGCGAGCGTATCGCCACGCGCGTAGCCACCATGGAGCCGAAACACCGCACCGAAGAGATTGCCCGCATGCTCGCCGGTGCGTCGGTGACGGACGAGGCGAGGGCTGCGGCGGCTCGCCTGCTGGCGGCCAAGGACTGACGGCTGCCCGCTGCGTCGGGCGAGCGGATTCGGCTTGTGAGTCCAGTGGCAAAACTGTTTTTAATGTTTGTTATTTCGGCTAAAAGCGTTCGGTAATTCCGAAAAGAGGCCGTCATGTCGAAAGACCAGAAATCCGTCGAAAACCTCACCGAGCTTGAAGCCTCTTCCGAGCTTGCGTTTCTGGCGGCCGAGCTTGCGCGCCATGATGCGCTTTACCATGGCAAGGATGCGCCGGAGATTTCGGATGCGGACTATGATGCGCTGAAGCGGCGTAACGATGCCATAGAAGTGGCTTTCCCGGCGCTGGTGCGGGCCGACAGCCCGTCGAGAAAAGTCGGCTTCGCGCCGCTTCCGACCTTTGCGCCCATCGTGCATGCGCGGCCGATGCTGTCGCTCGACAACACGTTTTCGGAAGAGGATTTGCGGGATTTCGTCAGTTCCGTCTATCGCTTCCTCGGGCATCTGCCGGACGATTCCATCGCCTTCACCGCCGAGCCGAAGATCGACGGGCTTTCCATGTCGATCCGCTATGAGAACCGCAGGCTGAAGACGGCGGCGACGCGCGGTGACGGCACCACCGGTGAAAATGTCACCGCCAATATCAGGACCATCAAGGAAATCCCGGACGAGCTGCCCGCCGATGCGCCCGATGTGGTGGAGGTGCGCGGCGAGGTCTATATGGCCAAGAGCGACTTTCTGGCGCTCAATGCCCAGATGGAGGCCGAAGGCAAGCAGACCTATGTGAACCCGCGCAACACGGCATCCGGTTCCCTGCGCCAGCTCGACGCCAATGTGACGGCGAAACGCAAGCTGCGGTTCTTCGCCTATGCGCTGGGTGAGGTCTCGAATGGCGGCCAGCCGGCGCGGATTGCGGATACGCAATATGGCATCGTGGAGAAATTCCGGGACTGGGGCTTTCCGGTCAACCCGCTGATGAAGCGATTCACCTCTGCCGAGCAATTGCTTGAGCATTATAATGAAATTGGCGTCGCACGGCCCGATCTCGATTATGATATCGACGGCGTGGTCTATAAGGTTGACCGGCTCGATCTGCAGGAACGGCTGGGCTTCCGCTCGCGCAGCCCGCGCTGGGCCACCGCCCATAAGTTTCCGGCCGAGCAGGCTTTCACCACGGTCGAGAATATCGAAATTCAGGTGGGCCGCACCGGTGCCTTGACGCCGGTGGCGCGTCTCACCCCGATCACCGTCGGCGGTGTCGTCGTCACCAATGCGACGCTGCACAATGCCGATTATATCGAAGGTATCGGCAATAGCGGCGAGCGCATCCGCCCGGAAGATCACGATATCCGCATCGGCGATACGGTCATCGTGCAGCGCGCCGGCGATGTCATTCCGCAGGTGTTGGATGTGCTGCTGGAAAAGCGCCCGACCGATGCGGTGAAATATGCATTCCCGGAAAAATGTCCGGTCTGCGGCAGCCATGCGGTGCGGGAGCGTAATGAAAAGACCGGCAAGCTCGATTCGGTCACGCGCTGCACGGGCGGGTTCGTTTGCCGCGCGCAGGCGGTTGAACATCTCAAACATTTCGTCTCGCGCAATGCCTTCGATATCGAAGGGCTGGGCACCAAGCAGATAGACTTCTTCTTCGAAAGCGACGATCCGGCGCTCTCGATCAAGACCGCGCCCGAGATTTTCACCCTGAAGGCGCGGCAGGAAGCCTCGCAGCTGACCAAGCTCGAGAATATCGACGGCTTCGGCAAGGTCAGCGTCAGAAAGCTGTTCGACGCGATCGATGCCCGCCGCGAGATCGATCTGCACCGGCTGATCTTCGCGCTCGGCATCCGCCATGTGGGTGAGACCACGGCGAAGCTTCTGGCGCGCTCCTATGGCACTTATGACCATTTCGAAGAGAGCATGAAGGCGGCGGCCGATCCGGCGAGCGATGCCTGGGCCGAACTCAACAGCATCGACGGCATCGGCGAGGTGGTGGCCCGCGCCATCATCGAATTCTACAAGGAGCCGCGCAATCTCGATGTCATCGACCGGCTGATACGGCAGCTTCGCCCGAAGGAAGCCGAAAAGCCCTCGACCGATGGCAGCCCGGTGGCGGGCAAGACGGTGGTATTTACCGGCTCGCTGGAAAAATTCACCCGTGACGAGGCCAAAGCGCGTGCCGAAAGCCTCGGCGCGAAAGTGGCCGGCTCGGTTTCGAAAAAGACCGATATTCTGGTGGCAGGACCGGGAGCCGGCTCCAAGCTTGCCAAGGCGACGGAACTGGGTGTGCAGACTATGGACGAGGACGAGTGGCTGGCCCTGATCGGCGGCTGATACACCGTCATGGCAATGTTGTTCTCTGCCGCTAGAGCTTTGCACCGGACACGGAGAGCACAGCATGGATGACCGCATTGTCGTCAGCACAGAGCAGGTCCGGGCGCTGGTTGACAGCCAGTTTCCGCAATGGGCGGGGTTAAATATCCGGCCGGTGGAACTGAGCGGCTGGGACAATCGCAGCTTTCGTCTTGGCGATGAGATGCTGATCCGCATGCCAAGTGCCGCCCGGTATGTTGCGCAGGTGGAGAAGGAGCATCGGTGGCTGCCGGCGCTTGCGCCGCTCCTGCCTTTTCCGATTCCTGCGCCATTGGCGCTCGGGCAGCCGGGACAGGGTTATCCGTTCCGCTGGTCCGTCTATCGCTGGCTTGAGGGCGAACCGCTTGCCCGGGATCTGGATCGCGTTGATCTTTCAACCATCGCCATCGATGTCGCCGCGTTTTTAAGGGCATTGCACGGGGTGGATGCTTCGGATGGCCCACCCGCAGGCGCGCATAACTTCCATCGCGGCGGCTCGCTTTCGGTCTATGACGGGGAGGCGAAGGCTTCGGCGGTGCGGCTTGCCGATGAGGTGGATCAGGCGCTGGCCATGGAGATATGGCAGCTTGCGCTTTCAAGCCATTGGCGGAAGCAGGGGGTGTGGGTGCATGGAGACATTGCCGAGGGCAATCTGCTGGTGAAGGACGGCCGGCTTTCAGCCGTCATCGATTTCGGCAGTTCCGGCGTCGGCGATCCGTCTTCCGATCTCATCCTCGCGTGGAATGTGCTCGATGCGGAAAGCCGTGCCGTTTTTCGCCGGGCGCTGGAGCTGGATGAGGCGACATGGCAGCGCGGGCGCGGCTGGGCGCTGTGGAAGGCTTTGATCGTGCTGGATGCGGAGCGTGGACGTAACGACAAAATGGCCGAATGGTCACGGCGGACCATTCGGGAAGTGTTTGCGGATCACTCCGCAGCCGTCTGAACCGCTATCGCAGACGCGCCATGCAATAGGCATCGATATACTCGCCGTCGCGGAAGGCGAAGGATTTGAGGTGTCCCTCGACCTCGAAGCCGAATTTGCGATAAAGCGCCAGCGCCGGTTCATTGTCCGTGAAAACGGTCAGTTCGATCCGTTTGAGGTCCAGCCAGCGATCGGCTATGGCGAGGATTTCGCCGATCATGGCGCTGCCGATACCGCGTCCCTTATAGGCGTCATGGACGCCCATGCCGATGCTGCCCGCATGCGCCCGGCGGTTGCTGTGGCGTGTCAGGCCGATATCGCCGACGATCTTGCCGTCGAGGATGGCGATCAGCGCAAAGCTGTTGGCCGGCTGGGTTTCGATCCCCTTGCGAATATCTTCCGGAGTGTGATGCGGCCAGCGCAGCGTCCCGTAGCGATATCCGGCCATATTGTGCAGTGCTGTTATCCCCGGCGCATCTGCCGGCGTGCGTGCGCGAATGCATAGGCCTTCGGGCCAGCGCGCGTCGGGGTCGAGTGGCGGGGAAATATCGAAATCCGGCATGTCTGCTCTCCTTCGTTTTTCAGCCGAGGCAGAGCGGAAACACCGCACCCTGCCAATATGCGGCAGGGTGGTGGACGGGATGACCGACTGACTAACGCGCCGATACCGCCACACGCCCTGCGGGGCGAATGGTTGCGGTGAGGTGCATATGGATAGCAGAACCGATCATGGCGGGCATAAGGCCAGAGGCGTCGCTCAGCGTCAAGACGGCAAGGCTACGTTCAGTCCCGGAAATTTCAGGACGAGGAACGTGAGGCCACCTTTTGTCGGAGCGGCCTCAGCTCTCCTGCCGTCACTGCGGCCTGGCGCGGGGCTGACGCCATCTGGAAAGCAGCCTGCCGTCGATCGCGGCAAGACCGGCGGCGATCATTGCCATGCCGGCGAAGTGCTTCATCTCCAGCTGCTCGCCGAGAAGCAGCGAACCGAGCAGGATGGCGCTGACGGGAATGAGGAAGGTAACGAGGGCGAGGTTGGTGGCGCCGGCGCTGGCGAGGATGCGGAAGAAGATCAGGTAGGCGAGCGCTGTCGACAAGAGGGCGATGCCGACAAGCGCGCCCCAGGTGCCGAGGCCCGGCATGGCGAGCGTCCATGGTTTATCGATGAGAAGGGCGGCCGGGATGAGCATCAATGTCGACGACGAAATCTGGCCGGTGGCGGTCATCAGCGGCAGCACGCCCATGGCTTTGAAACGGCGGCCGAATATGCCCGCGAAGGAATAGGAGATGGCCGCGCCGAGAATGGCGATCTGGCCCCAGAGGCCGGATGAGCCAGTGAAGGCGGCCGGGCCGATCATGGTCGCCACGCCGGCAAAGCCGATCAACACGCCGGTGAGTTTGTTGCCGGTCATCTTCTCGTCGGCGGTGAGAAAATGGGCGACGATGACGGTGAAGAGAGGCGTGGTGGCATTGAGGATTGAGGCTAGTCCGCTGGCAATATGGGTCTGACCCCAGACGATCAGGCAGAAGGGGATGATGTTGTTGAGCAGGCCCATGCCGAAAAAGGCGCGCCACACCGCCCATTCACGCGGCAGGCGAAGGCCCATGATGCGGCAGACGATGAGAAGCGCGATTGCCGCCAGGCTGACGCGCAGCGTGACGATGGTGACGGGCGGCAGTTCCTTGACGGCGACACCGATGAAAAAGAACGATCCGCCCCACAGAAGCGAAAGCGCGACGAGCATCGCCCATTCACCGGCATCCATCTGTTTCTGTATCGCCATCGTCATCTCCCAAAGCATGAGTATCGACATGATCGCAGGTGGGCTCGCCGCCATCCACCCGATATAGGTTGAGTTTGGCTCAAACTGGAGATGGGTGGTTTTAACTGCGTTTCAGGTCTTGTTGCGTCTATTTACTCTCTGTTTTATGGTGTTTTCAAACGATTGTTTCTCGTTCGATAATTGAGATGAGCTAAATCATGGCAGTCGAACTTCCTTCTTTGAAAGGGTTGCAGGCTTTCGAGGCCGCAGCGCGGTATCGCAGCGTCACGCTTGCTTCCAATGAGTTGAATGTCACGCCCGGTGCCGTCAGCCTGCAAATCCGGGAGCTGGAGGCGCGGCTTGGCGTGCAATTGTTTTTCCGCAAGCCGCGCAGCATCCAGCTGACGCGCGAAGGGGAGCGTTATTACGGGGCGCTTCGCACCGCCTTCCGGATGATGCGCGAGGCGACGGCGGAACTGACGGCGCGCTCCGAGATCACGGTTCTGACGCTGAGCTGCACGCCGACCTTTGCCGTGCAATGGCTGATGCCGCGATTGCCTGCCTTCCAACAGCAACATCCGCAGGTGGATGTCCGCATCAGCGTGACGAACCGGCTGGTGGATTTTTCGAGGGACGATGTCGATCTGGCGGTACGGCACGGGTTCGGTCGGTATGAAGGGCTGGAGAGCATTCGCTTCATCGATGACAGCACTCTGCCGGTCTGTTCGCCGCAGCTTCTGGAGAAATATGGGCCGCTCCAGGAGGCGGGGGACCTGAAATCCATTCCGCTTCTGCACGATGAAAACCGCAATGAATGGCGACGCTGGCTGGAGGCGGCGGGAGCATCGGACGTGGATGCCTCCGGCGGCACCGTCTTCATCGACAGCAACGGTGCGCTGGATGCGGCCAAGGCCGGGCACGGCATTGCGCTGACCCGGCGTTCGCTGGTTTCCCGCGAGCTTGCGGAAGGCGCATTGATTGCGCCCTTCGGCAAGGACATGGCCAGCACGCTCGCCTATTTCCTCGTTTATCCGCGTCGTATGCTTGATAATCCCGATCTGGTGACGCTCATCGACTGGATGCTTTCGGAAGCGGGTTCTGCCGAGGCCGGTTCTCTTTGACGTCAATCCGGTTTATGCCGGAATGAAACAACGGGAATCACTCTTGAAAACCATCGCCATCGATTTCGAGACCGCCAATGAGGAACGGGGCAGCGCCTGCTCCGTCGGACTTGCGTGGATAGAGGGCGGCGAGATCGTTCGCGTCGAGGAACGGCTGATCCGGCCGAAGGACATGCGGTTTTCGCCCTTTAACATCGCCGTGCATGGCATCCGCCCGGCCGATGTCGAAGATGCGCCGGAATTTCCCGAGGTGATGGAGGAGTTCATCGACGACTTCCACGGCGCCACCATGATCGCCCATAATGCCGCCTTCGATTTCAGCGTCATGCGGGCGTCTTTCGATAAATACCGGCAGTCCTATCCCGATCTTTCCTATCTGTGCAGCGTCAAGATCGCCCGGCATGTCTGGCCCAATCTGGCCTCGCACAAGCTGAATGTCATCGCCCATCATCTCCAGCTGCGTTTCGTGCATCACAATGCCGCCGAGGATGCCGTCGTCTGCGCGGCCGCTTCGATTGCGGCGGCCAAGGCCTTGCGCGTTGCCCATGTCCGCGAGCTGCCGGAAAAGATCGGCATGGTCGCGGGGCGTCTCACCTCCACCGGTTACCAGCCCTGCAGCATGAAAAAACGCGCCGTCTCCCGGGTTGCGTAACCGTTCCGCGCACTTATGTTTGAAGCAGCGTAACGGAGAAGATGCGATGACGATGAAAACTCTGTCGGGTTTGTTTGCGGGCTTTCTGGCATTGCTTCCGGTGACAGCGGCGCATTCGCAGGTGGTGGGAGAGGTCGGCGTCGACTGGATCGGCAACGATATCGTCATCGAGGCGATCGCCGATCCGAAGATCAAGGGCGTGACCTGCCATGTGACCTATTTCGAGCGCGGCGTCATCGACCGGCTGAAGAACGGCAACTGGTTCGAAGACCCTTCCAACAACGCCATTTCCTGCAGCCAGACGGGACCGGTGGAGATCGGCGATATCGATCTGTCGAAGGGCGGGGAAGAGGTGTTCCGGCAGGGCATGTCGCTGGTCTGGAAGAAACTCGTCGTCAGCCGCGTCTATGACAAGGCCAATGACACGCTGATCTATCTGGTGCATGCGCGGGAACTGACCGACGGCTCGGCCAAGATGGCGATTTCCACGGTGCCGCTTTATAACCAGCAGGTCACATGGCAAAAGGGCAAGCCGTAAGATTTTGTCCGACCCTGTCCGTCATGCCGGACTTGATCCGGCATCCAGCCACGGCGCGTCTGCGCCGTGAAAGAGTCTTTCGCGATCAAGGACTTGATCGCGCTGGACCCCGGATCAGGCCCGGGGTGACGGAGTACCTCTGAAACGGGACTGCCAGACTATGCAACCCGCGCCGCTTCGACGGCGCTGGCGCTAGGCGCTCCAAATCTTATCGAGAGGCAAGAGCCGGCTTAATCAGGCCGCTTCGCGCGCCAGCTCGTCGGCAATCACGGTGTCGAGGTTGAGGAAGCAGACCATGCTCTTTTCCAGCGCCACGATGCCGCGGCAGAAGCTGCGCTGCTCTTCCGGAATGATATCGGGCGCGGGCTGCAGGTCTTCGGAGCGGATGGTCATCATGTCGGAGACCTGTTCCACCAGGAGGCCGACCAGCTTGCCGCCGATATCGGTGACGATGATGGCGGAGCGTTCGGACGGTTCGGTCATCTTCATGCCGAGGCGGCCGGCCATGTCGATGACGGGAATGACGGCGCCGCGCAGGTTGATGAGGCCGAGAACATAAGGCGGGGTGTGCGGCATCGGGGTAACCGGCGCCCAGCCGCGGATTTCGCGGATCGCCATGATGTCGATGCAGAATTCCTGATCGCCCAGATGGAAGGAAACGATTTCGAGATATGCGCCGGATTGCTTGATGGCGTTGGACATGACGGCAGGTTTCCTCTGATGGCTCTCTAACAGGCCCGCGCAGGATTGAGCTTTATGCGGTGGCCGGAGAATGGACCGGGAGACATCATGTCGAGGCTTAAAAACCGCTATGGTCATAATGCACAGCAAGATTTTAAACTTTCCCTAACAATTGCTGCTGCCGCGCCGGCAAAACCCAGTATTTTGGCGGTTTTCGCGCTCACGCAAACAGGTTATGATAGGCATATGAACGCGCTCGTTTCCCATCCGCTGAAGTTTATTCTGGCTAGTCTTGCCGCTGTGGCCTCGCTTGCCATCGTGCTTCTTGCCTTTGACGGCTGGGTGCGGCACGGCACGGATATTTTCCTGTCCACGGTACAGAGCGGCATCGCCTGGTGCCTGTGACGCGTTTTCCGGCTGCGGATTTGTGACAAATCAGCGCGGTTCCCGCAAATACGCCCAGTTGATTTGCCGTCCCCGTCGCCTTTCGTTATCTGTCTGCCAGGGCCTGCGATATGCCGCCGGCTTTCGGGGTAGGATTGGACAATGAGAAATATTCGCATCGTATTGTGGGCTGTCGTGCTCGTTCTCGCCGGTGTCGTCAGCTGGTTGACGATCGAAATGACGAAGACGCGTAATGAAATGGTGGAGACGGCCTATGGCGTGCCCTTCCAACTCACGGCGCAAAACGGCCAGCCGATCACCGAAAAGGCCTTTCAGGGCAAGCCGACAGCGCTGTTCTTCGGTTTCACCCATTGCCCGGAAGTTTGCCCGACAACCCTTTTCGAGCTGAACGGCTGGATGGAGAAGGTGGACCCGGCCGGCGACAAGTTGCAGGCCTATTTCGTCTCCGTCGATCCCGAGCGGGATACGCCTGAAATCATGCAGCAATATGTCTCCAACGTCTCGAAGCGCATCACCGGCATCACCGGCCCGGCGGACAAGATCGCCGAAACGCTGAAGGGCTACCGCATCTATGCCAAGAAGGTGCCGGTGGACGAGAAGGATCCGAATGGCGATTACACCATGGATCACACGGCGTCCGTCATCCTGCTCGATGCCAATGGCCGTTTTTCCGGCACCATTGCTTATGGCGAAAACCCGGAAGTCGCCGAGCAGAAGCTCCAGAATCTTCTGAAGGGCTGATAGAGGCGGCATAATTGCGCCGGGCTTATTGGACTGGCCGAGGTTTTGTGGCAAAGGCAAGAACAATAACCTCATCCAGAGAAAGCAGCCCGCCGTGAGCGAAATCCGACTTTACGTCACCACGACCGAAATCCAGGCGGGTGAAATCCTCGATCTCATGTCGGACTATTTCGGCGAGGAGGATGTCGCGATTGCCACGACCGAGGTGGATGAGAAGCGCGATATCTGGGAAGCCTCGGTCTATCTGATGGCCGAGCAGGAGGAAGAGTTCCGCGAGCGTGTCAGCGCCCTGCTTGCTCCCGCCTTTCCCGATCTCGTCATCGAGAAGGAGACCGTTCCGGATGTCGACTGGATCGCCAAGTCGCTCGAGGGGCTGAAGCCGGTCAGGGCAGGGCGCTTCATCGTCCATGGCGCCCATGATCGCGACAAGGTGCGGGCGAACGATCTGGCAATCGAAATCGAGGCCGGACAGGCTTTCGGCACCGGCCATCACGGCACGACGGCCGGCTGCCTTGAGATGATCGAGGAGGTTCTGCGGGCGCGGACCGTGCGCAATGCACTCGATCTCGGCACCGGTAGCGGCGTTCTGGCGATTGCGGTGCGCAAGATGCGCCCCATTCCCGTGCTGGCGACGGATATCGACCCCATCGCCGTCAAAGTGGCGAAGGAGAATGTGCGGCTGAACGGCATCGTCTCCGGGATGGCGCTGGAGACCGCGCCGGGCTTCCACTCGGACGCCTTCCGCAAGCATGGCCCGTTCGATCTCATCATCGCCAATATTCTGGCACGGCCGCTCATCAAGATGGCGCCGCAGCTCGTCACGCATCTGGCGCCCGGCGGCACCGTCATCCTGTCAGGCATTCTGGCGTCGCAGCGCTGGAAGGTGCTTTCCGCCTATAATGGCGCCCGGCTTTCCCATGTCCGCACCATCTGGCGCAACGGCTGGGTCACGCTGCATTTGCGCAAAGACTGAACCAGCGGCAACATTCCTTTCGGGCAAAAGAAAAGGCGGCGCTTTCGCGCCGCCTGGAAACCCGCGAGCATGGGAGGAGCTTGCTCAAGCGGGTCGACGTATTCCTGTTCGGCACGGTGGAGGGAGGATCGCCGCGCCGGACGTCATCAGAATACGTAGCTGGACTTTGCCTTGCGACGCAGATCGGCGCGGTTCATGCCGAGCGCTTCGAGCGACTTGTCGTCGAGGTTCAGAAGGGCGGCGTTGACATGGCGGCTGACCTGACGCTCGCGTGCTTCAACGACGCGATCGAAGGCGGTGCGGAGGAAAGATTTTGCCATTGCTTCAAATCCTTGTTTGCCAGGAGAGTGTCTCTCTCGCTGTGTTGATCTGAAGATAAGCGATGTGTTTTTGTTTAGTTAGAGGGGATATCTCAGGGTAGATATGCATTTGGCGCATGTCACTTTGCCTTGAGTATTACTTATTTCGCAAAAGCTGCACAATTTATCGCCGCAATCCGGTCTGTCATATATGGCTTGAAACCGGCTTTGTCCGCATGGCATTGTCGTTGTGCGCCAATTATTTGACGGCGCAACCTTGCAGCTTTTCTCATGACAGTTCCCGAAAGACGCCCATGTTCCAGACCTTCGAAAACAAATCCGCGCCGCAATTTGGCAAGGCCCGCGTCGAGGCGCTGCGCGCCGGTTTCGATGCCCTTGGTATCGACGGTTTTCTGGTGCCGCGCGCCGATGAATATCAGGGGGAGTATGTGCCGGAATGCGCCGAGCGCCTGTCCTGGCTGACCGGCTTTACCGGTTCCGCCGGCATTGCGCTGGTGACGCGCACGGAGGCGGTGGTTTTTGTCGATGGCCGTTATACGACGCAGCTCAAGTCACAGGTCGATCAATCGATCTTCAGCGGCGGCGATCTGGTTGGCGCGCCGCCCTCCGTCTGGCTGGCCGAGCATGCTCCACAGGGTTTCCGGCTCGGCATCGATCCGTGGCTGCACACCGGCGCGGAGTTGAAGCGGCTGGAAAAGGTGCTTGCCGGCAAGGGCGGCTCGGTCGTTCTCCTGGAAAAGAACCCGCTCGATGCCCTGTGGCGGGATCGCCCCTCCGAGCCGCTGGAGCCCGTCGTCATCCAGCCCGAGGCCTTTACCGGCAGGCTGGCGAAGGAAAAGATCGCCTCGCTGGCGGAGACGGTCTCGGCAAAGGGCGCGGATGCCCTGCTGGTCACCGATCCGTCGTCCATCGCCTGGATTTTCAATATTCGCGGCAACGACGTGCCGCATACGCCGCACCCGCTCGCCCGCGCCATCATCTATGCCGATGGCAGGGCGGATATTTTTCTCGACAAGCGCAAGACCGGCATCGAGACTGAGGCCTATCTGGCGCAGCTCTCGACACAATTGCCGCCGTCGAAGATCGCTGACCGTCTGCATGCAATCGCCAGCGCCAAGGGCCGCGTCATGGTGGATGCCGATCTGACCCCGGTGGCGCTGACCGGCGCAATCACGGCGGCGGGCGGCTCGCTGATAGAGGAGGCCGATCCCGTTCGCCTGCCGCGCGCGCGCAAGAACAAGGCGGAGCTTGCCGGCTCGGCAGCCGCCCATGTGCAGGATGGCGCGGCCATGGTCGAATATCTCTGCTGGCTGGACCGCCAGCAACCGGGCAGCGTTACCGAAATTGCCGCAGTCAAGGCGCTGGAGGCCGCTCGGGTCAAGGTGGGGCAGGGGCTGCAAAACCCGCTCAAGGACGTGTCTTTCGATACGATTTCAGGCGCCGGCGAACATGCCGCCATCATCCATTACCGCGTCACCACCGATACCGACCGCACGCTTGCGGACGGCGAGATGTTCCTCGTCGATTCCGGCGCGCAATATGTCAACGGCACCACGGATATCACCCGTACCGTCGCAATCGGTGCCGTTCCGGAAGAGCAGAAGCGTTTCTTTACACTGGTGCTGAAGGGCATGATCGGCATCAGCACCGCACGGTTTCCGAAGGGAACGCGCGGTTGCGATCTCGATCCGCTGGCGCGCATCGCGCTCTGGAAGGCGGGCGCGGATTACGCCCATGGCACCGGTCACGGCGTCGGGTCGTATCTTTCGGTGCATGAGGGCCCGCAGCGCATTTCGCGGCTTTCGACGCAGGAGCTTCTCCCCGGCATGATCCTGTCCAATGAGCCGGGTTATTACCGGCCCGGCGCTTTCGGCATCCGCATTGAGAACCTCATCTATGTATGCGAGGCGGAGGAGGTGGCCGGCGGCGACCAGCCGATGTTCTCCTTCGAAACGCTGACCTGGTGCCCCATCGACCGCAGGCTGGTCGTCGCCGCTCTCCTGACCGATGAAGAACTGGGCTGGCTGAACGCCTATCACGCCGGGGTTCTGGAGAAGCTTTCTCCCTTGATCACCGACGAGGAGGTTAGGGCGTGGCTCGTTGCCGCGACGAAGCCATTGGGGCGGGTCGCTTAAAGCAGCCCGAAATGCCTGATGGCGATGACGATGGCCCAGCCGATGGCGAGCATCGTCAGGCCGGGAAAGCGCAGGCAGACCAGAAGGGCTGCCACCATGCCGATCTTCACCTCGTATCCGCCTTCGAAAAAGGCGGGTGCGACGAGCGTGGTCAAAACCGCGACGGGAACGGCGTTCAGTCCCGCTTCCATGCGCGGCGGGATGGATTTCATCCGCGTCATCAGCACATAACCGCCGATGCGGGTCAGATAGGTGGCGATGGCGGCGAGTGCGATCAGGATCAGCGTATCGGCGTGCAGCATGTCGCTCATGGCGTTTCCACCCTGCTTTCAGAATTCGTCCCGTCGTTCGGCTTCGGTGGATAGAGGACCGCGACGAGAATTCCGGCGACGGCGCCGAGGCTGACATGCCATGGCGAACCGACGATGTGATAGGCAACCGTTGCACCGACCGCGCTTGCCAGCATGACAGGGTAGAAATTCTCCCGCTGGCGGAAGCTCAAGACCATACCCATGAAATAGATCGGCAGCAGCACATCGAGACCGATGGCTTTGGGATCGCCGACCATATTGCCGAGCGATGCGCCGAGAATGGTCATGGCCAGCCACAGCACATAGACCGGCGCTGCAAAGCCCATGTACCAGGAAAAGCCGACCGTGCCGGTATTTTCGTATTTCCTGACCGATTCGGCGAATTGCGGATCGACCAGTACGAAGAAGCCCGCGGCCTTTTGCAGGAAAGACCAGTTCGAGATCATCCGGGCAATGGCGGCCGAATAGAGGATATGGCGGAAATTGACGGCGAAGACGGATAGAACGATCAGCCAGGGGGCAACCTTCTGGCCGAACAATTCGATACCCACGAGCTGGCTCGCGCCCGCATAGACGGTGCCGCTCATGATCGTGGCTTCGGTGACGCTGAGCCCGTTATCGACTGCGACCGCGCCGAACAGCGCACCGAAGGGGGCGGCGGAGAGGGCGATCGGGAAACCGCTCTTCAATCCCTCGCGAAAATCTGCATTGAACATTTCTGGAAACTCCTTGCCCGCCGCTCTATCGCCGTCCCGCCCGGCTGGCAAACGAATTGCA
The DNA here is from genome assembly GCF_015704895.1 of Agrobacterium leguminum. Classification (GTDB taxonomy): domain Bacteria; phylum Pseudomonadota; class Alphaproteobacteria; order Rhizobiales; family Rhizobiaceae; genus Agrobacterium; species Agrobacterium leguminum. The sequence goes on along the minus strand of NZ_JADQWB010000005.1, from coordinate 290,292 downwards.
TGAATGGATCGATTGATTCCCTTGAAGCTTCCGTTACGGTAACGCCCCATATGGCCGGTGCCGGACGGACGGTTTCACCGCCTTCCTCCCGTACCCCTCAACAGTCAGACGATGGAAGATCGATGCTGGAAAAGCAGGAAAAGGCCGCCCTGGCCGCACGTATCCGGGACTATCTTGCCCGGGAGACCGAAGCCGAAATCGGCCATCTGCAGGCGGAAATCTTCGTGGATTTTCTGGCCGAGGAGCTGGGGCACGTTTTTTATAATGAGGGGCTCCGGGATGCACATGCCGCGATCCTGAGACGCCTTGAGGATGCAGCAGGCGATATCGACGTGCTGGAGAAGCCGAAGCCGCGCTAAACTAGTCCCGCAATATGTCGCGGCTTTTGAGAATGGCCGCGCCTTTTTCCCGCATCGTCGAAATCGCGGCCTTGATGCCCTGCGGGTCGATGCCGCGGCTGGCATCTTCGATGAAACGGACATTCACACCGGGCAGCATGTCGAGGGCATCGAGCACCGAAAAACTGACGCAATAATCGGTGGCAAGGCCGCAGACGTCGAGTTGCGTGACACCCTGACGGCTCAGATAATCGGCCAGTCCCGTCATCGCGCCCTGGTCATTGTCGCGAAAGGCGGAATAGCTGTCGACGGCGGGGTTTTCGCCCTTTTGCTGAATATAATCGAAGGCGTCCGTCTTGAGGTCGGGATGGAATTCCGCATCCGGCGTGCCCTGCACGCAATGGTCCGGCCACATCATCTGCGGTTTGCCGGAGAGTTCGCCCATGTCGAAGGGCTTCTTGCCGGGATGCTGGGAGGCGAAGCTGCCGTGATTTTCAGGGTGCCAGTCCTGCGAGGCGACGATGAGATCGTAGCCGCCATTGTCGATCAGGGCATTGGCGATGGGCACGACCCTGTCGCCATCGGCAACGGCCAGATTGCCGCCCGGGCAAAAACCGTTCTGGATATCGATGAGCAGCAGCGCCTTCATGATGTGCCTCCCTTTTTAGGGCAGGATGCCAAGCCGGCTTTAACGGATCAAGCCCCTTTCGACCTATCCGGCAGGCACGGGTGTTTCGGGCAGGGGCTTGCCCTGTCGCAGTCCTGCCGCATTTGCAGCAAATTTCCGGCCAAGTCGGAATTTACCTGACAATGCGGCGACGGAAATTTTTTAGGCCGATGACGACCCTTTAAGGGGCATTTCCCGGGAAGATGCAGTGCGGATGCACGCAGTCTCGGCGCAAGTCATTGTTTTGCCTTCGCCTTACAATGCGCAGACCTTAACGAATTATTTTTGCAGGGACTCGTAAACACTTTGGTTACCATAATTCGTCATGCTTCGAACCAGTCAGTTCCGAAACCGGCGTGGTGTTTGCCCGCCCTTCGGATGTCCCAAAATCCCTCCGGCGTCGGCCGGGTGTGCGTGAACGGTTCGAGTAACGAGTATCATGGCGTTTTCTGCTGCGGCCTATAATGGCGCCGGTCTTGCCGGTTCGTCTTCCGTCAAGAGAGGCAAATCCTTCGCGTTCGGCCGAATGTCCGCCCTTCTCGGCGGCGGCGCCTTTGCCGGCCTTTTCGCCTTCGCCGCCTTTGCCTCGCTGCACGGCATGGCCGCCGCTTCGCATGGTGTCGGGCAGTTTGAAAAGACGTTGGTGACGCGATTCGCTTCCACTGAGACGGCAATTGCCCACGCGGCCGCGCGGGATATTCACGTGCGCAAGTTTTCCCGCCTGAGCGACCACAGCCATGGCCAGCAGAAGGCGGTTCGCCTCGCCGGCATCATGCCCGAGATCGGCGCGAAGGAATTCGGCGAGCGCTTCGGCGCGGCTGCCAACGCAAAAGGGCAGGCGACCGTGAAGCAGCTTGCCGCGCTCAAGCCGTCGGCGATCGTCGATTCGGCCCTGGGTCGCACCTCCGAGGTTGCCTATCAGAGCGCCGTTCCGCAGCACCCGGCATTTGAAGTGGCGTTGGCGCGGCCGCAGATCGAGGAAGAGGCAAGCAGCCTGCTGCCCGATGATGTGCCGCTGCCGAGCTTCCGTCCCGAGGTTGCGACGGCTCAGACGGTCGAGCCGTCACCGCGTCCCGCGACATCGTCCAAGACCGAGGAACATGTTCCGGTCGTCGCTTCGGCACCGGCTTTCGATGCGCCGGTTCCCCTTCGCGCGCCTGCGCCGCCGAAGCAGAGCACCGGCGCCATGCTCGCCTTTGCAAAGCCTGACAATCCGATGCGCGAGCCGAGCAAGATGGATGCGGTTCCATGGCCGGATCGCGGTAATGGCACGGCGATCTACGATATTTCCTCCGGCGTGGTGCACATGCCGAATGGCGAGAAACTCGAAGCGCATTCCGGCATCGGCAAGATGCGCGACAACCCCGATTATGTGCATGTGAGAATGCGCGGTTCGACGCCGCCTTCCAGCTATCGTCTGACGATGCGAGAGGCGCGGTTCCATGGCGTCGAGGCCATTCGCTTGACGCCGGAAAACGGCGTCAACCCGCATGGTCGCGACGGTCTTCTGGCGCATACCTACATGCTGGCGAAACGCGGCGAATCGAATGGCTGCGTGGTGTTCCGGGATTACCCGCGCTTCCTTGCGGCCTTCAAGCGCGGCGAAGTCAAGCGCATGGTGGTGGTGCCGAAGTTGAACGGCAACCGGCCGACGCTTGCGAGCAGCGGCGGTAAAAGCGGCGGCAAGACTCTGCTCGGCATGTTTTCGCGCGGCAGCGATTCCTGAGCTTTCCGCATTTTCCTGATGCAAAACCGCTTCGCACGTTTACTGGAAATGCTCTAGCGACCGCGCTGCTGTGTCAGCACCATGCCGGCGAAGATGAGCAGGATGCCGAGTGCGCTTGCCCAGAGTTTCGGCGGATGATCGCCAAAAAGATCGAGAACCACGCCTGAGACCATCTGGCCGCTGATGACCAGAAGGGCGGTATTGACCGCACCGATGCGCGGAATGAGCCAGCTTCCCGAAGCGATGAAGACGACGCCGATCGGCCCGCCGATAAAGGCAAGCCAGGGCGCATCGGCCGCGCCCGGCGGAATGAGGCCGCCGACGATGAGGCCGATGACCGTCAGCACGGCAAAACCGACAACGTGGTTCCAGAACGATGCGATGAGCGGCGAGTTGGACAGGCTGAGGCGGCCGTTGATCTGGCGGCTCAGCGCCACGAAGACGCCGCCGGTAAAGGCCATGGCGATCCAGACGATCATGCCGTTCTCCCGACAAGGATGATGAGGGCGCTGCCGCAGAGAATGAGCGCCACCGCCGCCATGTCCCGCAGGTCCGGCTTTCTTTTGGGCAGGCCGAAGAGGCCGAAAAGATCCGCCAGGAGGCTGAAGATCACCTGTCCGCCAAGCCCGAGCGCAATGGTGCCGGAAAGCGCCAGCGGCGAATTGACGGCGGTGGAGGTGAGGATGACGATGGCCGCACCCACGACCCCGCCGCAATAGGCCCAGAGCGGCGCTTTCGGTTTTTCTGCCGCGCCTTCATCTTTCTTCGGACGCATGATGGCGAGATAGATCAGCGCCGCCACCGTGCCGGTGCCATGCGCCGTCCAGGAGGAAAACAGCGCATTGCCGTAATGGGCAAGCTGACCGTTGAAATGCACCATCAATGTCAAAAGGCAGCCGCTGGCGAAGGCGGCGGCAAGATGCAGCGGGTTGAGGCGTGGATGCGTCGTGTCTGTCATGGCGGGCCGGAAAGCTGAAGATGGAGACGAGCTTTAGCCCATATGTGCCTGAAGCGGAATCGAATTGCACCGGCTCACCGTTTTAGACGACATTATCCTGTGCGTTGCGGAACAAGCAGTCCGGCCACGCATTATTCCACCATGAAGAAAACGACGCGCAAACCATTGAACCGGATGACGATTTTCGTCATTTCTATTTTCATTCTCGCAGCCGCGGTCGCGGCGATCTATCTCGTCGGCTTCACGCCCGGCGAAGTGTAAGACGGATCGATCAATGACCGGCCGGGGCGGTCTTGCCCTTGCCGCGCTCCATCGCAACGCACACTTTGGCGACGGCGAAGCGAATGCCACGCAGCAGGAACCGGCTGGTTTCCAGATAGGCGCGATAGGGCAGAACGGTGAAATAGCGCCAGCGCGGCAGGCGGTAGATGCGCAGATTGTTCTGGATCTGGCTTTCCCCATCCGCATCCTGCGTGGCGCAGAGCGGGTAGAGGAAGGCCGCCTTCAGCCCCGCGAGATATTCCAGATCGAATGCGATGTCATAAGCGAGCCGCATGGGGATCAGCTTCGATATCCATTTTCCGGCGCGACGGTTGACGAGATAGGCTCCCGACCCTTTTTCCCGCGTGATGGCAATGGCGAGCGAACGACCGTTGGAAAGCGGGCGGAACGGGAATTTCCGGCCATTGCTGACCGTCGTGAGCCGCAGCAAATCCCAGTCGCCGCCATTCAGCACCGCCTCGTCGATGGCGTTGAGAAAATCATCGTCGAAGACCACGTCATCCTCAAGGATGAGCGCGATATCGGCATCGCCCGCCATGAATTTATTGGCGCAGGCGACATGGCTGAGATAGCAGCCGATTTCCGGCGGCGAGGTGCGGCGGCCATGCATGAGCATGTAGGAAATCTCGCTGAATTCCGGGATGGGGTAATTCAGTTCCCTGCCATTGACGCCGGGGACACGCTCCGCCTTGAGCCCCATGGCGTCGAGGCGCGCGGTCATATCCGCGAGGCGTTTGGTGGCGCTGTCCATATTGATCAGGAAAACGGCGAGCCTGCGCTGGCTTTTCGGTAATATATGCAAAGCTGTCCTCGCCAGTTCCACTTCCCCATTGCAACTCCTTTATTGCAACGGCATGACGCGGGCTATGGAAAAAGCAGCCTTCAGGCACTCACGGTTGTCGAATCAGACCTTTTCCACAAATCCGTCCAGCACGCGCTTCTGGCCGGCGCGATCGAAGTCGATCGTCAGCTTGTTTCCTTCGATGGCGGAAATATTGCCATTGCCGAATTTGAGGTGGAAGACGCGGTCGCCGACAAAAAATTTCGATGGCGTGTCGGCGACGGATTTCGCCACCAGTTCGCCGTCGATCGTGCGGGTGCGCGGGCCGCTTTCGCCATAACCGATGCGTTCGACCGCATGGCCGGAGCGGGTGCCCCAATTGTCACGGGTGGCGTCGCTGCGGTTCTGCTGCGCGCGCTTCCAGCCGGGGGTGGAATAGTTGTTGGTGAAAGGATCGGCCTTGTCGAAGCGCGATTGGCCGTAGCCGCCGCGTCCGCCATAACCGCCGTAATTGCTGTCGGATGCCGCAACGTCCACATGGGCGGGCGGCAGTTCATCGAGGAAACGCGAGGGCAGGGTGGATTGCCACAGCCCGTGAATGCGCCGGTTCGAGACGAACCAGATATGGCAAAGCTTCTTGGCGCGGGTGATGCCAACGTAAGCGAGGCGGCGTTCTTCCTCCAGGCCGGAGCGCCCGCCTTCGTCCAGCGCGCGCTGGTGCGGGAACAGGCCTTCTTCCCAGCCGGGCAGGAAGACGGTGTCGAATTCCAGACCCTTGGCGGAATGCAGCGTCATGATGGAGACGGCATCGAGATTTTCGTTCTGTTCGGCATCCATGACGAGGGCGACGTGCTCAAGGAAGCCGCGCATGCTCTCGAAGGCCTCCATCGAGCGGATGAGTTCCTTGAGGTTCTCAAGCCGTCCGGGCGCTTCGGCGGTCTTGTCGGCCTGCCACATGGCGGTATAGCCGCTTTCGTCGAGAATCTGCTCGGCAAGCGTGGTGTGCTCGGTGTTTTCCAAGAGGCCCTGCCAGCGGCGGAAATCCTGCACCACATCGAACAGCGCCTTGCGCGCCTTCGGCTTCAGCTCGTCGGTCTCGATGATGTCGGCGGCCGCTGCCAGCATCGGAATATCGCGGGCGCGGGCATAATCGTGCAGGTTACGGATCGTCGTATCGCCAAGACCACGCTTCGGCGTATTGACGATGCGCTCGAAGGCGAGATCGTCGGCCGGCTGGCAGACGAGCCGGAAATAGGCCATGGCGTCGCGGATTTCGAGGCGCTCATAAAAGCGCGGACCGCCGATGACGCGGTAATTGAGGCCAAGCGTGACAAAACGGTCTTCGAATTCGCGCATCTGGAAGGAGGCGCGAACGAGGATGGCCATGTCGTTCAGCTTGTGGTTCTTGCGCTGGAGCTGCTCGATCTCCTCGCCGACGGCGCGGGCTTCCTCCTCGGAATCCCAGGCGGCATGCACCACGACCTTTTCATCGTCGGGGCTGCTGCGTTCGGTGAACAGCGTCTTGCCGAGACGGCCCTCATTATGGGCGATCAGATGGCCGGCCGCGCCGAGAATATGCTCCGTGGAGCGGTAGTTGCGTTCGAGCTTGATGACCTTGGCGCCGGGGAAATCCTTGTCGAAGCGGAGGATATTGTCCACTTCCGCGCCGCGCCAGCCATAGATCGACTGGTCGTCGTCGCCGACGCAACAGACATTCTGCGGTTCACCCTTGGCGCGCTGGGCAAGCAGCCTCAGCCACATATATTGCGCAGTATTGGTGTCCTGATATTCGTCCACCAGAATGTAACGGAACTTCTGGTGATACTCCTTCAGAATATCGGTGTGGCGGCGGAAGATGCTGATCGGATGCATCAGAAGGTCGCCGAAATCGCAGGCGTTCAGCGTCTTCAGCCGGTTCTGATAGGCGGTGTAAAGTTCGCGGCCCTTGCCGTTGGCGAAGGCGCGGCTGTCGCCCTCCGGAATGTCCGGCGGCGTCAGGCCCTTGTTCTTCCAGCCGTCGATCATGCCGGCGAACTGCTTTGCCGGCCAGCGCTTGTCATCCAGACCTTCTGCCTGAATGAGCTGCTTGATCAGCCGCACCACGTCATCCGTATCGAGAATGGTGAAATCCGATTTCAGGCCGACGAGTTCGGCATGGCGGCGCAAAAGCTTGACGCCGATGGAGTGGAAGGTGCCGAGCCAGGGCATGCCCTCGACAGCGCCGCCAACGAGAACGCCGATACGTTCCTTCATCTCGCGGGCAGCCTTGTTGGTAAAGGTCACGGCAAGAATCTGGCTCGGATAGGCGCGGCCGGTGGCGAGAATATGGGCGATGCGGGTCGTCAGAACGCGGGTCTTGCCGGTGCCGGCGCCGGCGAGCACGAGAACGGGTCCGTCCAGCGTTTCCACGGCCTCGCGCTGTTCTGGGTTGAGGCCGGAAAGATAGTCGGGCGCAGCACGCGTCTGATCGCGCGCCGCCATGGCGCGGGCGGCAATGCCGAGCCCGCCGCTGCTTTCCGCACCGGCATTGTTCGTTGCCCTGCGCGGTGCGGCGGGTTCCTCATCGAAGAACGGCATATCGTCAAAACTGTTGCTCATGCGGCCCAATGTAGTGATTCGGGATATAAAGGCCAGAACCGTGTTCTGCTTTTATTCCGGTATCAACCGTCAAAACGCCCATTCCAAGGCATTTTTTCGTTTCATATCTGCCTGTCAGCGTCGAAAGCGGCGTCAACGGGCACTTGCAGCGTCACCGCAAGCTGGTTGGTCTTGGCGGCAAGCGCGATGACGCGCAGCAAATCGGCATGCTGCTCTTTTGTCATGCCTTTCGCTTTGGCAGCGGCCGTGTGGGAATGGGCGCAATAGGAGCAGCCATTGGTGACGGAAACGGCGATATAGAGCATTTCCTTCACCACGGGATCGAGCGCTGAAGGTGTCGCCATCACTGCCTTGACCTCGCCCCAGGTCTTTTCAAGCAGATCGGCATCGAAGGCGAGGTAGAGCCACATATTGTTGATGAAATCCGATTTGCGGGTGGCGCGGATGTCATCGAACACCGCCTTGACGCGAGGATCAGTTTCCGGGTTCTCGGTCTTCGTCACGGTGCTCATCGCTTCCTCCGGTTATGGCGTCTCGGGGGCAGATTAGCCCAATGGCGGATATTTGCGACAGGAATGCGCGGCCCAGATTGCCGTTTGGCTGCGCCGAGCGGCAATTGCGCCCAAATTACAATTACGTAAGGAACGGATTTGTGCGTTGCCTTGCCTCAGCCAAGCAGGAATACTGCATCTGTCCCGGAACGTACGTTTTCGGGAATGCTTTATGCTGCGCGGATCAACCGGAGAAATATATGCGGGTCTGGAAACAGGTGGGTGTCAGTGTTGCCGTGGTGGGAGCGGGGCTCTGTCTCTGGGGCTTCTATTCGCCCGAAGCCCGCAATGTGCTCGCCAGCATGGGGCTTGGTAAAACGCCTGCCGGGGCGATTGAAGTCGCTGCATCCGGCGGCCCGGCAGCCGGTTCGTCCACAGGGCAGAATGCCGGCGGTGCGCGCCGCAACGGCAACGCTACCCTGGTGGTGACGGCCCCGGTGAAGAAAGGCACGGTCAATGACCGGCTGAACGCCATCGGTAATGGCGAGGCGATCCAGTCGGTCGTCGTCATGCCGCAGGCTTCCGGCACGCTTTCCGAAATTCGCACCTCCTCCGGTGCCCGCGTCGTGAAGGGGCAGGTGCTGGCGCGGCTCGATGATGAGGAGCAGGTGATCGAGCGCGACAAGGCGCAGGTCACGCTGCGCAGCGCGGTTGAAAAATCTAATTCCTACAAGAATCTGAAATCCGTTTCCCGGCTTGACGTGCTGGATGCGCAGATTGCCGAAGAGGCTGCCAAGCTTGCGCTGAGCACGGCCGAACTCAATCTCAAGCGTCGCGACATCGTCGCGCCGATCGAAGGTGTGGCGGGCATCGTTGCCGCCAATATCGGCGACAACGTCACCACGCAGTCAACCATCGTCAGCATCGACGACCGGTCCGAAATTCTCGTCAATTTCTGGGCTCCCGAGCGGTTCGCAACCGCGATCAAGGTCGGCATGCCGGTGGAGGCGACGTCCATTTCCCGGCCGGGTGAGACCTTCGAGGGCGAGATCGAGGCCGTCGACAACCGCGTCGATGAGGCGAGCCGCACGATCCGCATCCGGGCGAAGTTCGGCAATGAGAAGGACGAGCTGAGGGCGGGCATGTCCTTCGGCGTCACCATGCGTTTTGCCGGGGAAACCTATGCCTCGGTCGATCCGCTGGCCGTGCAGTGGGATGCGGAAGGCTCCTATGTCTGGCGTGTGGCCGATAATAAATCGAACAAGGTGCGGGTACAGATCGTGCAGCGCAATCCCGATGCCGTTCTCGTCAAGGCGGAGCTGGTGGATGGCGAGCCTGTCGTGATCGAGGGCCTTCAGCGTGTCAGGGAAGGCGGGGCGGTCCGCGTCGGCAGCCAGCCGAAGCCCGAAGAGGTTGCCAGCCAATGACGACGCAGCCGCCCTCGGTTAAGGATTCCAAGCTCGCCTTTACGGCATTGTTCGTGCGCCGGCCGATTCTGGCGGCGGTTCTCAACACGTTGCTGGTCGTTGCCGGCCTTGCGGCGCTGGTGGGCGTTGAAGTGCGCGAACTGCCTGACGTCGACCGGCCGACGATCAGCGTCCGGACAACCTATGAGGGGGCTGCGCCCGAAACCATCGATCAGGAAGTGACGCAGACCATCGAAGGTGCGGTGGCCCGTGTCAGTGGCGTCAAGTCCATCTCGTCCAACTCGCAGTTCGGCACCAGCCGCGTGACGCTCGAATTCGGCGACGATGTCGACCTGGCGGTTGCCGCTAACGATGTGCGCGACGCCATCGGCCGCGTCACCAACGAGTTGCCTGATGATGCCGACGAGCCGCAGATCATCAAGGCGGATTCCGACAGCCAGCCGATCATGCGCCTTGCCGTCACCTCCTCCACGCTCAGCATGGAAGACCTGACCAAGCTGGTGGATGACGAGATCATCGACCGTCTGGCCGCTGTCGACGGCGTGGCCGATGTGGAGCTTTACGGCGATCAGGAAAAGGTTTTCCGGGTCGATCTCAATCAGGCCGCATTGGCGAGCCGTGGTCTGACGGTGACCGACGTTTCCAATGCGCTGGCGAGCGCCGCCCTCGATGTGCCGGCGGGATCGCTGAAAAGCACGACGCAGGATATTGTCGTGCGCGCCACGGCCAGCCTGACGAAGCCTGAGGATTTTTCCAACCTTCTCATCAAGAACAATATCCGCCTGCGGGACGTCGCGACCGTCATGCTGGGGGCGGATGACGAATCCACCTCGCTGCGTTCCAATGGCGTGCAGGGCGTCGGTCTCGGTGTCATCCGTCAGGCGCAGTCGAACACGCTCAGTATCTCGACCGGCGTGAAGGCCGCCGTCGACACCATGTCGGCCAATCTGCCCGAAGGTACGCGCATCGTCGTAACCAGTGACGATGCCGTCTTCATCGAAGGCGCGCTGCACGAGGTCGAGCTGGCGCTCGGTCTCTCGGCGATCATCGTCGTCGTCGTGCTTTATCTCTTCCTGCGCGACTGGCGCGCCACCCTCATTCCGGCGATCACCATGCCGGTGGCGCTGATCGGCACCATCGTCGCCATCTATATGGTCGGCTTCTCGGTCAATATTCTGACGCTGCTTGCCATCGTTCTGGCGACCGGTCTCGTGGTCGATGACGCCATCGTCGTGCTGGAAAATATCGTGCGCCGCCGGGCGGAAGGCATGGGGCCGCGGGCCGCTGCCGTTCTCGGCACGCAGGAAGTCTTCTTCGCGGTTATCGCAACGACGGCGACGCTTGCCGCCGTCTTCATTCCGCTTTCCTTCCTGCCGGGCCAGCTTGGCGGCCTGTTCCGCGAATTCGGTTTCGTGCTGGCCTTCGCGGTGGGCTTGTCCTCCATCGTGGCGCTGACGCTCTGCCCGATGCTCGCATCGCGCATGCTGAAGGAGGGGCTGAAGGAGCCGACGGGACCGCTTGCATGGTTCGGCAATGTCTTTGCCTCCACCTACAAAACGACGCTTTCCGCCTGCCTCAACAATCCGCTGATCGTCATCGTCGTGGCGCTGATCTTTTCCGGCCTGTCGTGGATCGCCTTCGGCATGATCCAGAACGAGTTGACGCCGCGCGAGGACCGCGCCTCGATCATGATGCGGGTCACCGCGCCGCAGGGCGTCAGCCTCGACTATACCCGCGACCAGTTGCAGCGTATCGAGGAAAACCTGCAGCCGCTGCGCGACAGCGGTGAAATCCGCAATATCTATTCCATCACCGGCATGAACGGCTCGTCCAATACCGGTTTCATGGTGCTGACGCTCGCGCCCTGGGCGGACCGCGAGCGCACGCAGAACCAGATTGCCGCCGATGTCACCTCTGCCGCCAACAGGGTGCCGGCGTTGCGCGGCAATGCGATGCAGCCGAACAGCCTCAGAATTCGCGGTGCCGGCAATGGCCTGCAGATGGCGATGGTCGGCAGCAACTATGCGGCGCTGACCGAGGCGACGCAGAAATTGCTGCTTTCCATGGAGGAAAGCGGCCTGTTCGACACGCCGCGTTTCGACAACGAACCCAATCAGGCGCAGATTTCCGTGTCCATCGACCGCGAGCGTGCATCGGATCTCGGCATCGATATCACCGGCCTGTCGCGCGCCATGCAGTCGCTGCTGGAAGGGCGCTCGATTGTCGACGTCTTCGTGGATGGCGATGCGATCCCGGTGCGGCTTTTGTCTTCCACCCGGCCGATCAACGATCCGACCGATCTGGAAAACGTCTTCCTGAAAACCGGCGACGGCAAGATCGTGCCGATGTCGGTCATCGCCACGCTGAAGGAAAATGCGGTTGCGCCGCAGCTCAACCGCGAGCAGCAGCTTCCCTCCGTCGGCTTTACCGCCAACCTCAAGGATGGCGTCTCGCTGGGTGAGGCGCTGCAAAAGGTGAATGAGCTCTCGCAATCCGTCATGCCGCCCGGCGCCCGCCTGCTGCCGCTCGGCGAGGCTGCGACGCTGGAGGAAAATTCGAGCGGCATGTTGCTGACCTTCGGTTTTGCCATCGCCATCATCTTCCTCGTGCTGGCTGCGCAGTTCGAAAGCGTCTTGAGTTCGGTCATCATCATGACGACGGTGCCGCTCGGCCTTGCCTGCGCGGTCATCGCGCTGCTCGTTACCGGCTCGAGCCTCAACGTTTATAGCCAGATCGGGCTTGTGCTGCTTGTCGGGGTGATGGCGAAAAACGGTATTCTCATCGTCGAATTCGCCAATCATCTGCGCGATCAGGGCGCAACCGTGCGGGAAGCCATTGAAAAGGCCACCAGCATCCGCCTGCGCCCTGTCATGATGACGATGATTGCGACCATTCTCGGCGGCGTGCCTCTGGTGCTGGCGCAGGGCGCCGGCGCGGAAGCGCGCATCGCGCTCGGCTGGGTCATTGTCGGCGGCCTCGGTTTTGCGACGCTGGTGACGCTTTACATCACGCCGGTCTCCTACCTGCTGATTGCCCGCTTCGCCAAACCGCAGGCGGATGAGGAAATCCGCCTTCACCGCGAGCTTGAACTTGCCGCCCGCCGCAAGGCGCTGGAAGAGGACAAGCCGCTGCTGGCGGCGGAATGAAAAACGGTTGCCGCCAAACAGTGTTTGGCGCAATCGCGATGCTGGACAAAGCGTTAACCTTATCCCATACCACCTGACGGAATTTCGTAACGGATCGAATCCTTTACGGGCAGATGTTGCGGTGGAGACGGACGATGGCGCTGAAAGATGTGGTGGCGGGAAAGCGGAACGAAGAGGGTATCGCGTCTGCGCTCGCGGTGCTGAAGCAGCAGCTTGGAGACAGGCTCCAGACCGGACAGGCGTTCCGCGAACAGCACGGCCACACCACCACCTATCTGACGCTGCAGGCGCCTGACGGCGTCGTTTTTGCCGAGAGTGCGGACGATGTGAAGGCGGTGGTAAAGGTCTGCGCGCAACATAAGGTGCCGGTCATTCCCTTCGGAACGGGGTCTTCGCTGGAAGGGCAGGTGAATGCGCCGAACGGCGGAATCTGCATCGATTTCAGCCGGATGAATCGCATCATTGAGGTGAATGCCGAAGATCTTGACGTGACGGTGGAGCCGGGTGTGACGCGCGAGGACCTGAATGTCTATCTGCGCGATACCGGCCTGTTCTTCCCCATCGATCCCGGCGCCAATGCCTCCATCGGCGGCATGGCCTCGACGCGGGCCTCCGGCACCAATGCCGTGCGTTACGGCACGATGAAGGACAATGTGCTGGCCGTTACCGCCGTCGTTGCCAATGGCGAGGAAATCCGCACCGCACGGCGCGCCCGCAAGTCGTCTGCGGGTTACGATCTGACGCGGCTTTTCGTCGGTGCAGAGGGGACGCTGGGTGTCATTACCTCCGTTACGCTGCGCTTGCAGGGCATTCCCGAAAAGATCGCCGGCGGGGTCTGCACTTTCGACAGCATCAAGGCGGCCTGCGATGCTGTCATCATGACGATCCAGATGGGGGTTCCGGTCGCCCGCATCGAATTGCTGGACGAGGTGCAGGTGCGAGCCTGCAATGCCTATTCCGGCCTGAACTACGCGGAGAAGCCGACGCTCTTCGTGGAATTCCACGGCACCGAGGAAACGGCGGCGCTGCAATCGCAGCAGTTCGCCGAGATCGCCGCCGAATGCGGCGGCGTCGATTTCCGCTGGACCAGCGACGCGGCCGAGCGCAACAAGCTCTGGAAAGCGCGGCACGATGCCTATTGGGCTTCCCGCGCGCTTGCGCCGCAGCTCGACGGGCTTTCCACCGATGTCTGCGTGCCGATTTCGCGGCTCGCGGATTGCGTGGTGGAAACGCAGCAGGATATTCAGGAAAACGGCTTTCTCGCACCGATCGTCGGCCATGCGGGCGACGGGAACTTCCACGTCCTCATCCTCTTCGACGGCAAGGATGCAGAAAGCGTTGCGAAAACCGAAGCCTTCGTCGCCCGCCTCAATCGTCGCGCCATCGCCATGGACGGCACCTGCACCGGTGAACACGGCATCGGCCAGGGCAAGATGAGTTTTCTGGCCGAAGAGGCGGGAAATGCACTGGATTTGATGCGTGCCATCAAAACGTCGCTCGATCCCGATAACATCTTCAATCCGGGCAAGTTGTTCCGTCTTGTCTGATCATTCTCATATTTGATTGGTACAAAAGGCTGCTTGCCGTTAAGGCAGAAAAGAATAGGTTTGCAGCGTTCGCGAAGGGAGATGCAGGTCAGTGCTCGGACGTATTCTGGTTTTTCTGGGCGGACTGCTGGCCGTGGTGCTGTTTTCGGCGCTGCTTATTCCCTATTTCGTCGACTGGACGGATTTCCGCCGCGATTTCGAGGATCAGGCAAGCCGTATTCTCGGCAAGAAGGTGGTGGTGCATGGCCGTGTCGAAGCCCGTATCCTGCCTTTCCCCTCGGTGACATTGCATGATGTGCGTGCCGGAACGGATGCGGATGGATCGCCGCTCATTCAGGTCGCCCGTTTTTCCATGGATGCCGAGCTTGCACCTTTCCTCTCCGGCGAGGCGCGTATCTTCGACATGCGCATCGAGGAACCCAAGGCCAAGATACGGTTGCTGAAGGACGGCACGCTGGACTGGATGCGCGGAAGCCGCGCGGAAATTCCCGCCCGCACCGTGGTTCTGGAGAGCGTGCAGATCGAAGGCGGGCAGATCGAATTCATCGATGAGCAATCCGGCCGCAACCGCGTGGTAACCGGTCTTAACGCCGATATGTCCGCCAATTCGCTGGCCGGGCCGTGGAAGGCGGAGGGACGCGCCGCCGTCGACGGGCATCCGGGCTCCTTCTCGCTCTCCAGCAGCGAGCCGGATTATGCCGCCGGCCGCATGGGGCTCAGGGTGCGGCTGGTGCCGGACGAACATCCGGTCGAGGTCGATCTCGATGGAGCGATTGCCGCAACGGCGGGAAAGCCGGCCTATAGCGGTTCTTTCTCCTTCAGCTTCCGCGAAGACGAAAAGCAGAAGCAGCAGGCCGGACAATCGCTGTTTTCCTCGCCGCGCACCCGCGGCAGCTTTGAACTCACCAATGAAAGCGTGCGTATCCCGAGCTACCGCATGGAACTCGGCGGCAGTGAAAATCCCTATGTCGTGACCGGGGAAGCGACGCTCGATACCGGCGCCAAGCCGGAATTCCTGCTGACGGCCGATGGCCAGCAGATCGATGTCGCCCGCTTTGCGCCGCCCGTTGTGCAGGCGGGCAAGACCTCGCGCCAGCCCACCGCCTCGGTTCGCCAGCGTATCGAGGCCTTTGCGGCCATGGTGGCCCGCATTCCGGTGCCGCCGGTGCCGGGCAAGGCCAGCATCAGCCTTCCGGCGCTCGTTTCCGATGACACGACCATTCGCGACATCAGGCTGGATGTGCGCCCTGAAGGCAGCGGCTGGCAGGTGGTGAATGCCGTGGCGACCCTGCCGGGCCGGACGCAACTTGAGGCCAAGGGATCGTTGACGCTTCTCGGCGGCCCCGCTTTCAACGGCAATCTGCTTCTCGCCTCCAACCAGCCTTCGGGTCTGGCGAACTGGCTTTCCGGTTCCGTCGATCCGGCGATCCGCCAGCTCAATGCCGCCGGTTTTTCTGCCGATGTCTCGCTGACGACGCTCAACCAGCGTTTCGACAATCTGGAGCTTGCAGTCGGCGATGCGTCGCTGAAGGGTGAGCTGGAGCGGCGCTCCGACGGCAAGACCTCCAATCTTTCCATCGATCTTGCCGGTAACGAAATCGATCTCGATGCGCTGAAGGCGCTCGGCAGCCTGGCGCTTGGCGATCAGGTCGGCAGTTCCGTCCTCGACCACCGCATTACCGCAAAATTCAAGGCTGACCGGTTCAACATGGCCGGTGTGACCGCCAATCATGTCGAGACCGCCTTCACCATGGCGGGCGGCGTTCTCTCGCTGGAGAACATGACGGCCGGAGACATCGCCGGTGCGGAAGTCAGGGCAAGGGGTGAGCTGCAGGGTTCGCTGCTGAAATATGCGGGCAAGGGCACGGTGAATCTGCATGCGGCGGATATGCAGCCGTTCTTCACCATGCTGCAGCAGAAATTGCCGAACCATCCATTCCTCAGCCGTCTGGCGGCGAGCGCGCCGTGGTACGCCAATTCCGATCTGGCAATGGATGTTTCGGTCAATAGCGAAAATGGCGGCGCCAATGTCGCCGTTTCCGGCACCGTTAATGGCAGCCGACTGTCGGCCGTGGCCAAGATGCCGGATTTCCTGTCGATCACCGATGATACCGCCATGTCGCTGGAAGCGGTTCTGAAAAACCAGTCGACAGCCATCCTGTTCGGGCAGGCGGGGCTCGATCCGCTGCCCTTCGATGCGGATGGCGAGGGGCTTTTGTCCATCAAGCTCAACGGCACGCTCGGCTCGCCCGCCCAGACGGAACTGCGCTTCTCGACGGAGCGCACGCATTTTTCGATGAACGGTTCCTTTGCCGTTTCGTCCGCCAATTTCGGTGAGGGCAGCGCTGACGTGGCGCTCGAAAGCGCCGACATCGAGCCCTATCTCATCATGAACGCCGTCGGTCTGCCGCAGCTCGGCGGCGGCATGGCGTTGAAGGCCAATGCGAAAGTGGCGGTGGATGGGCAGAAGATCGCGCTTTCCTCGATAGGCGGGCAGGCGGGTGGAAATCCGTTCTCGGGCAATCTGACCTTCCAGCGCGCCGCGCCCTATCCCGTCACCGGCGATCTTGCGGTCAGAACGGCCGATCTCGCCTGGCTGGGTGACGCGATCTATGGGCCGGTGATCGATCCGGAAACCGGGGCGCTCAACGCCAAGCCGCTGGCCATGGCCGCCTTCCCGCAGCTCAAGGCTTCGCTTGCCTTGAAAGCGGAAAGCTTCGAGGCCGGGCCCTTCGGCACGGTCACGGGTGTTTCGGCCAAGGTCACGCATGATGCGGGCAGCCTCTCGCTCGACGATGTTGCCGGCACCTTCATGGGCGGCAAGCTCACGGGACGGCTTGCCATGTCGACGGGCGAGGGGGCGGGCATTTTCCGCACCAAGATCGCAGTGACCGACGCCAATCCGGAGCCGATCCTGTGGGCGAATGCCAATGGGCCGGTCGCGGCGGGCCGGGTCGCCATCGACCTGACGGCCGAATCGACCGGCAAAAGCGTCGGTGAAATGCTGAAATCGGCAGGCGGTTCGGGTGAAATCCGCGCCGGTGGGCTGGTGCTGAAGGGGCTCAATCCTGGCACCCTGCCGCCGATCCTGCAGGCGGCGGACGGCTTGCAGCAACCGATCGACGCGCCCAAGGTGCGGCCGCTGGTGGACCAGAGCCTGTGGCAGGGCGAAATCGGCCTCGGCGATGTGGCCTTGCCATTCTCGCTGAATGGCGGCGCGCTTCATTTCAAGAATTTGCGTGCGGGGATCGATCCGGTAACGCTCACGGCCGATGCGACGGTCGATCTCGCGGCTTCGACGGTGAACGGCGATCTCGATCTCCTGTTCAATCCCGGCACCGAAACGGTTGCGGGGGCCGAGCCTTCGGTGCGCCTGAACTATAACGGCCCGCTTGCCGCGCCGGCTTTGACGACCGACGTTTCGGCGCTCAGCAATTACCTGTCGCTCCGGGCTTTTGAAAAGGAGCGCCGCCGGGTGGAGGCCATGCAGGCCAGCGTTCTCGAAAAGCAGCGCCTGCGCCGCGAAGTGGCGCTTTATCGCTCTCAGGCGGCCGAGCGGCAGGCCGAGAAGGAACGGGCAGAGGCGGAAGCCAAGGCCAAGGCCGAAGAAGAGGCGCGTTTGAAGGCTGCGGCCGAAGAACGTCTGCGTCAGGAAAAGGAACAGCAGGAGCGGTTGCAGCAGCAACAGCAACAACAGGAACAGGGGCAACAACCGACGCCCGAGCGGCAATCCGCGCCGGTTCTGGTGGTGCCTCCGACGGAAAACGCCATCCGGCAACTGGCGCCGGAAAACGCTCCCGCCACGCCGTAAGCTTGCGTGGCAAGCGAGGCTGACTTCCTTTTAAGATAGTTGACGAACGGCGCGGGGCTTCCCTCCGCATGCCGCGTCATGCTCCGGCCTGTTTCTTAACGTGTTTAGATTTTTGGTGCAGTTCCGAGGACGTCGAACGAAAGTGCGTTCTTCACCGGTGACTTCAAGGGGACCGGACAGCAATGGTTTGACCTAGCGATAAGGCCAATCCGGCAAAGGTTTGCGGCCTTCCGCGGCGAGCATTTTGCGCTGCCCATCAATCGCTTTGACGGAAAAATCCCAGCGAAACTGTCAAACCCAGGTTTCGCGTTCGCCGAATGGCGTGTCGGCGTCGAAATTTTTGGTGCCGATCCTGGCGCTTTCACCGGAAAGGCTCGGCTTTTCCGCATTTTCGCTCGACGATGCCGATTTTTCGGCGCTGTTTTCGAGAGCTTCGAGCTGAGCTTTGAGGGACGCGATTGCGCTCTTCAGCTCTTCCTGTGCTTTTGCTTCCGTGGTCTCAGCAAGCTCCGACTGCTTTTCGGCAATCTGTGCTTTCAGTTCGGAAACGCTTGAAGACGATGTGGATGAAGAAGAAAGCAGGGAAACAGCGCTCGTTCCCGAAACGGCAGAAACCATGGTCGCCTCGTGGCGGATGTGTGGAATGGAAGGATCTGAAACAAAATCTGGAAGCAAGGCTACGCAATACGGGGATGCCTTGGAGCGCAGATTATGCCGCTAATGTTTAATGAATACTTTCACGGCGTTACGAGTTTTCGGCGGAATTTTTCGTAGTGGCTGGATGGGTAAAATCCGGCGGGCGAGATGCCCGCTCGTGGCCGGAGCGTCTTTGACAGGAAAGCTTGCGGAAGGTCAGCGGGTTTTCAGCCAGTTCAGCACATAAACCCTCAGCGACGAGGACAGATTGCTGTCGGCGGAGCGGTTGTCGTCTATTTCAGCAAGTAGGGCCGCGAAACTGATCTTGCGTCTTTCCGCAATGGTCTTCAGCTCGTCCCAGAAGGCATCCTCGAGTGAAATGCTGGTGCGGTGGCCGTGCAACGTCGCGGAGTGCTTGCGGATCATCAGATCGGTCTCCGGTGAAACCGGTTGGAGGTCTGAATCATGTCTCCCCGGCAAGTCCCTGTTTTGCGATTCTTTTCCGACAGTCCCGAAATCCGCGACGGTCGGCCGGCCTGTCAGTCTTTGCCGGTCGCGTCATCGTTTTTTTCGAGCCGCCCCTGATCGAGCGCCTTTTCGGCCTTTTCGTTCAGGGCCGAGGTAAGATTTTTTTCGGTCTTGGTGCGGCCGAAGGACAGGCGGTTCTGCTCCGCCTGCTTTTCTTTTTCGCTACGGGCTTTCTGTTTGCGAAACTGACGCAGATTGACGATATCGGCCGCCATGGGGATATGTCTCCTCGGGTTTCGTAAGCTCGGCGTAAAAGCCGTTATTGCTTCTTGCGGAAGGCATCCAGCGAAACGACCGAGCCTTCCTTCTTTTCCTCGCCGGATTTGGGCGTCTCGGAAGCGGCAGCGGGCTTTGCCTCATGGGAAACGGGATAAGCGGTGATCTCCGCGTCTTCGATTTCTTCCTCTTCGGCCAGAGGCACGTCGAATTCGAGCTCGAAATTGACGGAAGGATCGTAGAAACCGCGAATGGCGTTATAGGGAATAACCAGCTTTTCCGGCGTATCCGAGAAGGACAGGCCGATTTCGAAGCCGGTTTCGGTTACCTTCAGGTCCCAGAACTGATGCTGGATAACGATGGTCATCTGCTCGGCATATTTCGCCTTGAGGTGCTGGGAAATCCGCACGCCCGGCGCGCCGGTCAGGAAGGTGATGAAGAAGTGGTGGTCGCCGGGCAGACGGCCGGTTGCGGCCACTTCACCCAAAACCTTACGAATAACGCCGCGAAGGGCATCCTGTGCGAGAATGTCGTAACGGATATGATCCTGCCCCATGCGGTCCTGTCTTTCCCTTATTCGAACGTCTTTTCATGCACGGCGCGGCTTGCGCGCCAAGGACGCTGTAACACTTTGAATCTTCGCGTAATCCTTGAGCCGGGATCATTTCCGATCCTGACGCTCACGCGTTGGCCAAGTATACGCAATGTCCTGAACGGCAGCAACGGAAAAGCCGATGCCGATTGCGAGTCAGCTATCATATAACCAATTCAGGCAAAATGGAGAAGGTGGAGGTTTCTGTTGCCAGGTACCTCCGAACCCCGCCTCACGGGGCTAACCGTGAGGACTTTAGAGCGGAATTCCCGCACCGCCATTAGGCAGCGAGAGCATATTCCTTAGCGTTGTTGTCGTTTGCAACTACACTTGTGACCCGATAACGGCGGTATCATGCCGAGCAAAAGTTCGATCTTTACGCCCTTGTCGATCCTATTTCGCCCCCATCAAAAGCCGGCCTTCGTTTCATGAAAGTCCGCCGGTTTTTGGTGGAGGCGCCGGGTACCGCCCCCGGGTCCAATAGGTTTATTACACCGACCGTTTATCGCCATAGCCGGGTTGCCCCGGCAAGGCTCATATAGGCGTTTCGACCGCCTGAGAAAAGGGGGGTGATGACAATTCCATGAAAAGGTTTCGTGATTGCGGTCCGCACTTTAGACAATTCTTGACGACGAGGGATTGCTGTCCCATTGTCCATGCAACCGGTCACCAGAAGCAACACCGGGCCGGGGACACACGAAGGAGTGGACATGACTGACTATCTCGCAGATGTGAAGAAATACGACGCAGCAGCCGACGAAGCCGTGGTCGGCAAGATCGTCAAGCATCTCGGCATCGCCCTGCGCAACCGGGATTCCTCGCTGGTGTCCGCTTCCGATCCGGAAGAGCTTGCACGTGTGAAGGCGAGCTGGTGCGGCAAGAAGCTCGGCGTGACCGACGGTACGGCCGATCAGGCAATCGATGCCGTTGCCAAGGCCATGGCAGCGGACCGCTCCAAATCGCGCGTGACCTTTTATTACCTGGTCGCCAAGGAACTCGGGAAACTGCAATCTCTCTGATTTTTCCTGAAAGGCGGGGATAAGCGTTTCCCCGGTGATTGGTTCTGCCGCCCTGTGCTATTATATTCCCCTGGTATCAGGGAATCGGCGGCAGAACGCATGAAACAATATCTCGATCTTCTCCGGCATGTGATGGAAACCGGCTCCGACCGCGGAGACCGCACCGGCACGGGTACGCGCTCGGTGTTCGGTTACCAGATGCGTTTCGACCTCTCCGAAGGTTTTCCGGTTCTCACCACCAAGAAGCTGCATCTGCGCTCCATCATTCATGAACTGCTGTGGTTCCTGAAGGGCGATACCAATATCGCCTATCTCAAGGAAAACGGCGTTTCCATCTGGGACGAGTGGGCCGACGAGAACGGCGATCTCGGTCCGGTCTATGGTGCGCAGTGGCGCTCGTGGCCCGCACCAGACGGTCGCCATGTCGACCAGATCGCGCTTTTGATCGAGAGCCTGAAAACCAATCCGAACTCCCGCCGTCATATCGTTTCGGCCTGGAACCCGGCGCTGGTGGACGAAATGGCGCTGCCGCCCTGCCATTGCCTGTTCCAGTTCTATGTTTCGGATGGCAAGCTGTCCTGCCAGCTCTATCAGCGCTCGGCCGACATTTTCCTCGGCGTGCCGTTCAACATCGCGTCCTATGCGCTGCTGACGCTGATGGTGGCGCAGGTCACCGGCCTGAAGCCGGGCGATTTCGTCCATACGCTCGGCGATGCGCATATCTATGCCAACCATTTCGAGCAGGCGAAGCTGCAGATGACGCGCACGCCGAAGGCCCTGCCGACGATGCGCCTCAACCCGGATGTGAAGGATCTTTTCAGCTTTAAGTTCGAAGACTTTACGCTGGAAAACTACGAGGCCGATTCAAGCATCAAGGCGCCGATCGCGGTATGAGCGAGCCGCGCGTCACCATCATCGTCGCGGTGTCCGAAAACGGCGTCATCGGCCGCGACCTCGACATGCCGTGGAAACTCTCCACCGACCTCAAGCGATTCAAGGCGATGACGATGGGCAAGCCGCTCATCATGGGCCGCAAGACATTTTTGTCCGTCGGCGAGCGTCCATTGCCGGGCCGCCCGCATATCATCGTCAGCCGCAATGCCGATTACCGGCCGCAAGGCGTGGATGTCGTCTCCGCGCTGGATGAGGCTTTGAAGCTTGCCAGAAGCAAGGCTGTGGAGTTGGGTGTTGATGAGGTCTTCGTGGCCGGTGGCGGTGAGATTTATCGGCAGGCCATGCCCTTCGCCGATCAACTTTCCGTCACCCATGTCGCGGTAAAGCTCGATGGCGACACTTTTTTTCCGGAAATCGATCCTGCTGTTTTTGAGAAAATCGAGGAAATCCCCGCTCCCGCAGGGGAAAAGGACAATTATCCGGTTCTGTTTACCACTTATGTGCGAAGAGCCGCGTCAAAGTGAACTATTTACCCTGATTGGGTATTTAGTTACCACCTCTGCGTTGAAACGGACGCTTCTCCTTCCTATAACGGGTCGATATTCCCGCCGCACGCGAGCAATCGCTTTCGAACGGAACCGGGAGAGGCTTTTATAAAGAGGTATTGATGCCCTGGAGCAATCAGAATGGCGGCGGCGGCCCTTGGGGCGGCGGCGGTGGAGGAAACAACCAGGGCGGCGGTGGCGGCCCATGGGGGCAGGGGCCTAACCGGCCTCGCGGCGGTGGCGGCGGCAATGGCGGCCCGCCCGATCTCGAAGAGATCATCCGGCGCAGCCAGGACCGTTTCAAGAATGTGCTGCCCGGCGGCTTCAACGGCGGCGCAGTTGCCATCGTGGTTCTCGTCGTGCTGGTTTTCCTCGGCATCCAGTCCATCTATACCGTCCAGCCGGACGAGCGCGGCGTGGAGCTGCGTTTCGGCCGCCCGAAGGACGAAATCTCGATGCCCGGCCTGCATTTCCATCTGTGGCCGATCGAGACGGTTGAAATCGTCAAGGTTACCGAGCAGCAGCAGAATATCGGTTCGCGCGCCTCGTCGTCTTCGTCGAGCGGCGTGATGCTGACGGGCGACCAGAACATCGTCAACGTGCAGTTCTCGGTGCTCTATACGGTTTCGGATCCGAAATCCTATCTCTTCAACGTCGACAGCCCGGCCGAAACCCTGCAGCAGGTTTCCGAAAGCGCCATGCGCGAAGTCGTCGGCCGTCGTCCGGCACAGGACATTTTCCGCGATAATCGTCAGGCGATTGCGGCGGATGTGCGCACCATCATCCAGTCCACCATGGACGGTTATGGCGCCGGCATTTCCATCAATGCCGTGGCCATCGAAGATGCGGCGCCGCCGCGCGAAGTGGCCGATGCCTTCGACGAAGTGCAGCGTGCCGAACAGGACGAAGATCGCTTCGTTCAGGAAGCCAACCAGTACGCCAACCAGAAGCTCGGCGCCGCTCGCGGTCAGGCCGCGCAGATCCTCGAAGAAGCGAACGCGTACAAGTCGCGCGTCGTCAACGAGGCGCAGGGTGAGGCGCAGCGCTTCGTCTCCATCTATGACCAGTATCGCACCGCGCCGGACGTGACCCGCCAGCGCATGTTCCTGGAAACGATGGAACAGGTTCTGAAGGGCTCCAACAAGATCATCATCGACGAGAAACAGGGCGTGGTGCCTTATCTGCCTCTGAACGAGATCATGCGCAACAATCCGGGCGCAGCACAGCAGGGAGGCAACTGATATGGGTAACCGTCTTTCTGCCATTCTCGTCGGCCTCGCCGTCGTGCTTTTCCTCGGTTACTCGTCGATCTTCGTCGTCAACGAGCGCCAGCAGGCCATCGTCGTCCGCTTCGGTGAAATCCAGGATGTGAAAACCGCGCCGGGCCTCTATTTCAAGCTGCCCTTCGCCTTCATGGATGCCGACCGGGTGCAATATATCGAGAACCGGGCGCTGCGCTTCGATCACGACAATATCCGTGTTCAGGTTTCCGGCGGCAAGTTCTACGAGGTCGATGCCTTCGTGGTCTATCGCATCACGGATGCGCGGCGCTTCCGGCAGACGGTCTCGGGTGACCAGATGTCGGCGGAATCGCGCCTGCGTACCCGTCTCGACGCATCGCTGCGCCGGGTCTACGGTCTGCGCGGTTTCGAATCGGCGCTTTCGGACGCCCGTGCATCGATGATGCAGGAAGTGCGTGACGATCTGCGTCCCGATGCGGAATCGCTTGGCATCAGCATCGTCGATGTCCGCATCCGCCGTACCGACCTGACGCAGGAAGTCTCGCAGCAGACCTTCGAGCGCATGAAGTCGGAACGTCTGGCCGAGGCCGAACTGATCCGCGCCCGCGGTAACGAAGAAGCGCAGCGCCGCCGCGCCATCGCCGACCGTCAGGTCGTCGAACTGGAATCCGACGCCCGCCGTCAGTCCGAAGTGCTGCGCGGTGAAGGCGATGCGGAGCGCAACAAGGTGTTCGGCGAGGCTTTCCAGCGCGATCCGAACTTCTTCGAGTTCTATCGCTCCATGTCGGCCTATGCCAATGCGCTGAACGGCAACGGCACGACGCTGGTTCTGTCCCCGGACTCGACCTTCTTCCGTTATTTCAACAATATCGACGGTGCGGCTCCTGCCGCTCCGGCTGCCCCGCAGCCAGCACCGGCGAACTGATAGCGGATAAAATGATTTTGGAGGGGCCGGTTTTACCGGCCCTTTCTTTTGAGCCTTTGCGGTGTGACGTTCATAAAATTGTGAGTCAGCGACAATAATCTTCGATCTTTAATAGTCTGAAAGAATGGAAGATGCTGCGCGCACTTGGGCATGATCGAGACAATTATATAGCTGCTTTTACTTTTGCCATACTTGGATTTGCAGCTTTTTCATTGATGGACGCCGCTTCAAAAATTCTCAGCGGTTTGCACTCTCTTCCTCAAGTGCTTTTTTTCTCCGGAGTTTTTGCCGTCTTTTTTGGTTTGTTGCTTGCCAAGCCATTGGGTGGATTCAAAATTAACTCGGTGAAGGGATGGGCGGTGGTGTCCGCGCGGGGACTCATGTCCGTCGCCATGATATGGCTGACGCTCTATGCGATCGCGCGTATGCCAATCGCCGATGTTTATTCGATCCGCTTTACGAGTCCGATCATCACGATATTGCTGGCTCTGGTGTTTTTGAACGAGCGTCCTGTCAGCCTTCAATGGTTGTCCGCTGGTCTCGGCCTTGCCGGCGTCCTGCTCGTTCTGCAGCCGAGTGGCGCAATGGACAGCCTGGCCGTTGTCCTAGCCTTTGCTGCCGCTTTTGCACAATCCGCATCGACGATCATGGTGAGACGATGGAGGGCCCAGTCGACTCCGCTGGCGGATACCCTGCTGCCTGTCGTCATTCTCGTTCTCATCACCGGAATCCTTCTCCCGGAACGCTACACGCCTCCGACACCGATCGAATGGCTCTTTTACATTGGGGCAGGTGCGTTGCTCGCAATCGGAAGATTGTGCCTGACGCTTTCGATCCGGATGGCGCAATCTTCTGTCATCGCGCCTGTTCAATATACCCAATTGCTCTGGAGTTTATTATTCGGCTACCTATTTTTCTCGGAGCGGCCCATTCTGGTTTTGTGGGTCGGCTATTGCCTTGTTCTCGTGAGCGGTGCTGTTGGGATAATAGCCAGCCGGAAGGCTGCGTCCGCACGATGATTTCCGCGTATGCTCTGCGTTTTTCTCTGGAAACGATTACAATTGACAATAGGTGTTTGCCTCGCGCACGCTTTTCTGTACGGCTTTGAGGCGCGCGAAGAGGTGCTGGAATCAATTGCCTGTTCACGAAAAGGTATTTTTACACTTCATCATTCCGCCTTATGCTTTGCCGATATATGCAGGGCAAGACTATTTGAAACGCGAGGACGCTTATGGCCGTGACCCTTCTTTCGCCTTTTCGCAGCAGCATCGCCGCAGTCGCGGGCATCGCGCTTGTGGCAGGTAGCCTGACGGCACCGGTTGCTGCGAGAGCGCAGAGCCATGGGCCGGAATCGGTGGCCGATCTCGCCGAGCCGCTTCTCGATGCGGTGGTGAATATTTCCACGTCGCAGAACGTCAAGACCGAGGGCAAGGGCCCGGTTCCGCCGCGGCTGCCGGAGGGCTCGCCCTTTCAGGAATTCTTCAAGGATTATTTCGACAGCCAGAAGCCCGAGGGCGGCGAAAAGGTGAGTTCGCTGGGCTCGGGTTTCGTCATCGATCCGGCTGGATACGTTGTCACCAACAACCACGTCATCGAGGGCGCTGACGCCATCGAGGTGATTTTCCCGAACGGCTCGAAGCTCAAGGCAACGCTGGTCGGCACCGATACCAAGACCGACCTTTCGGTGTTGAAGGTGGAGCCGAAAACGCCGCTGAAGGCCGTCAAGTTCGGCGATTCGCGCAGCATGCGCATCGGCGACTGGGTGATGGCCATCGGCAACCCCTTCGGGCTTGGCGGATCGCTGACAGTGGGCGTCATTTCCGCGCGGGGCCGTAACATCAATGCCGGTCCCTATGACAATTTCATCCAGACGGATGCGGCCATCAACAAGGGCAATTCCGGCGGTCCGCTCTTCAACATGAAGGGTGAGGTTATCGGCATCAATACGGCGATCATTTCCCCGAGCGGCGGTTCGATCGGCATCGGTTTCGCCGTGCCGACGGAGCTTGCCCAGAATATCGTCCAGCAGCTTATCGAGTTCGGCGAGACGCGCCGCGGCTGGCTCGGCGTTCGTGTTCAGCCGGTCACCGACGATGTGGCGGCAAGCCTCGGCATGGACAGCGCCAAGGGTGCGCTGATCTCCGGTGTCGCCAAGGGCGGACCGGTGGAGAACGGCCCGATCCAGGCCGGCGATGTCGTGCTGAAATTCGACGGCAAGGATATTCATGAGATGCGCGACCTCTTGCGGATCGTGGCGGAAAGCCCGGTCGGCAAGGAGGTCGATGTGGTGATCCTGCGTGACGGCAAGGAGGAAACCGTCAAGGTCAAGCTCGGGCAATTGCAGGATACGACCGACGAAAAGGCCTCGGCCGAAGATCAGCAGAGCGAAGACGGCGATAGCGGTGTGGTTGCACCGGAAGATGATGGAGGCGCCGACGATCAGGCGCAGGACCAGACGCCGGAAGTGCGCGAGGCGCCGCAGAGCGTGCTCGGCATGAACCTCGTGGTGCTGAGCAACGAGTTGCGCACCGAAAAGGGCATTGCCGAAAGCGTCGAAGGCGTGCTGGTGGCGAGCGTCGATCCGGGTTCGCCCGCCGAGCAGAAGGGCATGAAGGCCGGCGATATCATCGTCGAGGTGGGGCAGGACTTCATGGAAGTGCCGGGCGACGTGCTGGTGCGCGTCAACGGCCTGAAATCCGAAGGCCGCAAGAATGCGCATATGATGGTGGCCGATGCGCAGGGCAATCTGCGCGTCGTGGCGCTGCCGCTGGAATAAGGCGCTTTCCGCCCGATCAGGCAGGAATCGGGTGGTTGTGATCCTGGCTGCTCTCTAATTCTTGGTCTCCATCGAACGGAGGCCAAGGATATGAAATTACTCGAAAACAAGGTTGCCATCATCACCGGCGCGTCATCCGGCATCGGCCGGGCGACGGCGATGCTGTTTGCCGCCGAAGGTGCGGCCGTTGTCATCAATGCGCGCGGCGAAAAGGCCCTGCATGAGGTTGCCGCAGACATTCGTGAGGCCGGCGGCCGTGTCCACACGGTTGCCGGCGATGCCGGTGTTGCCGAAACCCATGCCCGTTTGGCGGATGCGGCCATAAGCGTCTTCGGCGGCCTCGATATCGCCGTCAACAATGCCGGTGCGGTGGGAGCCATGAAGCCGCTGGCGGAGATTTTGCCTGCGGAATGGGATCATGCGCTCAATGTCAATCTCACCTCCGCCTTTCTGGGCGCGCGTTACCAAATACCGCCGATGTTGATGCGGGGTGGCGGTTCCATCGTCTTCACCTCGAGCTTTGTCGGCACCAGCGCCGGCATACCGGGCATGGCGGCGTATGGCGCGGCCAAGGCGGGGTTGATGGGGCTGGTGAAAGGCATTACCGCCGATTATGCCGTGAAGGACATTCGCGCCAATGCGCTGCTGCCCGGCGGGGTCGATACACCTGCTGCGGGAGACGACGCCCAGAAGGAATGGGCCGCCGGCCTGCACGCGATGAAACGTATCGCTGAGCCGCCGGAAATTGCGCGGGCAGCGCTTTTCCTCGCGAGCCCCATGGCGAGCTTCGTCGCCGGTGCCGCTCTGTTCGCCGATGGCGGCAATGCCGCCGTGAAATGACCTTGGGAACTGGCGGGCAGGTGTCTTATCGCGCCCGCCATTCCTCCAGCGTCAGCGCATAGGTGACGTGCGGCCGTAGATGCGGATGCGTGTCTTCCGGCACGCGCGGATGGTCGAAGTCGCGGGAAGGATCGCGCTTCAGGCCGATGCGCTCCATCACCGCCGTCGAACGGTGGTTGTTGTGGACGGCGAAGGAGACGATTTCCGGCGTTTCCTTTTCATCGAAGGCCATGACGAGCAGCGACTGCGCCGCTTCCGTGACATAGCCGTGCCCCCAGAAGCGGGTGGCGAGCCGCCAGCCGATCTCCATGGTGCCGACCGGGAAGGGCGGATCGAGGTTCATGACGGGGGAGATGCCGCAGAAGCCCATGACCTCGCCGGTTTCGCGCAGTTCCATCGCATAAAAGCCATAGCCGCTGCCGCGGATCATGCCGTTGATGGTTTCCAGCACGGCGTCCGCTTCCGCATGGCTGCGGCGGAAGGGGAAAAACTCCATGACCTTTTCGTCGGCGTTGATTTCGCGGAACAGGTCACGGTCGCTCTCCTTCCACTCGCGTAGAATGAGTCGTGGCGTCTCTCGGATGATCATGGAGTGACAAAATCCGTCTTGCGGTAGCCCTGGATGTAGAGAAGCGCGGTCAGGTCACCATGGTCGATGCGCATCTGCGCCTCGGCGGCCACGGCCGGCTTGGCGTGCAGGGCAACGCCTGCGCCGGCCAGATGCAGCATGCCCAGATCGTTGGCGCCATCGCCGACCGCCATTGCCTCTTCCGGCGAGATGCCGAGCCTTGCGGCAATATCGTTCAGCGCATCCACCTTGGCCTGTTTGCCGAGGATCGGTTCGGCAACGGTGCCGTCAAGCTCGCCATTGGCTTCGCCGAGCAGATTGGCGCGGTCCTCATCGAAACCCAGCATGGCGGCGACGCGGCCGGTGAAGACGGTGAAGCCGCCGGAAACGAGGGCGGTGTAATAGCCCTTGGCCTTCATGGTGGCGATCAGCTCCCTGCCGCCGGGGGTAAGCGTGATGCGCTTTTCGATGACATCGTCGATAACCGAGACAGGCAGGCCCTTTAGCAGCGCCACACGCTCCCGCAGTGCGGGTTCGAAGGCGATCTCGCCATTCATGGCGCGGGCGGTAATAGCGGAAACTTTTTCCTTCAGCCCGACTTCGGCGGCCAGCTCGTCAATGCATTCCTGGCCGATCATGGTCGAATCCATATCGGCGATCAGCAGTTTCTTGCGGCGCTGATCCTGCTCCTGAATGACGATATCGACTGGCTGGCCGGCAAGCGTGGCTGCAATGGCGCTCCGCGCCTGTTCGGCTGCGGTGCCGGAGGGCAGGGCGATATCGCAGGCAATGCCATCGGCCAGCCAATAAAGGCCCGATGCGTTGACGGCCTTTGCGGCGGCTTCGCCGAGGGCCGGTGTCAGAACAGGATTTGACGGATTGGCGATAAGCGTGGCAACGAGAGCCATGATGAAAAACCTTGATGAGAATTTTGATGCGATCCTGATAACCGGCCCGACGGCAAGCGGCAAGTCCGCGCTTGCGCTTCGTCTGGCGCGGGAGCGGGACGGCGTCGTCATCAATGCCGACAGCATGCAGGTTTACGACACGCTGCGGGTGCTGACCGCGCGGCCGTCCGAAGACGAGATGGAGGGCGTGCCGCATCTTCTCTACGGCCATGTGCCGGCGAGCAGCCTCTATTCAACGGGCGAATGGCTGCGGGAGATTTCCGCCCTGCTTGCGGATTTGCGCGGGCAGGGGCGTTTGCCCGTCATCGTCGGCGGTACGGGACTTTATTTCAAGGCGCTGACGGGCGGGCTTTCCGACATGCCCGCCATTCCGGATGACATCCGCGATGGGCTGCGTGCCCGGCTGATCGGGGAGGGAGCGGCTGCGCTCCATGCCGAACTCAAACGGCACGATCCGGCCATGGCGGATATGCTGCAGCCGGGAGACGGCCAGCGTATCCTCCGGGCGCTGGAGGTGCTCAAGGCGACCGGAAAGTCTATCCGGGATTTTCAGCGCGCCAGCGGCCCGATGATCGTCGATCCCGACCGGGCGCAAAAATTCGTCGTCCTGCCGGAAAGGCCGGTGCTGCATGACCGCATCAACCGGCGTTTCGAGATGATGATGGATAGCGGGGCGGTGGAGGAGGTGCAGGCGCTTCTCGCGCTCAACCTCGCATCCGATGCCACCGCAATGAAGGCGATCGGCGTTGCCCAGATCGCCGATATGCTGGCCGGGCGTATCGGCGAGGCGGAGGTGATCGAAAAATCGGCGGCCGCGACCCGTCAATATGCCAAACGGCAGATGACCTGGTTCCGCAACCAGATGGGCGACGACTGGACACGTATCCAGCCGTGAGCGCCCATCAGTCTTTCCGGTAGAGACTGCCGAGCGGCTTCTTCAGCAGGCTTTCGCGGAGCGAAGGACGTGCATCGCCGGGCGGCGGGCCATTCTGTGCCTGCATCTGGAAACTGGCCTTGCGCAACTCGTTGACGGCGCCGGAGGCGGCATCGGGTGCCGCCGGATTTGGCGATGCGGAGAGCGTGCGGCCGGGCAGCATGTCCGGGCGGTAGGGCTCGTATCCCTCCGGTGCGGCCGTTCCCAGTTCCCGCTTCCAGCGGTCGATGTCGTCCGTCTCCCGTGGTGCGGCTGCCGGCTCCGGCAGATCGGAAAAGGCTGCTTCGACGCTTTGCTGGAAGCCGGTGATAACAGGCTTGGCCGTGGCGCGCATGCGGGTGACGATGTTGTTCAGATCGACCGTGTCAGGGGTTTCATGGTTCGTATGGCTGATGGTGCCGCTTGCTTTCGGCAATTTGGCCGTGGCCACGCGATCGAAACGCATGCGCATCGGTACATTGACGGCCTCGCCGAAGGCGATGGCCTCGCCATTGCCGATGGAAGACAGAAAGCTGGTGGTCGAGGTCGATGCGTTCGGTACGGCGGAGAGAATGATCTTCTGGTCGATCTCGTTCGACAGCCGCATGGCGAAAACGGTCGAGCATTGCGACAGGATGGTCTGGTCCAGCTCGCTTGGCCGCTGGCTGATGACGCCGAGCGAAATGCCGTATTTGCGGCCTTCCTTGGCGATCTGGGCAATGGATTGCCGGGTGGGGAAAAAGCCGCGCTCGGGGTCGGCAGGCACATAACGGTGCGCTTCCTCGCAGACGACAAGCATATGCAGCGAGCCGCGCGCCAGCACCGCCAGTTCGAAGGACATGCGGCAGAGGACGGAGACCACCGAATTCACCACTTCGGAGGGGATGCCGGAGAGCTGGAACACCGAAATCGGCTTGCCTTCCCCGGGAATGCGGAAAATATGCGCGACCGTCTCCAGAATGGTGTCGCTGATCGTATTGCTGGAGAACATGAAATTGTAGCGCGTGTCGTTGATGGCCGAGAGAATGCGGCCTTTCAGCGAGCGCAGCGCGGGTTTTTCGCCACGCCCTTCCAGCCGGCCGATACGTTCGTCGATGAGGGCGAGAAGATCGGCCATGCGATAGGGCACCGGCGTATCCGGCGTGATCGCGCTCTTGTCGGAGGTGCGGCGCACGGCGGAACCTTCGGTGCCGCGAAATGCTTTTTTCGCTTCCGGAACGAGGTCGCGAAGGACATCCATTTCTTCCGGCACGGGTTTGCGGCCGCGGAAAATCACTTCCGCAAATTCCTCAAGGCGCATCAGCCAGAAGGGAAGATCCAGCGTATCGGTGTCGATGACGACCGAATGATCGGGAAAGGCGGCCGCGAATTCATTATGCGGATCGAGAATGAGGACACGCAGCTTCGGGTCGGCCTCGATCGCCTTGTTCAGAAGCAGCGAGACGGCGGTGGTCTTGCCCACGCCCGTCGAGCCGACGACGGCGAAATGTTTGGCGAGCATCTGGGGAATGCTGATGGTGGCGTTGATCGTGTCGTCCTGCGTCAGCCTGCCGATCGTGCAGGCGTCGCGCTTGCCGCTGTCGTAAATCTTGGCAAGATCGCTGGTGCGGATGCGATGTGCCACTGCACCGAGATAGGGGTAACGGGAAATGCCGGTGGAAAAGCGCTCGCTGCCGTCCTCGGTGCGATAGACTTCGCCAACCAGTTCAACCTCGATCAGCAGCCTGTTCGGCCTGTCCGCCGCCCAGTAGTCCTCGCCGGTTCGCATGGAAAAGACCAGCGCCGCCACACGGCTCGTACCCATTTCGATGGAGATCAGGCGTCCGACGGACCAGAGCTGCGAGACATCGGTGGTGCCGGGTTCCGTTTCGGCGGCGATGGTGGCATGCGCACCGTTACAGGCGATGACGCGGCCCAGCATGCGGTTCGCCGGCTGCTGGCCGGATCGCCGTTCGTTTTCGTCCATGCGGGACGCATTATGAAACGTGTCGTTACTCACATTTTTTCCCGGTACATGCGGATGATCGCGGTGGTTCGGGCAGTATCTGCGTTCTCGATATTAAAAGATTATGCTTAACAACATGTGTATCGGCTGCGTTCGAAAATTTCGCGCAAGCAGCCTTTCGAGTAATAAAAGAAGGCGGCGGCGATTTTTTCCTGCAATATGCGTTGACGGCTGGCGCTTTTGTGGCTAACACTCCGGCCCATGAAAAATCTTAACGTACTTATCGTGGTGGGACGGCGCATGGGCAGGATGGTGTAACCATCCGGCGAAAGCACCCATGCGCTGAACGAGGCTCCTCTAGGGGCCTTTTTTTATGTCTTCAAACAGGCCCTCGGGCTCCTCGATATCCAAAGCCAAAGCGGGATGGAAACAGGCAATGACGGATAAGGACAATACGGAAAACAGCAATCGCATGACAGGTGCGGAGATCGTTCTGCAGGCGCTGAAGGACAATGGCGTCGAGCACATCTTCGGTTATCCTGGCGGTGCCGTGCTTCCGATCTATGACGAGATTTTCCAGCAGGAAGACATCCAGCATATCCTCGTGCGCCACGAGCAGGGCGCTGGCCATGCCGCCGAAGGTTATGCCCGTTCCACCGGCAAGGTCGGCGTCATGCTCGTCACCTCCGGCCCCGGCGCGACCAATGCGGTCACGCCGCTGCAGGATGCACTGATGGATTCCATTCCGCTCGTCTGCCTGTCCGGCCAGGTTCCCACCACGCTGATCGGTTCCGACGCCTTCCAGGAATGCGATACCGTCGGTATCACGCGCCCCTGCACCAAGCACAATTGGCTGGTCAAGGACGTCAACGAACTGGCGGGCATCATCCATGAAGCCTTCCGTATCGCGCAGACGGGTCGTCCCGGTCCTGTCGTCGTCGATATTCCGAAGGACATCCAGTTCGCCACCGGCACCTACACGCCGCCCTCCGCCGCCACCCAGCATGAGAGCTACAAGCCGAAGGTTCAGGGCGATCTGAACGCCATTCATGCCGCCATCGACCTGATGTCGAAGGCGAAGAAGCCGGTTTTCTATACCGGCGGCGGCGTCATCAATTCCGGCCCGGAGGCAACCCGGCTGCTGCGCGAACTGGTGGAGCTGACCGGCTTCCCGATCACCTCGACGCTGATGGGTCTCGGCGCCTATCCGGCTTCCGGCAAGAACTGGCTCGGCATGCTGGGCATGCACGGTTCCTACGAAGCCAATATGACGATGCATGATTGCGACGTTCTGGTCTGCGTCGGCGCGCGTTTCGACGACCGAATTACCGGCCGCATCAATGCGTTCTCGCCGAATTCCAAGAAGATCCATATCGATGTCGACCCGTCCTCGATCAACAAGACGGTTCGCGTCGACGTGCCGATCATCGGCGATGTCAGCCATGTTCTGGAGGATATGGTTCGCCTGTGGCGCGCTCTGCCGAAGAAGGTTGAGAAAGCGCAGACGGCCGACTGGTGGGCGCAGATCGAACGCTGGCGCGCCCGCAATTCCTTCGCCTACAAGAACTCCAACGATGTCATCATGCCGCAATATGCCTTGCAGCGGCTTTATGAGGCTTCGAAGGGCCGCGACACCTATATCACCACCGAAGTTGGCCAGCATCAGATGTGGGCGGCGCAGTTCTTCGGTTTCGAGGAGCCGAACCACTGGATGACCTCGGGCGGTCTCGGCACCATGGGCTATGGCCTGCCGGCGGCCATCGGCGTTCAGGTCGCGCATCCGGATGCGCTGGTCATCGATATTGCCGGTGACGCCTCGATCCAGATGTGCATTCAGGAAATGTCCTGCGCCATCCAGTACGGTCTGCCGGTGAAAATCTTCATCCTCAACAACCAGTATATGGGCATGGTGCGCCAATGGCAGCAGTTGCTGCATGGTAACCGCCTGTCCAACTCCTATACGGAAGCCATGCCCGATTTCGTCAAGCTGGCGGAAGCCTATGGCGCGGTCGGCATGTATTGCGACGATCCGAAGGAACTGGACGACAAGATTGCAGAAATGATCGCGGTCAAGAAGCCGGTCATTTTCGATTGCCGCGTCGCCAATCTTGCCAATTGCTTCCCGATGATCCCGTCTGGTAAAGCCCATAACGAGATGCTGTTGCCGGATGAGGCGACGGATGAAGCGGTTGCCAACGCCATTGACGCCAAGGGCCGTCAGCTAGTCTGAGCCGGGAGAGGAAAAGGACATGAACGCACACCTACAACCCACCGGCTCGGCCTATTTCATCCAGAAGGAAACGGCTGCCGTCGAAAATCACACGCTGTCGGTTCTCGTCAGCAACGAGCCGGGCGTTCTCGCCCGGGTCATCGGCCTGTTTTCCGGCCGCGGCTACAACATCGAAAGCCTGACGGTTTCGGAAACGGAACATGAGGCGCATCTGTCGCGCATCACCATCGTTACGCGCGGCACACCCATCGTGCTGGAGCAGATCAAGGCGCAGCTTGAGCGGATCGTGCCGGTGCACCGGGTTCTCGATCTCACCGTTCGCGCCCGCGAATTCGGTCAGGAGCGGCCTATCGAGCGCGAAGTGGCGCTCATCAAGGTCGCCGGTTCCGGCGAGGACCGCGCTGAGACGCTGCGCCTTGCCGATGCGTTTCAGGCCAAGGTAGTGGATGCGACGGTGGAGCATTTCATCTTCGAGATCACCGGCAAGTCGTCGAAGATCGACCAGTTCGTGGCGATCATCAAGCCGCTCGGCCTGATCGAGATTTGCCGCACCGGTATCGCGGCGATGAATCGCGGCCCGCAGGGGATGTAACCTCCATATCCGGAGCATATGTTGGAATATAAGCCCGCGGTTCGCCGCGGGTTTTTTTATGGCTTCGCCCGGATCGGCAGATATTCAACCATATGGTTGACTTTTCGGGTCGGCAGTCTATATTCAACAACATGGTTGAATTATCCGCTTCACATCTCGATACCGTCTTTCATGCCCTTGGCGACGCCACGCGCCGCACGATGCTACGCGATCTTTCCCTTGGTGAGCGAACGGTGAGCCAGTTGGCCCGACCGTTCGACATATCGCTCGCCGCCGCCTCGAAACATATCAAGGCGCTGGAAAATGCGGGGCTTATCCGCCGCGAGGTGAGGGGGCGCATCCATGTCTGCCGCCTTGCGCCGGAACCCTTGGCAGAGGCGCATGAATGGCTCGATTTCTACCGACAGTTCTGGGGCAGCCGCCTCGATATTCTTGAGCAGATGCTCAGGGAGGATGATCAGGGAAAAATCCCTGCAGATGGAGGAAATGACAATGGCTGATATTGCAATGCCTGACGCCTATGGCCGTCTTGTCGAACCGACGACCCTGAAGATCGAACGGCTGCTGCCGGGGCCGATCGAGCGGGTATGGGCCTATCTGACACAAAGCGAGCTTCGCCGCCGCTGGCTGGCTTCCGGCGAAATGCGGCTTGCGCCCGATGCGCCGTTCGAACTCGTCTGGCGTAACGATGAGCTTTCCGATCCGCCGGGCCGTCGCCCGGAAGGCTTTTCCGAAGAGCACAGAATGGCGTCCCGCATCATCACCGTCGTTCCGCCGCACCGCCTTGTCTTCAGTTGGGGCGAGGGCGCGGAAGTGTCCATCGAGCTTCAGGCTCTGGGCAAGGACGTGCTTCTGACGCTGATCCATCGCCGACTGGCGGATCGCACGACCAAGCTCAATGTCAGCGCCGGCTGGCACGTGCACCTCGATATTCTCGCTGCCCGGCTTCAGGAAGAGGAGCCGGGACCCTTCTGGGATACCTGGCTGGGGCTGAAAGAGGAATATGAGCATCGCATACCGTAATGAAGCGCGGTGCGTTCTCATGATCTGACGGCGCGGCCTGTCGCGCCGTTTCTTCCGGTCCGGGACTGATGACGCATCCCTGAACAATGGGCCTGCTTTTCGGCCTGGCGTTCACATTCCGATTCAACCGCTTGAGCGATTGATTCTGAAGTGTTTCGTAACCCTCTGTTACCTCACAGCATTTCCAGCGATGTCTTGCGCGTTGGCGGCGGGAAGACGGCATCCAGCGCCGCCCAGTCTTCCTCGGTTATTTCAAGATCGGTCGCGCCGCGATTTTCCTCGACACGGGAAACGCTGGCGGATTTCGGGATGGCGATGACGCCGTCCCTTTCCAGAAGAAAGGCGAGCGCCAGTTGCGCCGGTGTCGCCTGATAGGCCTTGGCGATGCGGATGAGTTCGTGGTTCTTCAAGATGCGGCCCTGCTCGATGGGGGAATAGGCCATCAGCGGCACGCCGCGCTCCTGGCACCAGGGCAGCAGCGAAAACTCCGGCCCACGCCGGGACAGATTGTAGAGAACCTGATTGGCCGCGCAGTTCTTGCCGCCGGGAACCGCGAAAAGCTCCTCCATGTCGTCGGTGTCGAAATTGGAGACGCCCCAGTCGCCGATCTTGCCGTCGCTCTTCAGCCTTTCGAAAGCCGCCACGGTTTCCGCAAGCGGGTGCTCGCCGCGCCAGTGCAGCAGATAGAGGTCGATATGGTCGGTGCCGAGCCTTGCAAGGCTGCGCTCGCAGGCCTCCGCTGTGCCTCTGGCGCTGGCGTTCCAGGGGTAGACCTTGCTGACCAGAAACACGTCCTCCCGACGACCGGCGATGGCCGCGCCGACCACCTCTTCCGATCTGCCGTCCGCATACATTTCCGCCGTGTCGATCAGCGTCATTCCGAGATCGATCGCCTTGCGGATGCTTTCGACCTCCTGCGGCGCGGATGATCTCGTCTCCCCCATGTTCCAGGTGCCGAGGCCAAGGGCCGGAACCTCTTTTCCGGAGGGCAGGGTGACGGAAGGAATATCGTCATACATGGGTTCGCTCCAGCGGTTGGTGATCGGACAATAGAACTTTGTTCCGACTTCTCAAAGTCGGCATGGAGAGGATCGATCCATCAAAAAAATTGACCTCGGCCATCGATCCGGCGGGGTGGCCTGATGTTGGCTCGACGGATAGGATTTCGGCTTAAGGAGAATTCATGACTGTCGAAACTCTTGTCGCGCTGGTGCTGTTTGCCTTCACCACATCCATCACGCCCGGCCCGAACAATATGATGCTTTTTGCCTCCGGCGTGAATTTCGGTTTCCGCCGCACCATCCCGCATATGCTGGGCATCGGGGCGGGGTTCCTGTCGCTGCTGATCGGGGTCGGCTTCGGTCTCGGCGCGTTGCTGCATTCGGTGCCCGTGCTCTACACCGGGCTGAAATTCGCAGGCGGGCTCTATCTCGTCTGGATCGCGTGGAAGATCGGCACCTCCCGCAGCCTGAGCGAAGGTTCGGCCGCATCGGAGCCGATGAGTTTCCTTGCCGCGGCCGCTTTTCAGTGGGTCAATCCCAAGGCGTGGGTGATGGCGGTGACGGCAATGGCGACCTATACGGATGAGCGGCAATATTTCCTTACCGTCCTTCTCGTCGGCGTGGCCTTCGCCGCGGTCAATCTTCCCAGCGTTTCCACCTGGGCGGGTTTCGGCTCTGCCTTGCGGGAATGGCTGGCTGTGCCGGTCCGGCTCAAATGGTTCAATATCACCATGGCCGTGCTTCTCGTCATCAGCCTCTGGCCGATGCTGAAATAACGGCCTTCACGTCGGGAACTGCCGGTAGCATTCCTCGGCGATTGCCTGCACCTCGTCGCGCGTCAGCTCGGCGGACACGGCGTAACCCAGTTCATTGTCGATCCAGTAGAAGGTCTCGATGCCGTCGGCGCTGGCCATGCGGAAGCTGGTGGTGCGGTTTTCCTCGTTGTGGCCGATCAGCACCGTCACCCGACGGCCGGTCTTGTCCTGATACATCAGCATCGCGCCCGGTTTGCCGCTGACGGGGATAAGACGCCCGCCGACGAGGTCGTATCCGATCTTCGAGAGATCGGGGATGGTGAAGGGGTAACCGAGCCGCTTGCCGAGCCATGTGGCGAGATGCTGCTGTTCTCCCGCGCCGACTTCGACGGGATGGCGCACCTCGCTCGCATAGATGAGATAGGCGGATTTCGCCTGCGCCGGAATATCCGTCGTCAGCGACGCCAGGGTCACGTCCTGCGGCGTGGAAAAAGACGACGGCAGAAGCCTGCCCGCCGCGGCACCCGCCACGAAGATCAAAAGGGCGACTGCTGTTTGCAGGAGAACCGGTTTTGCCCGCCATGCCCGGTCCCTCGTTTGCGGGCTGAGCATCGATGCGTCATGCGGATGCGCGGCGGCATAGGAGGCGAAGGCATTGCGCAGAATATCGGCCTGTTTTCTCCATTCCTCCACACGGGCCTGCTCTTCCGGCCTTTCCGTCAGCCAGACCTCGACAGCCGCGCGGTCATCGTCGGAAAGAAGTCCGTCGACATAGGCGTGCAAATCGTCTTCGGTTATGGCCTCTAGCCGTTTCATCTTGGTCTCCGCAGGGGTATGATATTATCCGCCGCCAGATGCTGGCGAAGGGTTTCGCGGGCGCGGGACAGTCTGGACATGACAGTGCCGAGCGGGATCGCCAATGTCTCGGCCGCCTCCTGATAGCTGTAGCCTTCCACCGTCACCAGCATCAGCACGGCGCGCATGTCCGGCGAAAGAAGGGCGAGTGCGCCGTGCAGCCGGTCGTTCTCCAGCGTGTCGGAGAGCGTCTCCGCGCCGGCGATGCTCTCATGGCCGTCCAGGCTCTCGGACGGGTGGCGTTTCTCGGCGCGGTGGCGGTTGCGATAAAGATTCGTCATTATCGTGTAAGCCCATGATTTCAAACCCGTTCCGCGCCATTGCCTTTTATTGGCCAGCGCCTTTTCCACGCAGTCCTGCAAGAGGTCTTCGCCATCGGCATCTGAACGGGAAAGGCTGCGGGAATAACGGCGCAGCATGGGCATCAGCGCCAGCATTTCGGTTTCGAAACTGCCGGCTGCGGGGGAATGGTTCCCCCGCTTTTCATCCGTCATGCCATCAGGGTTTTGCGGCATCCCATACACCGTTCATACCGTCGCCGGTGGCGTCGCCTTTTTTCGTGTCCTTGACCCAGTAATAAAGCGGCATGCCATCCTTCGCCCATTGCATCTTGCCGTCCTTGCGCTTCACGAGGGAATAGGCGCCCTCGGCCTTGTCGCTTGCGGCTGCGAAAAACGGCGGCCAGTTCACCGCGCATTTGTCATAACAATTGGATACGCCCTTCTTGTCGTTCTTGAAAGTGTAGAGCGTCATGCCTTTTTCGCCCGCCAGCACATCGCCCTTGGCGGTCTTGACGGTTTCGACCATAGGGGCGGCATAGGCCGTTCCGGCAAAAGCCAGAACGAGGGCGGGAACGATAAAGCGGATCTTCATGGACATATCCTCCTTGGTTCGGGCGGCCTCTGCCGCCAGCACATCAAGAGACACCGCAGCCCGATGGATTATTCCCTGCGGCAACGAATTTTCGCGATTTTTAAACTTATCCATTGAGCTAACTATTTCGATATGATAGTTAGCCTTATGGAAAACTATTCAGACGCGCTCAACGATATCTTCCAGTCTCTTGCCGATCCGACCCGCAGGGCGGTGATCCTGAAGCTGGGCGGCGGGGAGGCGAGCATCGGAACGCTGGCCGAACCCTTCGACATGGCCCTGCCATCCTTCATGAAACATATCCGCCAGCTGGAAGAGGCGGGGCTGATCGTGACGCGCAAGCAGGGGCGTGTCCGGTTCTGTTCCCTGGAGAAACAGAGGTTCTCCATGCTCGATGGCTGGTTGTCGCAACAACGCGCCATCTGGGAAGGCCGCACCGACCGGCTCGAACAATTCGTCATGGCGCAACAGGACAGGATGTCCAGTAAAGGGGAGAATGACCAATGACCGAGACTTTCAATCCCGATCTCGACCTGAAGATTTCACGCATCATCAGGGCGCCGCGCCGGCTTGTCTGGAATGCCTGGACGGACAAGGCCAGCCTCGAACAATGGTGGGTGCCGCATCCCGGCCAATGCCGGGTCGACCGCATGGAGCTCCATCCCGGCGGCGCCTTCGAAACGCGCTATAGCGAGGACGGCACGGCCTTCGGTCCGCATGTCAAAGGATGTTTTCTGGCGGTGGATCATGAGCAGCGTCTGGTTTTCACCGATGCGCTGACGGCGGGTTTTCGCCCCTCCGCCCAGCCGTTCCTCACCGCCGTGATGACATTTCGCGATCACCCCGACGGCATGGAATATGTGGCCTATGCCATGCACAACAATCTTGAGGATCGCGACAGGCACGCGGAGATGGGTTTCTTCGACGGTTGGAACACGGTTGCGGAGCAGCTGGCGCAGCTTGTCGAGAAGCAGGCGGTCAATTGAGCCGCATCAGCCGAACAGGGGAATATCCGGCTTGTTGAGCATGAGCCAGATGATGCCGAGAACCGCGAAAAAGGCGGGAAAACCGCAGGCGAACCAGATGCGGTAAAGCCGGAACCATTGTGCCGGCAGGGCCTGTCCGGTGGCGGCGCAGTCGCGGGCGATATCGCGCAGTCTGATCTGTATCCACACCACCGGCAGCCAGAAAATGCCGGTGAAGACATAAAGGGCAAGCGAAAGCGCGATCCAGCCTTCGGTCAGCGGCCAGCCGATGATGCGCGCGAGAAAATATCCGGTGACCGGCTGGATGATCGCGGCGGTGGCGGTAAAGACCGTGTCGGCGATGACGACAGTGCCTGCGACATGGGCGATCAGCGCCGGGCTGGCCGTCCGCCGTGCCATCACCATGAAAAAGGCAATGCCCGCGCCGGTGCCGAACAGCACCGTCGCGCCGATGACATGGGCAAGCCGTAGCAGTTCCTCAAGTGTCATCAGCGTTCATCCAAGGTGGCGAGGGCAACGAGCGTCAGGGCGACGGAAGGCAGAACCTTGACCAGAGGACCGAGCGGATCGAGCCAAAGGGTCGGTTCCAGCAGGCTGCCGCCGGCCAGATAAGCGGCGCTGACCAACAGCATGCCGACAAGCGCCTTTCTGGCGAGCGGCCGCAGCAGGACGGCGATGCCGAGGGCTATATCGATGAGGCAGGTGGCGAGCGTGAGAATGACAGCCAGCGTTTGCGGCATAAAGGGCAGGAAATGCGCCGCTGCTCCGGGGATATTCAGCAGCGGTATGAGACCGGACAGCAGCCAGAATAAAGACAGGCAGAGAACGATCAGGGGTTTCAGCAGATATAATCTGGCAAACCACAGGTCCTGCACGCCCGAAGGGTGAACGGCCAGCGTCTGTTCCAGGGTCTTGAGTGACGCCATCGCCGGTCCTGCTTCATTCTCCGTCACGATGCCTTCCGACATGACCGTCATGGCGGTCGAACGCAGCGGCGACCGCCAGCCGAGTTTGCCTGCGGCATCCGCCACGAGGGCGACGGGGCGCATGAAGGCGGCGGGAAGATTTATGACCGGAGCACGGCGCAGGCCCAGCCATTGCCGGTGTCTGGTGACCACGTCCTGCAATGTCAGCGTTTCCTTCGCGGCGAGTTCGAGATCGCTGCCCGGCGGGATTTCGCCGTCGATCGCCGCGCATACCACGGTTGCCACATCCTCCACCGCGACCGTCCGGACGGCGATTCGTCCATTGACGAGCGGCACCACGAAGGGAAAGCCTGCAAGCGCACGCACGAGTGCCGTGCCGCCGTGCGCGTTTCGCCCAACCACCAGCGCGGGGCGCAGAATGACGTGAGGCAGACCGCTTGCGGCGAGCGCCTCATCGGCGCGGCGTTTGGTGGCGAGGAAGGGCAGGCCGGATGCTGCCCCCGCCGTGCGGGCCGATATCTGGATTATCCGTCTGCCGCCCGTCTGCGCCGCTGCTTCATAGAGCGCCAGCATCGCCTTTTCCTGCGTCGCGGCAAGGTCATCCGACAGGCCGTCCTGCAGCGCGCCCGCGCAATTGACAATGGCGTCATGGTCATGGACGAGCGATGACCAGTCTGTCGCGCGCGTCATCCTGGAAAGATCGGCTGAGACCCAGTTGGCGAAAGGCCATTTGTCGCGGGCGGGGGTGACCGAACGCGCCAGCCCCGTCACGGCATGCCCGCGGAGGTGAAGGCTTTTGAGAACCTCCGAACCGATGAAACCTGTTGCGCCGAGAATCAATATCTTCATACGAGGGATGATAGCGACCACGGTTTAAAAACCAGCCGTGTTTTATTGCCGCATTATCACGTAGCGATTCATCTTTCGTTCTTTTTCTGTTGCGCATGACGCTCGAATCCTGCGATGAGGGCGCATGTTATTTTCACCGCAACAGGACGAAGCGCTGAAGGCTGTTTCCCGCTGGCTGAAGGAAGGCCGGACGCCGGTTTTCCGGCTGTTCGGTTATGCCGGAACGGGCAAGACGACGCTTGCCAAACATTTCGCGGAAAATGTCGATGGTGAAGTGTTGTTTGCGGCCTTCACCGGCAAGGCGGCGCAGGTGCTGCGCTCGCGCGGGGCGACCAATGCCCGCACCATCCATTCGCTGATCTATCGCCCGCGCGGCGAAGAAACGGTGGAAGACGAGGAAACCGGCAAGACTTCGATTGCGCCGATGTTCTCCATCAACCGCCAGAGCCCGCTCGCCAAGGCGGCGCTCATCATCATCGATGAATGTTCGATGGTGGATGAGCAGCTCGGCAAGGACCTGATGAGCTTCGGCACGCCGATTCTCGTGCTCGGCGATCCCGGCCAGCTGCCGCCGGTTTCTGGCGGCGGCTTCTTTACCGAGCAGGAGCCGGATTATCTGCTGTCGGAAATCCATCGCCAGGCCAAGGACAATCCCATCATCCATCTCGCCATGGATGTGCGGGAAGGCCGGGAGATCATGCGCGGCGATTACGGGACCGCGCAGGTGATTTCCAAATCCGAGGTGACGCAGTCGCTGGTTCTCGATGCCGATCAGGTGCTTGTCGGCACCAATCGCACCCGCCGCCGTTACAATCAGCGGCTTCGCGAGCTGAAGGGTTTTACCGCCGATTACCCGCAATCCGGCGACAAGCTGGTCTGCCTCCGGAACGACCCGGCCAAGGGGCTGCTCAACGGCTCGCTCTGGCAGGTGATGAGTTCTTCGCGCGAGACGGTGAAGCCCGGCATCAACCTGATGATCCGGCCTGAAGACGACGATATGGATCGTGGTGCTGCCAAGATAAAACTGCTGAAGGCGGCCTTCGAGG
This sequence comes from Agrobacterium leguminum, assembly GCF_015704895.1. Lineage (GTDB taxonomy): Bacteria > Pseudomonadota > Alphaproteobacteria > Rhizobiales > Rhizobiaceae > Agrobacterium > Agrobacterium leguminum. Next base: position 246,838 of record NZ_JADQWB010000005.1, on the reverse strand, counting down.
ATGTGGAGACGGAAATTCCGTGGTCCACGCGCAAGCGGTATGACGAATTCGATTTCGGCTATGCGCTGACCGTGCACAAGGCGCAGGGTTCGCAGTGGAACAACGTGGTTCTCTTCGACGAGAGCTATGCTTTCCGGGACTCGCGCGAGAGGTGGCTTTACACCGCCATTACCCGTGCGGCAGAGACACTGACCATCGTTCGTTGATTGTGACTATGCACGGATGACGCCGAGCAGAACCGCCTTGGCGACCGCCTGAAAGCGGTTGCTGGCATTGAACTTGCCGATGATCTTCGCCTCGAGAACATTGAGATCGCTGCCCGAAAGACCAAGCGCGCGGGCGAGTCTCACCGGGGCGTAACCCTCCGCCATCAGTTCCAGACATTTTCGTTCGGTGTCGGTGAGGGCGATGTCCTTGGCGGGCGCCCGTTCCGCGACATCCATGCCGTCCGCATCCGTGTCGGTGACCAGCAGTTCCTCGATCTGCTGGGCCTGGCGCTGAAGGGTGGAAAGCTCGGCCGTCAATTCCCGCTTCCGCTGCCGCAGCGCGGCGTGGAATATATCGTCCGCCTCGCCCTGCGAGAGCGAACGGACGAATTTTTCCATGATTTCGGTAATGGCGGCGACGGAAATGCCCACTTCGCGGCAGACGTTGATGACGGCCATGCGCTGGACATTGCGGTGGGTGTAGACCCGCATCTGGCCGATGCGCTTCGAGGTCAGCAGCGCCTTTTCCTCGTAAAAATGCAGCGTCCGATGGGTCACCCCGAAGATATTGGCCATGTCGGCGATGGGCACGGGTTCAGCGGGCAGGGAGGAGGGCAGGCTTATATCCGGTAGAAAGCTGCTGATCCTTAGATTGGGTTTGTCCTCGTCGCCGTGACTTTCGAACGGCATCCGGCCATCCTGCATTGTCTCCCCCTTCGCGCTCTTTGACAGTGTGCCTGCCTTTTTAAAGGTGCCCGTTGCTTGTTCCCCCAAGACGGGCATGTTTTCCGATCAAGACCTCATGCCAAACGCTACATCAGAACCGTAACGTGTATTGCCTGTTTTCGTTCCCGCAATAATAAAAAATTCGCCGGCCTTCTTGCGATTGGCCTCAACCTGCGTGAAACAGGATGTCAATTCCGAACCGGAGCCCCGATGCCATGCCCGCAAAACTTTCTGTCAATCTGAACGCAATTGCCATGTTACGCAACCGCCGCGATCTTCCATGGCCGGATGTCGCGCATTTCGGGCATATTGCACTGGCGGCGGGGGCAAGCGGGCTGACTGTACACCCGCGGCCGGATCAGCGCCATATCCGCTTTTCCGATCTGCCGGTGCTGCGCGCCCTGATCGACGACAGTTTCCCTGACACGGAATTCAACATCGAAGGTTATCCGACCGAGGATTTCCTCGTTCTTTGCGAAAAGACCCAACCGGAGCAGGTGACGCTGGTGCCCGACGATCCGTCGCAGGCAACCTCCGACCACGGCTGGGATTTCCGCAAGCACGGCGTTTTCCTGAAAGACGTGGTGGGACGCCTGAAGGCGGGCGGCATGCGCGTCTCGCTTTTTGCCGATGGCGATGGCGAACGCGAACCGGTGGAACTGGCCGCCGAGACGGGTGCGGCGCGCATCGAACTTTACACCGGCCCCTATGGCGGCTGTTTTGACGATCCGCAAAAGGGTGAGGCGCTTCTCGAAAAGCTCGGGCAGACGGCGGATCATGCCAGAGCGCTCGGGCTTGCCGTCAATGCCGGCCATGACCTCACCGTCGCAAACCTGCCCAAGCTAATGAAACGTATCCCTTATCTGGCCGAGGTTTCCATCGGTCACGGGCTGACGGCGGATGCGCTGGAATATGGCATGGCTGAAACAGTCCGGCGTTTTTGTCACGCCTGCGGTCAGGCTATTTCATAACCAAAGTCAATTTTTTCGCCTATGCTTTGGCTGCGCATGCTCCGTGCGCGAGCTTTTGAAGGCAGAAGACATATGCAAGAACATCATGTTGTCGTCGTGGGTGGAGGCTTCGGCGGTTTGCAACTGGTACATGGGCTGGAGGGGGCCCCTGTCCGCATCACATTGATAGATCGTCGCAATCACCACCTGTTCCAGCCATTGCTTTATCAGGTTGCGACGACGGCTCTGGCGACATCCGAAATCGCCTGGCCGATCCGCCATCTCTACCGCGACCGCAAGGAGGTCACGACCCTGCTTGCGGAGGTGACCGGCATAGACCGGGCGGCGCGGACCGTGCATTTAAGTTCGGGTCAGGTGATCGGTTTCGATACGCTGGTGCTGGCCACTGGCGCCCGCCACGCCTATTTCGGCCGCGACGAGTGGGAGCGTTCCGCCCCCGGCCTCAAGACGCTCGAAGATGCGACGACAATCCGCCGCCGCCTGCTTCTGGCTTTCGAGCGGGCCGAACTCGCCACCAGTGAAGAAGAACGGCAGGCGCTGCTGACCTTCGTCATCATCGGCGCAGGCCCGACGGGCGTGGAAATGGCAGGCATGATCGCCGAGCTGGCGCACAAGGCGCTGCCGGCGGAATTCCGTAATGTGGATACCAGAAAGACCCGGGTGCTGCTCGTCGAGGCCGGCCCTCGCGTTCTGCCGGTCTTCACGGAAGATCTTTCGGCCTATGCGAAGGAAGCCCTCGAAAAACTTGGTGTCGAGGTTCTGCTCGGCACACCGGTGACGGCGTGCAGCGATGAGGGCGTGACGGTGGGCGAGACCTATTACCCCTGCCGCACCGTTGTCTGGGCCGCCGGCGTGCAGGCGTCGCCCGCCGCGAAATGGCTCAATGCCCCCGCCGACCGGGCGGGACGTGCCGTTGTTGGGCCGCATCTTCATCTGGAAGACGACCCGAATATCTTCGTCATCGGCGATACGGCCGCCGTCAATCAGGAAAACGGCAAGCCGGTGCCGGGCATCGCACCCGCGGCAAAGCAGCAGGGCGCCTATGTCGCGAAAGTCATCAAGGCGCGGCTGGCCGGCCAGCCGTCACCGCCGCCGTTCCGCTACAGCCATCAGGGCAATCTGGCGACTATCGGCAAACGCGCGGCGGTGATCGATTTCGGCAGGTTCAAGCTCAAGGGCGTGCTGGCGTGGTGGATATGGGGGCTTGCCCACATCTACTTCCTGATCGGGACGCGGTCGCGGCTTGCCGTGGCGTGGAGCTGGCTGTGGATTTACTTGAGCGGCCAGCACAGCGCGCGGCTGATTACCCAGAAAGAGACGCTGAAGGACGAGGCCTGAGGGCAGGGGTAAGGCAAAGGGCGGGAAGCCTGCGCTTCCCGCCCTCGTGCTTCTGTAGGCGCCCCAACCTCTCCTCCGTCATGCCGGACTAGATCCGGCATCCAGCCACGGCGCGTCTGCGCCGTTAAAAGAGTCTTTTTCGATCAAAGACTTGATCGCGCTGGACCCCGGATCTAGTCCGGGGTGACGGAGTGGGGATGTGGCGAGCCTGCCCAATCCAAAGCTCAAGCGTCGAGCGACGCCATATCGATGACGAAGCGATACCGCACATCGCTTTTCAGCACGCGCTCATACGCTTCGTTGACGTCCTGGATGTTGATCGTCTCGATCTCCGAGACGATGTTGTGCTCGCCGCAGAAATCCAGCATGTCCTGGGTTTCCTTGATCGAACCGATCATCGAACCCGACAGGTTCTTCGCGCCGATGATGAGCGAGAAGGCGTGCACCGGGATCGCATGTTCCGGTGCGCCGACGACGACCATGCTGCCCTTGGGCTTCAGGAGGCCGAGATAGGCATTCCAGTCGATGGCGACGCCGGCCGTGCAGATGATCAGGTCGAAGGTGCCGGCCAGCTTCTCGAAGGTCGAGGCGTCGCTGGTGGCGTAATAGTCCTTCGCACCGAGCTTCAGACCGTCTTCCTTCTTCGACAGCGTCTGCGAGAGAACGGTGATATCCGCGCCCATGGCCGCGCCGAGCTTGACGCCCATATGGCCAAGGCCGCCCATGCCGACGATCGCGACCTTCTGGCCGGGACCGGCATTCCAGCGGCGCAGCGGCGAATAGAGCGTGATGCCGGCGCAGAGAAGCGGTGCGGAAGCATCGAGCGGCAGGTTGTCCGGGATCGACAGGACATAACCTTCCTTGACGACGATCGAGTCGGAGTAACCGCCATGGGTCGCGGTCTTCGTGAAGGGATCGACGTCGTTATAGGTCTGGACGAGGCCGGGCATGTAATGCTCGTTGTCCAGATCGCGTGTGGCGCAGCCGACGCAGGAATCGACGAAGCAGCCGACGCCGACATGGTCGCCGACCTTGAACTTCGTGACCTTGGAACCGACAGCTTTCACGACGCCGGCGATCTCATGGCCGGGAACGATCGGGTAGACGGCGTTCTTCCATTCGTTGCGGACGGTGTGGATGTCCGAGTGGCAGATGCCGGCATATTTGATGTCGATGACGACGTCGTCATCGTTCGGCTCGCGGCGTTCGAAGGTGAACGGGGTAAGCGGCTTCGACGCATCGGTCGCAGCGTAACCTCTAGCAATAGCCATCTGAATATCCTTTCGGGAGTTGGGGACGACGGAATATGCGATGGAAGCGCGAGGCGGCGTTAGAGCGATCCTCCGAGCTTTTTGCACGATCCTGCAAAAATATGGTGGCGCACTCTTTGCGCGGGCCGTGCGGCTTTCTAGATAAAAGACATCAGCCGCATCTCTTCCTTCAGTTAAGGGATTTCCCCTATGTCCTTGCCGTTTAATGTCTATCAGGAGATCGCCTCCATCGCCGCGCGGCATGCCACCCAGGACGGCGAGGTACAGACGGCAATCGACTCCCTCGGCATCAGCCGGCGTACGACGCCGAGCGCCCCATGCCACGGCAGCTATCGCCCCTGTCTCGCGCTGGTGATCCAGGGTTCGAAAAGCGTTCAGCTGGGAACCGACACCATCAATTATGGCGCGGGGGATTATCTCCTGACCTCGCTTGACCTGCCGGTAGCGTGGCGGGTGGTGGAGGCGAGCAGGGAGGTGCCGCATTTCTGCATCGCGCTTGCCATCGACAGCGAAAAGCTGCTCGATCTCATGCGGCGTGTGCCCATCGATCCGCCCGCCGAGCCGGCGAACGCCCAGCGCGGCATCGTCGTCAATACGGCCACGCCGGAACTTCTCGACGCGGCCATCCGCCTGTTGCGCCTGCTCGACCGTCCGACGGATATTGCTGCCATGGCGCCGCTGATCGAACAGGAAATCCTCTACCGCATTCTGACCGGGCCGGCCGGCGGACAGCTTATGAACATCATCGCGGCCGGCAGCCATGGCAACCGCATCGCCCGCGCCATTACCTGGCTGCGCGCGAATTTCGCACGCCAGCTGCGCATCGAGGATCTCGCCGATCATATCGGCATGAGCGTCTCGTCCTTCCACCATCACTTCAAGACGATCACGGCCATGACGCCGGTTCAGTACCAGAAGCAGCTGCGCCTGCATGAGGCGCGGCGGCTGATGCTGCTGGAGCGGCTGGATGCGGGCACCGCCGGCCATCGCGTCGGTTATCAGAGCCCGTCGCAGTTCAGCCGCGAATATAGCCGCTTTTACGGACTATCGCCGTCGCGGGATATCGATGCATCGCGGGAGATCAGTGCGGCTGGGTAGATTGGGTCTTTGGGAAGGTTGTTTATTGATAGCGGACTGAGGCGCGTGGGGCTTACCCCCCTCTGCCCTGCCGGGCATCTCCCCCTCAAGGGGGGAGATCGGCATGAGGCCCTACCACCGCTCCATTCGCAAACGTTGAGATGGGCGAGACCCAACCACGAGTCGATCTCCCCCCTTGAGGGGGAGATGCCCGGCAGGGCAGAGGGGGGTGAAGCCCCGCCCACCTCGGTCTGCTATCCACGCAAAATTCCCTGGAGGTTCACCTCAAGCTTGCAGTCATACTCCGGGGCACCGCGTCAATTCTCATCCTCCCCCGAAGAATCCGCTTGACGGGCAAGCAGCCTCCGCTTAAATGGCGCTCGAACCGTACCGTACGGTACATTAATCGAGCCCCTGGAGTGGAAAGACTTGGCTTCCGACCCGATCACAGCGCAGGAATTTTCGCCGCGCCAGAACGCCGTTCTGGACCAGGCATTGCGTCTATTGGTCGAGGGCGGCGAGAAAGCGCTCACCACATCGGGGCTGGCGCGCGCCGCCAACTGTTCCAAGGAAAGCCTCTACAAGTGGTTCGGCGACCGGGACGGCCTGCTGGCGGCGATGATCACCTTTCAGCAGAGCAAGGTCCGCACCTTCGAAAAGGCGGGCGACCGCGTTTCCGCACCGCAGCTTGCCGATCACCTCGAGGTTTTCGCGCATGATCTGCTGGATGTGCTGGCGGGTGACGTGTCGCTGGCGCTTAACCGTCTGGCGATAGGGCAGGCGAGCCGTGACGGCTCGAAGCTCGGCGATCTGCTGCTGGAACGCGGCCGTCGCCAGATCGACCGGCGGGCGCGTGGGCTGATCGAAGCGGGTCGCCGTTCCGGCTATCTGCGTTTCGATGATGCCGAGGAGGCATATCGCAGTTTTTACGGCCTCATCGTTTCGGATCTGCATGTGCGCATGCTTTTGGGCGAGGCGCCGGACAAGGATTTTTCCGCCCGGGCGAAGAAGGCGGTCGTCGCCTTTCTGACCCTCTACGGCACGGAAAAGGTACATTCGGAACTCAGCGGCAAACCCGCCTGACATTCCGGTTCAGACAACTGAGAGACAAGCATTAGGGAAGGACCATAAAATGCGCGTTTATTATGATCGTGATGCCGATCTCAATCTCATCAAGTCCAAGAATGTCGTCATCGTCGGTTACGGCTCCCAGGGCCGCGCCCATGCGCTGAACCTCAAGGATTCCGGCGCCAAGAACGTCGTCATCGCTCTGAAGGCCGGTTCGCCGACCGTCAAGAAGGCCGAAGCCGACGGCTTCAAGGTCATGACCGTTGCCGAAGCCGCCAAGTGGGGCGACCTCCTGATGATGGCGACGCCGGACGAACTCCAGGCCGACATCTACAAGGCCGACATCGCCGGCAACATCCGTGATGGCGCAGCTATCGCTTTCGCACACGGCCTCAACGTTCACTTCGGCCTCATCGAGCCGAAGGCATCGCTCGACGTCGTCATGATCGCACCGAAGGGCCCCGGCCACACGGTTCGCGGCGAATACCAGAAGGGCGGCGGCGTTCCCTGCCTCGTTGCCGTTCACCAGAACGCTTCGGGCAACGCGCTTGAACTCGCTCTCTCCTACGCCTGCGGCGTTGGCGGCGGCCGTTCGGGCATCATCGAAACCAACTTCAAGGAAGAGTGCGAAACCGACCTCTTCGGCGAACAGGTCGTTCTGTGCGGCGGTCTCGTCGAACTGATCCGCGCCGGTTTCGAAACCCTGGTCGAAGCCGGTTACGCACCGGAAATGGCCTATTTCGAGTGCCTGCACGAAGTGAAGCTGATCGTCGATCTGATCTATGAAGGCGGCATCGCCAACATGAACTACTCGATCTCCAACACGGCCGAGTGGGGCGAATACGTCACCGGTCCGCGCATCATCACCGCCGACACCAAGGCTGAAATGAAGCGCGTTCTGCACGACATCCAGACCGGCAAGTTCACCTCCGAGTGGATGCAGGAATGGAAGGCCGGCGCTGCCCGCTTCAAGGGTATCCGTCGCAACAATGACGCCCACCAGATCGAAGAAGTCGGCGCCAAGCTGCGCGGCATGATGCCCTGGATCGGCAAGAACAAGCTGGTCGACAAGGCTGTCAACTAAGCTTCATTGACTGGTAGAGAATAGGAAGGCCGGAGCGAAAGCTCCGGCCTTTTTGTTTTCGATGTGCTATCAAACGATGGTGTCGTCTTCCTCGACAACCACCGAAACGGGGAAGTGATCGGAAAAACCGCCGAGATTGACGTTTTTGACCGCATCGCCTTTCGACAGGCCGAAGCGGATCGGCCCCTCATTCTTGCTGTGGCTGACCATGGCGGCAATGGCTTCGATTTTTGCCGTCTCCTCACGCGCCTTGAAGCCGCTGCTGCCGGTCAGAAGCGATCGGGAAACGAGGATCTGATCGAAGATATTGGCATCGCCGTTGAAATAGAGCGTGCCGTAGATCGTTCTTGCCGTGCCGACGGAATCGACCACCGGCTGGCGCAGGTAATTCCAGGTTAGATTGTAGAACATGGCCGAATGCGAGTTTTCGACATCGTCGCGCTCGCGGGTGGAATTGGCGTGGTAGCGCAGCGAGGCATCGGAAGGATCGTCGTTGAAGTCGCCGAAGGCGATGACGGCGATGTCGTTGCCTTTCTCTTCCCTGATACGCTGATGCCAGTAGCCCAGCGTTTCACCGGCCGTCATGCGAAAACCGGCGCTTTCCACCGCGCCGCCAGAGCGCGACGGCCAGTGGTTGGAGAGCGCGATAAGCTGGCGGCCGCCCTTGGTGATGAAGGTGCATTGTGTAATGTCGCGCGTGCCGGTGCGGCGCATCACGAAATGGCTGAAAATCTCGTTCTCGTTGATCAGCAGCTTTTTGCTGTCATAGATGAAGGCGGTATCGATGCCGCGCTGGTCCTTGCTGGAATCGGCATGCACGACACGATAAGAGCGCGCGGGCATGAGGTCGTTCAGATGTTCTGCCAGCGTCTCCAGAACGAAACGGTTCTCGACTTCGCACACACCGAGCAGATCCGGTCCCGCGCCGCCGATCTGGCTTATGATCAGACCGAGCTGCTTGACCTTGGTTTTGAACAGGTCCTCGGTCCAGCCTTTCAGATCGTTCTTCAGCCGTTCGGCAATCCACGGCTCACGCGCCGGATAACCCTCCGGCGCAAACAGGTTTTCGACATTCCAGAACGCCAGGACATATTGGGTCATGATCCGCACACCTCCGGTTGGTTTTTCAAGCCTAGTGGAAGTTTTTGCCATAACAACTTGAAATTGTCATGAAGGTGGGCGGCCGGCGCAATTTTCCCGTTTTTGGCCTTACGTCGCCGGCGGGATGACACCCTTCGTCAGAAGGAAGCAGCCATAAAACCGGGTTTCGCCCGTGGTGATGACGCAATAGGCTTTTTTCGCCTGTTCGTAGAAGGCGAAGCGCTCGATGCCATACATGGGCGCGGATTTTCCCTCCGCCGCGTCGATTTCCTTCTGCACTTCCAGCTGTACCGGCTCCAGCTGATCCGGCGCGCCCATTACTTCCATGCGGCCGACGGAAGGCTGCAGCGGCGTGTCGAGCGGCAGGACGGAGAGGATCGCCTTCATGGCGCGAGCTGCGGAGACGTTGTCGATATGCAGCACCTTGCCGACGGTCGTGTGGCGGGCAACCGAATCGGAGGGGAAGTTGGTGTCGGAGATCACCAGCGTATCGCCGTGACCCATGGCGCGCAGCGCGTGCAGGACATCGGCATTCAGTGCCGGGTCGATATTTTTCAGCATGTCGTCAAACTCCCATGATGCTTTCGCCGTGTTGCGGCGCGCGCGCAATCCAGCTGGAAAACCATGCCGCGTCAATCGCAAAGGTGTGATTGTGAAGCTTTGCGCAAGGGTGTATTTGGCTTTGTCCGCAAAATCGGGCCTCGAGGCAGGTCGGTTGCGGGCAAGGTGCAGGGAGGCAGAAATAATTCGAAAAACTGATAAGTCAGTATTGCTGACGTATCGACATTTCTGTAAAGATGCACGCATAAAAACGACACAAGAGGAAACGTACCCATGCTCAATTGGGAACAAATTTTCGCCACGCGCTCTTCGCGCATGAAAGCGTCCGAAATCCGTGAGTTGCTGAAGCTGCTCGAGCAGCCCGATATCATCTCCTTTGCCGGCGGTATTCCGGACCCGGCTCTTTTCCCCGCAGAGGAGTTCCAGCAGGCTTATGCGGAAATTTTTTCGGGTTCGCAGGTAAACTCGGCGCTGCAATATTCGGTGAGCGAAGGTTACAAGCCGCTACGCGAATGGCTGGCAGGCGAAATGGCAGAGATCGGCATCGACTGCACCGCCGACAATGTCTTCATCGTTTCCGGTTCGCAGCAGGGTCTCGATTATCTCGGCAAGCTGTTCCTGTCGCCGAAGGATACGGCGCTGGTCACCTGGCCGACCTATCTTGGCGCGCTTTCCGCCTTCAACGCCTATGAGCCGAATTACGACCAGCTCAATCCGGGCGGTAACCGCACGCCGGAGGCCTACCGCGAAACCGCCGCCAAGCTCGGCGGTGCGGTGAAGTTCGCTTATCTCTCGGCCGATTTCTCCAACCCGACCGGCGAAACCGTCGATCTGGCCGGCCGCGAAAAGGTTCTGGCGCTGGCCGATGAGCTGGATATCGCCGTCATCGAAGATGCCGCCTATCAGTCGCTGCGTTACGATGGCGAAGCTGTTCCGCCGATCATGGCGCTCGATATCGCCCGCTCGGGCGGCATTGAGAACACCCGCACCATCTATTGCGGCAGCTTTTCGAAGACGCTGGCACCCGGCCTTCGCGTCGGTTACATCGTCGCTTCCGCGCCGGTCATCCGCAAGCTGGTGCTGATGAAGCAGGCCGCCGACCTGCATTCCTCCACCATCAACCAGATCGCCATCGAACGTGTTGCCTCGCGCGGCTTCGACAAGCAGGTCGCCAAGATCAAGGCCGCTTACAGCGCCCGCCGCGACGCGATGCTGGCCGCGCTCGACAGATACATGCCGAAGGGCACGCGCTGGACGAAGCCGGAAGGTGGCATGTTCATCTGGGTGACGTTGCCTGAGGGAATGGATGGCGCGGCGTTGCTGGCGAAATCCATCGCCACGGAAAAGGTGGCCTTCGTTCCCGGTCGCGCTTTCTTCGCGGATGGCTCCGGCACGAATACGCTGCGCATCAGCTTCTCCTGCGCCAACGAGGCGATGATCGAGGAAGGCATGAAGCGGCTTGGCCGGTTGATCGCAACGGCGCAGGCGGAAACGGGTGAGGCGCTGCCGGCGATTTGAAGGCGGCGGTTCTCGGCAGTGATGGAGGGTGTGGCTTCACCCCCCTCTGTCCTGCCGGACATCTCCCCCACAAGGGGGGAGATCGACCTGTGGAAAGGTCTCGCCCATCTCGATGCTTGAGAATGAAGCGATGAGAGGGCTTCTTGCCGATCTCCCCCCTTGTGGGGGAGATGCCCGGCAGGGCAGAGGGGGGTATGCCCCAGCCTCTAAGAGAACTTGCGTTCTTCCGCCCGTTGCTCTCAACGTTGGAGCGATCCCACCCCAAAAATCCTGCCTGTCACATACATGTTATGCAATCATGTTTTAGCGGTCCCACCAAACAACAGGGACTGGACCCATGAAAACGCTGCTCTCCGCTTTCACCGCCATCGTATCGCTCGGCTTCATCGCCACCGCCGCCAATGCCGCCGATCTGGTGCTTTACACCAGCCAGCCCAACGAGGACGCGCAGGCGACCGTTGATGGTTTCAAGGCCGCCAATCCCGGTCTCGAGGTTGAATGGGTGCGTGATGGAACGCCGAAGATCATGGCCAAGCTGATGGCCGAGATCAATGCCGGCAATCCGGTTGCCGACGTGCTGCTGATCGCCGATACCGTGACGCTGGAGCGTATGAAGCAGGCTGGCCAGCTTCTCGCCCACAAGTCCGCGGAAGCCAAGAATATCGACGCCTCGCTCTACGATGCGGACGGCTTCTATTATTCCACCAAGCTCATCACCACCGGCATCATGTACAACACAGCCGCCGCGATGAAGCCGACGAGCTGGAAGGATCTGGCCAAGGCGGAAGCCAAGGGTCTGGTGACCATGCCGAGCCCGCTGACCTCGGGTGCGGCGCTGATCCATGCACAGACGCTCGCCGCCGTTAAGGATCTCGGCTGGGATTATTACAAGCAGCTTAAGACCAATGAAGCCATTGCCGGCGGCGGCAACGGCGCGGTTCTGAAGTCCGTTGCATCGGGCGAAAAGGCCTATGGCGTGGTTGTCGATTACATGCCGATCCGCGAAAAGGCCAAGGGCGCGCCGGTTGAGTTCGTCTTCCCGGAAGAGGGCGTTTCGGCCGTCACCGAGCCGGTTGCGATCATCAAGGGCACCAAGCATGAGGAAGCGGCGAAGAAGTTCGTCGATTACGTGCTGTCCGAAAAGGGCCAGCAGGGCTTCGTCAAGCTCGGTTACATCCCGGTTCGTGCCGATGCCGGTATGCCGGAAGGTTTCCCGGCCCGCGACAAGATCAAGGTTCTGCCGCTCAACGCTGCCGATGCGCTGAAGAATTCCGAACAGGATCTGAAGACCTTCTCCGACATCTTCGGCTCCAAGGGCTGATATAGCGGCATGTCCCGTTCCAATGCCTATGGAAACAGCCAGCCGCGCTGGCTGTTTCCTTTTGTGGTCAGCGTTGTTTTTGCGCTCAGCGCCCTGCCGCTCGGGCGGCTCGCCTATACCGGCATCATATCGTCACTTAATGGTGACATATGGCGACTTCTCGCCGATCCGGCCCTTTGGGATGCGGCGCTGAACACGCTCTCCACATCGTTTTTCGGCATGCTGATTTCGCTCGGCATCGGCGGCGCCTTCGCGCTTTCGCTGACGCTTTGCGACATCCGCGGCAAGTCGATCCTGAGCTTCCTGTTCATGCTGCCCATGATGATCCCGCCGCAGGTGACGGCGCTGTCGTGGATCGGCATGACCGGTCCCTCGAGTACACTGTTGAAGGCGATTGGCCTTGCGCCGCCGATGGGATCGCCGCAGCCGCTTTATTCGATTGCGGGCATCGCGCTTCTGCTCGGCGTGCAGCATGCGCCGCTCGTCTATCTGTCGCTGCGCGCCGGTCTGCTCGCCTTGCCGCAGGACGGCATCGAGGCAGCCAAGCTTTCCGGCGCGTCGCCGCGCCGCGTGCTATTCGATATCATCCTGCCGCTGTCGACGCCGGGGCTGATCGCCGGGGCGGCGATCTCTTTCGTCTCCAGTGTGGGCAATTTCGGCATTCCGGCGATCCTCGGCATTCCAGCCTCGATCTTCACCCTGCCGACGCTGATCTACAGCCGTTTTGCCAGTTTCGGCACCAGCACCTTCGGCGATATCGCCATTCTCTCCACCATGATCGCCATCATCTCCGTGGCCGGGCTTGCGCTTCAGGAACGGGCGATGAAGGGCAGGGATTATCGCATCATCGGTCTTTCCGGCAAGGCCGCGACCTTCGGGCTGGCGCGCTGGCGGGCCCCGGCAGAGTTTGCCCTGTGGCTCGTGCTGTTCTTCATGCTGGTGGCGCCGCTCGCGGCACTGGTGGCAAGCTCGCTCGCGCCTGCTTATGGCGTGCCGCTCAGCCTCAAGACCGCGACGCTGCATGCCTATGAGGAATTGCTTTACCGCCAGAGCGTGACGCGTACCGCCTTCCGCAACTCGTTGTTCCTAGCGACCGCCACCTCGCTTTGCCTGCTGGCGGTGACGGTGCTGACGGCCTATTTCCTGGTGCGCGGCAAAAGCCGCTTCATGTTCCTGCTCTCGGCGCTGGTGGATATTCCCTATGCGCTTCCGGGGGTGGTGATTTCCGTTTCCTTCGTGCTGCTTTTCGCGGCTCCCATTCCGCTTGTCGGCATCACGCTCTACGGCACGATCTGGATCATTCTGCTCGCCTATTTCTCCTCCTTCTTCGCCGTCAGCCTGAAACCCATGGTCAGCGCCTTCCTGCAATTCGATCCGTCACTGGAGGAGGCGGCGCGGCTGTCCGGCGCCGGTTTCTGGCGACGGTTGAAGGATATCATCCTGCCGCTGGTCGGGCCTGCGGCGGGGGCTTCGGTCATCCTCGTTTTCCTCATCGCCTGCAACGAGCTGACGGTCTCGGCGCTGCTGTGGTCGGCCGGCACCCAGACGCTCGGCGTGCTTATCTACAATCTCGATGACAGCGGCAGCTTCGATCTTGCCTCCGCACTTTCGGTGCTTGTCGTCATCATGGTGATTTTCCTCATGGCTCTGCTGGAAATTCTGGGGCGCTATCTGCCGAAAGGAGTGGTCCCTTGGCGAAACTGATCCTCAACCGCCTGTCGAAAAGTTTCGGTGCCGGTTCGAAACCAGCCGTGGACGATGTGTCGCTGACGGTGCGTGACGGCGGTTTTCTCGCTCTGCTCGGCCCTTCCGGCTGCGGCAAGACGACGGTGCTGCGCATGATCGCCGGTTTCGAACAGCCGACTGACGGTTCCATCCTGCTCGGCGAGCGGGTGCTGGCCGATGCCGGCAGCATGGTGCCGCCGGAGCGGCGTAACATGGCGATGGTGTTCCAGTCCTATGCGCTGTGGCCGCATATGTCGGTTGCCGACAATGCCGGTTATCCCTTGAAGGTGCGCGGTATTTCGGGTGAGAAATATCGTGACAAGGTGCGCCAGGCGCTTGCCGCCGTCCGCCTCGAGAGCTTCGCCGATCGCCGTCCCGCTGAATTGTCCGGTGGCCAGCGGCAGCGAGTGGCGCTCGCCCGCTGCCTCGTTACCGAGCCCGACGTGGTGCTGCTCGACGAGCCGCTCGCCAATCTCGACCGGCATCTGCGGCAGGAGATGGAGGAGACATTCCGCGAGTTCCATATTCGCTCGGGCGCAACGATGATCTATGTCACCCATGATCAGGCGGAAGCCATGGCGCTGGCAACCGATGTCGCCGTGATGTCGCAGGGCAAGCTGTTGCAGGTCGCGCCACCGGCGGCGCTTTATGCGCGGCCCGAAGGCAGGCTGGTCGGCTCGCTGGTGGGGCAGGGGGCGATCTTGACCTTGCCGGTGCCGGAAGGGGCTTCGCGCGACCTTGATTGGGCAGAGCTTCGGGCAACGATGGAGAGCGGCAGGCGATTGCCGCAGGCGGATATTCTCGTGCGGCCGCAGGATGTGGTGCGGGATGCGGAGGGCATTGCCTGCACCGTCACCTCGGTTCTCTACGAGGGCGAGCGTTATGCCCTGCGTCTCGACCTGCCGGATGGGCAGGCGCTCAGAGCCTATTCGCGCGAAGCGGTTGACGTCGGAGACCGTCTGCCGGTGGCCATTCGCGCGGCGTGGCGGCTTTAGTGCGATAAGTGTACTTCCCTCATCCCTGTGCTTGTCACAGAGATCCAGCCGACGCGCGTCTGCGCGGCGAAAAGAGTCCTTTCAGCCCAAGGACTTGGGCTGACTGGATTCCTGTGACGAGCACAGGAATGAGGGAGGGTGAAGGACGTGGCCCTAGCTACTGGCGAGGCGGCGCGACACCAGCTAAGCTTCCCCTGTAGCAATGGGATTGATTCATGTCGCTTCGGCTTGCCACCTTCAATATCGAAAATCTCCTCACCCGTTTCGATTTCACCGGCTTTCGCAACCAGACGCGGCGCGACAGGGCGATCCAGCTTTTCGATATCAGGGACGAGGCGACCTATCAGGCGCTGGAAAGCGCGCGGATGGTCTCTTCCACAGACGATACGCGCCAGCTTTCGGCGCTCGCCATCGCCGATGCGGATGCCGATATTCTCTGCCTGCAGGAAGTGGACAACATGGCCGCGCTGCAGGCCTTCGAATATGGCTATCTCTATCGCATGGTCGGCAATGGTTACCTGCAGAAATATCTGGTCGAGGGCAATGACAGCCGCGGCATCGATGTCGCCGTCGTCATGCGCGAGGAGACGCGGGACGGCGACAGGATCGAGGTGGTTGATATCAAGAGCCATGCGGCGCTGACCTATCGCAATCTCGATCTCTTCAATCCCGCGCTTGCCGCCACAAACCAGATCGACGACAAGATTTTCAAACGGGATTGCCTGGAAATCGATCTGAGGATCGGCGGCAAGCCGCTGACGCTTTACGTCACGCATTTCAAATCCATGACCAATGCCCGCGATGCCGTCGACGCCCGCATCGCCACCATGCCGATCCGTGAGGCGGAGGCCATGGCCGTGCGCCGTATCATTGAAAACCGCTGGGGTGTGGGCAATACCCGCAACAAGAATTTCGCGATCTGCGGCGATCTGAACGATTATCAGGAGCGTGTCGCGATTTCCGGCGACAGGCGCAGCGGTTACAGCTTCACGCCCGTCGAAGAGGAGCGCAGCGCGCTCGATATCCTTTCGGCCGATGGTTTCGTGGTCAATCCGATGATGCGCCGTGATGTCATGGATCGCTGGACGCTTTACCATTCACGCGGGCCGCAGGAGCAGCATCTGTGCCAGCTCGACTATATCTGGCTGTCCCCGCGTCTGGCGGAGACGAACGCCACGCATGTTCCCGAAATCATTCGCAATGGACAGCCTTTCCGGACGATATTCCCGCCGGGGCAGGAGGTCGAACGTTATCCCCGCACCGGCTGGGATCGCCCGAAGGCTTCCGATCATTGCCCCGTGGTCATGACGCTGGATTTGATCTAGTCGAGGCGAAGTCCGCCGCCGGCGATGTTCTTAGCCGTTCGCGACCTTTGGGAAATAGGTTGCCCAGACCCGGTTGCGGCCCGCACGCTTGGCTTCGTAAAGCCGGTCGTCGGCGATGGCGATCAACTCGTCCCAGCTATTGATCGCGCGCGCTTCCTGCCACACCACGCCGAAACTTGCCGTCAGCGACAGGCTGCTTTGCTCGTCGATGGTCTGGGCTTCGATCAGGCGGCGAAGGCGGTCGGCCGTGGCCGTCGCCGTGGCGTGGCTGACATCCTGCAGCACGACGACGAATTCCTCCCCGCCATATCGGGCAAGAATGTCGTCCTTGCGCAATGCGCTGCGTAACAGGCCCGCGGTCTTCTGAAGCGCGATGTCACCCATGGCATGGCCATAACGGTCGTTGATCGATTTGAAATGGTCGATATCGACAATCATCACGCCGAGCGACTGACATTGCTCCTCGCCCGTCAATATGGAGCGAACCGCCTTTTCGAGTGCGCGGCGGTTGAAGACGCCGGTCAGCGCATCGGTTTCGGAAAGGGTGCGCAGCTGTTCGGCCAGCGCACGCTGCTGGTTTTCCATTTCGCCCTTCTGGCGAAGCTGTTCACGCAGGAAATCCAGTTCCTCGAACATCTTCTTCACTTCCGGAGCAACCCTGTCCTCATGATTGCTCTCGGAAAGATCACCGCCGGCGATGGCGGCGATCTGCGTCTGGACGGATTGCATGGGCCGGAACAGCGCGGTTTTGTAGACGGATGTCAGCCGCAACAGCACCAGCACAGCGATGCCGGCGAGAAAGAGCGAGGTTCCGCCGTAGATCAGGGCCTCCTGCTTTTTCTTTTCGATCCGCGCGCGCGTTTCGGACAGAATAAGATCGCGCAGGGTGTCGGACGACCGCATGCCCTCGATATAGTTTCTGGAGAATTCAAGTGCGCTTGGCTGGGCGGATGGTACGGCCATCACGATCGTATTCTGCGCGTAACGCAAAGCCTGACCGAAATATTGGGTTTCAAGATCGCGCAATGCCCCGTCCAGTCGCGGCGTCGAGAGATAGGCGGCGGTATAATTGATCAGCGATGCCCTCAGTGACAGCAGGCTCTGCATCTCGGTATCGAACTTGGCGCGATAACCGAGCTTTTCCTGCCTGTTCGCCTTGAGACTCATGATCACATAGGAACCGAGGCGGCCGATCCGGTCCCGCATCACGCCCGCCGTGCCCGTCAGTGCAATGTCAATCGCCACGTCGGGCGTCACCTTGATGATGGCGCGTGCGGCCCTGCCGCGCAGCAGATTGACGCTGTCCGCCGCCTTGAACATCGATGAAATCGCGTTGGACATCGCGCCGTGGTTACGCGCATCAGGAGGGAGCGCGGCAACCTGATCGACCAGTTCTCGCGATTGCTCGAGCTTCTGGCGGGTTTCAGCAAGTGACTTCGCCAGTTCAGGCTGTGTCCTGATATCGTCGGCGAAGGATTTCTCCAGCTCTGACAGCTTGTCGTCCGTTGCCTTTCGCGCGGCGGCAAGCCCTTCGGCCAGCCTTGCATCCGGCACGGATGCGCCCATCAGATTATTGGCGGGGCCTCGCTCGGCCGACACCAGCCATGCGGACTGGAGAGCGGTTTCAAAGCGGGTGAGCTGCGTGGCATTGGTGCGATAACGCAGAAAATTGTAGACGCTGGGCAGCGCGGCAAGGGTTGCCAGCAGGATGGAGCTTACGGCGATGATGATCGTGCCCGTCAGCTGGATTTTCTGTATGCTCGCGCGCATATGATGCGTTGTTCTCACTGGAATGGTTATGTTTCATCGCCATTCTAGTGGCGCTGCGTAAATACTTCGCTTATTTTCCGGGCCTTTTGCTACAATTGCGATCATGCGGACAGCCCGGCCGGCCACGGTGTGGAAAAGCGGTCTGTCGATGCCACAGCGTTAGTTTTTGCTTTACACCAAGTCAGAATCTGATAGTTGGCAAGGCACTGGCTTGCCCTTGTAGCTCAGTTGGTAGAGCACCTGATTTGTAATCAGGGGGTCGCGGGTTCGAACCCTGCCGGGGGCACCAGTAAAATCAATCGCTTAATCTTGAAATCTATTCGGTTGAATGCACCGGGTGGCGCTTTGCGTCTGCCGCTGCCGATGGTTGAGCCCTGATAAAATTGGAATTCCCTGCTTCGGCCTGCCAGCCCGGGAGACTCTCGCATCAGGAAGCCGGCTCAGCCCACTGTAAGGCGAGATCGGGAAGGGCGCGGTATCCGCCAGAGTTGTAAAGCTCGAAGGTTTAAGCATATTGTTCGGCGGATAAGTTGAGCAACAGCGGGCGCTTTCAATGGATGCATATGGTCATTTGCGGATATTGGTAAGCCTCATCCTCGGCCTGGCCATTACCAGGGTGTTGTCCGGACTTTCCAGAAGGCTGCAGGAACCGCAGAAAACCGACCGCATGCACGCGCAGATCGTCTGGTCGATTGTCCTGCTTCTTGGAGCTGTCCATTTCTGGTGGTGGGAGTTTGCCCTGCGGCTGATCCACAACTGGAATTTCTGGATTTACATTTTCGTTCTGGTCTACACGTCGCTGTTCTTTTTGATGTCGACGCTGCTTTATCCCGATCACATTCAGGAATTGTCCGAACGGGAAAGCTTTTTCGTGCGCAGGCGACATGCGTTCTTTGCCCTGTTTGCGGCCTCGTTCGTCTTCGATCTGGTGGACACTTACATCAAGGGCAGGGAACACTTCGAACAGCTGGGGCCATGGTATCTGGCAAGGATAGTCGGCGGTCTGCTTATCGCGATTGTGGCGATGAGAACCGATAGCAGCCGCAAAATCATGTGGCTCGGTGTTATCTGGCTCTTCTTTAACGCGCTCTGGATAACGGCGATCTACAGCGACCTGTTCTAGCTCCTCAGCGGCAAAATAACCGGATCGCGAGCCGAGGCTGCGAGTGGAACGCGCAAGCGCACAATGCGGGGTGGCGGTTTCGATGATCGCCTAGGGTTTTATGTGATAGAGCTTGTGCACGATCGACCAGTTGCCGTCGCGTTCCAGCAGGGAGAGATATTCGTAAAAATCCATACCGTCGAAACGGGTCGTCAGCTTCACCGAGGCGCTGTCGCCTTCCTTGTCGATGCCCATGATTTCAAAAGCGGGATCGTGATCGGGGAGGCCGCGTTCGCTTTTGCGCATCTGGTCGACGAAGTCCTCCAGGGACAGCCATTCGATTTCGCCTTCGAAGGTTCCGACGATGCTGGCGCGCGGGTCGAAAACGTCACGCATCAGGCTCTCATCCGCATAGGCCATGGCATGGACATAGTCCGTGACGGTCTGGGTAATCGTTTGCGGCATCGGATCATCCTCCCTTCTAATCCAAAGGCCAAGCTTACACCCGTTGACGTCTTTCCACCATAACCCCCTGAAAACGCGCCGGTTACGCTTTTCTCCCTGGTGTTTTCCGGCCGGTTGCGGCAGGCGCGGTGCGAAACCGTGCGGGATGTTTTGCCGCCGCTTTCCACAATTTTGTCCTGCCTGTCATTATAGTCGCCTTGGGTCCGACAAATTTCGGCATCAAGGGCTTTTTCGCCCGCTCCGATGCGGCGCGCTGCGAGGCTTTGTGTGGGCTTTGCCGGTTTAACCGCCGGGGCGGGGTGCCGCGCCGGGCGGAATTGGCCTATGATCCGCCCGCGTGCCAGACGGCAGCGGTGTTGGGCATGCGGGTAACAGTTTGCGTTTGAAGGTGTTTTTGTGATTGATCCCTATGTTTTGCTTGGCGTGGAGCGCGATGCCGACGAGGCGGCGATCAAGTCGGCCTACCGTAAGGTGGCCAAGGCCGCGCATCCCGATAGCGGCGGCGATGCCGAGCAATTCGCGCGCCTGCAGACGGCCTATGAGCTGCTGAAGGATCCGGTGCGCCGTAAGGTATTCGACGATACCGGCTACGATCCGCAGCTTGCCGACGCCAAGGACCTCAAGGGCCTGCTGATGCTGGAAACGCTGGTGAATGAATTCATTCTGGACGAACGCGAACCCGGCAGTTTCGACCCCGTGGCCGCCATGCGCCGCAAGCTGACCGACGATATTCTGAAAAGCCGTTTCCATATTCTCGAGCTGGAACGGCACCGCACGCGGGTTCGCAAACATATGGACCGTCTCGGCCGCAAGCCGGAAACCGATGTGCTGAGTTCGATGCTGCGCGCCCGCAGCCAGTCCATCGCCGAAGCCATCCGTAATGCCGAAGCCCAGATCGAGGCAATCGAACAGGCCTATACGATGCTCGAAGGTTATTCCTACGAGCTGGAAAGCGTGACGCTGGCCGAGCCCTTGCTGAAAGGCGAGGCGGCGGAATAGGCGGCCGTTCAGGGGCCGTTGACGAGGGCGAGGATGAGTTGATGCACCCGTCCACCGGGGGAAAGCTCGTCCCGGTCGAAATCGCGGCCGCGCTGGCGCTGTTCGTTGGAAAGCTCACCCAGACGCTGTTGCAGAACGGCGCGCACCTTCTGGCATTTGGCATCGTTCTCCGCCCTCAGCCCGATGCTGAAGGCCTCGATCTTTTTCACCATGTCGAGAATATGGTCACCATGGACGCGTTCATGGGTTTCCACGCCGGAGATGAATGTCCTCCAGCTGGCGGCGACGGCGGGCGGCAGACTGGCCGGCGCTTTCGGCCAGGTGTAGATGATGGTGAGATTGGGCCTTGCGGTGGCCAGCACGCAGGCACCATCCGGCTGCGGACGGTAATCCCGCCGCCATGTGAGCTTGAAGGTGGTGTGGGCAATGGCCTGCACGCCGGCGGTCGGACCGCGTTCGCCAATCGATTGATAAAGCGCACCGCCCGTATTGCCGTTGATGGCATAGGTTTTTATCTGCTCGGCCGGTTTCCAGTCGGCCGCCTGCGCTGACAGAGGCAGGGCGCTGAGCGTGATGGCGGTGCTGATGGCAAAGGAAAAGAGGCTATTGGCGGGCACGCAGCGATCCTTGGTGATTTGCGCGCCGAAGATAGGCGAGAGGCGCGCCGTCAGGCAAGGGCCCTCCGGTGGGGAGCGTCGGGTTTTCCGATAGGGCGCCACATATGAAAACCCCCGCGACAGGGCGCGGGGGGACAAGCTTGCGGACTGCAGGGGTAATCAGTCGTCCAGCTTGTCGTAATCGAGCTTCGGAGCGTTCTGAAGCGCTTCTTTGGTGGTGTCGACATAGGCCTTCCAGGTGCCGTTGTCGTTGTGGACCGCAACGGAGGCCGGGTCGAGCACCACATAGCTCTTGTCGATGCCGAGGAAACCGCCGACGCTGGCTACAAGGCCGATCACGGACTTGCCGTCGCCGATGACGACATCCTCGATTTCGCCGATGTTTTCGTTCTGGGCGTTATAGATGTCCATGCCATCGAGTTGGGAGGCGGTGAGGTCGGTCTTCTGGACATTGACGAACTTCAGCGGGCCGCTGGCCTTGGTGCCCATGGTAATGCCGGGGCCGGACAAAGTGGCGTCCGCGCCGGCAGCAGGAGCAGTAGTGGCCGTCTGGGCAAAAGCCACGGAAGAGGAGAGCGCTGCTGCCGCAGCGAGAGCGATGACATTGATTTTCATGATGTTTCTTCCCTTTGTATGCTGAACGTTGCGTTCGGGGAGGAAACGACGGGAGGCGGATTTGGTTCCAAACTGAAACTCAATTTAGAAGAGGGATTAAGGTTGTTGGCGGCCGTTTCACCACTTGAAAGGGAATTGGTGAAATGGCATATACAGAATATGGGGGTTCCCAGACGGAAGAGAGGAGTAATCCGATCCCGGATCACGGTAACGCGTGAGTCAAGTGTTTACACTGTCAATAGGGAAGACGGTTTCGTGCAATATCATATGGATGATTCCTGCGATTTGTGACGATGACTTATTCCTCAACATGATGCCGACAAACGACATCAGCTTGATGACAGTATATACTATACAGTTGGATAGGGACTTTAG
Source organism: Agrobacterium leguminum (assembly GCF_015704895.1). GTDB lineage: Bacteria > Pseudomonadota > Alphaproteobacteria > Rhizobiales > Rhizobiaceae > Agrobacterium > Agrobacterium leguminum. The sequence continues at coordinate 224,608 of NZ_JADQWB010000005.1, read as the reverse complement.
TGGCGCAAATGCCATGATGAATTGGCGGAGGTGGTAATAGTACGTGCCCAGCGTTGTTGCTGCCTCCACTCATCTTCTCTCCAGTGCTAACTGGGAGCCGAGAGAAAAAGATTTAAAGAAATACCTCCACTTTGACAGAAGTATTGGCAAAGATGAGCTTTCCACGCTTGCCAATGATCCCGCCGCCGTAGCCAGACACGCATTCTTTCCTCTGATCAGATTTCATGAAACATGGACAAAATTCAGAAGGGACGGGAAGCGCACAAAAAAAGTGCGGCCTCTTCGGTATGCAGCGAGAATAGATGCAGCAATTTATTCTAGGTATCGCTCTATTCTTTCTATGGCTTACGAAGAAGAGCTGACACGCCGTTCACTTTTAGATGTGCCAGTGGCTTATAGAAAACTACCAAAGAGTGGTGGTGGTAATAAATGCAATATCGAGATATCCCGTGACGTTTTTTCTTTTATTAAGCGCACGGGAGACTGTGTCGTAACGGTAGTAGATATTAAATCATATTTTGAAAGTCTTAGTCATTATCGCATTAAGGAAACTTGGGAGATGCTTTTAGGATCTCCAATGTCTGCTGATCACGCAGCGGTTTATCGAAATCTTACACGTTACTCCGTGGTAGATTACGACAAAATAATCACCAGACTTAAACTCTATGAAAAACCATTTGCAGGATCAAGAGTAAGTAGGCGTCGGCGCGTTATAGATGATATGAAGTCAAGTCGCCTTAAGCAGCTTTGCACCCCTGCTGATTTTCGGAAGCTTATAGCGGGTTCTGATCCAAGCACTCCCAGCCTGATACAAAAGAATGGATTTAATTTCGGTATTCCGCAAGGAACGCCCATTTCTGATCTTGTTGCGAATTTTTATCTCATTGATTTTGACCATGAAATTAATAAATGGGTGAATGAACTCGGAGGACTCTACAGGCGTTACTCTGACGATATAATAGTAGTTCTTCCTGCAGTCGCAACGAAGGCACCACTTGAAACGAAGACGTTTCTGCAGGAGCGAATACAGCACTATGGCGATAGGCTTATTATTCAAGATAAGAAAGTTAGTGTAGTCCGGTTTGAGCGATTGGGGAGCGCGATAAAGTTCTCTCATGTATTTGGGTCGTCATCGCGTAATGGGTTGGAGTATCTTGGTTTCGAGTACGATGGCAATCGAGTAAAGATTCGAAACTCGACGTTGTCCAACGCTTGGCGCAAGATGAAGCGGCAAGCCTATGGACACGCGGCGAGCTTCGTAAAGCGGTATCGTGAGAAGGGAAAAAGTTGGATAATTTCGAACTATCCGGCGCAACAAATGGAAACTCACATTTTGCGGGACGTGACTTATAAGCAGGATGAAGGCTACAAAAGCTGGACCTTTATCAAGTATGTGCGCCGCTCTAGTAGGGCTTTCATTGGGTTTAACCCCATTTTTTCTGCGCAAACTAAAAAGTACCGATATTATACGAAATTAATGATTCAAAAATCTCTCCAAAAAGCGTTAGATGTCCATCTCAAGTAACCCCTATCTTACCACTCCCCATCGATGAACTTCAGTGCATCGATAATCGAGACCTTCCACACCGACCAGACGTGATCGCCATCGGTCACGCGCAATTCGGATTTGCGCTTGTCGGCCTGCAGCGTCTCATGCAGGGCGATGGCGCCGCGCCAGAGGAAGAAGCCGTCATCGTCGCCGACGGTCAGATAGGTGGCGGGCAAATCCTGGCTTTCGGCGACATGCTGCGCCACGAGGGTGAAGACGTTCTTTTCGTTGAAGAGCCTTGCATCGAAAGGTGTGCCGAAGGCGCCGGAGAAATGGTCGCCGGTTGAAGGAAGCACGATGCCGCTGGTGACGGTGGTGCGGTCGACCCGGTGGAAAAAGGCGCTGTCCTGAATGAGCTTGAGTTCGGCCGGCGTCTTGTCGAGATCGGAGGCGGGGACATTCTGCCAGATAGCGCCCGACAGGCTGGCGACGGCGCCATAGAGGTCTTCATGGCCATAGGCGAGATGCAGGGCGCCGAAACCGCCCATGGAGAGGCCGGCGATGGCGCGGCCTTCCCGATCTTTCCGCACCGGCAGCGTTTTTTCGATCCGGTGGCGCAGATCGCCGGTCAGGGCGGTTTCGTAATCGCCGGGGCCGCCGACAGCGGCGGAATCCACATACCAGCTGTTTTTGACGCCGGGTATGACGACAACCAGCGGACGGATGGCGCCGGCAGCGATGAGCGTATCGAGCGTCTTTTCGATATTGCCGAGATCGCGCCAGCTGTTCTGGTCGCCATCATGGCCGTGCAGGAGGTAAAGTACCGGCCAGCCGTTTTCCGGCGGCGCGCCGTCCGGGCGATAGATGTTGACGGGAAGCGGCGCGTTCAGGGCGGGACTATGGAAGGTCGCATCCTCGATCTGTCCGGCAAAGGTCGGGGTGCAGGTGACGAGGAGGCAGAATGCCGCCAGATTTTTTCGATACATGCGGTCGCTCCCTGCTGCCATTCCTAGAACATATCAACGTGCGCGCGCACTGGGCGTTCCGGAACCCATAATGTTGCGGCAATGTCGCCCGCGCAAGTTTGCGCGCGATGCAACGGCTTCGGAAAACCCGATCCGGCGGCCCTTCCGCATCGCTGCAGCTTTTCAGGTTTTGATCATGATAAAATTGACTTTATCGCATTTCACACGATTGCTTGTTTTGCTCCTGCTTCTTTCCGGCTGCATGACAGTGCCGATTTCCAGTATTCCCAAGCTCATGCGGCTCGATTTTCTGACGATGAATTTCGAGCATGTGCGGGTGGGGTTGCAGCTTCCTGCCCATCTGTCGTTAGGTTCCAGTGATGCGGTGATGATTATTCGTAGCGCTACAGATGGCGTAAAGGGCGAGACTGTCGAGACATTTGCGTTGATCGAGGATGCAGACGCGGCTGCCCGCGCGCAGTTCCACGTGGAAAAGCGGGCGGGAACCGCCACAAGCGTGTGGAGAATAAAGCCCGAGGAGGTTTCAAGGCTTACAACATTACAGGAGAAGGTGCGCCGTTCCCGCATCGAGGGGCCACGCATCAGGGGAAGCACGGAGATCGAGATATTGCGCGCCTGTGTCGCGGGCGTCCTCCCGACCGGGCCGATCTATTTCTCGACTTACATCAAACCGGCGGAAAATGAGGACTATATTGCCATGGCTCTGGATGCCGATCTGGTGAAAATTTTTGGTGCGGGCCAGGTCGCAGCGCGGATCAGGCAGTGCGAAAGCTGATCGCCGTTGCCGGAGCGCGCGGGTGCTCCGGTCATGTTTTTCGCAATAGACATGCCTGGCGTCGAATATCGCCGATGCGTGTATCAGCGCCCCGGCCGACCCGTCTTGCCCTTGGTTCGGCTCTTGCGCTTCTGCTCGCCGGCATCCTCATAGGAACCCGCGCCGATCTTGCCGCGCACCAGCGGTCGGGGATCGTCCGTCGCGCGCTCCGGCTGGCCTTCCAGCAACGGTGAGAACCGTTTGCCGGGCTCGGTCTCGGGCTTGTCGGGCACCGCGCCGCGCACGGGTTTTTCGGTCCTGCCCACCGTCATCTCATCAAGCGTGTTCCTGCGGAACAGCGGTTTTCCCGCATCCGAGCCGGGGCCCATTTCATCCAGCGAGGGTTTGGCGAAGAGGGATTTGCCGCTTTCGTTCGCTGCGGCACCCGCCTCCGTCCCGCCGGATGTCTCGCCCTCCGGCGGGGAGATAGACAAGTGGCTGCGTCTGTTGTTTTTTCCGCCGCCTTCGATGGCGCGGGCCTCCTCCTTGGCCATCGGGTCGTCCATGGTGGCCAGTTCGGCGGCCTTGAGGCGTTTGATTTCGTCGCGCAGACGGGCGGCCTTTTCGAAATCGAGATCGGCGGCGGCGTCGCGCATGGATTTTTCCAGCGCGTTGAGATGGGCCTGCAGATTGTTGCCGACGAGGTGGCCGCCATCGGCGAAGCCCTTGCCGGAAACGCCAGAAATATCGGCCCTTACGTGATCGCGCTCATAAACAGAATCAAGAATGTCCGAAATCTTCGCCTTGACCGATTCCGGCGTGATGCCGTGTTCGGCGTTATAGGCCATCTGCTTTTCGCGGCGGCGGGAGGTTTCCTCCATCGCCCGCTTCATCGAGCCGGTGATATTGTCGGCATAGAGGATGACCTTGCCGTCGACGTTACGGGCGGCGCGGCCGATGGTCTGGATCAGCGAGGTTTCCGAGCGCAGGAAACCTTCCTTGTCGGCATCGAGGATGGCGACGAAACCGCATTCGGGAATATCGAGACCCTCGCGCAAGAGGTTGATACCGACAAGCACGTCGAAAGCGCCGAGGCGCAGGTCGCGGATGATTTCGATGCGCTCCAGCGTGTCGATATCCGAGTGCATGTAACGGACGCGGACGCCCTGTTCATGCAGATATTCGGTCAGGTCCTCGGCCATGCGTTTGGTCAGCACGGTGCAGAGCGTGCGGTAACCCTTGGCGGCGGTCTCGCGGATTTCGCCGAGAACGTCGTCGACCTGGCTGCGGGCGGAGCGCACTTCGACCGGCGGATCGATGAGGCCGGTCGGGCGGATGACCTGTTCGGCAAAGACGCCGCCGGACTGTTCCATCTCCCATGAGCCGGGGGTTGCCGAAACCGCCACGGTGAGCGGGCGCATCGCGTCCCATTCCTCGAAGCGCAGCGGCCGGTTGTCCATGCAGGAGGGCAGGCGGAAGCCGTATTCGGCCAGCGTCGCCTTGCGCCTGAAGTCGCCGCGATACATGCCGCCGATCTGGCTGACGGAGACGTGGCTCTCGTCGATGAAGAGCAGGGCATTATCAGGGATATATTCGAACAGGGTCGGCGGCGGTTCGCCGGGATTGCGGCCGGTGAGATAACGCGAATAGTTTTCGATGCCGGCGCAGGAGCCGGTCGCCTCCAGCATTTCCACATCGTAGCGGGTGCGCTGTTCCAGCCGCTGGGCTTCCAGCAGGCGTCCGGCCTTTTCCAGCTCGGCGAGACGGACCTTCAACTCTTCCTTGATCGACTTGATCGCGCCGTTCAGCGTCGGGCGCGGGGTGACATAGTGCGAATTGGCGTAAATCTTCACCGATTGCAGGTCGCCGGTCTTCTGGCCCGTCAGCGGGTCGAATTCGGTGATGGAATCGATCTCGTCGCCGAACATCGAGATGCGCCAGGCGGCATCCTCAAGGTGGGCCGGGAAGATTTCGATGGTATCGCCGCGCACGCGGAACGAACCGCGCTGGAAATCCATGTCGCGGCGTTTGTATTGCTGGGCCACGAGGTCGGCCAGAAGCTGGCGCTGGTCCAGCCGGTCGCCCACCTGCATCTGGAAGGTCATGGCCGTATAAGTCTCGACCGAACCGATACCGTAGATGCAGGAAACCGAGGCGACGATGATGCAGTCGTCGCGTTCCAGCAGCGAGCGGGTGGCGGAGTGGCGCATCCGGTCGATCTGTTCGTTGATCGAGGATTCCTTCTCGATGAAGGTGTCGGAGCGCGGCACATAGGCTTCCGGCTGGTAATAATCGTAGTAGGAGACGAAATATTCCACCGCATTGTCGGGGAAGAAGTTCTTGAACTCCGAATAGAGCTGCGCGGCCAGCGTCTTGTTGGGGGCGAGGACGACGGCCGGGCGCTGCGTCGCTTCGATCACCTTGGCCATGGTGAAGGTCTTGCCCGAGCCGGTGACGCCGAGCAGCACCTGGCTGCGTTCGCCCGAATTGATGCCTTCCACAAGGTCGTTGATGGCCGTCGGCTGGTCGCCGGCGGGCTGGTAGTCCGAGGCCATGCGGATGGCGACGCCACCTTCCGATTTCGGTGGCCGGGCGGGCCGGTGCGGCGTCCACAGCTTGCCGTCCTTGAACAGCGGATTGCCGCTCTCGATCAGTTTCGACAGCGCGTCCACCGTTGCGGTGACGGCGCCCGGCGCGAGGTTGGCGGCATCCTCCAGCGATACGTCCATGCCGGCGACTGGATTGAGACCGGCGGCGGCGCGGGTTTTCGGATCGCTCGATGCGCCGATGGAAACGCCGCGTGCGGTCTTGGAGGCCGTGGTGTTCTTGGCCGTCTTCGGGGGGGCTTTCTGGGCCTCCTTGCGCGCCTCGATCTCGATCTTCTTGCGGTGCTTGCCCGCCTTCGAGGCGATTTCGCGCTGGGTTTCCACGGAGGACGCCTCCGCTTCCGCCTCGAGCTGCTTCACCCAATCGGCGACGCTGCCGCTGAGCGGCGCGCCTTCGAAGGACGATTGCGGAGCTTCCTCGAAGCCCGAGGGCGAGGAGGTGGAGTTTTTCGGTGATCTGGCCATGGGCGAAATATGGAGGGAGTCACGCATAAAGGGAAGGGGATGCGGTGAAAAAATGAGTACAAAAAGGAAACGAAGCGTGCGGAACAAAATTCGGCCGGATGCGTTGCGTAGCGTCTGAAGACAGCTTTGTTCAAATCCGTAGGAAATCGATTCCGGTTTTCGGGCGGATGCGCTAGAGCAAATCCATACGGGCGGAATGAGGGTTCCCTTCTGACTGCCTTCTCCTGCCGCATTTCATGACATCCCTCCCTTTTTTCCAGGACCCATCATGCCGTTCTCAATCAGCCCCGCCCATATCTGGCCTGTCCTGATGCTTATTGCCTCCAATGTTTTCATGACCTTCGCCTGGTACGGCCACCTCAAGCACAAGGGCAGCGCGCTCTTCCTGGCGATTGTCGCAAGCTGGGGCATCGCCTTCTTCGAATATGTGCTTGCCGTTCCCGCGAACCGCATCGGTTCTGAGGTCTATTCCACCGCGCAGCTCAAGACCATTCAGGAAGTCATCACGCTCGCGGTCTTCGCGCTGTTTTCGATCTTCTGGCTGAAGGAAAGCATCACCATTAATCACGTGATCGGTTTTGCGTTGATCGCTTTTGGTGCTTCCTTCATTTTCCGCTCCTGAAAAGGAATAAATACCCCGGCGCTTGCCGGCCCGGAACCAGTCGCAACGGATATGAGGTGATGTATCGATGAAAATACGGCCTGCGAAAGTTGACGATGCAACGGGAATGGCGGCGGTTCAGAACGAGATATTCTCGGCCGGCCTCCGAAAAGCGCAGACGGATATCACGGCGGTGCTGGAGAATTACATCCAGCACGCCGACCGTATCGAATGCTCGGTCGCCGAGGATGACGACGGGCGTATCCTGGGCTTCCAGTCGCTGCGTTATGCGCGGACGGACAATCCCTATGGCGTGGCGGAAGGCTGGGGCATCATCGGCACCCATGTCAGCCCGCAGGCGGCGCGAAGAGGTGTGGGATCCGCCCTCTTCGCGGCAACGCGCAGGGCGGCGGAGGCGCGTGGCCTTAAAAATATCGACGCCAGCATCGGCGCGGACAACATGCTCGGGCAAAGCTATTACGAAGCCATGGGATTTATGACCTATCGCCAGCCGGCGGGGCTGGTCTGCAAGGTTTACCGGCTGGGCTAGACGCGGCCTGCTTCCGATCAGCCGCGATTGTCGTTTTCGGAATATTGCAGGCGGGCCTTGCAGATGCGAACGTGGTTCTCGTCAGCCCATTGCACCAGCAATTGCATCGGCACCAGAAACGAACGGCCGAGATTGGTCAGCTCATATTCCACGCGCGGCGGCACCTCGGCATAAAGCGTGCGGCGGATGAAGCCGTCTTCTTCCAGCCGCTTCAGGGTGCGCGACAACATCTGCTTGGAAATATCGTCGATCCTGCGGTTCAGCTCGTTGAAGCGCAGCACGCCACCCTGCAGGGCTTCCAGAACCAAAAGGCTCCATTGATCGCCGATGCGGTCGAGCACGTCGCGGATTGGGCAGGGCTGGTCGAAGGCAAAAACCTCTTTCGTCTGCGTATCCGCCATGTCCTTACCCCTTGCCCTTTTTACCCTTGCAGGTCATCGCCATGTGACCAGATCAGCCGCCGCTGACTTCTTGCGGCTATGGCTGCGATACCATAGCTCTTCTTCGCGGTCTATAATCTAGACCGGTAACGATAGTGACAAGAGGAAAGAAGCCATGGCTAAAATCGCGCTCATCGGCGCTTCCGGCAATGCCGGGTCCCGTATTCTGAAGGAACTTTCCGACCGGGGACATCAGGTGACGGCAATCGCCCGCAATCCCGAAAAGATCGCCAACCTGCCGAATGTGGTGGCAAAGAAGGGCGATGTTTTCGATCAGGCAGGGCTTTCGGAACTGCTGAAGGGTCACGATGCCGTGATCAGCTCCGTACATTTCACCGCCAGCGATCCGGCAACGTTGATCGAGGCCGTGCGCGCCTCCGGCGTTCAGCGCTATCTCGTCGTCGGCGGCGCCGGCAGCCTTGAAATCGCGCCGGGCCAGCGTGTGGTCGACCTGCCGGATTTCCCGGCCGCCTACAAGGCTGAAGCGACCAAGGGTGCGGAGTTTCTGGACCGGCTGAAGCAGGAAAAGCAGCTCGACTGGACCTTCCTGTCGCCATCCGCCGAATTCGTGCCGGGCGAAAGAACCGGCAAATTCCGCATCGGCAAGGATAATCTCCTCAGCAACGATGAGGGCAGCCGCATTTCCTTCGAAGATTATGCCATCGCGCTTGTCGATGAAATCGAGAAGCCGCAGCATTCCCGCCAGCGTTTCACCATCGGTTATTGAGAGGTATCACCCATGAATTTCGTAACACGCCGTCTTGCCATCGCCGCTTTCGCCTTCGTGCCCGCCTTGATGGCGGCACCCGTTCTGGCACAAACCGCAACGCGGGATTTCGCGCAGGAAGAAGCCAATCGCAAACTGGTGATCGAGTTCTACGATACGGTCTTCAACAAGCATGATGTGGCGAAGGGCGCCGCCGTCCTTGTCGACAGCTACAAGCAGCACAACCCGATGGTGCCGGACGGCAAGGCGCCGTTCGTCAATTATTTTACCGGCTTCTTCAAGGAGAATCCGCAGTCGAAAGCGCGGATCGTGCGTAGCGCCACGGATGGCGATCTGGTCTATCTGCACATCCATTCGACGGAAAATGAAGGCGATCGCGGCAGGGCCATCGTCGATATCTTCCGCGTCACCGATGGCAAGATTACCGAGCACTGGGACGTGATCCAGGAGGTACCGGAAAAGGCGGCGAACAATAATACGATGTTCTGAGGGCCGTCGCCGTCGCATTGCCGATAACAGGGAACAGCCGGGATTTTCGCCCGGCTGTTTTCATTTTCAGATTGCACGTCGTTTCTGGCGCGACTGTACGATCAAATCCAGCGCCAGCATGGCCAGCAGGCTCGCGCCCACCAGCGGGAAAATGATGCCGCCGATGGCGAGTATGGCGAGCAGACCGTGCAGGACGCGTTTTTCCTGCGGCAGGGGTGGCACGCCGAGTGACCCTTTCGGACGGCGTTTCCACCACATGATGCCGGCAGACACGGCAAGCAGCACAATGCCGATGCAGGCCGCCAGAAGCACGATCTGGTTGGCGAGGCCATATTGCTGGCCCAGATGCACGTTGATGCCCCATTCCAGCGCCTTGCCGAGCGGGCCGTAGTCGGCGTAGCTCATATCGATCAGCGGTTTGCCGCTATATTGATCGAGATGGACGACACGTTGCTGCGCCAGATCGTCGGGATAGACGGAGCCGCTATAAACGCCCGTCGGTTTTCCCGGCAGGGAGACAGCGTAACCGGCGGCAAGACCGAGCGCGTCGAAACGTGCTATCGCCTCGTCGATCCCGATTGGCTGGCCTTCGGCGGAATGGGTGGATTCCGGTATTTTCGCCTGCTCCAGCGACCAGCTCGTCTTCGCCACGTGATCGAGATGTTCGCCCGACATCGGAACATCGGTGCGAATGCCCGCCGGATATCCGAAGTTACTGCCATTCGCCCATTCATTGACCTTCGCACCCCAGACGCCCGACCAGGGCATGCCGGTGACCGCAAGGAAAACGATGAAAAAGCCGACGAAAATGCCGGTGACGGCATGGGTATCGCGCCAGAACACCCGCTTTTTCGGCGTGCCGCGCACGGTCACGACACCGCCGGTCTGTTTTCGCGGCCACCAGAGATAGATGCCGGTGGCGACAAGAAGGATGGACCAGCCGGCGGCGATCTCGATCAGATAGCGGGCATAGGTGCCGAAATATTTCAGGCTGTGGAGATAGCGGATCGTCCACATGACGGTGCCGCGATCCGGCAGGGAGCCCGCAACCTCTCCGGTATAGGTGTTGACATAGACGGCCCGCTTTCCATCCGCCGTATTGACGGTGATTTCCGTCGATGCGCCCGGATCGGCGGGGGTGGTATATTTGACGGCTGTGCCGGGAACGGCCGCAAGCGCTGCACTCACGATCTCTGAAGGCAGCGCTTTCGGCGCATTTTGCACCACTTCGATCCGCTTCAGGTCCGAATGGATGAGATTATCGAACTCGTCCCGGAAGAGATAAAGCGCACCGGTGACGGCGAGCGATATCATGAAGGGCAGGACGAGCAGACCGGCGTAGAAATGCCAACGCCATACGGCGCGGTAAAGATTTGCGGACGAGGAATGCGCAGGCGCACGCTCGCCCTCGAAAGAGGTCGTAACGGACATGGATGTCTCCGCAAGAGAATTGATTTTCCGGCAGGCCGGACAGTGTTCTAGCGCTGCGGAGCGTAGGGAGGTGCGCGTGGGCGCGATTCCAGATTGGGCGGCGATGGCGGCAACGCCGCGTCGACGTTCGGGAAGGCGACTTCGACCGCAAGGAGAATATTGTCCGCACGCTCGATGGGAATAACCGGAAGAGCGGCGACCGTGGCCGAAGCCAGACGGCAGAGCGTGCCGCAACAGTCATCGGCGATCTTGCCGGCCGGGTTCTGCTTGCCGGAGCCGCCTTCCGGCATATGGCTGGAACAGATGATTTCATCCGCCGCCAGCGCGGCCATCGCCATATTGCCGCTGGTCAGGCCGTTGGCGAGGCCCTGCAAAAGGAAAAGCAGAACCGCCAGCATGGCGATGGCGCCAGCCGAACTTCTGTCCTGCATGATCCTGCGAATGAATCCCATGCAATCGGAATGTCATATTTGCGGCGAAATGTCACCGCGACACAATGACGGGAAGGGAGGGGCAACAACGATCCCGGCAAGGCGTGGGATGCCGATGTATATATGCCGCTTAAATGGAGAGCGGCGCTGGAGCCCAGCGCCGCAGCGCGCTTATTCCGCTGCCGGAATGGGCGTGGGTTGTCCGTTTTCGTCCATCGCCACCATGATGAAGGTTCCGGCGGTGACTTTTTCCAGCTTGTCATAACGCGACCGCTGCGCCCAGGCTTCCACCGTCAGCGTGATGGAGGTGCGGCCAACGCGGGCGATGTCGGTATAGATGGACAGCGTATCGCCGATCTTCACCGGCAGTTCGAAGGCCATTTCCTTGACCGCCGCGGTGACCACGCGACAGCGGGAACGCTCCGCTGCACGGATGCCGCTCGCCAAGTCCATCTGCGACATGACCCAGCCGCCGAAAATATCGCCGGCCGGATTGGCGTCGGCCGGCATGGCGAGCGTTCTGAGCGTCAGCTCGCCGGTCGGTTTGATGGTCTGGTCGGTCATGTTGAGATTTGCTCCGTGCGAATGACAAAGGCGCAGCATGCGTTGCGCTTTGCGATTTCGCAAGGAAGGCGAAGCGTCAGGACGACGCTTTGCCCAGAAATTGCTGCGTTGCATAAAGGGCGATGGCCGCCGCATTCGAAACGTTGAGCGATTTGATCTCGCCGGGCATATCGAGACGGGCGAGCGCCGAGACGGTTTCGCGCGTTTTCTGGCGCAGGCCCTTGCCTTCGGCGCCCAGCACCAGAGCGATTTTATCACCGCTGAACGTCTGCTCGATGGGGGCGGGGCCTTCGGAATCCAGACCGACGGAGAAGAAGCCGAGCTTGTGCAGTTCGCCCAGCGCATCGGCCAGATTGGTGATCTGGATATAGGGAATGAGCTCCAGCGCGCCGGAAGCCGATTTCGCCAGCACGCCCGACTCCGTCGGGCTGTGGCGCATGGTGGTGATGACGGCGCCGGCGTTGAAGGCGACCGCCGAGCGCATGATGGCGCCGACATTGTGCGGATCGGTGACCTGATCGAGCACGAGAATGAGCGGGCTGTCCTTCAGCGCGCCGAGACGCTTGACCGGCAGCGGCCGGGTTTCCAGCATCACGCCCTGATGGATGGCCTCGGGGCCGAGCACACGATCGATATCCTGAGGGGAAACCATCTCGACCGGGAAGGGCTGGGAATCGGCCTCGCCGATATCGAGACGCGCAAAGGCGTTCTGGGTGACGGAGAGCTTGACGATCTGCCGTTCGGGATTGGCGAGTGCCGCACGCACGGTATGCAGGCCGTAAAGATGCACCTGATCGGGCGCAAGCTGCGGCGGCTTCCAGTCGTCTGCGCCACGGTTCTTGCGCTTCGGCTGCTGCGGGGTCGGAATTTCGCCGCGCTCGCGCTTGGCGTCGCGCACGGCGCGGCGCAGGTTGGCATAGTGCGTGTCGCGGGTGGATTTGTTCTTGGGATCGTCTTTGCTCATGGCGCCTTATATCTCTGCCGGGAGGCGCGCACCAGCCCCCGCGATAATCCACAGGGCCGTAAAGAGGTTTGAATTTTTTCCCGAAAATTCGTGAAAGGGCGTGTTGACAGAAACGAACGAGGCCGTCATATACGCGCCACAGACGACGCAACGGCGCTTCGCCGCAGCGAAATCTGAAGAGCTTGGTCGCTCGATCCTAGCAGAAAGCTGGAGGGATGCCCGAGTGGTTAAAGGGGACGGACTGTAAATCCGTTGGCTACGCCTACGTTGGTTCAAATCCAACTCCCTCCACCATTCTGCACGGATCGAAATCACCACCGCGGGTATAGCTCAATGGTAGAGCAGCAGCCTTCCAAGCTGAATACGCGGGTTCGATTCCCGCTACCCGCTCCAGCTTCTCCCCAATATCATCAATTAAGTTTTTTTAGCGCTGTTTTGCCGCCTTTTGTCTCGGCGGAAACATACGGCCGTTTTCTGGCATTTTCCACCTGTAGGAAGGGCGTTCTTCCTGAGCGCCTTGTTATGAGGTCTGACTGCGTCTGTGGGGGCACACCATGCAGAACGCGTCTTCAGGATGGCTCCAGCGCCGACTGGATCCGCAGTTTTTCCGCGTCCAGTTCGCTCAGCCTTCCCATATGCGCCGTGATTTCCTCAAAGATCGAGGTGCGATCCGTTTTCGACAGGCGCTCCACGCGACGCAGGGCCGTGATGACCTCGATCAGATCAAGTCGCTCCTGCTCAAGCTTTTCCAGATTCCAAAACATCGCGTTTTCCCCGTTGGCACGCCTTCAAACGGCTGGCCGGGCAAAAGGTTCAGATCAGTAGAATTTAAGGTAAATTTTATCTTGTCGGCAACGGCCCGAGCTGGGGATGCAGCCCGGGCCTCAGCCGAATCAATAGGGTGAGCGGCACTGCGTCCGCGTGCCGGCAGGGGCCATATAGCTGTTGTCGGTGGGATGGTAGGATGTGTAACGCGCTGCACACCATTTTATATGGTCGATTTCGGCTTGAGACAGGGCGTAGCCGTTGGGCGTGGCCTCTTCGCCTTTCCCTGCCGCAAAGGCAGACGCGGGGTAACCTCGCTGATCTGAATTATGCGCCTGCGCCTGTGTTTCGTAGGCCGGCTGAATGAGGCTCAACGCATGGGCGGGCACGACAGCAGCGGCAGATATCGCGACGCCAAGAGCGAGCGCGGAGATGGTCTTCGGCATCCTCAACATCGATAAATCCTCGTTATTCGTTCGGTATGCTAACGAAAACTTAGGAAATTCGTTCCGGTGAAGGGTTGACGCCACACGAACACGTGATTCTCCGGGCTGGGCGCAGGAGGCGGTTGAAGCGGCAATATCGGGGTGCTCTCGGTCCTGCGGCGGCGTTCATGATGACGGTGCGATGCTGTCTTCACCCGGAAGACGGTGTGTCCGGCAAGCAAGTTCCATTCCCACCTGCTTCGCTTTCCGTCCTTTCGCACTGCTCGTTGACAAGCGGAAAATCCGGTCAGATAGTCGGCCGGCAATCATGCAAACGGGAGTCTTCAATGTTTAACAGGGTTGTCATTCTCTCATCCTTTGCGCTGCTGGCATCGGCGGCGTTTGTCTCCCCCGCAGCCGCACTCACCATGAAGGAGTGCAGCGTCAAATATCAGGCGGCGAAAGCCGACGGGTCGGCCAAGGACGTCAAGTGGAACGACTATCGCGCCAAGTTCTGCGGCAGCGAGGCGGCAGCCGAGGATGCGGCCGACGACAAGCAGGTCGCGGCCACCACCGAAAAAGAACCCGCAAAAGCGACGACAAAGGCCCCGAAGGGCGTCGCTTTCCCGAGTGCTGTCGATAAGAAATATTCAAGCGAGACGCCCGCAAAGGCCCGCCTGAAAACCTGTGTCGACTCCTATCACAAGAACAAGAATGACGGCACGCTCGGCGATCTGAAATGGATCCAGAAGGGCGGCGGTTACTGGAGCCTGTGCAACACGGCCCTGAAGAGCTGAGACAGGCGGGGGCGGATTGCCTCCGGCACTGGCGCGTTATCCGACATGGTTTCGGATAACGCGTGAGTCGATTCGGCCGTGATCGTTTGCCCCTGACCCCTTTTCCCCTTGCCGCCATTCGCCGGCAGATGCGGATATCGCTTCTTGTCCGCGATCAGGATTTGATCGCGGATGAGTCCGTTCCTTGATGGATGGAAACGCGCGGTATGGGGCAACCCCGTTTTCGGGCGGGTAAAATCTGCGAATGGCTTGCGATTCAGTCTCTTGATAGAAAGACTTGACCCTGCGGCTTGATCCGCATCCAGCAATTCAACGGCTGCGGCTGTCCGATGACGGCTCGCCGGCAATGTGGGCGGATGACCAGACGATTTCGAAACTATCTCACCGTGCTGGCCATATCGCTGCTGATGTGGACGGTGATCCTTGGCGTCGTTTATTGGCTGTTTCGATAGGTTTTATCACAACTTGCCGGCCTGAATGAAAGTGCCGCAGGGCCTGTGCGGCGATAAAGCTGCCACATGCCTGCGAGGCCGATATTCCCGAAAATTTGATATGGTGAGAGGCGGCCGCCCCATTTCGGCTTTGCTGGCGTGACCTTATGGTTCGGTGAAATCAGGAAAGGGTCATCATGAAAAAATCCGTTGCCGCGACATGCCTTGCAGCTTTCTCCATGTCGGTCGCTACCGGCGCCATGGCTGAAGAGCTGGTGATTCCGCTTCCGAATGACACGACGGTCGAAAAGGTGGAGACCGTCTATCAATGCGCCGCCGACAAGGTGGAGGCCGTCTATTTCAATGCCGGTGAGATCAGCCTCGTGCGGTTGGGACTGAAGGATGGCGTCACCGTTGCCGCAAATGTCATTTCCGGGTCGGGCGCCAAATATCAGGGCGGCATTTATGTCTGGTGGTCGAAGGGCGAGGAGGCGGATCTTTACGATCTGATGGCGGATCCGGAGATGAAGCAGCCGGTTCATTGCGTGGAAGCGAAGAAATCCTGATCGTTGGGAGCTTTGCCTCAAAGGAGCGGCGGCAGGGCGGTTTTTTGAAAACCTTGCCATGCCGCCGGTCAGCGTGGGAGTGCGCGCGCGGCGCGTTCAGCCAAGAACGAGCGACGCAAGAAGCGCCAGCAGGATAAGAGAGCTGGCGACAACGCCGAGCCTCACCCTGCGAAGGCGGCGGGTACGACCGCCGCTCCAGTCATAAGCCATTGGCAGCTTTACCTTTCTTTTTATTATTATGACTTATTGACTAGCTCCCTAGGCTTGCCCGTGGCTGACCTCAATTGTCAGAATCCATCGGCGAAAATTCACGATTTCCCTGTCTTCTCCCGATGTTGCAGCAAGCGCGGCGATTGATTCTTCCTGTCCTGCGACGGCAAGGAGGGTGAGGCGACCTGACGGGCGCAGGCGATGAAAAAGGCCCGGAAACTGGCGTTTCCGGGCCTTCTGGAGAAGCGTGTCTGCTGGCCGTTTCAGCTCAGATAGGGCTGGAGATAGGGCAGAACCTCGAGCGTGCCGTGATACAGCATGTTGAGGGCGACATAGATGATGACCATCAGGCCGAGATAGGAAATCCAGCGATAGCGGTGCAGCAGCTTGGCGACGAAGTTGGCGGCAAGGCCCATGAGCGCAATCGAAACGACGAGGCCGATGATGAGCACCGTCACATGTTCCTGTGCGGCGCCGGCGACGGCAAGGACGTTATCCAGCGACATGGAAACATCGGCGATGACGATCTGTGTCGCGGCCTGGAAGAAGGTCTTGTGCCCCTTGGTCAGGTCGGCCTCTTCGTCCGTCACTTCGTCTTCGATGGAGCCTGCGGCCTCACGCAGTTCGACCCACATCTTCCAGCACACCCAGGCGAGCAGCAGGCCGCCGAACAATTGCAGGCCGACAATGGCGAGAAGCTGCACGGTGACGGCGGCAAAGCCGATGCGCAGAACCGTGGCGGCGATGATGCCGACCAGGATCGCCTTGCGGCGAAGGTGAGCGGGCAGACCGGCGGCGGCAAGGCCGATGACGATGGCGTTGTCGCCCGCCAGCACGAGGTCGATTGCGATGACCTGTAAGAATGCCGTGAAACCGGCGGCTGTGAAGATTTCCATGGGATGGTCCTGAAACGGATAGAGAGGTCGCGAGGGAAGCGAGGGATCGAGATATGGCTTGGGATGGCGCGTCCGCGCCGGATTCCAGTCGCCCGTCTCCCCCCGGCGATGAAATGTCCTTAAGCCATCATGCCGGTGCAGGTAAAGAAGTTGTGATAGAAATATCTTATTTAGTGATCGGCCATTCCGGAGGAGGGGGCCGTCGGGCGGATGCCCGCTTCGCCCTTGCGAGGGTTTGAATGTCGCAAATCAGATACCATATACGGGCCTCAAGGCACGCTTAGGGCGCGCGCGAAGACGCTTTCACAATTAAGTCTTGCGCATTCGCTTACAAAGCCTTAAACGGCGACACCAAACCGGTACGCCGGGGAAACTACTTCACGTTCACAGGAAGCAATTCACATGGCAAAGAGCAAGTTTGAGCGCAATAAGCCGCACGTCAACATTGGCACGATCGGTCACGTTGACCATGGCAAGACGTCGCTGACGGCAGCGATCACGAAGTTCTTCGGCGAATTCAAGGCGTATGACCAGATCGACGCCGCGCCTGAAGAAAAGGCCCGTGGTATCACGATTTCGACGGCACACGTTGAATACGAAACGCCTGCCCGTCACTATGCGCACGTCGACTGCCCCGGCCACGCCGACTACGTGAAGAACATGATCACCGGTGCTGCCCAGATGGACGGTGCGATCCTGGTTTGCTCGGCTGCCGACGGCCCGATGCCGCAGACCCGCGAGCACATCCTGCTTGCCCGTCAGGTTGGCGTTCCGGCGATCGTCGTGTTCCTCAACAAGGTCGACCAGGTTGACGACGCCGAGCTTCTCGAGCTCGTCGAGCTTGAAGTTCGCGAACTTCTGTCGTCCTACGACTTCCCGGGCGACGATATCCCGATCATCAAGGGTTCGGCACTTGCTGCTCTTGAAGATTCCGACAAGAAGATCGGTGAAGACGCGATCCGCGAGCTGATGGCTGCGGTTGACGCCTACATCCCGACGCCTGAGCGTCCGATCGACCAGCCGTTCCTGATGCCGATCGAAGACGTGTTCTCGATCTCCGGCCGTGGTACGGTTGTGACGGGTCGCGTTGAGCGCGGTATCGTCAAGGTTGGTGAAGAAGTCGAAATCGTCGGCATCCGTCCGACCTCGAAGACGACGGTTACCGGCGTTGAAATGTTCCGCAAGCTGCTCGACCAGGGCCAGGCCGGCGACAACATCGGTGCACTGGTTCGCGGTGTTAACCGTGACGGCGTCGAGCGTGGTCAGATCCTGTGCAAGCCGGGTTCGGTTAAGCCGCACAAGAAGTTCAAGGCAGAAGCCTACATCCTGACGAAGGAAGAAGGCGGCCGTCATACGCCGTTCTTCACGAACTACCGTCCGCAGTTCTACTTCCGCACGACGGACGTAACGGGCATCGTTACGCTTCCGGAAGGCACGGAAATGGTTATGCCTGGCGACAACGTGACCGTTGACGTTGAGCTGATCGTTCCGATCGCGATGGAAGAAAAGCTGCGTTTCGCTATCCGCGAAGGCGGCCGTACCGTCGGCGCAGGCATCGTGGCTTCGATCGTCGAGTAATTTTTCAAACCCGCAAGGGATTGAGGAAAACCCCGCTGGAAACAGCGGGGTTTTTTATTGCCTGAAAGGATCAGCAGTCGATCCGGGTGACGTCACCGTCCTGAAGATGGAAAAACGCATCCTGCGGCACATCGAGGCGCAGGGCTTCCTCTTTGGAAAGGTTCGCATAGACGCCGCGCAATATCCGGCTGGTTATGCCGTGGCAGATGACGATCGCGTCGCGGGCCTGTCTCTGTGTGATCGTCTCCAGGCTGCGGGCGACGCGGCTCCTCATCCTGTCGAATGTTTCGCCGCCCGGTGCATGGAAAAACCACTCGTAGCGATCCAGCCCGTCGCGCATGCCGGGATATTCGTAGTCGATTTCGTAATCCGTCATGCCATCCCATGCGCCCATGCCGATTTCCATCAGTCCGGGATCGAGAGTGATGCCGTCGATCATGCCGATTTCGCCCGCGACGATCTCGCAGGTCTGCCTGGCCCTGCCAAGCGGGCTGGAAAAAATATGCACTTCACCGGTTTCAACCAGCGTGGCGAGCCTGCGTCCCATCAGCATCGCCTGCCGCCGCCCCAGTTCCGTCAGCGGCGAATCGACCTGGCCCTGCCAGCGGCGGACGGCATTAAATTCGGTCTGGCCGTGACGGACGAGATAGATGCTCATGGGGTTTCCTGTGAAAGTGTTGAAGGCGGATCAATGCAATAGGGGGTGCATCAGGCAGGGCAGGGAAGTGCGCCGGCATATTTTGCCAGACAATGTGAAAAAACAAAAAACACACTTGCCATTCTTTTCCCTGCACCTTAAAGGAGCGCATACCGAATTGGCCAAGCGATTTAGCGGCCGGTTCAGGTGTCGAAGGGGTATAGCTCAGTTGGTAGAGCGGCGGTCTCCAAAACCGCAGGTCGGGGGTTCGAGCCCCTCTGCCCCTGCCACTTTCCATTCGCAAGCGCGGGCTTTCGCTGCATGGCAGATGGATGCCGGATTTCCGGCGAATTTCGCCGAATGTCGATTTCCTCTTGTTAAAAGTGGAATCGGTGTTTATGTAGGGTCAAAACAGACACGCGGTGCGTGGGGCTGATCAGTATCGGCTTTACGCGCCGTAATTGCGTGGGCAGTCAATGGCATCCAAAACCAATCCGTTTACGTTTCTGCAGCAGGTTCGCGCCGAAGCGTCAAAAATCACTTGGCCGTCGCGCCGCGAGACCATGATTTCGACGGCTATGGTGCTGGTGATGGTCATTTTTGCGGCTCTGTTCTTCTTTGCTGCGGATCAGCTCATCGGCTGGCTGCTCAGCCTGGTGCTGAACGTAGGCCGGTAACGGCGCGGTCAAAGGCCCGGTGGAAGGATCGAACGGAGAATAAAAATGGCAGCGCGCTGGTATATCGTTCACGCATATTCGAATTTCGAAAAGAAGGTCGCCGAGTCGATCGAGGAAAAGGCCCGTCAGAAGGGTCTGGATCATCTTTTCGAGAAAATCCTCGTGCCGACCGAAAAGGTGGTCGAGGTGCGTCGCGGCCGCAAGGTCGATAGCGAGCGCAAGTTTTTTCCAGGTTACGTGCTGGTGCGCGCCAACCTGACGGATGAGGCCTATCACCTCATCAAGAACACGCCGAAGGTTACCGGTTTCCTCGGTTCGGACAGCAAGCCTGTTCCGATTCCCGATTATGAAGCCGAGCGTATCCTCGGTCAGGTTCAGGAAGGTGTTGAGCGTCCGAAGTCTTCGGTTTCGTTCGAGATCGGCGAGCAGGTTCGCGTTTCCGACGGTCCGTTCGCGTCGTTCAACGGCGTGGTTCAGGATGTCGACGAAGAGCGTTCGCGCCTGAAGGTGGAAGTGTCGATTTTCGGCCGCGCTACGCCGGTCGAGCTGGAATACAATCAGGTCGAAAAGGTCTGATTGGCGGGGCGAAGCCCCAAGCGCGTGGAAGGCTAACTGGCTCTTTAAGCCGGGGCAGGGCGCCGCACCACGCAACCGCAGCCGCCGGAGCAATCCGGCTTAAGAGAAGCCGGGTAACCGGTTTGAATTGAAAGGCAGAGAGATATGGCTAAGAAAGTTGCAGGCCAGCTCAAGTTGCAGGTAAAGGCCGGGGCGGCCAATCCGTCCCCGCCGATCGGTCCGGCACTTGGTCAGCGTGGCATTAACATCATGGAATTCTGCAAGGCGTTCAATGCCGCCACGCAGGAAATGGAAAAGGGTATGCCGATCCCGGTCGTCATCACCTATTACCAGGACAAGTCCTTCACCTTCGTCATGAAGCAGCCGCCGATGACCTACTGGCTGAAGAAGGAAGCAAAGATCACCTCCGGTTCCAAGACGCCTGGTAAGGGCGCCAAGGTCGGCTCCATCACCAAGGCTCAGGTCAAGACGATCGCTGAAGCCAAGATGAAGGATCTGAACGCAGCCGACATCGAAGGCGCAATGGCAATGGTTGAGGGCTCTGCCCGCGCCATGGGCCTGGAAGTGGTAGGTTGATCATGGCCAAGGTAGCAAAGCGCATTCAGAAGATCCGCGAAGGCGTGGATCCGAACAAGCTCTACGTTCTCACCGACGCCATTTCGATGGTCAAGGAACGTGCTGTCGCCAAGTTCGACGAAACCGTTGAAGTTTCGATGAACCTCGGCGTTGACCCGCGCCATGCGGACCAGATGGTTCGCGGCGTCGTCAACCTGCCGAACGGCACCGGCCGTGACGTTCGCGTCGCCGTCTTCGCCCGTGGCGCCAAGGCTGATGAAGCCACGGCTGCTGGCGCTGACGTTGTCGGTGCAGAAGAACTGGTTGAAATCGTTCAGGGCGGCAAGATCGACTTCGATCGCTGCATTGCGACCCCGGACATGATGCCGCTCGTCGGCCGTCTCGGCAAGGTACTCGGCCCGCGTGGCATGATGCCGAACCCGAAGGTCGGTACGGTGACGATGGATGTTGCCGGCGCCGTCAAGGCGTCCAAGGGCGGCGCTGTCGAGTTCCGCGTCGAAAAGGCCGGTATCGTACACGCTGGCGTTGGCAAGGCTTCGTTCGACGCCAAGGCTCTTGAAGAAAACATCAAGGCTTTCGCCGATGCCGTCATCAAGGCAAAGCCGACGGGTGCCAAGGGCAACTACGTCAAGCGCGTCGCGATTTCCTCGACCATGGGTCCGGGCGTCAAGATCGACCCTTCGTCGGTCACGGCTTAATCAATTCTCGCGCTTCTTAATGGAAGTGTGAATAAAAGAATTTCCGGCTCCCAGGAGCCGGAGATTTCCGGGGAAACCCGGAACTCCTGTCCGAGATTGCGGGTGGCCATGTCTTTCGGGACCTGGCCTTAATCATTCAACCTGCATGAGACGGGTGAGGCTGGATTTGAGGCATCCTAGATGCCTGACTGTCCGGTTCGAACCTGGTGTGCCTGTGCCTGAAGCCGTTTGCGGCGACAGAGCGGGGGACAGGATCCTCGAGCGTCGCTCGGGATCTTTGTAAAAAGGTCCCTTGGGGCAAAGGCAAACCCGACGGGTTCACATGTTGTGTTCCCGTCTACTGGAGACAGACAGTGGAAAGAGCGGAAAAACGCGAATTCGTCACGGAGCTGAACGAAGTCTTCAAGGCTTCCGGTTCGGTTGTCGTGGCCCACTATGCTGGTGTCACCGTTGCGCAGATGAACGACTTCCGTTCGAAGATGCGCGCTGCCGGAGGCACCGTCAAGGTCGCGAAGAACCGCCTGGCCAAGATCGCTCTTCAGGGCACGGAGTCGGAAGGGATGACAGATCTCTTCAAGGGCCAGACGCTGATTGCATACAGCGTCGACCCGATGATCGCTCCGAAAGTCGTCATGGATTTCGCCAAGACCAACGACAAGGTCGTTGTTCTCGGTGGCGCCATGGGTGCAACCACGCTCAACGCCGAAGCAGTCAAGTCGCTTGCGACCCTGCCTTCGCTGGACGAGCTGCGCGCAAAGCTGCTGGGCCTTCTCAATGCCCCGGCAACCCGCGTCGCTACGGTTGTCGCCGCACCTGCAAGCCAGCTGGCACGGGTGTTCTCGGCTTACGCCAAGAAGGACGAAGCCGCTTAAGGCGGTTTTTCGCTGTAAATATTCAAACTGGTTCGAACTGAACAAAAGGAACTATCAAAATGGCTGATCTCGCAAAGATCGTAGACGACCTCTCCTCGCTGACCGTTCTGGAAGCTGCAGAACTGTCCAAGCTTCTCGAAGAAAAGTGGGGCGTTTCCGCTGCTGCTCCGGTAGCTGTTGCTGCTGTTGCTGGCGGTGCAGGCGCTGCTGCTGCTGCTGAAGAAGAAAAGACTGAATTCGACGTGATCCTGGTTGACGCTGGCGCCAACAAGATCAACGTCATCAAGGAAGTCCGCGCTATCACGGGCCTCGGCCTGAAGGAAGCCAAGGACCTCGTTGAAGGCGCTCCGAAGGCTGTCAAGGAAGCTGTTTCCAAGGCTGAAGCTGCTGATCTCAAGAAGAAGCTTGAAGAAGCCGGCGCTAAGGTCGACGTTAAGTAATCTTGCGATTACTGGCGGGAAGGGGCTTCATGCCCCTTTCCGTCGTCATCGTTTTTAAAACTCATTACCCAAAAGCCGCGTGAAAATGGCTTTTGGGTAATGGGTTCTTCAAGAGAATGGTTCCGAACCGGCTCATCTAGGCAATCCGGCCTGATCGATCCGGGATGTGGAACGAGATTGATGACACCCATTGCTTGACGGGATCGACTGGCCATCGGTTCCCGTCCGTTGCAGGCCCGGATGCAATTTTAAAGGAGCGACGATGGCTCAGACCCTTTCGTTTAACGGTCGCAGGCGCGTACGCAAGTTTTTCGGCAAAATTCCAGAAGTAGCGGAAATGCCGAACCTCATTGAGGTTCAGAAGGCTTCGTACGACCAGTTTCTCATGGTTGACGAGCCCAAGGGTGGCCGTCCCGACGAGGGATTGAATGCCGTATTCAAGTCCGTATTCCCGATCACCGATTTTTCCGGCGCCTCCATGCTTGAATTCGTGTCTTACGAATTCGAAGCGCCGAAGTTCGACGTCGAGGAATGCCGTCAGCGCGATCTGACCTATGCTGCGCCGCTCAAGGTGACGCTGCGCCTCATCGTGTTCGATATCGATGAAGATACGGGCGCGAAGTCCATCAAGGACATCAAGGAACAGTCCGTCTACATGGGCGACATGCCGCTCATGACCAATAACGGTACGTTCATCGTCAACGGCACCGAGCGCGTCATCGTTTCGCAGATGCACCGTTCGCCGGGCGTGTTCTTCGATCACGACAAGGGCAAAAGCCATTCTTCCGGCAAGCTGCTCTTCGCTGCCCGCGTAATCCCCTATCGCGGTTCCTGGCTCGACATCGAGTTCGACGCCAAGGACATCGTCTATGCGCGTATCGACCGTCGCCGCAAGATCCCCGTGACCTCGCTGCTGATGGCGCTTGGCATGGATGGCGAAGACATTCTGTCGACCTTCTATACCAAGGCTTCCTATGAGCGCGACGGCGACGGCTGGCGCATTCCCTTCCAGCCCGAGACGCTGAAGAACGCCAAGGTCATCACCGACATGATCGACGCCGATACTGGCGAAGTCGTGGTCGAAGGTGGCAAGAAGCTGACCCCGCGCCTGATCCGTCAGCTGACGGAGAAGGGCCTGAAGGCGCTGAAGGCGACCGACGAAGACCTCTACGGCAACTATCTGGCCGAAGACATCGTCAACTACGAGACGGGTGAAATCTATCTCGAAGCCGGCGACGAAATCGACGAGAAGACTCTCGGTCTCATCCTGCAGTCCGGCTTCGACGAGATTCCGGTCCTCAACATCGACCACGTCAATGTTGGCGCCTATATCCGCAACACGCTGTCTGCCGACAAGAACGAGAACCGTCAGGAAGCCCTGTTCGACATCTACCGCGTCATGCGTCCGGGTGAGCCGCCGACCATGGAATCGGCGGAAGCGATGTTCAACTCGCTGTTCTTCGATGCAGAGCGTTACGACCTGTCGGCCGTCGGCCGCGTCAAGATGAACATGCGCCTCGACCTCGATGCGGAAGACACCGTGCGCACGCTGCGCAAGGAAGACATCCTCGCCGTCGTCAAGATGCTGGTCGAACTGCGCGACGGCAAGGGCGAAATCGACGACATCGACAACCTCGGCAACCGCCGTGTCCGTTCTGTCGGCGAACTGATGGAAAACCAGTATCGTCTGGGCCTTCTGCGCATGGAACGTGCGATCAAGGAACGTATGTCCTCGATCGAAATCGACACCGTGATGCCGCAGGACCTGATCAACGCGAAGCCGGCAGCCGCCGCCGTTCGCGAATTCTTCGGTTCCTCGCAGCTGTCGCAGTTCATGGACCAGGTGAACCCGCTTTCGGAAATCACCCACAAGCGCCGTCTTTCGGCTCTTGGACCGGGTGGTCTGACCCGCGAGCGCGCCGGCTTCGAAGTCCGCGACGTTCACCCGACCCATTACGGCCGTATTTGCCCGATCGAAACGCCGGAAGGCCCGAACATCGGTCTGATCAACTCGCTTGCAACCTTCGCCCGCGTCAACAAGTACGGCTTCATCGAAAGCCCGTACCGCAAGATCGTCGACGGCAAGGTGACCAACGACGTGATCTACCTTTCCGCCATGGAAGAGGCCAAGTATTACGTCGCGCAGGCCAACGCGCCGCTCAATGAAGACGGTTCGTTCTCGGAAGAGTTCGTCGTCTGCCGTCACTCGGGCGAAGTTATGCTCGCACCGCGTGACAACATCAACCTGATGGACGTTTCGCCGAAGCAGCTCGTTTCGGTCGCAGCGGCTCTCATTCCGTTCCTGGAAAACGACGACGCCAACCGCGCTCTCATGGGCTCGAACATGCAGCGTCAGGCCGTTCCGCTTCTGCGCGCCGAGGCACCGTTCGTCGGTACCGGCATGGAGCCGATCGTCGCCCGTGACTCCGGCGCTGCCATCGCAGCCCGTCGTGGCGGTGTGGTCGATCAGGTGGATGCGACCCGTATCGTTATCCGCGCCACGGAAGACCTCGATGCCGGCAAGTCCGGTGTCGATATCTACCGTCTGCAGAAGTTCCAGCGTTCGAACCAGAACACCTGCGTCAACCAGCGTCCGCTGGTTTCCGTCGGCGACAACATCTCCAAGGGCGATATCATCGCGGACGGTCCGTCGACCGACCTCGGCGATCTGGCTCTCGGCCGCAACGCGCTCGTCGCGTTCATGCCCTGGAACGGCTACAACTACGAAGACTCGATCCTGATGTCGGAGCGTATCGTTTCCGACGACGTGTTCACCTCCATTCACATCGAAGAATTCGAAGTGATGGCGCGCGACACGAAGCTTGGTCCGGAAGAAATCACGCGCGACATTCCGAACGTTTCGGAAGAAGCGCTGAAGAACCTCGACGAAGCCGGTATCGTTTACATCGGTGCGGAAGTTCAGCCGGGCGACATCCTCGTCGGCAAGATCACGCCGAAGGGCGAAAGCCCGATGACGCCGGAAGAAAAGCTTCTGCGCGCCATCTTCGGTGAAAAGGCTTCCGACGTTCGCGACACCTCCATGCGCATGCCTCCGGGCACGTTCGGTACGGTCGTCGAAGTCCGCGTCTTCAACCGTCACGGTGTGGAGAAGGACGAGCGCGCGATGGCTATCGAGCGCGAAGAGATCGAGCGTCTGGCGAAGGACCGCGACGACGAGCAGGCGATCCTCGACCGTAACGTCTACGGCCGTCTGATCGACATGCTGCGTGGCCACGTTTCCATTGCCGGTCCGAAGGGCTTCAAGAAGGGCGTCGAGCTTTCCAACGCTGTCGTCTCCGAATATCCCCGCTCGCAGTGGTGGATGTTCGCAGTCGAAGACGAAAAGGCTCAGTCCGAGCTGGAAGCACTTCGCGGCCAGTACGACGAATCCAAGTCGCGCCTTGAACAGCGCTTCATGGACAAGGTCGAAAAGGTCCAGCGCGGCGATGAAATGCCTCCGGGCGTCATGAAGATGGTCAAGGTCTTCGTTGCCGTTAAGCGCAAGATCCAGCCGGGCGACAAGATGGCCGGCCGTCACGGTAACAAGGGCGTCGTCTCGCGTATCGTTCCGGTCGAGGACATGCCGTTCCTCGAAGACGGCACGCATGTCGACATCTGCTTGAACCCGCTCGGCGTGCCTTCGCGCATGAACGTCGGCCAGATCCTCGAAACCCACCTCGCATGGGCATGCGCAGGCATGGGCAAGAAGATCGGCGAGATGCTCGAAGAGTATCGCAAGACGATGGACATCAGCGAGCTTCGCAGCGAGCTGACGGAAATCTACGCGTCTGAAGCCAATGACGAGGTTCAGCGTTTCGATGACGACTCGCTGGTCAAGCTTGCCGAAGAAGCCAAGCGCGGTGTTTCCATCGCGACCCCGGTTTTCGACGGTGCGCATGAGCCCGACGTCGCCGCGATGCTGAAGAAGGCAGGTCTGCATGAATCCGGTCAGTCCGTCCTTTACGACGGTCGTACCGGTGAGCCGTTCGACCGCAAGGTCACCGTCGGCTACATGTACATGATCAAGCTGAACCACCTTGTCGACGACAAGATCCACGCTCGCTCGATCGGTCCTTACTCGCTCGTTACCCAGCAGCCGCTGGGCGGCAAGGCGCAGTTCGGCGGACAGCGCTTCGGGGAAATGGAAGTCTGGGCTCTGGAAGCATACGGCGCGGCTTACACGCTGCAGGAAATGCTCACCGTGAAGTCGGACGACGTGGCGGGCCGCACCAAGGTCTACGAAGCGATCGTCCGTGGCGACGACACCTTCGAGGCCGGTATTCCGGAGAGCTTCAACGTTCTCGTCAAGGAAATGCGGTCGCTCGGTCTTTCGGTCGAACTGGAAAACTCGAAGATCGAGAACCAGCCCGAAGACCAGCTGCCCGACGCGGCGGAATAAGACGATAGAGGCGGGCGCCTTCAAGGGCGCCTGCCGGTTTCCCGGACGGTATTGGCCGGTTTGGGACACTTTCGCCGCATTATGCGGTTAATCCGTATTTAAAGCTCTGGACGGTGACCCGGGAAGAAGCCGGTCCAGATGCAAACAGGGGCAGCAGCTAGCCTCTCAAGGAGACAAGGCATGAACCAAGAGGTCATGAATCTTTTCAATCCTCAGGTGCCTGCGCAGCATTTCGATTCCATCCGGATTTCGATCGCTTCGCCGGAAAAAATCCTGTCGTGGTCCTACGGCGAGATCAAGAAGCCGGAAACCATCAACTACCGTACGTTCAAGCCGGAACGCGACGGTCTCTTCTGCGCGCGTATCTTCGGACCGATCAAGGACTATGAGTGCCTGTGCGGCAAGTACAAGCGCATGAAGTACAAGGGCATCATCTGCGAAAAGTGCGGCGTCGAAGTGACGCTGTCGCGCGTTCGCCGTGAGCGCATGGGCCATATCGAGCTCGCAGCGCCGGTTGCCCATATCTGGTTCCTGAAGTCGCTTCCCTCGCGTATCTCGACCCTGCTCGACATGACGCTGAAGGATGTCGAGCGCGTTCTCTATTTCGAGAACTACATCGTCACGGAACCGGGCCTCACTTCGCTGAAGCAGAACCAGCTTCTGTCCGAAGAAGAGTACATGATCGCCGTCGACGAGTTCGGCGAAGACCAGTTCACCGCCATGATCGGCGCTGAAGCCATCTATGAGATGCTGGCTTCGATGAACCTCGAAAAGATCGCCGGCGACCTGCGCGTCGAGCTTGCTGAAACGACTTCTGACCTGAAGCAGAAGAAGCTGATGAAGCGCCTGAAGATCGTCGAGAACTTCATGGAAAGCGGCAACCGTCCGGAATGGATGATCATGAAGGTCGTTCCGGTCATTCCGCCGGACCTGCGCCCGCTGGTTCCGCTGGATGGCGGCCGTTTCGCGACGTCCGACCTCAACGATCTCTATCGCCGCGTCATCAACCGTAACAACCGTCTGAAGCGCCTGATCGAGCTTCGTGCGCCGGGTATCATCATCCGCAACGAAAAGCGCATGTTGCAGGAATCCGTCGATGCGTTGTTCGACAACGGCCGTCGCGGTCGCGTCATCACGGGCGCCAACAAGCGCCCGCTGAAGTCGCTCTCCGACATGCTCAAGGGCAAGCAGGGCCGCTTCCGCCAGAACCTTCTCGGCAAGCGCGTCGACTATTCCGGCCGTTCGGTCATCGTGACCGGTCCGGAACTGAAGCTGCACCAGTGCGGCCTGCCGAAGAAGATGGCGCTCGAACTGTTCAAGCCGTTCATCTATGCCCGCCTCGACGCCAAGGGTTATTCCTCGACCGTCAAGCAGGCCAAGAAGCTGGTTGAAAAAGAAAAGCCGGAAGTCTGGGATATCCTCGACGAGGTCATCCGCGAGCATCCGGTTCTCCTGAACCGCGCGCCGACGCTGCACCGTCTGGGTATCCAGGCTTTCGAACCCATGCTGGTCGAAGGCAAGGCCATCCAGCTGCACCCGCTCGTCTGCACGGCCTTCAACGCCGACTTCGACGGTGACCAGATGGCTGTTCACGTTCCGCTTTCGCTGGAAGCCCAGCTCGAAGCGCGCGTGCTGATGATGTCGACCAACAACATCCTGCATCCGGCAAACGGCCACCCGATCATCGTTCCTTCGCAGGACATGGTTCTCGGCCTGTATTACCTGTCGATCATGAACCAGAACGAGCCGGGCGAAGGCATGGCCTTCTCGGATATCGGCGAGTTGCATCACGCGCTTGAAAACAAGGTCGTGACGCTGCATGCCAAGATCCGCGGCCGCTTCAAGACCGTTGATGCCGATGGCAAGCCGGTTTCGAAGATCCATGAGACGACCCCCGGCCGTATGCTCATCGGCGAACTTCTGCCGAAGAACGTCAACGTGCCTTTCGACGTCTGCAACCAGGAAATGACCAAGAAGAACATCTCCAAGATGATCGACACGGTCTACCGTCATTGCGGCCAGAAAGACACGGTCATCTTCTGCGACCGCATCATGCAGCTCGGCTTTGCCCATGCCTGCCGCGCCGGCATTTCGTTCGGCAAGGACGACATGGTCATTCCGGACAGCAAGGTGAAGATCGTCGGCGACACCGAAGCTCTCGTGAAGGAATACGAACAGCAGTATAATGATGGTCTCATCACCCAGGGCGAAAAGTACAACAAGGTTGTCGACGCCTGGGGCAAGGCTACCGAAAAGGTCGCCGAAGAAATGATGGCACGCATCAAGGCTGTCGAGTTCGATCCGGAAACGGGCCGCCAGAAGCCGATGAACTCCATCTACATGATGTCGCACTCGGGTGCTCGTGGTTCTCCGAACCAGATGCGTCAGCTGGGCGGCATGCGCGGCCTGATGGCGAAGCCGTCGGGTGAAATCATCGAGACGCCGATCATCTCGAACTTCAAGGAAGGCCTGACCGTTAACGAGTACTTCAACTCGACCCACGGTGCCCGTAAGGGTCTTGCAGACACCGCTCTGAAGACGGCGAACTCGGGTTACCTGACCCGTCGTCTCGTCGACGTCGCGCAGGATTGCATCGTCAACTCCAGGGATTGCGGCACCGACAAGGGCCTCACCATGACCGCCATCGTCGATGCCGGTCAGGTCGTTGCCTCGCTTGGCGCACGTATCCTCGGCCGTACGGCCCTGGACGACATCGATCATCCGGTTTCCGGCGAAAACATCGTCAAGGCCGGTACGCTGATCGACGAAGCCGACGTGGCCGCCATCGAGAAGGCCGGTATCCAGTCCGTCCGCATCCGTTCGGCTCTGACCTGCGAAGTGCAGATCGGCGTCTGCGGCGTGTGCTACGGTCGTGACCTTGCACGCGGTACGCCTGTCAACATGGGCGAAGCCGTCGGCGTCATCGCCGCACAGTCCATCGGTGAACCGGGCACGCAGCTTACCATGCGTACCTTCCACCTTGGCGGTACGGCGAACGTGGTCGACCAGTCGTTCCTCGAAGCCTCTTACGAGGGCACGATTGCGATCAAGAACCGCAACATTCTGCGCAACTCCGAAGGCGCACTCATCGCGATGGGCCGTAACATGGCCGTCACCATTCTCGATGAGCGTGGCCAGGAGCGGTCTTCGCAGCGCGTTGCCTATGGTTCGAAGATCTTCGTCGACGACGGCGACAAGGTTAAGCGCGGTCAGCGTCTTGCAGAGTGGGACCCTTACACCCGTCCGATGATGACGGAAGTGGAAGGTACCGTTCACTTCGAGGACCTCGTCGACGGTCTCTCCGTTCTGGAAGCGACCGACGAATCCACCGGCATCACCAAGCGTCAGGTTATCGACTGGCGTTCGACGCCGCGCGGTTCGGACCTCAAGCCCGCGATCGTCATCAAGGACGCTTCCGGTGCTGTTGCGAAGCTTGCCCGTGGTGGCGAAGCCCGCTTCCAGCTCTCGGTTGACGCCATCCTGTCGGTCGAGCCGGGTGCGAAGGTCTCCCAGGGTGACGTGCTTGCACGTTCGCCGCTGGAAAGCGCCAAGACGAAGGACATCACCGGCGGTCTGCCGCGCGTTGCCGAACTGTTCGAAGCCCGTCGTCCGAAGGACCACGCCATCATCGCAGAGATCGATGGTACGATCCGTCTGGGCCGCGACTACAAGAACAAGCGTCGCGTGATGATCGAGCCTGCGGAAGACGGCGTCGAGCCGGTCGAATACCTGATCCCGAAGGGCAAGCCCTTCCATCTTCAGGAAGGCGACTATATCGAAAAGGGTGAATACATCCTCGACGGTAACCCGGCACCGCACGACATTCTGGCGATCAAGGGCGTGGAGGCTCTGGCTTCCTACCTCGTGAACGAAATCCAGGAAGTCTACCGTCTGCAGGGCGTTGTGATCAACGACAAGCACATCGAGGTGATCGTTCGCCAGATGCTGCAGAAGGTCGAGATCACCGATGCGGGCGACAGCCAGTACATCGTCGGCGACAATGTCGACCGTATCGAGCTGGACGACATGAACGACCGCCTGATCGAGGAAGGCAAGAAGCCGGCTTACGGCGATCCTGTCCTGCTCGGTATCACCAAGGCTTCGCTGCAGACGCCGTCCTTCATCTCGGCCGCATCCTTCCAGGAAACCACCAAGGTTCTCACGGAAGCTGCAATCGCCGGTAAGACGGACACGCTGCAGGGCCTCAAGGAAAACGTCATCGTCGGCCGTCTCATCCCGGCCGGTACCGGCGGCACCATGACGCAGATCCGCCGCATCGCCACCTCGCGCGACGACCTCATTCTCGAGGAACGCCGCAAGGGTACCGGCGCAGGCTCTGCGAACCAGATGCTGCAGGACATGACGGACCAGGCTCCGGCCGCCGAATAAGGCGGGAAGGGCAGGGGCTTTGCGAAGCCCCGCCAAAGTTCAGAACAAAACGCCCGGAGCAATCCGGGCGTTTTTGTTTGTGCGGATAGGGGTCTGTCGCTTTTGCGGTCGGGCGACGTCTCCAGCCACGTGCGGCGGGCTCAGCCCTGTTCGCGGATGTTATAACGGGTGAGGACGGAAAGCCGGCGAACGAGATCGGTCTGGCCGGTGCTGCCGGTCTTCGCATAGATCGACTTGGCGTTGCTGCGCACCGTTTCGTGGGAAATCTGCAATTGCTTCGCCACGGCGGGAAGCGAAAGCCCCTTCATGATTTCCAGCGCCACACGGGCCTCGCCCCTGGTGAGGTCATAAAGCCCCTTTAGCAGTGAGGTCGCGTCGGCGACGGTGCCCATGGGTTGCGATATCAGCACGATGGCGCAGCCTTTCGGGGACAGATCCAGTGCGTTCCTGCGCAACGGTATGACATGCAGGATGCAGGACCGATCTTCGCCGGTCGGCAGCGGGAACGAGCCGATATTATGCCCGGCAAGCGCCTTATAGAGCAGCCGGTTCACTCTTTCGTCGGCAATCACGATCCTGTCGTGGGCGCGGGTGGAAATACATTTCCTGAGGGAGAGAAACATGTCGTTTGCGGAAAGCACACGGCCGCTCGCCTGAAGCACCGCCGCCGGCGCCCCGATGGCGTTCAGTCCAAGCGTCATGGCATCGGCTTTCTGCCGCTGCAGCCGGGTTGCCAGCGTGAGGCTGCGGGCAATATGCGGTCTCAGCCGGTCGAGCGCCGCCATGGTTTCCGGCTCGATGACGCCGCTATCGAGCTTGCGTTCGAAAAGCACCGTCATTGCCGGATGGTCGGGCGGGGCAACCTGTGTGGCCGCGCCATATCCCAGTCCGCGCGGTATCAGGAAATCGCGCACGATCGGCAGGCCGGCCCATTCATCATGGGTGAAGACATCGAAATCCTGCACGAAGGAAAATTGTCCCTCGCGGATTGCGCGGGTCAGGCGGTCGTTTCGGCGGTTCCAGCCGCCATCCATGAAGGCCTGCATCAGTTCCTGGAAATTGGGCGTGTAAAGCCAGGCTTCTTCTTCACCCTTGCCCCAGGTAAGGGCGCCACCCCAGAAATCCAGCCGGTGGCCGATGGCGGCAATGACCTGTGCCCAACGATCGGGGAAAAGCGCTGCCTCATAAATGTCATCGATAATGTCTGCCGACAATATAGTATTCAACCCGTCACTGGAATCTTGTGTCGGGGCTATTTAAACCTCATATTCCGGTATTGTTCAACGTATAATCAAATAATACTATTGTATTCAAAGTATATAATCTATGAGTGACTTAATATATTGACCAATTTGCCAAAGGGATCGCGCAGAAACAGCCGGCGCACGCCCCAGGCTTCGGTAACCGGGCCATAGTCGATCGGCAAGCCCGCTTTCAGGATTCTTTCGTGGATCTCTTCGAAATTATCGACCTCGATGGAAAGGTCCGGCACGGCAGTGCCGGAGCCGCCTTCGCTTGCGAAGCTGACCTGCGCCCTGGCTTCGAGCGGACTGGCATAGGTCAGGATCCAGCCGTGGTCCATGGCGACGGTCATGCCGAGAATATCGCCATAGAATGCCTGAGCCCGCGCGGGTTCCGGTGTTGCGATGTTGGCGACGACACGTCTTACCGCCACGGACCTGCGCCTCAGGCGAAGCGGATGATGGCGACTTCGCCTTCGAGCGCGCCCTGATAGGCGGAGGCGTGCGGCTCTTCATCCGGCACGTCGGTCAGCATGCCGATCTGGTCGAGATCGGCTTCGATGAAACCTTCCTCGGAAAGCGCGTTCAGCGTTTCGCGTACGGCGGTATCGTCGTCCGGCGCCCGCAGGATGACGTGGATGTCGATGCCCTCGGAATTGTCGGTCTCATAGGCCTTGCCGATGACGATGAAGACCATCGGCTCGTCGCGTCCGTTGTCGTTGTCGGGGAGGGTGCTCATGACGCGGTTCCTTGATCTGTCGTTGCTGTGATGCGGGCCGAGGGAATCGGTCCCGCCCATGGCGGAGCCGCTCCGGCCCGCCATGGGGAATCAATAGACGGATTTTATGAAAAGCCAAAGCGTGGAGGTCAAAATCGCTGCCTTCTGTGCCGACTTATGTTAAAGCGGGTTGGAAATGGCCCGGACGTGGGCTTTGCGGCCATGGGTGGCGGCGCAAAATGTGGATTCACCCTTGACGAAAGCTGGCTAAAACAGTAGTACGCCCGCCATCGGAGCCTCTGTGGGTGCTGGCCGTTCGGTAACCTTTTTCCCGAACATCATCTCAAACGGGTCTCCATTGCACGTAGAAGACACGAATGTTGCACGCAAGACGCCTCATCCGGTGTCCTCTGCTCTTGGTGGTCCATCCGTGAAAACGGATCGGGCCACGTTTTGCGCATGAGGATATATGCGTGCATCGTCGCCGGCAACGGCATAGCCGCCACCCGTGAGGGTGGCTAAAGTAGTTTTTGCAAGGGATGGTTATATGCCTACCGTAAACCAGCTGATCCGCAAGCCTCGCCAGGCACAGGTAAAGCGCAACAAGGTTCCTGCTCTTCAGGAAAACCCGCAGAAGCGTGGTGTTTGCACCCGCGTTTACACGACGACCCCGAAGAAGCCGAACTCGGCTCTGCGTAAGGTTGCCAAGATCCGCCTCACCAACGGCTTCGAAGTCATCGGCTACATTCCGGGCGAAGGTCACAACCTTCAGGAACACTCCGTGGTCATGATCCGCGGCGGCCGCGTAAAGGACTTGCCGGGCGTGCGTTACCACATCATCCGCGGTGTTCTCGATACCCAGGGCGTCAAGAACCGCAAGCAGCGCCGCTCCAAGTACGGTGCGAAGCGTCCGAAGTAATTCGGGTTTAAACAAATTCCGGCGCTGCGCGAGGTTCTCCGCGTGGTTTAGCGTCAATAACATTGAGAGACAAAGAATATGTCCCGTCGCCATAGTGCAGAAAAGCGTGAGATCAACCCGGACCCGAAGTTCGGCGATCTGGTCGTCACCAAGTTCATGAACGCCATCATGCTTCACGGCAAGAAGTCGGTCGCAGAAAGCATCGTTTACGGCGCATTCGACGTCGTTCAGGGCAAGACGAAGCAGGAGCCGCTCGGCGTGTTCCACTCCGCCCTCGACAACGTTGCTCCGCACGTTGAAGTGCGTTCGCGCCGCGTTGGTGGTGCCACGTATCAGGTTCCCGTCGACGTTCGCCCCGAGCGCCGTCAGGCCCTTGCTATCCGCTGGCTGATCACGGCTGCCCGCAAGCGCAACGAAACGACCATGGTCGATCGCCTTTCCGGCGAACTCATGGACGCTGCGAACAACCGCGGTTCCGCTGTCAAGAAGCGCGAAGACACGCACAAGATGGCCGACGCCAACCGCGCATTCTCGCATTACCGCTGGTAATCTTAACCGGTCGCATATCGAAAGGCAGTCCATTATGGCTCGCGAATATAAAATCGAAGACTACCGCAATTTCGGTATCATGGCGCATATCGACGCCGGCAAGACGACGACCACCGAGCGTATCCTTTATTACACCGGTAAGTCGCACAAGATCGGCGAAGTTCACGATGGCGCTGCCACGATGGACTGGATGGAGCAGGAGCAGGAGCGTGGTATCACCATCACCTCCGCCGCCACCACGACCTTCTGGAAGGGTCGCGACGGCAAGATGCGCCGCTTCAACATCATCGACACCCCCGGCCACGTCGACTTCACCATTGAAGTCGAGCGTTCGCTGCGCGTTCTCGACGGCGCCATCGCGCTGCTCGACGCCAACGCCGGTGTTGAGCCGCAGACGGAAACCGTCTGGCGTCAGGCCGAGAAGTATCATGTTCCGCGCATGATCTTCTGCAACAAGATGGATAAGACCGGTGCTGACTTCTACCGCTCGGTGGAAATGATCAAGACCCGTCTCGGCGCCATCGCCGTTGTCATGCAGCTGCCGATCGGCGCTGAGACCGAGTTCAAGGGCGTTATCGACCTGATCGAGATGAACGCACTCATCTGGCGCGACGAATCGCTCGGCGCTCAGTGGGACGTCGTCGAAATCCCGGAAGACATGAAGGCCAAGGCTGACGAATATCGCGAAAAGCTGATCGAGACCGTTGTCGAGATCGACGAAGAAGCGATGGAAGACTACCTGAACGGCATCATGCCCGACAACGACAAGATCCGTGCGCTCGTTCGCCGCGGCACCATCGACGTGAAGTTCCACCCGATGTTCTGCGGTACCGCGTTCAAGAACAAGGGCGTTCAGCCGCTTCTCGACGCCGTTGTCGACTACCTGCCTTCTCCGCTGGACATTCCGGCGATCAAGGGTATCGACTTCAAGACCGAAGCCGAAATCGAGCGTCATGCCGACGACAGCGAGCCGCTTTCCATGCTCGCTTTCAAGATCATGAACGACCCCTTCGTCGGTTCGCTGACCTTCGCACGTATCTACTCGGGCAAGCTCGAAAAGGGTACGTCTGTCATCAACACGGTCAAGGACAAGCGCGAGCGCGTCGGCCGTATGCTGCAGATGCACTCCAACAGCCGTGAAGACATCGAAGAAGCCTTTGCCGGCGACATCGTTGCTCTGGCTGGCCTCAAGGAAACCACCACTGGCGATACGCTCTGCGATCCGCTGAAGCCGGTTATCCTCGAGCGCATGGAATTCCCCGAGCCGGTCATCCAGATCGCGATCGAGCCGAAGACCAAGGGCGACCAGGAAAAGATGGGCCTCGCGCTCAACCGTCTGGCTGCTGAAGATCCTTCGTTCCGCGTCAAGACGGATGAAGAGTCCGGTCAGACGATCATCGCGGGCATGGGCGAACTTCACCTCGACATTCTCGTTGACCGTATGCGTCGCGAATTCAAGGTTGAAGCAACCGTCGGCGCTCCGCAGGTTGCCTACCGCGAAACCATCACGCGTCAGCACGAAGAAGACTACACGCACAAGAAGCAGTCCGGTGGTACCGGTCAGTTCGCTCGCGTGAAGATCATCTTCGAACCGAACCCCGAAGGCGAAGACTTCAAGTTCGAATCCAAGATCGTCGGCGGTGCTGTTCCGAAGGAATACATCCCGGGCGTTCAGAAGGGTATCGAAAGCGTTCTGTCTTCCGGTCCGCTGGCTGGCTTCCCGATGCTCGGCGTCAAGGCGACGCTGGTCGACGGTGCATTCCACGATGTCGACTCGTCGGTTCTCGCCTTCGAAATCGCATCGCGTGCCTGCTTCCGTGAAGCAGCGAAGAAGGCTGGCGCACAGCTTCTCGAGCCGATGATGAAGGTCGAAGTCGTAACGCCGGAAGACTATGTCGGTGACGTTATCGGCGACCTGAACTCCCGTCGTGGTCAGATCCAGGGCCAGGAAAGCCGTGGTATCGCCGTCGTCATCAACGCGCATGTTCCGCTCGCGAACATGTTCAAGTACGTCGACAACCTGCGCTCCATGTCGCAGGGCCGTGCACAGTACTCGATGACGTTCGACCACTATTCGCCGGTTCCGTCGAACGTGGCGCAGGAAATCCAGGCTAAGTACTCCGGTCAGAAGTGATCGGGGTACGCCCCACCGAATTTTGAAGATTATTCCCGTCAAGGGACAAGAATGGAGAGCCACTAATGGCAAAGAGCAAGTTTGAGCGCAATAAGCCGCACGTCAACATTGGCACGATCGGTCACGTTGACCATGGCAAGACGTCGCTGACGGCAGCGATCACGAAGTTCTTCGGCGAATTCAAGGCGTATGACCAGATCGACGCCGCGCCTGAAGAAAAGGCCCGTGGTATCACGATTTCGACGGCGCACGTTGAATACGAAACGCCTGCCCGTCACTATGCGCACGTCGACTGCCCCGGCCACGCCGACTACGTGAAGAACATGATCACCGGTGCTGCCCAGATGGACGGCGCGATCCTGGTTTGCTCGGCTGCCGACGGCCCGATGCCGCAGACCCGCGAGCACATCCTGCTTGCCCGTCAGGTTGGCGTTCCGGCGATCGTCGTGTTCCTCAACAAGGTCGACCAGGTTGACGACGCCGAGCTTCTCGAGCTCGTCGAGCTTGAAGTTCGCGAACTTCTGTCGTCCTACGACTTCCCGGGCGACGATATTCCGATCATCAAGGGTTCGGCACTTGCCGCTCTTGAAGATTCTGACAAGAAGATCGGTGAAGACGCGATCCGCGAGCTGATGGCTGCGGTTGACGCCTACATCCCGACGCCTGAGCGTCCGATCGACCAGCCGTTCCTGATGCCGATCGAAGACGTGTTCTCGATCTCCGGCCGTGGTACGGTTGTGACGGGTCGCGTTGAGCGCGGTATCGTCAAGGTTGGTGAAGAAGTCGAAATCGTCGGCATCCGTCCGACCTCGAAGACGACGGTTACCGGCGTTGAAATGTTCCGCAAGCTGCTCGACCAGGGCCAGGCCGGCGACAACATCGGCGCACTGGTTCGCGGTGTTAACCGTGACGGCGTCGAGCGTGGTCAGATCCTGTGCAAGCCGGGTTCGGTTAAGCCGCACAAGAAGTTCAAGGCTGAAGCCTACATCCTGACGAAGGAAGAAGGCGGCCGTCATACGCCGTTCTTCACGAACTACCGTCCGCAGTTCTACTTCCGCACGACGGACGTAACGGGCATCGTTACGCTTCCGGAAGGCACGGAAATGGTTATGCCTGGCGACAACGTGACCGTTGACGTCGAGCTGATCGTTCCGATCGCGATGGAAGAAAAGCTGCGCTTCGCTATCCGCGAAGGCGGCCGTACCGTCGGCGCCGGCATCGTCGCTTCGATCGTCGAGTAATTTCGACCTTTGAAATTCAGACTGGCGGCGGTGTGAACAACACCGCCGCCGGACTTTTGGTAAAAAGCCTGGCGGCGTTGCATTTTTAGTGCTTGAAAAATTCGGTGAAAGCGCGTAAACGCGCACTCACACTCACCGCTGGATTCGCAAGCGATTGCGAAACGCGGTGTTTTAGCAATACAGACAACTGAAATGATTGGGATGCGACAGCGCATTTCTCTCGATTTTTGAAAATCTGCGGCGCCACGATCAATAGAAGTTCATGTGTTTCCGCGTGCGGAAACGAATAACAAAGAACAAGGACAAGACGAATGAACGGCCAGAATATCCGTATCCGCCTCAAGGCGTTCGATCACCGGATCCTCGATGCCTCTACCCGTGAAATCGTGTCGACCGCAAAGCGCACCGGCGCCAGCGTTCGCGGCCCGGTTCCGCTCCCCACCCGCATCGAAAAGTTTACCGTCAACCGCTCTCCTCACGTCGATAAGAAGAGCCGTGAACAGTTCGAAATGCGGACGCACAAGCGTCTTCTCGATATCGTTGACCCCACCCCGCAGACTGTCGATGCTCTGATGAAGCTCGACCTCGCTGCTGGCGTTGACGTGGAAATCAAGCTCTAAGACCCGGCCCGATCTATCCAAGGTGAGGGCTGAAATAACAAGGAAGGTACGTGGAGTAATCCAACGACTTCCAAACCGGAGACCGGAAACATCGTGAGATGTCGAAGGGCACTCCTTAACAA
Organism: Agrobacterium leguminum; assembly: GCF_015704895.1. Classification (GTDB taxonomy): domain Bacteria; phylum Pseudomonadota; class Alphaproteobacteria; order Rhizobiales; family Rhizobiaceae; genus Agrobacterium; species Agrobacterium leguminum. The sequence goes on along the minus strand of NZ_JADQWB010000005.1, from coordinate 185,635 downwards.
AGGCCAGAGAGGGTTTTCCCTTCAAGGCTCGCAAGAGGATGAACCAATGCGTTCAGGTGTGATTGCACAGAAAGTGGGTATGACACGCGTCTATAACGACGCAGGTGAACATATCCCCGTAACAGTATTGCGACTGGATAACGTACAAGTCGTTGCCCAGCGCACGGAAGACAAGAATGGCTATACCGCAGTTCAGCTCGGTGCCGGCCAGTCCAAGGTCAAGAACACGACGAAGGCGCTTCGCGGTCATTTTGCCGCTGCCAATGTCGAACCGAAAGCCAAGCTCGTCGAGTTCCGGGTTTCCCCCGAGAACCTGATCGACATCGGTGCAACACTGACCGCAAATCATTTTCAGTCCGGCCAGCTGGTCGACGTCACTGGAACCACGATCGGTAAAGGTTTTGCCGGTGCTATGAAGCGTCACAACTTCGGTGGTGGCCGCGCTTCGCACGGTAACTCCGTGTCGCACCGTGCACACGGTTCGACCGGTAACAACCAGGATCCGGGCCGCGTCTGGAAGGGCAAGCGCATGGCTGGTCATATGGGCCAGACGCGCGTTACGACCCAGAACCTCGAAGTCGTTTCGACCGATGAAGACCGTGGCCTCATCCTCGTGAAGGGTGCAGTTCCCGGCTCGAAGGGTTCCTGGATCATCGTCCGCGACGCCGTCAAGTCGGCTGCGAAGTAAGGGAGCCTTATCATGGAATTGAACGTCAAGACCCTCGAGGGAAAAGACGCCGGCAAGGTTTCTCTGTCGGATGAGATTTTCGGCCTCGACCCCCGCCAGGACATCCTGGCCCGCATGGTTCGCTGGCAGCTTGCAAAGAAGCAGCAGGGAACCCACAAGTCCAAGAACCGGTCGGAAGTTTCCCGCACCGGCGCGAAGATGTACAAGCAGAAGGGTACGGGCCGCGCTCGTCACCATTCGGCTCGCGCACCGCAGTTCCGCGGCGGCGGCAAGGCCCACGGCCCGGTCGTTCGCAGCCATGCACACGACCTTCCGAAGAAGGTTCGCGCGCTCGCTCTGCGTCACGCCCTGTCTGCAAAGCTGAAGGCTGAAGAACTGATCATCGTTGATCAGCTCGTCGCGTCCGAAGCAAAGACCAAGGCTCTGCTGGGCAGCTTCGCTTCGCTTGGCCTGACCAACGCTCTCGTTATCGGCGGCGCCGAACTTGATGGCAACTTCAAGCTCGCTGCTCAGAACATCCCGAACGTGGACGTTCTGCCGGTTCAGGGCATCAATGTTTACGACATCCTGCGCCGTGGCAAGCTGGTGCTTTCCAAGGCTGCTGTAGAGGCTCTGGAGGAGCGGTTCAAATGACGGATCTTCGCCACTACGATGTGATCGTATCTCCTTCGATCACGGAAAAGTCGACGCTGGTATCCGAACAGAACCAGGTCGTATTCAACGTCGCCAAGAACGCTTCCAAGCCTGAAATTAAGGCTGCCGTGGAAGCTCTCTTCGGCGTCAAAGTCACGGCTGTGAACACGCTTATCCGCAAGGGTAAGACCCGTCGTTTCCGTGGATTCGCCGGTAAGCTGAAGGACGTCAAGAAAGCCGTCGTCACGCTCGCCGAAGGTCAATCCATCGACGTGTCCACCGGACTCTAAAGGTTAGGCCCAAGCGGGCAAAGACCCAAAAGGGAACAAGAAAATGGCATTGAAAAGTTTCAATCCGACCACGCCGAGCCAGCGCCAGCTGGTTATCGTGGACCGCGCTTCGCTCTACAAGGGCAAGCCGGTAAAGGCTCTCACCCAGGGCCTCAGCTCCAAGGGTGGCCGTAACAACCAGGGCCGGATCACCGTCCGTTTCCAGGGTGGCGGTCACAAGCGGACCTACCGTCTGGTTGACTTCAAGCGTCGCAAGTTCGACGTAGAAGGCACCGTTGAGCGTCTGGAATACGACCCCAACCGCACCGCGTTCATCGCGCTGGTTACGTATACCGACGGCGAACAGGCTTACATTCTCGCGCCACAGCGTCTCGCTGCCGGTGACAAGGTGATCGCCTCCGACAAGGCAGTGGACGTGAAGCCCGGCAACACCATGCCGCTTCAGTACATTCCGGTCGGTTCGATCATCCACAACGTCGAGATGAAGCCGGGCAAGGGCGGTCAGATCGCTCGCTCCGCCGGTACGTATGTCCAGCTCGTCGGCCGCGATGCCGGCATGGCCATCCTGCGTCTCAACTCGGGCGAACAGCGTCTGGTGCATGGCTCCTGCCTCGCATCGATCGGTGCTGTTTCGAACTCGGACCACGCCAACATCAACGACGGCAAGGCCGGTCGTTCCCGTTGGCGCGGCAAGCGTCCGCACGTTCGCGGCGTCGTCATGAACCCGGTCGACCACCCGCACGGTGGTGGTGAAGGTCGCACGTCGGGTGGTCGCCACCCGGTTACTCCGTGGGGCAAGCCCACGAAGGGCAAGCGCACCCGTTCGAACAAGTCGACCGACAAGTTCATCATGCGCTCGCGCCATCAGCGTAAGAAGTAAGAGAGGTAGTCACTAATGGCTCGTTCAGTATGGAAAGGTCCGTTTGTTGACGGCTATCTTCTCACCAAGGCTGAGAAGGTGCGCGAGAGCGGACGTAACGAAGTAATCAAGATCTGGAGCCGTCGCTCCACGATCCTGCCGCAGTTCGTTGGTCTGACCTTCGGCGTCTACAACGGCAGCAAGCATGTGCCCGTCTCCGTCAACGAAGACATGGTCGGACACAAGTTCGGTGAATTCTCTCCGACCCGTACCTATTACGGTCACGGCGCGGACAAGAAGGCAAAGAGGAAGTAATCATGGCGAAGGCTAAGACCGAACGCCGGCTGAAGGACAACGAGGCTCAGGCCGTTGCCCGTACGCTCCGCGTCAGCCCCCAGAAACTGAACCTGGTTGCCGCTCTTATCCGTGGCAAGAAGGTTGATCGCGCTCTCGCCGAGCTCGAATTCTCCCGCAAGCGCATTGCAGGCACCGTCAAGAAGACGCTGGAATCTGCAATTGCCAATGCGGAAAACAACCACGACCTCGACGTCGACGCTCTCGTCGTCGCCGAGGCCTATGTTGGCAAGTCCATCACCATGAAGCGTTTCCACGCTCGTGGCCGTGGTCGTGCTTCCCGCATCGAAAAGCCGTTCGCTCACCTCACGATCGTTGTTCGTGAAGTCGAGGAAAAAGGGGAGGCCGCATAATGGGTCAGAAAATCAATCCGATTGGCTTCCGCCTCGGCATCAACCGTACCTGGGATAGCCGCTGGTACGCTGACACCGCAGAATACGGCAAGCTGCTGCATGAAGACCTGAAGATCCGGGCTTACCTGATCAAGGAACTCAAGCAGGCCGGTATCGCCAAGGTCGTCATCGAGCGTCCGCACAAGAAGTGCCGCGTTACGATCCACTCGGCTCGTCCGGGTCTGATCATCGGCAAGAAGGGCGCGGACATCGAGAAGCTTCGCAAGAAGCTTTCCGAGATGACCAACTCCGAAACGCACCTCAACATCGTTGAAGTGCGCAAGCCGGAAATCGACGCGACGCTGGTTGCCCAGTCGATCGCTCAGCAGCTCGAGCGCCGCGTGGCTTTCCGCCGTGCGATGAAGCGTGCTGTTCAGTCCGCAATGCGTCTTGGCGCCGAAGGCATCAAGATCACCTGCGGCGGCCGTCTCGGCGGTGCAGAAATCGCTCGTACCGAATGGTACCGCGAAGGTCGCGTTCCGCTCCACACGCTGCGTGCGGACATCGACTACGGCACGGCTGAAGCTGAAACCGCATTCGGCATTTGCGGCATCAAGGTCTGGATCTTCAAGGGCGAAATCCTTGAGCACGATCCGATGGCTTCTGAGCGTCGCGGTCTCGAAGGCGACGCACAGGGCCCTGCAAGCCGTGAGCGTGGCGATCGTCCCGATCGTCGTCGCGAAAACGCTTGATTGACGCTGGCGAAAGATAAGCTCGGAGAAGTAAGAAAATGTTGCAGCCAAAGCGTACTAAGTACCGTAAGCAGTTCAAGGGACGCATCAAGGGCGTCGCCAAGGGCGGCTTTGACCTGGCATTCGGTGAATTCGGCTTGAAGTCGCAGGAACCGAACCGCGTGAATGCACGCGAGATCGAAGCGGCCCGCCGCGCGATCACGCGTTACATGAAGCGCGCAGGTCGCGTGTGGATCCGCGTATTCCCCGACGTTCCGGTCACGGCAAAGCCGACCGAAGTTCGTATGGGTAAGGGCAAGGGTTCGGTCGATTACTGGGCATGCAAGGTCAAGCCCGGTCGTATGATGTTCGAGATCGACGGTGTGTCCGAGGAGATCGCCCGTGAGGCGCTTCGTCTCGGCGCTGCCAAGCTCTCGGTCAAGACGCGCTTCGTACAGCGCATCGCAGAGTAAGGAGCAAGGCACATGAAAGCCGATGAAGTTCGCGGCCTCAGCGCCGACCAGCTCAAGGACAAGCTCGCCGATCTGAAGAAGGAGCAGTTCAACCTGCGCTTCCAGAAGGCAACTGGTCAGCTGGAGAAGTCCTCGCGCATCAACGAAGTCCGCAAGGATATCGCCCGCGTTAAAACCATTGCCCGCCAGAAGGCGGCAGAAGCCAAGGCCTAAGGAAGAATAATATGCCGAAACGCATTCTGCAGGGCGTCGTAGTGTCCGACAAGAACGAGAAGACTGTCGTAGTCCGGGTTGAGCGCCGATTCGCTCACCCGCTGCTTCAGAAGACCGTTCGTCGTTCGAAGAAGTACAAGGCACACGACGAAAACAATCAGTATAAGGTCGGCGATGTCGTTTCCATCGAGGAATGCGCACCGATCTCCAAGGACAAGCGCTGGACGGTCGTTTCCGCCCAGGCTTAATTTCATCAGAATCGCGCCAGGTGTCTTGCACTTGGCGCGAATTCCTGTATGAAGCACCGCAAGGACGCTCGTGAATCGAGCGTCTTTTGCTTTGATGCGCACGGAAGGTCCTTCGGGAAACCACCCTGTCACGACATTTCCGCGCAAAAAAAGAGATATTCATAAGCTGGGGCAGGGGGCTTGCTCGGGAGAGTTTGCCCAACCGTCCCGGTAACAACAAGAAGGCGACCTGACATGATTCAGATGCAAACAAACCTCGACGTGGCGGATAATTCCGGCGCACGTCGTGTCATGTGCATCAAGGTGCTGGGCGGCTCGAAGCGCAAATATGCTTCTGTTGGCGACATTATTGTCGTTTCCATCAAGGAAGCTATTCCGCGCGGCCGCGTCAAGAAGGGCGACGTGATGAAGGCGGTTGTCGTGCGCACCGCCAAGGACATCCGCCGCGCTGACGGCAGCGTCATCCGTTTCGATAACAACGCAGCCGTTCTTATCGACAACAAGAAAGAGCCCATCGGCACCCGTATCTTCGGACCGGTTCCGCGCGAACTTCGCGCCAAGAACCACATGAAGATCATCTCGCTGGCTCCGGAAGTACTGTAAGGAGCGAATGCGATGCAGAAGATTCGTAAAGGCGACAAGGTTGTCGTATTGACCGGTAAGGACAAGGGCCGTACCGGCGAAGTAATCCAGGTTTTGCCGAAGGAAGATCGGGCCGTTGTGCGTGGCGTTAACATGGTGAAGCGTCACCAGCGCCAGACCCAGGCCCAGGAAGCCGGCATCATCAACAAGGAAGCATCCTTGCACATCTCCAACATCGCCATCGTCGACAAGGATGGCAAGCCGACCCGCGTTGGCTTCTCGGTTGTGGATGGCAAGAAGGTCCGCGTGGCCAAGCGTTCGGGAGAAGTGATCGATGGCTGATAAGTACGAGCCGCGTCTCAAGACGGAATACGTTTCCCGTATCCGTGGCGCCATGCAGGAGAAGTTCTCCTACGCCAACGTGATGATGATCCCGAAGCTTGAAAAGATCGTGATCAACATGGGTGTTGGCGAGGCGACTGCCGACTCCAAGAAGCCCACCATCGCTGCCGGTGACCTGGCTGCGATCGCCGGCCAGAAGCCGGTCGTTACCCGCGCTCGCAACTCGATCGCAGGTTTCAAGGTTCGCGAAGGCATGCCGATCGGTGCGAAGGTTACCCTTCGTGGCGCCCGCATGTACGAATTCCTTGATCGTCTGGTCAACATCGCGCTTCCGCGCGTTCGCGACTTCCGGGGCCTGAACCCGAAGAGCTTTGACGGCCGTGGCAACTTCGCCATGGGCATCAAGGAACACATTGTGTTCCCTGAGATCAACTACGATAAGGTTGATCAGATGTGGGGCATGGACATCATCGTTTGCACGACGGCGACGTCGGACGACGAAGCTCGGGCTCTGCTGACAGAGTTCAACTTCCCGTTCCGTCACTAACCGTAACGACGAGCGTAGAAAAGGAACTCCGATATGGCGAAAACAAGCGCAGTTGAAAAGAACAAGCGCCGCCGCAAGTCGGTCGCCCAGCAGGCCGCCAAGCGCGCCGCACTGAAGGCGATCGTGATGAACCAGTCCCTTCCGATCGAAGACCGGTTCAAGGCCACTCTGAAGCTCGCTTCGCTGCCGCGTGACGGCTCGAAGACGCGTATCCGCAACCGCTGCGAAGTAACGGGCCGTCCGCGCGCGTTCTATCGCAAGCTCAAGATGTCGCGTATCGCGCTTCGTGAGCTGGGCAATTCCGGCAAGGTGCCGGGCATTGTCAAGTCGAGCTGGTAAGGAGACGGGCACATGACCATGACTGATCCTTTGGGTGATATGCTCACCCGCATCCGCAATGGTGCTGCTCGCCGCAAGTCTTCGGTAAGCACGCCGGCTTCCAGCCTCCGCGCACGCGTTCTCGACGTGCTGCAGGCTGAAGGCTACATTCGCGGTTATTCCAAGGTCGATTTCGAAAACGGCAAGTCCGAATTCACGATCGAGCTGAAGTACTACGAAGGCGCGTCCGTGATCCGTGAGATCGGCCGCGTTTCCAAGCCGGGCCGCCGGGTTTATGTCTCGGTAAAGTCCATTCCGCAGGTCGCGAACGGCCTCGGCATCACCATCCTTTCGACCCCGAAGGGCGTGATGGCCGATCACCAGGCTCGCGAACAGAACGTTGGTGGCGAGGTTCTTTGCTCGGTCTTCTAAGACTGGGCAAGGATCTCCATAACGAACAGACAGGATTGAATAATGTCTCGTATCGGTAAAAAGCCCGTTCCGGTTCCAGCAGGTGTGACGGCCAATGTCGACGGCCAGAAGGTTACTGCTAAGGGCCCGAAGGGTGAACTGTTTTTCGTCGCTAACGACGACATTCAGCTGAAGCTCGAAGATAACGGCGTTTCCGTAACGCCGGCTAACGGCACCAAGGAAGCTCGTTCGAAGTGGGGCATGTCCCGCACGATGATCGAGAACATCTTCAAGGGTGTTAAGGACGGCTATGAGCGCAAGCTCGAAATCAACGGCGTCGGTTACCGTGCCGCCATGCAGGGCAAGAACCTGCAACTGGCTCTCGGCTTCTCCCACGATGTTGTTTACGAGCCGCCGGTCGGCATCACCATTGCCGTTCCGAAGCCCACGGAAATCATCGTTTCCGGCATCAACAAGCAGCAGGTTGGCCAGGTAGCCGCGGAAATCCGCGAATACCGCGGTCCCGAGCCCTACAAGGGCAAGGGCGTGAAGTACGCTGAAGAGCGTATTGTCCGCAAAGAAGGCAAGAAGAAGTAAGGATCACGCGAAATGGCTAGCAGGAAAGAAGCACTTGCACGTCGCGCGAGCCGTGTGCGCCGCCAGATCAAGGCGGTTGCCAACGGCCGCCCGCGCCTGTCGGTTCATCGCTCGTCGAAGAACATCTACGCCCAGATCATCGATGACGTTGCTGGCAAGACGCTTGCGTCTGCCTCCACGCTCGAAGCCGATCTGCGCGGCTCGCTCAAGACCGGCGCCGACGTTGCAGCAGCAACTGTCGTAGGCAAGCTGGTTGCCGAGCGTGGCGTCAAGGCTGGCGTCAAGGATGTCGTATTCGACCGTGGCGCGTTCATCTACCACGGCCGTATCAAGGCCCTGGCAGACGCTGCCCGCGAAGGCGGCCTGAACTTCTGATTTTTTTCCGCCCGGACAACGATCCGGGCGGAATTTCACCGGACCATGCGGATCTCTTCATTGGGACCGCTGGTCTTTTCGTTTGCCGTTCCACCCGCAAAAGAAAAAGGACAAGGACAATGGCACAGGATAAAAGAGGTTCCCGCGAAGAGCGTCAGAACCGCGAAGAGCGCGATAGCGAATTCGTCGACAAGCTGGTCGCGATCAACCGCGTTGCAAAGGTTGTTAAGGGTGGCCGTCGCTTCGGCTTCGCCGCTCTCGTCGTCGTTGGCGACCAGAAGGGCCGCGTTGGCTTCGGTCACGGCAAGGCTCGTGAAGTTCCGGAAGCGATCCGCAAGGCAACCGAAAGCGCAAAGCGCGATCTGATCTTCGTTCCGCTGCGCGATGGCCGCACGCTGCACCACGACGTCAATGGCCGTCACGGCGCAGGCAAGGTTCTGCTGCGTTCGGCCAAGGCCGGTACCGGTATCATCGCCGGTGGTCCGATGCGCGCCGTTTTCGAAACGCTCGGCGTTCATGACGTTGTTGCCAAGTCGACCGGTTCTTCGAACCCGTACAACATGGTTCGCGCTACGTTCGACGCTCTGAAGCATCAGGTTCATCCGAAGGACATCGCTGCACAGCGCGGTCTGAAGTATGCGACCCTTCAGGCTCGTCGTGCCGCTTCCGGCAACGCTTCTGAAGAATAAGGAGCTGGATCATGGCCAAGAAGACTACTGAAGCCAAGAAGACTGTTACGGTCGAACAGATCGGCAGCCCCATTCGCCGCCCGGCAATCCAGCGCCAGACGCTGATCGGCCTGGGTCTCAACAAGATGCATCGTCAGCGCACCCTGGAAGACACTCCGGCGGTTCGCGGCATGATCCGTGCGGTCCAGCATCTCGTTCGCGTCGTTGACGAGAAGTGAGACGGAGTAACCTATCATGAAACTCAATGAAATCAGAGACAACGAAGGCGCCTCCAAGGACCGTATCCGCGTAGGTCGCGGTATCGGTTCCGGCAAGGGCAAGACCGGTGGTCGCGGTGTGAAGGGCCAGAAGGCTCGTTCGGGCGTCGCCATCAACGGTTTCGAAGGCGGTCAGATGCCCATCTACCGTCGTCTGCCGAAGCGCGGTTTCAACAACATCTTCGCTTCCGAATATGTTGTCGTATCGCTCGGCCGCATTCAGACCGCCATCGACGCCAAGAAGCTTGACGCTTCCGCAACGATCGATGCCGCTGCTCTCAAGGCTGCCGGCGTTATCCGCCGCGCCAAGGACGGCGTACGCATTCTCGCCGACGGCGAGCTGAAGGCCAAGGTCGCTTTCGAAGTTGCCGGCGCTTCCAAGCCCGCAATCGAAAAGATCGAAAAGGCTGGCGGTTCGATCAAGCTTCTCGCAGTTGCAGCAGAAGCCGCCGAGTAATATATAGACTTCAGACGCCCGGGGCTCGTCGCTCCGGGCGTTTGCGCTCCCTGGCCTATGGTGCTTTCGATCTAAATCGATTTATAGAGCATCAGGGCAATCTCTTCGCGGTGTGCTTCCACGGCCCCGCTTGCGGCAGAAAGTGCTGCAGGGAGAGCCTCACAGTTCTTGAACTTCCGTAGGGGAGGGGATAGGACATAAAAAACAGGGTGAGGCATGATGGCGGCTGAGAGCCGCATTTGTCCGAAGCCCGGTTTTGACCAGTATCTTTTAGACCTTTCCGCATCGGCCGGTTGCGCTGGCTGGCAAGGGTCATTCGGAGAAATTTATGGCTTCAGCAGCGGAACAACTGGCTTCGAACCTGAATTTTTCGACCTTCGCTAAGGCGGAGGATCTGAAAAAGCGTCTCTGGTTTACTCTTGCCGCACTTCTCGTCTACCGTCTCGGCACCCACATTCCGCTTCCGGGCCTGAACCCCGAAGCCTATGCGCAGGCCTTCCGTGGCCAGGCCAACGGTATTCTCGGTCTTTTCAACATGTTTGCGGGTGGCGCCGTCGAGCGCATGGCGATCTTCGCGCTCGGCATCATGCCTTACATCTCCGCTTCGATCATCGTGCAGCTCATGACCTCGGTCGTGCCCTCGCTCGAAGCGTTGAAGAAGGAAGGCGAAGCCGGCCGCAAGATCATCAACCAGTATACGCGCTACGGCACGGTGCTGCTCGGCACGCTGCAGGCCTATGGCATTGCGGTCGGCCTCGAAAGCGGTAACGGCCTCGTGGTCGATCCGGGCTGGTTCTTCCGCATTTCCACCGTCATCACGCTGCTCGGCGGCACGATGTTCCTGATGTGGCTGGGTGAGCAGATCACCTCGCGCGGTATCGGCAACGGTATTTCGCTGATCATCTTCGCGGGCATTGCCGCAGGCCTGCCCAAGGCTCTGGCCGGCACGCTGGAACTCGGCCGTACCGGTGCGCTTTCCACCCCGCTCATCCTGACGGTGGTTGTGGTCGCCATCGGCGTCATCGCGCTCATCGTCTTCGTGGAGCGCGCGCAGCGCCGCCTGTTGATCCAATATCCGAAGCGACAGGTCGGCAATCGCATGTTCCAGGGCGATACCTCGCATCTGCCGCTGAAGCTCAACACGGCCGGCGTCATTCCCGCGATCTTCGCATCGTCGCTGCTGCTGCTGCCGGCAACGGCTGCGGGTTTTGCCGGAAACACCAACCTGCCGGGCTGGGCAACCTCGATCATCGCGTCGCTGCAGCACGGACAGCCGCTGTTCATGGCGCTCTACGGCCTGCTGATCGCGTTCTTTGCGTTTTTCTATACGGCGATCGTCTTCAATCCGAAGGACACCGCAGATAACCTCAAGAAGCATGGTGGCTTCATTCCGGGCATCCGTCCGGGCGAGCGCACCGCGGAGTACATCGATTACGTCCTGACCCGCATCACGGTGGTCGGCGCGATTTATCTTGTCTTCGTCTGTATCCTTCCTGAGACACTTATCGCACGCACGGGCATTCCATTAGCCCTTGGTGGTACTTCGCTTTTGATCGTTGTCAGTGTAACTCTGGATACGGTTGCGCAAATTCAGGGCCACCTGATCGCGCAGCAGTATGAAGGGCTGATCAAGAAGTCGAAGTTGCGTGGAGGAAAGAGGGGACGATGAGACTGATATTTTTGGGTCCGCCGGGTGCGGGCAAGGGAACCCAGGCCAAGCGGCTGACGGACAAGTACGGGATCCCGCAGCTTTCCACCGGTGACATGCTTCGCGCTGCGGTCAGCGCGGGCACCGAAATCGGCAAACGCGCCAAGGCCGTCATGGACGCCGGCGGGCTTGTTTCCGACGATATCGTCAATCAGATCGTTTCCGAACGCATCGAAGCACCGGACTGTGCCAAGGGCTTTATTCTCGACGGCTATCCGCGCACCGTTCCGCAGGCCAAGGCGCTTGCCGAGAACATGCGCAAGAAGAATCTGGTCCTCGATGCCGTCATCGAACTCAAGGTGGACGAAGAGGCGTTGATTCGCCGAATCGAAAACCGCGTGGCTGAAACCATTGCCGCCGGCGGTACGGTTCGCTCGGATGACAATCCGGAAGCGTTCCGCAAGCGCCTGACGGAATATCGCGAGAAGACCGCGCCGCTGTCCGCCTATTACAGCGAACAGGGCGAGCTCGTGACGCTGGATGGCATGGCTGACGTCGATGCCGTCACCGAGGCTATCGAGCGCGTTCTCGAGAAAGCTTCCGCCTGATCGACGGAGCGGATGGGCGGGGCTGTTGCGCTCTTGCCCATATCTCGCTTGCGCATGGCGGCAGATCCTTTGGATCGTAAAAGAATCTTGGCGGAGCCGGTTGCTTTTTTGCGCTGATTCCGTTAAACACCGCGCCAACTCGCGACATCCCAAGCGACTGGCGCGGATTTCCCTAAGGGAAGGGAGATCCGGGTTCGGTCGTTTTGACTTGTCACGGACACCAATTTGAACTGGCGGTCTTGTCGGCCGCTCGAATGGAATCACCACTTGCCGGATGGCAACTGGAACCAAGGAGAAGAGACGTGGCACGTATCGCTGGCGTCAACATCCCGACCGCGAAGCGCGTTGTTATTGCGCTGACCTACATTCACGGGATCGGTCCGAAATTCGCGCAGGAAATCATGGACAAGGTCGGTCTTCCGGCTGAGAAGCGCGTTCATCAGCTGACGGATGCTGAAGTTCTTCAGATCCGCGAAGCCATCGACCGCGACTACCAGGTCGAAGGCGACCTGCGTCGTGAGACCTCGATGAACATCAAGCGTCTGATGGACCTCGGTTGCTACCGCGGCCTGCGTCACCGTCGTGGCCTTCCGGTCCGCGGTCAGCGCACGCACACCAACGCCCGCACCCGCAAGGGTCCGGCGAAGGCTATCGCTGGTAAGAAGAAGTAATTTTCCGGTTCTCCGGAAAGGGGAGGCTGGTGCAGTCCGCGCCAGCCTTTCTGAGTTTGGCGTGAAGCTCCGATGGGGTTGATCGCCGGTGTAGCCGCTGGTGTTACGGCGGTGAAGAGATCAATGAAAGGTATAAAATGGCCAAGGAAGCCGCACGTATTCGCCGTCGCGAACGTAAGAACATCACGTCGGGCGTCGCGCACGTCAACTCGACCTTCAACAACACGATGATCACCATCACCGACGCACAGGGCAATGCTATTGCCTGGTCGTCCGCTGGTGCCAAGGGCTTCAAGGGTTCGCGCAAGTCGACCCCGTTCGCTGCCCAGATCGCTGCTGAAGATTGCGCGAAGAAGGCTCAGGAACACGGCATGAAGTCGCTTGAAGTTGAAGTTTGCGGTCCGGGTTCCGGCCGTGAATCGGCACTTCGCGCTCTCCAGGCTGCCGGTTTCATGATCACTTCCATTCGCGACGTGACGCCGATCCCGCACAACGGTTGCCGTCCGCGCAAGAAGCGCCGCGTCTGACGCGACCGTGGTTCGGAAATTCCGCCTTACCTCAGGTCTGGCGGAATTTTCGTGTATCTGGCGTGTGCGCGTCGATTTCGATCGGCGGACTTGCGCTCAAGAACCCACCGATGAACCGCTGAATTAGGTTCCTCTCGGTGTTTTCATGCTCGGTCCGTCACGATTGGATGGTGGCGGCGAACGGAAGGTTTAAAGATGATTCAGAAGAACTGGCAGGAACTTATCAAGCCGAACAAGGTCGAGTTCACCTCGTCCAGCCGCACCAAGGCAACGCTCGTTGCCGAGCCGCTGGAGCGTGGTTTCGGTCTTACCCTCGGCAACGCGCTGCGTCGCGTTCTGTTGTCTTCTCTGCGTGGCGCCGCTGTGACGGCCGTGCAGATCGACGGTGTCCTGCACGAATTCTCCTCCATCCCCGGCGTTCGGGAAGATGTGACGGATATCGTGCTCAACATCAAGGAAATCGCCATCAAGATGGACGGCGATGATTCCAAGCGCATGGTCGTGCGCAAGCAGGGTCCGGGCGCCGTGACCGCTGGTGACATCCAGACGGTTGGCGATATCGAGATCCTGAACCCCGACCACGTGATCTGCACGCTGGACGATGGCGCTGAAATCCGCATGGAATTCACCGTCAACAACGGCAAGGGTTACGTACCGGCTGAGCGCAACCGCGCGGAAGATGCCCCGATTGGCCTCATTCCGGTGGACAGCCTCTATTCTCCGGTCAAGAAAGTGTCCTACAAGGTGGAAAACACCCGTGAAGGCCAGGTTCTCGACTATGACAAGCTGATCATGACGATCGAGACCAACGGTTCGGTTTCCGGCGAAGACGCCGTTGCCTTCGCCGCTCGCATTCTTCAGGACCAGCTCGGCGTCTTCGTCAACTTCGACGAGCCGCAGAAGGAAGCAGAAGAAGAATCGGTTACCGAACTCGCGTTCAACCCGGCGCTTCTCAAGAAGGTGGACGAGCTCGAGCTGTCCGTTCGTTCGGCAAACTGCCTGAAGAACGACAACATCGTTTATATCGGCGACCTGATCCAGAAGACCGAAGCCGAAATGCTTCGCACGCCGAACTTCGGTCGCAAGTCGCTGAACGAAATCAAGGAAGTTCTCGCTTCCATGGGTCTGCACCTCGGCATGGAAGTGCCGGCATGGCCGCCTGAGAACATCGAAGATCTCGCAAAGCGTTACGAAGACCAGTACTAACAAACAAGAAGGCAGACCTCAAAGACTGCCTTTCCCCGTCAAACAGCAGATAAGTCATCTGCATGTGCCAGGAAACGGCAGGCCTTAGAGAAGGAACCTGCGTAGAAGGAGAATAGCAATGCGCCACGGTAATTCAGGCCGCAAGCTCAATAGAACCGCCAGCCACCGCAAGGCAATGTTTGCCAACATGGCTGCTTCGCTCATCACCCATGAGCAGATCGTAACCACGCTTCCGAAGGCGAAGGAAATTCGCCCGATCGTTGAGAAGCTCGTCACCCTCGGCAAGCGCGGCGACCTGCACGCTCGTCGTCAGGCGATCTCGCAGATCAAGGATCAGGACGCCGTTCGCAAGCTGTTCGACGCGATCGCAGCCCGCTACGCAAACCGCAACGGCGGCTACCTGCGTATCATGAAGGCCGGCTTCCGCCAGGGCGACAATGCCGCTCTCGCCGTCATCGAATTCGTCGAGCGCGACGTTGACGCCAAGGGCGCCGCCGACAAGGCTCGCGTTGCCGCTGAAGCTGCTGCTGCCGAAGCTGCATAAGGTTTGACGCCGTTCAGGCGTCATGAGTTAAAAAAGCCGGGCGAGAGATCGCCCGGCTTTTTTTGTTGCTTCACTTTCCGGATTTAAGGCTGTCGACCCGGCAAGTAGCGGCTGATTTGACGAATAAGGTCAACAAGTGTGGCCATCAGAACAATGCGGTCCGAAACATGATGCGCGAGCCAGAGCCTTTGCAGGTCTTCTTCTTTAACGTCGTCGTTCTCAATGCGTTCAACAAGCCCTGATAACGCCTGCCGATGAGCACTGTTTAAGGCGCGGCCAATTCGAGCAGGGTCGAAAGCCGCGCCAGTTGCCATTGTGTTGAATATTTCGGAGAGAGCCGTTTGACCGGAAATGGAGATTTCAGGGCGGTGGGCAGTTCGGAGGTTTTGATCGGTCGGCTTCATGATCGTGATGGGCGTTGCAGAGAGTTCTTGTCAGCGCGTCTCCCCCGCTTCCTTGCCATGATCGAGGGCCGTACCAGCCGATAGCCGAGCAATACCACCATCGTGCTGATATAAAACACCGGCTCCAGCGTGATCGACTTTCGCGCCAGCACGAAATGCAGCACGCCGACGATGAGCACGAGATAGACGAGTTTGTGCAGCGTGTTCCAGCGGCTGCCGAGTTTGCGGATCGACCAGCGGTTGGAGGTGAGCGCCAGCGGTATGAGCATGAGAAGGCCGGCCATGCCGAGCATGATATAGGGGCGCTTCAGAATATCGCCGGCGATGGAACCGAGGATCAGGCCGCGATCCAGCACCAGATAGACGGTGAAATGCGCCAGCACGTAATAAAAGGCGATCAGCCCCAGCGCGCGGCGATAGGCGATGAGATTAACGTTGAAGAGATCGCGCAGCGGCGTTACCAGAAGCCCGAGGCACAGGAAGCGCAGCGCCCAGATGCCGAGCAGGTGTTCGAAATCCTTGACCGGATTGAAGCCGAGGCCGCCGGTTGCGGCGAGATAGAAATACCAGACACCCGGACAGAGGCCGATCACATAAAGCGACCAGATGGCCGCCGGCTGGTAACGCTTCGGCAGCGAGGGAAGAGGCAGGGCGAAGGCCATGGTCAATAATTCGCTTTCAGGTCCATGCCGGCATAGAGGCTCGCCACCTCGTCATAACCGTTGAACATCAGGGTAGGGCGGTTCTGGGTGCCAAAGAAACCGCCTTCACCGATGCGCTGTTCCGTCGCCTGGCTCCAGCGCGGATGGTCCACATTCGGATTGACGTTGGAATAGAAGCCATATTCGCGGGCATTGGAATTTTTCCAGGTCGTTTCCGGCTGTTTTTCGACCAGCGAAATGCGGACGATGGATTTGATGCCCTTGAAACCGTATTTCCACGGCACGACGAGGCGGATCGGTGCACCGTTCTGGTTCGGCAGCGTCTCTCCATAAAGGCCGACGGCGAGAATGGTGAGCGGATGGCGTGCTTCATCGAGGCGAAGCCCCTCGACATAGGGCCAGGAGAGAGGCTGGAACAGGCCGCTTTGCCCCGGCATTTCGTCCGGCCGCACCACGGTTTCGAAAGCGACATATTTCGCGCTGCCAAGCGGCTCCACCTTGTCGAGAAGGGTGGCGAGCGGGAAACCGATCCACGGAATGACCATCGACCAGCCCTCGACACAGCGCATGCGATAGGTGCGCTCTTCGAGGGGATATTTCATTAGGTCTTCGATGCCGAATTCCTGCGGTTTGGAGACGAGGCCATCCACCTTCACCGTCCAGGGGGTAGGCTTGAACTTGCCGGAATTTTCCTTCGGGTCGGATTTTCCGACACCGAATTCGTAGAAATTATTATAGCTGGTGACAGCATCGAGCGGGGTGAGCTTCTCATCCAGCTTGTAGGCGCCGGGTTTTGCGGAAAGCGGAGCAGCAACAGCCTCGCGTCCGGCCAGCCCGATTGCCGCCAGCCCCGCCGCCGTGCCGAGGAAGCCACGTCTGGACAGGTAGATATTCTTCGGCGTGATTTCATTTGCCGAGATGAGGGGCGGGCGATAGGCGGGCATTGGAACCTCCACAAAAGCCGGGTACATCGGCGATAAATCGATTATGATAGCCAATACGGCCGCTGCACAGATATGTTTCAGCGCTCTGCGGAAAAACAACGGTGGGGCGGCGGAAATCGCGCATTTGTGATGAAGGCGCGGCCGGATAGCACGATGAAGAGAAAGCGTACCGTACCGAACCGTACTGTTTTGCCCCAAGGTGACAGTGACAGGGCTTGCGGTTTGCGCTAGAAAAACCGCAAAATAGGGCAGAGGCCGTTTTGACCGCGTTGCGGAAGACGCGTCTTCGCCCAAGAGATTGAGGAAAGCACCATGCCAGCCTATCGCTCCAGAACGACAACCCACGGCCGCAACATGGCGGGCGCGCGCGGCCTTTGGCGCGCCACCGGCATGAAGGACAGCGATTTCGGCAAGCCGATCATCGCGGTGGTCAATTCCTTCACGCAGTTCGTGCCGGGCCATGTGCATCTGAAGGATCTCGGCCAGCTCGTTGCCCGCGAAATCGAGGCGGCCGGCGGTGTGGCCAAGGAATTCAACACCATCGCGGTCGATGACGGTATCGCCATGGGCCATGACGGCATGCTCTATTCGCTGCCGTCGCGCGAGATCATCGCGGATTCGGTGGAATATATGGTCAACGCCCATTGCGCCGATGCGATGGTGTGCATTTCCAACTGCGACAAGATCACCCCCGGCATGCTGAATGCGGCGATGCGCCTCAACATCCCCGCCGTCTTCGTTTCCGGCGGTCCGATGGAGGCCGGCAAGGTCGTCCTGCATGGCAAGACGGTGGCGCTTGATCTGGTCGACGCCATGGTTGCTGCTGCAGACGACAAGATTTCCGACGAGGATGTGAAGGTCATCGAGCGTTCGGCCTGCCCGACCTGCGGTTCCTGTTCCGGCATGTTCACGGCCAACTCCATGAACTGTCTGACCGAGGCGCTGGGTCTCTCGCTGCCCGGCAACGGTTCGACGCTTGCCACCCATTCCGATCGCAAGCGGCTGTTCGTCGAAGCCGGTCACCTGATCGTCGATCTGGCGCGCCGTTATTATGAGCAGGAGGACGAAACCGTCCTGCCGCGCACCATCGCCAACAAGGCGGCATTCGAAAACGCCATGTCGCTGGATATCGCCATGGGCGGCTCCACCAACACGGTGCTGCATATTCTGGCGGCGGCGCATGAGGGCGGTGTCGATTTCGGCATGGAAGACATCGACCGTCTTTCCCGCAAGGTTCCCTGCCTTTCCAAGGTCGCGCCTGCCAAGCAGGACGTGCACATGGAAGACGTTCACCGCGCCGGCGGCATCATGCGTATTCTCGGCGAGCTGGAACGCGGTGGGCTCATCAATCGCGATACCTATACCGTGCATGAGGCGACGCTGGGCGACGCCATCGACCGCTGGGACATCACCCGCACCAACAGCGAGACGGTGCGCCAGTTCTTCAAGGCCGCCCCCGGCGGCGTGCCGACGCAGGTGGCCTTCAGCCAGTCCTCGCGCTGGGACGATCTGGATACCGACGGCGAAAACGGCGTCATCCGCTCGGTCGAGAAGCCTTTTTCGAAGGATGGCGGTCTGGCCGTGCTTTACGGCAACATCGCGCTCGACGGCTGCATCGTGAAGACGGCGGGCGTCGATGAATCCATCCTGAAATTCACCGGTCCGGCAGTGGTTTACGAAAGTCAGGATGCGGCGGTGAAGGGCATTCTCGGCAACGAGGTCAAGGCGGGCGACGTCGTCGTCATCCGTTACGAAGGGCCGAAGGGCGGGCCGGGCATGCAGGAAATGCTCTATCCGACCAGCTATCTGAAATCCAAAGGCCTCGGCAAAGCCTGCGCGCTGATTACCGACGGCCGTTTCTCTGGCGGTACTTCGGGCCTCTCCATCGGTCACGCCTCGCCGGAAGCGGCGCAGGGCGGCGCCATCGGCCTCGTGCGTCAGGGCGACTTGATCGAGATCGACATTCCGAACCGCACTATCAACCTGAAGGTCACCGATGCGGAGCTGGCGTCGCGCCGCGCCGAGCAGGAGGAACTGGGCTGGAAGCCGGAAGCGCCACGCAAGCGCAATGTCACCACGGCGCTGAAGGCCTATGCGGCCTTTGCCTCGAGCGCCGACAAGGGCGCGGTGCGGATTCTGCCGGAATAATTTCCGGATTTGCGAGATGATAAAAAGCCGCCGTTGATAAACGGCGGCTTTTTTGTGCCGATCACTCTTTATCGAGCCGATAAGGTCGAAGCGGCATGATTTTTCCCCGTTGCCTGCAAAAGGCATTTGAACGGCCGGTCGCAACAAAGCCCAGCTTGTCCATCAGACGGTGCGACGCCCTGTTGTCAAACAGGGGATTGGCATGCAGGGTTCTGATGCCCAAGTGCTGAAAGGCATAATCGATGACGAGGCGTCCGGCTTCTTCTCCATAGCCCTTTCCCCAGACACGACGATCAAGCCAAAGGCCGAATTCGCCTGAAAGGCCGATGAGACCGACCAGCCTGCCATCATCCACCGCCCACACCGGCAGCCGACGCTCAGCAATGCGCCTGATCAGATGCCGTGCATCATCGGGTTCGAAAGGGTAGGCCGTGCGCAGCAGATTGCGCAAAATGAGCGGGTCGTTCGTCAGCCGGGCGAGTGGCGAGGCGTCCGTCATTTTAAAAGGCCGCAGGACAAGGCGTGATGATTTCAGTTGCGGCATCGTTTCCCGTCTTTTGCATTTGCGGCAGGGCAATAGTCCTCAAGATCAGAAACTGATTCAAGCGCTTTGCATCTCGATTCCGGAATGCAGGCCAACGCCCTGTTTTCATAGAGATTTCGCGAGGCCATCGAATTGGGGTGTGGAAATCCGGTGCTTGAAATCAGGTCACATTGGAGTGATTGGCGGCGTTTCCTCTTTTCATCGCCGTATGGCTTCCTAGCTCAGTGACATGAAAAGACGAACCGCACTCGCCCTTATCGCTTCCCTGCCTTTCGCCCCGCTTGCCCGCGCGCAAAGCACCGGCAATGGCATCCGTTTCGATCCGTTGCTGCGGGAGGCGGATGCGCTTTCCAGCCTCAAGGCGGTCATCGTCAGCATCGATGGCGAAGAGGTCGCGAGCCGCGCCTATCACGGCGCCGGTTTGAACGGCTCCACCAATATCAAGTCGGCCTCGAAATCGATCATCTCGGCGCTGGTGGGCATGGCCATCGATCGCAAGATTCTCGAAGGCGCCGACCAGCCGATCGCGACTGTTCTGCGCGGCGATTTTCCGCAAAATCCCGATCCCCGGCTGGAACGGATCACCGTTGGTAACCTGCTGTCGATGCAATCCGGTCTGGAGCGCATGTCCGGCCCTAATTACGGCCGCTGGGTCGCCAGCCGCAACTGGGTGCGGATGGCGCTGGGTTCCGGTTTTGCTGGGGAGCCGGGCGGCGGTATGCTCTATTCCACCGGCTCCACTCATCTGCTCTCGGCGATCCTGACAAAAGCTTCCGGCCGTTCGACGCTGTCGCTTGCGCGCGACTGGCTCCGTCCGCTCGAGGGATTTTCCATCGGCGGCTGGGAGCGCGATCCGCAGGGCATCTATCTCGGCGGCAACCAGATGGCGATGACGGCGCGGTCGTTGCTGGCCTTCGGTGAGCTTTACCGCCTGGGTGGTGTGACACCTGGTGGTGAGCGGTTGATTTCGCAGGGCTGGATCGAGCAATCGTGGCGGCAGCGCACCAATTCCGTCTTCAACGGCGACGGCTATGGCTATTGCTGGTTCATCAAAGAAATGGCGAGCGAGACGGTCTATTACGCCTGGGGTTATGGCGGGCAGATGCTCTATATCGTACCCGCCAGACGGCTATCGGTCGTGATGACCTCTCGCGAGGACGCACCTTCCGCCCGAACCGGTTATCGCGACCAGTTGCATGGCCTTATGGAGACCATCATCCGGGCGGTATAATCTCATGCGCAAAACGCCGAACTAGGCGGCCAGACGGTGTTTTAGCTGAAGGCCATTGCGGAGGCTTTTTGCGAGAAGGGTGATATTGAGCGCCCCGGCGCAAAGCTCCAACGCCTGAACGGCGTAGAAGACCCGGCCGTAATCGTTTGAGAGGGCGAAATGCCGAAGCACAAGCGCGCAGGGGACGAGGATCAGCAGCCCGTTCAGTGCGATGAGCGGCATACGTTTCTTCTTGGCTGCGACCAGCGGATGTTTCCATTTCGCGCCCATGCGGAAGCCGCTGAAACCCGTGACCGCAAGCGCGGGTGCGAGCACCAGAAACCCCCAGGGAATGGCTAGCTTGACGGTACGGATCGCTTCGCTGGAACCGGAGATTTCGGTGAGCGCGGTGGATAACCAAAAGGCGAGTATGATCGCCAGCGCCAGCGTGCCGGCGACGGGATGAAGGGTTCTCATCGATATAGTCCTTTAGAAGATCGGATCAGCCTTGCGGCGGATCGGCGTCCAGCCCGGCGAAAAGCTGGTTCAGGCAGTCTACGGCGTTACTCAGTTGCTCCGCCTGCATATCCGTGGCTAAACGGCCGGCGAGTTCATTCCATTGCTGCATGGTGGCGGCATAGGCATTCTCGCCCTTTTCGGTAAGGCGAATGAGCTTGGCCCGCTTGTGGTGCGGATTGTTTTCGAAGCAGACAATGTCCTGTCGTTCCATCTCATCGATGAGGCGTTGTACACCCTGCCGGGTCTGGCCCATGTTCCGTGCGATCTGCGCCACGGTCAAAGGCTGGCCGGCAAGCGCCACCGCGCCCAGAACCTGCCAGCGTGCACTGGAGAGACCGAAGGGTGCAGACAGGGCGTCGCCCGCGGCGATCAACGCGCCATTGGTTCGAAAGATGGCCACCGCCAGGGCGGAAAGAATGTGTGTGTTGTCCGTTTTCATGACAACACATTGCCATTTTGACAATATGTTGTCAATATCGGATTTGCGCTACAGCGGCCGGTTGATGCTCTGGAAGGCTTCGCCCAGACGTTTCATGCGTTCTTCATAGGCGCCGGTGAGGCAGGCGACGTCCGCTGCGCATTCCTGGCGTTTCTTCAGCCACTGGCTCTGCTCGTCGCGCAGCGTGTCGCGTGCGCCCATGGCCATCAGCTGGGTGAGGATGTCGAAGGTGGTGGCCATCTTCACATCCTGATCGTTCAGCATGCGGTTGTCGCAGATCGCCTTTTCATCCGCGGCCAGATCGGTCTTTGCGCAATCGAAGCTCGCCGCGCTGGCCAGAGAAATGAAGGAGGGGGCAAGCAGGATGCCGCAGGCAAGGAGGATCGGTTTCAGATGCATGAGTCGTCTCTTTTTAAGGACAGTCAGGTGGCGGTGAAACCGAAAAGGGGCGCTGTTGGTTCCAATGTCGCCCACCGATCCATGCCTGGAAAAGGACGGCCATCATCTTGCCGCTCTTTGCTTTACAGGCTTTGGCGTTATAACTCCATCATACTGATGACGATGAGGAATCACATGCGAAGCGTGTTGAAGTATCTGTCCACCGGCTTTCTCGCCGCACTCATTCTCCTGCCCTTGGGTGCTGCGGCGCAGGATAACAGGACCGTGCCGTCGAGCCACACGGAAATGCAGCTTTCCTTCGCGCCGCTGGTCAAGCGCACCGCGGGCGCGGTGGTGAATGTCTATGCCGAACGCGTCGTGCAGCGGCGTCTGTCGCCCTTTGCCGGTGATCCTTTCTTCGAACAGTTCTTCGGCCAGCAGATGCCGAACCGCACGGAAAAGCAATCGTCGCTCGGCTCTGGCGTCATCGTGACCGCTGGCGGCCTTGTGGTGACCAACAATCACGTCATCGACGGTGCCGATGACATTAAGGTAGCGCTGGCGGATGGGCGTGAATTTTCCTCCAAGGTGTTGCTGAAGGATGACCGCGTCGACCTCGCCATTCTGCAGATCGATGCGAAGGAGCAATTCCCGGTGCTGTCGCTCGGCAATTCCGATGCGATTGAAGTGGGTGATCTGGTGCTGGCCATCGGCAACCCCTTCGGTGTCGGCCAGACGGTGACGAGCGGCATCGTCTCTGGTCTGGCGCGCAACCAGGTGACGCAGGGCGATTTCGGCTTCTTCATCCAGACCGACGCTTCCATCAATCCCGGCAATTCCGGCGGCGCATTGATGAATATGGCGGGTGAGCTGATCGGCATCAATACGGCCATCTTCTCCAAGGGCGGCGGCTCGAACGGTATCGGTTTTGCCATTCCCGCCAATCTGGTCCGGGTTTTCGTCGCTGCCGCCGAACGTGGCGATGCAAGCTTCGAGCGGCCCTATATCGGTGCGACCTTCGATCCGGTGACATCGGATGTCGCCGAGGCGCTTGGTCTGCATCGCGCCCGCGGCGCGCTGGTCGTCAGCGTCGTCAAGGGTGGGCCGGCCGAAAAGGCGGGCATCGAACCCGGACAGGTGGTTACCGCCGTCAATGGCTTCGAGGTGGAGCATCCGGATGCGCTGGGTTATCGCCTGACGACCGCCGGCATCGGCAAATCCGCCGAACTGACCGTCATGGACAAGGGCAAAGAGAAAAAGGTGACCATCGCGCTCGATACCGCGCCGGAAACCGCACCGCGGGATGAACGGCTGATCGAGGGCCGCAATCCCTTCGCCGGCGCGACTGTCGCCAATCTTTCGCCAAAGCTTGCCGATGAACTGCGCATGCCGTCGCAGGTGACCGGCGTTGTCATTACCGATGTGAAGCGCGGTTCGCCGGCCTATCGTGTCGGTTTCCAGCCGAAAGACGTGATCCTGTCGCTGAACGGCGCGGATATCGGCACCACCGCCGCTGTCGAGAAGGCGCTGGACGACAATCCCGGCTTCTGGCGGGTGGAAATCCTGCGTGACGGGCAGCGCATCCGGCAGTTCCTGCGATGAGCGACGATCTCTTCGCCCCGCAAGTGCCCGTGGAGGTCGCCAACCGGCGGCCTCTTGCCGATCGTCTGCGTCCGAAAACGCTGGCGGAGGTGAGCGGGCAGCCGCATCTGACGGGCGAGGAGGGCGTGCTGCGCCGCATGATCGATAGCGGCTCACTGGGGTCGATGATCTTCTGGGGGCCGCCCGGCACCGGCAAGACCACGGTTGCCCGCCTGCTTTCCGGCGAGGCGGGTTTGGCTTTCGAGCAGATATCGGCGATCTTTTCCGGTGTCGCCGATCTCAAGAAGGTTTTCGAGGCGGCGCGCACACGGCGGATGAATGGCCGGCAGACGCTGCTTTTCGTAGACGAGATTCATCGCTTCAACCGCGCCCAGCAGGACAGCTTCCTGCCGGTGATGGAAGACGGCACCATTATTCTGGTGGGCGCCACCACCGAAAACCCGTCCTTTGAACTCAATGCCGCTCTGTTGTCGCGCGCGCGTGTGTTGACATTCCGCTCGCATGACGAGGAGAGCCTGAGCGAGCTTCTGAAGCGTGCCGAGGAGGCGGAGGGCAAGCCCCTGCCGCTGACGGAAGAGGCGCGGGCCAGCCTGATCCGCATGGCCGATGGCGATGGCCGCGCCGTGCTGACCCTTGCCGAGGAAGTCTGGCGTGCGGCGCGCAAGGATGAGACCTTCGATACCGAAGGGCTGACGCGCATCGTGCAGCGCCGTGCGCCCGTCTACGACAAGAGCCAGGACGGCCATTACAATCTCATTTCCGCGCTGCATAAGTCGGTGCGCGGTTCGGATCCGGATGCCGCGCTTTATTATCTTGCCCGCATGTTCGATGCCGGTGAAGACCCGCTCTATATCGGCCGGCGGCTGGTGCGCATGGCGGTGGAGGATATCGGCCTTGCCGATCCGCAGGCGCTCGCCGTCTGCAATGCCGCCAAGGATGCCTATGATTATCTCGGTTCACCCGAGGGGGAGCTGGCGCTGGCGCAGGCCTGCGTCTATCTCGCGACCGCGCCGAAATCGAACGCCGTCTATACGGCCTTCAAGTCGGCGATGCGGGCGGCCAAGGAAAACGGCTCGCTGGTGCCGCCGAAACATATTCTGAATGCGCCGACCAAGCTCATGAAGGGTGAGGGTTATGGCGACGGTTACCGTTACGACCATGACGAGCCGGATGCCTTTTCCGGGCAGGATTATTTCCCGGAGAAAATGGGGCGCACGACCTTTTACGATCCGCCTGATCGGGGGTTCGAAAGGGAAATCCGCAAGCGTCTGGAATGGTGGGCGAAGCTGCGTCGCGAGCGTGGATCGCGCTAGGATTTTACGCGGTTGCGCCGAAAGCCGTATCGCGGCCGATCTTAAGAAAAAGATTCAGGCTGCTGGCAAAAAGAGTCGCGAAACCGCGACAACTCGCTGTTTTTTAAGGAAGATCAGGATGCCTTGCGATGCGGTGCCGCCTGCGGCTGCGCGGGCAGCATCTTGACCGAGGATTCTGCCAGGCCGCTATGGCCTTCGGCATCGATCACCAGATGCCAGTGCAATGTCTCGGGAATGGCGATGCGGATCGGCGATTTTTTCGCGACGCCGCCGAGATATTTGAAATCGAGCAGCTCGGTGAAACGCTGGAAATTCGCGCCCGTCATCAGCCGGACATTGTTGACGGCTGACAGGGATATTTCAAGGGTAGTTCCT
Source organism: Agrobacterium leguminum (assembly GCF_015704895.1). Classification (GTDB taxonomy): domain Bacteria; phylum Pseudomonadota; class Alphaproteobacteria; order Rhizobiales; family Rhizobiaceae; genus Agrobacterium; species Agrobacterium leguminum. Next base: position 160,497 of record NZ_JADQWB010000005.1, on the reverse strand, counting down.
GCCCGCAATTCCTTCAGGTCATAATGCGTATAGCGAAAATTCGGCCGGGCCATCCACGCCCTCCCTGTAAAGTAATTTCGGTCAAAGAGGATAGGGGCCGCACGGTTAACGGTGTCTTTAAATGCCGCCGGCCGGTTTGAAAATTCACGCTTGCTGTGCCTGTCTGGCATGGTGGCGCCAAGGAGTATGAGAATATAAGAATAATACCAACGTATAATATGTGTATTTAATAATAATAAATTTTTTGCCTTTAACATCGGCTGGTCGAAGTGCATCAGCGACGTTGAGGGGGAACATGAAAAACGTAACAATATCTACGCGCCTTTATGCGCTCGTCGCATTGTTTCTGGCAATACTGGCCGCGGCCCTGACATTCAGCCTGTTTGAAAGCTACCACGAAATGGAGCGCGAACGGAAAGCCGGGCTTGCGGCAATGAACGAAACCGCTGTTGCCATTCTCGATCAATATTACCGGCTGGAGCAGGGCGGGAGCCTGACGCGGGAGGCGGCGCAACAGCAGGCCAAGACGACCATTGCGGCAATGCGCTACGGCAATGGCAGCGGCTATTTCTGGATCAACGACATGCATCCCAAAATGGTGATGCATCCGATCAAACCCGAAATGAACGGCACGGACCTTACCGCCAACAAGGACCCGAACGGCAAGGCGCTGTTCGTTGAGTTCGTGAATACGGTCAAGGCGGGCGGCAAGGGCTTTGTCGATTATTACTGGCCGAAGCCCGGCGCGCCGGAGCCGGTCGAGAAATTTTCCCATGTCGCCGGCTTCGCCCCCTGGGGCTGGATTGTCGGCACCGGTGTTTATGTTGACGATCTTGAAGCGGTATTCTGGCGCGACGTTTATTTTAATGGCGGTCTCTGCATCGCCGCCGGTCTTCTGGTTGTCGGCGTGGCCGCAGCCGTCGTGCGCAGCGTGACGCGGCCGATCGATCTTATCCGCCAGAGCATGCGGCGGATTGCCGACGGTGACGGCGCGGCAGATATACAGTTCGCCGAGCGTCGCAATGAAATCGGCGCGATTGCCAAGACGCTGCTGGTACTGCGCGACAGCGTCAATGAGCGCAGCGCGCTGCAGGCCCGCGAGGCGGATCAGCAGCGGGTACTGGAGCAGGAGCGGCACGGTAACGAGATGGTTCTGCGTTCCGCATCCGAGCGGCAGGCCCATGCCATGGAGCGCCTTGGCAATGCGCTTGAGGCGCTTGCCAATGGCGACCTGACCGTTTCGCTTGCGGATATCGGCGCGGACTATGAAAAGCTGCGCATGGACTTCAACCGTGCCGTCGGCGCCTTGCACGGCGCGATCGAGGCGATTGCCAGAACCGGCCATGTGGTCAATGACAGCGCCTCCGACATCAGCGGTGCTACCGGCAATCTTTCCCGCCGGACCGAACAGCAGGCAGCGGCGCTGGAGGAGACGGCGGCGGCTCTGGACGAGATCACCGCCACGGTGCGCACCGCTTCCGAGCGTGCCAACGAGGCCCGGCAGATGGTGCAGGACACGAAAACCAGCGCCGGCCGCTCGGGCGAGATCGTGCGCAATGCCGTCGACGCCATGGGCCGCATCGAGGAGTCGTCGAAGCGCATCGGCCAGATCATCTCGGTCATCGACGAAATCGCCTTCCAGACCAATCTTCTGGCGCTGAATGCCGGTGTTGAGGCGGCGCGTGCGGGCGAAGCCGGGCGTGGTTTTGCCGTGGTGGCGCAGGAGGTTCGCGAACTGGCGCAACGTTCCGCCAATGCGGCCAAGGAAATCAAGACCCTCATCAACCGTTCGGCCGAAGAAGTCGGCGGCGGCGTCGCACTGGTGCGTTCGACGGGCGATGCGCTGGAGGAGATCGTGGCGCTGGTCAATCGTGTCGATGGGCATGTGAACTCCATCGCCACGGCGGCGCGCGAGCAGGCGACCGGCCTGCAGGAGATCAACACCTCCGTCAACCACATGGACCAGATGACACAACAGAACGCCGCCATGGTGGAAGAAACGACGGCGGCAAGCCAGACGCTCGCCGAGGAAAGCCGCCAGCTGCGCTCGCTGCTGTCGCGTTTCGAGCTTGGACATGGTGCCGGGCGCGAGGTTTCGCGGGCTGCTTGATTTCAGGTGTTTCAGGAAAGTTAAAGGGCGCGGCTTTGGCCGCGCCCTTTTGTTATGGGCAGGACTTTATCCGCCGGCGTCGTCATCGGACGCGATTGTCGCGGTCTTGTGTGGATGGGACTGCGCCAAACACATCATTCGTTATTTCCCGCAACCAATAAGGTTTCGTTTACCTCATTTCTTTAAAATTTATCCTGTATTGCCGCGAATAGCGGCCGCTGAAGGTACAGGTTCTCGTATGGCGTATGTTTCCCTTCCGCGTCGTCTTGTGACGTTGCTGATGATTTCCACGGTCATGGTGTCGTGTTCGGCGGAGGGCCTCGTGCCACCGGCGGAGGTGGACGGCACCACACGCGTCAGCGCCATCCGCTCCTCGCGGCAGCAGGGTTACAGCGCGCCGGCGGGTGCGGTGTATCAGGCCGAGCAGGCCGGGCAGGGCGCCGATTATCCGGCAGCCGTTTCACAGCCGATGCCGGAGCCTTACGCCTCGCAGGATCCCCTGCTGCAATCGCCGCAGGGCGGACAGGGTTATTCGACACTCGATTCCCAGCATCAGGCGCGCATGGCGGCAAGCGGCCATAGCAATATGCCGGCACAGACAATGCAGGGCCAGACGATGCAGGGGCAGACCATGCCCGCGCAGCAGATGACCAGCAACCAGATCGCCGAAGGCGAAGGCGGCGTGAACATGGATTCCATGCTGGGCGTGGAGCCGGTTCGCGGACTTGCCGAAGAACAGGATGCGGATATTGCCGAAGGTGCTTCGGCGCAGCCGGTGGTGGATGGTATCGGCACCGATAATCCCGTGGCCCTTCCTCCGGCCCGCCAGCCGCAACGGGCCAGCCAATCGCGGCTCATCCCGCCGCCGCCGCTCGGCGCCTCCTCCCGTCGTCAGCCGGTGGAAGAGGTGGCGATGGTGATGCCGAACGATCCGATGGCTGGCGGCGGGCTGCAAAGCAACCGCTCGATGCCGCCCGGCGTCATGCCATCTTCCGAAGTTGCCTGCCGCTCCGAACTTCGCCGCCTTGGCGTCGCTTTCCGGGATGTCGCGCGTATTGCCGACGGTCCGACCTGCGGTATCGACTATCCGATCGAGCTCAGCGGTCTCGCCAGCGGCGTCGCCATCCGGCCGGCGGTGAAGCTCAATTGCCAGGTCACGCTTGCCTTCGCCAAATGGGTGAAGTTCGAGCTCGTGCCATCCTCGCGCTTCCGTTATCTCTCCGGCGTCGGCCGCATCACGCCGATGGGCGGTTATTCCTGCCGCAAGATGAATTCACGCTCCAGCAATCCGTGGTCCGAACATGCACGCGGCAACGCCATCGATATCGGCACCATCACGCTGAAGAACGGCAAGGAAATCGACGTGCGCAGCAAGAGCTTCTTCGCCTTCCGCGAAAAAGCGCTGCTGAAGGCGGTGAGGTCCGACAGCTGCAAATATTTCTCCACCGTTCTCGGACCGGGCAGCGATCCCAATCACTGGAACCATTTTCACTTCGACCTGCGCACCCGCAAGTCAGGTTACAGGCATTGTGACTAGGGGGATTGAGACGCGAACGGCGTGATTGGGCAGGGCTATAGTCGGGCGGCGTTTTAGACGCTCGCTGTAATGCGTCATGTTTGCAACTTCCGTCATTCCGGCCTTGAGCCGGAATCCAGCCGACGCGCGTCAGCGCGACGGGAAGACTCCTTTCAGCTCAAGGACTTGAGCTGGCTGGATTCCGGCTCAAGGCCGGAATGACGGAAGTGCGGATTCACTTGTCGGAATTCCAACTCCTCTGTCACACCCCACAAAAAAAGACCGGCCCGAAGGCCGGTTGAAGAAGACAGCCTTATCGGGGGGATATCGGCGTCTTTGCAAGGGCATGCAATGGGAAACGATCCCATGGAGTGGTCCATCCGGCGCGGATGTGCGGCAAAAGACATCGCGCCGTACTGACCTGCGGCCAACATGGCTTGCCGCGTTCTTCTGATACGCTATGAGGGTCACATGTTTGTGACAACGGCCCTCGGGAGCCTGCCTTTATGCCCCCAGTTTCAGAGCTGATGGTCTTTGCTGCGGCGCTTGCGGCAGCGGGTGTGGTCGCCGGTCTTCTGGCGGGGTTGTTCGGCATCGGTGGCGGTGCTGTGCTGGTGCCCGTCTTCTACCAGGTCTTCGGGCTGCTGGATGTGCCGGAGGCGGTGCGCATGCATCTTTCGCTCGGCACGTCGCTCGCCATTATCGTGCCCACTTCCATCCGCTCGTTCCTGACGCATCGTCAGAAGGGTGCGGTCGATATCGATCTGCTGAAGGGCTGGATCGTCGCCGTGCCGCTCGGCACCATCCTCGCATCCGTGGTTGCAGCCCATGCCTCGAGCGTTGCGCTGCGGCTGATCTTCGCCTTCATCGCGCTGGCGCTTGCCTTCCGGATGATCTTCAACCGGGCAAGCTGGCATCTCGGTTCCGACCTGCCGCAAAACCCGGGCCGTTTTCTGGTGGGCACCGGCATCGGGCTTTTTTCGGGCCTGATGGGCGTGGGCGGCGGGGTGATGAACAACACCTTCATGACGCTTTACGGGCGCACCATTCATCAGGCGGTCGCCACGTCTTCCGGCGTCGGTGTGCTGATTTCGCTGCCGGGGCTCCTCGGATATATCTGGGCCGGCTGGGGCGATGCGGGCCTGCCGCCATTTTCCACCGGCTTCATCAACTGGATCGCCGTGGTGCTGCTGATCCCCATCACGCTTGTCGTTGCGCCCTATGGCGCGCGACTGGCGCACGCGCTCAGCAAGAAGCAGCTGGAGCGCGCCTTCGGACTGTTTCTGGTCTTCGTTGCGGCGCAGTTTTTCTATAGCGTTTACGGCTGATTTTCCCTCTTCGCCGAACGCAGTGTTCAGCCCGTCGGACTGGCATTTGCGCCTTTCCCGGCCTATATGGCGTGCATCTTACTCGGTTTTTCGAAAGATTCGCCATGAATGCCATTGTTTCGATACGGAATCTGACAAAATCCTACGCAAACGGCTTTCAGGCGCTCAAAGGTGTCAGCCTCGATATCAAAGAGGGGGAAATCCTTGCTCTTCTCGGTCCGAACGGTGCTGGCAAGACGACGCTGATCTCGATTGTCTGCGGTCTCGTCAATCCGGGTGAAGGTTCGGTGCTTGTCGGCGGGCACGATGTGGTGAAGGATTTTCGCCAGACCCGCGCCCTGATCGGCCTCGTGCCGCAGGAACTGACCACAGACCAGTTCGAGACGGTGTGGAACACCGTCAGCTTCTCGCGCGGCCTGCACGGGCAAAAGAAGAACCCGGAACTGATCGAGCGCATCCTGAAATCCCTGTCGCTCTGGAACAAGAAGGACAATATGCTGCGGGAGCTTTCCGGCGGCATGAAACGGCGTGTGCTGATCGCCAAGGCGCTGGCGCATGAGCCGAAGGTTCTGTTCCTTGACGAGCCGACGGCCGGCGTGGATGTGGCGCTGCGCCGAGACATGTGGAATGTGGTTTCCGAGCTGCGCGCCAAGGGCGTCACCATCATCCTCACCACGCATTACATCGAAGAGGCGGAAGAGATTGCCGACCGTGTGGGCGTCATCAATGGCGGCGAATTGCTGCTGGTGGAGGAAAAGACGGCGTTGATGAAGAAACTCGGCCGCAAGCAGCTTTTCCTGGAGCTTGCCCAGCCCGTGGAGCAATTGCCCGACAGTCTTGCGCCCTTCGGTCTGACGCTTTCCGATGACCGCTGCACCGTTACCTATGAAATTGAGGACAATGGCGAGCAGGGTCGCATTGCCGATGTTCTGAGCGCTCTTTTCGCCGCCAACATCCATTTCAAGGATATTTCAACGCGGCAGAGTTCGCTTGAGGATATCTTCGTTTCGCTGGTGGGAGGCCAGAAATGAATTTCGAAGCCATAAAGGCCATCTATCTGTTCGAAATGGCGCGCACGCGTCGCACCCTGCTGCAGAGCGTGGTCTCGCCGGTCATTTCCACCTCGCTCTATTTCATCGTATTCGGAACCGCGATCGGTTCGAGGATTCAGGAGGTTGGCGGTGTTTCCTACGGCGCGTTCATAACGCCCGGCCTTATCATGCTGACGCTTCTGACGCAATGTATCGGCAACGGCTCCTTCGGCATCTATTTCCCGAAATTCACCGGTACGGTCTATGAAATCCTCTCCGCTCCGGTGGCGATGACGGAAATTCTGGCCGGTTATGTCGGGGCGGCGGCGACCAAGGGGCTGATGATCGGCACGATCATCCTGATAACGGCTTCCTTCTTCGTGGATATCACCATCGCCCATCCGTTCATGATGATCCTGTTCTTCGTGCTGACGGCGGTGAGCTTCAGCCTGTTCGGCTTCATCATCGGCATCTGGGCGACGAATTTCGAGCAGCTGAACCTCATACCCATGCTGGTGGTGCCGCCGCTGACCTTCCTTGGCGGCAGCTTCTATTCCATCGACATGCTGCCGCCCTTCTGGCAGACGGTCAGCCACTTCAATCCGGTGCTTTATCTCATCAGCGGTTTCCGCTGGAGTTTCTATGAGATCGCCGACGTCAATCCTGCCATCAGCCTTGCGATGATCACGCTGTTTCTGGCGCTCTGCCTCGGTGTTGTCGGCTGGATGTTCAAGACGGGGTATAGGCTGCGCAACTGACGGTACGGCCTACCTCCTCATTCCTGTGCTCGTCACAGGAATCCAGCCGACGCGCGTCTGCGCGGCGGGAAGAGTCTCTCCAGCCCAAGGACTTGGGCTGGCTGGATCTCTGTGACAAGCACAGAGATGAGGGAGATTGGGGCAGCGTGTTGCCCAGTTCCCAAACGAGCCTCAAGACATAATCAACCCACCATCGACATTGATCGTCTGACCGGTGATATAGGCCGCGTCGTCGGAAGCCAGAAACGCCACCAGTGCGGCCACTTCGGCGGGCGTTCCGGCGCGGCGCATGGGAATGTTGCGCACCCATTCGGCCATCAGTTCGCCGGGCTTGTACTCACCCAGCATCTGGCCCCAGACGCGGTCGTTATAGTCCCACATTTCGGTGTGGATGATGCCGGGGCAAATGGCGTTGACGGTGATGCCCTCAGGCGCGAGTTCCTTGGCAAGGCTTTGCGTCAGGCCGACGACGCCGAACTTCGAGGCGGCGTAATGCGGGGTGTAGATGAAACCCTGCCGCGCCTGACCGGAAGCGGTGTTGACGAGGCGGCCCTTGGTGCCGCTTTCGCGGAAGCGGCGGATCGCCTCCTGGCAGCAGAGGAAGGCGCCCTTGGTATTGACGTCGAGGTTGAAATCCCACTGTTCCTGCGTCAGTTCCTCGATCTTGGAAATGGTGATGACGCCGGCATTCTGGACGGAGATGGAAAGCGGGCCGATCGCCTCTTCGGCGGCGCCATAGGCCTCGCGCACCGCTGCCGCATCCCGAACGTCGAGGATGAGGCCATGGGTGGTGGCGCCGGTTTCGTCCGCGAGTTTTTTGGCGGCATCCTGCGTGTCTTTGTCGACAGAGGCGATGGCGACTTTCGCACCTTCCTCGGCAAAACGGCGGGCGATGCCGTAACCGATGCCCTTGTTGCCTCCGGTCACGAATACGGATTGACCTTCAAAGCGCCTCATGTCTCCTCCTTTATGGGATTTTGGCTATGTTTCCTTGCCGACCAGTCGTTCGGCGGTGAATTTGTCAGTGACAAGCACGTCGATCACACCGGTTCTGAGCGCACCGGCAATCGCCTCGGTCTTTTTCGAACCGCCGGCCAGCGCAATGACGCGGTCGACATTGGAGAGGTTTTCCAGCGGCAGGCCGATGACCCGGTCGTCGAGCGGCGTCTTCACCGGCTTGCCTTGCCTGTCGAAGAACCGGAGCGATATGTCGCCCACCGCACCCGCCTGCGCGAGATCGGCGAGTTCCTTGGCGGAAAAGATGTTGCCGGAGCGGGCGAGAAGCTCCGACGGCTCGACCGCACCGATGCCGACGACGGCGAGGGTGATCGACCCGAAGAGATCGATGGTTTCGCGCACGAAGGGATCGGCGAGCATCAAAAGCTTCGCCTCGCGGGATGTGGCGACGCCCGGCACCGGCAGCAGTTTCGGTTCTGCCTCCGTCAGTCGCGCCAGACGCGTGGTGATCTGGGTCGCATGCGTTTGTACCGATGGGTCGCCCATGCCGCCCAGCGTCTGGACGATATAGCGGGCCTTGGCGCCTTTGAGCGGGTGGATGTTTTCCACCATCTTGAAGATCGTCTGGCTCCAGCTGGAAACGCCGATGATCTCGTTCTGCGACAGTGTCACTTCGAGAAAATGCGCCGCCGCTTCGCCGATGCGGGCCATGATCGCGCCATCGCGATCCTCGCTGCAATCGACAACGATGGCCTCCGGCAGGTCGAAACGTTCGCGTAGCTGCGCTTCGAGATCGCTATAGGTGCCGGGCGGCGGAATGATGCTGGTGCGGACGATGCCTTCCGCCTCGGCGCGCTTCAACATGCGCGAGACGGTGGCTTGCGAGAGATTGAGATGCTGGGCGATTTCCGCCTGTCGCTTGTGCTCGCTGAAATACATCTGCGCCACGCGGGAAATCATTCGAAGTTCGTTTAGCCTGCCCATAAGCCCTCCAGGGTGAATTTTTATTCACCATTACCCGAGGTTACAGGCAAGGTCGAGCGGGCAATCGCGTCGCGCCAGATGCCGAGCCGCTGCCGGCTTTCGCTGTTGGCGGGCGCGATGGTGTTGCCCTGGCTTGCAAGGGCGGCGATGGCCGTAAGATCGCTCCAGAAACCGAGGGCGAGGCCGGCGAGATAGGCAGCACCCAGCGCGGAGGCTTCCGGCGCATCGCGCTGGATGACGGGATGCTCCAGCATATCGGCGACGCATTGCATGAGGAAACGGTTCTGGCTCGGCCCGCCATCCACAAACAGCCGCCCGAAACCGGCGGGCGACTGCGCGCGCATGGCGGCAAAGACGTCATGGACCTGAAAGGCGATGGAATCGGTGACAGCGCGGGCCATCTGGGCACGGCTGGTGCTGAAATTGATCTGGGAGAAAAGCGCACGCGCATTCGTATCCCAATAGGGTGCGCCAAGACCGACGAAGGCCGGCACGAAGCCGGGGCCGTTTGGCTCGGCGGTGGCGGCCAACTCGACGAGGGCGGCGACATCGGGCAGGCCGAGAATCTCCGTCATCCAGGGCAGGGAGGCGGCGGAAACGAGAATATTGCCCTCGAAGGCGAAGGTGGGTTTGCCGCCGAGCCGCCATGCAACGGTGGTGGTGATGCCGCGTTCGGGCGCGATGAAATGCGGCAGGGTCGTCATGACAGAGGAGCCGGTGCCGAAGGTTACCTTGCCATCGCCCGGATTGAAGGCGCCATGGCCGAAGAGGGCGGCGTGGCTGTCGCCGATGGCGGCGAGGATCGGCGTGCCATCCTTGATGCCGGGAACGCCTGATGTGACGCCAAAATCGCCGCTGCTGTCGCGCAGATCGGGCAGGGTGTCGATATCGATGCCGAAAAGGCCGCAAAGCTCATCGCTCCAGACCTGCCGGTTGAGATCGAGCACCTGGCTGCGGGCGGCGTTGGAGGCGTCGCAGGCATGGACCTTGCCGCCGGTGAAGCAATGGATGAGCCAGCTATCGATGGTGCCGAGGCGGAGCCTGCGCCCCTTCGGCGCGCGCTCCAGCAGCCAGCGCATTTTTGCACCGGGAAACATCGGGTCGATCGGCAGGCCGGTCAGCGCCATGACGCGCTCGGAATGGCCCTTTTCGATCAGTTCGGCGCAATCCTGCGCCGTGCGGCGGCATTGCCAGCTGAGCACCGGGCCGAGCGGCTCGCCGGTTTCGCCGTCCCAGATGGTCACGGATTCGCGCTGGTTGGAGATGGCGATGGCTGCGATATCGACGTTAGAGGGCGCGGCGGCAAGGCAGGCGGAGATCGCTTCGCAGACCGAGGCCCAGATGCGCTGCGGCTCCTGTTCCACCCAGCCGGGCTGCGGATAGGCGATGCCGACCGGTGATGAGCCGCGCGCCAGCAACTCTCCGCTTTCCGAGACGAGAATGGCCTTGGAATTGGTGGTGCCCTGATCGATGGACAGAATGGCGCGCATTACGTGAGTCTTTCGTCGGCAGTTTTTCGTTTCCGCCTTGCGGCGATTAAACGACGATATTGCAGAAAGGGTGTCGCCGCGCATCCGAAGACACGCGACGACTCTGGGAGGAGACTTTATTTTCTCTTGATCAGCGCTTCGGCCGCATCCGCAATGGCCGCCGGAGCCATGCCGAATTCATCAAGCAACCATTCGGCGGAACCGGTGTGAGCAAAGACGCCGGGAACGCCGAGGCGCTTCATCGGCACGGGGGCCTGATCGACCACAACTTCGGCAATGGCGGAGCCGAGGCCGCCGAAGATCGAATGTTCCTCTGCCGTCAGGATCGCGCCGGTTTCCTTTGCTGCGGCGACGATGGCCGCCTCATCGATGGGTCGCACGGTCGCCATGTTCAGCACGCGGGCCTTGATGCCGCGGCTTGCCAGAATGTCGGCGGCCTTGACGATGCGGTGCGTCAGCGTGCCGTTGGCGATCAGCGTCACATCGGAGCCTTCGCGCAGCAGGTTGGCGCGGCCGAGTTCGAAGACATGGCCTTCCGGCAGCAGATCCGGCACGCCGACGCGCGACAGGCGCAGGAAGCAGGGGCCGGCATAGTCCGCCGCCCATTTGACGGCTGCCGCCGTCTCGATGCGGTCGCAGGGGGCGATGACCGGCAGGTTCGGCAGAACGCGGGTCCAGGCGAAGTCCTCGATGGAGTGGTGCGTCGGGCCGAGTTCGCCATAGGCCATGCCCGAGGAGATGCCGATCAGTTTCACATTGGCGTTCGAGTAAGCGAGGTCGGCCTTAATCTGCTCCAGCGCGCGACCGGTGAGGAAGCAGGATGCGCCGCAGACGAAGGGCAATTGGCCGCCATTGGCGAGACCCGCGCCGACGCCGACCATATTCTGTTCGGCAATGCCGACATTCACGAGGCGCTCGGGGAATTTCGACTTGAAGCCGCCGAGTTTCGAGGAGCCGACCGAATCGTTGCAGACGGCGACGACCTTGTCATTGCCGGCGGCCAGCGCTTCCAGCGTTTCGGCGAAGGCGTCGCGGCAGTCATAAAGCTTGGCGGCGGTTACGGGCGCGTTCATCACAATGCCTCCGAAAGTTCTTTGACGGCGATTTCATATTGTTCCCTGCTCGGAACCTTATGGTGCCAGTCGACGCGGTCCTGCATGAAGGAAATGCCATGACCCTTGTTGGTGTGGGCGACAACGCAATGCGGGCGGTCGCCGCGATGCTCCAGCGCCGGCACGACTTCCGCCATGGCGTTGCCGTTGATTTCGCTGACTTCCCAGCCGAAAGCCTCGAGCTTCGGGCGAAGCGGTGCGACATCGTTGGTTTCCGAAAGCGCCGCACCCTGCTGGAAGCGATTGTGATCGACGATCAGCGTCAGGTTGTTCAGGCCGAACTGTGCGGCGGACATGATGGCTTCCCAGTTGGAGCCTTCCTGCATCTCGCCGTCACCGGTCATCACATAGGTGTGGTAGTCCGCGCCGGAAAGCTTGGCCGCCTTCGCCATGCCGACGGCGACGGGCAATCCATGGCCGAGCGGGCCGGTATTTGTTTCGACGCCCGGCACCTTGTTACAGTTCGGGTGGCCGTTGAGGCGCGAATTCGGCTGCAGGAAGGTCGAGATTTCCTCTTCCGGGATGAAACCGCGCTTGGCGAGCGTCACATACAGCGCGCAGGCCGTATGGCCCTTGGAAAGCACGAAACGGTCGCGGGCAGGGTTCTTCGGATCATCCGGCCAGATGCGCAGGACGCGGAAATAAAGGGCCGTCATGATGTCGATAGCAGACATTTCGCCGCCGACATGGCCCGCACCCGCTTCGAAAACGGCTTGTACGTCGCGAAGGCGAATCTGGCGCGCAATGCGCTCTAGCTCCTGGGACTGCATGGAATCCTCTTCAAAACATGCGTGTGAATATTTATACAGCTATTTATATAATTGCAGAGATGGCGTTTCTGTCAAGCCGGAATTGCGGATTCTCTTGTTTCAATCCGTGCTGGTTATTTCTGCCGCTACATTCGCATTCATGGTGAAGAGCATCTCCACCGCCCTCATTCCTGTGCTTGTCGCAGGAATTCAGTGAGCCCAAGTCGTTGGGCTGAAGGGTTTTTCTCGCCGCGTAGACGCGCGTCGGCTGGATTCCTGTGACGAGCACAGGAATGAGGGTGGGAACGTAAGTCGCCAGCCATCCCATCCTCCGCAGGGTCCGTCCCGCCATTAACGCCCTATTGACAAGCTTCTCGAAACTGGCTTATGCATGTTTCACCGATTATGAATAATTATTCTAATCGGTTTAAAAAATGCAAGACAGTCACCGGGAGGAGCCATGTCCGCGATTGAACGCAATGAGGGGGTCACGCACACCAGGAGCCCGCTTGCCTGGTTGAGCGGTGCGACCGGACCTCTTTTGGGCCTGCTGCTGCTCTGCGTGTTTCTGACCTTCGCCAGCGAGAATTTCCTGTCGCTGCGCAATGGGCTCAACATTCTCGACCAGATCACCGTGCTCGGCATCATGGCCGTCGGCATGACCTTCGTGATCCTGCTTGGTGGTATCGATCTGTCTGTCGGCTCGGTTCTGGCGCTGTCGATGATGATCATGGGCTGGACGGCCAATGTGGCGGGCATGCCGATGGGCATGGCCATCGTGCTGGCGCTGATCGCGTCCGCCGCCTGCGGCCTCGTGGTCGGTATTCTGGTTACGGCTTTTCGGGTGCCGGCCTTCATCGCCACGCTGGCCATGATGTCGGTGGCGCGCGGTCTCGCCAACATGATCACCGATGGACAGCAGATTGTCGGTTTCCCTGACTGGTTCATGATGCTGGCAATCGACCGCCATTTCGGCGTGCTGACAGCGACCGTGCTTCTGATGCTCGTCGTCGTTCTGGTTTCCTGGCTGTTCCTGCGCTTCCGTTCGGAAGGCCGCACGGTCTATGCGGTGGGCGGTAACCCGGAAGTGGCGCGCCTTGCCGGTATCAATGTGCCGCTGGTGACGATCTGCGTTTATGTCGCCTGCGCGGTTCTTGCCGGTCTTGCCGGCATCGTTCTCGCCGCACGTCTCGACTCGGTGCAGCCCTCCAGCGGCTTCGGTTACGAGCTGGATACGATTGCGGCCGTTGTCATCGGCGGAACCTCGCTTTCGGGCGGTGCGGGCGGCATCGGCGGAACGCTGATCGGCGTGCTGATCATCGGCGTGCTGCGCAACGGCCTCAACCTGCTCAACGTCTCTCCCTTTCTCCAGCAGGTCATCATCGGTGTCGTCATCGTGCTGGCCGTTGGCGCTGAAACATTGCGCCGCCGCAGAAGCTGAATTTGCCTGCGGAGGGTGCTGAGCCGTCCGCGCAATAAACGACCCTCCTTATGGGGAGGCGTGAAATAAACGGCCGGAGGGGAGGAGGTTCGATCTGCCCGAAGGTCAACAATCAACAAATGGAGGAATAATCATGAAATTTTCACGCATTCTGCTGACATCCGCCGCCCTTCTCGCCCTGTCGCTCGGCTCTGCCAATGCCGCCGAAGTCAAGAAGATCGGCCTTGCCGTCGCCAATCTGCAGGCGAACTTCTTCAACCAGATCAAGCAGGCCGTCGAAGCTGAAGCCAAGACGCGCGGCATTGCCGTCGTCACCGTCGATGCCAAGGGCGACGGCCCGACACAGGTGAACCAGATCCAGGATCTGCTGACCCAGAATATCGATGCGCTGATCTATATTCCGGCCGGCGCCGCTGCCGCGACCGTTCCGGTGAAGCTTGCCAAGGCCGCCGGCGTTCCGGTCATCAACATCGACCGCAATGCCGATGGCGCGCCGGGCGATACCTTCCTCGCCACCGATTCCGTCGCTTCCGCCAAGGCGGTTTGCGATTACATCATCAAGCAGGCCGGCGGTTCGGGCAAGATGGTCATCATCCACGGCCAGAAGGGCACGACGCCGGAAGTGGACCGCACCAAGGGCTGCATGGAATCGGTGAAGGCCAATTCCGGCGTGAAGATCGTTGCCGAACAGTGGTCCAACATGTGGAGCCAGGACGAAGGCTTCCAGATCATGCAGAACATGCTGCAGGCCAATCCGGATGTTTCCATCGTCTTTGCGCAGGCCGACGGTCTGGCGCTTGGCGCGGCGCAGGCGATCAAGGTCGCCAATCCCTCGCAGAAGATCGTCGTTGGCGGCTTCGATGGCGATACGGCGGCGCTTGAGGCGCTGAAGAACGGCGTCTTCGACGTGACCGCAACACAGCAGACCCAGAAGATGGGCCGCACGGCTGTCGAGATGGCCGTCAAGATCGTCGGCGGCGAGAAGGTTCCGGCCGTGCAGCTTTCCGATGCGACGCTGACCACCAAGGAAAATGTCGAAGGCTTCATCGCCAACCATCCCTGATGCATCCGCCCCGCGCCTCCGATGGGATGCGCGGGGCATTCATTGGTTTGTCTTTATGCAATTTGGACACAAGGCTGTGGCGTATCTCCGCCGCGATCCTGTCCTGGGAGGTCCCGTCATGCGCGAGCCGGTTCTTTCGCTCCGTGGCATCAGCAAACGTTACGGCCCGCTCGAGGTTCTGAAGAACGTCGATCTCGATGTTTATCCCGGCGAAGTGGTGGCCCTGCTGGGTGAAAACGGCGCGGGCAAATCCACGCTGTCAGGCATCATCGCCGGTTCGCGTGAACCGTCCGAAGGCTCGATGACATGGCTCGGGCAGCCCTATGCGCCGTCTTCGCCGCGAGAGGCGATCGACAAGGGCATCGTGCTCATCCATCAGGAATTGAAGCTTCTGCCGGAGCTTTCCATCGCCGAAAACGTCTTCATTGGCCGCTGGCCGATGAAGAACGGCGTTGTCGACCGCGCCGAGATGGTGCGCAGAGCCCAGCAGCAATTGGCGCGTCTCAACCTTCACATTCCCGCAACCCGCAAGGTGGCCGGCCTTTCGACCGCCAATCAGCAGTTGATCGAAATCGCCAAGGCGCTGGCGCTGGACGCCAAACTTCTGATCCTCGACGAGCCGACGGCGGCACTTGGCGGCGCGGAAACGCAGGCGCTGTTCGAGCAGGTGCGCAAGCTGCGCGCCGAGGGCGTGGGCATCATCTATATTTCCCACCGCATGGAAGAGATCAAACAGATCACCGACCGCATCGTCGTATTGCGCGATGGCGAGCGGGTGCATGAATTCGCCGATAGCGCGACGCCGGTGCGCACCATTGTCGAAAGCATGGTCGGCCGCTCGCTGGAGCGCCTGTTTCCGACACTGCCGGAGCCGCAGGACAAGATGGTGCTGGAAGTGCAAGGGCTGACGGGCGTGAACAATGCTTTCCGCGACATCAGCTTCGGCGTCCGCGCCGGTGAAATTCTCGGCATTGCCGGTCTGATCGGTGCGGGACGCACCGAACTGGTGCGGGCCATTTCCGGCGCCGATCCGACGAGTGCGGGTGAGGTGTTGCTGGATGGCAAGGTGCTGACGCTGAAAAGCCCGGCGGATGCGATTGCCAAGGGCATCGTCATGGTGCCGGAAGACCGCAAATTGCAGGGGCTGGTGGTCGAGCACGAGATCGGTGAAAACCTGATCTATGCCAATCTCGACCGCGTCGGTACCGGCTGGATCACGCCGCGCATCAAGCGCGCCTTTACCAGGGAAGCGATCGCCAAATTCGGCGTCAAAGGCCGCAGCGAACAGCCGGCATCCGATCTTTCCGGCGGCAACCAGCAGAAGGTGGTGATTGCCAAATGGCTTGCCCGCAATCCGCGCGTTGTGGTGCTGGACGAGCCGACCCGCGGCATCGATGTCGGCGCGAGGGCGGGCATTTACGATATTATCGTCGGTCTGGCGAAAGACGGCGTCGCCGTCATTGTCGTCAGCTCCGATCTGGAGGAGGTGCTGGGCGTTTCGAACCGCATCCTCGTGCTTGCGCAGGGAAAACAGGCCGGCATCCTCAACCGCGACGAAGCAAACGACGTCTCGGTCATGGAACTGGCAACCATCTGAAGAAGGAAACAGAGATGTCCACCATCACGCTCAACGCGCCGAAACTGTTCGATCTTTCCGGCCAGGTGGCGCTTGTCACCGGCGCCGGTTCCGGCATCGGCCAGCGGATCGCCATGGGGCTTGCCCAGTCGGGCGCCGATGTCGCGCTGCTTGACCGCCGCACCGATGACGGTCTGGCGCAGACGGCCGATTTCATCGCCAAGGCCGGCCGCAAATCGATCCAGATCGCAGCTGACGTCACCAGCAAAGAGGCGCTGACCGATGCGGTCGCCCGCACTGAGGCCGAACTGGGGGCGCTGTCGCTCGCCGTCAATGCCGCCGGCATCGCCAATGCCAATCCGGCGGAGGAGATGGAGGAAAGCCAGTTCCAGACGATGATGGACATCAACCTGAAGGGCGTTTTCCTCTCCTGCCAGGCGGAAGCCAACGCCATGCTGAAGAACGGGCGCGGTGCAATCGTCAACATCGCCTCCATGTCCGGTGTCATCGTCAATCGCGGGCTGATGCAGTGCCACTACAATGCCTCGAAGGCGGGTGTCATCCACATGTCGAAATCCATGGCGATGGAGTGGGTGGGGCGTGGCATCCGCGTCAACACCATCTCGCCAGGTTACACGGCGACGCCGATGAATACGCGGCCGGAAATGGTGCACCAGACGAAGCTGTTCGAAGAGCAGACGCCGATGCAGCGCATGGCCGGTGTGGATGAAATGGTCGGCCCGGCGATCTTCCTGCTCTCCGATGCGGCGAGCTTCGTGACGGGCGTGGACCTGCTGGTGGATGGCGGTTTCTGCTGCTGGTAGGGTTTGGTGCGGAAGTGCTGAGGTTCTTTGTCCAATAGACATAGACGACCGCTTCAATCGGCGGTTCACCACACTGCACGTCATCCTCGGGCTTGACCCGAGGATCCATGGGCGGCTGGGTTGTGGATCCTCGGGTCAAGCCCGAGGATGACGCAGGAGAGAGGTTTTAGCGCCTCAATCAAGAATTTCACGCCCGGCTCCTGCCGGGCGTTTTCGTATTCACAACGCAGGCACGTGCGGATCAGGCAACCTGCTTCTGCGATACTTCCTCAATAACCTCGCCCTTTAGATAAGAAACGAGGTCCTTGATCGTCACGACCAGCAGGCCGTGACGTTCGGCGAAGACTTCGAGCTGGGGCAGGCGGGCCATGGTGCCGTCGTCATTGGCGACTTCGCAGATGGTGCCGCATGGGAATTTTCCGGCGAGGCGGCAAAGGTCCACGGCCGCTTCGGTGTGGCCGGTGCGGCCGAGAACGCCCTGCGGGTTGGCGCGCAGCGGGAAGATGTGGCCGGGGCGGGCGAAATCTTCCGGGCGCGATTCTTCCGATACCAGCGCGCGCACGGTCTTTGCGCGGTCGGCGGCGGAAATGCCGGTGGTCGTGCCCGGAATATAGTCCACCGAGACGGTGAAGGCCGTCTTGAGGGATTCGGTGTTGCGCGACACCATCAGCGGAATGTCGAGCGCATCGAGACGCTCGCCCGGCATGGCGACGCAGATCAGCCCGCGCGCATGGTTCATCATGAAGGCGATCTGCTGTGGGGTGATGCTGTCGGAGGCGGCGATGATATCGCCTTCATTTTCGCGGTCTTCGTCGTCAACCACAATCACCATCTCACCACGGGAAATGGCTTCGATGGCGTCTTCAATTTTAGCAATGGTCATTTTCTTTCAAGCCTTTCAAGGGTTATGCCGTTTGGCGGCATTTTCGCGCTTCAAGAAGCGCCAAATATCCCTTGGGCGAACAATGCAATGCGAAGCCCGCTCACGCGCGGGCGTCCTATGCCTTGTCCTCTTCCATCCGGACTATACCGTCGGCTCCGGCCTCTCACCGGATCTGCTGACCTTCCGGCTTTGGAGACCGGAAGCGCTCGCGGGCTCCGGGAAAAATCCCGATACCGCCGGTGGGGAGTTGCACCCCGCCCTGAGAACGGAACCAACATAAATTATCAAATGGGAAGGAATCAAGGGGCAATGGCCTGCCGTTATCCCTATGCGCGAAAAGAATATCCCGATTGCTGTCGCAATGGGGTATTTCCTTTCCGGGGCCGACAGCTCGTGTGAACCCGGAAAGTGAATCGCAACAGGCTGAGGTTTATCGATCCCGCAATCGTAATTCATCGGTCTGCATCTGCAGCGAACCGAGCGTCGACAGGAAGCTCATGCCGAGCAGGCTCTGGCCCAATTGGCCATCCTGCGCGACGAGGGCGGAGATGTTGCGTCGCATGATCGGGCCAATGCTGATTTCCGACAGGGTGACGGGGGCTGCCGCCGTGCGGCCATTCGCGGTCATCACCGGTACGGTATAGCGGAGATTTGTGGTGTCGATGCCGATTGCGGTCGCATCCGCATTGGCGAGCACCACCGAGCTTGCACCGGTATCGACCAGCATGTGGATCGTCTTGCCCTCGACGCCGACATTCGCCTCGAAATGGCCGCTCATCGATTTATGCAGGACGATTTCCTGTTCGCCGCCAGCCGTCGTCACCACCACGGCGCGGCCGGGCATCAGGCCGCCCAGCAGCCGGTCGCCGAAGGATTGCAGGTCGTAGCGATAGAGATAGAGCGAGACGAGGCCGAGAATGATGACGAGCCAGACGGCGAGCTGGCGGATGACGGTACTGAGGCTGCCGCGTCTTCCCGCCAGAATGCCGGCCGATAATAGGCCCGCAATGGGCAGAAGATAAAGCACGTGGGCGAATTGATCGTTATCGATGCCGAGCGTTCGGCCGCCGTCGTGATTGATGAGAAGCAGGCCAAGGCCGACGGCCAGCAGGAGGAGAACGATGGTCAGCCTGTTCATGCGGTATGCGTCTCCTTGGCGGTCTCGGGCAGGTTTGCCAGTCTTTGCGGCAGCAACCGCATGATTTCGCGGCGCTTCTCGTCGCTATACCCCGCCCAGCCGCCGATTTCATCCAGCGTCCGCCCGCAGCCGATGCAGAGGCTGCTGGTTGCGTCGAGGCGGCAGATATGGATGCAGGGTGTTTCCATGATGATTTATATCAGGCCGTCACGCCGCAAGGGCAAGGGCGATGAGAATCACGATCTCCGTGATCTGCTGGCACGCACCGATGGTGTCGCCGGTATGGCCGCCGATCTTCCTGTCGCAGAGCCTGCCGAAAAGGACGGCTGCCAGAAAGGCTGCCGCCAGCACGAGGGCAATCGACAGAAGCGGCAGCGCGTGCAGCGTGAAGAGTGTGAAAAGCAGTAGCCCGATCACCAGCGCGATGTTGCGCTCGCTTGTGCCCGGCTGACCGGCGCCGGCGGCGATGCCGGAGGTTTTGGCGGCGGGCAGGGACTGCCAGTGCCACACCATCAGGGCGCGGCTCAGGACAAGCGCGGCGATCAGGGTGGCGGCGGCGGTCTTTGCCGGCAGCGTCTCAATGAGCGAGGCGAGTGCGGTGGCGCGAAGCGCAAAGGACAGGATCATGGCAATCGTGCCATAGCTGCCGATGCGGCTGTCCTTCATGATCTCAAGCATGCGGGCCTTCTCCTTGCCGCTGCCGAAACCGTCGGCCATGTCGGCCAGGCCGTCTTCGTGCAGAGCCCCCGTGATGAGCACGATCAGGCCGATGGCGAGCCAGCCGGTGAGCTGCGGAGAGGCGTCTAAGGCTGCGAAAACCACAATAAGGAAAGCGGCGGGCAGGGCGATCAGCAGGCCGGCGGCGGGAAAGGCGCGGGCGGTGCGGCGCATCGACACGCCGTCGGCATCATCGAAAAACCGCGAGGGAACGGGCAGGCGGCTCAGAAAGGCGAGGGAATGCATGACATCTGTTATAAAATCCCCGGCCTTCATGCTCTCTCCGTTGCAGTCGCTGCATTTCCGGTTGTTCCGCGGCGCATCCGCGATTATGAGAGGCGCAACAAAGACCGATTTGCCGGAAAACACAAGTTCCGGACGCATGAGCCGATGCGACAGCCAACCCGACGACGAGAGAGACAGATATCATGAGCATGAGCGGATTGCCCTTCGACGATTTCCGCGCGCTGCTGCGCGAGCTTCCCGGCCCGGATACGCACGCGCTTGTGGCCGCCAAGGAGCGCAATGCGCAGCTGACCAAGCCCGCCGGTTCGCTCGGACGTCTCGAAGAAATCGCCATGTGGCTGGCTGCCTGGTCCGGCCGTTCTCCGGCCGTCACCCGCCCGCTGGTGGCGATCTTCGCCGGCAATCATGGCGTCACCCGGCACGGCGTTACGCCCTATCCGACATCCGTGACCCAGCAGATGGTGGAAAATTTCGCGGCAGGCGGTGCGGCGATCAACCAGATCTGCGTTGCAAACGATCTTGGCCTGAAGATCTTCGATCTGGCGCTCGATTACCCGACCGGCGACATCACCTGCGAGCCGGCGCTTTCTGAGCGCGACTGCGCCGCCACCATGGCCTTCGGCATGGAGGCGATTGCCGGCGGCACCGATCTTCTCTGCGTCGGCGAAATGGGCATCGGCAACACCACGATCGCGGCGGCGATCAATCTCGCGCTTTATGGCGGCACGGCGGAAGAATGGACCGGTCCGGGCACCGGCTCGGAAGGGGAGGTCATGGCCCGCAAGATCGCGGCGGTGAAGGCTGCGGTGGAGTTCCACAAGGATCATCTGTCCGATCCGCTGGAGATCATGCGCCGTCTCGGCGGACGCGAAATCGCAGCGATTGCCGGCGCCATCCTTGCCGCCCGTGTGCAGCGCATTCCCGTGCTGATCGACGGTTATGTGGCGACGGCTGCCGCCGCTCTCCTCAAGGCTGCCAATCCTGCGGCGCTCGACCATTGCCTGATCGGCCATGTCTCGGGTGAGCCGGGCCATCTGGCCGCCATCGAAAAGCTCGGCAAGACGCCGCTTCTGGCGCTTGGCATGCGTCTCGGCGAAGGCACGGGGGCAGCGCTTGCCGCCGGCATCGTCAAGGCCGCCGCTGCCTGCCATTCCGGCATGGCGACATTCGAAGCGGCGGGTGTGGACACCCGCATCAGCTCCCGCACCGACCATTGAGGCCGAAGATGGACGTGACGCCGCAAAAGAAGCAACCGGAACCCGCCTTCCGCAAGGAAACAGGCTGGCGGCATCTTTTTGCCGCCGCGCGCTATTCCGTGCAGGGGCTTGGACGGCTGTGGCAGGAAGCGGCGTTCCGGCATGAGGTTCTCGCCTTCGGCGTCGGGCTTGCCCTGCTTCTGCTCGTCAGCGCACCCTTTGCCCATCTTCTCGTCTTTACGGTGCTGATGCTGTTGCTGTTTTCGGTGGAAGCGCTCAATACCGCCATCGAAGAGTTGGTGGATCGCATTTCACCGGAAATCTCCTCGGTCGGGCGGCACGCCAAGGACCTCGGCTCTTTCGCCGTCTTCTGCCTGTTGATGGCGAACGGATTTTTCGTGCTGTATTCGCTGGTAACGACGCTGTTCTTCTGAAGTTGTTAGCCTCAAGGCATTTCCGGACGGAAAACCGGGGGCCACTTTTCCTGGAAATGCCCTAAGCGAAGGACCGGCGGCGCGGCTGGATGGCGTGGGTTTCTTCCACGGCCGGCAGGCTTTGCAGCACGCGTTTGGCTGGCAGGATGGCGATGCCTTCGGTGCCCTCGCGCAATTTCGATTTCAGGATAAACTGGCCGTCATGCTTGGCGAGAATGGCCTGAACGATGGGCAGGCCAAGGCCGGTTCCCTGTTCGGCGCTCTTGATCGCGATCGATCCCTGACCGAAGGCGGACAGCACCACGGGAATTTCATCTTCCGGAATGCCGGGACCGTTATCCCTGATCGAGACATATTGGCCGCCGCCTGCCGTCCAGCCGGCTTTCACGAGGATTTCGCCGCCCTGCGGCGTGAATTTCACGGCGTTGGACAGCAGGTTGAGGATGACCTGGCGGATGGATTTCTCATCGGCCCAGACCTGCGGCAGGCTGTTTTCGAACTGCTGGGAGATTTTGATGTTCTTGGCGCGGGCGCGAAGCTGGATCATGCCGATGCAGTCCTCGGCGATTTCCAGCATCGAGATCGCTTCTTCGTTCAGGTCGTAGCGGCCGGCCTCGATGCGCGACAGGTCGAGGATTTCGTTGATGAGATCAAGCAGATGCTGGCCGGAGCGATGGATATCGCCGGAATATTCCTTGTAGAGCGGATTGTTGAGCGGGCCGAGCACCTCTGATGACATGACCTCGGAGAAACCGAGAATGGCGTTGAGTGGCGTTCTGAGCTCGTGCGACATGGAGGCGAGAAAGCGTGATTTCGCCAGATTGGCTTCTTCCGCGCGGCGCCGCGCCTCGTCCGAAACCGAGTTCGCGACTTCGAGTTCGGCGATCAGGTCGTCCTTTTCCGTCTGCGAGGAGAGGAGCTTGATGCTGGTCTGGTAAAGGCGGCTGGTGATGCGATGACAGAAGAGGATGGCCATGCCGAACATCAGCGCGAGACCGACATCGAAAGGATTGCGCGAAATGGCCGAGGTCATGCAGAGAGCCGCCAGCACCGGCAAAAAGGTCATGAAGGTCGCGCGCCGCAGCATGAAATTGGCCATGGCGGTGAGCGAAAGCGCGATCAGCAGCGTCGAGCCCTTGAAGAAAAGCACGAGCGTCGGGTCGTTGCGCACCGGTTCGGCCAGCGCAAACATTGCCCAGGCGCAGCCGATGAGGATCTGCATGCCGAGGAAGAGACTTTTCCAGTGCTGAAGATTGTCGGCCGTGATTTCCTGTTTTGCCGCCCGCTTGGCCAAGAGCAGGGAAAAGGCGTGGAAGCTCAGCGCAATCAGCGACCAGATGATCAGGCTGATGTCGCGGGTGATATAAAGGCCGATGATGGAGGCGAGCAGGATGAAAAGCGGCATGATCATCGCGCCCTGCAGGGTTTCGGCAATGTGCATGGTCAGCATTTCGCGTTCATAGGCGTCGCTTGCGCCGGCCCCCTGCTGCAGGCGTTCACGCGTCGTCTTCACCGTGTCGAAGACCGCCTTGTTGCGGTGCTTTTTCGACCGGTCGACGATGATCTTGTCGGTGGACGTGCTGACGCTTTTACTCATTGTTACAACGCAGGGTGACATGAACCCTTGCAGACTACGCGCAAAATCTTAAGAAGATGCTGCCGTGAAAGGATTTGTTTGCCATTTCTGACAAGGGTTTGTTGTTACATGAGACGAAATGGAGGCAAGGGCAGGCGGTTTTCGGCATTTCGCGATGGCGGGCTTTTTCTCGCCACGGTTTTTCTCGGTATTCTGATCGCGGCCAAGCTCGACCAGATCAACAGCGAAACCTATAGCGGCCGCTTCTTCGTGATCGATGGCGATACGCTGTCGAAGGGTGAGGAACGTTTCCGGCTGCTTGGCATCGATGCGCCGGAGCTTGCGCAGACATGTCTGCGCGGCAGCGAAAGCTGGCCGTGCGGCGAGGAAGCGCGTCGTGTTCTGCAAAGGCTGGCCGGGGCTGAGGAGTTCTCCTGTTCCGGCAGTTCCAGAGACCGTTACGGGCGGCTGCTGGTTTATTGTTCCGCCGGCGGCAGGGATGTCTCATCGGAAATGGTGTCGGCGGGTTTTGCCGTCGCATCCGGTTATTTCCAGTTCTCCAGCGAGCAGGCGGCGGCGCGCAGGCAGGCACTGGGCATCTGGGCGGGAGAATTCGAGAAACCGTCGCAATGGCGGCGGGAACACCGTGCCGCGGATCTGGAAACGCCGGCTGCGGGTTTCCTCACCATTGTCCGTCATCTTCTGGGGTGGGATCATGGTTGAGTTAGCGCCGGTGCATGATGACGGGCTGGACGGGTTGCGCGGCGAAATCGCCGGCTGTCGTCTCTGTCGCGACAAGCCGCTCAGGGGAATGGCCGATCGCCTGCCGCACGAACCCCGGCCGGTGGTCGTCATGTCGACCAAGGCGCGCATCCTGATTGCCGGGCAGGCCCCGGGGCTTCGCGTGCATGAAACGGGGCTGCCGTTCAACGATGCCTCGGGCGACCGGCTGCGGCAATGGCTGAACGTCGACCGACAAACATTCTACGATCCGGATCGTTTCGCCATCGTGCCCATGGGTTTCTGTTTTCCCGGTTATGACGACAAGGGCAGCGACCTGCCGCCTCGGCGCGAATGCGCGCCGCAATGGCGTGAGCGGGTAATAATGGCGATGCCGCAGGTGGAGCTGATCCTCGCCATCGGCCAATATGCACAGGCTTTTCACCTGGGTGAAAGGCGGCGCAAGACGATGACGGAAACGGTGCAGGACTGGCGCGGCTTTCTCCATGCCAATTCCGGCCCCGGCATTTTTCCCCTGCCGCATCCAAGCTGGCGCAATACCGGCTGGCTGAAAAAGAACCCATGGTTCGCGGAGGAACTGCTGCCGGTTCTGCGACAACATGTGGAAATGCGACTTTAGTGAAACAATTTTCTGTTTTTCTGCAAAAATTAGTGTATTGAAAGGAAATTAATTCAGGAGGATAGACGCATTGGATCGCCTAGACCGTAAGATTTTGCGCATTCTGCAAGAGGATTCCACGCTGGCCGTTGCCGATCTGGCGAAAAAGGTCGGCCTTTCCACGACGCCCTGTTGGCGGCGTATCCAGAAGATGGAGGAAGACGGCGTTATTCGCCGGCGCGTGGCGCTGCTCGATCCGGTCAAGGTCAACACCAAGGTCACGGTTTTCGTCTCCATCCGCACCGCCTCCCATTCCATCGAATGGCTGAAGCGTTTCTCCGAGGTGGTTTCCGAGTTTCCGGAAGTCGTCGAATTTTACCGCATGAGCGGCGATGTCGATTATCTGCTGCGCGTCGTCGTGCCCGATATTGCGGCCTATGACGCCTTCTACAAGCGCATGATCGCCAAGATCGAAATTCGCGACGTGTCCTCCGCCTTCGCGATGGAGCAGATCAAATATACGACCGAGCTGCCGCTCGACTACATGCTGCTGGACAATCCGAAATCCGGCGAGGAGTGATCCGCCGCCGGTCAGTTTTTCGACCAATGCCCTTTCCGGTTGCCGGGGAGGGCATTTTTATTTGCGGGCTGTTTTTCCCGTCGATCTGGCCGGCCAAGGGCTGACCCAGCCGGAAGGTCCATCCGGTAGCCGCCGCCTGGGCACGACAATTCTATTCCGCCCATCGTGGCAAATTCGCACATTCAATTCTCCCGGCGCTGTCTCTGCGCAAACTGCGATTTTGATAAAATCTCTCGAATATCTACGCTTTTGCTGTCGAAGGATGGAATAGCGAGGGATATCCATATGCTTACACGACGCGGAACATTGGGACTGATTGCAGGTGCGACCGGGGCGGTGTTTCTGCCGCATATCCGGCGGGCAAGTGCCGCAACCGCCACATTGCGGATTGGCTGGCAGAAGAATGGCGTGATAGCGCTCGCGAAAAGCCAGGGCGCGCTCGAAGCGTTGCTGAAGGATCGCGGCATCGAGGTCAAATGGTCGGAATTCTCCTCCGGGCCGCCGCTTCTCGAAGCGCTGGGTGCTGGTGCGCTGGATATCGGCCCGACCGGCGATGTGCCACCGCTTTTCGCGCAGGCTGCGGGTGGCAATCTGCGTTATGTGGGCACTTACAAAGCGGCGGCCGGCGGATCGGCCATCCTTGTGCAGAAGGATTCGCCGCTGAAGACGCTGGAAGACCTGAAAGGCAGGAAGGTCGCCTTCAAGCGCGGCTCCAGCGCCCATAATGTCACCGTCAAGGCGTTGCGAAAGGCTGGTTTGACCTTGAACGACATTACGCCGGTCGATCTTGCCCCGCCGGATGCGGCCGCCGCCTTCCGCAGCGGCAGCATCGATGCCTGGTCGATCTGGGATCCTTATTTCGCCGTGGCGGAAAAAGAGCCGACGACGCGGGTTCTCTCGACCACCGAAGGCATCGTCGATCCGTGGAGCTATTTCCTTGCCAATGGCGATTTCGTGGAGACCAATCCCGATCTAGTACCGCTGATCCTCAAGGAACTGGCGAATGTGGGTGCGAAGGCGCAGGCCAATATCGATGCAACGGCAAAGTCGCTGGCGTCGATCACCGGCGTTCCCGAGGATGTCACCAAGGTCTCGCTGACGCGGCCGGGCGCCGATCTCGGGCGGGTTTCGCTGGTTCCGGATGAGGCCATCGCCTATCAGCAGGCGCTTGCGGATGAGTTCTACGATCTGAAGATCGTGCCGAAGAAACTCAACGTGGCGGATATCGTCTGGCGGCCGAAGGCGAGCTGAGCGGGCCGGAAAGGTGAGTCTCTTCAACCCGCTGGCGGGTGTTGCTGAGAGGTTGATTCAGCAATGTTCCTTAAACGTAGGGCGAGCATGTCCCGCTTGTTTCTTTTCCCCGCCGGGGAGAAGTCCGCGGCAGCGGGATGAGGGGGCTACGGTAGAGATAGACCGAGAGCTTGCCCCCTCATCCGACCCTTTGGGCCACCTTCTCCCCGGCGGGGAGAAGAAATCTGCGGCAACGTCTGCGACAATGCCGAAGCGGCATCAGCCCTTGAGCTTGGCAATCACCAGATGGCCGGGCGTCGGATTGCCGTCCTGCATGCGCACGTTGATGTCGGTCACCTCGAGAACCTCGAAACCGGTCGCGGCCAGTCTTTCGCGGACATAGGTTTCCGCATGGGCGAAACGCTGATGCGGGCCGACCATATAGGGACGTCCGGCCAGGGTTTCTTCGGGCAGGGTTTCCGACGAGAAGATCAGCAGGCCGCCGGCATTGAGGTTTTCGGCGGCGCCGAAAAACAGCGGCTCCAGCGCGCCGAGATAGGGCAGCACATCGGTGGCGGTGATGATGTCGAAAGGCTCGTCGTCATTATCCTCGAGAAAATCCTCGGCTTCGGCGACGTAGAGCGTCTCGTAGAGGTCCTTCTCATGGGCGATTTCGACCATGTTTTCGGAAATGTCGATGCCGGTAATATCGTCGGCCATGTCGCGCAGCGCCTCGCCGGTGAGGCCGGTGCCGCAGCCGAGATCGAGCAGGCGCTTGAAGGGGCCGAGGTTCAGCGTCTGCAACCGCTGGCGCACCATCATCGGTACGGCGTAACCGAGCTGTTCGACAAGAATATCCTCGAAAGCTTCGGCATGCTGGTCGAACAGGGTTTCGACATAGGCGTCGGGCGCCTTCGGCGGGGTTTCGCCCCGGCCCATGGCGGCGATGCGAACGGCCGCTCCGCCGTGATCGTCCGGATCGATGGCCAGAACCTCTTCATAGGCCTTCACCGCCGCGTCCACATCGCCGGCTTTTTCAAGCGCGAGCGCGCGGTTATAGGCCTCGGCAAGCGCCTCTTCGTCGATTTTCTGGTTCTTGGTCATCGTGCCTTATCCGTCAGCATCTTCAGTTGAGGTTTGCTGTAAGCCGCATCGGGGACGGGCGCAATGTTTATGTGGCGCGATGGCTCAGTGGATGATGAACTCCCCCTTGAGCGCGCGCCATTCCTGCGCCGAGATTACCTGCCGGTGCACGTAGCGGACGGAATGCAGCGGTCCGTCGAGCTTTTCCTTCCAGAATTTGAGGAAGCCATGCATCTCAGGGAAATCCGGGGCAAGATCATAGTCCTGCCAGACATAGGTCTGGAGAACCAGCGGATGATCCGGCAGGCGATAAAATATCTGGGCGGTGGTGAGGCCGTAGCCTCTCAGCATCATTTCCATGTCCTTGTTCATGACGGCGGTTCCCGTTTCCATGATTGCCGATCACAGCGTTACCGCTGTATCGAATATGGGAACACGTCATGGTTAATCCAAGCTTGCCAAAGACATGGGTTGTCACAAAATATTTATATTTTTCAAAATGTTGGCAGCCTTCATTGATGAGTGCTGCCAACGTTGCGACTAGCGCTTGAGATGGTGGGTCAGGCGGGCTTCCAGCCATGCCCAGACATGCCGCAGCGTTTCGACGATCGTCAGGTAGAAGATCGCGGCCCAGAGATAGGCCTGATAGTCGAAGGTGCGGGAAAAGGCGTAGCGGGTCTGGCCCATCAGGTCGAAGACCGTGACGATGGAGACCACCGCCGAACCCTTGATCATCAGGATGATTTCGTTGCCATAGGGACGCAGCGCCACGATGAGCGCCTGGGGCAGGATGATCTTGCGGAAGGTGACGAGTTTCGACAGGCCGAGCGAGGCGGCGCCCTCATGCTGGCCGCGCGGCACGCTGCGGATCGCGCCGCGCAGGATTTCGGCCTGATAGGCGGCAGTGTTGAGGGTGAGCGACAACAGGCCGCAATACCAGGCCTCGCGGAAGAACCACCACAGGCCGACGGTTTCCAGCCCCTGGCGGAAACTGCCGAGGCCGTAATAGATCAGGAAAAGCTGCGCCAGAAGCGGCGTGCTGCGGAAGACGTAGACATAGGCATAGGCCAGCGCGCCGACGATGCGGTTTTCCGACATGCGGCCGAAGGCGATCGGCACGGAAAGAATGGCGCCGAGAATGATCGAACTGCCGACGAGGGTGATGGTGGTGATGAGACCGTCGATATAGCGCGGCCCGTAACGCTGGAATTTGTCCCAGTCCCAGCCTTCGATCATGGCGAAGATCAGCGCAGCGGCGAGCAGCAGCCAGAGCGTGATGACGGCGATGCCGACGATGCGCGAAATATTGAGCGGCTTGTCCGCAACGGCCGGGGCGGGGCGGGGTGGAATGAGTTCCTGAATATGGCTCATCGGCTCACCTCCGATTTGCGCGACCAGCGATCGATGAAGCCGATGCCGATGGACGAAAGCAGCGCGAGGATGAGGTAGAGCAGGCAGGCGATGCTGTAGAAGAAGAAGGCTTCCTTGCTGACGCGGGCGGCGATGCCGGTCTGGCGAACGATATCGGCAAGGCCGATGATCGAGACGTAGGACGTGTCTTTGAGCAGGATGACCCAGAGATTGGTCATGCCGGGAAGGGCGATCCTGACCAGCTGCGGAATGATGATGAGCACCATGGTGCGGCCCCGCGAAAGCCCCAGTGCCGCGCCGGCCTCATATTGCCCCTTCGGTATGGCCTTGAAGGCGGAGAGCAGCACTTCGGACGCATAGGACGAAAACACCACGGACAGCGCCACCATGCCCGCCACGAATGCGTTGATCTCGACCGGACCGGTGATGCCGACATAACCGGCCACCGATTGCAGCAGCATCTGAATGCCGTAATAGACGATGAAGAGCGTCAGCAGTTCCGGCAGGCCGCGGAAGATGGTGGTGTAGATGCCGGTGGCCAGCCGCAGCGATTTTTCTTCCGATTGTGCGGCGAGCGCGATGAGGAAACCGATCAGCAGCCCGACGGGCAGGGTGGCAAGCGCCAGCGAGATGGTGACCTTGACGCCGAAGGCGATTTCATCGCCCCAGCCCGCATCGCCGCAGGCGACCAGGGTGCCGTTTCCGAAAAGCGAGAAGAGACCGACCGGCCCGCAAAAGGGATCGAGAAGTGTCGAGACATAGGTCCAGAACGCACCTATGGCGGAAAATGCTCCGCTCATGCCAATTTTCCCCTGCGGTCTTAAGCCGCCGTGATTGTTATCGTGACGTTTTCAAACAAAAATGGCGGAAGGGCAAGCCTTCCGCCACGAGATTTCAACAGATCGAACGGGCTTACTCGCCGTAAACGTCGAAATCGAAGTATTTTTTGTTGATCTCCTGATACTTGCCGCTGGCGCGAATGCCGGCGATGGCGGCGGTGAACTTGTCGGCAAGCGCCGTGTCACCCTTGCGGACGGCGACGCCCGCGCCATTGCCGTTGATCTCGACATCGACCGGAAGCGGCGTCAGGATCTTGCAGCAGGCGCCAGCATCCGTCTTCAGCCATTCCGACAGAACGACGATATCGTCGATGACGGCGTCGATACGGCCATTGGCGATGTCGAGCTTATATTCGTCGGCGGTCGGATACATCTTCACGTCGGCATCCGGGAAATGCTTTTCGGCATAGTTGGAATGGGTGGTGGAACCCTGCGCGCCGAGCGACTTGCCCTTCAGATCGTCGACGGACTTGATCGGCGAATCCTTCGGCACGGCGATGGCCGGCGGGGTGTTGTAATATTTCTTGGAGAAGTCGACCTTCTCGAGACGCTCGGGCGTGATCGACATGGACGCGATGATGGCGTCAAACTTCTTGGCCTGAAGGGCGGGAATGATGCCGTCCCAGTCATTGGTAACGAAGGTGCACTCGGCCTTCATTTGTTCGCACAGCGCCTTGGCGATGTCGATGTCGAAGCCGGTCAGCGTGCCGTCGGCTTCGAGATTGTTGAAGGGCGGATAGGCGCCTTCGGTGCCGATGACGATCTTGTCCTGCGCGAGGGCTGCGCCGGAAAACAGCGAGATGGCGGCAATCGATACGGCTGCGAGCAGACGGGTGGAAATAGGCATTTCGATCCTCTCTTTTGGTCGTTCATCCGCGGTCTGTTGTTGTTTTCAGTGCGGACGCCATGGGCGCAGGGCGCAGCGGATGATACCGCCTGTAGCCTTCAGCGCGGATGCGATTATTCATCCGGTTGGTCAAAAAATGCAACTGCAATATTAGTGACCGCGATTGTGCCGCAGAGCTTCCACGAAAACGCCTTGATCTGTTCATTTCCGGTACAGAAGGCTTTGTCCATCATGGGAACCGAAGCCTGTGCGAGGCGTTGACCAGCGCCTGCACGCGCAGCCGGAATCACGATGTCGCAAGACTGGCGACCAATAATGGCAGATGAGGAAACACCGATGCTGAAGAAGAACACATTGCTGACGGGGGTGGTTTTCCCCCTCATGTCGCTGGCGATTGCTGTGGAGCCGGCCGCGGCCGGTTTTGCCGGTGCTGCGCGGGCGCAGACGCCCGTGTCGCAGGCGCTTCCCGGCGATGCTGCGACCGGCCGGGTGATTTTGGCGCAGGCACAGCCGGAAGAGCCGAACCCGGAAGAGGAACTGCGCAAGCGTCGCAAGCAGGCCGAAGAGGCGCAGCCGCAGGCCGAGCCGCAACGACAGGAGCGTGCGCCGGAGCCGCAGCGTGAACCGGAGCCCAAGCGCGAAGCCGCGCCTGCCGAACCGCGCCCTGAGCCGCAGCGGGAACCGCAGCCCGAACCCCAGCGGGAACCGCAGCAGCGTGAGGCTCGCCCGGAGCCTGCGCCGGCCGAGCAGCCGCAGGAGCGTCCCCGCAAACCCGAACGCGCACAGGAGCCGCAGGGCGAGGGCGAACAGCGCCCCGCACGCCAGCGCGAGGCCGCGCCCGAAGCCGCACCTGCCGAAGAGCAGCCGAAGGAACGTCCGCGCAAGCCGGAACGGGCCGAGCAGCCCGCAGGTGAGGGCGAGCAGCGTCCCGAGCGTCCCCGCAAGGAGCGCGCGAAGGAACCCGCTGCCGAACAGGAGCCCGCAGCACGCCCTGAAAATGCCGGCGAGCCGGCCAAGCCCCGCGAACCGGCACCCGCCAAAAAGCCACCGGTAGAGGAAAAGGCCCCGGAACAGAAAGCCGAACCGGCCGAAAAAGCCGTTCCGGAGAAAAAGCCGGCCGCCCCCGAGCCCGCTGCGAAGGAAGCACCGGTTCCGACCGAAGCGCCGACGCCCGCGCGTCCGCCGGCACCTGAAGCCCAGCCAAACCCCGCACCGGGCCGTCAGCCTTCGGAACAGCCGCCGGTAGAGGGTCAGGGCAGAACCGAACCCGCAGCCCCGCTGCCAGGCGCGCCGACGCCGCCGCCGAGCGGTACGACAACGGGACAGGCGCCGGCCGGCGAACCCGTTCCCAATCAGGTTGCTGTTCCGCAGACGGAAGCGCCGCCGATGACGAAGGAAGAGCTGGACAAGGCCAAGGCCATCGCCAAGGACCCGTCCAAGACCGCCGATACCGTCATTCTGCCGGTCGACAAGGGCGCCGCCGTTCTCGACAGCGACAAGGAGGTGGAACGTTCCGGCAACCGCCAGACCCGCGAAGAGCGCCGTCGCGAACGCGAACAGGCGGGTGACGTGAAGGTTCCGACCTCGGACGCCGAAGCGCAGCGCGCCGGCGCCGCCGAAGGCAAGGCCCCGCCGCCGCCCGTCAAGATGGAAGCTATTACCTCGCAGCAGGGCGAGCGTGTCGACCGTCGCCCGCAATATGAGCGGCCGGAAGGCGTGCGCGAATGGCAGCCGCGCGAAGGCCGTCCGCGTGACCGTGACCGCGATGCGCCGATCATCCTGCAATTCGGCGACCGCGTCGTGGTGCGCGGCGACGACAACCAGCGCTTCATCCGCGATGGCGGCGAGCCCTATTACGAGCGTCTGCCCGGCGGCCGTGTCCGCGAAACCGTGGAGCGCCGTGACGGAACGCAGGTGGTGACCATCCGCAACCGTTATGGCGACGTGATCCAGCGCTCGCGCATCGACGATCGCGGCCGCGAATATGTGCTGTTCTATGCGCCGGAGCTGATGGAAGATCCCGACCGCGATTACGTCTATCGCGATCCGGGCCTCGACCTGCCGCCGATGCGCCTGCGCATTCCCGTGACGGACTACATCATCGACACCTCGAGCGATCCGGACCGCGATTATTACCGCTTCCTGGAACAGCCGCCGGTCGAGCCGGTGGAGCGTGTTTATTCGCTGGATGAAGTGCGTTATTCGGCCCGTATCCGCGACAAGGTGCGCCGTATCGACCTCGATACGATTACCTTCGCCACCGGCAGCGCGGAAATTCCGATGGCGCAGGCGCGCTCGCTGCGCAAGGTGGCGGATGCAATCAACAAGGCGCTGGACAAGAACCCGGGTGAAACCTTCCTGATCGAAGGCCATACCGACGCCGTCGGCTCGGATGAAAGCAACCTCGTTCTTTCCGACGAGCGCGCCGCTTCCGTCGCCAACGTCTTGACCGATGTTTACGGCATTCCGCCGGAAAACCTCGCGACGCAAGGTTATGGCGAGCGTTATCTGAAGGTCCAGACGCTCGGCCCGGAACAGCAGAACCGCCGCGTCACCATCCGCCGCGTGACGCCGCTGGTGAAGCCGGTCGCCCAGAAGTGACTAGGTTCTGATGAAAAACAAAGGCCCGGAAAGCGCAGGCTCTCCGGGCCTTTTTGTTGCTTACGATGTCCCCAGCGCCGAGGCGTTTGGCAAAGCTTGATCATCCGCAATCTGCCACCCCGGACCAGATCCGGGGTCCAGCGTGATCAAGTCCTTGATCACGAAAGACTCTTTCACGGCGCAGACACGCCGTGGCTGGATGCCGGATCTAGTCCGGCATGACGGAGGAGAGGTTTTCGAACCCTGCCGTCACCCGCAAACTTGAGGATGATCCCAAACCCGGCGGTTAGTTCAGCGCCACCGCGATTTCCGCAGCCAGCTGCGCATTGTTGCGCACCAGCGCGATATTGGTTTCCAGGCTGCGGCCATCCGTCAGGCGGAAGATGTCGCCGAGCAGGTAGGGGGTGACTTCCTTGCCGGTGATATCGTCGCGTTCGGCGTGGGAGATGGCGCGGTTGATGTAGATTTCCATCTCCTCGCGCGGAATTTCGTCCTCTTCCGGCACGGGATTGGCCACCAGCATACCGCCCTCGATACCCAGCTGTTCGCGGGTTGTCTGGAAATTGGCGATTGCCGCCGGGCTGTTGAGCGAGAGCGGGCTCGGCAGGCCGGAGGAGCGCGACCAGAAAGCCGGGAATTCTTCCGAGCCGAAAGTGACGACCGGCACGCCATTGGTTTCGAGAACCTCGAGCGTCTTCGGAATATCGAGAATGGCCTTGGCGCCGGCGCAGACGACGATCACACCGGTCTTCGCAAGCTCGGTCAGATCGGCGGAGATGTCGAAGGTCTCTTCCGCGCCCTTGTGCACGCCGCCGATGCCGCCGGTGGCGAAAACGCGGATGCCGGCGCGGGCGGCGGCGATCATGGTGGCGGCCACCGTGGTGGCGCCGGTGCGGCGCTCGGCGATCGCAAAGGCGATATCGGCGCGCGAGACCTTCATGGCGTCAGTGGTCTGGGCAAGCGCTTCGAGCTGGTCTTTCTCAAGGCCGATATGCAGGGTGCCGTGAATGACTGCGATGGTGGCCGGAACCGCACCCTGATCGCGGATGATCTGTTCGACGCTTTCCGCCATCTCGATATTGCCGGGATAGGGCATGCCGTGGGTGATGATGGTCGATTCAAGTGCCACGATAGGCGCACCGCGCTGCTTGGCGGCGGCGACTTCCTGAGAATAGACGATGGGCAGGAGCGGGGAGATAGGGCGGGTCATTTCATCTGTTCCAGTTTTTAAAAGCGGGTTCATGCCAGCATTTCAGCCTGGGGAACAAGCCCCAACATCGCTTCGACACTGTCTTTTGATAGGTCCTGGGAGGTGGCGAAGGGCGATTGCACGGTGATGGCTGCCGCCGCCGCGCCTTGCCTCAACGCTTCCGCAATCGTCTTTCCCTCGGCGATGGCGGCGAGATAACCCGACGCCATGGCGTCGCCCGCGCCGGTCACGTCCTTCACCTCGCGGATGAGGGGCGGGTGGAGGATCGCCGTTTCCGTCCTGCTGAAGGCCACCACCTCGCTTGCGCCGCGGGTAACGACGCCGCCGGCAAGCCCGGCCTTGCGCAGGATGTCGGGCCAGTCGCGAACATTGGCCGTCGTCTCGCCGGTCAGCGCGCGGGCTTCCGCCTCGTTCATGAAGAGGATGTCGATATCGCCGAGCGCCGCTTTAAGCTTCACCGCCTTGGCGGGGGATATGGCGATGGCCGCCAGCGGTTTCTCGCAGGCGCGGGCGACGAGGCCGAGTGCGGTCAGCGTGTCTTCCGGCAGATTGGCGTCGCAGAGCAGGATATCGCTCGCCGTGATCGCCTCGCGCACGGCGCGTATCTTGAGGCGGCGCGGGGTGAAGAGCTTATAGAGGTCCATATCGGCAAGCGCGATGACGAGATTGCCGTCACGCTCCAGAATGGCGGTGTAGCTTGGGGTGCGGCGGTCCAGGAAGGTGAAGGGTGTGTCTTCCACGCCCGCCTGCCGTGCGGCCTCCGCCACCGCCTCGCCGGTCACGTCGCCGCCGCGCGGGGCGATGATGCGGACCTGAAAACCGAGGCGGGAAAGATTGCGCGCGGCGTTGAAACCGCCGCCGCCGGCCTCTTCCATCCAGGAGCCGGGGTTGCTCGCGCCGGGCGCCGTCTCAGTCTCGATCATGCCGCGCCTGTCGATATGCGCGCCGCCCAGAACGAGTATTTTCTTCACGCTTGCGTTTCCCTCTTTGGCGGATGGAAAGACCGGACGATTCGGCCTAAACTGACGTCTTCCTGACCTCGCATCCGGTTTGCGGCCATGGGCCGGGCACGGAAAAACGAAAGCAGAACAAACGACTTATCGCTATTTGTTTTCAATATGCTGGCTCAGTCTTGCGAAATGAGAACAAATAGAGTACATACCGTTTCCATACTGCTTCATTGCCTGTGCGGCTTCAATAACCTAAAGGTGGTTCGGATGGCACAAAATTCTTTGCGTCTCGTAGAGGATAAATCGGTGGATAAAAGCAAGGCACTGGAAGCGGCGCTCTCCCAGATCGAACGGTCGTTCGGCAAGGGATCGATCATGAAGCTCGGTTCCAATGAAAACGTGGTTGAAGTGGAGACCGTTTCGACGGGTTCGCTCAGCCTGGATATCGCGCTCGGCATCGGCGGTCTGCCGAAGGGGCGCATCATTGAAATTTATGGTCCGGAAAGCTCGGGCAAGACGACGCTGGCATTGCAGACCATTGCCGAAGCCCAGAAGAAGGGCGGCATCTGCGCCTTCGTGGATGCTGAACATGCGCTCGATCCGGTCTATGCCCGCAAGCTCGGTGTGGATTTGCAGGGCCTTTTGATCTCGCAGCCCGACACGGGCGAACAGGCGCTGGAAATCACCGATACGCTGGTGCGTTCCGGCGCGGTTGACGTGCTGGTCGTCGACTCCGTTGCGGCGTTGACGCCGCGGGCGGAAATCGAAGGTGAAATGGGCGACAGCCTGCCGGGTCTTCAAGCGCGTTTGATGAGCCAGGCGTTGCGCAAGCTGACCGCGTCGATCTCCAAGTCCAAGTGCATGGTGATCTTCATCAACCAGATCCGCATGAAGATCGGCGTCATGTTCGGTTCGCCGGAAACGACGACGGGCGGTAACGCGCTGAAGTTCTATGCGTCCGTTCGTCTCGACATCCGCCGTATCGGCGCCGTCAAGGAGCGCGAAGAGGTTGTCGGCAACCAGACGCGTGTCAAGGTCGTCAAGAACAAGATGGCGCCGCCCTTCAAGCAGGTGGAATTCGACATCATGTATGGCGAAGGCGTTTCCAAGACCGGTGAGCTTGTCGATCTCGGCGTGAAGGCCGGTATCGTCGAGAAGTCCGGTGCATGGTTCTCCTATAACAGCCAGCGTCTGGGGCAGGGGCGTGAAAACGCCAAGATATTCCTGCGCGACAATCCGGAAACGGCCAATGAAATCGAACTGGCGCTGCGCCAGAATGCGGGCCTGATCGCCGACCGCTTCCTGCAGAATGGCGGGCCGGACGCCGGCGAAGGCGACGACGGCTCCGACGAAGGCTGACACCTTCCGTGAAGGCTCGGGCATTGCCGCCCGCAGACTTTGCCGAACTGGTATAGATCAAAAAGGGTCGTGCGATTTTTCTTCGCGTGGCCCTTTTTATTTGCCTATATGTCTTGCTTCGCCTCCATGGCTGGACAGGGCCGGGTGCGGACGATAAAAGCCAGTGATTTTGCAATATAGCCATCCTTCGGGGTGGAAGTGATGGACTCCAGCTGTGAGCGGTGTGTGGGCATGAGCGGTGTGAATGAAATTCGGTCGACCTTTCTCGACTACTTCAAGAAGAACGGACACGAGATCGTGCCCTCCAGCCCGCTGGTGCCGCGCAACGATCCGACACTGATGTTCACCAATGCCGGCATGGTGCAGTTCAAGAACGTCTTCACCGGTCTTGAAAGCCGTCCCTATTCCACGGCCGCTTCGGCGCAGAAATGCGTGCGCGCCGGCGGCAAGCATAACGACCTCGACAATGTCGGTTATACCGCCCGTCACCACACCTTTTTCGAAATGCTCGGCAATTTCTCCTTCGGCGATTACTTCAAGGAAGAAGCGATCACCCATGCCTGGAACCTGATCACCAAGGAATTCGGCATCGACCGCAATCGTCTGCTGGTCACCGTCTACCACACTGACGACGAGGCGTTTGATCTCTGGAAGAAGATTGCCGGTTTCTCCGACGACCGTATCATCCGCATTCCGACTAGCGACAATTTCTGGGCGATGGGCGATACCGGCCCCTGCGGTCCCTGTTCTGAAATCTTCTACGATCATGGCGATCATATCTGGGGCGGCCCGCCCGGCTCGCCGGAAGAAGATGGCGACCGTTTCATCGAAATCTGGAACCTCGTCTTCATGCAATATGAGCAGTTGACGAAGGAAGAGCGCATCGACCTGCCGCGCCCGTCGATCGATACCGGCATGGGCCTTGAGCGTATTTCGGCGCTGTTGCAGGGCAAGCACGACAATTACGATACGGACCTGTTCCGCGCGCTGATCGCGGCTTCCGTGGAAGCGACCGGCGTTCCGGCCGAAGGCGAAAAGCGCGCCAGCCACCGCGTCATCGCCGACCATCTCCGTTCGTCCGCCTTCCTGATCGCCGATGGCGTTCTGCCGTCGAACGAAGGTCGCGGTTATGTTCTGCGCCGCATCATGCGCCGCGCCATGCGCCATGCCGAACTTCTCGGCGCGCGCGAGCCGCTGATCTACAAGCTGCTGCCGGCGCTGGTGCAGCAGATGGGCCGCGCCTATCCGGAACTGGTCCGTGCCGAGGCGCTGATTTCCGAGACTCTGAAGCTTGAGGAAACCCGTTTCCGCAAGACGCTGGAACGCGGTCTGTCGCTGCTCTCCGACGCCACCTCGACGCTGCACAAGGGCGACATGCTGGATGGCGAAACCGCCTTCAAGCTCTACGATACCTATGGTTTCCCGCTGGACCTGACGCAGGATGCGCTGCGCGCCCGCGAAATCGGTGTCGATATTTCCGGCTTCACCGATGCGATGGAGCGCCAGAAGGCCGAAGCCCGTTCGCACTGGGCCGGTTCCGGCGACAAGGCGACGGAGACCGTCTGGTTCGAGCTCAAGGAAAAGCTCGGCGCCAGCGAATTCCTCGGTTACGACACCGAAACCGCCGAAGGCGTCATCCAGGCGATCGTCAAGGACGGTAAGTCGGTGGAGAGCGCTGCCGATGGCGAGACGGTGCAGGTCGTCGTCAACCAGACGCCGTTTTATGGCGAGTCCGGCGGCCAGATGGGCGATACCGGCGTGATCTCCGGCGACAATGGCGCCTTTGCCGTTTCCGATACCCAGAAGAAGGGCGAAGGCCTCTTCGTGCATTTGGGCACGGTCTCCAAGGGCGGCCTCAAGGTGGGCGATGCCGTTCAGCTGACGGTCGATCATGACCGCCGCTCGCGCCTGCGCGCCAACCATTCCGCCACCCACCTGTTGCACGAGGCGCTACGCGAAGTGCTCGGCACCCATGTCGCCCAGAAGGGTTCGCTGGTTGCGCCCGAGCGCTTGCGTTTCGACGTTTCGCATCCGAAGCCGATGTCGGCCGAGGAACTAAAGATCGTCGAAGAAATGGCGAACGAAATCGTGTTGCAGAACTCGCCGGTCGTGACCCGCCTGATGAGCGTCGACGACGCCATTGCCGAGGGCGCCATGGCGCTGTTCGGTGAAAAATACGGCGACGAAGTTCGCGTCGTCTCCATGGGCACCGGCCTGCATGGCGCAAAAGCCAACCGTCCCTATTCCGTCGAGCTTTGCGGCGGCACGCATGTGGCGGCCACCGGCCAGATCGGCCTCATCCGCATTCTCGGTGAAAGCGCCGTCGGTGCGGGCGTGCGTCGTCTCGAAGCCGTGACCGGGCAGGGCGCGCTTGCCTATCTGGCCGAACAGGATGAGCGGGTTAAGGCGCTTGCTTCTTCGCTGAAGGTTCAGCCGGGCGATGTGCTGTCGCGTGTCGAAGGTCTGCTCGATGAGCGCAAGAAGCTGGAACGCGAACTTGCCGATGCCCGCCGGAAGCTTGCCATGGGCGGCGGTTCGGCGGATGCCGGCGCAAGCGACGTCAAGCAGGTTGCCGGCGTCAACTTCCTGGCAAAATCCATGTCCGGCATCGATGCCAAGGATCTCAAGGGGCTTGCCGATGAGGCCAAGGCCAATCTCGGCTCGGGCGTCGTGCTGTTGATCGCCGTTTCCGAAGACGGCAAGGCAAGCGCTGTCGCTGCCGTGACCGAAGATCTGACGGCCCGTTTCAGCGCTGTCGATATCGTCCGCACTGCTTCCGCCGCACTTGGCGGCAAGGGCGGCGGCGGCCGACCGGATATGGCGCAGGCCGGCGGCCCGGATGGCGCCAAGGCGCAGGATGCCATCGAAGCGGTGGCGGCGGCGCTGGCTGCCTGATCTGCGTGAATTGAAGAGGGCGGGGTTTTACCCCGCCTTTTTTGTTTCCGCCTTCAAAGACAAGATGGTTGCGCGCCGAGGACGCGACGGAGGGAAGCGATGCGCTTTGTAAATCCTATTCCTTTCGTGCGCGATATCGGCCGTTCGAAGGCGTTTTATAGTGACAGGCTCGGCCTGAAGATTGTCGAGGATTTCGGAAACTTCGTCCTCTTTGAAACTGGCTTTGCAATTCATGAGGGGCGGTCGCTCGCGGAGACGGTCTGGGGCACATCGTCGGGCGCGGAAGAACCCTATGGCAGACGGAATATGCTGCTTTATTTCGAACATGCAGATGTCGATGCGGCTTTTCGAAATATCGCGCCGCATGTGGAGCTTATCCATCCACTCGAGCGACAGGCCTGGGGGCAGAGGGTGTTTCGTTTTTACGATCCGGACGGGCACGCGATAGAGGTCGGGGAGCCGCTCGGCCAGTCCGGTACATAACCCGCCGCGATGATCGATCGGATATTCGATTTTCGGGCGGGCTATTGTTTATCGGTAGCGGCGTGGCTGGCCGGTCTTATCCGGTTGCCTGCAAGTCCTTCGCCGCTTCCTCGTCGAGCTGGGCGGCCCGCTTGTAGGCCGGGCGGTCGGTGAGGTGGGCCATGTAGTCGAGAAAGGCCGGGCGTTTTTCGATAGTGCCGAAATGCAGGCCCCAGCCGATATGGGCGCCGACATAGACATCCGCCGCCGTGAAGAGATCGCCGGC
The DNA here is from genome assembly GCF_015704895.1 of Agrobacterium leguminum. Taxonomy (GTDB): domain Bacteria; phylum Pseudomonadota; class Alphaproteobacteria; order Rhizobiales; family Rhizobiaceae; genus Agrobacterium; species Agrobacterium leguminum. Next base: position 120,316 of record NZ_JADQWB010000005.1, on the reverse strand, counting down.
GATGAAGCGGTTTTCGCTGACGGCCCGCTCAAGCGTATTCATCACATCCGCATAGCTGCCGCAGCCGGCCATGCGCAGCTTTTCCTTGGGCACTTCGAAACCCATCGCCTTCATGCTCGCCGCCATTTCGAGCGGGCCTGCGGCGAAGAACATCCAGCGATAATAAAGCCCGCGCGCCTTGGGTGTGGGCGCAAGGTTCGCGCCGGGAAAGGCATCGGCGAGATAGGCGCAGATCGCCGCCGCCTCGGTGACGATGGTATCGCCGTGCTTGATGGCGGGCACCTTCGCCATTGGATTTATCAGCCGGTAGGCGGGCGATTTCATCGAGGTCTCGAAGCCCAGTATTTCCGTTCGGTAAGGAACGCCCACTTCCTCAAGCATCCATCGCGCGATGCGTCCGCGCGACATGGGGTTGGTGTAGAAGATCAATTCACTCATGCTTTTGCCTCCCCAAGCAAAATCGTCGAAGCATCATGGGAAAACCGATGCGGATTTCGCGCCTGCGCTTCGCATTTTTAAAGTTCGCAACATCCTTCGCGTGTTCCCTAAGATCGCGCCGATGCTCCGATGAACGTTTGACTGTGCCGGGCAAGTTATGTGCAAGTAGATGCTGTTTAAGCTTTGTCTTATTGTTGTACTGGCCGCAGCACGCGGAATCGAAGTCTGCGCCTAGTACAACGGCTAATCAAGATACTGTGAACAAAAAAGAAAACCCGGCATCGCGCCGGGTCCGCGTTCGCCCCTATAGCCGTCCGTCAGCCATCAATGACATTGGCGGCCGGGGCTTTGGAAAGAGAAGCCATTGCAGTTTAGTGGGCTGGTTTTCTTCCCGCATGCCTCGTTGCCGCGAGCAGCGCCAGAAAAAATGCGACCGTGGTGAGCACGGTGCGGAGAAGGTTGGAAAGTGCCCAGCGGTCCAGCAGTTCCTGCCAGTTGGCTGGTACGTCGGCGGTAACAGTTTTGAAAAACTCGTTGATCGGAACATTGACCATTCGCGTCTGAATGACGACGGCGGTGTAAATTATCAAGGCCGACAACCATAGCAGCCTGTTGTTGCGATCAACGACCACGGCGGCGAGAAGGGCCGCCAGCGGCGCAAAGAAGGCGGTGAAGAAGACGCCGTTGCGGACGCTGATATTGATGCCGTTGAATGCCGGAATGAAGATATCGGCCTCCAGTTGCTGGAAAGCCATCATCACGGGGTTGCTGAAGGCGAAAAAGAACCCTGCCATCACGCCAAGGCTCAGCGGAGCAACGATGCGCAAGACCGATATTGCCGGTTCTCTTGCGATGGCGAGCGCGGGAAAATGCCTTGTTCTGATCTCGTGCAGAAATGAGCTGGACATCAAAACCTCCGTCAAATAACCGTACATGTATGTACGGCATATCCGTACGCATATGTACGGTCGTTGTCAAGGAAGTGCGAATGCGAAACGAAAGCAGGGAATTGCGCCGGCGCGAGATTGTCGAACATGCCTTCGCCATGCTCGCCAGGGATGGATATGCCGCCTTTTCCATGCAGGCGCTGGCGAAGGTGAGCAGGTCCTCCAAGGAAACGCTCTATGGCTGGTTCGGCGGCAAGGCCGGGCTTTACGAAGCCATGGTCGAAGAAAATGCCGCAAGGCTGATATTGCCATCGGCGGAAGCGGCCGATGGCGTGAGGGAGCTTTCCCGTTTCGGGGCTGAACTATTGTCGATGCTTCTCGGGGAGCGGGCGGTGCTGCTCAATCGGGTTGCGGCGGCGGAAGCCGGCGGTGACGCCACGCTCGGCGCATTTCTGGCGGAAAAGGGTCGTGACCACGTCATGCCGAAGCTTGCGGCGTATTTTCAGGCGCTGGCAAAACAGGGCGTCATGGGTATTGCGGCAGCGGAAGAGCCTGCGGAGATCTGGCTGTCGCTTCTGGCAGGGGATTTACAGATAAGGCGTGCGACGGGGGCAATTGGCCTGCCGACGCAAGAGGAGATAGACGCTCGCTCGGCCCGCGCCGCGCAGCTGACGTTTCAGCTCTACGGTACAAATGAAAAACCCGGCGCTGAGGCCGGGTTTTGAAGTCGCTGGGAAGGCCGGCTTAAGCCGCCATTGCCTTCTTGAGGTTTTCGTCGATCTTGTCGAGGAAGGCGGTGGTGGAGAGCCAGGGCTGGTCCGGTCCGATGAGGAGCGCCAGATCCTTGGTCATGTAGCCGCTTTCGACGGTGTCGACGCAGACGGTTTCGAGCGTTGCCGCGAACTTTGCCAGTTCCGCATTGTCGTCCAGCTTGGCGCGGTGGGCGAGGCCACGGGTCCAGGCGAAGATCGAGGCGATCGAGTTGGTCGAGGTTTCCTGACCCTTCTGGTGCTGGCGGTAGTGGCGCGTGACCGTACCGTGTGCGGCTTCGGCTTCGACCGTGCGGCCATCGGGAGACAGGAGAACCGAGGTCATCAGGCCGAGCGAGCCGAACCCTTGAGCAACCGTGTCGGACTGCACGTCGCCGTCGTAGTTCTTGCAGGCCCAGATGTAGCCGCCGGACCACTTCAGCGCGGAAGCGACCATGTCGTCGATCAGGCGGTGCTCATAGGTGATGCCGATTTCGTCGAACTGCTTCTTGAATTCGGTCTGGTAGACTTCTTCGAAGATATCCTTGAAGCGGCCGTCATAGGCCTTGAGGATGGTGTTCTTCGTGGAGAGGTAAACCGGCCACTTGCGCATCAGGCCATAGTTCATGGAGGCGCGGGCGAATTCGCGGATGGATTCGTCGAGGTTGTACATGGCAAGCGCCACGCCGGCGCTCGGGGCGTCGAAGACGTCCTTTTCGATGACCTGGCCGTCTTCACCGACGAACTTGATGGTCAGCTTGCCCTTACCGGGGAACTTGAAATCGGTTGCCTTGTACTGGTCGCCGAAAGCGTGACGGCCGACGACGATCGGCTTGGTCCAGCCGGGAACGAGGCGCGGAACGTTCTTGCAGATGATCGGCTCGCGGAAGATGACGCCGCCCAGAATGTTGCGGATCGTGCCGTTCGGGCTCTTCCACATCTGCTTCAGGCCGAATTCCTCGACGCGGGCTTCATCCGGGGTGATGGTTGCGCACTTGATGCCGACGCCATGCTTCTTGATGGCGTGCGCCGCATCGACCGTGACCTGGTCGTTGGTGGCGTCGCGGTTTTCAACCGAGAGGTCGTAATATTCGATGTCGAGATCGAGGTATGGCAGGATCAGCTTGTCCTTGATGAGCTGCCAGATGATACGGGTCATTTCGTCGCCGTCGAGATCGACGACCGGATTGGCTACCTTGATCTTTGCCATGAATTCCTCACCTTCGAAGCTGTGGCGCCGGATGGCGCCGGTATCCGGAAAAATATCCGGTGGGGCTATAGCATCGCGCGCGCCTGAGGCAAAGCCATGGGGGGCGCTTTTTTGGCGCAGCGCAATAACGCTTTGCGCATTGCCAAACCATAATGCCGGAATACAGTCAGGCGAATCGCTTCGCCCGCCTGTCGGGCCTATCCCGGGATCACATCATGCGGAATTTTCTGCTTCTGACTGCCGCCGTCCTCTTTTCGCATAGCGCGCTCGCCGCCGGGCCTGCCGATCCCGTCCAGAAGGTGATGGATATCACCGTCAAGAACTGGTCGGGCGAGGCGGAAAACTGGAAATACGTTTTCGACGAGGACATGCTGACCAGCCTGTTCAGCAAGGATTTCGTCGCGCAATATCGCGAAGCCTCCAAGAAGCCGGCTTACGAGGCCGAAAGCGGCGAGACCGGCGATCCCTTCGGTTACGATGTCGTGACGAACTCGCAGGATGGCTGCCCGCTGGCCGATGTTTCCGTGACGCCGGGCGCGGTGAAGGACGGCGTGACGGACGTGACCGCAAAGTTCAAGCTCTGGGCCTGCATGGACGAGGCGGAGATGAAGGCGACGGTTGACGAAGTGCATTTCGACGTCGTCGAGGAAGACGGCCGGCCGGTCATCAGCGATATTCACCGGGTCGGCGATGAGGGCAGGGATTCGCTGCGCGAAGAGATGGCGACGATCATCAAGGGAGAGCAATAAAGGGGCGTCTCGCCAGCGGGATAGCTCCAGGCTTTCTCCGCGCCGGCTTTGATTTTGGCGGCGATCTGTGCCAGTGAAGCGCGCTTTAGCGCGTCGGGCTGAAAATCGATGCGACGCTTCAACACACGGACAAAAGACGATGGCAGGCACAAACAGCGATCTCGAACTTGTGGCGGAAGGCCCCGCGATCATTCTCGTCGAACCGCAGCTCGGTGAAAATATCGGCATGGTGGCGCGGGCCATGGCCAATTTCGGCCTGGCCGAATTGCGTCTGGTCAATCCGCGTGACGGCTGGCCGAGCGAGAAGGCGCGCGCCGCAGCCTCCAAGGCCGATCACGTCATTGACGCCACGAAGGTATTCGAGACGCTGGAAGAGGCGATCAAGGACCTTAATTTCGTTTATGCGACGACCGCGCGCGAGCGTTACGGTTTCAAGCCGGTGCGTGCGCCCGTCACCGCCGCCGATACGCTCAGGGCAAAATTCAAGGCTGGCGAAAAGACCGGTATCCTCTTCGGGCGAGAGCGCTGGGGGCTGACCAATGAGGAAGTGGCGCTGGCCGACGAGATCGTGACATTTCCGGTCAACCCCGCTTTTGCCTCGCTCAATATCGCGCAGGCCGTGCTTCTGATGTCCTATGAATGGATGAAATCCGGCATGGACGATCTGGGAGAGACGCTTTTCCAGTCCGTCGAGCAGCGTCCTTCGACCAAGGAACAGGTTTTCGGCCTGTTCGAACATATCGAGGAAGCGCTGGATGCGCGGGGTTATTTTCATCCCGCTGAAAAAAAGCCGAAAATGGTCGACAATCTGCGCGCCGTGCTGTCGCGACGCGGGTTTTCCGAGCAGGAAATCAGCGTTTTCCGTGGCGTAATCAATTCGCTCGACCGCTTTCCACGGCAGTGGCCGAAGCAGGCGGGAAGGGCAGCGGGGCCGTCGGCCGAGGGAGCAGGGGAGAATGCTGAAGACGAGTGAGGCCGCAGCCGATGTGCTGAAACCGGTGCTGGTGTTTGATTCCGGCATTGGCGGGCTGACCGTGCTGCGCGAGGCGCGCGTGCTGATGCCCGAGCGCGGCTTCATCTATGTGGCCGACGATGCGGGTTTTCCCTATGGCGGCTGGGAGGAGGAAGCGCTGAAGGCGCGCATTCTCTCGCTCTTCGATAAGCTGCTGGACGACTATAGCCCGGAAGTCTGCATCATCGCCTGCAACACCGCCTTCACGCTTGCTGGCGCAGATCTTCGCGCCCGCTTTCCGCAGATGACCTTCGTTGGCACTGTGCCTGCCATCAAGCCGGCGGCGGAGCGTACTCGCTCGGGCCTCGTTTCCGTGCTGGCGACACCGGGCACCGTCAAGCGCGCCTATACGCGCGATCTCATCCAGTCCTTCGCCAGCCAATGTCATGTCCGCCTCGTCGGCTCTGAAAACCTGGCGCGCATGGCGGAAAGCTGGATCAGGGGCGAGCCGGTTTCGGATGAGGCTGTGCTTGCCGAAATCGACCCCTGCTTCATCGACAGCGAGGGAAAACGCACGGATATCGTCGTTCTTGCCTGCACCCATTACCCCTTCATGGCAAATCTGTTTCGCAGGCTGGCGCCATGGCCGGTGGATTGGCTCGACCCCGCCGAGGCGATTGCTCGGCGCGCGCGCCACCTCGTGCCGCTGCCGCAGGATGCGGAGCATCCGGATGGTTTTGATTTTGCCGTCTTCACCTCCGGCAAGCCGGATTTCGCCACCCGGCGGCTGATGCAGGGTTTCGGTCTCAGCGTTTCGGTGGCCTGAACGCCTGTTGTATTTTTGCATCTGTTTTATCCGTCTTTTGCAATTCGAGATTGCGACCACTTGTCGCGCCGGATTTCTTGTGTAAGATGCATCTTGTCTGTAACTGCTATAAATGGAGGCGTGGAATGACCAATGACATCAATATGCGCCTTAACGGCATGTCAGGCCTTTCCGGCATGATGTCCTGCGGTTACGTGACCCGAGGCATCTCCCTCCGATAAGGCTTATGGCCTGATTTCCTTGCCGTTTGGCATTTTCACTTCGTCCGACATGTGACTTGCGCGTTTGCGTGGCATGAGTGCTGCGCGCACCGTTTCGGCATGTCGTTTTCCATCGATAAAGGACCTAGCCGCTTTGCCGCGCCGGGATGGATTTCCCATGCAGAAAAATCAACCATTGGTAGCATATGCGCTGCCGGATGCGGTCGATCGCTTGTTCGTCACATTCGGTGTCTGGAAAACCCTGAAGGCGGTTCTCGTTGCCGCGGTGGTGCCGCGTGCACCGCCGACTGATCCTGCCGATCTGCCAGAGCGCCTTCTGGTCGATATTGGCCTTGACCCGTCGCGGGTGAAGCGGCGGCGGGATTGGGAGGTTCCTTACTGGGCGCCCCGGTTTTGATTGGCAAAGGCCTCTCCGGCAAAGAAATGTCGGGGAGGCTTCGTCGTCGAGTTACGCCCGCTGACAAACCACGAAATGCAGGCGGCCGCGGCGCGATCTGCGAAAAATCCGGCTTGATGCGGAGCGTTTTCCGTGGCTTGCTCGAGACTAGGGACAAAGGAGATTCATCATGCCGCTGGAAAACTGGCTGGCCTTCGTGGCCGCATCCGCCATCATGCTCGCCATTCCGGGACCGACGATCCTGCTGGTGATTTCTTATGCGCTGGGCCATGGCCGCAAGGCCAGCACGGCGACGGTGACGGGTGTGGCGCTTGGTGATTTCACCGCAATGACGGCTTCCATGCTCGGTCTCGGCGCGCTGCTTGCCACATCGGCGGCGCTTTTCACCGGGCTTAAATGGATCGGTGCGGCTTACCTCATCTATCTCGGCATCAAGCTGTGGCGTTCGCCGGTCAGCGGCGAGGGTGCGGAAGGGACGGGCGTGACCGGCCGCGAAAGGCCGCTCAAAATCTTCCTGCATGCCTATATCGTCACCGCGCTGAACCCGAAGAGCATCGTGTTCTTCGTGGCTTTCCTGCCGCAGTTTCTGGTGCCGACATTGCCCTTCTGGCCGCAGGTGCTGATTTTTGAAGCGACATTCCTGGTGCTTGCCACGGTGAATGCGGCGCTTTATGGACTTCTGGCGAGTGCCGCCCGCAATACGATCCGCAAGCCGAAGGTTCAGCGCATCGTCAACCGCACGGGCGGCGGTCTCCTGATCGGCGCCGGTCTCGTTGCCTTCGGCTGGAAGAGGGCGGTTTCGGCGTAAAGCCCCTCAAACACCTGGGGTGTCGGTCGCCTGAAATTCGGACATAACAAAATGGCATTGCCGCATATATCTCTCGCCCTGATCACCGTGTTTTTGTGGGGCTTCAACTTCGTTGCCATCAAGATCGGGGTCGCGGACATGCCGCCCCTGTTCCTGACGGCGCTGCGTTATCTCTGTGCAGCCGTGCCTCTGGTATTCTTCCTGCCGAAACCGAATGTGCCGTGGCGGCACATGATCGTATACGGCATGGCCATGGGTTTCGTTCAGTTCGGCCTGCTTTATCCGGCCATCAAGCTCGGTCTGCCCGCCGGGCTTGCGTCGCTGGTCATGCAGTCGCAGGCCTTTTTCACGCTGGCGCTTGCCGTGCTGTTTCTCGGCGAGCGGCCTTTGCCTTCGCAGGTCGTCGGCGCGGTCATCGCTTTCAGCGGGCTTGCGGTGATCGGCGTGGAGCGCATGACGGCTGCGGCTCTCGTGCCGCTTCTGATGGGCATCGGTTCGGCGATTGCCTGGGCTTGTGGCAATATCGTCAACAGGCGTATCGGCCAGGTGAACGCCGTTTCCTTTGTTGCCTGGACTAGCTTGGTGCCGGTCCTGCCGCTGGCGGCGCTTTCGCTGGTGGTGGAAGGGCCGGGTGCGATTGCCGAGGGCCTTGCCAACGCAACGGCAATGACGGCTTTCGTGGTGGTCTATATGGCCTATGGCGCTACCATTGTGGGCGCGGGCATCTGGAGTTATTTGCTTCTGCGTTATCCGGCCGGAACAGTGGCGCCCTTTTCGCTGCTGGTGCCGGTGGTCGGTTTCGTCAGCGCCTATTTCGCTTTTGCGGAGCACATCACCGTCTTCGAGGTGGTGGGCGCGGCGCTGGTGATTCTGGGGTTGATGCTCAACGTCTTCGGGCGGCGTATCGCCTTTTCCTGGTTTCGGGGTCGGCCCGCATAGGCTGAATATTGAATTGCCTGTGCATTATCGGGATGCGGCAGACGCAACCGGCGATTTTTTGGTAAAGAGCATGTTCGGCCGCCGCCACGGGAATCGGCCGGATGACATGCAGCACGAGGAACGAAACATTGCAGGTCGGCATCGACATGGGAACCCTATCGGGCGGGCAGCAGGCCAAGCTCGATATCGAGGAATTGCTTGCAACGCGTTTGCTGGTGCAGGGCAATTCCGGTTCCGGCAAGTCGCATTTGCTGCGTCGGCTGCTCGAGCAATCGGCGCAATGGGTGCAGCAGGTCATCATCGATCCCGAAGGCGATTTCGTCACGCTTTCCGACAAGTTCGGTCATGTGGTGGTGGATGGCGAGCGTACCGAAGCGGAGCTTGCCGGCATTGCCAACCGCATTCGCCAGCACCGCGTCTCCTGCGTGCTGACGCTGGAAGGCCTCGATATCGAACAGCAGATGCGGGCCGCCGCCGCGTTCCTCAACGGCATGTTCGATGCGGATCGTGAATTCTGGTATCCGGTGCTTGTCGTGGTGGATGAGGCGCAGATGTTTGCGCCCTCCGTCGGCGGCGAGGTGACCGAGGATGCCCGCAAGGCCTCGCTCGGCGCCATGACCAATCTGATGTGCCGTGGGCGTAAGCGCGGGCTGGCCGGCGTCATCGCCACGCAGCGTCTTGCGAAGCTTGCCAAGAATGTCGCGGCGGAAGCCTCGAACTTCCTGATGGGCCGCACCTTCCTCGATATCGACATGGCGCGCGCGGCCGACCTGCTCGGCATGGACCGGCGGCAGGCGGAAATGTTCCGCGATCTGCAGCGCGGCAATTTCGTGGCGCTCGGCCCGGCGCTGTCGCGCCGGCCGCTGCCCATCGTCATCGGCCCGGTGGAAACCTCGGCGCGTTCCTCTTCGCCGAAGCTGATGCCGCTGCCGGATGCCCTGCCAGATGTCGAAGACCTGATTTTCACGCCGGATCCGGAAGAGTTTACCCGGCCTGCCGTGCGCCGCACACCGCCAGCACCACGCCCGACCACGGATATTCTGGCCGAACTCTCCCGTTCCACGCCTGCCGCCGTCGGTCCTTCACCCGAGCAGCCGCGAAGCGGCCAGGCGGAGATGACGCCGGAGGAGCGTGAGGAGAAAATCGCGACGGTTCTCGTCGAAATTCTCGACGATCCGCAATCGGCCTATCGGACCGATGCCGTGCTTTATCAGGATTTTCTGGTGCGCGCTCGCATGCGCCGTATTCCCGGCACGCCGATGACGCTGCCGGAATTCCGCCGACAGGTGGCGATTGCCCGCTCCGGCGTGGATGCGGCGATGGCGGCCAGCGAAGGCTGGGAAAAGGCGCTGGAACTGTCGACGTCGGTTTCCGATGACCTTCAGGGCGTTTTCCTGCTGCTGGTCAAGGCCGCTCTTGGGGAGGAGCCTTGTCCGTCGGATGCCCGCATCGCCCGCGCTTATGGCACCCATTCCGCCCGCCGTGCCCGCCGTCTGCTTGGTTATTTCGAGGAGAAGGAGCTTGTGGTGGTGCATGCCGATTTCTCCGGCAAGCGTATCGTGGCGTTTCCCGATCTCGACGCGAAAACCGCACCCGGCGATGCGGATGCGGGGGAGGATGATGCCAGACTTGCGGCGGAGTGAAGTTGGCAAGCTGCCTGTTGGACATACCTCCCGTCATGCCGGACTTGATCCGGCATCCGGCCACGGCGCGTCTGCGCCGTGAGACGAGTCTATTGCGATCAAGGACTTGATCGCGCTGGACCCCGGATCAGGTCCGGGGTGACGGCGTGTATATTATGTGGCGGTGGCAACCTCATTCGTCAGCGGAATTCTGAAAGAGACTGAGGAGGCGTTTCCGCCTCCTCGATAAAGGCCTTACTCGATGGCCTTTGCTTCCTTGCGCGTCGCGATCAGCGAACCGATGATGCCGGTTGCGAGGATGGCGACGGTGACGCCGAGCGAGACGGCGGGCGGGATCTTGGCGATGCCCAGCATATCGGCGACGAAAATCTTCGAACCGACGAAGACCAGAACCGCAGCCAGCGCATATTTCAGATAAGCGAAGCGGTGGATGAGGGCGGCGAGCGCAAAGTAGAGGGCGCGCAGGCCGAGGATCGCAAAGATGTTCGAGGTGTAGACGATAAACGGATCGGTGGTGATCGCGAAGATCGCCGGGATCGAATCGACTGCGAAGATCAGGTCGGCGATTTCGACCATGATGAGCGCCAGGAAGAGCGGCGTCACGAAGGTCTTGAGTTTGCCGGTGGCCTCATCGGTTTCCTTGACGAAGAATTTTTCGCCATGCAGCCTGCTTGTCACCGGAAGGTGACTGCGCAGGAACTTCAGGATGCGGTTATTGCCGATATCCGATTCGTCATGGTCGGACGAGAACAGCATTTTGAGGCCGGTGAAGACGAGGAAGGCCGCGAAGAGATAAAGCACCCAGTGGAAGTTTTCGACGATGGCCGCGCCGCCGGCGATCATGATGCCGCGCAGGACGATGACGCCCAGGATGCCCCAGAGCAGCACGCGGTGCTGATATTGGCGGGGAATGGCGAAATAGGAGAAGATCATGGCGATGATGAAGATATTATCCATCGCCAGGCTTTTTTCGACCACGAAGCCGGTGACATATTCCATCGCCGACTGTTCGCCGGACTGGTACCAGATCCAGCCGCCGAAGGCCAAGCCGATGGCGATATAAAAGCCCGACATCAGCAGGCTTTCACGAACGCCGATTTCCTTGGAGTTCTTGTGCAGCACGCCGAGATCGAGCGCGAGCAGGCCAAGGACGAGAGAAATGAAGACAGCCCACATCCATGTGGGGGTGCCGAGAAAATCCGTCAGGAGAAATTCCATCAGTCAACCTTTAGCCGGACGAGGTTGGCTTTGCGGATGGGGAACGTGCGTGAAGAATATACGTGGGCCCCAACCTAAAGAAACTCGACATCACGTGTTGTCCGGTAACACGCCAGAGGGGCCCGAGTTCTGATCACGATGGAGAGATGGGTGGGCGCTCAGGCTTTTCAAGGGCAGGATCGAGAAAAAAAGCGGCAGGCGCTGTTTGACAAATTTGTAAAACGACTATAGAAGCCGCCCCAACGCCGGGCAGTGATGTCCGGTGTGTTTTGTTGACTGCCTTGCAGTTTAAAGGCTGACGTTCGGCGGTCAATATCACCGACATGTCCCGTGGTTTCTCCATTTGCATGTGAGAAGCCTGTCAGAGGCCCTGAAACGGGCTTCAGAGGAGGGCGTGTTTCCTTGAACCGGTTTGGCAACAAACCGGCATAACCTTTTGAGAAGGAAATACGATGAGCAAGCGCGAATCGGCTAAGTACAAAATCGACCGCCGCATGGGCGAAAACATCTGGGGCCGTCCGAAGTCCCCGGTTAACCGCCGCGAATACGGCCCGGGCCAGCACGGCCAGCGCCGCAAGGGCAAGATGAGCGACTTCGGCACGCAGCTGCGCGCCAAGCAGAAGCTCAAGGGCTACTACGGCGAACTGCGCGAAAAGCAGTTCCGCGCCACTTTCGACGAAGCAAACCGTCGCAAGGGTGACACCTCCGAGAACCTGATCGGCCTGCTCGAGTCGCGTCTGGACGCTATCGTCTACCGCGCCAAGTTCGTTCCGACCGTTTTCGCATCGCGCCAGTTCATCAACCATGGCCACGTCACGGTTAACGGCGTTCGCGTCAACATCGGTTCTTACCGCTGCAAGCCGGGCGACGTTATCGAAGTTCGCCAGAAGTCCAAGCAGCTCGTAACCGTTCTGGAAGCCGTTCAGCTCGCTGAGCGCGACGTTCCGGACTACATCGAAGTTGACCACAACAAGATGGTTGCGACCTACGCCCGCGTTCCGGCTCTCTCCGACGTGCCGTACCCGGTCGTCATGGAACCGCATCTGGTCGTCGAATTCTACTCGCGTTAATCGACGCGTTTCAGTATTCAGGAAGCCGCCCTTCGGGGCGGCTTTTTTGTTTGTGGGGAAGGCTTTGCATGCAGGACATTCAGGCGATCGTCGATTCCATTTACGACAGCATGGCGCCGAGGCTCGGCGAGGGGAAGGTTGCGGATTACATTCCTGAACTTGCCAAGGTCGATCCCAACCAGTTCGGCATCGCCATCACCACTGTCGATGGAACCACCTATACGGCCGGCAATGCGCTGACGCCGTTTTCGATCCAGAGCATCTCCAAGGTCTTCATGCTGACGCTGGCGCTCGGCAAGGCGGGGGAAACGGTGTGGAACCGGGTGGGGCGCGAGCCTTCAGGCTCTTCCTTCAATTCCATCGTCCAGCTGGAGCACGAGCACGGCATCCCACGCAATCCCTTCGTCAATGCCGGTGCTATCGTGGTCACCGATATCGTGCTTGCCGGCCACCAGCCGCGTGAGGCTATCGGCGAGCTTTTGCGCTTCGTTCGGTATCTCGCGGACGATGACACGATCAGCATTGACGATACGGTGGCGAAATCCGAGCAGGCGACGGGGTTCCGCAATTTCGCGCTCGCCAATTTCATGCGCTCCTTCGGTAATCTGCACCATCCCGTGGAATATACGCTCGGCGTTTATTTCCATCAGTGCGCGCTGTCCATGACCTGCGCGCAGCTTTCGCGCGCCGGTCTCTTCCTGGCCAATCGCGGTCGCAATCCATTGACGGGGCATACGGTCGTGTCGGACCGGCGAGCGCGGCGCATCAATGCGCTGATGCTGACCTGCGGCCATTATGACGGATCGGGCGATTTCGCCTATCATGTCGGCCTGCCGGGCAAGAGCGGTGTCGGCGGCGGCATCATGGCGGTGGCGCCAGGCAACGCGTCGATTGCGGTCTGGTCGCCGGGTCTCAACAAGGTCGGCAATTCGGCGCTCGGGTCACAGGCGCTGGAAATGCTGGCGACGAAAACAGGCTGGTCGGTATTCGGGGCTTGATATTGCCGGCGGATGGGGGCATTGCCTGCATGAAGAACGGCAGTCGTGCCGGAGCGAGCTGATGATGAACATTCTCACCAAGATCGATGACTTTGTAGATCAGGCCGGGGCCGACCAGATCGAGGCAGATCAGGAACCGTCCGAAGAAAACGGCAGCTCGCATCCCCTGTTCGACAATGCACCGCGGTCGGTTTCCTTCAACAAGCTGCGCAAGCGGCTGTTGCGCAACGTTCGCCAGGCCTTTGAAGATTTCGGTATGCTGAACGGCCAGAAGCGATGGCTGGTCGGCCTTTCCGGCGGCAAGGACAGCTATGGGCTGCTGGCGCTGCTGCTCGATCTGAAATGGCGCGGCCTTTTGCCAGTCGAACTTGTTGCCTGCAATCTCGATCAGGGCCAGCCGAATTTTCCCAAACACGTGTTGCCGGACTATCTGGCGAAGATTGGTGTGCCCCATCGCATCGAATATCGCGACACCTATTCCGTGGTGAAGGAAAAGGTGCCGTCCGGCGGCACTTACTGTTCGCTCTGTTCGCGGCTCAGGCGCGGCAATCTCTACCGCATTGCACGGGAGGAGGGCTGCGACGCGCTGCTGCTCGGCCATCATCGGGAGGATATTCTCGAAACCTTCTTCATGAACTTCTTCCACGGCGGCCGGCTGGCCGGAATGCCGGCGAAGCTTTTGAATGACGAGGGCGACCTGATGGTCATGCGCCCGCTTGCCTATTGCGCCGAAGAGGATATGGCGAAATTTGCGGCGGCGATGGAATTCCCGATCATTCCCTGCGACCTCTGCGGCTCGCAGGACGGGCTTCAGCGCAATGCCATGAAAGAGATGCTGGCGGATATCGAACGGCGCATGCCAGGCCGCAAGGATGTGATGCTGCGGGCGCTTGCCCACGTCAATCCGTCGCATCTGCTTGATCCCGGGCTTTTTGATTTTTCGGCGCTTGCTGTCACCGGGGCGTCACCTGAAGAGCGTAGGGAGGCCAGCCCTCCCTGATGAAGAAGTGCCCCGCGCCATGAGCCTTTCCGATAAAGACATCGAATTCCTCGTTTCCACCGTCGCCGCTGCCGGCGCCCAGGAAATTCTGCCACGCTTCCGCAACTTGAACGCAGACGCTATTTCCGAAAAGACGTCCGCCGTCGATCTCGTTACCGAGGCTGATATTCTGGCGGAAAAGGCGATTACTGCTGCTTTATTACAGCGGTTTCCGAAGGCCCACATCGTCGGCGAAGAGACCTATGAGGCGGACCCATCAGTCATTCCCGCCCTTGCCGATGCGCCGCTTGCCTTCGTGATCGATCCGATCGATGGCACGTTCAATTACGCTTCCGGCTTTCCCGCTTTCGGCACGCTGCTTGCGGTCACCGTCAAGGGTGAGACGGTGGCGGGCATCATCCACGATCCGGTGATGGGCGATACCATCGTTGCCCTGAAAGGCGAGGGTGCGTTTCTCAACCGCAGGAACGGTTCGCAGGCGAAGCTCAGGGTTGCCGATCCCGCGCCATTATCCGATATGGTCGGCATCTTTTCCTGGGGCCACAGCCATCAGGATCGCCGGCCGGTGATTGCCGCCAATATGGCGAAGATCAAGATGGCGCTGTCGCTCAACTGCTCGGCACATGAATATTGGCTCGCCTCGGCCGGCAAGCTGCATTTCATCGGCCATGAAAAGCTGATGCCGTGGGATCATCTCGCCGGCGTGCTCATTCATCAGGAGGCGGGCGGTTACACGGCCCGTTTCGACAATACGCCCTATCGGCCGGGGCAAACGGAGGGCGGCATTTTGTCCGCTCCCGACAAGGAAAGCTGGAAGATGCTGCGACGGGAAATCGTCGCCTTATAAGATCGCGCTCAGAAAGAAGGATATCGCCCATGGCTCTCGAACTCGACATCGCCTCTCTTGCCAATGCGCTTCAGGAGGCGGCGGCAGTGGAAATCCTGCCGCGGTTCCGCAATCTGGGCGAGGGCGATGTGCGGATCAAGACCGAGGCGATCGACCTCGTCACCGAAGCCGACGAGGCCGCCGAGCGGCTGATCCGTGCGCGTGTGCAGGACATTATGCCGGATGCACTGTTCATCGGCGAAGAGGCGGTGGCGGCGGATGCCTCGCTGCTCGGCAAGCTTGCCGATGCCGATCTCGCCGTGGTGGTCGATCCCATCGACGGCACCTATAATTTCGCTTCTGGCCTGCCGCTTTTCGGCGTGATGATGAGCGTCATCTCCAAGGGCGAGACCGTTGCCGGCCTCATCTTCGATCCGATGGGCAATGACTGGGCGATTGCCGAAAAGGGTTCCGGCGCGTGGCTTTGCAGCGCCGACGGTTCGCAGACCGAGATGTCGGTCGTGCCGGCGCCGGAATTGTCGCAGATGGTCGGCATCGCCAATACCGGCTATTTCGACGTGGAGACACGGCGCAAGATCCTGACGAACCTCGCCGATGTGCGGCTCTTCACCAGTTATCGCTGCGCGGCGCATGAGTATCGCCTGTTCTGCGGCGGCCACATGCATTTCCTGATGTATAACAAGCTGATGCCCTGGGACCATCTGGCCGGCACGCTGCTGTCGCAGGAGGCGGGCGCCTATGCGGCGCGTCTCGACGGCTCGCCCTATCTGCCGCATCATGTGGATGGCGGGCTGCTGCTCGCGCCGGATCAGGAGACGTGGGAACTGCTGCGGGAGAAGATTTTTACGGTTTGAGTCCGGAGTGACATTGGATGAATTGAACCGTCAATCAATAAAAAGGGCGCGGAACAGAATTCCGCGCCCTTTCATTTTTCCATCGTCCCTCAGCGGGTCGGCTTGTTATGTGCCTGAAACAGCACGCCCTTTTCGCCGATCAGCACGAAGATGAGGCCGACGATGGAGACGGCGAAGAAGCCCGCCACCATGGGCAGCGCCGTGCCGTCGAAAGACTGGCCGATGGCCGCGCCGATCAGCGAGCCGCCGACGGTTCCCATGAAGCCCATGACGGACGATGCGGTGCCGGCGACGTGGCCGAGCGGCTCCATGGCGAGCGAGTTGAAGTTCGAGCCGATCCAGCCGAACTGGAACATGGCCAGCGCAAAGAACACGATGAAGATGGCGAAAGGCATCGGTTCCGGCCCCAGCACCTGCACCAGCAGCCAGACGAAGGTGATGGCGATGAAGCCGAGCAGCGAGCCGTGCGACAGCTTGCGCATGCCGAACCGGCCGACCAGCCTTGCATTGACGAAGGAGGAGAAGGCCATGAACAGCGCCACGCCCGCAAAGGCCGCCGCAAACCATGCGCCAAGCCCGTAAATGCCCTTATAGACCTGTTCGACCGAGTTGATGAAGCCGAACAGCGCCCCGAAGATGAAGGTGCTGGAGAGCGTATAGCAGAGCGCGATACGGTTGGTGAGCACGATCTTGAAACCGCCGAGGATCGAGCTTGCGGTCAGGGGGCGGATATCGTCCGGATGCAGGGTTTCCGGCAGGCGGAAATACATCCAGGCCGTCACCACGGCGGCAATGGCCGCCATGAAAGCGAAGATCAGGTGCCAGTCACCGAAAAACAGCACGATCTGGCCGGTGCCGGGCGCAATGACCGGCACGACCATGAAGACCATCATGATCAGCGACATGACTTCCGCCATCTGCCGTCCGCCATAAATATCGCGCACGATGGAGACCGTGATGACACGCGTTGCCGCCGAACCGATGCCCTGAATGAAGCGCAGCGCCAGCAGCCCTGAGAAGGACGGTACGAAGACCACGGCGATGGCTGAAACGATGTAGATGGCAAGCCCGACGAACATCGGCTTGCGGCGTCCGAAACGGTCCGAAATCGGTCCGTACAGAAGCTGGGCGATGCCGAAGCCGAGAAGATAGGCGGAAATCACATATTGGCGGTGGTTTTCGTTCTCGACGCCCAGCGAAGCGCCGATTTCCTGAAGACCGGGCAGCATGATGTCGATAGCAAGCGCGTTCAGCGCCATCAGCATCGCGGCAAGCGCGATGAATTCCGTGCGCCCCATCGAGCCTGCGCGCGAAGCGGTGGATTGTGAAAGATTTGTCACAGGATTGCCCCAAAAAGAACGGCAAAGGCGTTGCATGAAGCAACGCCTGGCATAAATTTCTGACAATCAGGGTGGGCCGGATGAACCGGCCGAAATCAGGCCGCGCCGCGGACGCTGATACCCTGTTCTTGGAAGTGGTTTTGAAGTTCGCCGGACTGGAACATCTCTCTTACGATGTCACAGCCGCCGACGAATTCGCCCTTGACGTAGAGCTGCGGGATGGTCGGCCAGTTGGAATAGTCCTTGATGCCCTGGCGGATATCTGCATCGGCAAGCACGTTGATGCCCTTGTAGTCGACGCCGAGATAATCGAGGATCTGTACCACCTGGCCGGAAAAACCGCACTGCGGAAATTGTGGGGTGCCCTTCATGAAAAGAACGATGTCGTTGCTCTTCACTTCGCTGTCGATCATGTCGTGAATGCCGCTCATAGGCCTATTCCTTTCACATGCGGTTCAAGGCCGCTGCTTTCTGTTTGTTCCTAGATAACATGTCGCGGCGCGATTTCCACCCGGAAAGCGTAAAAAACTGCGGGTGTGGCATCGCTGATTGCGGGTCGAAACTCCGGCTACCAGCGCGTCGTTCTCTTCGGGTAAGAAAAGTCGAGAACGATTTTTCCTATCCGCTCCCACCGTCTGAAGACTGATTGTATCAATACACCTGTTTCGCCTTCCCAAATATCGAATTCGCGAGTGTTATCGAACGTTATGGCTCGCCTGCCGCTCGGCAACGAGCAATCGTCCTCACAGTCAATCTCCATTTCGCTATAGAAACTGTTCACTTCAATATCGAGAATTAACTTTGGACTTTTCTGGTCTACCAGGCGGCAGGTGTTGCCGGTTTTGCAGAAGGCTGTGCCGGATATCCGATCAGTACCATCAAGCTCCACGACGAAGCCGATCTTGATCTCTTTGCTGCTCTTAACCTCTGCGGCACCTTGTAACGGCCCCGAAATCGCCAGTAGTAAAAAGGCGGGAAGCAGGGGGAGGCGATACATCATCGATATCGTTGTCTGCTGCGGGCAGCGGCTGTGCGCCTTTTGCTCACCTGCTTCTTGGCCGGCTTGGGTTTGACGGCGGCATTGAGCGCGGCTTCCAGAACCGAGCCGACGATACCGCCGGCGAGCGAGCCGGTGCTTTTCGTCCGGCGCGCGCGGCGCGTCTTGCGGATACCGGTCTTGGTGAGGATTTCAGACAGCGCGCCCTTGACGACGCCGTTGAGTACTTGATCGACGATGCCAGACAAATTTCCCTCACCGATAAATAAATCACATTTCCGTCGCGATTTTTACTATACGTGCATCGCCCGCTGTATCAAGCGATCCTTTCGGGTGTCTCTAGCGCGCTTTTGCTTTTCTCCGAAACGCAAAAGCGCACTATCTCTTTGTTTTTACGCATTGTCTTAACGTAAAAGCGATTGCGCTTTTACTGGAAATGCTCCGGCCGAAGGTTCATGCATGCCAGCCGTCAAGTCACGACTTGTTCTTTATTTCCCCGGTTTCGATCCGCTCGATGCGGCCGCCCATCATCTGCGTTACCAGCGGGCGGCGGCGCTGGCCGGCAAGACATGGGATGTCGATTATGCCGTGGGGCCGCTGGAGAATGCGCCCGGGGGCGAAACATTCACGGTTGAGGCCTCGGCGGGTGACTGGCGGACGCGCTCCGACATTTTCGTTTACGACCATAATGCGGTGATATCGCAATTGCGGGATGCGCCCGTCTGGCGGCAGATCTGGCTCGGTTTCAAGGCAGGTGCCGGCATCATCGCCGAGGGCGGCGCGGCGCGTTACTTCCGCCACGCCTGGCGTTTTGGCCTGTTCTTCATCTTTCCGTTCCTGCTGATGCTTGTCGGCGGTGCGCTTGCGGCGGCGATTGCCCTGTCGCCCTTAATTTTCGCCTTACCTCTCTGGCTCTTGGCGATCAGCCTTCCCGTCGCCGCCCTGTTTTTCGTGAAGGCTTTCCTGCCGTTTGCGGAGCGGTTTCATACCCTGCATCTTTATGCGGACTGGCGGTTCGCGCTCGCGGTCGGCCGCGATGAGCCGATTGCCCGTGACTGGATCGAGGAGAGGGCAGCGCTCGTTCTGACGGCGCTGGAGCAGCCTTCGGACGAGGTTCTGGTGGTTTCCCACAGCATGGGCGCCAGCCTTGCGCTCGCCGTGATCGGCCGTGTGCTGGAGCTGAAGCCGGATGCGCTGGATGGCCGGAAACTGTCCTTTGCGACCTTGGGCGGGGCGGCGCTGCAATGTGCGTTCCTGTCGAGCGCCGACCGGCTTCGCCAAAGCGTCGGCACGATCGCTCGTCACCCGGAGGTGACATGGTTCGATATCCAGTGCCTGACCGATCCGATTCATCTCTACCGGTGCAATACCGTGGGCCTGACCGGTCACAGGGATGCGCCGCAGCCGAAGATCGTACCGATCCGTTTCAAGCATTCGCTCTCGCCGGATCGTTATAAGAAGAACAAGCGCAACTTCCTGCGTATGCACCGGCAATATGTGCTGGGGCCGGATCGCAGATCCGGTTACGATTTTACCCTGCTGACAGCGGGCCCCTTGCCGGCCGCCTCCTTCGCCGCTCTGGATTCGCAGACGCCGCCCGCCTTGTAAGCGGCGACGACCCATTCGGCCGGACATGAAAAGGCCCGCGTGAGAGTATCACGCGGGCCTTGATTTATTCCGCAGGTTTCACGCTCTGCCGCAGGCGGGACAGAGACGGTCTGTTGCCGAAACCGCTTTCACGGGCGCAATCATTCGGGAGCCGAGGTCTGCAGGGCAAGGGCATGCAGAACGCCGCCCATATTGCCCTTCAGCGCGTCATAGACCATCTGGTGCTGCTGCACACGGGTCTTGCCCTTGAATGCTTCCGCAACGACTTCCGCCGCGTAATGATCGCCATCACCGGCCAGATCGCGGATCGTGACCTTTGCCCCGGGAATTCCCGCCTTAATCATGTCTTCAATGTCGCCGGGTTTCATGGGCATGGTGTTTCTCCTTAATTCATTCTGCGGCGAGCAAAGTTTCGCCGTCCATGAATTGAGGGAACCACGATTCATAGGCCAAGTGCAATTCTTTAATCTCGACGGCGCGTGCCGTGCCCAGCTTTACGCTTTCGCCGCCGGTGCGGCCGATCCAGGGGCAGAACAGGCCTGCAGCCTTTGCCTTGGCGAGAACGGCATCCACATCGGCTTCCCGCACCGTCAGCACATAACGGCCCTGATCCTCGCCGAAGAAGACGGGGATCGGATCATGGCCTTCGAGCGCATTGATCGTTGCGCCGATGCCCGATGCAATGGCCATTTCGGCAACGGCGAGCGCCAGACCGCCCGAAGAGCAATCGTGAACGGCGGTCGCAAGACCGGTCTCGATCAGGCCGCGCACGAAATCGCCAACGCGCTTTTCATGGACGAGATCGACATGCGGTGCAGGGCCGTCGGTACGGCCGTGAATGTCGCGCAGATAGACCGACTGGCCGATATGCGTGCCCCAGCTGGCCGGCGCTCCGGCAAGCAGGATCGCCTCACCCTCGGCTGCAAAGCGGATGCGGGCCATCTTCGACCAGTCCTTGATAAGGCCGACGCCGCCGATGGTGGGGGTGGGCAGGATCGCCTGGCCGTTGGTCTCGTTGTAGAGCGAGACGTTGCCGGAAACGATCGGGAATTCCAGCACGCGGCAGGCTTCGCCGATGCCCTTGATGGCATGGACGAGCTGGCTCATGATTTCCGGCTTTTCCGGATTGCCGAAATTGAGGTTGTCGGTTGCCGCCAGCGGCAGAGCGCCGGTTGCGGTGATGTTACGCCAGCATTCGGCCACGGCCTGCTTGCCGCCTTCGAAGGGATCGGCCTCGACATAACGCGGTGTGACGTCGGAGGAGAAGGCGAGCGCCTTCGTGTCATGGCCTTCGACGCGCACCACGCCGGCATCGCCGCCAGGAAGCTGGAGCGAATTGCCCTGGATCAGCGTGTCATACTGTTCGTAGACCCAGCGGCGCGAGGAGTTGTTGGCCGAACCGACCAGCGATACCAGCGCATCGGCGATATCGGCGGCGGGGACGTCGTTTTCTGCCAGCGGCGCGGGCACCTTGGCGGGCGTCCACGGGCGGTCATATTCCGGGGCCTGATCGCCCAGTTCCTTGATTGGCAGGTTGGCGACTTCCTCGCCATTGTGCAGCACGCGGAAACGCAGATCATCGGTGGTCTTGCCGACGATGGCGAAGTCCAGACCCCACTTGACGAAGATCGCCTTGGCGACTTCTTCCTTGGAGGGTTCGAGAACCATGAGCATGCGCTCCTGGCTTTCCGAGAGCATCATTTCATAAGCCGTCATGCGCTCTTCGCGCACCGGTACGGCGTTCAAGTCAAGCTCGATGCCGAGATCGCCCTTGGCGCCCATTTCGACAGCCGAGCAGGTGAGGCCGGCCGCACCCATGTCCTGAATGGCGATGACCGCACCGGTCTTCATCAGCTCGAGGCAGGCTTCCAGCAGGCACTTTTCGGTGAAGGGGTCGCCGACCTGAACGGTCGGGCGCTTTTCCTCGATGGATTCGTCGAATTCGGCGGATGCCATGGTCGCACCGCCGACGCCGTCGCGGCCGGTCTTCGCACCGAGATAAACGACCGGCAGGCCGACGCCCTTGGCTTCCGAGAGGAAGATCGCGTTGGACTTGGCAAGCCCGGCGGCAAAGGCGTTAACGAGGATGTTGCCGTTATAACGCGGATCGAATTCCACTTCGCCGCCGACGGTCGGCACGCCGAAGGAATTGCCGTAACCGCCGACACCGGCGACGACGCCGGCCACGAGGTGGCGGGTCTTCGGGTGGTCAGGCGCGCCGAAGCGCAGGGCGTTCATGGCGGCGATCGGGCGTGCGCCCATGGTGAAGACGTCACGCAGGATGCCGCCCACACCGGTCGCAGCACCCTGATAGGGCTCGATATAGGACGGGTGGTTGTGGCTTTCCATCTTGAAGACGACGCAGTCGCCATCGTCGATATCGACCACGCCGGCGTTCTCGCCGGGGCCCTGAATGACGCGCGGTCCCTTCGTCGGCAGGGTCTTCAGCCACTTCTTGGAGGATTTGTAGGAGCAGTGCTCGTTCCACATGGCCGAGAAAATGCCAAGCTCGGTAAAGCTCGGCTCTCGTCCGATCAGGTCGAGGATACGCTGGTATTCGTCGGGCTTCAGCCCGTGGGATGCAACGAGTTCCGGGGTGATCTTGATGGAGTTTGGAATCGACATAGGTCTCACGCGGTTCGAGCCGAGGAAAGTTTCCGGTTCTTTAGCGCAAGAGGCTCCATGGCGCGACAGGAAAATGCGCCGCTTTGCCGGCTAATTGGCGGTTTATGCGGTTATTCACCCGTTGCGGGCGGTGCCCGCAACGCTGCGACCCGTATCACGCCACGCTTTCATAGCCGGCGGAGCCGTTATCCAGCAGGTGGCGGAGGATGCCGAAGGCATGGGTCAGCTCCTCGCGGGTGGAAGGCCCGGAAAAGCTGATGCGGACGCGGTGGAAAACCTTGTCCGTCCGTCCGGCCTTGAACTCGTCCTCGTCGTCGATCAGCACGCCTTCCTTCATCGCCGCATTGCGGAAGGTGCCGGAAAGCCATGGTTCGGGCAGCCTCAGCCACAGGAAGGCGATATCGGGCAGCGAATTGAAGTCCAGCCCGGTAAAGACGCGCCGGGCAATCGCCTCGCGCTCATTCAGTTCGGCGATGCAATCCTTGCGGATATCGTGGGCGTCGCCGCTATTGACGAGGCGCGCATTCAGTTCGGCCAGCATGAAGGGCAGGCCGCCCGTCATCATCGAGTGGGAAATACGGATGCGCGAGGAATATTGCGCGGGACAGGCGACCCAGCCGCCGCGCACGCCGGCGGCGACGGATTTCGACAGGCCGCCCACGACGAAGGTAATGTCGGGCGCGAATTCGGCAATCAGCGGGATCGCATCGCGCGTCATCGCGCCATAAAGATTGTCCTCGACGATCCACACGCCGTAACGGCGGGCGATATCGGCAATCGCACGGCGGCGCTCTTCCGGCAGGGTGGCGCAGGTCGGGTTCTGGCCGGCCGACATCAGGAAGATCATCTTGGGATGCTGCTGGGCGCAGACGCGTTCGAAATCGTCAGGGACAATGCCGTTCTCATCCGCCTCCACCAGCGTCACCCGCCGGCCGGCAAGGGCGGCGCTGCGGCTGATGTGGGAATAGGTGACGGGTTCGAAGACAATGCGGTCGCCCGGCGCGGTCATCGCGGACATCACGCTCATCACCGCCGCATGGGCGCCAAGCGTCGAAACGATGTTTTCCGGCTTCGGCGACCAGCCGTCCTGGGAAAGCCAGCGAACGCCAGCCATACACCAGTTGTCGGGAAAAGAGCGGGCATAATTGGTAATGTCGTGGGGATGCTCTCTGGTCACCGCCTCGATGTGCCTGGCGATCAGCACGCTTTGCCCGACATCCGGCGCAGCGGTGGTGTTCAACCGGAATTCGGCGCTGGTATCGACGGCGTGGCGCGTGCTGCCGAAGGCGGCCGTTGCCGGCTCCATGGGCAATGACGGGGCAGGGGTCTTGCGCTCATTGACATAGGTGCCGCGTCCGACCTCACCGCTAACGAGGCCGCGCTCATGGATCAGCGCGTAGGCCCGGCTGATTGTGCCGATTGTCACACCGAGATCGTAAGCAAGATTGCGCTGCGGCGGCAGTTTCGAGCCGGCCTGCAGGATGCCGTCGGAAATCGCGCCTTCGATACTGTCGGCGAGGCGCAGGTAAATCGGGCCGTCGCCCTCGGTAATGTCGGGAAGCCAATTTGTCATGGTGACAATTTATGCATTGTATCTATCCCCAAGTCAATTGTATTTATTGTCTGCATTGAATGAGGCTAAACGCACGGAGACAATAGGTGCAATATGCGCAAGATGGATCAATACCTTTCGACAGCGGATACACTCTATCCTGATGGCTACGAACGGGAACGCGTGTTCCGCGATGCCGGCGACATGGTCGCACCGGCGCCCTTTCCGGCCAGGATCGCCCGCACGCTTATTGGTCGCCTGATTGCGGGCGTATCCTCATGGCAGCGGAAACGTCAGGGACGTTTCGCCCTGCGGGAACTTTCGGACGATCTGCTGGACGATATCGGCGTTACGCGGGATGAAGCCTTGAAGGAGGCGGCGAAATCCCGGCTGTTTTCCTGGCCGCCGCGGCCGCTTTGATTTTTTGTCGGAGAGCGGCGCCATCTTTCCCCGGCGCCAAGCAGCCATTCGGCAACCCGCCACGCCAATCCCAACCGGCGCTGGCGGGTTTTTTTATGTCGACCGCGTTCTCACGGGTGCCGGTGCCTGTCGATCAGCAGCCCTTGCCGCCGTTCGCCCAGCGCTTGACGTCGGTGGCGATGCGGCCGGAAAGGGCTTCGTTCATCACGGGTCCGAAAGCGTCGAGCTTTGCCGGGTTGCCTTCGGCCTGAACCACCAGCATGGGGCGTGATTCCGGGCTGTTGCGCGGCACGAGCAGGATGCGCGGACGGCCGGAGAAGGAGTTGAGTTCCGGCGCCAGGCGATAGGCCTTGAACGCCGCGTCGCCCGATTTGAACCAGCAGGCATTCGCGCCAAGCGCGATCCGTTCCATGGTCGGCAGGGCCGCGCGGGAGACGGAGGAGGAAGGCTGCGGTTTCGGCTGGCAGGCGGCAAGCGCCGCCGCCGCGAGGATCAGTCCGGCGGCCTTGTAGGCATTGTGTCGAAGAAGACGGGGCATCAGGTCATCCAGAAGAGAAGCCGAAACGGCGCCGAAAGCCGGCATTAAAAAAGGCGGGCTCGAAGCCCGCCCGGTCTATCAGGCTGCGACGACGCCGAGCGCCGAAGCGAAGAGGCCGCGACCGTCATTGCCGCCATGGGCGGCTTCGATCAGGTTTTCCGGATGCGGCATCATGCCGAGGACATTGCCCCTGGCGTTGATGACGCCGGCGATGTCGTTCAGCGAACCGTTGGGGTTGGTGCCGTCGGCATAACGGAACACCACCTGGCCGTTGTCTTCCATCGCCTTCAGCTCGTCGGCTTCGACGAAGTAGTTGCCGTCGTGATGGGCGACGGGGCAGCGCAGAATCTGGCCCTTGTCGTAAGCGCGGGTGAAATCCGTGTCGTTGTTGGCGACTTCGAGCTTCACTTCGCGGCAGACGAATTTCAGCGAAGCGTTGCGCATCAGCGCGCCCGGCAGCATGCCCGCCTCGACCAGAATCTGGAAGCCGTTGCAGACGCCGAGAACCTTGACGCCCTTTTCGGCCTTTTCGCGAATGGCCTGCATGACCGGCATGCGGGCGGCGATGGCGCCGCAACGCAGATAGTCACCATAGGAGAAGCCGCCCGGGATGACGATCAGGTCGACGTCGGGAATATCCGTTTCCGTCTGCCAGATGGTGACGGGCGCGCTTCCAGAGATTTTCGTCAGCGCCGCGATCATGTCGCGGTCGCGGTTGAGGCCGGGAAGTTGGACGACAGCGGATTTCATCGGAGCGGCTCCTGGGCTTCAGAGGATGGCGATGGCGTAGTTTTCGATGACCGTATTGGCCAGAAGCTTTTCGCACATTGCCTTCAGGTCGGTCTCGGCCTTGGCCTTGTCGGCGCCTTCCAGCTCCAGGTCGAAGACCTTGCCCTGACGGACATGGCCGACGCCACCGAAACCGAGGCTGCCGAGCGCGCCTTCGATTGCCTTGCCCTGCGGATCGAGAACGCCGTTCTTCAGCGTAACAGTCACCCGTGCCTTGATCACCTGATCTTCTCCTGATTTTACCTTGTTAGGCCAATATTACTTCACGAGGCCGATATTACTTTACCAGGACTGGACCGGTGCCGCGGATCGGTTCGTTTTCATTGATGATGCCGAGACGGCGCGCGACTTCGGAATAGGCTTCGAGAAGCCCGCCCATGTCGCGGCGGAACAGGTCCTTGTCCATCTTTTTCTGGGTTTCGATGTCCCAGAGGCGGCAGCTATCGGGCGAAATCTCGTCGGCGAGGATGATGCGCATCATGTCGCCTTCGAAAAGACGGCCGCATTCGATCTTGAAATCGACGAGCTGGATGCCGACGCCGAGGAACAGGCCGGACAGGAAGTCGTTGACGCGGATGGCGAGCGCCATGATGTCGTCGAGCTCGGCGGGGTTGGCCCAGCCGAAAGCCGTGATGTGCTCTTCGGAGACCATCGGGTCTTCCAGCTCGTCGGACTTGTAATAGAACTCGATGATGGAGCGCGGCAGAACCACGCCTTCCTCGATGCCGAGGCGCTTCGACAGCGAGCCGGCAGCGACATTGCGCACGACGACTTCGAGCGGGATCATCTCCACTTCCTTGATCAACTGCTCGCGCATGTTGAGGCGGCGGATGAAGTGCGTGGGAATGCCGATCTTGTTCAGATGCGTGAAGACGTATTCGCAGATACGGTTGTTCAGCACGCCCTTGCCGTCAATGACTTCATGCTTCTTCTTGTTGAAGGCGGTCGCATCGTCCTTGAAGAACTGGATAAGCGTGCCTGGCTCCGGACCCTCGTAGAGGATCTTGGCCTTGCCTTCGTAAATACGGCGGCGACGGTTCATAATTGCAGGTCTCTTGGTTGACGCCGATTCTGGTGGCGTTGCGTTTGGTCTTTGAAGCGGTCCCATAAAGGAAAAGAGTGCATTCTACAATGCGGCTCGCATATTTCCCTTCAATTCTTGTGACAGGCCGGGGAAACCGCTGCGCCTTGAAATGAGGCTTCCGGGGCTGATCGAAGGGGAGGCGGTCCGCACGGACGACGCCGTCAGGGCTCGACAGCCTTCAGCCGGCTCAAAAACTGCGCGAAGACCATACCGCCTTCCGGCCACGGACCATGGCCTGACTCGGTGTTGATATGGCCGGACATCCCGGCGTCGATCAAAAGCGAGCCCCAGGCGGCGGCGATGTCATCGGCATGTTCATAGGAGCCGAAAGGATCGTTGCGGCTGGCGATGGTGATCGCCGGGAAAGGCAGCGGATCGCGCGGGTACGGCCCGAAGGTCATCAGGTGTTTCGGCCGGATATCGGGATTGGCGACATCGGGCGGCGCGACGAACAGCGCGCCGGACACCTTCTTGCCGATTTCCGGCAGGGCATGGATGACGGTCGGCACACCGAGCGAATGGGCGACGAGGACGATGGGCCTGGTGGAGGCATTGACCTCTTCCACCAGCCGGGCGACCCAGTCTTCCTTGACGGGTTTGGACCATTCGGCCTGCTCGACGCGGCGGGCGGTGGAGAGCTTGCGCTCCCAGCGGCTCTGCCAGTGGTCGGGGCCGGAATTGGTATAACCGGGGACGATCAGGATATCTGCTTCTGAAACTTTCATGCGCCCATATCTGTGTTGTGATGCCGCCGCGATCAAGGCCGCGGCGGCATTAACTTCAAGGTCTCAAACTCAGCTCAAGTCTCAGGCGTTGCCGAAGACGCGGGTGAAGATCGTGTCGACATGCTTGGTGTGGTAGCCGAGGTCGAACTTTTCGCGGATCACCTCTTCGGGAAGTGCGGCGCGTACTTCCTCGTCGCCCAGCAGTTCCTCAAGGAAGTCGGCGCCCTGTTCCCAGACCTTCATGGCGTTGCGCTGTACCAGACGGTAAGCGTCTTCACGCGATACGCCGGCCTGCGTCAGCGCCAGGAGAACGCGCTGCGAATGCACGAGGCCGCGGAACTTGTTCATGTTCTTCAGCATGTTGTCCGGATAGATTACCAGCTTCTCGATGACGCCGGCCAGGCGGTTCAGCGCGAAATCGAGAGTGACAGTGGTGTCGGGGCCGATGGCGCGCTCGACGGAGGAGTGGCTGATATCGCGCTCGTGCCAGAGCGCAACGTTTTCCATGGCCGGAACCACCGACATGCGCACGAGACGGGCAAGGCCGGTCAGGTTTTCGGTCAGAACCGGGTTGCGCTTGTGCGGCATGGCGGACGAGCCCTTCTGGCCCGGCGAGAAGAATTCTTCCGCTTCCAGGACCTCGGTGCGCTGCATGTGGCGGATTTCGATGGCGACGTTTTCAATCGACGAAGCGATGACGCCGAGCGTCGCAAAGAACATGGCGTGACGGTCGCGCGGGATGACCTGCGTGGAGACCGGCTCGGGGATGAGACCGAGCTTGGCGCAGACATGTTCTTCGACGCGCGGGTCGATATTGGCGAAGGTGCCGACGGCGCCGGAGATCGCGCCCGTGGCGATTTCGGCGCGGGCATTGACGAGACGCTCGCGGTTGCGGTGCATCTCGGCATAGAAGCGGGCGAAGGTTAGGCCCATGGTGGTCGGCTCGGCATGGATGCCGTGGCTGCGGCCGATGCGCACCGTGTTCTTGTGTTCGAAAGCGCGGGTCTTCAGCGCCACCAGCACCCGGTCCATATCGGCGAGCAGTAGATCGGCGGCGCGCACGAGCTGGATGTTGAGCGTGGTGTCGAGCACGTCCGACGAGGTCATGCCCTGATGCACGAAACGGCTGTCGGGACCGACAAATTCGGCAAGATGGGTGAGGAAGGCGATGACGTCATGCTTGGTGACGGCCTCGATCTCATCGATGCGGGCGACGTCGAAGGTGGCGCTGCCGCCCTTTTCCCAGATGGTCTGGGCAGCGGACTTCGGGATAACGCCGAGTTCGGCAAGTGCGTCACAGGCATATGCCTCGATCTCGAACCAGATGCGGAACTTTGTTTCCGGCGACCAGATGGCGACCATTTCCGGCCGGGAGTAACGAGGGATCATGGCAATGACTTTCTTTGTGGAGGAATTTTGCTGCCCGTTTAGCAAAGTGTTCCGGTAATCTCAATCTATCAAGCTACATGCCTCTGTTGCTCATTGTGCACGTCGGCAGAGGATGGCGCCCGCAGGCAGGAGCGGAACGATGGCAAAGGGAAAATATAAGCCAAGGCCGAGAATGCAGAACTGGTAAATCGCGCCGAGCGATGTGAAGAGCTGCTGGAAAAACCAGATGCGGGAGAATGCCGGCGCGTGCCATTGCGCATAGAAAATACGGTATTCGAAAGCGAAAAACGCCGCCGCAACTGCCAGCGTGAAAGAAGCGATGGCAAGACAGGCCGCCGCAAAACGCAGCGGCAGGGCGGTGGAAGCAGGGAGGAAGTGCAGCGCCGCCATGGCCAGCAGCCAGCCGAAAAGGCCGCCTGCGAAGAAAAGCATGATGATGTCGGCGGCATGGTCGGTTTCCAGCCGGTTCCTGACATAGAGGCCGATAGCGGCGGCGGCGCTGGAACAGACGGCCCAGACAAGCGCGCCGAGCAGCGGAAACAGCGCTGCCGAAGCCGTGTCACGGAAACCCCGCCTGTCGCTTTCCATGCCGACCCCCCCAACGCCTTGCCGTGCCCCCTTCGGCGGCGGCGATTATGTCCGCGCGGCTTCCGCTGCGTGGCGCAGTTGCGCGACCGTCTTGCGGTAGTCGGCAACGCCGTCGCCCTTGAAGATGGCGGAGCCGGCCACCAGCGCATTCGCACCGGCGGCAACGATCGCGCCTGCGGTTTCCGCCGTCACGCCGCCATCCACTTCGAGTTCTATCGGCCGGTCGCCGATCATGGCCTTTGCCGCGCGGATCTTGTCCAGCATGGCCGGAATGAACTTCTGCCCGCCGAAACCGGGGTTGACGCTCATGATCAGGACCAGATCGACGTCATCAAGCACGTTTTCGATGACCGAAAGCGGTGTTGCGGGGTTAAGCGTCACGCCGGCCTTTCTGCCCAGCCCGCGGATCGTCTGCAGCGAGCGGTGCAGGTGAGGCCCGGCTTCGGCATGCACGGTGATGCTGTCGCAGCCCGCCTTGGCGAAGGCTTCGAGATAGGGATCGACGGGGGCGATCATCAGATGGCAGTCGAAGAAGGCCATGCTGTGCGGCCGCAGCGCCTTGATGACATCCGGCCCGAAGGAGATGTTGGGGACGAAATGGCCATCCATCACATCGAGATGAATCCAGTCCGCGCCCGCTTCCGTGACATCGGCGACTTCCTGTCCGAGCTTGGCGAAATCGGCAGCCAGAATGGACGGGGCTATGCGGATGGGCAGGGACATGGGGCAAACTCCTCTCGACGCGTTGCGTAAGCTGCCTTTAACACCAAGTATCGGGGTTTGAAACGGCTGGCGGCGCGGTTGCGGACGGTTTTCAGCTGCGTTTCCTCGAATTTTCGGCGGCGCGGGTTTCGCCTATTGTCTTTCGGCCTTGTCCGCCGGTTCGAAGCGCTGCCCGTTCCATCGCTGCAGGCGATAGGGATTGTCCGAAAGGTCATGCGACGGGCTGAAGCCGAGATCGCCGAGCACGGTTTTAAAAAGGGTACCGCCCGCCAGTATCTCCGGCGCGGGTTTCGACTGCGCCTGCGTGGCTTCCGCAAGGGCGGCGGTGAGTTCCGCTGCCGCATAGGCCGGCAGGACGTAACCTTCCGGCTCGATACCGGCGCCGCGCAGTTCGCCGGCAACCGCCTGGGCCGATGGCAGGGTATCATAGGCCGGGCGGGTGACCGCCAGCACATTCGCGGCCAAGGGGACCGGATTGTTGGCCGCATTCATGGCATCGCCGCCCATGACGGTGAGGGGAATGTTCTCCGACCCGGCATCCCTGGCGATGATGGCGACGTCGTTGCGTTCCGCGCCGACGAAGACATGGGAAATGCCGGTGCGCGCCAGCCGGCGCACCAGCGCCACCTGCTGTTCCTGGTTGGGGCGCATCGTATCGGCAAGGGTGGGCTTCAGACCGTTTTCCTCGAGCGACGAGCGGATGCGGTCGACCAGCTCGCGGCTGTAGATCGTGCCGTCATCCACAAGTCCGATGGAGTGTCCCTTCCAGTCACGCAGGATGATCTCCGCAATCCTGTCCGATTCGGCCCTGTCGGACGGGGCGAGGCGAAAGAGCGGCCAGCCGTATTTCAGCGCGTCTTCCATCAGGATCGGCGCGCGGCTGGAAAGCGTGATGGCGGGAATGGCGGCCGCTTTCAGCGGCGGCAGAACATCCTGAAGCGTTTCGGTGCACAAGAAACCGATTGCGGCGCTGACCTTGGCGGCCACGAGGCCATCGGCAATGGCGCCGCCGCTGCCATCTTCGCAGCTTTCATGGATTTCGACGACATCCAGCCCGAGCTTCGCCGCCGCCGCCTTCGCACCCTGCCGTACCTGCTGCCCCAGAAGTTCGTAAGGACCGCTCTGGGGCGCAACGATGCCAATCGATGCCGCGCTTGCTGAGCCCGCAAGGGCAAAACCGGCGATGATCGTTAGCAGGCGAAGTGAAAGCATGACGTGATAGAAATCCTGTTGTCCCGGCTTGATGTTTATCGGCAACAACCGGTTTTCCAAAGGAAAAATCGCCGATGTTCCATCATATTCGCATATCGCCATCTGCGGGACGGCGGATTTGCTCTGAAGTTGTCCGATTCGGGAGGGTGGGTCGCTGTCGCAGCTTGTAGTTGTTGCTGTTCGATATAATTGCGCACCATGTTTTTATTGAAGGATTATTTTTGCCGACGAGCAATTCGCTCCCGCGCCGGATGGGTGGGGAAGTATTTCACATCATTGTCGCGGCGGGCGTTACTTCATAAATCCATTACATGTGGCGCGTATAAGCACAGTTTAGAAAAAGCTGGTCCGCGATTCTGCTTTTTAAAGTGCAGCACAAAAAGATGCACATTTTATTTTCATATTTGTAATTTATTGATATATAACGTAAATATATAAACCTTCACATCGTTCACCTCTTTTCCGCCATGTTTTTTTCGCATTTGCGAGAAGATTTGCTTGACGGAAAGTAAATGATTAGCTTAGATGTAACTGTTTCAGGGGACGACTGAAATTGGCTGTAACAGGCCTCGGAAAGTGTTCCGGTTATAAGCACTGCCAGACTATATTGCATTTCATATTCTATTTTTTTCATTACGTATAAACCGCTTCGGGAAACTGGGGCGGTTTTTTACATGGAGCTAATTTAAGCAATTTAAAATTGAATTAGAAAAGTCCTGCGCAAAGACGTTCTTTCATTTTCGAATTTATGGAAAAGATATCGCGCGGAGAGGGTGAAGCCGGCTCCGACGTACAGATCAACATGACTGCTTGAAAATGCCCCGTTGACGGCCATTATCGCCCGCGAGCGAGTTCGGCCAGTCGCTTGTGCGGTTTATTTCAGGGCGGCCAGGGCGTCCCTGGCAAAGGCGGAGATGGGTTCGGGAAGCTTATCCGGATCGAACCAGCCGATGGCGGAAAGCTTGTCGGGTTCGGTCAGTGCCGGCTCACCCTGCGCATCGCGTGTCACGAAGATCAGCGAAACCCAATGGTGGCGATCTTCCGTATCGATGAATTCGCTATGGCAGAGAAATTCGACGGTGCCGATCTTGAGCCCGGTTTCCTCTTCGGCCTCGCGGCGTGCTGCGGCGAGGGAAGTTTCAAGGTGATCGACCTTGCCGCCCGGAATGCTCCAGTATCCGGCTTCCGGCGCCTTCAAGCGCCGGCATAAAAGCACGCGGCCGTCACGCATGATGGCGAGGCCGACGCCGACACCCGGAAAATCGAGACCTGGCCTGGCGGTCGGCGTCATGCTGTCCATTCCCGCGGTCAGGCCTTGGCGTTGGCCACGATCAGCATGAAAGCGGGGATGTCGTCGCCGAAACCAACCGGTGTCGGGCCATCGTCATGGTCGCGATAATGGCGGCGGCGGTCGCGGTTGTCGTCATTGGCGTGCAACGGATTGCGGCTGTTGCGGTCGGAATTGCGCGGGGTCTTTTCCTGCTTGCGTTCTGCTTTCACCTTGTCGTCTCCATGAGCCGCGATGTCCGTATCCGCAGCGGATTGTGCACCCTGATTGATGTTTTCGACCGGCGCTGCGTCGCGACGGTTGCGGTCGCGGCCCCGGCCGCCCCGTTCCTTGCCCCGGCGGCCGGAATTGCTTTCAAAGCTTTCCATCGGCGCGGGAAGGGTGGAGAGGTCACCGTTCTGCCACTCGATCTTTTCGCCGATCAGCTTTTCGATCGCGTCGAGATACTTCGTGTCGCTCCTGGTGACGATGGTGAAGGCCTTGCCCGAGCGGCCGGCACGACCGGTACGGCCGATGCGGTGGACATAGTCTTCCGAATGAATGGGAATATCGAAGTTGAAGACGTGGCTGACATCGGGGATGTCCAAGCCGCGTGCGGCAACGTCGGAGGCGACGAGCAGCTTCAGATTGCCGTCCTTGAAGTTCTGCAGCATCGTGGTGCGCGAACGCTGGTCCATGTCGCCATGCAGCGCGCCAACGGAAAAACCGTGACGGTCGAGCGAGCGGAACAGGTCGGCCACATCCTTCTTGCGGTTGCAGAAGATGATGGCGTTCTTCAGTTCGGCTTCTTCGGCGCGGACGAGATCGCGCAGTACCGCGCGCTTTTCATAGTCCTTGTTGTGCGCGGCGACGATGCGCTGGGCAACGGTCTTTGCCGTGGAGGAGGGCTTGGCGACCTCGACACGGACGGGGTTCTGCAGGAACCGGTCGGCCAGCTTCTGGATTTCCGGCGGCATGGTGGCCGAGAAGAACAGCGTCTGCCGGGTAAACGGGATCATCTTGGCGATGCGCTCGATATCGGGAATGAAGCCCATATCCAGCATACGGTCGGCTTCGTCGATGACGAGGATTTCCACGCCGGTCATCAAAAGCTTGCCGCGCTCGCAATGGTCGAGAAGGCGGCCGGGGGTGCAGATCAGCACATCGGCGCCGCGCTCAAGCTTGCGGTCCTGGTCTTCGAAGGAAACGCCGCCGATGAGCAGGGCGACGTTCAGCTTGTGATTCTTGCCGTATTTCTCGAAGTTCTCCGCCACCTGCGCTGCCAGCTCACGGGTCGGCTCGAGGATCAGCGTGCGCGGCATTCTGGCGCGGGCGCGGCCCTTTTCGAGCAGGGTGAGCATCGGCAGAACGAAGGACGCGGTTTTGCCCGTGCCGGTCTGTGCGATACCGCAGATATCACGCTTTTCCAGCGCCGGCGGAATGGCGCCAGCCTGAATGGGTGTCGGCGTCGTGTAGCCGGCATCTGCAATAGCGGAAAGAACTTTTTGGCTCAGGCCAAGATCAGAGAATGTTGTCAAAGGAAGAACTTTTTCCGTTCTGGTTCGGTAAGAACACCTGCGTGCCGCGACAGCACTTGCAAAGACTTGGCGCGGGGATATGCCCAAATTGCCGGAAAGTCAAGGAAACAACGGGAAAAGCGCGCGAAACAGCGGGGTTCGGGCGGGGCTTCTGGGCCTTTGGTGCAGATTTCAGCGATTTATCGTAAAAAGCGCAAAAAAAGCATTAAAATCGGGCTGCTATTTTAAATAGGTTTTGAGTTCCGTTCCGGCGATCAGGAACCGCATCGGATCGACCGGCGTATCGTTGCGGCGCACCTCGTAATGCACATGCGGACCGGTGGAGCGACCGGTGCTGCCGGCGCGGCCGATGACGTCGCCGGCCTCGACCCTGTCGCCGGCTTTCACCAGAATGGCGGAGAGATGGCCGAATCGCGTCGAGACGCCCTGGCCGTGATCGATCTCGACCATATTGCCGTAGCCGCCGGAATTTTCCGCCACCGTCACCTTGCCCGCGCCGGTGGATTTGACGTCAGCACCGGTTTCGGCGCGAAAATCGATGCCGGTATGAAGGGCCGGGCGGCCGAGGAACGGATCCATCCGGTTGCCGAATCGGCTGGTGATCGCCCGACCGGGGGCCGGGTTGCCGAAGGGCAGGTTGGTCGCGGTTTCCTTGACGATGTCGAGCCGGTTCAGCGCATTGTCGAGATTGGTGAGCGACAGGTTGAAAGGATC
The DNA here is from genome assembly GCF_015704895.1 of Agrobacterium leguminum. Taxonomy (GTDB): domain Bacteria; phylum Pseudomonadota; class Alphaproteobacteria; order Rhizobiales; family Rhizobiaceae; genus Agrobacterium; species Agrobacterium leguminum. The sequence continues at coordinate 85,401 of NZ_JADQWB010000005.1, read as the reverse complement.
GGTGTCACCGCGCTCGGGATCGGCATAGGGGCCGCCTATGTCGTCGTTGCCGTTCTCTTCGATTTTCAGGCCCGCCTGCCGGATGATGTCCTGCATCGCATTCGCCTTGTCCTCGGCGTCGCTGGTCAGTCTGGCGATGCGCGATATCTGCTGGCGTTCGATATCCTTCAGCGACAGTGTCACCTTGGAAAACACCCGGTCGGCCCGGTCGGATGGCGTTTCGCCGGCTTCGGGTACATAGGCGGCGCGTCTGTCCGATGTGGCGGGCTTTTCCGCCTGCGGCTTGCGTGGCGTCATCAGCTTTTCAATGGCCGAAAGGCCGCCGGAGAGGTCGGCGCGTTTTTCCGGCGCCATGGCGTTCGAAAGAGACGAGGGCGCGGCCGGGGAGGCGGCGATGCCGGAATTTTCGGCGCGCTCCAGCAATTCGCTCATACGGCCGTGCCGCGAGGTCAGCGCCGCCTGCTGCTCCAGCAGCTTTTCTACTTTCTTTTCAACGACTTGCTGATCGAGCAATTGCCGGGAAGTGACGCGGTCCACCTGGGCTCTCAGCGCTGCGATGCGGTCTTCATAGTCGTTCTGCATGCGGGTCTGGCGGGCCATGGTCGCGCCGATCAGGTCGTCGCGCAAAATGAGATAGCCTGTGGCGCCGAGATAACCGAGCGAGAAAAGGCCGATCGTGCAGCCGGCAAGCGCCGCCATCCACGGACGGATGGTCATGTGCCGCACCCTGTCGCCGCGCGCGAGAATGAGCACGTGCGGCTCACGCTTTTTGCCGAATACCCGGTTTTCCGCCGTATCAGTCACAATCTCTCTCCGGACTGGCCGATTTCTTAAGGGAAATCATAATTCGTTAAGGTTAACGAAGTTTTGCCGGAGAAGCCTTTCGGCGATGTCGGCTATTGGCTGACGGATGTGAGCGAGCGATAAAAGGAAGGTGTCAGGCCGGCTTCGGCGCGGGCAATGTCGTTGAAGGGAGGTTTCAAAGGGCCGCGGAAATTGGCGCGCACCAGCTGCCTGAAGGTTGCGGCCGGGTCCTTCTTTTCACGCGCGCACAGGAACCGGAACCATTTCGCGCCGATGGCGACATGGCCCTTTTCGTCATTATAGATGATGTCGAGAACGGCAGCGCTTTCGAGATCGCCGGTCTCACGCATCTTCGCCTGCAGGGAAGGGGTGACGTCCAGTCCGCGCGCTTCAAGGATGAGCGGCACGACGGCGAGCCGTGCGGTGAGATCGTTGCGGGTGGAATGCGCGGCCTGCCAGAGCCCGTCATGGGCCGGCAGATCGCCATAGTCCGCGCCGAGGCTTCTCAGCCTGTCCCGCACCAGCCGGAAATGTTTCGCCTCCTCGAAGGCGACCTGCATCCAGCCATCGAAAAAGGAATGCGGCACCGGCTCGCTGGCATAACGGGCGACGATATCGAGCGCGAGATCGACGGCGTTGAGTTCGATATGGGCGATGGCGTGCAGCAGCGCGATGCGGCCCCTGAGGCTGTGTAGGGAGCGGCGTTCCACGGCGGTTGGCGGCACGAGTTCCGGCTTCTCGGGCCTTCCCGGCCGCTCAGGCAGCGGCGGGTCGAGAGGGGAGCGCAGCGACAGGCGGCGCTCGAACCAGCGTGTCGCCGTTTCCTGCGCGAGCGCGGTCTTTCTGTCGAGATCGGCGCTCACGATGGCATCCGTCGCGCCGCCTCGCAGCGAGATGATTTTGAACGGGGGCGTCACGACGGGTTGGTCCCTCAGAGCTTCTTCACAGCCTCGAGAACGGCCTGGGCGTGGCCCGCGACCTTCACCTTGTTCCAGATTTCCGCGATTTTTCCATCCGGAGCAACGAGGACGGTCGTGCGTTCGACGCCCATGTATTTTTTCCCATACATGCTTTTTTCCTTCCAGACGCCATAAGCCTCCAGAACCTTCCTCTCCTCGTCGGAAGCGAGCATGACTGAAAGGGAATGTTTTGCCGCAAACTTGTCGTGGCTTTTGACGCTGTCGGGCGAAATGCCGATGACGACGGCGTTGGCTGCCTCGAATTCGCCGCCCAGCGCGCTGAAGTCGATGGCTTCTGCGGTGCAGCCGGAAGTATCGTCCTTCGGGTAGAAATAGAGGATGACGGCCTTGCCTTGCAGTTTGGACAATGTCACCGTCCCTTCACCGTTGCGGGGCAAAGTAAAATCGGGAGCCGGGCCGCCAATCGTCAAGTCTGTCATAATCTACCTTTCTTTCGCCGGGATGTTGAGGGAAAGTCGCCACATTCGATATATAGCGAAACCGCGCGTCGTCCAGATCACGATTGAGATTTCAGATGGTTTCGACCTTAAATCTCAATCGTGATCTGGATTAAAGAATCAGAGCGGCATTCCGGATGAAAACCGCTTACACTTTTCGCCATCCGCTCCGGTGTTGCGGCGAAACAAAAGCTATTCAGGGGCAAACACGGGCGTATGGCTGAAGTAAGGGGTGAAAAGGTCAAGTTCGGCAGACGCGATATCATTGCGCTGCACGATCTTCCTTCGGCGCAGGCCGAAGATCCCATCATCGTGCATTGCCCGGCGCCGCGCTCCATGGTGCGCGCCTTCATCAAGATTTTCGCAGCGCTTTTCGTGCTGGCCTTCCTGTCCATCGGCGGCATCATTCTTTCCGTCGAGACGGGATCGATCGATGCGACGCTTTCCAGCCAGGCGCAGCAGGCGCTGGAAAGGGCGCTCGGCCCCCATTACAGCGCGCGGATCGGTTCTTCGGCGATCAGGTTTTCCACCGGGCTGCGCCTTGCGCTGGTGGCGGAGGACGTGGACATCATCGAGAAGGAATCCGGCCAGCATATGAGCCGGGCCCGGGCAATCGGCATGGCGCTCGATCCGCTTGCGCTTCTTACCGGCCGCGTCTCGGTGGAGAGCCTCGAGGCCGACGGGATGGAGCTCGATACGGCGCTTTTGCCCAAGGGTAACGGGTTCGATCTCGCCAGCGTCAAGCTCGACGCCGTGCCGCAGCAATTGCAGGAGGCCTTTGGGCAGCTCGACAAGCTCGCTCAGGCTTTTCTGAGCAGCGGAACCGAGGAAATCGATATTTCCAGCGTTTCGGTTCACCTGCCGCCCGGAGAGTTGGGCAAGCCGCGCACCGTCGAAGTGCGCGAATTGTCGCTGACGCCCGATCAAGAGGGCGGATATTCGCTCGATGGAGAAACGCTGTTTAACGGTGAAATTGCCAGCGTGTCGCTGCAGACTTCCGGATCGGGTGGCCGGATAGATGGTTTTGAAGCCCGCATCGACGGTTTCGATATCGGCCCGTTTCTTGAGAAATACGATCCCGACGGAAATCTCCATGAAGGCCTGAACGTCAAGACGGGTATCAATATTGTCGCTCGGCGCGCCATGGAAGGGCAGGAGCCACGGCTGGAGATTTCGCTCGGCCTCGGCAATGGAACGCTGATGATCGGCGGTGAGTCCCAGACCTTTACGGCTGGCAATGTCCATGCGCGTTATGACTTTGCCAAAAGCACCCTTGTCATCGACAATTCGCGGCTGGAGCTCGGGCGGACAATTCTTCCGGTCGCCGGTGAATTCAGCGATACGGAAGACGGTTTCGGCCTTTCGCTGCGGATCGACAATGCCGTTGCTTCGTCCGAAGCTTCGGGCGAGGCCCCGGTTCCTTTCAGCCTGAAGGCGGACGGGCATTTTACGGCGGCGACGAAGCAGCTCGACGTTCCCTCGCTTTATGTGACAGGCCCGCTTGGAGACATGGCGGGATCGCTGAAAATCCGGTTCGGCCAGGGGTCGCCGGAAATCAGTTTCGGCGGGCAGATTCCGAAGATGGAGGCCACGGCGGTCAAGCAGCTCTGGCCGTTCTGGATGGCGCACAAGCCGCGTGACTGGGTGGTGTCCAATCTCTACGGCGGCACCGTCACCAATGGTTCAATCGCGATCTTCATCCCGCAGGGACGGATGTGCGGCCCCGGCTGCCCGCTGGTGCTCGGCGAAAGCGAAATGCAGATTCGTTTCGATATTGACGATACGCGTCTCAATACCACCGGCGACATTCCGCCGTTGCGCGATGTCGACGCGCATTTCGACCTCGTCGGCGGCAAGATGGCCGTCGATATCAAGCGGGGGACATCCTATTTCCCGTCGAACCGGTCGCTCGCGCTGGAAAACAGCCGTTTTCTCATTTCCGCTGTTTACGACAAGCCGCTGCTTGGAAATCTCGAACTGAACGTTTCGGGCTCGGCCGATGCCGTGGCCGAGCTTGCGGCGCTCAAACCCATCAATGCGCTCAAGGATACGCAGTTCAAGCCCGAGGATTTCACCGGCGATGTCAAAGCCCATGCCAACCTGACCGTTGGCCTGCTTTCCAGCCATAATCCGCCTCCGCCGGTGTGGACGGCCGATCTCGATCTGAAGAACCTGTCGCTGACCAAGCCCTTTGCGGGCCACAAGGTGACTGCGCTCGACGGTTTCATGACGCTGGACGACCGCCAGCTCAAACTGGAGGGCAGGGGCCGCGTGGACGACGTGCCGATGGACATCGTGATGACGGAGCCGGTGCGCAAGAACAGCGATATCGCGCCGACGCTGTCGTTGAAGGCGAGCCTGAACGAAACGCAGGTTGCCAAGCTCGCTCCGGAACTCTCCACGGTCCTCGGCGGCACGACGGCGATTGAAATCGACGGCGCCGACCCGAAACGCCAGGATATCCGGCTCGATCTGACCAAGGCGTCGATCATTCTGCCGGGGCTCGGCTGGAGCAAGGGCATCGGCATTCCCGCCAGCGCCACCTTCACCATGGAAATGGGAGACGGGCGCACGACGATCAGCGACTTCTCGCTCGACGGCGACGGCTTCGGCGCGGCCGGCGATATCGCCTTCAGCAAGAACGGGCTGATTTCAGCCGATCTCAGCCGCGTGCAGCTCTCGCCCTCCGATAATTACGCCGTTTCGGTCGCCGCTTCGAAGAACGGCTATATCATCAACGCATCGGGGAAATCCGCCGATGTCAGGCCTTTCCTCTCAAAGCTTCGCAGCTCTTCCGGCAGCGGCGACGGGACGTCGCGTTCGCAGCCATCCCTTGCCATCAAGACGCAATTCGACAAGGTCTACGGGTTTAACGATGAAATCCTTGCCAATGTCAGTTCCGATGTCAGCGTGCGGGACGGCAAGGTCCGCTCCATCGATTTCCGTGGCGTCACCGGCAACGGCCAGGCGGTGGTGGCGCAGACCGTCAATCGCGGGGCGACGGGAACCGTGACGCTGACCAGCAGCGATGCGGGGTCGCTCGCCCGTTTCGCCAATATCTACAGCCGCATTCGCGGCGGCCTTCTTAACCTTGCGCTGACGACCTCCAATGGCAGCGACTGGAGCGGATCGCTCGACCTGCGCAATTTTGCCGTCGTCAACGAAGCCAAGCTTCAGGATATCGTCGCCACGCCGACGGGCGAGGACGGCAGGAGCCTCAACAATGCGGTGCGCCGCAATATCGATGTCAGCTCGGAAAAATTCCAGCGCGGCTTTGCCCGGCTGGTTTATGTCAACGGTTCGGTGGCGGTGGAAAACGGCGTCGTGCGCGGCGAGCAGATCGGCGCGACCTTCCAGGGGCTGCTGAAGGACCAGAGCGGCCGCATGGATATGACCGGCACCTTCATGCCCGCCTATGGGTTGAACCGGCTGTTCGGCGAGCTGCCCTTCATCGGCATCTTCCTCGGCAATGGCCGCGACCGGGGGTTGCTCGGCATCACCTTCAAGCTCTCCGGCCAGACGGACCAGCCGAAGCTGACGATCAATCCGCTGTCGCTGATCGCGCCGGGCGTCTTCCGGCAGATTTTCGAATTTCAGTGAATGGAGCGTCGCAAAGCTTGGCGCAAGCGGCTGTTTGGCGAGAACGGGTGCACCCGCACTCCGTCACTGATCCGGGGTCCAGTGCGATCAAGTCCTTGATCGCGCGAGAGCCCTTTCACGGCGCAGACGCGCCGTGGCTGGATGCCGGATCATCCTCGGGCTTGTTCCGGGGACCGGCATGACGGAAGTGGGGGTATCGGCGCATCGAGGACCGCTTTCGCAGTCCTCGACACGATGTTTTTGTAAGTCTTACGCCGGGCGAACCAGAACGTGTTTCTTCTTGCCGACCGACAGCTTGATGACGCCGTCGCCGGTCACTTCACCGGAACCGACCGTCTGGCGCTCATCCGAAACGCCAATGTCGTTGATCTTCACCGCACCGCCCTGAACGTGGCGGCGGGCCTCGCCGTTCGAGCCGGCGAGACCGGCACGGACGATGAGCGAGAGAACGCCGAGGCCGGCATCGAGTTCGGATGTCGGAACCTCGATAGAGGGCAGGTTTTCAGCGAGTGCACCTTCCTCGAAGGTCTTGCGCGCCGTCTCGGCCGCTTCTTCCGCAGCCGCGCGGCCATGCAGGATCGCGGTCACTTCGGTCGCGAGGATTTTCTTCGCCTCGTTGATCTCCGATCCGCCAAGGGCGGCAATACGGGCGATCTCATCCATCGGCAGCGTGGTGAAGAGTTTCGCAAAACGAACGACGTCCGCATCTTCCGTGTTGCGCCAGTATTGCCAGAAATCATAGACCGGCAGCAGGTCCTTGTTCAGCCATACCGCGCCGGAAGCGGACTTGCCCATTTTCGCACCGGAAGAGGTGGTGAGCAGCGGCGAGGTCAGCGCGTAGAGCTGCGGCGTCCCCATGCGGTGACCGAGATCGATGCCGTTGATGATATTGCCCCACTGGTCCGAGCCGCCCATCTGCAGCCGGCAGCCGGTGCGCTGGTTCAGCTCCACGAAATCGTAGGCCTGCAGGATCATGTAGTTGAATTCGAGGAAGGACAGCGATTGTTCGCGGTCGAGGCGCGTCTTCACGCTGTCGAAGGACAGCATGCGGTTGACCGAGAAATGGCGGCCGACATCGCGCAGGAATTCGAGGTAGTTCAGACCGCGCAGCCAGTCGGCATTGTTGATCATCAGCGCCGGATTTTCCGTGCGGTCGTAGTCGAGGTAGTTGGCGAAGACATGCTTGAGCGAGGTGATATTGTCCTCGATCATGTCGATCGTCATCAGCTTGCGGGCCTCTTCCTTGAAGGAGGGATCGCCCACCATGCCGGTGCCGCCACCCATCAGCGAGATCGGCTGGTGGCCGGTCTTCTGCATCCAGTGCAGCATCATGATCTGGGTGAGGTGGCCGACATGCAAACTCGAAGCCGTCGGGTCATAGCCGATATAGGCGGTCACGGTTTCCTTGGCGAACAGTTCGTCGAGACCTGCCTCATCGGAGATCTGGTGAATGAAGCCGCGCTCATCGAGCGTGCGGAGGAAATCGGACTTGAACCTGGACATAACCTTTTACTTTCTGGTTTGATCTTTGCGGCCATCGAAAACCAATGACCGTCGCGGCTTTATCATTGTTTTTTGAAATGTGCACCCGTTTCGGCCATGAATGTCGGGATTCACTCCATGATGATTCGTGATTGCAGGGGAGCGGCAGGTGGGCGAGGTCAAAACGGCAATCGGGCTGATGAGCGGCACATCGATGGACGGCATCGATATCGCCCTTTTGCGCACGGATGGCGAAAGCGTGGTGCGGCATGGGCCGAGTGGGTATTTCCCCTATGATCCGGGCCTGCGCGCCATCTGGCAAAAGGCATTGGTCACGGCCAAAGCCATTCGTGAACGGCGCGAACGTCCCGGCGATCTGGGTGAGGCCGAGCGCAAGCTGACGCTTGCCCATGCGGCGGCGGTCAAATCCTTCCTCCATCGTCACCGGCTCCAGCCCGGCGATATCGATGTGATCGGTTTTCATGGCCAGACGGTGCTGCACCGCCCGGATGAGGCGCTGACCGTGCAGATCGGCGACGGACCGCTGCTGGCCTCCGAAACCGGCATCGATGTGGTTTACGACATGCGCGCCAACGACATGGTGCATGGCGGGCAGGGGGCGCCGCTGATCCCGGCCTATCACATGGCGCTTTCCGCAAATCTGCCTGATGGGTTCGAAACGCCGGCCGTCTTCGTCAATATCGGCGGCATTTCCAATCTCACCTACATCGGTGAGGGCGGACGGCTCGCGGCTTTCGATAGCGGGCCGGGCAATATGCTGATCGACCAGTGGATCGAAGCCCATACAGGCAAGGCCTTCGACAAGGGCGGGAAGACGGCGGCGGGCGGCAGCGTCGTCGCGTCGCTGGTGGCGCGTTATATGGAAAGCCCGTTTTTTTCAGCCAATATCCGCCGGTCGCTGGACCGCAGCGATTTCGTGCCGCCGAAAAAAGGGGAAGTCTCGCTGGCGGATGGGGCGCGGACGCTGGCGCATCTGACGGGGGCGGCGATTCTGAAGTCGGCGAGCTATCTGCCGGAGGCTGCGAAAACCTATGTGGTCTGTGGCGGCGGGCGGCTCAATCCGGTGATCATGGCGGAGTTTGCAGACCTTGCCGCAAAGTCCGGAGCGCGGGTGATCGCGGCGGAAGAGGCGGGTTTCGATGGTGGGGCGATGGAGGCGGAGGCCTGGGCGTATCTGGCGGTGCGATCGCTGAAGGGTTTGCCGCTGACCTATCCCGGGACGACGGGGGTGAAGGAGCCGGTGACGGGTGGGGTTTTGGTGCGGGGGTAGTTGAGGACGGTGGGCTTGGCTTACCCCCCTCTGCCCTGCCGGGCATCTCCCCCACAAGGAGGGAGATCGGCCAGACGCCTGCTCCTCGTCTGAGTCGCTAGGTCAGTGAGGGCCGGGAGGTAACCACGATTCGATCTCCCCACCTGTGGGGGAGATGCCCGGCAGGGCAGAGGGGGGTAAACCGCACCCGCCGGCGATCATTGTAGAAAAATCGAGCCGCCCGCCAAGAGGCGCAGCCAATCACCGAATGCGCTTGGCCGCCGGTTCCGGCACCAGTTCGCCGTTGAGGCGGCGGTCGAGATAGTCCTCGCATTCACCCATCAGGTCGTCCACCTTGCCGTTGAAGAAGTGGTTGGCGCCGGGAACGGTGCGGTGGGTGATGAGGATGCCCTTCTGGGTCTTCAGCTTCTCCACCAGGCCGTTCACATCCTTCTCAGGCGCGACCTTGTCGGAATCGCCGTTGATGATGAGGCCCGACGACGGGCAGGGGGCGAGGAAGGAGAAGTCGTAGGTATTCGGCTGCGGCGCAATCGACATGAAACCTTCGATTTCCGGGCGGCGCATCAGGAGCTGCATGCCGATCCAGGCGCCGAAGGAGTAACCCGCGACCCAGCAGCTCTTCGAATCGGGATGCAGGCTCTGCACCCAGTCGAGCGCGGAGGCGGCGTCGGAAAGCTCGCCGGCGCCATGGTCGAATTCGCCCTGGCTGCGGCCGATGGAGCGGAAGTTGAACCGGAGCGTCGTGAAGCCGCGCTTCTGGAAAAGATAGAAGAGCTGATAGACGATCTGGTTGTTCATCGTGCCGCCAAACTGCGGGTGCGGATGAAGGATGATCGCTATCGGCGCGCTCTTTTCCTTGGAGGGTTGATAACGGCCTTCGAGGCGACCCGCAGGGCCGTTAAAGATGACTTCGGGCATTGGTACTCCGGTCGTGTTTTTTCATTCTCCAACCGCATTCTTCCGATGAGAAGACTTGACGAACTGTGTCATCTTTTCTAGAACGCAGTTTAGAATAATTCGAAACTTTGCGTGTGCTTAAGCACTCGGGTGGTGTCATAAGACAAGCGCAACTGTAATTTCAAGAAAAATGCGTTTTTGCGCATTGAAGATTGGATAAAGCCTCATCGCCATGACGGGTTTGACGCGCACATATATGGACTGGAACGCCACGGCGCCGCTTCTGCCCGCCGTGCGTGATGTCCTTGTGTCGGCGCTCGATCTTTCCGGCAACCCGTCTTCGGTTCACCGGGAAGGGCGCGCGGCGCGCGCTGCCGTCGAGGCCGCCCGCCGCGAGGTTGCAGCGCTTGCCGGTGCGCAGGCCGCCCATGTCACCTTCACCAGCGGTGCGACGGAAGCCGCCAATCTGGTGCTGACGCCCGAATTCAAGATGGGGCGCGCTCCCGTGCGCTATGGTCGTCTTTATGTCTCCGCCATCGAGCATCCTGCCTTTCGCGAAGGCGGCCGGTTCGGCAAGGCTGACGTTACGGAAATTCCCGTTACGTCAGCGGGCGTCATCGATCTTGCGGCACTTCAGGCGCTGCTGTCTTCGCACGATGCTTCCGCCGGTCTTCCGATAGTTGCCTGCATGATGGTGAATAACGAAACCGGCATCCTCCAGCCGGTGGCGGAAGCGGCGCGGCTGGTGCATGCGGCGGGTGGATTGATGGTCGTCGACGCCGTGCAGGCGGCAGGCCGGGTTCCGCTCGATATCAATGCGCTCGATGCCGATTTCCTGGTCATCTCGTCCCACAAGCTCGGTGGCCCCAAGGGTGCTGGCGCGCTGGTCTCGCGCGGCGAGGTGATGATGCCGAAGCCGCTGATCCATGGCGGCGGGCAGGAAAAGGGGCATCGTTCCGGTACGGAAAATACGCTGTCGGTTATCGGTTTCGGTGCCGCTGCCGCTGTTGCTGCCAAGAATCTCGAGATTGAAGCGGTGCGTCTTGCCGCTCTGCGCACACGGCTGGAAGACGGCATGCGGGTGAGTGCGCCTGACGTGATCATCCACGGTGAGGACGTTGCCCGCGTCGGTAATACCACGTTTTTCACCCTGCCGGGCCTGAAGGCGGAAACGGGGCAGATCGCTTTCGATATCGAAGGCATTGCGCTCTCTGCTGGTTCGGCCTGCTCATCCGGCAAGGTGGGGGAAAGCCATGTGCTGACGGCGATGGGGCGTGATCCCAAGCTCGGCGCGCTCCGGATTTCCCTTGGCCATGCGACGGACGAGGCGGACATCGAACGGACGCTTGCGGCGTTTGCGAAAATTGCCGGGCGGCGCAGGCTTTCCGGTCAGGCCGCTTAAAATGCGGCAAAGAATTGCGGAATAGCAATTTTCCGCTTGCCGGGATGTGTGAAAAGCGCCATCCCGCACTTACATGGGTATAAGCTCCGCCCCGCTTAACGGCGCGGTGACATTGCCCGAAGATGGATAAGGCGGCTTTCCGCCTTGATACGTTGACAAGCCACCGGACCTTGGCTCCGGCGAGATTGGAGAACGACATGGCAGCGGTTCAGGAAACGATCGATCAGGTCCGCCAGATCGATGTGGACCAGTATAAATACGGTTTCGAGACAAACATCGAAGTCGACAAGGCCCCGAAGGGCCTTTCGGAAGAGGTGATCCGTTTCATCTCGGCCAAGAAGCAGGAGCCGGAATGGATGCTGGAATGGCGTCTTGAGGCTTACAAGCGCTGGCTTACGATGGAAGAGCCGACCTGGGCGCGCGTCAGCTACCCCAAGATCGACTTCAACGACCTCTATTATTATGCCGCGCCGAAGACCGCGCCCGGCCCGAAGTCGCTCGATGAAGTCGACCCGGAGCTTTTGAAGGTCTATGAGAAGCTCGGCATTCCGCTGAAGGAACAGGAAATCCTCGCCGGCGTCGAAAAGCGCCCGGTCGCCGTGGATGCCGTGTTCGACAGCGTCTCGGTCGTCACCACCTTCAAGGCGGAACTGGCGAAAGCCGGCGTCATCTTCATGTCGATTTCGGAAGCCGTGCGCGAGCATCCGGAACTGGTGAAGAAATATCTCGGCTCTGTCGTTCCGACGACGGACAATTTCTACGCGACGCTGAACTCGGCCGTCTTCACCGACGGTTCCTTCGTCTTCGTGCCGAAGGGCGTGCGGTGCCCGATGGAGCTTTCCACCTATTTCCGCATCAACGAGAAGAACACCGGCCAGTTCGAGCGCACGCTGATCATCGCCGAAGAGGGTGCTTACGTCTCCTATCTGGAAGGCTGTACGGCGCCGCAGCGCGACGAGAACCAGCTTCACGCCGCCGTGGTCGAGCTTGTGGCGCTCGACGATGCCGAAATCAAATATTCCACCGTCCAGAACTGGTATCCGGGCGACAAGGAAGGCAAGGGCGGCATCTACAACTTCGTGACCAAGCGCGGCGATTGCCGCGGCGACCGTTCGAAGATTTCGTGGACGCAGGTGGAAACCGGCTCGGCGATTACCTGGAAATACCCGTCCTGCATCCTGCGCGGCGATGACAGCCGTGGCGAGTTCTATTCGATCGCGGTCTCCAATGGCCATCAGCAGATCGACTCTGGCACCAAGATGATCCATCTCGGCAAGAACACGTCGAGCCGCATCATCGCCAAGGGCATCGCCGCCGGTTTCTCGGAAAACGTCTATCGCGGCCAGGTCTCGGCCCACCGCAAGGCGACCAACACGCGCAACTTCACGCAGTGCGACTCGCTTCTGATCGGCGACAAGTGCGGCGCGCATACCGTGCCCTATATCGAGGCGAAGAACTCCTCTGCGCATTTCGAGCACGAGGCGACGACGTCGAAGATTTCCGAAGACCAGCTGTTCTATTGCCTGCAGCGCGGCATTCCCGAAGAAGCGGCGATCGCGCTGATCGTCAACGGTTTCGTGAAGGAAGTCATTCAGGAGCTGCCGATGGAATTTGCCGTGGAAGCGCAGAAGCTGATCGGCATTTCGCTGGAAGGTTCGGTCGGCTGATCGTCACCCAAACACGCATTTGAGTGCGCGATGTTCGCGCACCTTCGCTCACACAATTCTTAGGATACATCCATGCTTGAAATCATCGACCTGCACGCAAAGATCGCCGATACCGAAACCGAAATCATCAAGGGTCTCAACCTGAAGGTTGCCGCTGGTGAAGTCGCCGCCATCATGGGCCCGAACGGTTCCGGCAAGTCGACGCTGTCCTACATCCTGTCGGGCCGCGAAGATTATGAAGTCACCTCCGGTGACATTCTTTACAACGGCGAAAGCATTCTGGAACTGGACGCCGCCGAGCGCGCCGCCAAGGGCATCTTCCTTGCCTTCCAGTATCCGGTCGAAATTCCCGGCGTCGCCACCATGCAGTTCCTGAAGGTCGCGATGAACGAGCAGCGCAAGGCGCGCGGCGAGTCCGAACTGACGACGCCGGACTTCATCCGTCGCGTCAAGGAAGCCGCCGGCGATCTGAAGATCGACATGGAGATGCTGAAGCGTCCGCTGAACGTCGGCTTCTCCGGCGGTGAGAAGAAGCGCGCCGAAATCCTGCAGATGGCGCTCTTGGAGCCGAAGCTCTGCGTTCTCGACGAAACCGATAGCGGCCTCGACATCGACGCGCTGAAGATCGTGGCTGACGGCGTCAACGCGCTGAAGTCGCCGGATCGTGCCACCGTCGTCATCACCCACTATCAGCGCCTGCTCGACTACATCGTGCCTGACAGCGTTCACGTTCTCTACAAGGGCAAGATCATCCGCTCGGGCGACAAGGCTCTGGCGCTGGAACTGGAAAACAACGGTTACGCCGACATCATCGGTGAAGCGGCCTAAGTCAAAGGCCAGGAGGTGATGTCCATGAACATTCAAGCTACCAACCGGCTGACGCCAGCGGAAACCGCGCTGGTCGACGCTTACACCGCCAAGTTCAGCGAATTGCCGGGCGACGGTGCTGTTGTTGCCGCGCGTGACGTGCTGTTCGACGATCTGAAGACCGGCGGTCTTCCGACGCGACGCATCGAGGCGTGGCACTATACCGATCTGAAAAGCCTGCTGCGCGCCGTTCCGGAAGACCGGCCCGCGCCTGTTATCGAGAAGCTGGCGCCGACGGTTGCCGGCTCGCTGGTTGCCTATCTGCAGCATGGCACGGCCGATATCGGCAAGATCGAGGACGTCCGTGTTTCGCGCTTTGCCGAAAGCCTGCTCGATGGTTCCGCCGCCGCTGGTCTTGCTGAAGCCAGCAAGGATGACGCGATTGGCCGCATCAATGGCAGCTTCGTGCGCGATGGCCTGGTGCTCGAGATCCCGGCCGATGCCGAGATCGAGAAGCCGATCGAATTGCAGGCGGTCCATGGCGCAGGCCAGGTTCACAGCCGCTTCCCGGTCCGTTTCGGCAAGGGCTCCAAGGCGACCGTCATCGAGCGTCACCTTTCGGTGACTTCGGATGCGGCTTTCGTTTCCTCCGTCAGCGACATCGTTGTCGAGGATGGCGCGGAAGTGACCTGGATCATCCTGCAGCAACAGGGTGCGGCCGATATCCATCTTGGCCAGCTGCGCATGAAAATCGGCGCGGACGCCAAGATTCGCCTGTTCATTGTCAATGCCGGCGGCAAGCTGGTGCGGCAGGAACTGCGCATGGACGTGGAAGGCGAGGGCACTGACCTCATCGTTCGCGGCGTTAACCTTCTGGGCGGCGAAACCCATACCGACGTGACGATGGTTCTCGGTCACAACGTGCCGAACACGACCTCGACGGAAGTATTCCGCAACGTGGTGTTCGACCGTGCCAAGGGCATTTTCCAGGGCATGATCCGGGTAGCGCCCGATGCCCAGAAGACCGATGCGAAGATGGCGTGCAATACGCTTCTGATGTCCGACGATGGCGAGTTCTCGGCCAAGCCCGAACTGGAAATCTTCGCCGATGACGTTCAGTGCGGCCATGGCGCGACGGTTGCCGATATCAGCGACAATCATCTCTATTACCTGATGGCGCGCGGCGTGCCGCGGGCAAAGGCGCGGGCGATGCTCGTCAACGCCTTCGTCGCCGAGATCGTCGAGGAACTGGAAGAAGAAAATCTGGTAGAGGCGCTGGAGACGATCATCTCCGGCTGGCTGGAACATCATGCCTGAGAGCGAACGCGCCGCATTGGCGGCCCCTTATGACATCGAAGCCGTGCGGAAGGATTTCCCGATCCTGTCGCGTGAGGTCTATGGCAAGCCGCTGGTCTATCTCGACAACGGCGCGTCCGCTCAAAAACCGCAGGTGGTGATCGACGCCGTTTCGCATGCTTATGCCAATGAATATGCGAATGTGCATCGCGGCCTGCATTTCCTCTCCAATGCCGCAACCGACGCCTATGAGGCGGCGCGCGAAAAGGTGCGTCGTTTCCTGAATGCCGGTTCGGTGGACGAAATCGTCTTCACCAAATCCTCAACGGAAGCGATCAATACGGTCGCTTACGGTTACGGCATGCCGAAGATCGGCGAGGGCGACGAGATCGTCATTTCGATCATGGAGCATCATTCCAACATCGTGCCGTGGCACTTCATTCGTGAGCGGCAGGGTGCGAAGCTCGTCTGGGTGCCTGTGGACGATGACGGCGCGTTTCATATCGAGGCTTTCGAAAAGAGCCTGACGGAGCGCACCAAGCTCGTTGCCATCACCCATATGTCGAATGCGCTCGGCACCATCGTGCCGGTCAAGGAAATCTGCCGCATCGCCCATGAGCGTGGCATTCCGGTGTTGATCGATGGTTCGCAGGGCGCGGTTCACATGCCGGTCGATGTGCGCGATATCGATTGCGACTGGTATGTGATGACCGGCCACAAGCTTTACGGTCCCTCGGGCATCGGCGTGCTTTACGGCAAGGCCGACCGGCTGCGCGAGATGCGGCCGTTCCAGGGCGGCGGGGAGATGATCCTCGACGTTACCGAAGACAATGTGACCTATAACGAGCCGCCGCACCGTTTCGAAGCCGGCACGCCGCCCATCGTGCAGGCCATCGGTCTCGGTTATGCGCTGGATTACATGGACAATCTCGGCCGCGCCGCGATTGCAGCGCATGAGGCCGATCTTGCCGCTTACGCTGCCGAGCGTCTGCGAGAGATCAATTCGCTGCGCATCATCGGCAATGCGCCTGACAAGGGCGGCATCTTCTCCTTCGAGCTTGAGGGCATTCACGCCCATGATGTCTCGATGGTGATCGACCGGCGCGGCGTTGCGGTACGTGCGGGCACCCATTGCGCCATGCCGCTCTTGAAACGCTTCGGCGTCACCTCCACATGCCGGGCATCGTTCGGCCTTTACAATACCCGCGCCGAAGTAGACTCTCTTGTTGAGGCGCTGGAATATGCGCGCAAATTTTTCGCCTGATATCGGAATAAGAGATCAGGATTGAGGTTTAAGACCATGACTGCCGAAGCCACTGCAAAGACCCAGGATGCGACCGAAGCTCAGGAAAAGGTTTCGACCATTCCGCCGGATGAGCTGGCACGCCTCAGCGACGACGTGATTGCGGCGCTGAAGACCGTCTACGATCCGGAAATTCCGGCCGATATCTTCGAACTCGGCCTCGTCTACAAGATCGACATCGAAGACGACCGGATGGTCAAGATCGTCATGACGCTGACGGCGCCCGGTTGCCCGGTGGCCGGTGAAATGCCGGGCTGGGTGGAAAATGCCGTGGGCGCCGTCGAGGGTGTTTCCGGTGTCGTGGTCGAAATGACGTTCGATCCGCCATGGACGCCGGACCGCATGTCGGAAGAAGCACAGGTCGCTGTCGGCTGGTATTGATGTGATTTTGACGGGTGTCATCCCTTGATGACACTGTCGAGCGCACTTAAATTGAAATCCATAAGCATCGAGCCTTGAACTCGATTGTCGAAGGAGAATTAAGCCCATGGGCTTTGCGATCATGACCATGACCGGGGCTGCTGCCTCGCGCGTTAAAGCAATCGTCGAAAATTCCGGACCGGATGCCAAGGGCGTGCGCGTCGGCATCAAGAAGGGCGGCTGCGCGGGCATGGAATATACCATCGACCTTGTGACCGAACCGGATGCGAAGGACGATCTGGTTGAATTCGAAGGGGCGAAGGTCTGGGTTCAGCCTTCCGCCGTGCTTTATCTGCTCGGCACCCAGATGGATTTCGAAGTGACCAAGATGCGCTCCGGTTTCACCTTTAATAATCCGAACCAGACATCCGCCTGCGGCTGCGGTGAATCGGTTGAGCTGAAGCCCGCCGATCTGGCGGCGCTGGCGAAGCAGCGTGAGGCAGAGGCCAACGTTTGATTGGTTACGCTATCGCTGTGATGGAGAGACAGACCTTTCTTATGCAGACAGCGCTCCCACAAACGCGACGTCATCCTCGGGCTTGACCCGAGGATCCATCCCCGTCAAATCCCTTGAGACGTTTGTAGATCCTCGGGTCAAGCCCGAGGATGACGGATGAGAGGTTTCAGATTCTTTTTCCGCAGACTGCGCCCCGCGCAAATCAGCTTTCGAAGGATTATGACTGCTGTTTCAGCGTATCGATAAAATCCGCCAGCGGATGAATCGATGGTGTCGTTATCAACAGCGGCTCGAGAGCCGCCGCGATCCTTGCGCAATCCTCCTCGGCAAGCGGCCGAAGGCTCGAGCTGACTTTGTTATAGTCGGGCGTTCCGCGTGACGCGAGGGAACGATTGATCACAAACACCTCCGTCTGTCCGTCAATCCGTTCGACGAAGAGGGCGAGCGAACCGCCGTCTGCGGCAGCGGCGCTATCCGATACCGATTTGAACATCCAAACTCCATCCGGTAAACTTGAGGGCGAGCCTATCCGATTGACGCCCCGACGCAAGATCAGCAAGGATATCGGATATTCCGCGAGGTTTGGCGGGAGGGGCGGAACCGCCTGCCGCCCATGCTGGAAGGCGTTTCGGACCGCCGGCGGGATTGATCGTGGGGAGTGAAGCGGGATGGACATCAGTAGCGCCTCGATTGATATCTGGACGATAGGGCTGATCGTCGCCAGCGTCGTGGCTGGCCTGACGCTGATTGCCGGTATTGTTTGCCTTGCGTTTTACTGGGAAGAGATAAAGGGATCTGCGGCATCCAGGGGTGACGCGTTGAATAGTCCCGCGCTCGAACGGACCGAGGGTGGAGACTGGCCGACAGTGCATGGTGACGGGAGTGGGGGAGCCCATCATTGAACAGGCAGACGATTTGATGAGGTCGCAACCCGATAATATTGCGAATGCGAAAGCCGCGGTGCGAGAGGCATTCACGGGTGTTACCCTGGGTGGCGGCGTCGGCCTCTCCGAGGCGCAGGCGCTTGACGACTATGCGAGCAATGAGGCTCGCGCCGCATGTCGTGCTGGCGATGAGAAGAATGATTGGGCCGCAATCCCGCTGAAGGACCTCAACAGACATTCCGGCAGCCCCGCCTTCCTTGATGCTGAGGGAATGCGATTTCATCTGCCCGCCTATATGATCGCCGATCTCGATGGCGACTACAGGCACGAATTCGTACCCTATTTGCGCGGACGCCAGGAGACGTTTTCCTTGCTGACCCCTTTGCAACGGAATGCCGTGGAAATGTATCTCCGCGCCATCAGTGAGAAGGAAAACCTGCCGTCCTATCAGGACGACATAGAGCGCGCGCTCGAAGAGTGGGTGGATAGTGCACGCTCCCCGGTGAGCGACTGAAGCGGATCGGGTCAATCCTCGGGAAGAGGTTGTTACATAAGCCGGTTGCGGTTTGAACGCCGGCTTTCATTCATGCCGCAAGGCTTCTATCGGGCTCAGGCTCGCCGCCCGCCGTGCCGGGAAATAGCCGAAAATCACCCCGATGGCCGCCGAAAAGGCGAAGGCGAGGAAGATGATCGACGGACTGGTGACGAAGGGCACGTTGAGATACCCGACGACGGCATAGGCAAGGCCGAGGCCGGTGAGGATGCCGACAAGGCCGCCAAAGGCCGACAGCATGACGGCTTCCACCAGAAACTGCGTCAGTACCTGTTTTTCCAGTGCGCCGATGGCAAGGCGAATGCCGATCTCGCGGGTGCGTTCCGTCACCGAAACCAGCATGATGTTCATGATGCCGATACCGCCAACTAGCAGGCTGACGGCGGCGACTGCGCCCAAAAGCCCGGTCAGCAGCGTCGTCGTGCCGGTCATGGCCGAGGCGATCTGTGTCATGTCGTTGACGGTGAAATCGTCCTCTCGGCCGATGCCGATGCGGCGGCGTTCGCGCAGCAGGTTCTGCAGGTCGCTCTGTACCTTGGCAGTCGAAACGCCGTCCTGCGCAGAAACCATGATCGAGGAAATGGTGGTGGTACCGCCGATGCGTCGCTGATGGATTTTCAGCGGCATGATGACCGTGTCGTCCTGATCGTCGCCGAGGCCTGACTGGCCTTTCCTGCCCAGCACACCGATGACGGGGCAGGAGATGTTGCTGACGCGGATCGTCTGCCCCACCGGGTTTTCCGCGCCGAACAGTTCCTGCCGCACCGTTTCGCCGATGATGCAGCCGATCTGGCCGCCGCGATCTTCGGCGGGCTGGAAGTCTCGCCCGAGCGCAATGGTCCAGTCCTGTGCCACCAGATAATCGTTGGTGGTGCCGATCACGCTTGTCTGGTGGTTCTTGCCGCCGAAAATGACGGTTGCGGCGGAGCTGCGGTTCTGCGGTGCCACGGCACGGATGCCTGATATCTGGTTGCGGATGGCCTCGACATCGCGGTCATCGAAGCGCTTGGCTTCGGTGCTGGCCCTTCCGGGGCCGAACTGGCCGGGGCGAACGAACAGCATGTTGGTGCCGAGCCGCGAAAGCTCCGATTTCACCTGTTCGGTCGTGCCGTTGCCGATGGTGACCATGGCGATGACGGCGGCCACGCCGATGACGACGCCGAGCACGGTGAGGAAGGAGCGCAGGAGGTTGCGGCTGATGGCGCGCAGCGCAAGACGCGACGTTTCAAAGAACATCGGCGGTCTCCTTTTTGTCCGTCGCGCTGTCGGAGGCGAGGTGGCCGTCGACGAAACGCAGGAGGCGTCCGGCATGGGCGGCGATATCTTCTTCATGGGTGACCATGACCACCGTTATACCCCTGTCGCGGTTGAGCGCGGTAATCAGTTCCATGATTTCGATGCTGGTCTTCGTATCGAGATTGCCGGTCGGCTCGTCGGCCAGAAGCAAAGCGGGGCGGGTGACGATGGCGCGGGCAATGGCCACGCGCTGCTGCTGGCCGCCGGAAAGCTCCTGCGTGGTGTGGTCCTCGCGGCCTTTCAGGCCCACCTGCGCCAGCGCCTCCATGGCGCGCGCGCGCCGCTCCGAGGCCTTCATGCCGCGATAGATCAACGGCAGTTCGACATTCTCCACCGCCGAGGTGCGCGACAGCAGATTGAAGCCCTGAAACACGAAACCCAGCATGTGCCGGCGCAGCAGCGTCAGATGTTCATTGTCGAAGCCGCTGGTCGGCACGCCCTGGAACAGGTATTCGCCTGATGTCGGCACATCCAGACAGCCGATGATATTCATCGAGGTGGATTTGCCGGAGCCCGACGGTCCCATGATGGCGACGAATTCCTTCTCATGAATGGAGAGGCTGACGCCATCGAGCGCGCGGATGGTCGCTTCGCCGCGGCCATATTGCTTGACGACATCGCGGAATTCGATGAGCGGCGGCTGTTGCATGGGCTTGTCCTCCGTCAGCCGGCGTTGCGGGCCGTGGCGTCGGTAATCACCTGGTCATCGGCTTTCAGATCGCCCGATTTTACCACGGTATGCTGGCCGTCGGTGGAGCCGGTTTCGATGGCGACTGAGACTGGCGTGTTGTTGCGCAGCACCCAGACCGTTCTTTTGCCGGCCGCAGCCGCCTGACCGGCATCGCGGTTCTGCGAGCGGCCCATGCGCGGCGGGCGGAACAGGCTCATCAGCCCGCCGCCACGGGAGGCGGATTCGCGCGGCGGCGTATAACGAAGCGCGGAATTCGGCACCAGCAGCGTATCCTTGATCTCTTCGACGATGATATTGGCGGTCGCCGTCATGCCGGGGCGCAGCAGCAGTTCCTCATTGTCGACGGTCAATATGCCCTTGTAGGTCACGACGTTGGATACGGTTTCGGAGGCGAAGCGCACGGTCTCGATCTCGGCCGGAAAGCTGCGGTCGGGATAGGCATCGACGTTAAAATTGGCCTTCTGACCGGTCTCGACCTTGCCGACATCGGCCTCATCCACCGAGACCTGCAATTCCATGTGGCGCAGATCGCCGGCTATGGTGAACAGCACCGGGGCATTGAGCGAGGAGGCGACGGTGGCGCCGGGATCGACGCTGCGGGTGAGGATGACGCCATCGATGGGCGAGACGATCTTTGCCTTGCCGAGATTGACCTCGGCGAGCCTTAGATCCGCTTCCGCCGAAAGCACGGTCGCCTCGTTGACTTCGAGCGTCGCGGCAGCCGCATCATGGGTGAACTGCGCGGCGTCCAGATCCTGCTGGCTGGAGACCCGGTTCTGCACCAGCGATTTCAGGCGCTCCATGGAGGTTTTGGCCGAGCCGAGATCGGCGTGCGCCTTCAGCACATTGGCCTTGGCGGAGGCAAGCTTGGCGCGGGCGCTCTGCACATCGGCTTCGAGCTTGTTGGTATCCAGTTCGGCCAATACGTCCCCGGCCTTGACCGGGCTGTTATAGGTGACGTTGACCTTGCGCACGGTGCCGGACAGTTCGCTCGATATATCGACCTGATCCGTCGGCTGAACCGAGCCGGTGGAGGTGACGATGACCGAGAGATCGCCCTGACGCGCAGCTTCCGTAGTGTAGCTATAAGCAACGCCTGCCGCACGTGACTGGTAATAATAACCAAGGCCCCCGCCAATCAGCACAAGGGCTGCTGCGGCATAAAGATACCGACGCGACTTTTTCTTGCGGCCGTTTCTGTTCGTTCCCAGAATCTCGCGCAGATCGGGCTGGCTGTTTTCGGTATCGCTGCCACTCGTATTGGCGTCATTCATTCTCGTCACCCGCAAAGTTCAAAATACCACAGAGGGTTGTCACCGCTCTCCGGTTTGTCCGTCCATCTGTCGCCGTTGTATTCCTCTGATTGTGGGAAGTGACATAGCTTGCCCCAAGGGTGAAGTGAAAACTTGGTAATATTTATGATAGTTCTGGTCTGCTAGAGATAAATCCTGGAAGATCGATGCCATAAACGGGGCTGAGCTTTCAGCAGCGATAGTCAGGACGAAGATAGAATGAACGACAATGTGGTGAAGTTCCGCAAACCGGTGCCGCCGAAGAAGCCACGCGAACCGCTGGGACCGAAAGCCAGGAAGGCTTTGACGATTGCGGCTGTCATCGCGTTTTTCGTGGCGGTGTGGGGGTATTTCACGTTGTTCGGGTAATGGCCGCGTTGTCGTTGACGACCGTCGGTTTCCCCATAAGGCCGCATAAGTACGACGGCTTCATGGCATTGTATGGACGCTTGTCGGTCGCCGGGAATCGCTGCTGCCCATGAGATCGAGGCGGAATGCGGGGAGCCGAATCTTATCATCGCGAATGACAAGTCACCAAATGCCCTCTACCACAAAGTGGCACGCCATTGTCGTGGCACGGGGGCAAAAGGACCAAAGTTCGGGCCGATCCTTAAATGATTTGTGTGTAGTGCCTCAAACACCATCCTTCAATCAAGTAGAAGAGTTCCAAGGTTACGGGAAAACCAAATAGCGTGATTGGCTACTAATTTTGCTGTCAGGTAACTGCCAGAGGGGAGATAGACTGGCGCTTCTAGACTCGATTAAGCGAACGGGAATCTCAATGATGCGTGATTTATCTTCGCTCATCATAATGACCATCTGATCATTTTGAATCAAAAGGTATCCCTTCACCATAGTTGGCGTGGAACCTTTGGCGACTATAACTTCGTATTCTATGCCGCCACCATATCGAATTACCCTCAGAAAGCTCCCATAGAGACCGGTGTTAAATAGACAAGTCGCCGAGGCAACTATCACAGCGGCTGATAGCCAAATCTGAAATTGAAAAAAGGATGTCAAGTTTGAGATGACTGCCAGCGATATCATCGCGAGCAAGTTCACGAATATAAGAATTAAAAATAGGATCACATAATTCGATCCGACGTTTAAGTTGAAATGATAGAGAATCAACAATTCCAATAAAGTCACAACGGTCACGGAGAGAATAAGGACTGCCCAAGTTTGCCGTCTGCTTAATACACTTTCCAGCGGAACCGTTAGACCGGAAGGTAGCCATGCTAGCTTTGCGATTAAGTAGTTCGTAAATTTGACTATGAAGTTGGTATGCCTCAATGTAACGACAAACGAGAACATGCACGCTCCCGTTAACAGAAATCCTAAAAATGCCAACGTCGCCATCGCTGCTGATACGTACGGAACACCCTCAATAGGCACTCGGAAACCAAAAGTCATCGCATAATATGCTGTGGCTACCGGCGTCAGTTCACCGAGCACGAAAGATGCAAAAAGAGACTTTATTATCAATAAGATCAATGATCTAGAAAAAATAGTAAGTTTTAACCAAGCGCGATGCGCGCGGCGCTTGGCACGTTTCAACGTTACATTGCAGCTTCGTAAGTTCATAACCACCCCTCTGATCCTGCGGGCTGGATTGCGCTTTTTAAGCGATGAAACAAGTCTTTCAGAACATTACGATTAACGGACCCTTAGGAAACTCATTGCGGTGGCTAAGAGTGCTGGATGTCTCGACCGTGGAATAATTTTCCGCCACTGCATCCAAACGTGGTGGCTGGTGTCACATGAATCGTGAAAGCAAGCTAAGCGCTTGAAAAGATGGCGACCCCTGCAGGACTCGAACCTGCGACCTACTGCTTAGAAGGCAGTTGCTCTATCCAGTTGAGCTAAGGGGCCGTCATGCCGGGCAATCGATACTCCGGCAAAAACTTTGATCGTCGCGTTTCAGTGCGTCCAGGGCTGGGTGCGGTTGAAACGGAAATTGTCGGTGTAGGAAACCACCTTGCGGGTTGCTTCCTTCGGCTGGATGACGCGGTATTCGATACCCTTGCGCTGGGCATAGGCTTCGGCCTGTTCCTGTGTCTCGAATGTCAGCTTGAGCTGCTGCTTCATGTCGGAACTGGAGGTGTAGCCCATGATCGGATCGATCTTGCGCGGAACCTCGGCGTCGAATTCCAGAACCCAGACATTGGTTTTCGCCTTGCCGGATTGCATGGCGGTTTTTGCAGGGCGGTAAATCTTCGCAGACATGTCGAAACTGCTCCGGTTGGACAGTGGGGCGAAACGCCCCGAATTATTCATCACGTACCTGAATAGAATAACCAAATCGTGTCAGGAACGTTGAATTTGAAATGGACTGACTTCAGGTGAGAGTCAAGACGATTATCCCCTTGCCGTCCGATCCTGCGCCGTCGTTTCGAGGTTACGTTTTGCTCATCGGGGCCGTGGCTGAACAAAGATGAATTTCCCTGTTGCGGACTGCGGGTGAACCGTGTATTCCCCAGCCATCGCCTCGGCGGAGTGTAGCGCAGTCTGGTAGCGCATCTGGTTTGGGACCAGAGGGTCGGGAGTTCGAATCTCTCCACTCCGACCATTTTAAAGCAGAACATCAGCTTTCCGGCGTAACTTCTTCCAAATAGCAGTGATTTATTCCGCGGACGGACCGGCCAGAGTGCTCTCTGCCGTGCCGATCGTCATGACATTGCCGCGCCATGCCACCGCGCTGCCGATCCAGCTTCGCGCCCAGACGACGGGCATGATCATGTCGCGGGCGATCATCGCCGGCAGCGTATGGAGCGATATCGGCCAGCGGTTGAGGGCCGCGAGCGCAAGTTCCGGCACGTACATGAGGGCGAGGACGGCAAAGGCGGTTGCGGCGAGGTTTATATCCATCATCGCAGCGGCAGCGAGCGCGAAGAGAAGCGGGGGAAGCGCGCCGGTGAGGATTTCCGGCGCGAAATATTGCGGGAAGGTCACGCGTCGCAGCCGCGCCCAGCGGGTCTGGCGCGACCAGATCTCGCCGGCATGGCGCTGGCCGAGAGGCTGTTCGAAGGGAGCGCAGACCAGATGCACCTTGCGGCCGGCACTTCGCACCAGCTTCGTCGAGGCGGCGTCTTCGGCGATTTCAGCGGCCAGCGCGCGAATGCCGCCATTGTCTTCCAGAAACGGCTTGTTCCACAACATCGACTTGCCCTGCGCGAAGCCCATGCCGATGGCTTCCGCCGCATATTGCCAGCGGCCCTGCGAGCCGTTGAGGAAGGCGCATTCCACATGCGCCCAGAACCCCGCAGGCCTTGAGCCGAGCGGCGGCGAGCAGACGAGCCCGCTATCCTGCCGCCAGGCCGACATCATGGTCGCAATATAGGATTTCGGCATCAACACGTTCGAATCGGCCAGAATCACCCATTCATGCCGGGCGGCCCGCCAGCCCTTGACGCAATTGTTCAGTTTCGGATTGGCGCTGATGCGGTCATCGCCAATGAGCAATTGCATGGAAACCGAGGGGAAGGCGGCTTGCGCTTTGCGAACTTCCTCGATCACCGGATCGAATTCATCGGCGACGCAGAACAGCAACTCATAATCGGGCCAGTTGAGTTCGAAGGCGCGCGACAGCGTCAGGGGCGTGAAGTTCTCCACACCACGCAGCGGGACCACGAGCGAGACAGGCGGCTTTTGCCGGACGAGATCGTTTTCCGTGTCCCGCCTCGTCAGTCGCCAGCCGGCCAGAACGATGCCGAGAAGATTGAAGCCGAGGAGCAGAATTGCGCAAAGGGCAAAGACAGTTTCCATGCTGGCCAGTTCCACTCCCAAGCTTTTGGCGGTCTGCGCGCCAATCGATTCCATGGAATTCGTCTCTGCCGATTATAACGTTTGCGTGACAGTTACATGTCATCATCGGCCGGTGTGCAGGCTGCGCCGTGCATGGAAGCGTCGCAGAAGCCACGCGCAAAAGAAAAAGCCCTCCGCATAGAAGGGCCCAATCGTCATGACGGTCGATGAATTTTAGTGGACGTTCAGGATATGGGCATGACTGCTTGCGATGAGAAACGATTCCCGTGCTTTCTCGATGTCGCATCTGCCAGCGATGGCATCGAGGCAGTTCCTGCGCGCCTCTTCATATTCCGGCCCGTGTTCCTCGGGCCAACGATACATCAGCATGTCCAGCGCCACCAGCGGGCTGTAGATTTCCACGGCGACGCACAGCGGCAGGTGGATCGCCACCGGCTTCATCCACGAGGCGTGGTGACACGGCTCCGTTCTGTTAATCAGCATGTCATTCTCCTCCCTGTTTTACCTGCCTTGAAGGTCTTTCATTCTCCCATGCGCGAAATGCCCGCCTCACGAAATGGTTCCCGATCACCTAAAATGTGATCGATCAGGGGGTTCCAATTTTCCAAGATGAATGGAAGATGAACAAATAGATGAACCGGAGATGAACAAAACCGCCCTCGGGGCGTTGTTATGTCCATAAGAAGGAGAACGCATATGTTCAATTTGTCAGGCATTCAGGAAAGCTTCTTCGGAGACCGCATGGCCGGCGTATGCCAGGCAATCACGTCGGCTCTGGCCTTCGAATCGGGTCTCGAGAAGTCGCGCATTTCGGCAACTGTCGAAAATGATGTGATCTATCTGGAAGGCACGGCCGATTCGGTAGAGGCGATCGACATCGCCATCAACCTTGCCGCTTCCATTTCCAATTGCCGGATTCTGAGCCATATCGAGCCGGTCTACTGAATATTGCGCCAGCCGGGCGAAAGCTCGTCCGGCTCATTCAGACGCAATAACGCGGCAACGTCATTTCCGGTTGCCGATTTGCGCGCTGCGAACCATATCGCCCGGCTTGATGCCATAGCGCTTCGCAGTGCCGCCATTCAGTTCAAGCACAAATTTTACTGGCCCGCGGGAGCTGATGATCGCTTCCGAATGCGGAACCGCGTTTTCGTGAATATGGGTAATGTGGCCGTCACGGCCAATGAAAAGCATGTCGAGCGGAATAAGCGTATTCCGCATCCACATGGCGACGTCACGCGGCTCACCGAAATCGAACAGCATGCCGTTTTCAAGCGGCATGTTCTTGCGGAACATCAGGCCCTGTTCGCGCTGGGCGTTGTTCAGCGCCAGTTCGGCGGTGAAATCGTGGTTCTTTCCCCCGGCGGTTTCAATCTGCAGCGGTTCGGAGGTGAAAGTCTGCTGTTGCTGAGCCTGGGCAGCGGCGGCCAGCGTGAAAAAAAGAAGCGCCATAACGGCGCTTTTCACCATATGGGGCAGGGCGGACATCAATGCGACATCCCGATGGAAACCGGATTGTCGGGGTGGATTTCCGCCGCCATCAGGCCCTTGTCGCCATCGCCATAACGCACCAGAACCACCTGGCCGGGGCGAAGCTCCGTCAGGCCGAAACGGCGCAGGGTTTCCATATGCACGAAAATATCTTCCGTTCCTTCGCCGCGCGTCAGGAAGCCGAAACCCTTGGTGCGGTTGAACCACTTGACGATGGCGCGCTCAAGCCCGCTCGAAGGCGTTACCTGCACATGGGTGCGCACCGGCGGCAGTTGCGAGGGGTGAACGGCGGTCGACTGGTCCATGGACAGGATGCGGAATGCCTGGAAACCGCGGTCGCGCCGCTGGATGAGGGCGACGATGCGCGTGCCTTCAAGAATTGTTTGGTAACCGTCGCGGCGCAGGCAGGAGACGTGCAGCAGCACATCCTGCGTGCCGTTGTCGGGGACGATAAAGCCGAAACCCTTGGCGACATCGAACCACTTCACGACGCCGGTAATTTCGGTCAGGTCCACGGCATCGCCCGAAAGGTCCTCGACATCGACTATCGTTTTCGATGACATCCTATCAGCCATATCCTGCCAACCCCTCGATTACGCGCCATACACCGGTCAACTGATTCCTGTGCGCCAGATTAACATCTTGGTAACGGTTTCACGCAAGCCCTAGTTTTTGATTTACGCAGCTGCTTTTATGTCGCCGTCCTTGTCCGGGGCTTGCCATCATGCGTTTAACGGCTCCGGACCCGTGTAATGGAGAGGAAGAAAATGCGGTATCTGCACACAATGGTTCGCGTCAAAGACCTTGGCGAATCACTGAAATTCTATAGCGACCTGCTGGGTCTTGAGGAAATACGCCGAATCGAGAACGAAAAAGGCCGATTCACTCTGGTGTTTCTTGCGGCGCGTGATGACATTGCTGCGGCGAAGGAAAACAAGGCGCCGTGCCTCGAACTCACCTATAATTGGGATACCGAGGATTATACCGGCGGCCGCAACTTCGGCCATCTGGCTTACGAGGTCGACAATATCTACGATTTCTGCGCCCGGCTTCAGCAGAACGGCATCGTCATCAACCGGCCCCCGCGTGACGGACACATGGCCTTCGTGCGCTCGCCGGATGGTATTTCCTTCGAAATTCTGCAGAAGGGCGAAAGCCTCGCACCAGCCGAACCGTGGATATCTATGCAGAATACCGGTTCCTGGTAGGGATTTTCCGGTGAGCAGCGGCGTTTTCGGGTGCTCTTGCCTTGTTCCGAGGGGATGAGGCATAGTCCGCGAATCGAAACGGCCAGTCCCGTTTTGGGGAAGCACACGCGCCCGTTCCCGTGCTGCTGTTGGAAATGCAAGATACGGAGGCCACCCATGACAACTGTCGAGAGCGCGAAAGGACGTCTGGTCCGTCAGCGTCTCGTCATCGCGGTTTCGCTGCTCGGGCTTTCCGGATGCGTTTCGGCGGTGACCGACGACGAGATGGCGGCGGCGACCAAAAAGCCGGAAATTTCCGCACAACAGAAGCCGCAGACCGCCGCTTCAACTGCTGCGGCCGGCGCGCAACAGGGACATTATGTGGATCCGGCCGTGGCGTCGGCGGCCGGAGCGGCCGCACCAGCCCAGCCGCAGGCATCGGGCGGCCCGGCGCAGGCCTATGGCGCCGCCCCCGATATCGGCGGATTGACGACGCAGCCAACGGCGATCTCCGCAGGGACGACAAGCATTTATTCCACCGCATCCGCAGCAGCAGCGCCCGCCGGTGCCGCAGGGGCGCCGGGCATGGCCACTGCTGCGGGCGCTTCTTCCCAGAAAATCGTTCCCGCCGTCAGCAGCGTCTATTCGGCGCCGGTGCAGGCGGCGCAGCCGCAACCGGTGACAGCGCCGGCTCAGGTCCCGCCAGCCGCACAGGCGCCGGCGGAACAGCACAGCGAAAATCGTCAGCCGACATCCGTACCCGTGCCGCAGTCGGCATCGGAACAGCTCGCGGCCGTTGCCGCGCAACCAGCCAAGGACGCCAGGGCGGCGGGCGAGGGGCAGGAAAGCGAGGGTAAGGGCGTGACGCTTGCGGCATTTTTCGCCGGTGCGGCCAAAAAGCGCCTGCCGAAAATGATTGAAAGCGGCACGGCCGGCAATACGCAGGTCGCGGCATTGCCCGGCGTTTCGGACGGGACGATGGGCATTGCCCTTTCCGGCCGCTCAATGATGTCCGACGAATTCGACGACGCCCATCTCGATGAAGAGGATGACCAGCCGACCGGTCTGATGAAGCTAGCCTCGCTCTCCGGTCTCACCCGCGTCGCCCCGAACGGGCTTTTCCTGCAGACGGACCGTGTCGAAGTCGGCTGTTTCAAGCCGGAACTGGTGCGGATGATCAAGGATGTGGAGCGCCACTACAACAGCCCGGCGATCGTCACCTCGGGCTATCGTCCGCCGAAGGGCATAAGGCAGGGCTCAAAGCACTATACCTGCGATGCCGCCGACATCCAGATCAAGGGCGTCTCCAAATGGGAGCTTGCCACCTATCTGCGTTCCCTGCCGGAACGCGGCGGTGTCGGCACCTATTGCCACACCGAATCGGTCCATATGGACACGGGTGAGCCAAGAGACTGGAACTGGCGCTGCCGCCGTACTGCTGCGCGCAAATGATTTCCTGATTGGATTTACGGGAATACTAGGCCGTGGACTCGTTATGACGGAGCACAACGCGAATGCAAGCTAGCTTCGTCATGGCGAGAAACGTCATTCCCAGCTTGTCGTATCGGGTTGCAACCCTTCTGTAGTATTTGAGCTTGTTAAAGAACCGCTCAATGAGATTGCGCTTTTTGTAGAGCCAAGGACTGAAGACGATTGGCTCCTTTCGGTTAGATTTTGGCGGAATGTTTGCCCATGAGCGTTCCGCGCTCAACCTTGAGCGTAGCCAGTCGGCATCATGGCTTTGTCCGCAAGAAGCATCGCCCCCGACGGAAGATTATCGAGTAGTTCGCTCGCTGCCGTTAGGTCATGGGCATTGCCAGGTGTAACGGCAATCTTGATTGGCAAGCCTTTTCCATCGGTTAAAGCATGGATTTTAGTTGTGAGGCCGCCTCGACTTCTTCCAAGGCAGCGATCTGGATGATCCGCCCTCAATGTTGCCGCTGAATGATGAGCGCGAATTGAAGTGCCATCGATCATCGTGATTCGATCATGCGATGCGCTGGTGATGGCCTCCAACAACCCGTCCCAGATTCCGGCTTTTATCCAGCGTCGGAAGCGATTGTAGCAGGTGGTGTAGGGGCCATATCGCTGTGGCACATCACGCCAAGGAGCACCTGATCGCAGAACCCAGAAAATACCGTTCAGGACGCGGCGGTCATCAACACGCGGCACGCCTCGCGGCTTGTTGGGTAACAACGGCTTAATCGCACGCCACTCGGGGTCAGTCAAATCGTATCGGCTCATGCCGACACTGAATCAGAGGTTGACCCATTATGGAAGACGTATAGCCTTGCCGCATGAAAGACGACCCTGAGATGCTGCTCCCAGACACGCTGCGATCTGCTGCTTGCCGCAGCGGCAATGAGTGGGGTTGGCAACCTGAAACAATACCTCTGGTGATTGATGAAGCCAAGAAATTGGGCCTTCTCAATGTTGGCGGGCAACTGCAATTCCTGATGCCGGAAGGCACCTGCGAATGTTATTGGATAGAAGTAAATGCGTTGGTGGGCGAGCCAGACGGCTTAACGTGGGCCGAGCGCGTCGCACGATCTGCAAGAGCCGCACGACAGCAAATGGTTGATATCGGCCTTCGTTACGACTTTATCGAAGAAGGGCGAAAAGCATTTCCCGCCCCTTTTGCAGCTCACGAAGCTACCGGTGGCAACATCCGCGACCGCATGTGCTTTATTTGGTACTTAGAGGCAGACCGCTCATGATCGCCTCGCCGCCCGTTTATGGGTTCACGACCTAAATCCCCATGATTTCCGGGGCCGAGACTTCAGCCTGAGGAACTATCTCGAGCGATTGAAACGATTGCCCGGTCATGCCGTGTCGTTGCCGCCGAGCCGGTGATCCTTATCGCGCCGGCTGTTCTAAAACCCGGGCTTGCGGTGGATATCGTTATTTTGCGCTCGGAGACTGCGGCCGAATCTTTTCCATTACCGCCGGAGTTCGGCCACCTTCGGCGCTAACTCTTTGCGAAATATCAGAAAATTGTATCTGAAGGTGGTGAGAGCGCAGGGATTCGAACCCTGGACCTACTGATTAAAAGTCAGTTGCTCTACCGGCTGAGCTACGCTCTCCCGTGTCGGGGCTTGGCTGCCCTTCGGAAGTGCGCGGAACATAGGTAGAGCGATCCGTTCGGTCAACCCAAAAAAAGCGGTTTCGACAATCAATCCGGTTTTTTTTGTCGCACCCCCGAAAAGGTGATTGGAGAGAGGGGGCGGCTGGGGATAAAACCGGCTTCAGACATGTCGGCCGAACGGGTGAAATCCTTTTGCAGCAATGACATGCACGAAAATGAAGCGTGAAGTGCCGGCGAAGCTCGAGAATCGCGGCGGCTTTGCGGAATGCGGAGTTCTTTCTTGTCGATTGCCGATATTTCCCTGTTCAGCGCGCTTCTGGCCGGCGCTCTTTCGTTTCTGTCGCCCTGCGTTCTGCCGTTGGTGCCGCCTTATCTCTGTTATATGGCGGGTGTTTCGGTCGAGCAGTTCAGGACGGAAGATACCGCGCCGCGGCCGGAGATTCGCAGGGCCGTGCTGTTTTCGGCCTTCTTCTTCACGCTCGGTTTCGCCACGGTCTTCGTGGCGCTGGGGGCCGGCGCCTCGACGATCGGCACGCTTCTGCGCCAGAATCTCGATATTCTCGCCAAGATCGGCGGTTTCATCATCATTCTGATGGGTCTGAATTTCCTCGGCGTGTTCCGCATCGGCCTATTTTCGCGCGAGGCGCGGTTTCAGGGGGCGGGCAAGCCTGCCACGCTGTCCGGAGCCTATGTCATGGGTCTTGCCTTCGCCTTCGGCTGGACGCCCTGCATTGGCCCGGTTCTGGGGGCTATTCTCGGCGTCGCCGCCGCGCGCGATACGGTTGGCGACGGTGCGGCGTTGCTTGCGGTCTATTCTCTTGGCCTTGCGGTGCCGTTCTGGATCGCGGCGGCGTTTTCCGGCTCCTTCATGCGTTTCCTCGTCCGCTTCCGCCGCCATCTCGGCCTCGTGGAAAAGCTGCTCGGCGTGTTGCTGGTGCTGACCGGTCTCGCTTTCATGTCCGGTTTTATCACCAATGTGGCGATCTGGTTCCAGGAGACCTTTCCGATCCTGATGCAAATCGGCTAAGCCTCCCGCTGGAGTTGCTTGCGGGGGAAACATAGTGACGGATATCGTCGGATTGCTGTTACCGTTTTTCGGCCTGATCTTCATCGGCTACGGGGCGGCGCGCATCACGAAGCAGCCGGTCGAGGCGATGGGCTGGCTGAACACCTTCATCATCTATGCGGCGCTTCCGGCGCTGTTTTTCAAGCTGGTGTCGAAAACGCCGGTGGAGGAATTGGCGCGGATGGATTTCGTCGCGGCCAGTCTCGCCTGCACCTATGGCATTTTCTTTGCTGTGTTCCTGATCGGCCGGTTCGTGCGGAAAAACAGCCTTGCCGAAACCACGATCCAGAGTTTCGCGGCAAGCTACGGCAATATCGGCTATATGGGGCCGGGCCTTGCGCTTCTGGCGCTTGGCGAAAAGGCGGCGGTGCCGGTGGCGCTGATCGTCTGTCTGGAAAATGCCGCCCACTTCATCGTCGCACCGGCGATGATGGCGGTTGCGGGCGGCGACAAGCGCTCCCCGGCAAGACTTGCGCTGGATGTGGCGCGCAAGGTCATCACCCATCCCTTCATCGTCTCCGTCATCGCCGGTTTTCTCGCCGCCTCGCTGTCATGGCAGCCGCCGGAAGCGGTGCAGCGGCTGGTGGATTATCTGGCGCAATCGGCGGCGCCCTGCGCATTGTTTGCCATGGGCGTGACGCTGGCGCTTCGGCCGATGAAACGGGTGCCGGTGGAAATCAGCTATATCGTGCCGGCAAAGCTGATCCTGCATCCGCTTGCCGCTTATCTCGTGCTCTCGTCGCTCGGGCGGTTCGAGCCGGTGTGGATCTATTCGGCCGTGCTTTTGGCCGCGCTGCCGACCGCGACGAATGTTTTCGTCATCGGCCAGCAATATCACGTCTGGCAGGAGCGGGCGTCGGCAACGATCCTGATCTCGACGGTGCTGTCGGTCCTCACGCTGACGGGCGTGGTGTATTTCATCCAGCCTTTTTGAAGCTGCCGAACAGCAGCGAGGGCAGGGCCTTCAGCCCACGACCGGGTTCGATGCCTTCGCGCATGACCATGCTTCTAAGCGTGCCGATGCCGGAAAGCACGTGCAGGCCCGCCGCGCGCGCCATCTGCACCGGCAGGAGATCGGAAAGCAGGGAGCGGTTCAGAAGATCGACGCTCAGCGTGCGGCTATAGACATCCGCCCGCCGCCGGCGGTCGAAGCTGCTGCCGGCGTCGGCCGCAATCGGCCGGTCGGAGACCGCGCTCAGCAATTCCGTCAGCGCGATGATGTCGCGCAGGCTGAGGTTCAGCCCCTGCGCGCCGATGGGCGGAAAACCATGTGCGGCCTCGCCGATCAGGGCGACGCGGCCCTTGCCGAAGCGATGCGCCGTCATGGAAGAGAGCGGCCATGCCTGCACACTGTCCTCGACGGTGACGGCTCCCAGCATGGATTGCATGCGCTCCTCGACCCGGAGGCTAAGCGCTTCCAGCGGCAGCGCCGTCAATTCCTCCGCCTGTTGCGGGGTGACGACCCAGACGAGGCTGGAGCGGTTGCCAGGCAGGGGAACCTGGGTGAAAGGGCCGGTGGGTGTGTGGAATTCCGTCGAGACATTACCATGCGACCGGCTATGGCCGAAGTTCAAAACAATGGCCGTCTGCGGATAGGACCAGGATTTGACGCCGATGCCGGCAGCATCCCGCACCATGGATTTGCGGCCATCCGCACCGATGAGGAAATCGGCGGAGAGCGTTTCGCCATTCGCAAGCGTTACCGTCACGCGGTCGTTGCCGATGTCGATTGTCTCGGCGGACGTGTCGAGGCGGGTAATATTGTGTTCCTGCCCGACCGCTTCGCTCAGAACGCCGAGCAAAGCCTCGTTGGGGATGTTCCAGCCAAAGGCATCCAGCCCGATTTCGGAGGAACGGAACTGCACGGTGGGTGCACGCAGCAGGCGGTCGGTGCCGTCGATGATCTGCATGGTGGAAAGGCGTGCGGCCGAAGGCGCGATGCGCGACCACAGGCCGAGACGGTCCATGAAGCGGATGGACTGGTCCATCAGCGCCGTGGTGCGCTGGTCCTTCCTGTCGCTGGAAGGTGCAATGAGCGCCACGTGGCGGCCAGCCCGCGCCAGCGCGATTGCCGCGATCTGGCCCGCAAGTCCCGCACCGGTGATGGCGATATCGAAGTGTCTCATGGTCCTGATCCGTTGTTATTTCCAAAGCATCATAAAGGCTTTGGTCGGGTAAATCCACTTCGGTCCCGGAACATCCGGTTGCGAAGATTCGTTGGTTGTGCCGCGATATTAGTCTTAGGATAAGCGGATTGAGCCGGTTGCAAAGCGTGGTGAATGGCCGCATACCGGAATGAACAGGCGGATGAAAAAACGGGGCACAGACGCTGACTATGAAAATTTTCAACTATAAGCGTGTTCCCTACGCGGAAATCCGCGCCTTTTCCGTCCATATGCTCACGGCCTCCGGCTCGTTCCTGGCTTTTCTCGGTGTGGTCGCCGCAGCCGAACACCGTTTCGTCGACATGTTCTGGTGGCTGGGGCTTGCGCTTCTGGTGGATGGCATCGACGGTCCCATCGCCCGCAAGGTCAGGGTGAAGGAAGTGCTGCCCAACTGGTCCGGCGATACCCTCGACAACATCATCGACTACGTGACCTATGTGCTTTTGCCCGCCTTTGCGCTTTACCAGAGTGGCATGATCGGCGAGCCGCTATCTTTCGTGGCGGCCGGCATGATCGTGGTGTCGAGCGCCATTTATTATGCCGATATGGGCATGAAGACGGACGAATATTTCTTCTCCGGCTTTCCGGTGGTGTGGAACATGGTGGTGTTCACCCTGTTCGTCATGGACGCCAGCGCCACAACGGCCATGGCCGTCGTTACGTTTTCGGTGTTCCTGACATTCCTGCCGATCAATTTCCTGCATCCGGTGCGGGTGAAGCGGCTGAGGCCGCTCAATCTCGCCGTGGTCTTCATCTGGTGCGCGCTCGGCGGTTATGCGCTGCTGATGCATTTCGAAACCCCGACCTGGGCCGTGATCGGCTTTGTGGCGAGCGGCATCTATCTTTATTGCATCGGTGGAATATTGCAGTTTTTCCCCTCGCTCGGCGCGAAATAAGAAAAGGGTAAAGCCGTTTATTGCTTGTGCAAATTGCATTTAAGCGGCTTCTTTTTCAGTTGTGCGCAGCAGCAAAACCGTTATCAATAAGTTCTGATCGCGTATCATTGCATACTTTTTGGTGCGGGATTGGGAACAATTACCGCAACCGTTTGAAACGCCTCGAAGAAGGCATGACGGTTGGTGAGAGAGGGAACTCGTGACTGGAACTTTGGCGCCGGAGGCCGTGCCTCTCCTGTCCGTTCGCAAGCTGACCAAGCTGTTCGGCAATTTCGCCGCCTGCAACGGCATCGATCTCGATATTGCGCCGGGCGAAATCCACGCGCTTCTGGGGGAAAACGGCGCGGGCAAATCCACGCTCGTCAAGATGCTGTTCGGCGTTCTCGCACCGACTGAGGGCGATATTATCTGGCAGGGCCAGCCGGTTTCCGTCGGTTCACCCAGTGAGGCCCGCCGGCTCGGCATCGGCATGGTCTTCCAGCATTTTTCGCTGTTCGAGGCGCTGACGGTCGCTGAAAACATCGCCCTGTCGCTCGATCCGAAAATTTCATTGAAGGAAATCGCTGGGCAAGCGGAAACGCTGTCGCGCGCCTATGGTCTGCCGCTCGACCCTTATGCGCATGTGGCCGATCTTTCGGTCGGCGAGCGCCAGCGCATCGAAATCGTCCGCGCTTTGCTACAGAATCCGCGCCTCATCATTCTCGACGAGCCGACCTCGGTGCTGACGCCGCAGGAGGCCGACAAGCTGTTCGAGACGCTGGAGAAGCTGAAGGCCGAAGGCCGCTCCGTGCTTTATATCAGCCATCGTCTCGAAGAGGTGCAACGCATCTGCGACCGCGCCACCGTTCTGCGTCACGGCAAGGTGACGGGCGCCTGCGATCCGCGCAGGGAAACGCCGGCATCGCTGGCGCGCATGATGGTCGGCAGCGATGTCGCAAGCGTTTCGCGGGCCACGGGCGAGGCGCTGGGTGCGCCGCAGATCGAGGTCATGGGGCTTTCGGTCGCGCCGCGCACGCCTTTTGCCGTGGCGTTGAAATCGATTTCCATGACCGTGCGCGCCGGCGAGGTGCTGGCGATTGCCGGCGTTGCCGGAAACGGGCAGGGCGAGCTGTTCGATGCGCTTTCGGGCGAATATCCGGTCTACAATAACGATGCGATCCATCTGCGCGGCAAGCCGGTTGGCCGTATCGGCATCAATGGCCGCCGGCTGATGGGCGCGGGTTTCGTGCCGGAAGAGCGCCACGGCCACGCCGCCGTTCCCGGCTTGAGCCTTTCCGATAATCTGTTGCTGGCGCGAGCGCGTTCCGACCGGAAGGCGTTTCTGACCGGTAGTTTCCTGCGCATCATCCGTGGCTCGACCATCAAGGCGGCGGCGCGGCGCATCTCGGAAACCATGGATGTGCGCAAGAGCGGGGCCGATCCGCTGGCGGGGTCGCTGTCTGGCGGCAATCTGCAAAAATTCATCGTCGGGCGTGAACTTGACCGCCAGCCCGCCGTGCTGGTGGTCAATCAGCCGACCTGGGGCGTGGATGCGGGTGCGGCGAGCCGAATTCGCCAGGCGCTTGTCGATCTTGCCAAAGCGGGCTCGGCGGTCATCGTCATCAGCCAGGATCTCGATGAAATCTTCGAAGTCGCCACCAATATCGCTGTCATTTCCGACGGCAAGCTGTCAGAGACCCATCCCGTGGAAGACATGACGCTTGAAAAGATCGGCCTGCTGATGGGCGGCATCCACACACATTCGGGAGCCGCCCAGCATGCGCATTGAGCTTGAAAAACGGGCAGGGGTCTCGAGGCTTTTCACGCTGCTTTCGCCGCTTCTGGCGCTCACGCTGACGCTGCTCGTCGGCGCTGTCATGTTCGCCATGCTCGGCAAGAACCCGCTGGATGCGCTTTACGCCTTTTTCGTCGAGCCGCTGCTGGAAGTCTGGTCGCTGCACGAGCTGGCGATCAAGGCCGCACCGCTGATCCTGATCGGGGTCGGCTTGTCGATCTGTTATCGCTCCAATAACTGGAACATCGGCGCGGAGGGGCAATTCACCATCGGCGCGATCACCGGCTCCATTCTGCCGGTGCTTTATCCCGACTGGCATTCGCCGCTGCTTTTGCCTTTGATGCTGGTGATGGGCGCCGTGGGCGGTGCGCTTTATGCCGGTATTCCCGCACTTTTGAAGACGAAGTTCAACACCAACGAGATCCTCGTCAGCCTGATGCTGGTCTATGTCGCGCAGCTTTTCCTCGACTGGCTGACGCGCGGCATCTGGCGCGATCCGGGCGGCTACAACTTCCCGCAGACAAAGCCCTTCAACGACAGCGCCGTTCTGCCGGAAATGCTGGCCTCGGGCCGGGCGCATTGGGGTTTCGTTTTCGCCATCGTCGCGGCCATCGCGCTGTGGTTCATGATGCGCTACATGCTGAAGGGATTCGAGGTCACCGTGCTCGGCCAATCGGCGCGGGCAGGGCGCTTCGCCGGTTTTTCCTCTAGCCGCATGGTGTGGTTTTCGCTGCTGCTTTCCGGCGCGCTGGCGGGGCTTGCGGGCATATCTGAGGCTTCCGGTTCCATCGGCCATCTCCAGCCCAGCATTTCGCCGGGTTATGGCTTCACGGCCATCATCGTCGCCTTTCTCGGCCGTCTTAACCCTCTCGGTATCATCCTTTCCGGGCTGGTGCTGGCGCTGACCTATCTCGGCGGCGAGGCGGCGCAGCTTTCCATCGGCGTCTCCGACAAGGTGACGCGCGTGTTTCAGGGGCTGATGCTGTTCTTCGTGCTCTCCTGCGATACGCTGATCTTCTATCGCATCAGGGTCGTCTTTTCCGGCAAGGCGCATCACAAAGAAGGAGCGGCATGATGGATATGCTTCAGGCCATTCTCCTCACCGTCATCACCGCCGCCACGCCGCTCGTTATCGCCGCTTCCGGCGAGCTGGTGACGGAGCGCTCCGGCGTCCTCAATCTCGGTGTCGAAGGCATGATGATCATGGGTGCGGTCTGCGCTTTCGCGGCCGCGCATATGACCGGGTCTCCCTATCTCGGCATTCTGGCCGGCATTGCCTCGGGTGCGGTTTTCTCGCTGCTCTTCGGTTTCCTGACGCTGACGCTCGTTGCCAATCAGGTGGCGACGGGCCTTGCGCTCACCATTCTCGGCCTCGGCGTCTCGGGCATGCTGGGTGAAAGTTTCGTCGGCCTGCCGGGTGTGAAACTGCAGCCCATCGTCTTTCCGCTGCTGTCGGACATTCCCTTCTTCGGTCCGCTGCTGTTCCGGCAGGATTTGATCTTCTACCTCTCCATCGCGCTTGTCGCCGGCATTGGCTGGTTTCTGTTCAAGAGCCGCACGGGCCTGAAAATCCGCGCCATCGGCGACAGTCACGCCTCGGCCCATGCGCTCGGCATCAATGTCATCCGCACCCGTTATCTCGCCGTCATGTTCGGCGGCGCCTGTGCGGGGCTTGCCGGTGCGCAGCTGTCGCTGGTCTATACGCCGCAATGGGTGGAAAACATGTCGGCCGGGCGCGGCTGGATTGCGCTGGCGCTCGTCGTCTTCGCTTCGTGGCGCCCATGGCGGGTGCTGGCGGGCGGTTACCTGTTCGGCGCCGTCACCATCGGCCAATTGCACGCGCAGGCTTTCGGCATCGGCGTGCCGTCGCAATTGCTTTCCGCGCTGCCCTATCTCGCAACTATTGTCGTGCTGGTCATCATCTCGCATAATCGCCGCACGACCTTGATCAATACACCGGCGTCGCTTGGCAAATCCTTCGTGCCGGACAGGTGAAGAAGTCTCAAGTCTCCAAACCAACAGGGGTAAAAATGAAAAAACTGGTCATCGCACTCGCCGCTTCGGTTGCGGCTCTCGGCGGCGTCGTTTCCTCGGCGGAAGCCGCCGACGCCAAGAAGGTCTGCTTCATCTATGTCGGTTCAAAGACCGACGGCGGCTGGACGCAGGCGCATGATATCGGCCGTCAGGAACTGCAGGCGCATTTCGGCGACAAGATCGAAACGCCGTTCCTCGAAAGCGTTCCGGAAGGTCCGGATGCCGAGCGCGCCATCGAGCGCATGGCCCGCTCGGGCTGCGAACTGGTGTTCACCACCTCCTTCGGCTTCATGGATGCGACCGTGAAGGTGGCCCAGAAGTTCCCCAAGGTGAAGTTCGAACACGCCACCGGCTTCAAGACCGCCGAAAATGTCGCGACCTACAATTCGCGCTTCTATGAAGGCCGCTACATTCAGGGCCAGATCGCCGCGAAGATGTCGCAGAAGGGTCTCGCCGGTTACATCGCCTCCTTCCCGATCCCGGAAGTGGTGATGGGCATCGACGCCTTCGTGCTCGGCGCGCAGTCCGTCAATCCCGATTTCAAGGTGAAGGTCGTCTGGGCCAACACCTGGTTCGACCCCGGCAAGGAAGCCGATGCCGCCAAGGCGCTGATTGACCAGGGCGTCGACATCCTGACCCAACACACCGACACCACCGCGCCGATGCAGGTTGCCGCAGAACGTGGCATCAAGGCCTTCGGCCAGGCTTCCGATATGATCGCGGCCGGTCCGAAGACGCAGCTTACCGCCATCAAGGACACCTGGGGCGCCTATTACATCAAGCGCACGCAGGCTCTTCTCGATGGCACCTGGAAGTCCGAATCCGTCTGGGACGGCCTGAAGGACGGCATCCTGACCATGGCGCCCTACACCAACATGCCCGATGACGTGAAGAAGATGGCTGAGGACACCGAAGCCAAGATCAAGTCGGGCGAGCTGCACCCCTTCACCGGCCCGGTGAAGAAGCAGGACGGTTCGGAATGGCTGAAGGCGGGTGAAAAGGCCGAGGACGGCGTTCTGCTCGGTCTCAACTTCTACGTCGCCGGCGTGGACGACAAGCTGCCGCAATAACGGGATTTCCCATTCCCGCTGATAACAGGCCGCGCATGAAATTCATGTGCGGCCTTTGTTATTTTTGTATGTTTTACGCCATGGACGAAGTTTGCCTTTGCTTTTCAGGCGACTTGATGTTTTTCACTATATTCTGACTTGAGATATACACGTCTGGCGCGATTTTTAAGATCGCCAACCGAACGGAAGGACATGGCACTTGCAGCGCGGAATGCTCGATGCGGCGATCGGTTTTCGAAAGCTGCGGACAAATCATGCACAGGTCGTTCACAAGCTCGGTCTCGATATCGTGTCCGGCACCTTCAAGACGGGCGATATCCTGCCGGGCGATGCCGAGCTGATGGAGCGGCTTAAAGTGTCGCGCACAGTGCTGCGCGAAGCGATGAAGACGCTGACCGCCAAGGGCATGATTTCCCCCAAGGCGCGTATCGGCACCCGGGTGACGGAGCGCGAAAGCTGGAACATGTTCGACAGCGAAGTGCTGCTCTGGCATTTCGAGGCGGGCGTCAGCGACGAGTTTCTGCTGCATCTTTACGATATCCGCCAAGCCTTCGAGCCCTATGGCGCAGGGCTTGCCGCCATCAGGGCAAAGGACGCCGATATCGCCAAGCTCGCCGCTTATGCCAACGAGATGGGCAATACCGCCTATTCCAAGGAAAAGCGCGCGCTTGCGGATATGAATTTCCATGTCCTCATCACCGAAATGTCCGGCAATCCGTTCATGCGCACCGTCGGTTCGCTGATAAAGGCGGCTCTGGTGGGCATTTTCCGGATGAGCAACCCGGAAACCGATCCCAATGAGATTTCCGACGTTTCCGCGTCCCACCTGCGGCTCGTGGAGGCGTTTCGCCTGCGCGATGAGGCCGCAGCGCGCCGCGAGATGGAAAGGCTGATCGAAAACGGCCGCCAGCAGGTGCTGGAATTCACTGCCCGCAACCCCCGGCGATAAATCACACCGCGGGAGCGGGATGCGATCCCGTTCCAATCACGTTTGATGAAAATCGGTGCGGAAATTTGGTGCAGATTTGCATGGTTTCTTAAGTGGGCCGCCGTTATAGCAATTCCGGAATGAAATTACCGATGCGCCCGTTCGTTTTGCCGGACGGCGTGAAGTCAAACATATGCCGCCGTCCTGGTCGCACTGCGGCCGGTGACTGGGTGTTGGAGGTCTTATGGAGCGCAGCTCTCTAGCCGTTATTCTCGCAGCGGGCGACAGCACGCGCATGAAATCGTCGAAATCCAAGGTGCTGCATCCGGTCGCCGGGCGTCCGATGATCAGCCATGTGGTCGAGGCGGTGGCTGGATCTGGCGTCGGCACGGTGGCGCTGGTGGTCGGGCGCGATGCCGACAATGTCGCTGCCGCCGCAAGCATGAAGGGTCTTCAGGTCGAAGCTTTCCTGCAGACGGAACGCAAGGGCACCGGCCATGCGGTTCTTGCCGCACGCGCAGCCATCGAACGCGGTTTCGACGATCTCATCGTTGCCTATGGCGATGTCCCGCTCATCACCTCTGCAACGCTCGACCGGGCGCGTGAGGCGATTGCCGCCGGCGCCGATGTCGCCGTCATCGGTTTCCATACCGACCGCCCGACCGGTTACGGCCGGCTTCTGGTCAAGGATGGCGAACTTGTCGCTATCCGCGAGGAGAAGGACGCGACCGATGCGGAGCGTAAGGTCACCTGGTGCAATAGCGGCCTGATGGCCATCAACGGTCGCAACGCGCTGGACCTGCTCGACCGGATCGGCAACAGCAATGTGAAGGGCGAATATTATCTGACCGACGTGGTCGAGATCGCCCGTTCCCTCGGCCGCCGCGCCGTCGCCATCGATGCGCCCGAAACGGAACTGGTCGGCTGCAACAACCGCGCCGAACTGGCCTTTATCGAGAAGCTCTGGCAGGAACGCCGCCGCCACGAATTGATGGTGGACGGCGTTTCGATGATTGCGCCCGAAACCGTCTTCCTCTCCTATGACACGAAGATCGGCCAGGACGTTTTGATCGAGCCGAATGTCGTCATCGGTCCCGGCGTCACCATCGAGCCGGGCGCCGTCATCCATGCATTTTCGCATCTGGAAGGGGCGCATGTCGCCGAAGGTGCGGCCGTCGGCCCCTATGCGCGGCTGCGTCCGGGCGCGAACCTGCACGCCAACGCCAAGGTGGGC
This sequence comes from Agrobacterium leguminum, assembly GCF_015704895.1. Taxonomy (GTDB): domain Bacteria; phylum Pseudomonadota; class Alphaproteobacteria; order Rhizobiales; family Rhizobiaceae; genus Agrobacterium; species Agrobacterium leguminum. The sequence goes on along the minus strand of NZ_JADQWB010000005.1, from coordinate 43,147 downwards.
AATTTCTGCGAGGTCAAGAAGGCGGAGATCGGCGAAGGCGCCAAGGTCAACCATCTGACCTATATCGGCGATGCATTCATCGGCGCGGGCAGCAATATCGGCGCTGGCACCATCACCTGCAATTACGACGGCTACAACAAGGCCGAAACGTGGATCGGTGCGAACAGTTTTATTGGTTCGAACTCGTCGCTGGTCGCTCCTGTCACCATTGGAGAGGGGGCCTATATCGCCTCCGGCAGCGTGATTACCGATGACGTGCCTGATGATGCGCTAGCGTTCGGGCGCGCGCGGCAGGAGATGAAGCCGGGCCGGGCGACCGTTGTGCGCGAGCGGGCGAAGGCGCTGAAGGAAGCGAAGAAAAAGTCGTCCTGACGGACGTTACCAAACGATACCGAAAGTGACCGGCGCCATAATTGCGGATTGTTCGGGAACGGTTAGTAGTTTCGGCGAAGAGATCGCCGCTGGAGAAATATATGTGCGGAATTGTCGGAATTGTCGGAACCCAGCCCGTTGCTGAACGGCTTGTCGATGCGCTGAAGCGTCTCGAATATCGCGGTTACGATTCGGCTGGTGTCGCCACCATCGACAATGGCGCGATGGACCGTCGCCGGGCGGAAGGAAAGCTGTTCAACCTGGAGAAGAGACTTTCGGAAGAGCCGCTGCCGGGCGTGGTCGGCATCGCTCACACCCGTTGGGCGACCCATGGCGTTCCGAACGAAACCAATGCCCATCCGCATTTCGTCGACGGCGTCGCCGTCGTCCACAATGGCATCATCGAAAACTTCGCCGAACTGCGCGAAGAGCTGACCGCCGGAGGCGCGAGCTTCACCACCCAGACCGATACCGAAGTGGTCGCGCAGCTTCTGGCGAAATATACCCGCGAGGGTCTCGGCCATCGCGAGGCGATGCTGAAGATGCTGAACCGCGTGACGGGTGCATATGCGCTGGTCGTCATGTTTAAGGACGATCCCGGCACGCTGCTTTCGGCGCGTTCCGGCCCGCCGCTTGCCGTCGGTTACGGTCGGGGCGAAATGTTCCTCGGGTCCGACGCCATCGCTCTGTCGCCCTTCACCAACGAGATCACCTATCTGGTGGACGGCGACTGCGCCATCGTGACCCGGCAGGGGGCGGAAATCATCGATTTCTCCGGCAAACCGGTGAAGCGCGAGCGGCAGATTTCGCAGGCGACCGCCTATGTGGTCGACAAGGGCAACCATCGCCACTTCATGGAAAAGGAAATCTACGAGCAGCCGGAAGTCATTTCCCATGCGCTCAGCCATTACGTGGATTTCGCCTCCAAGACCGTGAAGCAGGCCGACACGGCCATCGATTTCGCCAAGCTTTCCGGCCTTGCCATTTCCGCCTGCGGCACGGCCTATCTGTCCGGCCTGATCGGCAAATACTGGTTCGAGCGTTATGCGCGTCTGCCGGTGGAAATCGATGTTGCCTCGGAATTCCGTTACCGCGAAATCCCGCTCGTTCCCACGCAGGCTGCACTGTTCATTTCGCAATCCGGCGAAACCGCCGATACGCTGGCGGCCCTGCGTTATTGCCAGCAGGAGGGGCTGAAGATCGGCGCGGTGGTCAACACGCGTGAATCCACCATGGCGCGCGAATCCGATGCGATCTTCCCGATCCTTGCCGGTCCGGAAATCGGCGTCGCCTCCACCAAGGCCTTCACCTGCCAGCTTGCAGTGCTCGCTTCGCTTGCCGTTGCCGCCGGAAAAGCACGCGGTACGGTCACGCCCCAGCAGGAAACCGAACTGGTTCGCCATCTGACTGAGATGCCGCGCATCATGAGCAAGGTTCTCAACAGCATCCAGCCGCAGATCGAAGCGCTGTCGCGCGATCTGTCGCGTTTCAAGGACGTGCTTTATCTCGGCCGCGGCACCAGCTTCCCGCTGGCGCTGGAAGGCGCGCTGAAGCTCAAGGAAATCTCCTATATCCACGCCGAAGGTTATGCTGCGGGTGAGCTGAAGCATGGGCCTATCGCGCTGATCGATGAGAACATGCCGGTCATCGTCATTGCGCCGCATGATCGTTTCTTCGAAAAGACCGTTTCGAACATGCAGGAGGTCGCCGCGCGCGGCGGCCGCATCATCTTCATCACCGACGAGAAGGGGGCCGCCGCTTCCAAGCTCGACACCATGGCGACGATCACGCTGCCCAATGTCGATGAGCTTATTGCGCCGATGGTCTTTTCGCTGCCGATCCAGCTGCTCGCCTATCACACCGCCGTCTTCATGGGCACGGATGTGGATCAGCCGCGCAATCTGGCGAAATCGGTAACGGTGGAATGATCATCCGGCCTGAGCGTCAGGGCGATGAGGAAGCGATTGCTCGCGTTACGGAAGATGCTTTCCGTAACGTCGATTACAGCGACAAGACGGAACATCTGATCGTCGAGCGGTTGCGCAGGGCGGGCGCGCTCACCGTTTCACTGGTTGCCGAGGATAGTGAAGGCATTATCGGCCATGTCGGTTTTTCGCCGGTGACGCTTACCAGCGGCGAGACCGGCTGGTTCTGCCTCGCGCCGCTTTCCGTGACACCGGAACGGCAGGGGCAGGGAGTCGGTTCAAGGCTGGTGCAGGACGGGCTTGCCGTTCTGGAGCGTCTGAATGCTTCCGGCGCGGTTGTCGCGGGCGATCCGGACTACTATGGCCGCTTCGGTTTTCGCCATGTCGAAGGGGTGAATGCGGAAGGGATTCCTGACGAATATTTCACAGTTCTTCGCTTGCATGGTGGAACTCCATCCGGCATTGTCGGTTTTCATCCGGGTTTCGATGGCGACAACGCTTAATTCCGAACGGTAAATGACCGATATTCCAGTCAAAATTTCATTCGCAGCCCGCCTGCGCAATAGTTTCCTCACGGGCGTTCTGATCCTTGCGCCCGTCACCATCACCATGTGGCTGGTGTGGAGCTTCCTGCAATGGGCCGATAGCTGGGTGAAGCCCTATATTCCGGCCCGTTACGATCCCGAACAATATTTCGATGTGGCTATTCCCGGTTTCGGCCTGCTGATCGCCGTCATCGGCATCACCCTCATCGGTTTTCTCGGCAACAACCTCATCGGCAAATGGATTTTCGGCGTCGGCGAATCCATTCTCAACCGCATGCCGCTGGTGCGGCCGATCTACAAGAGCATCAAGCAGCTGTTCGAATCCGTCCTGAAGGAGCATTCGAACTCCTTCAAGAAGGTCGGCCTGATCGAGTTTCCGTCATCCGGCACCTGGGCGATGGTCTTCGTCGCCTCCGAGGCCAAGGGCGAGCTTGCCCATCGTTTCAATGAAATGGGCCAGCAGATGGTCGCCGTCTTCCTGCCGCCGACACCGGTGCCGACGGCCGGCTTCCTGCTGTTCGTGCCGAAAGACAAGATCGTGATGCTGGACATGACACCGGAAGATGCGGCGAAATTGCTGATATCCGGCGGTCTGGTGGCCCCGGATTTCAAGCCGCCGAAGATGATTGCGCCGGTTTGAGCTAGATAACGCCGAGAATGTCCGTCTGAGAAAAGTCGTTGCCGACATAAAGCAAAGGGCAACCCTCGGCTTTCGCCAACTCGTAGGCAAAGCAGTCGCCGAAATTCAGTCCGGCAGGATGAATGCCCTTGCCCCAGATGCGGTAAGCTTCGGAAACGCCACGCGCCGATTTGGGGGTAACTGGTCTGATTTCGGCGCTCAGACCTTCGATCAGCATCTCCAGTTCCCGGTTGCGGTCGCGCCGCTGCGCCACGATCATGGCCTCCGCAAGCGTACCGGCGGAAATGAGCAGAGGTTCATCCGTTTCGAGAGCTGCGGCGCAGGCATCCGCTTTGGGTTCATCAAGCAGGATCGCCATCAGAGCCGACGTATCGATAACGATCATTTCGGAAGGCCGTGCTCGTCATAGAGAAAATCCTGACTATGCGCGGCATCCGGTCCATCATCGGCTTTGTTGACGACAGTCGCGCGCACTTTTTCGAGCGCGGCCCTGCGGGATGTTTTATCCGCCACGGCAGTGACCGGAACCAGCCGCACGGCGGCGTGGCCATGACGGGTGAGAATGACCTCATCACCGGCTTCGGCGCGGCGCACCAGTTCGGTAAGCTGACTTTTTGCATCCGTCACGGATATCTGCATCGCTAACCTCAAGTGTTAAAGTTAGCACTAGATTAGTCCATTCAATGGACCATATCAATCCTCGTCATCCAGATCATCCACTTCCGTACCGGTGGTCGTGGCGTGGAATACGGGAACGAAAAGCCGCATATAGACCAGCCGCACGCTCCAGCCTTCTTCCAGCGCCTGGCTCCACGCCTTCTTGCGTCCGGGCTTCTTGAACGCCTTGCCGATTGCCTTTTTCGCGCTCTTCGCAAATGTCTCGGGCTGCAGGATATTCTGCGGCGAACAGAGCGCGTAGCCCTTGCGGAAGGCGGGTGGTGGGCGGCGCGGGTCGATCATGTTCATGGGCGTTCACTTTCAGCCGGCGTGCAGGAAGCGGATCGCTTCGTCGCGGCGGTGCAGGTAGAGCAGGGTGCGCAGCGCATTGCCGCGCGGGCCTGTCAGTTCGGGGTCGCGTTCGATGACGTAGGCTGCGTCCTTGCGGGCGATTTCCAGAAGGTCGGCATGGGCTTCGAGGCTGGCGATGCGGAAGCCCGGCGTGCCGGACTGGCGGGTGCCGAGGAGTTCGCCTTCACCGCGCAGCTTCAAATCCTCCTCGGCGATCAGGAAGCCATCCTCGCTGTCGCGCAGGATGGAAAGCCGGGCGCGGCCGTTTTCGCTGAGTGGGCCTTTATAGAGCAGGATGCAGGTGGAGGCCTCGTCGCCGCGGCCCACACGGCCGCGCAGCTGGTGAAGCTGGGCGAGGCCGAAACGCTCGGCGTGTTCGATGACCATGATGGTTGCATCCGGCACATCGACCCCGACTTCCACCACGGTCGTCGCCACCAGCAGCCGGGTTTCGCCGTTCTTGAAGGCAAGCATGGCCGCATCCTTCTCCGGGCCGCTCATGCGGCCGTGGATGAGGCCGATATTGGCGCCGAGCATCTGCGAGAGAACCGCATGCCGCTCCTCCGCCGACATCAGGTCGGATTCTTCCGTTTCCTCCACCAGCGGGCAAATCCAGTAGGCCTTCTTGCCATCCTTCAACGCGGCGCGCAGTCGCTCGACGATGTCGCCGATCCGCTCAGTCGGGATCGTCACGGTCTGGATGGGTTTGCGGCCGGCGGGCTTTTCGGTGAGCTTGGAGACATCCATGTCGCCAAAGGCGGCCAGAACCAGTGTGCGCGGAATGGGTGTGGCGGTCATGACCAGCATATGCGGCGTGATGCCCTTGGCGGTGAGGCGCAGGCGCTGGTGCACGCCGAAACGGTGCTGCTCGTCGACCACTGCCAGCACGAGGTTCCTGTAACTCACGCTGTCCTGAAACAGTGCATGGGTGCCGATGACGATCTGCGCTTCGCCCGAGGCCACGCGCTCCTCGATCTCGCGGCGCTCCTTGCCCTTGGTGCGGCCGGTCAGCACTTCGACGGTGATGCCCGCCGCCTGAGCGAGTTTGGATATGGTGGCGTAGTGTTGGCGGGCGAGGATTTCGGTCGGGGCCATCAGCACCGCCTGTCCGCCGGCCTCCACCGCCGTTGCCATGGCCATCAGCGCCACCAGCGTCTTGCCCGCACCGACATCGCCCTGCAGCAGCCGCAACATGCGGTCTTCGCCGGCCATATCTGTCAGGATATCTTTCACCGCAGCGCTCTGGCTTGCCGTCAGCGAGAAGGGCAGCTGCGACAGGATTTTTGCGGCGACATCGCCCTTGGCGCGGATCGGTTGGCCCGCCACCTTGCGCAGCCGCTGGCGCACCAGCGCCAGTGAGAGCTGCCCGGCGAGGAATTCGTCATAGGCAAGCCGCCTGCGCGACGGGGCCTGCGGTTCGATATCGGCGCTGTCACGCGGGTCGTGCAATTCACGGAAGCTTGAGGCGACATCGCCGAAGCCCTGCCTCTTCTTCAGTGTCTCGTCGATCCATTCGGGAAAGACCGGCAGCTTTGAAAGCCCGCCTTCGATCGCCTTGCGCAGCACCTTGGCAGACAGCCCGGCGGTCATGGGATAAACGGCTTCCACCAAAGGCAGGTTTTCCGCCTCCGATAGCTTCACCATGAAATCCGGATGCACCATGGAGGCACGGCCGTTGAACCAGTCCACCTTGCCGCTGACGAGAACCTCTTCATCGACGGGCAGGGCCTTGGACAGCCAGTCGCCTTTGGCGCGGAAAAAGGTCAGCGCCAGTTCGCCGGTCTCGTCATGCAGGAAGACGCGATAGGGCGCGTTGCGGTTTCCCGGCGGTGGCGGCTGATGGCGGTCGACACGTCCCTGAATGGTGACAATGGCGCCGGGGCTGGACAGCGCAATGCCGGGGCGGTTGCGGCGGTCGATGACGTTGGATGGCGCGTGGAACAGAAGATCGATGACGCGCGTGTCGTCGGCGCTTTCCCGGCTCAAAAGCTTGGCCAGAAGATCGGCAAGCTTCGGCCCCACACCGGCAAGGGTGGAGACGGAGGCAAACAGCGGATCGAGAATGGCCGGGCGCATGGGTCAGCAAAATCGGGGAAGGGGGCGGCTTATGCAAGACTTCGCTGCCCACAAAGGCGGGTTATCACCGGCAGATTTTCACCGCCGTGGCATTATTTCGATAAAAACCGGTTCCCAAGCGTTCGCCTCCTGTTCTATAGGAGGTCGCAGTCAACATCCTGTTGAATAGCCAACCGAAAGGTGAATGCGATGACTGGACTGGTGCGCACGAGTGCCGACCTCGATCCGAGACGCCGGCGGATTCTTTACCGCTGCTGGCATCGGGGCATTCGCGAGATGGATCTGGTGCTCGGGCAATTCGCGGAAGACAATATTGCCGGGCTTTCCGATGATCAGCTCGATGAGCTTGAGATCATCATGGCGGAAGAGGATAACGACCTCGTCAAGATGGTGACGGGCGCCCTTGCCATACCGGAAAAATTCCAGACCCCGCTGTTCGAGAAGATCGCCTCCTACCGTCCCGATTTCGATCTCGTCACCACTGAAACCCTGAAAGCCTGAGAATATGATAGCCGGATTCGATGCAAAGCTGGTGTCGTCGGCCGATACGCCGCTGACCATCGGAAACGTGCCTTCCGGCATGGAAGCCCTTTTGCTTGCCGATATGGCGCGGGCCGGCACGTCGGTCGCCTATGTGATGTCGGATGGCCAGCGGGTCGCCGATCTCGAACAGATCCTCGGTTTCGTCGCACCTGATATTCCGGTGATGACACTTCCCGCCTGGGACTGCCTTCCCTATGACCGCGTGTCACCGAGCGCTGACACCTCGGCGCGCCGGCTGGCGGCGCTCTCCGGTCTGATCGCTCACGCGAAGAAACCGCATCCGGCCATCGTGCTCGTTACCGTCAACGCCATGCTGCAGAAGATGGCGCCGCGCGACATTATCGAGAGTCTCGGCTTTTCTGCCAAACCCGGCAACCAGATCCGCATGGAGGAGATTGCCGCGCGGCTAGAGCGCAACGGTTTCGACCGGGTGGCGACGGTGCGCGAAGTGGGTGAATTTGCCGTGCGCGGCGGTATTCTCGATGTTTTCGTGCCGGGCACCGAAGAGCCGGTGCGGCTCGATTTCTTCGGCGATACGCTGGAAAGCATCCGCACCTTCGATCCGGCCAGCCAGCGCACCATCGGTCAGGCGCGCTCGCTTGATTTGAACCCGATGAGCGAAGTGACGCTGACGCCGGATACGATCAGCCGTTTTCGCAAGAATTACCTGTCGCTGTTCGGCGCGGCGACGCGTGACGACGCGCTTTATCAGGCCGTCTCCGAAGGCCGCCGTTATGCCGGCATGGAGCACTGGCTGCCGCTGTTTTACGAGCAGCTGGAGACCGCCTTCGATTATCTGAAGGGCTTCCGCATCGTCACCGATCACACGGCGCGGGAGGCGGCGAAAGAGCGCTCCAAGCTGGTGCTCGATTATTACGATGCGCGCCGCAGTTCCGGCGAAACCAAGGGATCGACGCAGGGCGCGCCCTACAAGCCGGTTTCGCCCGGCCAGCTTTATCTCGACGGCAAGAGCTTCGATTCCGCACTGGCCGCCGTTAACGCCGTGCGTCTGACCCCTTTCAACGAGCAGGACAGCGAAGGCCGCCCGGTCGCGACGCTCGACGCCCATGTCGGTCCGCGCTGGGCACGCCCGCCGACCGAGGGCGAGAGCGAAGAACGGGTCAACGTTTTCGATCTGGCGGTGAAGCACATTGCCGAACGCCGCGCCAAGGGCTGGAAGGTGCTGATAACAGGCTGGTCGGAAGGTTCGCTCGACCGGCTGTTGCAGGTACTGAACGAGCACGGGCTTGAGAAGATCAAGCCGGTCACCTCGCTGAAAGAGGTGGAGAAGCTCGGCAAGGGTGAGGCGGCCTCGGCGGTTCTGAGCCTTGAGGCGGGTTTCGAAACCGGGACGCTGGCCGTTATCGGCGAGCAGGATATTCTCGGCGACCGCATGGTGCGCCGCTCCAAGCGCCGTAAGCGCGGCGCGGATTTCATCTCGGAAGTGGCGGGGCTGGATGAGGGCTCGCTGGTTGTCCATGCCGAACATGGTATCGGCCGTTTCGTTGGCCTGCGGACCATCGAGGCGGCGGGTGCGCCGCGGGCGTGTCTGGAACTGCATTATGCCGATGACGCCAAGCTGTTCCTGCCGGTTGAAAACATCGATCTTCTGTCGCGTTACGGTTCGGATGCGGCGGAAGCGCAGCTGGACAAGCTTGGCGGCGGCGCATGGCAGATGCGCAAGGCCAAGCTCAAGAAGCGCCTGCTTGACATGGCCGATGAGCTCATCCGCATAGCGGCCGCGCGTCTGGTGCGCCACGCGCCGGCCTTGGTTGCGCCGGACGGGCTTTACGACGAATTTGCCGCCCGTTTCCCCTATGATGAGACCGAGGACCAGCTGAACGCCATCGAGGCGGTGCGCGAGGATCTCGGTGCCGGCCGGCCGATGGATCGCCTCATCTGCGGCGATGTCGGTTTCGGCAAGACCGAAGTGGCGCTGCGCGCCGCGTTCCTCGCCGCCATGAACGGCGTACAGGTGGCGGTGGTGGTGCCGACCACGCTGCTTTCCCGCCAGCATTTCCGCACCTTCTCGGAACGTTTCCGTGGGTTGCCGATCCGGGTACAGCAGGCTTCGCGCCTTGTCGGCTCCAAGGAATTGACGCTGACGAAAAAGGAAGTTGCCGATGGCAAGACGGATATTGTCGTCGGTACCCATGCGCTGCTCGGCGCGGGCATCAGCTTCGCCAATCTCGGCCTGCTGATCATCGATGAAGAGCAGCATTTCGGCGTGAAGCACAAGGAGCGCCTGAAGGAGCTGAAGAGCGACGTGCATGTGCTGACGCTCTCTGCGACGCCTATTCCGCGCACCTTGCAGCTTGCCATGACGGGCGTGCGCGAATTGTCGCTCATCACCACGCCGCCGGTGGACCGCATGGCGGTTCGCACCTTCATTTCGCCCTTCGATCCGCTGGTGATCCGCGAAACGCTGATGCGCGAACATTATCGCGGCGGCCAGAGCTTCTATGTCTGCCCGCGCCTTGCCGATCTCGCCGACATTCACGCCTTCCTGCAATCGGATGTGCCGGAACTGAAGGTGGCGGTGGCGCATGGGCAGATGCCGGCGGGCGAACTGGAAGACATCATGAACGCCTTTTACGACGGCAAATATGATGTGCTGCTGTCGACCACCATCGTCGAATCCGGCCTCGATGTGCCGACCGCCAATACGCTGATCGTGCATCGCGCCGATATGTTCGGCCTTGCCCAGCTTTACCAGCTGCGTGGCCGTGTCGGCCGTTCCAAGGTGCGCGCCTTCGCGCTTTTCACCCTGCCGGTCAACAAGGTGCTGACGACGATGGCGGAGCGGCGGCTGAAGGTGCTGCAATCGCTCGATACGCTGGGCGCCGGCTTCCAGCTGGCGAGCCACGACCTCGATATTCGCGGTGCGGGCAATCTGCTTGGCGAGGAACAGTCCGGCCATATCAAGGAAGTCGGTTTCGAGCTCTACCAGCAGATGCTGGAAGAGGCGGTGGCCGAAGTGAAGGGCGACGAGCAGGTGCAGGATAGCGGCTGGTCGCCGCAAATCTCGGTCGGCACCTCTGTCATGATCCCGGAGGATTATGTTCCCGATCTGCATCTGCGCATGGGTCTTTACCGCCGTCTCGGTGAGCTTGCGGATATCAGCGAGATCGATGGTTTCGGTGCGGAAATGATCGACCGTTTCGGCCCGCTGCCGAAAGAGGTGCAGCATCTCCTCAAGATCGTCTACATCAAGTCGCTCTGCCGCACCGCCAATGTCGAGAAGGTGGATGCCGGGCCGAAGGGCGTGGTCGTGCAGTTCCGCAACAAGGAATTCCCCAATCCGGCGGCACTTGTCGCCTATATCGGCAAGCAGGGCACGATGGCGAAGATACGCCCCGATCACAGCCTGTTCCTGACCCGCGACCTGCCGACGCCGGAAAAGCGGCTGGCGGGGGCGGCGATGATCATGACACAGCTGGCGGAGCTGGCGCGTTCCTGACGGGAGCGTTGGGGCATTGCGAGTTTTCCGAAGGTGGATGGGGCTTTACCCCCCTCTGCCCTGCCGGGCATCTCCCCCTCAAGGGGGGAGATCGACAAGACGCGCTTTCGCCACTTCATCCTCGACCGTTGAGATAGTCGAAACCTAGCCGCATATCGATCTCCCCCCTTGAGGGGGAGATGCCCGGCAGGGCAGAGGGGGGTAAAGCCCCACCCACCTCCACTTCCGAAAGCCAAAACCTGAAGCACGTCCGGACAAACGAAAACGGAAGGGTCCGACATCCGTTTGCTTTACCGGACCTCCCAGTCCCCAAGGCTCTGCAAACATTACCGGTATGTAACGAAACGGACATGCGCCGGTAGCCTCGACGGGCGTAGTCTTGCTCCCATCTCCTGCACTGCGCCCAATATGACGCGCGAGCGGGAAGACGAAGGAGCAAGACAATGTGGACCAGGATGAACAGGTTCGTCTCCGCAGGTCTGGTTGCTTTGACAATTGCGGGCACCACAATTGCCACCACCAACCAGGCGGAAGCACGCAACCACTTTGGACACGGGCATGGCGGCGGTGGCATTGCCGCAGGTATCGCCGGAGCAATTATCAGCGGCGCCATCATCGCCGGGGCGCGGCATTCCTATGGCGGCCCCTATTATGGAGAGCCTTTTTACGGCCCGCCCGTTTATGGCCCGCCGGTGATCTATCAGCCGGCCTATCCGCGCTGCCACGTCGTCTGGCGACAGAATGGCTGGGGCGACATGTATCGGGTCAGGGTTTGCGACTAGGTCATGAAATCCAACAGGCGCAATGATCCGCGACGCGGAAAGCGAAACGCAGCTTCCGGCCTTTGGCCGGTAGCTGCTGGCGGCGCTCTGTTCAATGTCAGTTCATCCCTCGCCACTGGGCTGGCGTCACGCCTTCCCAGGTTCGAAACGCCCGATAGAACGAGCCTGTGTCCTGGAAACCCAGCAGGAAGGCTATCTCCTCAATTCCATTGCGTTTGTCTGAAAGCAGGTCGCGGCCGAGTTCCTGCCGCGCCTGCTCAATGAGCGCTCGATAGTTCGATCCCTGTTCGGTGATACGACGCTGCAGGGTTCTTTCGCTCATGCCGAGTTCGCGCGCCACCTCGGAAATCTCCGGCTTGCCGCTTGCGATGCGGCGTTTGATCAGAATCTTGACCTGCTCCGGCAGCGAGGATTGCGCTTCGATCTCGCCAAGGGAGGCCGCAAGTGCAGGCTCCAGTATGGCCAACAGTTCGGGATTATGCCCGGCGAAGGGAAGATCGAGATCGTCGCATTTCAGCACCATGGCATTCTGCGGACAGCCGGTGCGGATGGGTGCGTTGAAATAACTCCGATGGACGTCGGAAACAGGTCCACGGCGAATCATCTCCACCCGAACCGGGGTGACATGTCTGCCGGTGCCCCGCCGCCCCAGTTCTAGAAGGGCGGCGAAAGTGACGTCGGCCGCAGCATCCGGCTCGGCCTCGCCAGTATGTAACCATCTTACGGCGATCCGGGCTTCGCCGCCGCTTTCCGTTACCGAAAGCTCTTCCGGGGTGCACAGTCGCTTGAAGCGGGCCAGCCGGTGCAGCCCGTCGCGATAGTCGCGGGCGAAGAAGGCTGACATGGTGGCGGGTGGATGCATCGCCGTGTCTGTCTCGACCGTCATCCGGAGGCCGATGGCCGGATCCTGCGACAGGTCCTCGACCGCCCGCCACAGGTCGAAATATTGCGCCGTGGTCAACCATGCGTCCGGGGCGATGTGCAGCGTTGCGGGAAGCTTCGCCTGCCGCAGCAGGGCCGGGGCGGGCAGCCCCATACGCTCCGCCGCCCGCCAGAAAGCCTGGGGCAGCCTGCACCTGTCGCTCAAATCCCTGCTCATGATCCGACCTCCGGCCTTCTTTCTACATCTGGCTTCTGATCAGCCTGTCGAAGGCCCGGTCGCCGAACCATTTGCGCACGCCTATCATCAGCCGGGCGTATTTGCCGGCCGCATAACGTGTCTTCGGGCGGGCGGACCTGACCGCCTTGCTCACCACGTTGGCAATGACCTCGGGATCGGTGCCCATACCCTTACCGTAGCTTCGGTCCATGGAAGCCGCAACGCTCTGCGCCATCTTCGCATAAGGGCCGTTTGCCGAGCGTTCGAGGAGACCCTGCGCTGCGGCCGCGCCGAAACCGGTCTCGATCAGGCCCGGTTCGATCACCACGACGCGGATGCCGAATGGCTCAGCTTCCAGCCGCAGACTGTCAGACCAGCCTTCCAGCGCGTGTTTGGTCGCATGATACCAGGCACCCAGAACGGTGTAGATCTTGCCGCCCATCGAGGTGATGTTGACGATGGTGCCTTTGCCCCTTGCGCGCATGGCCGGCATAAGGAGCTGTGTCAGACGGGCGCTGCCGAAAACGTTGACCTCGAACTGGTAGCGCGCCTCGTCGAGCGGAATCTCCTCGACGGGGCCGTAGAGCCCGTAGCCGGCATTGTTCACCAGCACATCGACGCCACCGGATCGTGCGGTAATCGCGGCGACAGCGGCGACGATGTCTTCGTCGCTTGAGATGTCCATGCGCAGCGCAACCGCGCCCAGCTTTTCCAGGTCCGCCATCCTGTCGAGGCTGCGCGCGGCGACATAGACGAGATAGCCATCGGCGATCAGGCGTTTGGCGATGCTTTTGCCCATGCCGGATGATGCGCCGGTAACGAGGGCGGTCGGTTGGGTTCGTATGTTCATGTTGGCACCTCTTGCTCTTGGATAGGGCCAACATAGGTCGCGCATCGTGCCATCGCAGTGGCGGAACGCGCCATATTTATGGTGCAAGCCGCCAGGTCTCGTGTTTCAACCTTATGAGGGGCAACCTTATGAGGGGTTTTCCGGCGTGATGCCGACGGCCACGTTCTGGTCGGTGGCGGCGATCGAAGCGGGCAGCGGCACCTTTCTCTGTTTCTCGCGGATCAGCGTCAGCAGGCCGGAACCGACGATGAGGGCGATGCCGACCAGCATCCAACCGTCGATACGGTCGCCGAAAATCAGGTAACCGAACAGGATGGCCCAGAGCATCTGGCTATATTGCGTCGGTCCGATCATGGCGGCGGGCGCATATTGGGCGGCATACATGACCAGGACGTTGCCAAGCGCCCCGAGCAGGCCATATCCCGCCAGCAGCAGCCATTGCTCGCCCGCTGGCATGACAAAAGTCGGCACCATGGCGATACCGCTGATGGTGAGACAGCCGAGCACGCCGGCACCATAAAGCGAGACGTTCTTTTCCGACGGTCCCATGGCGCGGAAGATGACGATGCTGAGCGCACCGCTGAAGCCGCCGATGATGGCGCCGAGGTGGCCGACGCCGAGTTCGCGGAAGCCCGGCCGCAGGATGACCAGCACGCCGAGGAAACCGATGATGACGGCCGACCAGCGCTTGATGCCAACCTGTTCCTTCAGGAACACCACCGACATGATGGTGACGAAGGAAGGGAGCAGGAAGATCAGCGCGAAGGCTTCCGCCATGGAAAGATGGGTGAAGGCGGTCACGCTGCCGACTGCGCCGGTGCCGGCGGCAAAAAAGCGGATGATCCACAAAGGGCGGTTCGTCGTTCTAACGATATCCACCCAGCGGTCATTACGTTTGCGGATGAAGGGCAGGGCGGCAAAGCCGAAAAGGGCGCCGAAGAAGGCCGATTCGATCGGCGAAATCTGGCCTTCTATGAGTTTAACGCTTGCATCGCTCCAGGCGTAGGCAGCGAAGGCGGCAAAGGCGAGCAGAATGCCTTTCAGGGTCTGGTCGGACACGGAAACACCGGCGAAAAATCGAGTTGATGAAAACCGCCGGTGGTTTGACCGTCAGTTCATCGATCTATGCTCGTCCGCCTTGATTTTTGCAATATCCCGCAGTGCAGCAATCAATACATCCGGCGTTTGTGCACCGCTTATGGCGTATTTCTGGTCGATGATGAAGAAGGGCACGCCGGCGACGCCCATTTGCTGCGCCGCATCAATTTCGGCGATGACGGTGTCCTTATCGGCGTCCGAGGCCAGAAGCCGCGCCACGACTTTGGCGTCCATGCCGGATTTTTCGGCCACATCGGTCAGCACCGCGTGATCGCCGATGTTGCGGCCTTCCTCGAAATTGGCCTTGAACAGGGCGGTGACGACCTTTTCCTGAACGTCGCGGCCTTCGGAATGCGCCCAGAGCGACAGCCGATGGGCGTCGAGCGTGTTCGGGCCGATCTTGATCGCATCGAAATCGTAATTGATGCCGACTTCCCTGCCGAGCTGTACCAGCGTGGCATGCGCTTGTTCCAGGCGTTCCTTGCCGAGCTTTTCCTCGAGAGCGGCTTTCTGGTCGACGCCTTCAGGCGGATAATCCGGGTTGAGGCGGTAAGGACGCCAGTTCACGTCGACGCTGATTTCGTCCTGCACCTCGGCAATGGCGAGATCGAGCCTTGCCTTGCCGAGATAACACCACGGGCAGACCATATCCGATACGACGTCGACAACGATGCGTTCCATGGTTTTATCTTCCCTTTTCTCTGCCGGGGGTGGGTGCGGTGCGGTTTATTGCGCCCGCGCATCCCACCAGGTCTGTTTCTGATTGCCGGATATCGGCGTCATATCCGGGCGGTCGATATATTTCCAGCGGGCCACCCATTGCGCGCCGATATAATAGAGCGGAATGACATAGTGGCCGGCAACGAGAAGGCGGTCGTAACCGCGCACCGCCGCCTGAAAATCCTCCGTCGACCTTGCCTGCAGCAGGGCCTCGATCATGCGGTCTATATCGGGATTTGCAGCACCCGCATAGTTGAAGCTGCCCTGCGCATCCCGCGAGAGCGAACTCCAGCGGTTGAGCTGTTCCATGCCCGGTGAGAGCGAGGAGGGCAGGGAGCGGATGATCATATCATAGTCAAAGCTGTTCGAGCGGGCCTGATATTGCCCGTCATCGACCGAGCGGATGCCCATGGCGACGCCGATCAGGTTGAGCGAACGCTGATAGGCAAGCGCGATGCGCTCCTGAGCCGGGTTCTGGGTCATGATTTCGAAGGCAAGCTGACGGCCGCTGGCGTCGGACATCCTGCCGTTCTTGATGCTGTAGCCAGCCTCTTTCAGCTTGTCGACGGCCATTTTCAGAACTTTGCGGTCCGCGCCGGTGCTGTCGGTGGTCGGCATGGCATAGGTTCCCGCCAGCAGTTCCGGCGGCATGGTTTTCGCAGCGTCGCCAAGCAGGGCAAGCTCGCGCTCGTCGGCGGCATTGCCATAGGCGCCGAGCGGGGAGTTCTGCCAGTAACTCTGCGTGCGCTTGAAGGAGCCGCCGAGGATGTTCTTGTTCATCCATTCGAAATCGAGCGCATAGGACAGGCCCTCGCGCACCTTTTCGTCGGCGAAGACGGCGCGGCGGGTGTTGAAAACGAGACCGAACATGCCGGTGGGCAGGCGCGGCTGGAAGACGTCCTTGACGATATCGCCGCGATGGACGGCCGGGAAATTGTAAGCCTGTCCCCAGTGCGAGGTATCGGAAGTGCCGTTGATGGCGTCGCCTTCAGGATAAATGTCGATATCGCCCTTCTTGAAGGCCTCGAACATGGTGGTGACCTGAAGGAAATAGGTGACGCTGATCTCGTCGTAATTGTCGAAGCCGACCTTGCCGGGAATATCCTTGCCCCAATAATCCGGGTTCCGCTCCCAGATGATTCGTTCGCCCGGCCGCAGGGTTTTGATTCGGTATGGACCCGAGCCGACGACCGGGCCGAGGCCCGCCTGCTCGAATTTTTCCGGATCGATCGCATGTTTCGGTAGGATCGGGGTGGAGGAGGCGAGAATGAGCGGCGTTTCGCGGTTCGCCTTGTCATTGAAGGTGAAACGCACGCTGCGATCGCCGATTTTTTCCAGCTTCGCCACGCCGTCCAGGCGGGTGTTGAAGGGCGGGCGGCCTTTTTCCTTCAGGAGATTGAAGGTGAAGATGACGTCATCCGCGGTCACCGGCTCGCCGTCGGACCATTTTGCCTTCGGGTTGAGGTTGAACTGGACGAAGCTGCGCTCCTCATCCCACGCCGCGGTTTCGGCGAGCAGGCCGTAAAGGCTGAAAGGCTCGTCGCTGGAGCGCAGCATCAGCGGTTCGTAAAGAAGATTGCCGAATTCCGGGTCCCAGACGCCGCGTGCGGTGGTGCGCATTCCCTTGAGAACGAAGGGATTGAGGCTGTCGAAGGTGCCGACGACGCCATAGGAGATGCGGCCGCCTTTCTTCACGTCCGGATTGACGTAAGGGAGGTGGCGGAAATCTGCCGGCAGGGCAGGCGTGCCGTGCATGGAAATGCCGTGAAGCGGCTGTGCCAGGGCGGTTCCGGCGGGAAGCAGGGATGATCCCAGAAGGAACAATGCGGGGATGAGGGCCGCAAGGTTGCGCATGTCACTATCCTGTCTCAACGATCAGTCCGATATGTGGACCTGACCGGTTTATCGTCATGATTCTGGCAGATATGTAGCACACGGACATTGCATGACCCATGCAACGGCGGGAAATCTTGGGTCAGCTCAAGAAAAAGTTAAAGAAGTGCTGGATATCGCCGCGATCGGCATGTAACAGGGGGACCGGAAGAGACGGGTCACGCATTTGCCTCATTTAAACGACAGTTGAACGGGCAGAAGGATACCGCCATCGGCGAACAGGATCTTGCGGTTCTGTTCTGGCAGACATTCAGGAGACGGAACTCTTATGATGCACAAGGCAAACACATTCACCCGGACGGCTCTGTCCGCTCTGGTCCTTTCTCTCGGCGCAATGTCCGCTCCGGCCATCTCGCAGGCGCAGGATGCTGCTCCCGCCGCTCAGGGCGCTGGCGCTCCGCCGCTCGGCTGGTTCAAGACCTGCTCCAAGCAGGAAGACAACGATGTCTGCGTCGTGCAGAACGTGGTTCTTGCCCAGAACGGCCAGATGATCACCGCCGTCGGCCTCATCACCGTTGAAGGCAAGGTCAACCGCAAGCTGCTGCAGGTCTCCGTTCCGACCGCGCGTCTCGTTCCTCCGGGCGTGATGATGCAGATCGACGGCGGCAAGGGCCAGAAGCTCGATTACGCCGTTTGCCTTCCCGACAAGTGCACGGCTGAAGTTCCGCTGACGGACGCCATGATCGCCTCCCTGAAGAAGGGTAGCGAGGTGGTCTTCACCTCCATCAACTTCCGCCGCGCGCCGAACCCCATCAAGATCGCGCTCTCCGGCTTCACCGGCGCTTATGACGGCCCGGCGATCACCCAGTCGCAGCTTGCCGAAAGCCAGCGCAGCCTGCAGGAAGGCATGCAGAAGAAGGCTGAAGAGGCCCGCAAGAAGCTGGAAGCCGCACAGGACGCTGCCAAGGGCGCGCCGAAGCCCTGATCGCAGCGTAAGCTCCAAAAACAGGAAAACCGGTCTGGCGACAGACCGGTTTTTTTATGCCCCTGGGAGGGAGGGGAGAAAATTGGCGGGCGTCAATGCGCCGTCGACATTTTCGGGCGCCATTCGCCGTTCGGCGCCTTGTCGAAGATGCGGCCGATATTGGGATTTCGGAGCGGCGTCTCGTTTTCGTCGTGGACGAGGTTCTGTTCGGAAACATAGGCGACATATTCCGTCTCCTCGTTTTCAGCCAGAAGATGATAGAAGGGCTGGTCGCGATCCGGCCTGATTTCCGCAGGGATGGCGTTCCACCATTCCTCGGTATTGGCATATTCCGGGTCCACGTCGATCACCACACCGCGGAACGGAAACACCTTGTGGCGGACGATTTCGCCAAGCGTGAATTTTGCGTTTCTTTGTTTCATGGCATGTACTTCCTTTCCCAATACTAGTTGGTATCGGAATGCGAAATATCAAGACCTAGCGGTTTTGGTGCCGGTCTGCCGTCCGCGTTCAGTGCTTTCTGCCGATGGGCGCGGTGGCGATGATGACGCCGCCGGTGACCAGCACGATGCCGATGGCGTGATAGGTCTCGAAAGTCTCCCCCAGGAACAGCGTTGCCATGAGGATCGAGACCGGCGGCATCATGTAAAGCGTGATGCCAGCGGTTGCGGGACCGAAGACGCGCACCGTATGGGTGAAGCAATAAAAGGCCAATAGTGAGGCGAACAGGATGATGCCGCCGATCTTGGCCCAGGCCATTGGCGTGGCGGGCAACATGCCGCCCTGCGCCAGTTCCAGCGCCGCCGGCGGCAGAAGCACGAGCGCGCCGGAAAAGGCGATCAGGCCGAAAAGGCTGAAAGAGGCCATCTGCCGTGCGGCGGGATCGCGCAGCAGCAGCGAATAGACCGCAAAGGCGATGGCCGCCGTCAGGATCGCGAAATCGCCAATGTTGAAATTCAGGTGCCAGAGAGCGGACATATCGCCCTTGAGCACGATGGCCGCCACGCCGGCAAAGGCAATGACCATGCCCGCCACTTCCAGCTTCCGGATCGGGCGGCTCTGAAAGACGCGCTGGAACAGGATGATGAACAGCGAGGACGTGGTGTAGATCAGCGTGCCGTTGGCGGCCGTCGTCATGGTCAGCCCCCAATAGACCACGCCGCCGCAGATGCCCATGCCGAGAATGCCGAGGACGAGCCAGAGCAGCGTTTTCCGCCGCACGAAGGCAAGGCAGTTGCGCCAGTCGGCGATCATGAAGGGGGCGATGATGAGGGTCGAGCCGATCCAGCGGATGAAGGCGGCGATGAAAGGCGAGACTTCGCCGACGACGCCACGGCCGAAAATGACATTACTGGAGAAAAAGAACGGCACCGCCAGAAAGATGAGCCAGTCCGTGAGGCGCGTTTGCTGAGAGGCTGGCTTGTTCGACATTCTTCGCAATGATGGCTGGGCTTCAAAAGAAAACGGCGGCTTTCCAGGGAAAACCGCCGGAATGGATGGAGCGCCCCGATGGGAGCGCTCCAAAGGCCGATCAGGCCGAGTAGTACATGTCGAATTCGACCGGATGCGGGGTCATTTCGAAACGCATGACTTCCTGCATCTTCAGCTCGATGAACGAGTCGATCTGGTCGTCGTCGAACACGCCGCCGGCGGTCAGGAACTTGCGATCCTTGTCGAGGCTTTCCAGCGCTTCGCGCAGCGAGCCGCAGACGGTCGGGATCTTCTTCAGTTCCTTCGCAGGAAGGTCGTAAAGGTCCTTGTCCATCGGCTTGCCGGGGTGGATCTTGTTCTTGATGCCGTCGAGGCCGGCCATCAGCATGGCCGCAAAACCGAGATAGGGGTTCTGGGTCGGGTCCGGGAAGCGGACTTCGACGCGCTTTGCCTTCGGGTTGGAGCCGAAGGGAATACGGCACGATGCGGAACGGTTGCGCGCGGAGTAGGCGAGCAGAACCGGCGCTTCATAACCCGGCACCAGACGCTTGTAGGAGTTGGTGGTGGGGTTGGTGAAGGCGTTGATGGCCTTGGCGTGCTTGATGATGCCGCCGATGTAATAGAGGCACGTCTCGGAAAGGCCGGCATATTCGTCACCTGCGAAGGTCGGCTTACCGCCCTTCCAGATCGACTGGTGAACGTGCATGCCCGAGCCGTTATCGCCGAAGATCGGCTTCGGCATGAAGGTTGCCGTCTTGCCATAGGCATTGGCGACCTGGTGCACGACGTACTTGTAGATCTGCATCTTGTCGGCGCTGGAGACGAGCGTGTCGAACTTCACACCCAGCTCGTGCTGTGCGGCAGCCACTTCGTGGTGGTGCTTTTCGACGACCACGCCCATTTCGGCCAGAACCGTCAGCATTTCGGAGCGCATGTCCTGGAGGCTGTCGATCGGCGGAACCGGGAAATAACCGCCCTTGACGCGCGGACGGTGGCCGAGGTTGCCGGTCTCGTAATCCGTGTCGTCGTTGGACGGCAGTTCGGACGAATCCAGCTTGAAGCCAGTGTTGTAGGGATCGGCCTTGTACTTCACGTCGTCGAAGACGAAGAATTCCGGCTCCGGGCCAACGAAAACGGTGTCGCCGATACCCGACGCCTTGAGGTAGGCTTCGGCCTTCTTGGCGGTGCCGCGCGGGTCGCGGTTATAGGCTTCGCCAGAGACCGGGTCGAGGATGTCGCAAAGGACGACCAGGGTGGACTGGGCGAAGAACGGGTCGATATGGGCGGTGGCCGGATCGGGCATCAGCACCATGTCGGACTCGTTGATGGCCTTCCAGCCGGCGATCGAGGAGCCGTCGAACATGACGCCATCGGCGAACATGTCTTCGTCCACACAGACAACATCCATGGTGACGTGCTGCAGCTTGCCCTTGGGGTCGGTAAAGCGCAGGTCCACGAACTTGATGTCGTTATCCTTGATCTGCTTCAAGATATCGTTTGCGGTCGTCATTTAAACGTTTTCCTTGAGTGTGATGATGACGAGGTGAAAACCCAAGCCTCCCCGGCTCGGGACGTTCTTGATTATATGGCGTCCACGCCTGTTTCACCGGTACGGATGCGGATGACTTCCTCGACATTGGAAACGAAAATCTTTCCGTCGCCGATACGTCCTGTCTGCGCCGCATTGCGGATCGCCTCGATGACGGCTTCCGCATTCTCATCCGCCAATACGACTTCGACTTTCACTTTCGGCAAAAAGTCCACGACGTACTCCGCTCCGCGGTAGAGTTCCGTGTGGCCCTTCTGACGACCAAAGCCTTTTGCTTCCGTGACCGTGATTCCCTGAAGTCCGACTTCCTGAAGGGCTTCCTTCACTTCATCGAGCTTGAAAGGCTTAATGATCGCTTCGATCTTTTTCATGAGAAAATATCTCTCCGCTTCTCCCGTTAAAGCAGGTAACTCCCGCTCTGCCACAAGAATGCACGTATTGTGCCAGATCGGAAGCGGGCTTGAAGAAAAAACTTCGATCCCCCGGCTTTCCGACACAAAATGCATTCGCTTTTTGCGCTTTTCCAGCCAATTTCTCGCGGAAACCCGAAAAATCCATCAGCATTTCTGTGAATTTGTATTATTTTAGTTTTTTTGAATATTTGGAAAGGTGCGAACGGAGGAATGGCTGTTTGTTTATATTTTATGCATTTGTCTATTATTTAGACATGGCTATTTGCTTATTTTTGTATCGATTGCCTTTCCGGCGTTTTGAAGGGATGATCGGGACATGAAATCCCTTCCGCGCCTTTTCCTGATCGACCCTGTTGCCATGGCCCGCATCGATGCGGCGGCCGGGCAATCCGGCATTCCTCTTTATGACCTGATGGAGCGGGCGGGGCAGGCGGTTGCGGCCTCAGCGCTGCGTCACTATCCGCAGGCGCAGCGTTTCGTCGTGCTCTGCGGCGGCGGCAACAATGGCGGCGATGGTTATGTGGCGGCGCGGGCGCTTTTGCAGAGCGGGGCGGTCGTCGCGGTTCATCATCTCGGCGATGTCGGCGCATTCAGGGGCGATGCACGGACGGCATTCGAGCGGAGCGGCGTGACGCCGCTGCCGCTTGACGGCTATGCGCCTCTTGCCGGCGACGTGGTGATCGATGCGGTGTTCGGGGCCGGATTGTCCCGCGATGTTCCGCAGGAGCTTATTCGGGTGATCGAGGCGGTCACGCGGGCGAAGGTGCCGGTTCTCGCCGTCGATCTGCCCTCGGGCCTCTGCGGCAGGCGAGGCGTGCCTCTCGGCGCATCGTTCAGGGCTGAGCGGACGGTGACCTTCATGGCGCGCAAGCCGGGTCATCTGCTGATGCCGGGGCGGGAGCTTTGTGGAAAGCTCGAGGTGTTCGATATCGGCATTCCGTCCCGCATCCTTGACGCCCATGCGGGATCGGTGGCGGAAAATGATCCGCTGATCTGGCGGGATGCCTTGCCTCATGCCGATATGGAAACCCATAAATTCCGTCGCGGGCATCTGACCGTCTTTTCTGGCCCGGCCCATGCGACGGGCGCAAGCCGCATGACCGCGCTTTCGGCACTGAAGGCGGGGGCGGGGATCGTCACCATCGCTGCGCCGAGGCAAGCGCTCGACGTGCTCTCCGTCACGCTGACCGCGGTGATGAACGGAGCGGTGGACGATGCCGACGATCTACGGTCGTGGCTGGACGATGGGCGTCATGGCACTTTCGTTCTCGGCCCGGGTTTCGGCGACCTCGAAAAGGCGCGGCAATTCGTGTCCCTGCTTGGAGACAGGGCTGTGGTGCTGGATGCCGATGCGATCACGGCTTTCAGGGATCATAAGGAGGCCCTGTTTGCGCATGTCACGTCAGGCACGGGCAAATTCGTGCTGACGCCGCATGAGGGCGAATTTGCGCGACTGTTTCCCGATCTTGCCGCTGACAAGATGCTGAGCAAGATCGAAAAGGCGCAGGTCGCCTCGGCGCGCAGTGGTGCTGTACTGGTCTACAAGGGCGCGGATACGGTGATTGCCGCGCCGGATGGACGGGCGGTGGTCAACACCAATGCTCCCGCGAGCCTTGCTACGGCTGGGTCAGGCGATGTGCTGGCCGGTATCATCGGCGCGCTGCTGGCGCAGGGAGCTCCCGCCTTCGAGGCGGCTGCGGCCGGGGTCTGGTTGCATGGCGAGGCCGCCCATAGGGCAGGCGACGGCTTGACGGCGGAAGACCTCGCCCATGCGGTTCGGCCGTTTGGGTGACTTGGTCTGATTGTGTTGGGGCAGTCCTGTGGACCGGGTCTTTGCTGGCCGTTCGCTGAACCTGCGATCTTACCACAGTTCAATCATCCGCACTCCATCACCCCGGACTGGATCCGGGGTTCAGTGCGATCAAGTCCTTGATCGCAGGAGACTCTTCTCACGGCGCAGACGCGCCGTGGCTGGATGCCGGATCTAGTCCGGCATGACGAAGGAGAGGTTTATCCCTGAAGCAAGTCCGTCGCGTTTGCGGCATTCAGCCCGCATTCAATGTGCGGCCTTGCCTGCCTGGCTCGCCATCGCCATTCGCGATGCGCTGATAAGGAGTTTGCGCTCGGCGCGCTCCTGCTGCGGCGTGCGATTGTAGATTTCGCGATAACACTTGGAAAAATGCGAGGCGGAGACGAAACCGCAGGCGACGGCGACTTCGACCACCGGCATGGCCGATTGCACCAGCAGGTGGCGGGCGCGGTCGAGGCGGATTTCGAGATAATAGCGAGCGGGTGAGCGGCCCATTTCCTGACGGAAGAGACGCTCCACCTGCCGGCGCGACAGATCGGCGGCGTCGGCGATATCGAGCAGCGACAGCGGTTCGGCAAGATTGCCTTCCATCAATTCGATGATAGACAGAACCTTGCTATTCTGCACGCCGAGGCGCGCGCGCAGCGGCAGGCGCTGGCGGTCATTGGGGCTGCGCACCCGGTCGGTCAATTGCTGTTCGCAGACGCGGTTGACGAGGTTTTCGCCGAAATCCTGGCCGATCAGGCTCAGCATCATGTCGAGCGAGGCCGTGCCGCCGGCGCAGGTATAGATGTTGCTATCGACTTCGAAGAGATCGGCATAGACTTCCACCTGAGGGAAGGCTTCGGAAAAACCGGGCAGGTTTTCCCAGTGGATCGCGCAGCGCTTGCCGTTCAAAAGGCCCGCCTGTGCGAGAATATGGGCGGCGGTACAGAGGCTGCCGATGGCGATGCCGCGATTATAGGCTTCGCGCAGCCAGGCATTGACGGATTTGTTGATGTGTTGATCCACATCGATGCCCGAACAGATGATCGCCATTTCCGGGCGGTTTTCGCCGCTGACGTAGCGCCGCTCATCGGCAAGACAGGTATCGGGCTCAAGACAGATGCCGCTTGACGACATGACCTTCTGGCCATCGAGCGAGGAGAGGCGCCACTCATAGGCCTGATAGCCCAACATTCGGTTGGCGATGCGAAGCGTTTCAACCGCTGCGGCGAATGGCAGCATGGTAAATTGCGGAATGAGAAAAAAGACGATTGAGCGCTTCTTCTGGGAGTTTCTGCTCATTTGCCCGTGCTCCGTTGCGAATACGCAATTCCTCCCTTGGAATTGGTCTTCTGGATGTCCTGTTTACGACATCTTTAACGAAAAATACGCCGTGGAATCGGGGCTGTCAAAAAATAGCTTTTGAAATATGCAAATTTTGCGACAAGCCTTTTAAAAAGGCGGTGTGTCGCATGTAAAACAGGCAGGCTATTTTGCGCCCTTGTCCTTCCATTCGAAGGACGGGCAGGGATGGCTCGCACGTCCAGAAACGTTGCGAGCCACCGGTTGAATGTCATCTGCGGATGACGTTTATGCGGCTGTTGTCCGTCGTCGGCCATCCGATATCCTTCAATGTTTCAGGCGGCAATGCCTCCAGTGCGCGAAGCATTTTTTCGCGACGCCATGCGGCGTAACGGGCGGCAACATGGTCGGACAGGCGATGGAGCCAGCCGGTGGATGACGGGCGGTTCGAGGAACGGTTCGCCACGGGGAGATAATGTATCATGGTCATGTCTTGATCCTTTCCTGAACCACGATCCTGTTTGCGACTTCGGTATGCGCTTGCCGACGAGGCTAAATCCGCCCCGTCAATCAATGTCCCGGATGGTGCGCGCTTGTTGACATTCAATCAAACGAAATGATATCCATCTATAAATCAAAATATTTGAAGGTGCGTGCCATGACCGTGACTTTCCGCCAACCGCTGCCGTTGCTGGATAACGACATATTGAGAACCTTCGTCGCCATCGCGGAAACGGGAAATTTCTCCACCGCCGCAGAAGTGGTGTTCAGAACGCCCTCTGCGGTTTCCATGCAGATCAAGAAGCTTGAAGAGCAGTTGAAAACGACGCTTTTCCTGCGCGATGCCCGCTCGGTGACATTGACGGCGCATGGGGAGACGCTTCTGACCTATGCGCGGCGCATGATTGCGCTGTCCAACGAGGCCGTGTCGCGTTTCGTCATGCCCGAGCTTTCCGGCGTCGTCCGGCTCGGTGCACCGGAGGATATTGGCGAGCGTGGCCTGCTGCCGGGCATTCTCAAACGTTTTGCCGAGGCTTTCCCCGGCATCATGATCGACGTCACCATCGATTCCAGCTCCAATCTTTATAAGCGCATGGATGAGCAGAGGCTCGATCTTGCCCTCGTCAACTGCGCCTCCCATCCCCTTCGGGATACGGGCGAGGTGCTGATGCGCGAGCGTCTGGTCTGGGCGGGCGCCAAATGCGGCACCGCCTATCTGCGCGATCCGCTGCCGATCTCCATCTGGGAAGAGGGCTGCATCTGGCGCTCGGAAGCGATCCATTCGCTGGAAAAGCGCGGCCGCAATTTCCGCGTGGCCTATCTCAGCGGTCATACCATGGCGCAGCGCGCGGCGATTGCCGCCGATCTCGCCATCGCGCCGCTGCCGCGATCCTATGTGCAGAACGACATGGTCATTCTGGGCGACAAGGAAGGCCTGCCGGAACTCGGCTGTTTCGATATCCGCCTGATCATGGGTGACAAGGCGTCCCGCCCTGTTCTTGCCGTGGCTGAAAGCATTCGAAACGCTTTTGTCGAAGTCGCCAAGGCGGCCTGAGGTCTTGGAGGTGCGCGGCGGCCGTGGCCCGTCGCGCCGTTAGAATCGCGGTTTTTAGCCCGCCATCGAATCCGGCGATGCCGAACGGTCCACCGCGCCGGTTTGCCAGCTTCCACGCTTGACCAGCCAATCGGCCGAATTCTGCAATCCGCCGAAGGGGAAGACGTGAATTTGCCGGATCGGCCCTTGCGGATTGGCCTGCCAGTGCCGCTCGATGGGTCCGACGATGCTTTCCGGTGAATGGCCCTTGGCAAGCGTTGTCAGCGAAAGCGCGTTCTTCTTGAGATAGGCGATGGAATTGCCGACGCCGCAAAGCGCGGCATATTTCAAGAGCGTCGTGATCTTGGCCGGGCCGGAAACGCCGATATGCACCGGAAGCTCGATGCCTGACGCCGCAAGTCCTTCCGCCCAGGCGATGAAACGTGCGGGATCGAAACCGAACTGGGTGACGATGCGCATTGCGGCATCGCTTCTTTCGGCAAAATCGCGTTTCAGCCTGAGTGCGGCCATCGCCGTCTCCTCGTTGAAATCGGGGCTGCCTTCCGGGTGGCCAGCGATGGCGATCTGCCTTATGCCGCAACGGTCGAAAATGCCGGTGGACAGTATGTCCATGCTGGATGCGAAGGGACCGGCCGGCCGGTCGACGCCGCCGCCGACAACCAGAACATCGGTTACGCCCGCTTCTCCGGCAAGCCGTTTTACCTGTTCCTCAAACGCTGCGCGGGAGGGGATGCGCCGCGCTGCAAGATGCGGCACCGGCTCGTAACCGAGGTCGCGCAAATGTCCCGCGGCTTCGACGAGCCTTTCCTGCGAGGCGGCTCCAGTGTCGGTGAGATAGACGCGCACACCCTGCGGAAAGAGACCGGCAAGGTCGGCCGAGCCAAGCACCTGCGCGGGCGAGGCTTCGATGGAGGCGGGAATGATGGAAGCGGCGGAAATATCGGGCAATTTGTGCGTGATCCTTTTTATTATCATGCACCTGTTTTGCGGCGAAGTCTGTGCCTGTTGCGGCAAGACAGGCTTGCATCTGCGACGAAGCTCGGCCCTAAACCCTGACGCGCGGCTTCACCAGATCCGCTTCGTCAGGCCGTTCCAAAGCCATGTCCAGATGGTCGGCGGGAAGCGCAGTACCGATTTGCCGGGTGAGGGCGGCTGCGGCGCAAGGCTACCGGAAAGGGCGTCCTCGATGGCGCTGACGGCGATATCCACCGAAGCGGCGGTCAGAAGCAGCGGATAGGTGGCAATTGTGTCGGAAGGGGATGGTTTCAGCCGCTTCTCGTAGAGCGTGGCGCCGGTATCCACGCCCTTGTCGACCAGATGCACGGTCGCGCCGAAATTGCCGCGGTCTTTTTCCACCAGCGCCCAGTATCCGCCCATCTGCCCGCGATAGGCGGGGTTGATGCCGGCGTGGAAATTGATGACCGGGCATTGCAGGGCTTGAAGCGTGGTCGGTGTCAGCAGGCGACAGGAAATGGTGAAGATCGCCGCCGGTTTCAGCAGATTGGCGGCCTTGCGGCATTCCTCATCGTTGAGGGAGGCGAATTGGGTGACGGGGAGGCTGTGATGGAGATCGGGAGAAAGGCCGTGTTCGGCGATGATCGCATCGCTTCTGCTAACGGTGAAGCGTTTGCCGAGCCGCGAGGCGATCATCGTCGCCATCTGGCCCGCAGCGACTATCCAGCCGAGCCGTCGCGCGCGCCGCCTGAGAATGACCGACTTGCTTTCCGGCTGCTCCATGAAAACATGGATGTCGGGAAATCGGGCCGCCAGCGCATTGATCATGACATTGGGGTTCACCCCGCCCGCCGTCATCACCAGAAGCCGATTGTTGATGTCAGTCATATCACCCACGGGATTTTCCTAAGCCATGATCCAGACGCCGAGTTTCACGCGTGAACTTCAAAACCATGTTAATTTTCATCGACAGGATTTTTTGAAATGCCGCTGGAACGGATTTTTGGGACTCACGTTATTGTGACGCATATCACATCGGTACTTGCCTTTGGACGGCAAGTCATAGGGGAGTAGTTTCACATGATCACACGCATTCTTTCGACCGTTTTCGTGGCTTTGTTGACCGTTGTCACCCTGAGTTCCTGCGGCAACACCATTCGCGGCATGGGCCGGGACACGGCGAACGCCGTCGACGCGACGCAGGATGCCGGCCGAAGTGTGGACCGCGCCGCCCGTCGCTGACGACATCTCCCCTTAAAGGTCCGGCGTCACCCTGAAACACGGGTGACGCCTTTTCTTTGACCGAATTTTCCTGCGAATGTGCCCCGACGAGAATCACGGGGCGGGCATGAACGGATCGATGAAAAGACTGGCGAAGCTGCTGTTGCCTTTGCTTTTGCCGTTTTCGGCTCAGGCCGGCGGGCAGGCAGATTTCTGCAGGATCATGGACCATGCCGGCGGTCGTTATACCGTCTGCAGTTTCGATCCGGCAAAAAGCACCATCCGGATTTACGACCGCGATCATGTCTCCGGCGAGGGATATGGTTCATTCGCCGCTCTCTCGTCTGCGCTGTGGCGGCAGCACATGTTCAGCGTCTTCGCCATGAACGGCGGCATGTACCATTCGGACTATTCCCCCGTCGGGCTCTTTATCGAAAATGGCATCGAACGCTCGCCGATCAGCACCGGCGGCGGCTGGGGCAATTTTCATCTTCTGCCAAATGGCGTGTTTTATCTGAAGGGGGCCGCGGCCGGCGTGCTGGAAACGCAGGCCTATCTGGCAGCGGATCCCCAGCCGGACTTCGCCACGCAATCCGGGCCGATGCTCGTCATCGATGGCAAGCTGCATCCGCGCTTTCTGCCCGATAGCGATAGTCTGAAGCGGCGTAACGGCGTCGGCGTTTCCCGCGACGGCATTGTGCATTTCGCCATTTCGGAAAATACCGTGCGCTTTTACGATTTCGCCACGCTGTTCAGGGATGTGCTGGACGCGCCGAATGCGCTCTATCTCGACGGCACCATATCCAGCGTCGATATTCCCGCAATGAAAAGGCGGGACTCGCTGTTCCTGATGGGGCCGATCATCGCCGTTGTCGACAGGGTGCCGGATTAGCCTGAACGATCAGATCGGCGCCTTGGGATAGGCTTTTTCGAGACCGGCCGATGCCGTCAGCCCCTTGCGGAAGGCGAGATAGGCCGGGTGCTGGCTCGCCCTTGCGGTTTCCGTGATGCGGATCTGCAGCCGGGCGGGGGCATTGCCGCCAAGCCATTCGCCGGTTGTTTCCAGCTTCAGGCTGTTGAGGAAGCGGGCATTGGTCTGCTGGTCGAGATAAAGATTGAGGCCTGCCAGCAGGTTTTCGTCCTGCAGGGCGTTTTCCATCAACAGCAGCACCCAGGCTTTATCCTCGCTTGCAAGCGAAGTGAGCTTCGATGCGACCGTTTCGCGATCAGGGAAGGAGGATGCCTGCTGCATGGGGTGACTCGCATCGTTGCCGTTGCCATCGTCGATAAAGCACAGGTTACGCCCTTTCAAGGCGCAGTATTTCAGCGCGGGAAGTTCGACCGTAACGTGCCGGCGGCCGGGGTTTTCAACAGGCGTTTGTGCATAAGCTTTAAATAACAGTTACACTTTAGTCCAAATTGCGGCGATCGCCAAAATGGCGCTTATGCGGGCCTCACGCTAACGCCTTGTTTTTTCACATACCTATGCACGGGGCGAATGGCAGCCTGTCAAAAACGCCTTCATTTAGCCGCTTTTTGCATTTGCCTTCGCCGCCGGATTTTAATAAATGCTTGCCTCAACGGGCCGGGTCTTGAAGATCCCCCGGAGAGTGAATAGCTGGAGTAATCATGGAAGAAACCGCTCAGAAATCCTGCTGGGGCGTCACCTTGCGCGCACTTGCAGGCTTTGCCGCTTTTCTCGCATTGACGTACATTTTTGGCAGCCCATAAGCATCTCTCCTGAATGACGGGTTTTGAAACGGCGCGGTTTTCCTTTGGAAACCGTGCTGTTTTCGTTTGAAAGCGATTATGTCGCAGCTGCGCAAACCGCTGACGCTCTTTTGTGGCGATCCGTTTCGGCTTTGGATATGATGGTGGTGGAATCCATTCTTATTCAAGGCGAACTTCATGTTTCTTTCGGTCTTTGACGTCTTCAAGATCGGTATCGGTCCTTCGAGTTCCCATACGATGGGGCCGATGACGGCAGCCAACCGCTTTCTGGCGCTGATCCTCAGCGATGAGTGGCCGCGGCCGGCAGGCGCGGCCGTTGCGCAGCTGAAGGTCAGCCTGCATGGCTCGCTCGCCTTTACCGGCATCGGCCACGGTACCGGGCGTGCCGTCATTCTCGGCCTCACCGGAGAACGGCCGGATATCGTCGATCCCGATGCGATGGACGCCATCATCGAGACGGTGGAAAAGGCCGGCGCCGTGACGCCGCCCGGCCATCCGTCCTATGTGTTCCGCCCGGCCGAAGATCTGGTCTTCGACAAGAAGAACCCGCTGCCCGGCCATGCCAACGGCATGACCTTCTCCGCCTTCGACAATCAGGGCAGGCTGCTCATCAAGCGCATCTATTATTCCGTCGGCGGCGGTTTCGTCGTGACCGATACGGAGCTGGAGGCGATCAAGCAGCGCGGCAAGACCATCGATAACGGTCCGCGCGTGCCCTATCCCTTCGCCACAGCGCGGGAAATGCTGGATATGGCGGCCCGTTCCGGCCGCACCATCGCCCAGATGAAGCGCGCCAACGAGGAGACGGTGGTTTCCCGCGAGGAGCTGAACGAGCGTCTCGACCATATCTGGGAAGCGATGAACGGCTGCATCGAGCGCGGGCTGAAAGTGGACGGCATCATGCCTGGCGGCCTGAAGGTGCGCCGCCGCGCCCGCTCCATTTACGAGAAGCTGAATGCGGAATGGCGCAGCAACCGGCTGAACCCGGTCATGGCCAATGACTGGCTGAGCGTCTACGCCATGGCGGTGAACGAGGAAAATGCCGCCGGCGGCCGCGTGGTGACCGCGCCGACCAACGGTGCGGCAGGCGTCGTTCCTGCCACCGTCAGATATTTCCGGCATTTCCATGAGGATGCGAGCGTCGATGACGTGCGCGACTTTTTGCTGACGGCGGCCGCCATTGGCGGCATCATCAAGCACAATGCCTCGATTTCAGGCGCGGAAGTGGGCTGTCAGGGCGAAGTGGGCTCGGCTTCCGCCATGGCGGCGGCGGGCCTTGCCGCGGTCATGGGCGGATCGCCGGAACAGGTGGAAAATGCCGCCGAGATCGCGCTCGAGCATCATCTCGGCATGACCTGCGATCCGATTGCCGGGCTTGTGCAGGTGCCGTGCATCGAACGTAATGCCATGGGCGCGGTGAAAGCGGTGACGGCGGCCTCGCTGGCGCTGAAGGGCGACGGCCAGCATTTCGTGCCGCTCGACGCCTGTATCGAGACCATGCGCCAGACCGGCAACGACATGAGCGAGAAATACAAGGAAACCTCCACCGGCGGCCTTGCCGTGAACGTTGTGGAGTGCTGAGCGGGCAGGGCGTCAGGCATGGTTGCCATGCTTGACGCCCGCCGCAAAAAGGCATTGATAGAACCATGCCTCTACATCTCATCAAACTTTGCGTCGGCGCGGATTCAATCCAGGACTTGAGAGACTGGGTCGCGCATCGTGCTCTGACTGCAATTGCCGCGGGCCTTGAGCCGCACAGCGTCCACACCACCCGGATGATCCCGAAACGTGTCGAGGAATTGCTCGAGGGCGGTTCGCTCTACTGGGTCATCAAGGGGCAGGTGCAGGCGCGGCAGAAACTTCTCGATATCCGCTCCTTCAAGGGCGAAGACGGCATTTCCCGCTGCGATCTCATTCTCGGCCCGGAGGTTATCGAAACCTCACCTGCGCCGAAGCGCCCGTTTCAGGGCTGGCGTTACCTGAAGGACGACGAGGCGCCCCGCGATCTCGGCGGCGGCACGGGCGGCGAGGATATGCCTTCCGATCTCAGGCGGGAACTGGCGGAGCTTGGGCTGCTCTGACGCTTAACGGATTTGAAAATGAAAAAGCCGGCCCCTTGCGGAGCCGGCTTTTTCATTTGGGGAGACGGGCCGGTCGTGCGGTCAGTTGATGCCGCCGACCGCATTGGTGGCGCGGCCATCCTGAATTTTCACCCAGCGGCCGGGATTGGCGGTGTCCTGACGCTTCAGGTAGGTATATTCGGTTTCCGACCAGTTCATGACCTTGTTGCGCATGTTGTCGAGAACGAAATCGCCACGATCGGTGCGGACGGTCAGAACGGCGTGGCCTTCGCCATTCGGCTGCAGAACCACGGTGATCAACAGGTTGGAGGCGGAGAAGCCCTTGTTCATCAGCATCTTGCGCTTCAGGAGCACGAAGTCTTCGCAATCGCCGACCGTGGTGGGATAGGCCCAGCGTTCTTCGACGCCATAGATTTCCATGTCGGTCATCGGCGTGATGGTGGTGTTGACGGTGTAGTTGACGTCGAGCATCGTCTTCCAGCGCTCTTCGGTCAGCTTCATCGGGCCGTTGTCCAGCGAGGTCGGCTGGCATTCGCTCTGATAGGTCTGGCAGAATTCATAGTGGCCGATCGGCGGATTGGCCTTGCCGATGACGCGCATGACGGCGGCCGGCGAGGCGCTTGCCTGATGCGCGAAGGCGCTGACGATGAATGCGATCAGAGTGAAAACGAAACGGTTGTTCTTGTTCATTGCTTGTCTCCCCGTGGTGAGGAGACATTCGCAGGTATATTTTGACCCGGCGGAAATTTGCGAAGCGCAATTTGAGCTTAAATTTCAGCAAATTAGCCGTTGTTTTGAACTGTATTCGAACTAGTTTTTATGCGTGTTTGAAGCAAATTTTATTACAATTTTACGCATCCTGGCTTTAGGCTTTTGGTAGCCATCTAGACCGCTGTATTGATAGCGGTTTTCGGCGTCACGCGGTTTCCTTGGTCGCGCGCGGCCGGCTTGCGGCGCGTGGCGAAGAGGTGGATTTCCCGTTTTGGGATGGCTGTTTCAGGCTGGAACAGGCCGGAAAAAGCGACAAAAAAACTTCAAAAAAACTGCATTTTTTCTGGAAAAAAGTTTTGCGGAGCGATTTTCGTGCCGTTGATGATCTGGCCAAGGGCGCAACATGTTCCGCCGCGCTCATCCTTTTTTACCGACTATGGTGGATCCAGGTCGGTCTGCCGCATGCCATAGGCGTCAGGGTATGAAAATGGGAGTTCGGTAGCGAGAAGTGAGAATAAAGCACCTGACGCCAGGAGCGGCTGGTGAACCCGATATGGCCGAAGACGGAGCATTGACTGCCAAGGCGCCGTCCGGGAATCTTCGCAATTATGCGATTGGGGCGAGCGCGAAACGCGCCGAAAATGCTGCACGCATTCTTACGGGCGCAAAACCTGTCGTGTCCGGGTGGAACTACTTAAAGAAATTCGATCAGTGCGTCGGGCGACTGGACGCGGTCGAATTCGACGGCGACGCCTTCCATGAAGTGGCGCACGATCTTGCCGCTCATGTTCTTGCCGAGCTGGACCCGGCTTCCGAGCGGCGGCCGGTTTTCGATCTCGATTGCCGCGCCCGACAGGGAAAGGTCGATCAACCTGCAGGCGACGAGCACGCCGTCTTCCAGAACGAGCTGGGCTCTCGCGTTGCGCGGCGTCAGGCGGTCGTGGCGGCGGTCTTCCGGCAGGCCGAGCAATTGACGCTTGGCGATCCAGGCGAGCTGCGCGGCGAGTTTTTCCCGCTTGCGCTCCGGCGCGTTGATGGCGATGAGGAAGCCCGATGCGGTGAGCGACGTCACCGTGCCTTCGATCCGGCCGATATGCTGGAGATAGGCGATGACGCGGTCACCGTGGCGGGCAATGCCCGAGCAGGTGAACTGCGCCCTTTCGGCGGTCATCTCGGTCGCGGTGCAATCATATTCTTCATGATCGGGCAACATCAGGCGGCCGGTGAAGGACACACGGACGGCGTCGTCGAGATGAGCTTCCTCAACCGGACGCAGGATTTGGGCGGTGTTGACCGAGCGGGACGAAAACATGGGCAGCGCAATTGTAATGAATGATGACGGTAAGTTTCTACCCTGCGCGAGTTAACAGACTGTATTGTTTAATCTCTACAATTTTTCTGATCGGCAATATCGTTACAGTTCTGACGTATTTTTTTGAGATTCCGGTGCTGCTGGACCTCTCCCGGAGGGGCGGAGAGCGTTGGAACAGGTCCGTCAGCAGCTTTCGGCGCGGGTTGTATCCTCGGCCCCCTTGTTCACCGGATACCCTGCCGGCGCGATGTCCAGGCGCAGCAGGCGGCTGCTTTTCATGGACAGGCACTGGATGGGCGCGGCGAATTGGTGCCGCGGCCGCTCCGCAAGCAGCGCTCCGAGCAACCTTGGGGCGGCGTCGGGATCGGTGCGCAGCGGCAGGAGCAGCATTTCGAATGCCAGCGGCGCCGCGCCATAGCTGTCCTCTGCCTCGACATCGAAGACCACGGGCAACTGGTGGTGCAGGATGCCGCGCGCGACACGGCAGGGGAAGACGGCATTTGCCGGCTGCCACAATTCCGAAAACGGGCGATCCCGCAATTCCCGGCCGAACAGATCGCAAAGACGAGTACCGGCAAGGCGGAAGAACGGGGTGTTCTCTCCCTTGTCCGTGAGGATAAAAAGATCGCCAAGGTGATGTTTCAGCTTTGCTGGATCGATGTCCTCGCGTCGCGGGGCCGATCGCTTGCCACGCAGTTCATCCCAATAGGCATATATGTCCAGTCCGGCCATGCTCTTCATAGCATCTCTCCATGTTCGTTTTTGGGACATCATGTCCATCCGAACGTCTGTATCTGGAGGTGTAGCGATTTTCATGCCAAGCGGATTTGTTAAGGTTAGCAAAGGGTTGATATTGCCCGGTGGCGATAGTCGTGGCATCGGTGCGGCCATGTCGGGGAAAGCTCCGTCAGCACAATTCGATGGCGTCGCCTGTTATTTTAAGGCGGGCCCGCAAGCCGGACCGCCCGCGGCCCGGCGCCCTTGCCGATAGCGGTTTGGGCGTCGAGCGCTTCGAAGGCGGGACGGCTTTTTTTTCGTTCGGGCTTCCTATATTGCTCGGGGAACGCAAAATTCGACCAAGACAGGGATGGGATCATGTCCTACGGGGACGGCGAACAGCCGCCGGTTTCGGAAACGCCGGAGCCGAAAGACGACACGAACAATCCCGTCTTCAACCTGCCATCGCTGCTGGTGGGCATCCTGGCCGCGCTGATCGTCGCTTATGTGGTTCCCGCCTATCTTCTGTCGGAGGAAGGCAATGGCTGGTTCATCTTCACCTTCGGCTTCATTCCGCTGCGTTATGCGGTGCCGTTTTCCCAGCAGGGGCTGGAATGGCTCTGGACGCCGGTGACCTATTCTTTCCTGCATGGCGGCATCGAGCACATTCTCTTTAACGGATTGTGGCTGATGGCCTTCGGCGCGCCGGTTCTGCGCCGGATCGGAACAGTGCGCTTCGTGCTGTTATGGTGCATTTCCGCCGCCGTTTCCGCCTTCGGTCATGCGGCGTTGAACTGGGGCGATGTGACGGTGCTGATCGGGGCGTCCGGTGTGGTTTCGGCGCTGATGGGGGCGGCCTGCCGCTTCGCTTTCCCTGCGCGTGGCGGATATAGCGCCTCCTTCGGTCATCTGATGCCGCGACAGAGCATTCTTGGGGCGCTTTCCAACCGCACCGTGCTGATCTTCACGCTGATGTGGCTGTTCGGCAATGTGCTGATCGCGGTCGGCGTGCCGCTGTTCGGCGATGTCGGCGGTGAAATCGCCTGGGATGCGCATGTCTTCGGCTTTCTGCTCGGCTTCCTGTTCTTCGGGCTTTTCGATCGACGCTTGGTCTGAGCCGATCACGCTCCTTGTCGGCCGTGGCGCAAATTTGCTTTCGCGCGTCCCATCCGGGATTGCATTCATGCGGACCTCAGCGCACCATATCCCATGATTTGCAACCGCCGGGGGAGACTGCGGCGCTGCGTATCGCTGAAAAGAGGAGGAAGGCATGCCAACATTCGTAAAGGATCTTCTCGACCGCAAGGGCCGGGACGTCGTGACTGTCGGTCCGGAGGTCAGCATCGGCGAAGCGGCGGGAACGCTGCACGCGCATAAGATCGGTTCCGTCGTCGTGACCGACGCCGATGGCGTCGTTCTCGGCATCTTCACGGAGCGCGATCTGGTAAAGGCCGTGGCGGGCCAGGGTGCCGCTTCCCTCCAGCAATCCGTGTCGGTGGCCATGACCAAGAATGTCATTCGCTGTCATCACAATTCCACCACCGATGAGCTGATG
This sequence comes from Agrobacterium leguminum, assembly GCF_015704895.1. Taxonomy (GTDB): domain Bacteria; phylum Pseudomonadota; class Alphaproteobacteria; order Rhizobiales; family Rhizobiaceae; genus Agrobacterium; species Agrobacterium leguminum. The sequence continues at coordinate 6,884 of NZ_JADQWB010000005.1, read as the reverse complement.
GAAATCATGACGGGCGGGCGCTTCAGGCATGTGCCGGTTGAAGAGAACGGCCGCCTTGCCGGCATCATCTCCATCGGTGACGTGGTGAAGGCGCGGATTGGCGAAATCGAAGCCGAAGCGGAGCACATCAAGGCCTATATTGCCGGGTGATCTTGCGTCCCGGCGTCAGACAGCTGGAAAAGCTTCAGTCTCGGGCCGGGACTCATACATCGCCTTCCGTCACGTATCGCCATTGAAGAAAGTCGGCTATTTTGGTGGATATGTCCACGTAGAAGTCTCGCTGAGGACAATCGGCGCAGACAATTTCAACCCGATTGAACTGTGAAATGAATTTGCCGCTGCTTGACCAGTTGCCATCGGCCGTTCCTTTCACAATGGTGATGTCAATCCAGGGCTGACCCTCCGCCGACGCAAAGCTGACATCGTTAGTCCGTTTGAGTTCAGGTTGTTCTTCCAGAAACCCGACCAATCGATTCGTGTCGCACAGTGTGTTTTCGTCGGTCGGGGGCAGGACTGAGATATACCAATACATGGTCTCACCACGGCTGGGCGTTTCATCTATTCGTTTCGTGCTTAAAGCAGGGCGCTAGCGCCGGAAAGCCTGCTGCATGCGCTCGAGCTCCGGAATGCGGGAGCGCGTTTCCTCATATCCCCGGTCGATGGCTTCGCTGGCGCGATGGAATTCCGAGAGGCCGATATCGTTGATGCGGGGGTGAAGCATCAGGTCGGGCGGGTCGCCCGCCAGGCGCGAGCGTGAAATCCTGTCCTGAATGATGTTGAAGGCCTGCACCATGACGCCTGGCAGGCCGGGACGCGGCGGGCTTTCCACCGCCGGTGCGACGCCCCCATGCGATGGCGAGGCGGCGTGCTTGACCACGGCGGAGCGGCCGAAAAGATCGTAATTCAGATTGACCGCGACGACCAGCGCCTGCTCATAGGCCCGGCAGACCGAAACCGGCACGGGGTTGACGAGCGCGCCGTCGATCAGGGTGCGGCCGTTGCACTGCACGGGTTCGAAAATGCCCGGCAGCGCATAGGAAGAGCGCAGCGCGGTGACGAGATCGCCCTGGTGAATCCAGACCTCGTGGCCGGTGCGCAGTTCCGTCGCGACGGCGATGAAGGGATGGTCGAGGTTTTCGACGCGCAGGCCTTCCAGATGTTCCTGCATGCGCTTGGTCAGCCGCATGCCGCCGAAGAGTCCGCCGCCGCCGATGGTGAGATCGAGCAGGCCGGCAATGCGGCGCATCGTCAGCGAGCGGGCGAATTCTTCCAGCTCATCGAGCTTGCCGGCGAGATAACAACCGCCGACCAGCGCGCCGATCGAGGTGCCGGCGATCATGCCGATCTTCACCCCGGCCTCATCCAGCGCCCGCAGGACGCCGATATGGGCCCAGCCGCGTGCAGCCCCGCCGCCAAGGGCGAGCGCTATCCTGCGCGTGTCGACGATCTGGGTGACCGGCGGTTCGTTGCCGAAGGCTTCGGGATTGCCAGCCGAAAGTTGATTGTGACGATTTCCCCATCCCAACATGACCGCACTCCCTGCCAGTTCCTTCAGGCTCCGTCCTATCCCCGGAACCCGCTATATTGGTAGCAAATTGGTGCGGCCGATGGAAGGTGGCCGTTCAAGTTGCGGAATAGGTGGTCGCCGGATCGAAATGGCGGGTATCGTCGGTGATCTTCGTCACCGCCTGGCCGTCGGAGAGTTCGACCGTGCGATAAAAACAGGAGCGGCGACCGGTGTGGCAGGTCGCGTCATGGCCGGCGACGGAGACCTTCAGCCACACGGCGTCCTGATCGCAATCGGTGCGGAATTCCTTCACCGTCTGCAGATTGCCCGACGTTTCGCCCTTCTTCCAGATCTTGTCGCGCGAACGGCTGTAATAGTGGGCGATGCCGGTCTCCAGCGTCAGCGACAGGGCTTCCGCATTCATATGGGCGACCATCAGCAACTCGCCGTCACGCGCATCGGTGACAACGGCGGTGACGAGGCCGTGCGCATCGAATTTCGGCGAAAAAAGACCTGCGTTTTCGAGCACTTCCTTATCCGCAGGGGCGGATGGAAAGGGAATGGACATGGTAACCCCGGAAAATCAACTGGCGGAACGACGGGAGCGGCGGATAAACGGAGCTGCCTCCGCCACTCTGGATTTTCTTGCGCATCGGATTTTCCGAAAACCGCGTTACGGCCTTCGGTCCGGCGCTTAGCGGTTCCGCACCATGGTCATGAAGCGCACCTGTTCGGCCGGATCGTTCTTGAACACACCGGTAAAGCTGGTGGTCAGCGTCGTCGACCCCTGCTTGTTTACGCCGCGCATGGACATGCACATATGTTCGGCGTCGATCATGACGGCCACGCCGCGCGGTTTCAGGGTTTCCTCGATCGATCTGGCGATCTGCGCGGTCATGTTTTCCTGCGTCTGCAGGCGGCGGCCGAAGATTTCGACGACGCGGGCGATCTTCGACAGGCCGAGCACGCGGCCCGCCGGAAGATAGGCGACATGCGCCTTGCCGACGATCGGCACCATATGGTGTTCGCAATGGGAGAAGAAGGGGATGTCGCGCACCAGCACCACATCGTCATAACCGCCGACTTCCTCGAAGGTCGTGCCGAGCACGTCCTGAACGTTCAGCTCATAACCGGCAAAAAGCTCGCGATAGGCCTTGGCGACGCGCTTCGGCGTATCCAGAAGTCCTTCGCGGGCGGGATTTTCTCCTGCCCAGCGCAGAAGAACGCGCACTGCTTCTTCCGCTTCGGCCTGGCTTGGGCGAGCTTCTGCCACGTCGGGTTTTGCGCCAGCGCCGGGGAAATTCTTCACGATCGCATCCATTCCGTCTCTCCCGATGCGGGTAAAGGCCGCACCTGAATTCGTTTTTCATCGCGAACTCTTGTTCGCAGTTGCTGCTATCTGGTTGTTTTACAGCATTTTGGCAAGACCGATGCTGTTATTTCGGTATCGGAGCCGTTAATTTCATCACGGCTTGATGTCCAGAAAGCTCGTTAGCATATAATGAGAATGAAGGGCAGGAAAGCTTCACTGCGACAAACGCTGTGTTTGAAAAATTTGACCTGTCCTGTTTTTGGGCAATCTTGAGCGCGCCGGGCACCGACGATGGACGATATCTACAATAATCGCATTCTGGACTTTGCCGGAAATATTCCGCTCATCGGCGTTCTTGAGGATGCCGACGCCAGCGCCGAGAAACACTCCCGGCTGTGCGGCTCCAAGCTCAAGGTCTATCTGAAGGTCGAAGGCGGTATCGTGACCGCGTTTTCGCATGAGGTTCGCGCCTGCGCGCTCGGCCAGGCCTCCGCCTCCATCATGGCGCACCACATCATCGGGGCTTCCAGCGGCGAAATCCGGCAGGCGCGGGAAGACATGCTCGCCATGCTGAAACAGGACGGCGAAGGGCCGACGGGCCGTTTCGAGGATATGCGGGTGCTTCAGCCCGTCCGCGATTTCAAAGCGCGCCACGCCTCCACCATGCTGACTTTCGAAGCGGTGGTCGATGCGCTCGACCAGATCGAGGGGCGGCCGGCTCTCAACGCCGCGGGTTAGGCAATGTGCGGCGAACCGGGCTGCCGGCACCAGCAAACGGCGGAAAAAGCGGGCCGATCCCGCAACTGGACGGGCAGCTTTGCCAAAACGCCGGGGCGGCTTCTGGGCGTCGGTTTCATTCGGCTTTATCAGCTGACGCTATCCGGCTTCATCGGGAATTCCTGCCGCCATATCCCCACCTGTTCCGAATATGGCTATGAAGCCATTGCCCGACACGGATTGTGGGCCGGCGGCTGGATGACGCTGTTTCGCGTCGCGCGCTGCGGGCCGGGCGGCACCAGCGGGCTGGACCCGGTGCCGGAAGTGCTCGATGGCAGCAGGCACTGGTGGATGCCGTGGCGTTACTGGAGCCTGCATCGATGAATGACTATGTGGCCCTGCTGCACAGCATCGTGCTCGGCGCGGGCAAGCGGCTCGTCATGGCCGATCTGCGGGCATTGGCGGAAGAGCTGGGATTTGCCGAATGCAGAACCCTTGTCGCGACTGGAAATCTGGTTTTTCGCGCCGGGGCGGCACCTGTTCGTGAGATTGAGGAGAGGCTGGAGCGCGCCTTCGAGGACCGCTTCGGCAAACATGTCGATATTCTCGTTCGTTCGGGGAGCGACTGGCTGAAACTGGCGGCGGACAATCCCTTCGCCCAGGGCAATCCGCCGGATGTCTGCGTTCGGGTGATGCGGGCGCCGCTGGACAACGGCGTCCTCGAATTGCTGGAGAAATACCGCGGGAGGGAAAAGATCGCTCTTGCCGGCGGCGATCTATGGATCGATTTTTGCGGCAAGCCGAGCGAGAGCAGGCTGCTGTCCGTGCTGACCACCAAAAGGCTCGGTATCGGCACGACCCGCAACGCCAATACGGTCAATGGTCTCGCGCAAATGCTTCGCTGAGCGATCCTTCGCCTTTGACTGCAATGGCAAAAGCCTTTATCAGCCTGCCTGTCCGCTTGTCGCGGGCAAATCATTATTCCAACACCACCCGCATTCGTTGGCGGGACTGGACAGGAGATTAGACAATGTCTGAAGCTGTTTCCCTTACATTTCCCGATGGATCCGTGCGCAGCTACCCCGCCGGTACGACCGGCCGCGAGGTCGCCGAATCCATCTCCAAATCGCTTGCCAAGAAGGCTGTCGCCATTGCGCTTGACGGCACCGTGCGCGATTTGTCCGAGACCATCACCGATGGCAAAATCGAGATCGTCACGCGTGAAGACGGGCGTGCGCTGGAACTCATCCGCCACGATGCCGCGCACGTCATGGCTGAAGCCGTGCAGGAACTGTGGCCCGGCACGCAGGTGACGATCGGCCCTGTCATCGAAAACGGCTTCTATTACGACTTCGCCAAGAACGAACCCTTCACGCCGGAAGATCTGCCGAAGATCGAAAAGCGCATGAAGGAAATCATTCTGCGCAACAAGCCGTTTACCCGCGAGGTCTGGTCGCGCGAGAAGGCCAAGGAAGTGTTCGCCGCCAAGGGCGAGAACTACAAGGTCGAGCTGGTCGACGCCATTCCGGAAGGTCAGGACCTGAAGATCTATTATCAGGGCGACTGGTTCGATCTCTGCCGTGGTCCGCACATGGCCTCCACGGGGCAGATCGGCACGGCCTTCAAGCTGATGAAGGTGGCCGGGGCCTATTGGCGCGGTGACAGCAACAATGCGATGCTGTCGCGCATCTACGGTACCGCCTGGGCGACGCAGGAAGAGCTGGACAATTATCTGCATGTGCTGGCCGAAGCCGAAAAGCGCGACCATCGCCGTCTCGGCCGCGAAATGGACCTGTTCCATTTCCAGGAAGAAGGCCCGGGCGTCGTGTTCTGGCACGGCAAGGGCTGGCGCATGTTCCAGACGCTGACGGCCTATATGCGCCGCCGGCTCGCCAATACCTATCAGGAAGTCAATGCGCCGCAGGTGCTCGACAAGTCGCTGTGGGAAACCTCCGGTCACTGGGGCTGGTATCAGGAAAACATGTTCGCGGTGAAATCCGCCCATGCCTTCACCCATCCCGATGACGAGGAAGCCGATCAGCGCGTCTTCGCCTTGAAACCGATGAACTGCCCGGGTCACGTTCAGATCTTCAAGCATGGCTTGAAGTCTTACCGCGAAATGCCGGTCCGCCTTGCGGAATTCGGCACCGTGCATCGTTATGAGGCGTCGGGCGCTCTGCACGGCCTGATGCGCGTTCGCGGCTTCACGCAGGACGATGCGCATGTCTTCTGCACGGAAGAGCAGATGGCGGCGGAATGCCTGCGCATCAACGACCTCATCCTCTCCGTCTATGAGGATTTCGGTTTCAGCGAAGTCGTCGTCAAGCTCTCCACGCGTCCGGAAAAGCGCGTCGGTTCCGACGATCTCTGGGATCGCGCCGAAAGCGTGATGATGGATGTTCTGAAGACCATCGAGGAGCAGTCCGGCGGTCGCATCAAGACCGGCATTCTGCCGGGCGAGGGCGCGTTCTACGGGCCGAAGTTCGAATATACGCTGAAGGACGCCATCGGCCGTGAATGGCAGTGCGGCACGACGCAGGTGGACTTCAACCTGCCGGAACGCTTCGGCGCCTTCTACATCGACCAGAACTCCGAAAAGACGCAGCCGGTGATGATCCATCGCGCCATCTGCGGCTCCATGGAGCGCTTCCTCGGCATCCTCATCGAGAACTTCGCCGGCCATATGCCGCTGTGGTTCGCGCCGCTTCAGGTGGTCGTCGCGACGATCACCTCGGATGCGGATGATTACGGCCGTGAGGTTGCCGAAGCGCTGCGCGAGGCTGGCATGGCGGTCGAGACCGATTTCCGCAACGAGAAGATCAACTACAAGATCCGCGAGCATTCGGTGACCAAGGTTCCGGTCATCATCGTCTGCGGCCGCAAGGAAGCGGAAGAGCGCACGGTCAACATCCGCCGTCTCGGTTCGCAGAACCAGACGCCGATGTCGCTGGAAGATGCGATTACGAGCCTCGTGGATGAGGCGACGCCGCCGGATGTGAAGCGCAAGCTTGCGGCGAAGAAGCAGGCTGCGTGAGAAATGACAACGGCCTCTTCGGGGGCCGTTTTTGTTTGTGGGGCAATGTGCTCAGCAGCGGTATGATTGGCAGAAGCGGGGCACCGCATTCCGTCACCCCGGACTAGATCCGGGGTCCAGCGCGATCAAGTCCTTGATCGCGAAAGACTCTCTTCACGGCGCAGACGCGCCGTGGCTGGATGCCGGATCAAGCAACCGTGGATGATCAAGCAAATGCTGGATCTGTCCTTGCGATGGCGTTGAGGATAGTGATGAGCTTCCGGATTGTTGCGACGATGGCCAGTTTGAAAGGTTTTCCCTTGCTGCGCAGGCGC
>NZ_JADQWB010000057.1 GCF_015704895.1 Agrobacterium leguminum | reverse complement strand
CACGTTTCTCTTTCTTCTCATATTCAATTGTCAAATAACAGACCGCTCAAACAGTCACAAAATCAATCGCCCCAAAGCCATAAGCCCCGAAACCCAACAAGCAATCCGCTCATCAACTTGATTTCTTAAGAACGAAAGTCGCCGTCGCCAGCAGCGCCGCCGCCCTCGTTCAGTGAGCGGACTTATAAATCCACCCAACCAAACAAGTCAACACACCCTTCGTCAAAAAACTGACATTTTTATCAA
>NZ_JADQWB010000056.1 GCF_015704895.1 Agrobacterium leguminum | reverse complement strand
CTTGTCCAGAAATGGCTGTAAAAATGCCGAAAGCTCCGTATCCCAATCTGCCATATCGCGCCCCCAACGAAGAGAGCACAGATCATCTCAAACCAGCCTTGCCCGAATCTGCCAAAGTAATGCTAGGTCCTGTTGACAAAGTATGGCAACCATATCTTTGCAGCGGCTAGGGCAAGGAATGCTGAGAAGGATTTTCGTGTCTTGTCGTATCGGGTCGCGACGCGACGGAACTGCTTGAGGCGGTTGA
>NZ_JADQWB010000055.1 GCF_015704895.1 Agrobacterium leguminum | reverse complement strand
CAGAAGCCCCTCGATGATCCGCCACTCTATATCCGTTAGGTCGCCGCGAGCCAAAACTGCCTCCTAAAAAGCAGTCTTGAATCACGCTTCAGCTGATTTGGGAATCCACTTTGTCAACAGGGCCTAGCATTACTTTGGCAGATTCGGGCAAGGCTGGTTTGAGATGATCTGTGCTCTCTTCGTTGGGGGCGCGATATGGCAGATTGGGATACGGAGCTTTCGGCATTTTTACAGCCATTTCTGGACAAGC
>NZ_JADQWB010000054.1 GCF_015704895.1 Agrobacterium leguminum | reverse complement strand
GTCGTCTTGCCGCAGCCGGAAGGCCCCAGCAGCGCCAGCATTTCCCCGCGCGGCAGGGAAAGGCTGACGTGATCCACGGAGGGCTTGAGGGCGCCCGGATAGGTCTTCACGAGATTGTCGATCTCGATATGATGATCGGCCATGGCGTCCTCTGCTTCCTGTCTCAATTCGCCGCGATGACCTCGCGGTTGATCCGCTGTATCCACGCCGAATATTTGTCCGCCACGAAGTTCCAGTCGAGAGAAGACTGCGCGG
>NZ_JADQWB010000053.1 GCF_015704895.1 Agrobacterium leguminum | reverse complement strand
GGCCGTGCGCTACTCCGCCGGTGTCACCACCGGCACCGCCGCCGGCTTCGACCCGCGCTTCGACCAGATCTATATTCGCGGTTACGACGCCACCACCATGGGCGACTACAAGGACGGGCTGCGTCAGTCCTATTTGAACTATGGCATGTTCCGCACCGATCCCTATTCGCTGGAGCGTGTGGAAATCGTCCGTGGCCCGATCTCGGTGCTTTATGGCGCAGGCACGCCCGCCGGCATCGTCAACAAGACATCGAA
>NZ_JADQWB010000052.1 GCF_015704895.1 Agrobacterium leguminum | reverse complement strand
CTAATGGACCAGCCCATGCCCACACTCTCTTTGCTCAAGCGTCTTACCAACCGTCGCCAGCTGCTGCTCTCCGGCCTGGCGCTGGCCGTGCTCTCTCCACGCGCGATTCAGGCGAAAGAGGAGAATGCGCCGCTGCGCGCAAGTCCGCGCCACGCGCAGCCTGCGCCGCCGCAGAAAAAGGGCAAGCGCATCGTGATGATCGATCCGGGCCACGGCGGCTTCGATTCCGGCGCCGTCGGCAGCGAAGGATCGGAAGAGAAACATCTCGTGCTGGCGATTGCGCACCAGGTGCGCGCGCTGCTGCAGGCGCATCCGCGCATCGAAGTACGGCTGACGCGCGACAGCGATCACTTTATTCCGCTCTACCAGCGCGTCGAGATC
>NZ_JADQWB010000051.1 GCF_015704895.1 Agrobacterium leguminum | reverse complement strand
CCCGGCACCATGCCCGGCGTCTCGAAATTCCAGTCGGCACCCGCACGCTGGCCCGAGACATAGGAAAAACGCCGCGCCCAGTCGTTGATGTGGTTGCGATCCGACGACCCCTGCGCCAGACGCACCGTCCCCTCCCCCTGGGCGGCCGGCGACGGCCCAAGCCAGCCGCTGGCGCTATCGGCCACATGCAGCTTGTGGGAACCATCCTCCTGGCTAAACCAGTAGAACAGGCCGTCCTCTTCAAAGCGGCGGGTGAGATAATCGAGATCGGTCTCGTTAAACTGCACGCTGTAGTGCTGTGCAGGCGGCGGAGAAATGATGCCTGACGTATCGGGGGCGGGAATGCCGTGTTCGGAAAACAGCGTCTCGACGATCTCGACCGCCGTCTTGTCCATCCAGATACGGCAATCCGACCGGCGCGACAGAAGCCACATTTGCGGGCGGATGGTCAGTGCATAAGAGCGCATGCCGCGTGTGATCGGCGGCCCCTCATGCAGCTCCGTCACCAGGCCGTTGAAGGGGCGGCGAACACCGCCGCCATCGCCGTCGCCCTGGCTTATCTCGATGGAGATATCGACCAGCCGTCCGATCAGTTCTTCGGGCTTGACCGCTTCCTTCTTGGCCCGCAC
>NZ_JADQWB010000050.1 GCF_015704895.1 Agrobacterium leguminum | reverse complement strand
GCGCCGATCAGCTTCACGCCGCGCTCATAGGCCTGCTTGTAGGGGTTGGCGCCCTTGAAGGAGGGCAGGAAGGAATGGTGGATGTTGATGATTTTGCCCGACATCTTCCGGCACATATCGTCGGACAGCACCTGCATGTAGCGCGCCAGTACGACGAGTTCCGTGCCGCTGGTCTCGATCAGGTCCATCAGCTGGGCTTCGGCTTTGGGTTTATTCTCCTTCGTCACCCTGATGTGGTGGAAGGGAATGTCGTGGTTGACGACGACCTTCTGGTAATCGAAATGGTTGGAGACGACGCCGACGATGTCGATCGGCAATGCGCCGATCTTCCAGCGATAGAGCAGGTCGTTGAGGCAATGGCCGAAACGGGAGACCATCAACAGCGTCTTCATGCGCTGGCCGTCCGGATAGATATCCGCGTCCATGTCGAATTTTTCCGCCACCGGCTTGAAGCCATCGGTGATGGCCTCAAGGGTGGCGCCTTCTTCGGAGATGAAGGAGACGCGCATGAAGAACTTGCCGGTCTCGAGGTCGTCGAACTGCGAACTGTCGACGATGTTGCAGCCTTTTTCCGCCAGATAACCGGAAATCGCAGCCACAATGCCACGGGTCGATTTGCAGGCTACGGTCAGAACATAGGATGTCATTCGTTTTTCC
>NZ_JADQWB010000004.1 GCF_015704895.1 Agrobacterium leguminum | reverse complement strand
TGTCCGACGATATGTGCCGGAAGATGTCGGGCAAAATCATCAACATCCACCATTCCTTCCTGCCCTCCTTCAAGGGCGCCAACCCCTACAAGCAGGCCTATGAGCGCGGCGTGAAGCTGATCGGCGCCACGGCCCATTACGTCACCGCCGATCTCGACGAGGGCCCGATCATCGAGCAGGACACGGTGCGCATCACCCACGCGCAATCGGCCGACGATTATGTCTCGCTCGGCCGCGATGTGGAAAGCCAGGTGCTGGCCCGTGCCATCCACGCCCATATCCACCACCGCACCTTCATCAACGGCAACCGCACCGTCGTCTTCCCGCCAAGCCCGGGAAGTTATGCTTCCGAGCGGATGGGGTAAACGTTGAACGCAGCGCGCGTGGACAGGGTGCGACGACAAGCGCGCTATCTTTCGCCGGCCGGTTCACACCGGCCGCCGCGTGCCATGGCTGAAAACCGTCCCTTGACATTGGTTTTTCGTTCGCTCTTCAATAAAACGAAAAAATTGAAAGAGGAGGGAGGGTGAAATGCTGCTCACACCGCGTCAGGATGAAATCGTTGCGCTGGCGAAAGCGAACGGGCGGGTGCTGGTCGACGAGCTGGCGGCACGGTTCTCCGTCACTCCCCAGACGATCCGCAAGGATCTGAACGATCTCTGCGATACGCGGGTTCTGACCCGCATCCACGGCGGCGCGCTTTTTCCAAGCGGCAATGAAAACGTCAAATACGAGGCGCGTCGGGCGATAGCCTCTTCCGAAAAGCAGGCGATCGGCGCTGCCGCTGCCGCCCTCATCCCCAACAACTCATCACTCTTCATCAATATCGGCACGACGACCGAAGCCGTGGGTGAAGCGCTGGCGGATCATCACGAGTTGATGGTCATTACCAACAACATCAATGTTGCCAACAGGTTGAGGGTTTTCCCCGGTATCGAGGTGGTGATTGCCGGCGGTGTCGTGCGCGGTTCCGATGGCGGTATCGTCGGCGAGGCGGCGGTGGATTTCATCCGCCAGTTCAAGGTGGATTTCGCTGTCATCGGCGTTTCTGCCATCGATGAAGATGGTGCTTTGCTGGATTTCGACTTTCGTGAGGTCAAGGTCGCGCAGGCAATCATCTCCAATGCGCGCCATGTCATTCTGGTGTCGGATTCGCTCAAATTCGAGCGCACGGCTCCGGTTCGTATCGGCCATCTTTCCCAGGTGCATACTTTCATCACCGATCATTGTCCGGTGGATTCGATCCGGTCCATCTGTGCCGATCATGACGTCCGGTTGATCGAAACCGAGATGGTCGAGTCCTGATCGGGACGGCCCGTGAATTTCGTTTGACATTCGTTTTGTCTTCGAATTAGATGTCCGTGCTTTCAGTATATCGATGAGGAGAGCGTCGATGAAAGCGCGGGAGGATTCATGTCTGACGAGGCAATCCACGATATTTTCGTGATCGGCGGCGGTATCAATGGCTGCGGCATCGCGCGTGACGCCGTCGGCAGGGGCTATTCCGTCGCGCTTGCGGAAATGAACGATTTCGCCTCCGGCACCTCGTCTGCCGCCACCAAGCTTATCCATGGCGGTTTGCGTTATCTCGAACATTACGAGTTTCGTCTGGTGCGCGAAGCGCTGATGGAACGTGAGGTGCTGTGGGCCATGGCGCCGCACATCATCTGGCCCATGCGCTTCGTACTGCCGTTCCAGAAGGGCGGGGTGCGCCCGGCCTGGCTCGTGCGTCTCGGGCTATTTCTCTACGACCATCTCGGCGGCCGCAAGCTTCTGCCCGCGACCCGCTCGCTCGATCTGCGCCGCGATCGCGCCGGGAAACCTTTGAAACCGATTTTTGCCCGCGCCTTCGAATATTCGGATGGCTGGGTGGACGATGCCCGTCTGGTGGTGCTGAATGCCCGCGATGCGGCCAATCGCGGTGCGCTCGTCCTCAACCGCACGCAGGTGGTTTCGGCCCGGCGCGAAGGCGCCTTCTGGCGGGTCGAAACGAAAAATGCGGCCGGAGAGGCCAAGACCTATCGGGCGCGCATGCTGGTGAATGCCGCGGGTCCCTGGGTGGACAAGGTGCTGTCCTCGGCATTCGGTAAAAACAATGTCCATAATGTCCGCCTGGTGCAGGGCAGCCACATTATCGTGCGCAAGAAATTTTCCGATCCGCGTGCCTATTTTTTCCAGAATCCGGACGGGCGGATCATCTTCGCCATTCCCTATGAACAGGACTTTACGCTGATCGGCACGACGGATCGCGACTATACCGCCGACCCCCGGGCTGTTAAGATCAGCGACGAGGAGATCAGCTATCTTTGCAATGCGGCCAGCGAATATTTCGCTGAACCGGTAGAGCCGGCGGATATCGTCTGGACCTATTCCGGCGTGCGCCCGCTGTTCGATGACGGGGCATCGAAAGCGCAGGAAGCGACCCGCGATTATGTGCTGAAAACCGAAGGGGCGGAAGGCGAAGCGCCGCTTCTCAATATTTTCGGCGGCAAGCTCACCACCTATCGGCGGCTTGCCGAACATGCTCTTGAAAAAATCGGCGATGCGCTGGGTGAAAAGGGTGCGCCATGGACGGCGGGCTCACATTTGCCGGGTGGAAATTTCGGCGCCGAGGCCTACACCGCGGAAGTTTCGGCGCTGCGGTCGCGTTACCCCTTTCTTGAAGAGCGTCATGCGGAGCGGCTTGTGCGCTGCTACGGAACGGATGCGGCAGTCCTGATCGGCAATGCCACAGAGGCGGCGGCGCTCGGGCGGTATTTCGGCGGTACGCTCTACGAGGCTGAGGTTCGCTGGCTGATGGCGCGGGAATGGGCGCTGACGGCCGAGGATATTCTGTGGCGCCGCACCAAGCAGGGGCTCTTTTTTACCCCGGAAGAGGTGCGTGGGCTGGAGGATTATGTCGAAGACATTGCAGGTGGGCGCTTAAGGGCAATCTGACGATCCGGATAAAAGCGGAGGAGGCTTTGGATCACCATGCTTGAATTGCGAAACGTCTCGAAGATGGTTGGCGGTGAATATCATATTCACCCGACCGATCTGACGTTGCAGCGCGGAAGCCTGAACGTCCTGCTTGGACCGACACTTTCGGGCAAGACGACGCTGATGCGGCTGATGGCGGGGCTGGACAAGCCGAGCGCCGGCTCGATCTTTTTCAATGGCGAAGATGTGACGGGATGGCCGGTGCAGAAGCGCAACGTCGCCATGGTCTATCAGCAGTTCATCAACTATCCGGCGCTCAGCGTTTACGAAAACATCGCCTCGCCCATGCGCGTTGCCGGCAAGGACCAGGCAACCATCGACAGGGAAGTGAGGAAAGCCGCCGAGCTTCTGAAGCTGACGCCTTATCTCGACCGCACGCCGCTCAATCTTTCCGGCGGTCAGCAGCAGCGAACGGCACTTGCCCGCGCCATCGTCAAGAACGCCAATCTGGTGCTGCTCGATGAGCCGCTGGCCAATCTCGATTACAAGCTGCGCGAAGAGTTGCGCGAGGAACTGCCGCGCATTTTCGCCGAATCCGGCGCCATCTTCGTTTATGCCACCACCGAACCTTCCGAGGCTCTGCTTTTGGGCGGCAATACCGCAACGCTCAACGAGGGCAGGGTAACGCAGTTCAGCCGCACCATCGAGGTTTACCGGCGTCCGGTGGATATCGTCACCGCGGAAATTTTTGCAGATCCGCCGCTCAACACCATCGAGGTCGTCAAGGCGGGCGCTGCATTTACCCGTGCCGACCAGGCGGTGATTGCGGTGCCGGCGCATCTTGCCGCCGTGCCGGATGGACCTTTGACCATCGCTTTCCAGCCGCATCATCTTTTCCCGCAGGCGAAGGGCGAGGCCCGCCAGTCGATCCGGGCGCGGACGCTGATTTCGGAAATCGCCGGATCGGAAAGCTTCGTGCATGTGGAGTTTTCGGGTCGGCGCTGGGTCATGCTCGCGCATGGCATTCACGATATCGAGCCGGACAGGGACATAGAGCTGTTTCTCGATACAAAACACCTGATGGCCTTTGACGCGAATGGCCGCGCCATCGGCGAAGCGGCTTGAGGGAGATCGGTCATGGCACGCATCACGCTCGATCACATCCGACACGCCTATAACGCAAAGGCGCAGGCTGCCGGCGACTATGCGCTGAAGGAAGTCCATCACGAATGGGAGGACGGCGGCGCCTATGCGCTGCTCGGCCCTTCCGGTTGCGGCAAGACCACGCTGCTCAATATCATTTCCGGGCTGCTGCGCCCCTCCGAAGGCCGCATCGCCTTTGATGGAACGGACGTGACGGATTTCGCCACGGAAGACCGCAATATTGCGCAGGTATTCCAGTTCCCGGTCGTCTACGACACGATGACGGTCTACGACAATCTGGCCTTTCCGTTGCGCAACCGGCATGTGCCGGAAGCCGAGGTCGACCGCCGGGTGCGGGAAATCCTCGAAATGACCGATCTTTCCGGCATGGCCAAACGCCATGCGCGTGGTTTGACGGCGGATCAGAAACAGAAGATTTCGCTGGCGCGCGGGCTGGTGCGGTCCGATGTCAACGCCATCCTCTTCGACGAGCCGCTGACGGTGATCGACCCGCATATGAAATGGGTGCTGCGCTCGCAGCTGAAACGGCTGCACCGGCAGTCCGGTTTCACCATGGTTTATGTCACCCATGACCAGACCGAAGCGCTGACCTTCGCCGACAAGGTTGTGGTCATGTATGACGGTCAGATCGTCCAGATCGGCACGCCGGCTGAGCTTTTCGAACGGCCGGGACATACCTTCGTCGGTTATTTCATCGGCTCGCCGGGCATGAATGTGCTGCCCGCCAGTATCGACGGCGCGACCGCAATGGTCGGCGGGCTTGGTGTGCCGCTGGCCGGTGCGCCAAAGGTTGACGGAGCGCAACGCATCGAGATCGGCATCCGCCCGGAATTCGTCCGGCTGGAACGGGGCGGCATGCCCATCACTGTCGACAAGGTCGAGGATATCGGCCGGCAGAAGATCGTGCGCGCCCGGTTCGCCGGCCAGAAACTCGCGATCGTCGTTGCCGAAGACGAGGAAATCCCGGCGGAAGCGGGTGTTCGCTTCGATCCGGCCGCCATCGGCGTCTTCGCCGACTCGTGGCGTGTAAAGATGGGGGCCTGACCATGGAAAAGAGCTGGAACAACAAGGCATGGTTCATGGTGCTGCCGGTGCTGGTGCTGGTCGCCTTTTCCGCCGTCATTCCGCTGATGACCGTCGTGAATTATTCGGTGCAGGATACGTTCGGCAATAACCAGTTCTTCTGGGCGGGAACGCAATGGTTTGAGGAAATTCTGGCCTCGGACCGTTTCTGGGATGCGCTGGGGCGCAACCTGTTGTTCTCCGGCATCATTCTGGCGATTGAAATTCCGCTCGGCATCTTCATCGCGCTCAAGATGCCGAAATCCGGCATCGGCGTGCCGATCTGCCTCGTCACCATGGCGCTACCGCTGCTGGTGCCGTGGAATGTCGTCGGCACCATCTGGCAGGTTTTCGGTCGCAGCGATATCGGCCTGCTCGGTTATTACGCCAATCAGCTCGGGCTCGATTACAACTATGTCAACGATCCGGTCGATGCGTGGATCACCGTCGTCATCATGGATGTCTGGCACTGGACGAGCCTTGTCGTGCTTTTGTGCTATGCCAGCCTCGTCTCCATTCCGGATGCCTATTATCAGGCAGCCAGGATCGATGGCGCGTCGCGTTTTGCGGTGTTCCGTTACATCCAGCTGCCGAAGATGAAGCGGGTGCTGCTGATTGCTTTCCTGCTGCGTTTCATGGACAGTTTCATGATCTATACCGAGCCTTTCGTCGTCACCGGCGGCGGCCCGGGCAATTCCACCACCTTCCTGTCCATCGATCTCGTGAAGATGGCGCTCGGCCAGTTCGACCTCGGGCCGGCGGCGGCCATGTCGCTGATCTATTTCCTCATCATCCTGCTGCTGTCCTGGGTGTTCTACACCGTCATGACCAGCCACGACGCGGAGACTTGAGACATGAGCGCCTCGAATGTCACCACAAGCGTGGAGCGCAACGGCATCGGCAGTTCGCCGGTGAGAGCCACTGCGACGGGACGATCCGGCCTTGCCGTCAATGCGCGGCGTCGCCACCATGGGCCGTCGCGTTTTTCCTGGTTGGTGCCGACGATCTATATCCTGCTGCTGCTCGTTCCGATCTATTGGCTCGTCAATATGAGCTTCAAGACGAACACGGAAATCGTGTCTTCCATGACGCTTTATCCGCATCAGCCGACGTTGCAGAACTATCGGACGATCTTCACGGATTCATCCTGGTATTCGGGCTATATCAATTCGATCATCTATGTCGTCATGAACATGGTGATCTCGGTCGCGGTGGCGCTGCCGGCGGCTTACGCCTTCTCGCGCTATCGTTTTCTGGGCGACAAGCATCTGTTCTTCTGGCTTTTGACCAACCGCATGGCCCCGCCGGCCGTCTTCGCGCTGCCCTTCTTCCAGCTTTATTCGGCTTTCGGGCTGATCGACACGCATATCGCCGTGGCGCTGGCGCATTGCCTGTTTAACGTGCCGCTGGCGGTGTGGATTCTTGAAGGCTTCATGTCCGGCGTGCCGAAGGAAATCGACGAGACCGCCTATATTGACGGCTATTCCTTCCCGAAATTCTTCGTGAAGATTTTCATGCCGCTCATCGCTTCCGGCATCGGTGTCGCCTGCTTCTTCAGCTTCATGTTCTCGTGGGTCGAGCTTCTGATCGCCCGCACGCTGACGACGACGGACGCCAAGCCGATTGCTGCGACCATGACGCGCACCGTCTCTGCCGCCGGCATGGACTGGGGCCTGCTTGCCGCCGCCGGCGTGCTGACACTGATCCCCGGCGCGCTGGTGATCTGGTTCGTGCGCAATTACATCGCCAAGGGCTTTGCGCTCGGGAGGGTTTGACCATGACGAAGATGCCCGATTTTACCTGGATGGCGTGGACTTGGCAGACGGCGGCCTTTTTCGGCGCGATTGCGCTGCTGCTCGTCGGCATGTGGTTCTGGGAATATCTCTCGCCCGGCGGCAATCCCCGCTTCGGCCTCTTGCGCTTCGAGACCACGCGCGGCGACAGGCTGTTCATCTCGCTGCTCGGCAGCGCCTTCATTCATCTCGCATGGCTCGGGCTGGTCGGCCCGAACCTGTGGTGGGCTCTCGCTCTATCCTTGGTTTACGCCATCGGCGTTTTCCGTTTTGTCTAGAGCAGGAAAACGGTGCGGCGGAGGAAAACCGCACCCGCAGACTTCATGCAATCGCAAACCCCTGGGAGGACTGATATGCGACGGCATCTGATGACGACGACGGCGGCCATGCTGCTGGCAATGACGGGTTCCGCTTTCGCCGGAATGGAGGAAGCAAAGCAGTTTCTGGACAAGGAAATCGGCGATCTTTCGTCGCTTTCGCGTGGCGATCAGGAAAAGGAGCTGCAATGGTTTGTCGATGCCGCGAAACCCTTCGCGGGCATGGAAATCAAGGTCGTTTCCGAATCTCTGACGACCCATGAATATGAATCCAAGGTTCTGGCTCCGGCCTTCACCGCCATTACCGGCATCAAGGTCACGCACGACCTGATCCAGGAAGGTGACGTTGTCGAAAAAATCCAGACCCAGATGCAGACCGGCCAGAACCTTTATGACGGCTGGGTCAACGACAGCGACCTCATCGGCACGCATTGGCGATACCAACAGGTGCGCAACCTGACCGACTTCATGGCCAATGAAGGCAAGGATGTCACCAATCCCGGCCTCGACCTCAAGGACTTCATCGGCAGCGCCTTTACGACGGCGCCGGACAAGAAGCTCTACCAGCTTCCCGACCAGCAATTCGCGAACCTCTACTGGTTCCGTTACGACTGGTTCAACAACGAAAAGAACAAGGCCGATTTCAAGGCCAAATATGGTTATGACCTCGGCGTGCCGGTCAATTGGTCGGCCTATGAGGATATTGCCGAATTCTTCACCGGCCGCGATGTCGGCGGTAAAAAAGTCTTCGGCCATATGGACTACGGCAAGAAGGACCCGTCGCTCGGCTGGCGCTTCACCGATGCCTGGCTTTCCATGGCCGGCAACGGCGACAAGGGCCTGCCGAACGGCCTGCCGGTCGATGAATGGGGCATCAAGGTCAATGACAAGTCGCAGCCGGTCGGCTCCTGCGTGGCGCGCGGCGGCGACACCAACGGTCCGGCTTCGGTCTATTCCATCGAGAAATATCTCGAATGGCTGAAGAAATATGCGCCGCCGGAAGCGCAGGGCATGACCTTCTCCGAATCCGGTCCGGTGCCGGCGCAGGGCAATATCGCCCAGCAGATCTTCTGGTACACGGCGTTTACCGCCGATATGGCCAAGCCCGGCCTGCCTGTCGTGAACGAGGACGGTTCGCCGAAATGGCGCGTCGCACCTTCGCCGCACGGCGTCTACTGGAAGGACGGCATGAAGCTCGGTTATCAGGATGTGGGTTCGTGGACGCTGATGAAATCCACCCCCGACGACCGCGCCAAGGCCGCCTGGCTCTACGCGCAGTTCGTGACCTCCAAGACCGTGGATGTGAAGAAGAGCCATGTGGGCCTGACCTTCATTCGCGACACCACCATCCACCACAAGAGCTTCACGGATCGGGCGTCCAAACTCGGCGGTCTCATCGAGTTCTATCGTTCGCCGGCCCGCGTGCAGTGGTCGCCGACCGGCACCAACGTTCCGGATTATCCGAAGCTGGCGCAGCTTTGGTGGCAGGCGATCGGCGATGCTTCGTCGGGTGCGAAAACCGCGCAGGCCGCGATGGACTCTCTCTGCGCCGAGCAGGAAAAGGTCATGAGCCGTCTGGAACGCGCCGGCGTGCAGGGCGATATCGGCCCGAAACTGGCGGAAGAGCACGATATCGAATACTGGAACAAGGATGCCGTTTCGAAGGGCAATCTGGCGCCGCAGCTGAAGATCGCCAACGAAAAGGAAAAGCCGGTCACCGTCAATTACGACGAACTGGTCAAAAGCTGGCAGAAGTAATGTCTGCGTAAAATCTGAAACCGGGGCGGCTTGCCGCCCCGGTCATTGCGTCTGAAAGGGAGTTGCATGATGGGCGGTTATATTCTGGCGATCGATCAGGGAACGACATCGACACGGTCGATGGTCTTTGATCGCGACATGCGGGTCATCGGTGTCGGACAGCGAGAATTTCCGCAACATTTCCCGGCCTCCGGCTGGGTCGAACACGATGCAGAGGATATCTGGAAAAGCGTGCTCGAAACCATCCGGCTGGCGCTTGCCGATGCCGGCATCGCCGCCTCCGATATCGAGGCGATCGGCATTACCAACCAGCGCGAAACAACGGTGCTGTGGGACCGGAACACGGGCGAGGCCGTGCATCGGGCCGTGGTCTGGCAGGATCGCCGCGCCGCTCCCGTCTGCGAGGATTTAAAAAAAAGGGGGCTGGAGCCGCTTTTTTCGAAAAAGACCGGTCTGCTGCTCGATCCCTATTTTTCCGGCACGAAGCTGAAATGGCTTCTCGATAGTGTCAGCGGCCTTCGCGAAAAAGCTGTGAAGGGCGAGATCTGCTTTGGCACGGTCGATAGTTTCCTGATCTACCGTCTCACCGGCGGCCGTCGCCATGTGACCGACGCCACCAATGCCTCGCGAACGCTGATCTACAATATCGAGGAAAATACATGGGACGATGAACTCCTGTCGATCCTCGACATTCCCCGCGCCATGCTGCCGGAGGTGCTGGATTGCGCCGCCGATTTCGGCGTGACCGACAAATCGCTGCTGGGCGCGGAAATTCCGATCCTTGGCGTCGCCGGCGACCAGCAGGCAGCGGTGATCGGCAATGCCTGCTTCGAGCCGGGCATGATGAAATCCACCTACGGCACGGGCTGCTTTGCGCTGCTCAATACCGGCACGGATCGCGTCGCCTCCACCAACCGGCTGCTGACGACCATCGCTTACCGTCTCGACGGCGTCACCACCTATGCGCTGGAAGGCTCCATTTTCATTGCCGGTGCCGCCGTGCAATGGCTGCGCGATGAGCTCGGTTTCATCTCGGTCGCTTCCGAGGTCAGCGCGCTTGCGGAAAAGGCTGACGCCAATCAGCGTGTCTATCTGGTTCCGGCCTTCACCGGCCTTGGCGCGCCCTATTGGGACGCGGAGGCGCGTGGTGCGATTTTCGGGCTGACGCGTAGCACCGGTCCGGCGGAATTCGCCCGCGCGGCGCTGGAAAGCGTCGCCTATCAGACCTTCGACCTGCTGGACGCGATGCGCAAGGACTGGGCGGGTGACAATGGCAAGACGGTGCTCCGGGTCGATGGCGGTATGGTCGCTTCCGATTGGACCATGCAGCGGCTGGCGGATATTCTCGCGGCGCCGGTCGACCGGCCGGTCTTCCTGGAAACGACCATTCTCGGGGCAGCCTGGCTTGCCGCCTCGCGCGCCGGCATCTGGCCGGATCGCAAGGCCTTTGCTGAACATTGGCGGCGTGACCGCCGTTTCAGCCCCGCAATGGAAGAAGCCGAACGGAAAGACGCCATTGTGGGCTGGCGCGACAGCGTCGGCCGCTGCCTGTCGCGACGGGAGAATTGAACAGGCTATACGAAACTGCCGGGTGCGATGCTCTTGCTGGAAACGAGATCGGAAAGGGCGCGCACCAGCTTCGCATCCGCACCCTTGCTCGGTTGAAGCACGAATTCCACGTCCTCCAGCGGCGGTAGCACGCCTGCGGCAATCTCCTTCAGGCCTGCCGGCGCCATGCTGCGCGGCTGCACCAGAATTCCCATGCCCGCCCTTGCTGCGGCGGTCAGCCCGCTGAGACTGCCGCAGGTGCAGACGATCCGCCAGGCGAGACCGGCCCGGTCGAGCGCCTCCTGCGCCGCCTTCCGGGTAATGCTCGGCGGCGGAAAGGCAATCAACGGCAGGGCATCCGGCTGGTTCAGCATCCGCTCCGGGTCGCGCGCCAGCCATACGAGCGGTTCGCGGTAGAGAAAGTGGCCGAGCTTGTCGCCGAGCCGGCGTTTGGCGAGCACGACATCCAGTTCGCCATTATCCTGCATCTGGTAAAGCACGCCGCTCAGTGAAACCGTCAGTTCCAGATCTACGAGGGGGTAAAGGCGGATGAACTCTTCCAGAATGGCGGTCAGCCGGCTGGCGACGAAATCTTCCGAAACGCCAAGCCTCAACCGCCCGCGCAGACGGTTCTCGCTGAACAGCGACGACACCTTGCTGTCGATTTCAAGCATATTGCGGGCATAACCCAGCAGCGCCTCACCTTCACCCGTCAGTTTTACCTGATGGGTGCTGCGGGCGATCAGCCGGCGGCCAAGTGCGGCTTCAAGCCTTTGAATATGCTGGCTGACAGTGGACTGGCCAATCCCCAGCCGTTCGGCCGCCAGCGTGAAGCTGCCGGTCTGCTGAAGCATCACGAAGCTCGCAAGATGTTGAAGGTTCAGCATTATCCTGAATCACGATAACTGTTAATCTTTGCATCGGAATTCATGATGAGCGATAGTAGCGCGCGTTTCAAGCAAAACCGACGCCGGAAAGATCTCCCATGACCCGCTTCCTACCTGATCGCTTCACCATGATGCTGGTGGCCACCGTCATTTTGGCCTCCATGTTGCCGATCAGCGGTGAGCCGGCGGAGTATTTCGGGCTGGCGACAAAACTCGCGATAGCGTTGCTGTTCTTCCTCCACGGCGCGCGGCTTTCCCGGGATGTGGTGATTGCCGGTATCCTGCACTGGCGCCTGCATCTGGCGATCCTTCTCGTCACCTTCGGCCTGTTCCCGCTGCTTGGCGTGGCAATCGGCTTCATTCCCGAGAATATTCTGCCTGCGCCGCTTTATATGGGCGTGTTGTTCCTCTGCGTCCTGCCATCCACCGTGCAGTCCTCCATTGCCTTCACCTCCATGGCGGGCGGAAACGTGCCGGCTGCGATCTGTTCGGCCTCCGCTTCGAATATTTTCGGCATGTTCCTGACCCCGCTGCTGGTCGGCCTGCTGTTTACGGTGGGGGGGCATGGCGGTGGATTTTCGCTGGATGCGTTCCTGCAAATCTTCCTGCAGCTGCTTCTGCCCTTCATCGTCGGTCAGGTGCTGCAGCCGTGGATCGGCGACTGGATCAGGGCGCGCAAGAAATTGCTGGCTCCGGTTGATCGCGGTTCCATCCTGATGGTCGTTTATCTGGCTTTTTCCGATGCGGTTATCGAAGGCATCTGGCACACATTTTCGCTCAGGGATATCGGCGTGGTCATCGTCATCAATATCCTGCTGCTGGCGCTTGTCCTGTGCGTGACGATGTTCGGCAGCCGTTTGCTGGGTTTCGACAAGGCCGATGAAATCACCATCACCTTCTGCGGCTCGAAAAAGAGCCTCGCCAGTGGCGTGCCCATGGCAGGCGCCATCTTCGCCGGCCAGAGCATCGGCGCAATCGTCCTTCCGATCATGCTTTTCCACCAGATTCAGTTGATGGTCTGCGCGGTTCTGGCCCAGCGTTACGCGCGCAAGGCCCATGAAAAAGCGGCGATGCCGGAACCGGCAGGCGCGGAAGGCGCGGCCGCTTCCAGCCGCTGACGCGAGGGTTCTCCGCAAATAAAACGGCCCCATGAAGGGGCCGTTCGTTTTGCATGTAAGGAAAGCTTAATTGACCTGAGCCGGGGAAATCTGGGCTTCGATGGTCTTCGGCGCATCGGCGCTGTCGGACGAGATCGCAATGCGGCGCGGTTTCATGGCTTCCGGAATATTGCGGACGAGATCGATGTGGAGCAGGCCGTTCTTCAGGGAAGCGGTCTGGACCTCGACATGGTCGGCAAGCTGGAAGCGGCGTTCGAAAGCGCGCGTGGCGATACCGCGATAGAGAAACTCGCCTTCCGTGGATTTTTCATCCGCGGATTTCTCGGCTTTCACGGTCAGCGCATTGGCGCGGGATTCGATGCTGAGTTCAGTTTCGTCGAAACCGGCAACGGCCATGGTGATGCGATAAGTGTTCTCGCCGGTCCGCTCGATATTGTAGGGCGGATAGGACTGGGCCTGCTCGGGCTGGCCGAGGCCATCAAGCATCGAGAAAAGACGGTCGAAGCCGACGGTGGAACGATAGAGGGGGGAAAAATCAACGTGACGCATGGTGTCCTCCTTAAGAAGCGACTGTTTGCGGTTAAGCCCGGCGTCCCGTTCTGGCGACGGCCGGACATGTGGCGCGGTCCCGTTCTGGCGACCGCATGAATGAGATGGGAATGGCCTGCGGCTGCGTCAAGGGGGCGTGAAAAGGCGAAAGCAACATGAACCATGGCTGAACGTCAGGTTCCGGCATCGTTCAGTTTGAGAGCCATAAAACATCGGTCATCGGAGACATTCTCCGTGGACAGAAGCAATAACGTCCCTTCTTCTTCTGTCTTATTCGCCGGAACCGCGACTGCTTTAACCGACGGTTCCGGCAATTTTTTCTTTGACCTTCCCGCGCCGCCGACCTATCCCGAAAAGGCAGAAAAGCCGGAAAAGACCGATGATCGAAGCCACATTGCGCGAGAGCGAAGACAACCCGGTTCCCGGCAACCATACCGTCGGATATTTTACCGGCGATCGCGGCAAACAGCTTCGCTATGCGATCTTTCGCGCCAGCCGCCAGGTGGCTCGCGGAACCGTGGTTCTGCTGCATGGCAGGAACGAATGTATCGAGAAATATTTCGAAACGGTCCGCGATCTCACCGCCATGGGTTTCTGGGTTGCGACCTTCGATACGCGCGGGCAGGGCGGTTCCGAAAGATTGCTGAAAAAACCGGGTGCCGGGCATGTGCGGCGGTTCTCCGACTACCAGCGTGATATCAGCCTTTTTCTCGAACAGGTGGTGTTGCCGGATACGCGGCTGCCATTCTTCATGATCGCGCATTCCACCGGCGCGCTTGCAGCGCTTGCCGCCGCGCCCGGCCTGTCGAACCGGATCGACCGTCTGGCGCTTTGTTCGCCCTTCATCGAGCTGGACAGCCAACAATCCGTCCCCTCATCCGTCATTCGGGCGGTGGCGACGGTTCTAAGTCTCGTTGGTCTTGGACGGGTTCAGCTCGGCAAGGATCAGCGGGAGCGGGATTTCGACGGTAATCCGCTCACCTCGGACGCCAGACGTTTTAAAAGAAATCTTTCGCTGCACAGGCAATTTCCGGAACTTTTCATCGGTGCGCCGACGGCGCGCTGGGTCTATGAGGCGCTGAAGACCATGGGACGGGTGGTCCGTCAGGACCATCTGACGAATATCACCATTCCGACCCTTATTCTGGCGCCGATGCTGGATACCATCACGCCCTATAAGGCGCAGGAAGAACTCTCACGCAATTTCCGGGCAGCGCAGCTTCTTCCGATCACCGGTGCGCGCCACGAATTGCTGCATGAGCGCGACGTTTTCCGCAAACAGGCGCTGGCGGCCATCGACGCCTTTTTCGCGCCGGAGTGATGGTCGCTTAAGCGGGCTGCCTCAGAGTTTTGAGAGAATGGCGAGCGCCTGTTCGTGCACCGCCTTTGAGCCGGCTGCGAGAATGCGGCCGCCATTTTCCGGACGCCCGCCATCCCAGGTCGTCATGATGCCGCCGGCCTGCTCGATGACAGGGATCAACGCGCCGACATCATAGGGCTTCAGGCCGGATTCGATCACCAGATCGACGTGGCCGGCCGCAAGCAGGCAATAGGCGTAACAATCCACGCCGTAGCGGAAAAGGCGAACCTGATCCTGCACTTTTTCGTACAGGGTCTTTTCCTCCGCGGTGAAGATGTGGGGGCTCGTGGTGAACAGCACGGCGTCCGATAGCGAAGCACAGTCGCGCGTGCGGATTTTCCGCTCGCCATCCGGTCCGAAATACCACGCCGCCTCGCCATCGGCGAAATAACGCTCTTTGGTGAAGGGCTGGTCCATGATGCCCATGGTGGCGCGGCCGGCCGACTGGAAGCCGATCAGCGTGCCCCAGACCGGCACGCCGGAAATGAAGGCGCGGGTGCCATCGATCGGGTCGATCACCCAGATATGCTCGCGGTCGAGACCGATATTGCCGTGTTCTTCGCCCAGAATGCCATGCTGCGGAAAACGGGCCTCGATCAGGGCGCGAATGGCTGTTTCCGCTGCCTGATCGCCTTCCGTCACCGGATCGTAGCCGCCATCCTGCTTGTTGGCGACGGCAATGCCCGTGCGGAAGCGGGGAAGCGTTTCAGCGCTGGCGGCATCGGCAAGTTTGAAGAAGAAATCCCGGTCGGGCAGCATGCGAACCTCATTGCCTGAATATTGGGTCTGAATTCTATGGGGCAATGCATAGACCGGAATCGCATCCGCCGTCCACTCATACGAATGAAGGCGCCGGTGTTTCCATATTTTCAGCATAAGCCTAAAAAATATGCATAAAATAAAATGATTGACAATTGTGCAATTACTGCGTAGCGTGATCCTACAGTCTTTGACTGTAAATACCCTCCTTGGGTGTTTCCTCCCTAGACTTGACCGCGCCAAGGCGCGGTTTTTTTTGTCCGGCGGGCTGCCAGACGATTCGGGATAAAAGATTGAAATAGCGGATGATTCGAGCTGCTATTCGGCAGCGAGCGACGTTTCTATCGCGTATTCGGAAACGAAGGCGCCAAGCTGGCGCATGAAGATTTCAAGCGACGCCTGAATGGCGTGAAAGTCGGCTTTTTTCAAAAGCGTCTTTTCGTCCACGTAAAGCGCCCGGTTGACCTCGATCTGCAGCGCATGGAGAGAGCGGATGGGTCGGCCATAATGTTCGGTGATGAAGCCGCCGGCATAGGGTTTGTTGCAGACCGCGACGAAACCCAGTTCCTCAAGAAAATGCAGCGCGGCGCGGGAGACTTCCTGGGATGCGCTGGTGCCGTAGCGATCGCCGATGATTACATCCGGCCTGAGATTCGAGCCGGCAACGCGGATATTGCCCGGCATGGAATGGCAATCGATCAGCACCGCCATTCCGAAATTGGCGTGGGTGCGAGACAGCAGGCGGCGCAGGCAGGCATGATAGGGCTTGTAGATCGTCTCGATCCGCGAAAGCGCCTCGTCGACCGGCAGGCGGTGGGCATAGATATCCATATTCTCGGCGACAATGCGCGGCACCGTTCCCAGACCGCCGGCGACCCGCATGGAGCCGATATTGGCATAAGGCGGAAGCGTGCCTTCGAACATGCGGGGATCGAGTTCGTAGGGCTCGCGATTGACGTCCAGATAGGCGCGCGGGAAATTCGCTTTGAGAAGCGGCGCGCCGATCTCCGGTGCTGCCGCAAACAACTCGTCGACGAAGTGATCTTCGGAGCGGCGGATCTCGTGCGAATCGAGCCTTGCCGATTCCAGGAAGGAAATCGGGTAGCAGCGGCCGCTATGGGGGGAATTATAGACGAATGGCAGGGTTTGAACGGCAGGTTCCGTTACTTCGAACAGCTCATATTCACCCGTTATCCAGTCCATTCAGGGTCATTTACCATGTCGCAAAACTATCAGGATGTTCATGTTGCCAGTTACGGCGCGGCAAGTCCATACTATCGCCCAATCAGCGCTATACCGATTCACGCGTTCACAGGATATTTACCGTGAAAATCCTATAATCGGGCTAGGGTATTCCAAACATTGAGTAGTTACGGTCACTTATGATGAATCAGAAAATTCTTCTCGCTGAAGACGACAACGATATGCGCCGCTTCCTCGTGAAGGCGCTGGAAAAAGCCGGTTACAAGGTTTCTTCCTTCGACAATGGCGCCAGCGCCTATGACCGGCTTCGCGAAGAGCCCTTTTCGCTTCTGCTGACCGATATTGTCATGCCCGAAATGGACGGCATCGAGCTTGCGCGGCGCGCGACCGAACTCGACCCGGACCTGAAAGTCATGTTCATTACCGGCTTTGCAGCCGTTGCGCTGAATGCCGATTCGAAGGCTCCGAAGGATGCCAAGGTGCTTTCCAAGCCGTTCCATCTGCGCGATCTGGTGGATGAGGTCAACAAACTCCTTGTGGCGTAAGGCCTCTCAAAAAACCTTCACAAAACCGAAAAAAAGCAGTTGACGCATGAACCGGTTTTGTGGTCTATCCGCCGCCACGGAGGGCGTGTAGCTCAGCGGGAGAGCACTACGTTGACATCGTAGGGGTCACAGGTTCAATCCCTGTCACGCCCACCATCCGATTACCTGATTTATCAGGCGTTTGCGAGGTTGACGACATAACCCGCATTTCCTTTCCTATCGTTTGCCCAAACTGTGCCCACGAAATCGCCTCTTGGCGTTCGGCATGGCGTCGGGGTGATGATGTCCATACACGTCACGGATTGTTTTCTCTGACGTGCCGGTGAAGCCCGCGACTTCCCAGATTGGAATGCCGCGTTGCATCGCCCAGGTGATGTATGTGTGCTTGAGGACGTGGGGCGTAACATCGTCATCGAGACCGGCCAGAACACGCGCCCGCTCGAAGCCCTTGCGCTCTTTCTGGATCAATCGCCCGTGATACTCGACAGCGCCGTTCACTGTGATACGCCGCCACCGCTCAAGGTGAGGTGCGAGGTTTTCCGCGATGGGAACAGCGGGGCGGCGCTTGTTGGTTTCCTTCTGGCCTTGGCCGCGCCGATACATGACGCCGCCGGCGAGATCGAACCAGCCGCCCTTTGTGTTCGCCTTCCAGCGCATGGCAAGAATGGCTTCATGTCTGGTGGCCGTGTAGAGGCCGATCAGGATGAAGCGGGCGACGTGATAGGAAGGGCGGAACATTCGCCCCCATTTGACCGGGCGGCGGGTTTTCACGTCGCAGGCGGTGGCAGTGAAGCCGAGAGCGCCGCCGATCAATGCGGCGGCCTCTGACCGCGTCAGCCAGCGCGTTCGCGCCTCGGCCTTCTCAGGAAACGTCAGGTCGATATCGACCGAAAGCTTTTTCTCTTTCCGGCAGAAGCGCAGCGCTGCCTGAAGCGTTTCCAGCTCCCGCCGCGCCGTCGCGGGCTGCACCTTGCGCCGGCCGATCCTGCCAGCCTCGCGGCCCGCCACATACTGGCGGCAGGATGAGGCATCCAGCCAGTCGCACATATGCTCCCCGAAGAATTCGAGGAGCGGTGTCATGTGATAGCCTACAAGTTCGGGATGGGCGTGGTTTACGGCCTTCTCAGTTCCGTAATATGCCAGCACGTCAGCGATGGAGACTTCGTGTGGATCGCCGGTGCGCCATTCCGGTTTGTGTTTGGCGGCTAGGTAGTCTGCAAGGGCTTTTTCAGCCCCTCCGCGATCGAGTTCGCCGACGCCAGTGCTGATTTCAGGCTGTCCGCTGTCGAGGATGACCCAGATTGACGGCCTGCCCTTACGGCGGCGCAGGTAGAGGCGTGGCCCCTTGGATTTTCGCGGCATCTTGCCCTCATGTCTGCAATGTCGTTCAGCGTGACGTAGATTTTCCCGGCGATGATTTCGCGGGCGAGGTTGCCGCGCCGGATTTCCCGGCGCAGGCTGTTTTCGGTTATCGATCCGTCAGGGAAAGCCCATTTGGCGGCTTCAGCCAGGCGCAGCGGAACGTCAGGGGCGGGGCAGGCTCGCAACATTCACGCGCCGCCCGCCTCTGCGAACGAGCGCAGCAAATCGAATGTGAAATCTTCGGCCATGCCGTTCAGGTATTGATCGCTCTGGAACAGATCGGCCTTGCGGCGAACCTCATCCATGGTGGCGCAGGGGTGTATGGAAAGCGCCAGCAGCGCCCGCTGTTCGCACAGCGCCTCCGGGGTGTCGCATGCGAGGTCGCTACCGTCGCCTTTGTCTGTGGCCTTCCACGCGTCGAATGCGGCGCGCCAAGCGTCTATCGCGGCGTCGAGGCCGGAAGGTTCGGGCGCAGCTGACAACATGCCAGCCTTTCTCATCTGGTTACGCAGATCGAAAAGCGCCGATGAAAGGTCGCTCGCAAGTTTCTCAAGGGCACGGCTGCGCTCAAAAGTATCGTCAACTTGATACGTCACATATCGCCGCTCATCAGCAGAGATCAGATGATATCCGGCAAACCGATCATCTTTGAGAAACCTCAAAGCGTCGCTGTCGCGAAACATCGCCTCGATTGAGTTTTGCAGGATCTCCGTCGAGGTGACGATTTTGGACGCGTCGTCACTGAGGAAATCACTCTCTAAGGCGATTTCATAGAAGCGTTCGGAAGCACTTGCGCCGCCGGCAATTTTCTGATTAATCTTCATACGCATTGAATGACCTTTCCTAAGGTTAGAAAAAGCCCACGCTGGTTCTCAGGCCGGAGCGTGGGCTTTTTGCATTTCCGATTGCGCATATGCGCGGCTTAATTGGAAAACGATCTCAGCATTCATCGACCGGTTATTGCGGTCAGCTTCACACCGGATTTGATCACGCATGCCATCAGGCAGGCGTAAGGGAAATTTGTCGCTCTCGCGGCCAGTCTTCATTTCGTCGACTCCATTTAAATCACCGTGATGTAAATTACGGTGATTTTATTGACTGTCAACAAAATAAATTACAGTGATATACTCAAAATGGGGATTTCGACGTGGCAGAGCAAAAAGTAGGGCGTGGATCTGATCAGTTTCCGTTGCGATTACCGGACGGGATGCGCGAACTGTTAAAACGGAGAGCCGAAGAAAACGGTCGATCAATGAACAGCGAAATCGTCGCGTTGATTGAGCTGGCTATGTTAACTCAGGCGGACGTCAAGAACGTGCATGTTTTAATCAGTGAGCAAGAGCAGGAAATCAAGGACGCTAACAGACGGTCAGATGAATGGCGCTCTATTGCTCAGTCTCATGTCAAAACAAAGAACAGCTTTACGAGCATTTTCAAATCGTTTTGTAAGCAAGTGATTTCAGAAGAGAAAAACGTGCCCCCCCACATTTCGGAGCTGGCGCGAGAATTAATTACTATCGCGGATACAAACATGGACCAGGCTCGCGAACCTGTAGGCCGTCAAAATTATAAACGTGGAGACGCTGAGTAGGGAAAACGATGGTTGAAGTTGGCGACGATGATCTTGTAACCCTTAATGAGGCTTGCGAATTATTCTTCGGCGGCCGGCTGAGCAAATCAGCTTTGAGATTAGAAGCATCACGCGGCAATCTCGAAATCATCCGGATAGCGAACAAGGACTTTGTCACTCGGAACGGCATTAAACGGATGATCGACAGATGCCGTCTTCCAGTAAAGGATGACACCGGAACCAAGTCTGAGAGTGACCGAGGTCTTACAGCTCAGAGCGCCGCGAGATTGCGGCTGGCCAAAATGAAAGAGGATCTCAGCTAATGGCGCGCGCATCCTTCTTAGAGGCCGATATCGCTCGCATCATTCGAGCTGCACGAAAACAGAATGCTATCGTACAGATGGACCTAAAAACCCTTGTCGTGACGATTTTCCCGGCAGAAACTCATAGTTTGGCGAGACCAGGTGATCCAAGTGGGCTTGCTCCGGATGGAAAGGATAATTTTGATGAGGCGGGCATCGATTACTCCCGCCCATCCCTGTGATCTGTGCTCAAGTGGTCAATTTGTCCACTTGCGGCAACCGCAGCACATTTGAAAGCCCGTCACCAGGTCGTCGCCGCACCAGCAAATCGCCTGCCTTCTCCGCCTTCATGACCGCAGTGCGCGCCGTTGATTTGCCGACGCCAGCCAGCTGCGCCACTTCGATGTGAGAAAGCTCGCATCGCCGGTTCTCGCGGATGTGGGCGCGGATGACATCGAGGGCGCGGGTTTCACCTTTTGTGTAGTTCATAGCCTCACTCCTATCCGCTACCAGCCGCCGCCACTCGGCTTACTGATGTCCGGCGGGAAGGTTCGGCCCGTGTCGGCGTTGACCATTCCTTTTCCGCCCTGCGCGCCGATGACAGTCGCATTCACCTTGATGTTCTGAAGCCTGTTCGCAACGTCGCTCAGTTGCCGGATCGCGCCGAGAAGGCCACTCACAAGACCGTCGCCGGCTTCCTTGATCGCGCCGCCAGCTTCCCGGCCGCCGTCACCCAGATTGGCCGCTGCGCCGGAAATGCTTTCCTCGATCATCCGATTGCTGTCAGCGAGGGCGCGGGAAACCTTGTCGCTCAACAGCATACCGGAAACATCGCCAACCGAGTTCATGGCGGCGCGGCCTCCATTATAGACGTCATAGTTCTCACGCATGACGCGGAAGCGCTCCGGGGCCATGCTTGGGCGCGGCTTCGGGATCGGCGGCAGGCCGGTGCCACCACCGGGAAACTCAGGCACATTGTTGACGCCTGCGCGACCCTTCCCATAGAGCGCATATTGGTCTTTCGCGCCCACAACGCGCTCGCGATAGGTTTTATCCTCGCGGCGCTGGATGTTGTATTCATGTACATCGGCAAGCTTGCCTTCGCCCACGAGCTTCAGCGCTTCCTTGTATGCCTTCTGGTAGGAGCCGAAGGACGCGCCGGGATTGTCGCGGCGATAATCGGCAAGGAATTTCTGGCCGTTCTGCTCGACCTCTTCCATACTCTGGCCTTTGACAGCAGCCCGGCGCTTGTCGAGATCCGATATCGCCTCATTGACCTGTTTCATGGCTTCCGTCAGCCAGGGCAACACGAATGTTTCTCCAGATGCAGTTGCGATCCCGCGCAGATTGTTCTGCAGGATGGTGAGCTGCGAATTGAAAAGCTCCAGCTTCTTCGTCTGAACCGCCACAATCGAATTGGAAGGGTTCGAAACGTGCTGTTGCGCCATCGCGAGATTGCGGCGCAACTCATCAGAACCTGCTACCAGGCGCATGATCTCGTCGTTGAAGCCTTCACCCAGCAGGCCGCCGAGGAGACTGGCGCGGCGCTGGTTCGAAAGCTTTTCGACCTGCTGAAGGAAGAATATCAGCTTGTTATTGCCGGACAGCTTCTCGAATTTCCCGAGATCGCCGACGATGGTCGTCAGCGCCGTTCGGGCTTTCGGCTAAAGGTTTTCCGGTGCCAGCAGTTTGCCGGTAAGGCTGTCCATCGCCCGCGCGCCAACCTCTGCGGGCATCTTCAGGTTCAGCAGCGCCGCTCCATATGCGGCAATTTCTTCCGGCGTCATGCCGAAGTTTTTCAGGCTGGCGCCGGCGCGGTCGATGAAATCTGCGATGCCCGTTTCGTCGGCAATGCCGCTATCGGCAAGGTCGTTGATCAGCGAGGCGAAGGCCTGAAGGTCTTTGCGCTGCATTCCCATGCCGGCGACAAACCCGGCGAAGGTGTTGCCGACATTTTCCGCTGTCGTGTCCCATGCATCCGCCACACCTGCGGAGAGTTTCGAGAATTCGCGCAATTCGTCGAGTGGAACGCCTGCCGCTGCGCCGCGTTCGAAGGCGCTGGCGATCTCCGACATGCTGACAGGCATTTCCTTCGATAGGCCTAAGATTTCTTCGCGGAGCTTGGCCATCTGTTCCGTGGTTGCGCCGCTCTTTTTCTGGATGTTGAACAGCGATTCCTCGAAGTTTGCGGCGGCCTTCGTCGCGTAGACTGTTGCGGCTGCCAGCGCGGATGGTCCTTTCGAACCCTGCCGCCGTCTTGTTGAAGCGGGACATTTGCCGCTCGATCTGCCCCATACGGGTGGCGACGGACCGGAAGGCAGGACTTGTCTTGTCCTTGCCTTCAATTTCAAGCTCTGCCCGGACTTTCCGATTTGCCATTTTGCGATCCTCATCCCGCGAAATATTCGATGGTCACCAGGCCGGCGGCACCTGCGCCGCCGGAGAAATTCATAGCTCCGCCGCCACCTCCGCCACCGGGCGCTTGTCCCGAAGCAGGTAGGCCCGAGGAAATACCGCCACCAGGGCCACCACCTGCCGCGGCGGCGCCACCGCTTCCGCCAATGCCATATGAGGCATTAAACACCCAAGACCCGGACGAACCTTGACCGCCCATAGCCTGCCGCTGCCCCCCGACACCCGTCCCGCCGCCGCCACTGGCCCCCTGCGTCCCATTAAGCGCACCCGCACCACCAGTACCACCTGAAGCAGATACCGATGGACCGAATGAAGAACTTCCACCTGCAACACCATTCTGGGCAGTCGAATTGAGGCCGCCCGCGCCACCAGCGCCAACGACAACGGTAACAGGAGTTCCGGGGGTTACCGCCACATAACCTTCAGCGTAACCACCACCACCGCCGCCGCCGCCTGCACCGGTATTCTGATTGCCACCACCCCCGGCGCCACCGCCCCACACGCGGACAAAGACCGAGCGCACGTTTGCGGGTGGATTCCATGAGAACGAACCGGCCGCGCCATAGGATACGATGGTGCTGCCTTTATTCAGGCGCTCCGTCAGCATGGCTGATGCAAATGTGACCTGAACATTGGTGCCGTCATAGACGAACACAACAACCGCCCCTGTTTTGAGGTCCCCTCCGAGCGGATCGCTACCGTTATCGATCTTGATGGACTTCGCGCCGAGTCCGTTGACGTTGAGCGTACATGCTCCGGTGTTCGTGGTGGTGATGGTGCCGCGAAGAGGCGTTCCGATCAGGTCAGACCAGGACGCGGGAGCTTCGGGGAGGGTCATCGTCAGCGCGTTTGCCGCCCCGCCAATGGCGCTGAAGTTCAGCTTTCCCGATTGAATAGCGGAGGCAAGTTGATTTCCATCAGCCGGCTCTTTTCCTGTCTTGCTGATGACGTTCACGATTTCACGCTGCGGAACCTCGACCGCTTTCGCGGGGATCGCAGATCCTCGCACCGCGCCCGGAACGTCTTTGTCGACGTAGGATGCATTCGGATCGATTGATCCATAGGGAGGATGATACTTCACAAAGCAACCTCGTGGTTTGAAAAGGGGTAAGCGAGCCTTGCGAACCTTGACTCCGTAATGACCACCGGGCGCGGCAGAGAGGTTCGCTTTTCGTTATCGGCCTAGCTCATCAGCCTCTAGGTAATCGCCGCGCCCTGAATATTTTCGCCGCCGGTTTTGCCAGCGACGATTGCGTCAGGCAGTGCCCTTATTGAAGTATGTGGCGCGGAAGTCGAACGGCGCGCATCCAAAGTCGAGAAGGCAACGGAATTCAACGCCCAGAACGTTCCAGCCCTCGCGGAACGCGAGGGTTGGACCTTCTGTGCCGTCGAGATATCCATGTTGGAATGCTGGGCGATGTCCCGGATCTGCGAACAGCCACCAGCCGACACCGTCATAACGATTTTCCACGGCAACGCTGAGTTTTCCGGAGAACGGATTGACATCGCCGCTGGTCGTCGCTGTCAACTGGGCAACGATTTTTTCCGCTACCGTTTCCAGTTTCGGGCCAACCAGCAGGACGGTCGGGACCACACCTGCCGTCCCTGTTCCGTTGACATTCTTTTGCAAACGCATCGCGGTGCGGGCATCACTCAGCGTAGAAACGGACGGTTCGCCATAATCGGTAGCAAGGTTTCCATGATCCGCGTGATAGAGCGATTTTCCATCCGACATAACCGCGCCGCCGAAATTGTTAGCCGCCAGCATCTGGTAGAACAGATCGCCCTCAGTTTCATGAGCCGAATCAGAGAAGGCCCGCATGAAGTCGGTGAACGCGCCCAAATTATCGTTGATGATCGCGTTTCGAGACATGGCGAACAGTTTGGCGTATGTCGAGATTTGGAGGCCGTTACTGTCTTCACTCGTCGTACCATAGGTGATCTCGCCCATCTCAGTGACTTTTTCAAGCTTCGGCGCTTCACCGGGGCGGATGAATGTCTGCGGCCGGAAGTCGGCAACGCTCCGTCTGGTGGAAAGAGCCTTCAGCGGCGACGGTGTACTATTGTACCGTTCCAACAGATACCGCTGTCCAGCTGCCAGCAACAGGCTGGGGAAATCTGATGTCGTATGCATGCCTGCCGCCATCTTGGCGTAACCAGATCCCCGAGAGGCGGATAATGTCGTCATGCGCTCTGCCAAGGCGGCATCACTCATGTTTGACACCCGCTGCCCCTGCGCGGCGTAGTAGCGCCGGCCGATTTCCAGCATCGAGCAACTCATGTAAGGATTATCGCCTCCGCCATCGATGGAAGCGCCAAGCCGCGCCGCAAGGGCGTCGACGATCTGACGGCCTTCGTTAAGGCCGGCGGTCGTCCAATAATCCCTGTCATGAACGTAGCTAAGGGTCATCGGCGGGTCTTTATCCGCCAGCATGTTGATAATGATGTCGCGGGCTTTATTGCCGTCGCCATTGGCATCCATCATCACTTTTTCGGTTTCTTCCATAGTCAGCTTTGCCGCGCGGCAACGGGAGAAAATATCCTGCGTCGTTTCTTTGACGCTGGTGGGCGTGCTCATGACAGGCTCCTTTGTAGTGGTTGCCAATATGTCGAGATTGCCGGGAGCCGCCACGGCGCGGTGTGCGAACAGGTTCGCGGGGGCATTCTTGAACAGGGAGTATTTGAAGGCGGGAGCCGCCATTTCCTCCCCGCTTTCCTCGGCTTCCTCCGCGAAACCGAGGGACCGCGCGACAGAGCCGCGCATCCATGTTTCGTCCGCCATCATCCGGAGAATTTCGCGCATCGAGCGGCCGGAACGGCTGGCGTAGATTTCTGCCGCAGAGGAGGCTATCTGGTCCAGCGTGAGTGCGGCCTTGCGGTGATCCTCGGAAGTGCCAATCGTGATGGTGCCGGGATTGTGGATCATCATCATTGCGCCAGGTCGCATAACGACATGATCTCCGGCCATGGCGATCAGCGAGGCCGCCGATGCGGCGAGTGCGTCCACGAAAACCGAAACCTTGCCATCATGGGACTTGAGTGCGTTGTAGATCGCGATACCCTGAAACGCGATCCCACCTCCCGAGTTGAGGCGCACCACGATATCGCCGGACAAATCCGCGAGCGCTTCAATCACTTGCTCGTCAGTGAAACCGGTGGAAACGATGCCATCCTCGTCCCAAGTCCAGTCACCGCCGACTGTGCCGTAAAGGTGTAATTCTCCGTTTTTGATCAGGCGGTGTGTCATTAAATCAGTCCGCCTGCCAGAGAGCTTCAGCGCTCCAATCAATCCCGTTCAGCTTCGCCCGCTCGCTGATGGCCTCAAACACGCATATCGGTGCTAGCAGGTGCAGATTAGTGATTGCCGCAGCTGCATTTCCGCTAAACTTTGATGCAATCTCTTCGAGCGTGCCGAATACGTTTTGACCGCCTATGCGCAAGGCAGCATAGCCGACAAGCTCAACAGCGCCAGTCTCGCAATACCGACGAACCGCTTCAGCCAAAAATCCGCGATTGTTCAAGATGACATGGGATGCGACGGGAAACGGCAATCCCCGCTTCATGTATCCGCCGCCTGAGGACAATTGCACGGCGGCAGCTACCGCAAGTACGTCTTTGGGCGTGTAGCGAGAATAAGATTTCCGGTTGTGAACGTCGTTCAAGTCATCCTCGAACCCATCATTTGCGATGATTGGCAAATCGTCGAGGCCCGTATCACGATCCACTTTCGCGGCATTTTTGAAAGCCTCGATGTTCATATCAGCCAAGATGCAGAGAGTTTTTCGGTTATACATTTCCGTCACCATCAATGTGAGTAATCTATACCCAAAATGAACCAAGGAATTGTGAGTGTCAATTCCCCACTTTTGAAAAAATTTGTCTCTGGGCGCACGCAGTCAGGTTTCACGTCAGGTCAGTCAGGTCAGTCAGGTCAGTCAGGTCAGTTTTTTGACGGCTTTCACTAGCGAACTCTCGGGGTCGTCCCGGCCCGCATGGCGGTAGGGGCCGGGAAGGACCCATGAGGGGGAGGGGGCGACCGGTGTCATCACGTCACCCGTCCGGCTTTCGCATCTGTGACACGCGCTCGACCACCACGGCGATGCCGCCGCCTTGGCGCTTCACTTCGGCAACGATGGCTTCTTGCTGGATCTCGGCAGTCATGCGCTCGTCGATTACGCTACGCATGGTCTCGCTCAGTGCTGCAATCGCATCCTCAAGCCGATGCCTCGCAGCTTCCTGCGCTGCTACAACCGATGGTAGTTGAGGCTTCGGGCGATGGGCTTTCCTCAGGCTGTCCCTCAGAAGCCCTTGAACTCTATCCGCTGACACAGGTCTGACTGGTCTTGGCGATGAAAGAGGCTCTGCCCTTCCACTTGCTCCGTCAGTATCAGTGAGTTCCTTAGGTGAGTTCCTTATATGAGTTAGGGTGAACGTTTGTTCACTGTCTAAGTGAACGTTTGTGCACTGAGTATGTGCACGTTTGTTCACTATCTCGGCGGCTCCATCTGCCTTTTCGAACGCCTCAACGACTTCCCGAAACTTGCCCCAGTTCGGCTGGTAGCTGCTCCGAAAACCGTTCCCGCCGTGGCGTGTCTTTACAACCAATCCGCTCTCATGGAGAGCGTTGGTGGCCTTCACAACGTTGCGAGTGCTGATGCCAGCCTTAGCCGCAATGCGGTCCGTTCCGGGGTCGCACTGTCCGGTCTTAGCATTAAAATGTGCAAGCAGAACCGCACCTACGGTCTTCGCATCGCCTGACAATCCACGGGCCAGCGCGATAGCTTTGAAGGCCATAGCGAAGTCATTCTTGCCGGGAAGATCCGGCCTGTCATTCATCGATACGTCAGCCTGTGTGCCGCGTGGGCAGCGTCTGTTGCCTCGATAATTGTGAGCGCGAACTTGCGTCGCAGCGCGACCAGAACATTACCTGACACGGCCGAGCGATTGAGATACAGCCATATCGCCGCTTCTCTGACGCGTGGCTGATACTCGTCGAGTAGCCTTATCAGATCATCCGTCGGGGCTTTTTGCCCGCCCAAACTACGCCCATGATATGCGTGATCAGAAAGAGAACATGCGCCAGATTTGTCAAATCCCGTTTCCTGCTCTACAAGGGTGTCCGCAGGTTTCAACATGGTTGACATCGTAGGGGTCACAGGTTCAATCCCTGTCACGCCCACCATCCGAATTCTTGAGTATCAAGGCCTTGCGAGAGATCGCAGGGCCTTTTTGCATAGTGGCCCCCCAGCGAGTGCACTTGCATCTGCCTTACCGTCTTCGACGCCACGCGGTTCGGAGATAAGGTTCGTATCGCGCAGGTATTACCCCCCGGGTTCCGATTTCTGCTCTGGGGTATTCAGGTCAGTCGTCGACAGTCCGGACATTGAAAGAGCATCGATGAGGTTACGGCGCTTTCCAATAAGGCGTTCGAACCGGCTGTAGGTCATCAGCACATGGGGTGGCTTATCGCGATCTGTAGTCATCACAGGTCCCATTTGGGCGGTTCTCTTTGTCTGCTGAGGTCACGGCTTCCCATCAACTCACAATTTATTGTTGTTGCGCTTCGGAGCAATATCGCCTTGTTTGTAGACTCAAAATCTTCACGGGGAGAGAAACGATGTCCATAAAAACAACAACTCGCGCCACTCTGCTGGTAGGATCGCTTCTGATTGGGGCGAGTTCTGCACTTGCAGAAACAGTTCTACACCGCGGCAATGCCGGGGAACCGCAAACGCTCGATCAGGCACAGACCTCCATCAACATCGAAGCCTTTATCCTGAAAGACCTTTATGAAGGTCTCACCATTTACGATGCCGCCGGCAAGATCGTTCCCGGTACGGCGGAAAGCTGGACACTGTCTGAGGATGGTACCGTCTACACGTTCAAACTGCGTGCGGATGCGAAGTGGTCGGATGGCACGCCGGTAACGGCCGGAGATTTTGTGTTCTCCTACCAGCGCGTCGAAGACCCGAAGACCGCCGCAAAATATGCAAATATTCTTTACCCGATCAAGAACGCCGAAAAGATCAACAAGGGCGATGTTCCGGTTGACCAGCTTGGCGTCAAGGCGGTGGATGACAAGACCCTTGAGATCACACTCGAGCGCCCGACACCTTTCTTCCTTGAACTCCTTTCTCACCAGGCGGCTCTGCCAATCTCCAAGGCAAGCTACGAAAAGAATGGCACCGACTTCGTAAAGCCCGGCGTCATGGTCTCGAACGGTGCCTATAAACTCGAAGCGCATGTTCCCAATGACAGCCTGACGGTCGTCAAGAACACCAGTTTCTGGGATGCATCCAACACCAAGATCGACAAGGTCATCTTCTACCCGATCGACGATCAGGCCGCATCCGTTCGTCGTTTCGAAGCAAAGGAAATGGACCTCGCCTACAACTTTTCCGCGGATCAGATTGAACGTCTGCGCAAGGCCTATGGCGAACAGGTTCACGTTTCGCCGACGCTTGCCACCTATTACTACACCTTCGATACCCGCGAAGCGCCGTATAATGACGTCCGTGTCCGTCAGGCGCTCTCCATGGCGGTGGACCGCGATTTCCTCGCCAAGGAAATCTATAGCGGTTCTCAGATTCCGGCCTACTCCATGGTTCCTCCGGGCATGGATTCCTACAAAGAGCCGGCAAAGGCCGACTTTGCCACGCTGTCTCAGCTTGATCGTGAAGACGAAGCCCTTAAGCTCATGAAGGACGCTGGTTACGGTGAGGGCGGCAAGCCGCTTTCCATCGAAATCCGTTACAACACCAACCCGAACCATGAACGCGTCGCGACGGCTATCGCTGATATGTGGAAAAACACCTTCGGCGCGAAGGTGTCGCTGGTGAACCTCGACGTCGCCTCGCACTATGGCTACCTTCAGGAAGGCGGCAAATTCAACGTGGCGCGTGCCGGTTGGGTTGCCGACTATGCGGATGCCGAAAACTTCTTGGCGCTTTCGGTATCTTCCAACAAGACCTTCAACTATTCCAAGTTCAACAACGCCGAATACGACGCGCTGATGCAGAAGTCCTACGACGAGAAGGATCCTGCCGCTCGCTCCAAGCTGCTGCATGAGGCAGAAACCATCCTCATGAAGGAACAGCCGGTTGTTCCGCTTCTGACGCAGGCCGATCTCTGGCTGGTTTCCAACCGCGTCAAGGGTTGGGTCGATAATGCTGCCAACGCACACCTCAGCCGCTTCCTGAGCGTTTCCGAATAAGCAGCGTCGGCACGGTGGCTCACGCCACCGTGCCATGCCGGAGCCCGAAAAAGCATGATCTCGTTTATCCTGCGCCGTTTGGCGAGTGCGGTGCCGACGTTGTTTATCGTCGTCACGATTTCGTTTTTCCTGATGCGTTTCGCACCGGGCGGTCCGTTCAATCTTGAACGTCCCCTGCCGCCGCAGACGATGGAAAACCTGATGAGAACCTATCATCTGGATGAACCATTATGGCGCCAGTATCTCATCTATCTCGGTAACGCCGTCACCGGCGATTTCGGTCCGAGTTACGTCTACAAGGACAATACCGTCGCGCAATTGATCGGCAAGGGTCTGCCTTATTCGCTGGAACTCGGCAGCTATGCTCTTTTGCTGGCGCTGGTCGGCGGCGTTCTTGCCGGTACTCTGGCTGCGCTGAGGCAGAATAGTGCCTTCGATTTTTCGATCATGTCGATTTCGACGGTTGGCGTTACCGTGCCGAACTTCGTTGTCGCACCGGTTCTCACGCTTGTCTTTGCCGTCATACTCGGTCTTCTGCCCGCCGGCAGCTGGGGCGACGGATCGCTGCGATATCTCATCCTTCCGATGATCGCGCTCGCTTTGCCGCAGCTCGCGGTCATCGCGCGCCTGACACGCGGCGCAATGATCGAGGCTTTGCGGATGGACCACATCCGCACCGCCAAGGCTTATGGCCTTCCGGCGCGCAACGTGGTGGTATTCCACGCCATGCGCGCGGCGATGCTTCCGGTAGTTTCCTATCTGGCTCCCTGCGCCGCAGCGCTGTTGACAGGTTCGGCAGTCATCGAGACGATCTTCACTATCCCGGGTGTCGGCCGCTACTTCGTTCTTGGTGCGATCAATCGTGACTATACCTTGGTGATGGGAACCGTCGTTCTCGTCGCCATTTTTGTCATCCTGTTCAATCTCGTGGTCGATATTCTCTACGGCCTGCTCGATCCGAGGGTCAGACATGACTGATATCCCCGGCAATATTGCCCCTCAACCATTGGTAAAAAGCCGAAGCCTGTTCCAGCTGGCAGCCCTGCGTTTCAGACGAAACAAGGCCGCCATGGCAGGTTCCGTCATGCTGCTGCTGATCACGCTTTTCTCGTTCATCGGTCCGCATTTCCTCACGCACACCTATGATCAGGTGTTTTCGTCCTATGTCTCCGTCCCGCCGAGCCTTGAGCCGCGCCCGGATGTGAACAACCTGCAAGACGTGATGGAGGGCGTTGCCAGCCGGGCGCGCGTGGAGCTGAGGGAATTCTCCGTCGAAGGGCAAAGCTTCACGGCAACCGTCACCTCCAGCAGCCTGATTGACCCGCGCACGACACGTTATTTCGACCGCGCCAACGAATTCGAAAACACGAAGGTCGTCGCCACCGAAGATGAGGGCCGAACGCTGAAGCTGGAAGGCGACGTCAACCGCGAATACTTCTTCTTCGGCACCGATTCCAACGGTCGCGACATGCTGGCGCGCGTGATGCTGGGGGGGCAAATCTCAATCGCCGTCGGCGTTCTGGCCAGCCTCGTTTCACTCGGGATCGGCGTGCTTTACGGCGCAACCGCGGGGTATATCGGGGGGCGTGTCGACAATGTGATGATGCGTTTCGTCGAAATCCTCTATTCGCTGCCCTTCGTCTTTCTGGTGGTCGTCCTGGTGGTGTTTTTCGGCCGCAGCTTCATCCTGATCTTCCTGGTCATCGGTGCGGTGGAATGGCTGGATATGGCGCGTATCGTCCGCGGTCAGACGCTTGCCTTGAAACGGCGGGAATTTGTGGGCGCCGCACAGGCTTTGGGTTTGAGCGACTGGCAGATCATCCGCCGTCACATCATCCCGAATACGATCGGGCCCGTCGTCGTGTTCGTCACGGTCGTCGTACCCAAAGTCATTCTTCTGGAAAGCTTCCTCTCCTTCCTCGGTCTTGGCGTGCAGGCGCCGCTTACGAGCTGGGGTGCGCTGATTTCCGAAGGCGCCAACAATATCCAATCGGCCCCCTGGCTACTGATATTTCCGGCGATCTTCTTCGTGCTGACCCTGTTTTCGCTGAATTTCGTGGGTGACGGGTTGCGTGATGCACTCGATCCCAAGGATCGTTGACATGAATACGACATCTGAAACCATCCTCACCGTCCGTAATCTCAAGGTCGATTTCACAACGCCGGACGGCACGGTGAAAGCCGTCAAGGGCATCGATCTTGACGTCAAGCCGGGCGAAACGCTTGCCGTTGTCGGAGAATCCGGTTCCGGCAAAAGCCAGACCATGATGGGCATCATGGGGCTGCTAGCATCCAACGGCGTTATTGAAGGCTCGGCAAAATATCGCGGACGAGAGCTGATCGGTCTGCCGGTCGGCGAGCTGAACAATATCCGGGGTGCGAAAATCACCATGATTTTCCAGGAGCCGATGACCTCGCTCGATCCTCTCTACAGGATCGGCGCGCAAATCGCCGAACCGATCCTTCACCACAGGGGCGGCAGCAAAAAAGAAGCGCGCGCCCGCGTTCTCGAACTGCTGAAGCTCGTGGGAATTCCCGAGCCGGAGCGGCGCATAGACAGCTATCCCCACGAACTTTCCGGTGGCCAGCGCCAGCGCGTCATGATCGCCATGGCTCTCGCGAATGAACCGGATATTCTGATTGCGGATGAGCCGACCACTGCGCTGGACGTGACGATCCAGGCGCAGATCCTCGACCTTCTGAAGTCCTTGCAACAACGCTTCGGCATGGCCATCGTCCTGATCACGCACGATCTTGGCGTGGTCCGCCATTTTGCCAATCGCGTGGCTGTCATGCGCCGTGGGGAGATTGTCGAGTCCGGTACGACGGAAGATATCTTCGATCGCCCGCAGGCGGACTACACCAGAATGCTTCTCGATGCGGAACCCAGCGGGCACAAGCCGGCCATTAGTGCAGAGGCGCCGGTCGTCCTCTCCGGCCAGGGTGTGACGATCGATTATACGATTCCTGGTGGCTTCCTGTCGAAGTCTCGCAGGTTCCGAGCCGTCGATGGCGTCAATGTCAACCTTCACCAGGGACAGACCATAGGCATCGTCGGTGAATCCGGGTCAGGCAAGTCTACGCTCGGTCGTGCGCTTCTGCGTCTAATTGTGGCAGATGGACGCATTTTCTTCGGCGGGCGGGAAATTACCGGACTTGATCGGAAGGCAATGCGGCCATTGCGGCGGCGTCTGCAGCTCGTGTTCCAGGACCCCTATGGCTCGCTTTCGCCAAGACAGACGGTCGGAGAGATCATCACGGAAGGCCTGTTTGTGCATGAGCAACGGCTGAGCCGAGCGGAACGGGACAAGCGGGCAATAGAAGCACTGAAAGAAGTCGGTCTCGACCCCGCCGCTCGCAACCGTTACCCTCACGAGTTCTCGGGCGGACAACGTCAGCGTATCGCAATCGCCCGCGCGATCATCCTCAAACCGGATGTCGTCATTCTCGACGAACCGACATCCGCACTGGACCGATCCGTTCAGGGACAAGTTATCGATCTACTGCGTGATTTGCAGAAGACGCATGGCCTTTCTTACATCTTCATCAGCCATGATCTTTCTGTCATCAAGGCGATTTCGGATTACGTCATCGTCATGAGAAACGGGAAGATTGTGGAGGAAGGGGAAACGGATGCCATATTCAACAATCCGACGGCTGAATATACCGAAACACTCATCAAATCTGCTTTTTCAGTGGAGGCGGCACCATAGATTATAGCACGGCCGTGGCAGGCCTTCTCTGGCCCTGAACCACTTAAAAAAGAGCGGCAACGTCATGCGGCCAGGTTAGTTGCATCTATTTTCGACGGAATCCGTAACCCCCCGCTCGGGAATACTGCTCTGACTGCCTTTTCGCGAGCATGTCAGCGCCGCAGCGATCGACGCCCGCCGCATCGCCGCCTTCAGCGGCAAGCCGGAGTCAAGTCCTGAGGCAAACACGCCGACGAAACAATCGCCCGCTGCCGTTGTGTCCTTTACGTCGACGGACATGGCCGCGATACGAACATATTCGCCAAACGCGCAGGCTTCCGCGCCATCCCCGCCGAGTGTGCGCAGAACGCCGGTGCCAAGACGCACAGACAAGGCCTCTGCCGATGCATCGCAACCGAGCCAACCCGCCAAAGCCTCGGCTTCGTCTTCATTGACGGCAATCAGATCGCATAAAGACAGAACTTCTTCCGACAAAGGAAATGCCGGTGCGAGGTTGAGGATCGAGGTGGCCCTTGAGGCATGCGTGCGGCGGATGAGCTTTTCCACTTCGGCCACATCGTTTTCCATTTGCATGAGCACGACATTGGCCCGCTGCAACAGATCCTCCTCCACGCAATTCGAAGAAACCGCGAGGTTGGCGCCAGCCGCCACCACAATCATATTCCGACCCTTGGCGTCGATATGGATCGAGGCATTGCCGGTCGGTTCGCCAAGAGAGGCGACGCGGCTGATATCCGTTGCCGTCTTCAGGTTCTGCAAGCCGATCTCGG
The DNA here is from genome assembly GCF_015704895.1 of Agrobacterium leguminum. GTDB lineage: Bacteria > Pseudomonadota > Alphaproteobacteria > Rhizobiales > Rhizobiaceae > Agrobacterium > Agrobacterium leguminum. Next base: position 333,825 of record NZ_JADQWB010000004.1, on the reverse strand, counting down.
CCAGACCATCCTGCCCGACCGCACCCACCATTACCACCTCGGCTCCGTCCCGGGCCGCTGCAAGCGCCTGATTGGCGCCTTTGCCACCGGCTTCCGTGCGGAAACCTTTGGCAAGCAGCGTCTGGCCCGGCTGCGGCATGTCCTCGACCTCATAAACGAAGTCGACATTGATTGAGCCGAAGGTGATGATCATGACGCGGTTTCCTTAAGCGATCTGAACGAAGTGGCCTTCGCCGGCTTCTTCATAGGTCCGCTTCGGCGGCACATAATCGGCAGCGCGGAACGGGCTTTTGATCTCGTCGTTGGAGATACGGCGTGTCTGTCGGCGCGAGGGATCGGCAATCGGGACCGCCGCCATCAGCCGCTTGGTATATTCATGCTGCGGGTTTTCGAAGACGGCCTGACGCGGGCCAATTTCGACGATCTCTCCGAGATACATCACGGCGACGCGGTGGCTGATGCGCTCGACAACCGCCATGTCATGGCTGATGAAGAGATAGCCGAGGCCGTATTTTTCCTGAAGGTCGAGCATCAGATTGATGACCTGCGCCTTGACCGAGACATCGAGCGCGGACACCGACTCGTCGGCAATCAGGAGCTTCGGTTCGAGCGCAAGGGCGCGGGCGATACAGACGCGTTGACGCTGGCCGCCGGAAAATTCGTGCGGGAAGCGGTCCGCCATCGAAGCGGAAAGGCCGACACGTTCCAGAAGGTCACCAACGCGCTGACGCGCTTGCGAAGCTGGCGCCAGACCATGGGTGATGATCGGCTCGGCGATCGCCTGGCCGACGCGGATACGCGGATTGAGGCTTTCGAACGGGTCCTGGAAGATCATCTGCGCTTCGCGGCGGATATCGGCGAGATCGCTCTTGCCGGCCGTGAGTACATTTTTGCCGCCGATCTGTACTTCACCGGATACCGCATCGGTCAGCCGAATGATCGAGCGGCCGGTGGTAGATTTACCGCAACCGGATTCGCCGACCAGCGACAGGGTTTCCCCCTGACGCAGTTCCAGCGATACGCCTTCGACCGCGTGGATGCAGCCGATGGTCTTGCGCAGGAAGCCCTTCCGGATCGGAAAGCGCGTAATCAGGTTGTCGACCTTGAGGATCGGTGGGTGATTGCGCTTGACCGTATCCTCGGTCGGCTTGACCGGCTGAATCTCCCCGGTTGCCATGTCCACCTGCGGGAAGCGCAACGGGCGATCCTTGCCGGTCATCGAGCCAAGCTGCGGTACTGCCGACAACAGCGCGCGGGTATAGGGATGTTTGGCGCCGGCAAAGAGATCATGCGTCGTGCCGGTCTCAACCTGTTCGCCACGATACATCACCACCGTACGGTCGGATATTTCCGCAACAACGCCCATGTCATGGGTGATGAAGAGAACGGACATGCCTTCCTCTTCCTGTAGTGTCTTGATGAGTTCGAGGATCTGCGCCTGGATGGTCACATCGAGCGCCGTCGTCGGTTCGTCGGCGATCAGCAGCTTGGGGTCGCAGGCAAGCGCAATCGCGATAACGACACGCTGACGCATGCCGCCCGAAAAGTTCATCGGGTATTCGTTAAGCCGCGACTTTGCCGAAGGAATGCGGACCTTTTCCAGAAGCCGCACGGCTTCCGCCTGCGCTTCGGTCTCCGTCATGCCGCGATGCTGGCGCAGGACCTCGGTGATCTGCGCACCGATCTTCAGCACCGGGTTGAGCGAGGTCATCGGCTCCTGAAAGATCATGCCAATGCGATTGCCGCGGATTTTCTGCATGTCTTCAAGCGGGATCGACAGAAGATCCTTGCCCTCGAACTCGATCTTTCCGGCCACGCGCGAATTGCCCGGCGACAGAAGCCGCATGATCGACATCGCCGTGACGCTCTTGCCCGAACCGGATTCACCGACAACGGCGACGGTTTCCTTCGGCGCGATATCGAAGCTGACATCATGCACGACATTGCGCCACTCACCACCGACGCGGAAGGCCGTGTTGAGATTGGAAATCGAAAGAATTGGATTGGTCATGATCTTAGCCCTCACGACGCGGATTGAGGATGTCGCGCAGGGAATCGCCGATCAGGTTGATCGCGACGATGAGCAACAGAAGGGCGATGCCCGGGAATAGGCTGATCCAGTAATCACCGGAAAGCAGGTATTCGAAGCCGTTCGAGATCAGCAGACCAAGGGACGGTTCCGTCACCGGCAGGCCGATGCCGAGGAAGGAAAGCGTTGCTTCCAGCATGATGGCATAAGCGACGCGCATGGTGGCGACGACGATCAGCGGCGGCAGGCAGTTCGGCAGGATGTGCCGGAACAGGATGTTGCGGTCCGGCAGCGCCATCGAGCGGGCGGCATCGACATAGGCGCGTTTGCGCTCGACCAGCGCCGAACCGCGGATCGTGCGGGCATAATAAGCCCATTGCGTCACCACCAGCGCCAGAATGATCTTGTCGACGCCCTGGCCGAGAATGGCGAGGAAAATCAGCGCAATCAGGATCGCGGGGAAGCTGAGCTGGATATCGACGATACGCATCAGCACCGAGTCCAGCCGGCCGCCGACATAAGCGCTGGTGAGGCCGATCGATGCGCCGATGACGAGCGCGATTGCCGCACTGGAGAGGCCGACGAGGATACTGGTGCGCAGGCCATAGAGAATGGCGCTGAACAGGTCGCGACCCTGCGTGTCGGTGCCGATCAGATAGGTCATGCCCGACATGCTTTCCGAACCCGGTGGCAGGCGACCGTCGAGAATGTCGAGCTGAGCCAGATCATACGGGTTTTGCGGCGCGATGACCGGTGCGAAGATGGCAGCCACGATAAAGATCGTCACCAGTATGATGCCGACGAGCGCGAGCTTGTCGTGCAGCAGCGCATGGACAACCTCCCGTGCGGGGGAACGCGAGGTGGGTTTCGCGCCGCTGTTTGCGGCGGCATGAACCGAAACGGTCGAGCTGTTGTTGTCGGTCATCACGAATTCCCCTCAAGGCGAACGCGGGGGTCGACGATGGAGTACAGAATGTCGACCAGAAGATTGATGATGCTGAACATCACCACGGTGATCATCAGGTAGGCGAGGATGACGGGACGGTCGAGAACGCCGATGGCGTCGATGATCAGCTTGCCCATGCCCGGCCAGGCAAAGATCGTTTCCGTGACGACAGCGAAAGCGATCAGCGAGCCAAGTTCCAGACCGATGACGGTGATCAACGGGATCAGCGTGTTCTTCAGCACATGCACGGTGACGATACGGCGTTCCGGCAGACCCTTGGCGCGGGCGAAACGAACGAAATCGAGCTGCATGGTTTCCATCACGCCGGCGCGTGTAAGACGGATGACCAGCGAAATCTTGAACAGCGCCAGATTGAAGGCCGGCAGCAGCAGATGCGTCAAGCCATCGAACGTGAAGAGGCTGAGCGGCACGCCAAGGACGTTGACAGTCTCACCGCGACCCGATGCGGGCAACCAGCCTAAATAGACGCTGAACAGCATGATCATGACGAGCCCGATCCAGAACGTCGGCAGACTGAAACCGAGGATCGAGAAGGTCATGATCGACTTGGAAATAAAGCCCTTCGGCTTGAGGCCGGCATAAACGCCGAGCGGAATGCCGATAACAAGCGCCATGAACAGCGCGACGAAGGCAAGTTCCAGCGTTGCCGGCATGCGGTTCAAAATCAGGGTCAGCGCCGGCTGGTTGAACACAAAGGAATTGCCGAGATCGCCGGAAAGCGCTTGCGTGAGGAACAGCCAGTATTGTTCCCAAACCGACTTGTCGAGGCCGAAGGACTGGATGACCTGCAGGCGTTCCGCCGGTGTCGCAGTCGGGCTCAGCAGAACGTCAACCGGATTGCCGACGAGATAGAGGCCGACAAAGACCAGAACCGACATGACAAAAAGCGTGAGCACGGTTTGTAGCGACCGGCTTAGAAGATATCCGCGCATGAGCTTGAGCCTCCCAGGGTTTTTCTGCCGAGCGCTGCACCGCCATGGCGGGCGATGCGCTCGATCAGCAATTCGATGAAACCGGCCTCGTTGACATCGGTGACGACGGTGGTGTTCGCCGCCCGGTCCATCTTCTTGTAGAAATCGGCATAGGTGTAACCCATCGTGAGGCCGGTGACCTCAACGCCGACAAAAGCCTCGCGGCTGGTGAACAATTCAGGTCGGATCAGCCACGCGATCGTCGTCGCATCGTGGATCGGTCCGCCCGGTCGACCGAAACGTTTGACGTCACTGCGGTCGAAGGTCGAGAAAAGATTGAAAAGGGCATCGCCCGCTTCGCCGCCGGCACGGAACCGTTCAAAATGTTTGGCCGTAAACAGCGCCTGGAAGGTCATGTCGAGCGGCATCAACACAATCGGAACGCCGGACTGGAAGACGATTTCGGCGGCGTGCGGATCGGCATAGACGTTGAATTCGGCCCATGGCGTGCGATGGCCAAGTGCGGTGAAAGCGCCCCCCATCGAAACGATCCGGCGGATGCCGCGGGCAACGTCCGGATGCTGGATCAACGCCAGCGCCACATTGGTCATCGGCCCGATAGCGCAGATGGTGACCGGCTCGCCTGCCGCTGCCGCCGCCCGCGCCGTGCGGACGATGAACCGCACCGCGTTTTCTTCCGCCGCAACGATATCGCCGGCCTTGACCAGCGTATCGTCGAAAGCGCCGATGCGGGCGTATTTCCCATAGACCTGTTCGCGCACCAGCGGACCGCTGGCACCGGCATAAACCGGCACATCACGCCGTCCGCTCACGCCGACCAGCTTGCAGGCATTGGCGACCGTATCGCGAAGCGGCACATTGCCGGCGACAATGGACAGTCCCAGAACCTCGATTTCCGGCGAGGCAAGCGCCATCAGAATGGCGGCGGCATCGTCCACGCCCGGATCCGCATCGATGATGACCTTGTGGGGTTTCATGCGACGACCTTTTCGGCATAACGCGACAGGCGCTCGAGGAAGAAAGCGATCACGCCTTCCGCATCGACCTTGGTGACGATGTCGGCATTCGGCTCCAGGCCGCTCTTGCCGTACCAGTCGGCAATCGTCTGGCCCATGCAAAGCTCGCTTTCATACTCGACGAAAACGCGTGCCCTCTGGGTTTCGAACAGATGTGGCGCAAGAATATAGGCCATGACCAGGGGATCGTGCAGCGGGCCGCCACGCGAACCATAACGGCGCACATCGTTGCGATCCCAAAACGCCATCAACTCGGCCAATGTTTCGGAAATACGGCCGCTGACACGCGAAAATTCGGCGACATGCTCCGGCTTCAACATGACCTGATGCGTGGCATCCAGCGACAGGGCAACAAGCGGAATTCCGCTCGAAAACACCACATGTGCGGCATGCGGGTCGGCCAGAACGTTGAATTCCGAGGTCATGGTGCGGTTGCCCGGTTCGCGATAAGCGCCGCCCATCATGACGATGCGTTCGATGCCTTCGGCAATCTGTGGCTTCATGCGCAAGGCAACCGCGACATTGGTGAGCGGTCCCAGGCAGCAGAGCGTGATACGCTCGCCCTGTTCGGCGGCCTTGCCCAGCGCGTCGATCAGGAAATCGACGGCGGACGTCTCTTCCGCCTTCTTCACCGGTTCCGGCAATACGGTGTTGCCGAGACCGGTCTTGCCATGAAACTGGCCATGGATCGGCTCGCGCAGCATCGGCCGGAAGCAGCCGGCATAGACCGGGATGTCGGCACGATTGCCGAGTTCGCAGACCTGCAGCGCATTGCGCACCGTGCGCTCCAGCGGCTGGTTGCCACAGACCGGCGTGATGCCCAGAATCTTAAGTTCCGGCGACACGAATGCGGTCAATAGGGCAATCGTGTCATCGATACCGGGATCACAATCGACGATGATCGAAATCGGCTTCATTCTCAATGCCTTCAATGTGTGGGATCAGAAAACTCAGAGCGCGCCGACATCGCGCAGCACACTGGCGATTTCCGCTCGCGCGGCTTCGCCGAGCGGCATTTGCGGATGCATCGGCGCACCGACGGCAAAACCCTGCAGATCGAGCGCCGTCTTGATGCAGGCGGCGATCGAATATTTCGCGAAAATCTCGTTGACCTTCCACATCGGTCGCTGAAGGTCCATCGCACGCGTCCAGTCACCGGCCCTGGCCGCCTCATAGAGCGCAATGCTCTGCTTGGGCACGATGCAGGCCGGACCGGCCATCCAGCCCACGCCGCCAATCATCATCACGCAGACCGGGATGTGCGCGGAGGCTGCAAACACCTCCATCCGGCCGCGGGTCCGCTCGATGATGGAAAGCAGGCGCCCCGTATTGGTCGAGGCGTCCTTGATGTAGCGGATATTATCGACCCGGCTCAGTCGCTCGATAACGGGCAACGAAAGATCGGAACGCTGGAATTGCGGATTGGTATAGAGCACCACCGGGCGGCCCTTGGCCGCCCTGGCGATCGCAGTGAAATAGGCTTCCACACCCTCGTCGCTCACCGGAAAATAAGCTTCGAGGATCGCCAGAATGCCATCCGCACCGGCCGCGACCATATATTCCGTCTGGGCAACGGCGTCGGCAGTGGAAGTCGACGCCACGCCGGCGACAACGGGAACCCGGCCGCGATTGGCCGAGATCACGGTATCGACGACGCGGCGTCTTTGCTCCTGGGAGAGATAGGCAAATTCACCGGTGCTGCCGAGCGGCGTCAGACCATGCACGCCCGCGTCGATGAGGTGGTCCACCAGATCCGTCAGCACACCTGGCATCACCTCGCCGGCGCTATCGACCGGGGAAACGAGATAGGGAAATACACCGCTGAAAGACATGGTGGATTGCTCCTTTTTTCGATCAGTTCGGTTTCACGTAATAGGGAAGCGTGTAACCGTCGGAACGACCCGCATAGTTGATATCGCTCTTCACCGCCCAGGTGTTGGCGAGATAGAAAACCGGAATGACACCGAGATCCGTCATCGCGATTTCCGTGGCCTTCTTCAGAAGTTCCTCACGCTTGGCGTCGTCGAGCGTCGAGCGGGCTTCGTTCAGGGCCTTGTCGAATTCCGGGTTGGAATAACGACCGCGATTGCCCTGACCGGCCTTTTCGCCGTAGGTCTCGAGGATCGGTCCAAGAACGCCCGAAGCCTCACCTGTTTCGACGGCGGCGCCGCCCATGATGAACGAAAACTCGAGGTTCGAGGCGCGTGTGAAATAGACGCTGCCCGGCAGCGTTGCGACTTCCGTTTTCACGCCAACGCGGCTGAAGAACTGGCCGATAGCCTGCGCAACCTTGCTGTCATTAGGATAACGGTCGTTCGATGCATGGAAGGTCAGCTGGAAACCGTCGGGATAACCCGCTTTCGCCAGCAGTTCCTTAGCCTTGTTCGGGTCATAGGCATCGACCTTGATGGCCGGATCGTAACCGAAATAACCTTCCGGCACGACCTGGCCGGCCGGCACGCCCTGCCCGTCCATGATGCGGTCGACCAGCGCTTCGCGGTTGATCGACAGGGATAGAGCGCGGCGCACTTCCGGTTTCAGGAGCGGGTTCTTGCCATCCGGACCCTTGGCGAAAGGCGATTCTTCGCGGGCTTGGTCCATGTGCAGATACATGATGCGGTTGCCGGCAATGTTGACGACCTTGAGCTTGTCGGATGCTTCAAGCCGGCGGGTATCGGCCGTTGGGATGCTTTCGATCATGTCGACATCGCCCGAAAGCATGGCGGCAACGCGCGCGCTCGGGTTCTTGAAGACCCGGAAGGTCACCTTGTCCCAGGCAGCTTTTTCGCCCCAAAAGGCATCATTGCGCGCAACAACGACATTGTCGTCCGGCGACCAGGAAACGAACTTGAACGGGCCGGTGCCGATAACACCCTTGCCGGTGTTCATTTCGCCCGTCGTAACCTTTTCCATTTCGGCCGGAAGCATCGCGATACGACTGAGATTGTTGAGCAGAAGCGGCGTTGGGCCGGCAGTCTTGATACGGACCGTTAGCGGATCGACGGCTTCGACCTCGGTTATAGCCTTCACGTAAGCGGCAAACGAGCTTGGGCTGTTGGTCGAGGCAAGTGGAATGCGCTTGATGCTGGCGACCACGTCTTCAGCGGTGAAATCGCTGCCGTCGTGGAATTTCACGCCTTCGCGCAGCTTGAATTCCCAGGTCTTGTCATCGACGATTTTCCAGGAAACAGCGAGCGCCGGCTGGATCTGCTGCTTGTCGTCCTGATTGACGAGGCCATCGAAAATGTTGCGCGCCATCGCACTGTTCGGGCCGACGACATAAAATTGCGGGTCCATGGACGTCGTGGAGGCGGACAGACCAACGGTCAGATCCCGGGCCTCGCTCGCGAACGGCATGGCGAAAACAGACGCTGCCAATGCGGCTGCGAAAACAGAAAACTTCATGACGAGGACTCCTCCAGGTTGTCCGACCCGCGCTCCCTGCGGGTAAAAGACGAATTAACGTTTTACCTGGCAAAAGAAAAATTGCATTTTGTACTTAAGCCATGCCGCAATGTTATGGAAGGAAACCAGGTGAGACTGAAACCAAGGCAGGTCGAAGCGTTTCGAGCCGTGATGATGACCGGTGGCATTACTGCCGCGGCCGAAGCCATGAACGTCACCCAGCCGGCCGTCAGTCGCCTTATCCGCGATCTCGAAGAGATCGTTCAAATGCGGCTGTTTGAACGCGTGGGCGCCAGATTGGTGCCAACCGCCGAAGCCACACAGTTTTATCGGGAGGTCGAGCGGCTTTATCTCGGCCTCGACCAGATTGCTCAGGCCGCCGATGACATACGCGCGCACAAGAACACCGTTCTGCGCATTGGCAGTGTGACGTCGCTGGTTCGCCCCTACCTGCATCGGGCGATTGTCGAAACCATTGGTGACCGGCTGGATATTCCGCTGGTGATCGACGTCGAAAACAGCCGGCATATATGGGATATGGTCGACCAGAACCGCTACGATCTCGGGCTGGTTTTCGGTTCTCCCAGAATGGCGGACAAGAACGCCACGCCTCTGCACAGTTCCTATGCCGTTGCCGCAATGACGGCAGATCATCGACTGGCATCCCGCCGGGTCGTCACGCCAAATGACCTTCTCGATGAACGAGTGCTCATTCCCGGCCGCAATTCTCCGCTCAGGCTGGCACTCGACCGCGCCTTCTCAATCGAAGATCACCAACCGATAAGCACGATGGAAACGTCAATGCTGAACTGCTGCCACTTTGCATCGGCGGGCATGGGCGTTGGCATCGTGGATCATACCAGCCTGCGTTCTGCCGGTGCCGAAGTGGTGGCGATACCATTCGAACCGAAGATCGAAGTGTCCTACTACGCGATACGGCCAATCGGTGCGCAGAGAATTGCCGTTCTTGATGAGTTGATTGAGCGCATCCGCCAAATGATGAGCGCCGCAGGAGACCTCGGTTCGCATCTAACATTACGAGAGTCTTGAGGAGATACGGATCGTTCCCGGTTATTGCCTCGCTCGAGTCCTTTGGCGACCAGCAGCGATCGCCATTTCCCTTTTTGCAGGATTATGGCGCCAACCGGACAATGATCGTGGCCTCGGAAGACGACAATTTCCGTTCGACGGCCAAAGCTTGCGCTGAATCAAGGCCACCGATGGTGACGTTGCCGCCCATGATCGGCTCTCTCACGACCGGTTCGAAGATGACGTCTCCATCAACCAGCAACTGGGTCTTCTGCCCGAGAGCCGCGCGTGTGAAATCTTCGAAGGCCTTGGCGCTTTCCGGTGTCAAGGCAATTTCCACCGCAGGTCCGGCAGCGGGATCGACCGAGGTTTTCACCTTTGCGACCTTGAGCGAAATCGGTGCAATGTCCCCGCCGCTGTCGGCAGGGGTTGTGCCACCCTCATTCTGGTTGGGAGAGGAAGCGGTATCGGCGTCGGCCTTCGGGCGGTACTGGTCCAGATCGATCGAAGCCTGCGTATTGTTTTTGGGTAGCGGCTCAACGCGTTGGCCAGACAGGGTCTCGGCGGTCCAGGCATGCGGTGCAGGCAGGACCGGTGGCTGATCCTCTCGCCAGATATGCACACCCACGGTGACCTTCATGCCGCCAACACTTGCGACCGTGTTTTCCAGCACTTCGATTGTCGAGCCGTCGCGTGTTGAATTCACATAGGTCACAGTCCGCGACTTGCCGGCGCTTCTGGCCTGCGCCAGTTGCGCATCGGTCAGTTGTTTCGCCCGGTCTGCGAAGCTTGCGATCATGCCATCGATCGAAGATTGCTGGGATTGCAGCAGGGCAGCCGGATCGTAGGTGACCGTCGCGCTGAATGTGGCTGTTTGCCGGGCCTTGTCGGCGGCTTCGAGTTTCCAGACGGTGCTTGTCGGAACGAGCACCCCCTTCAGTTCTTCGCTTCCCGCAACCGTCCATTCCTGCCCGATATCTGTCGTGAAAGCTTCGGAGGATTGCCCGAGCGCAAGGATCATGCTTTCCGGCGCAAGCACGGTGATAACGACAAGAGGATTACCTTTAACGGTCTGGAGCATGCGGGAGGCCGTGTTATCCGACGAGGACGTGGACAGGAGCATTTCCATATTGGCAATGATCTGATCGGCGCCGACAAGCGCCGTCGGAGCACCGCTCGGATCCGCGTCGAATTCCAGCTCCTCGACACCATAAGCGGCGAGCGAATTGCGGAACATGGCGTTCATCGCATAGGAATCCGCAGCACCCGTCGCATCCGGGGGAATGTCTGCGGAAAGTCTCCATTTCATCCGCATCCCCTCGTCGTTCCGCGACAGGACCGTTGCCGATTGACGGAAATCGCCCCTCATGACAACGGATGATGCTTCCGGCTTGTCGAACCAAAGCGACATATCGGTCTCGGTCGTCTTTTGAACCCGATAATGAAGCTCAGTCCCGACGGCAGGTTCGTAAGGTGGAACGGTCACGCTCTCCGCCGCCTGGGCCGGGCCGGCTGCCATCGTTGCCTGGAATATCAGCCCGGCGGCGAGAAAGAGGGAAGGGACCAGACCGATACTACGGCGCGTTGCGTTCGTGCGAATTTGCGTCTCCCTCCGATTACGGCTTTCCAACACCTGACACGTCGATTTCATACTGTCTATCCCAGGTTCAACGCCAAACGCCTCCCACAAGCAGTGATTTTTAATCATTGAATCCTGTCTTGCGCTGCGATTCCGCGATCATTGCATTCAGGCGATGTCACGGCGTGCAGTCCGCTAGTTGAGCCGTTGACTGGTCCTGGCATCGAACAGGTGGATCGATGCCAGATCCGGCTGAACCTGGATGGTTGCGCCCGGCTGCGCTTGTACGCGCTCGCGGAAGACGCCGATGACCTGGTGATCGCCGATCATCATTGTGACCTGCGTTTCCGACCCCATCGGCTCCACCAATAAAACGGTTGCTGTGAGGCCATGGTTGACCAGTTCGAAATGTTCCGGGCGGATGCCGTAGATCGCTTCGCCTGTGGCAGGGCCGGGCTGGAGGGGCAGGACGACGCCGTCAGCCTCGAAGCCATCGGCGGTAAGTCGTCCCTTGATGAAATTCATCGCCGGGGAACCGATGAAGCCGGCGACGAAGGGATTGGCGGGCCGGTCATAAAGCTCGAGCGGCGCCCCGCATTGCTCGACCCGTCCGGCATTCATCACCACGATCTTGTCGGCCATGGTCATGGCTTCCACCTGATCATGCGTGACATAAACGGTCGTGACCCCCAGACGCTGGTGCAACGCCTTGATTTCACCGCGCATCACCACACGCAGCTTGGCATCGAGATTGCTGAGCGGTTCGTCGAACAGAAAAACCTGAGGATTGCGGACGATTGCGCGGCCCATGGCGACACGCTGCCGTTGCCCGCCGGAAAGCTGGCGGGGGAAGCGTGCGAGCAATGGCGTCAGCCCCAATATCTCCGCTGCCCAGTTTACCCGCTCGGCGATCTCGGTCTTGCTGCCGCCGCGATGCTCCAGCGAAAATGCCATGTTTCGGGCCACGCTCATATGCGGATAAAGCGCGTAGTTCTGGAAGACCATGGCGATGTCGCGGTCTTTCGGTTCGATCTCGTTGACGACACGGCTGCTGATCGAGATATCGCCGCTGGTCACGGTTTCAAGGCCCGCGATCATCCGCAGCAGGGTGGATTTGCCGCAGCCCGAAGGGCCGACGAGGACAACGAATTCGCCATCGGCAATATCGATATCGACACCGTGGATGGTGGCGAGTGCGCCATAGCTTTTCTTGACGGATCTAAGGGTAACGGGTGCCATGGGTCAGCCTTTCGATTAGCCTTTGAGCCCGGTATGGGCGAGGCCTTCGACGAATTGTTTCTGCGCGACGATGAAGACGACGAGTACGGGAATGGCGGTCATCGTTGCTGCGGCAAGCTGGATGTTCCACATCGGTCCGCCATAGGCGTCGGTAAATTGTGTCAGTGCCTGGGGCAGGGTGAACCTGTCGGGGCTGGAAAGAAAGACGATGGGTTCGAGATAGAGGTTCCAGCTGCCGAGAAATGTGAAGATCGCAACGGCGGCCAGCGCCGGACGGGCAAGCGGCAGAGCGATGGTCCAGAATATCTTCAACCGGCCGAGGCCATCGACCCGCGCGGCCTCCTCCAGTTCCACGGGCAGGGAGATGAAGAACTGGCGCATGATGAAGGTGGCGAAGACCGCCGGCGCACCGAAGATCGGCACCAGGATCAGCGGCCAGTGTGTGTTGATCATGCCCCATTTGAGAAACATCCGGAACAGCGGAACCAGCGTCACTTCGGACGGGATCAGCAACCCCACCAGCACCACCATGAAGATGGCGTTGGCGAAGGGGAACCTGATGCGCGCGAAGGCATATCCGGCCATCGACGCTACTGCCATGGTGCCGATGGTGACGATTGCGGCGATATAGGCGGAGTTCCAGTATTGCAGCGCGAAGGGCTGTATTCTGAAAACGTCGGAATAGGACGAAAAATCGAAGGCGCGTGGCCAGATGTCCGGCGGAAAGGCAAATATCTGGCTGACGGGTTTGACCGACGACGTCACCATCCACCAGGTCGGAAAGACGAAGGGGACAAGCAGCACGCAGAGTATGAAATAGATCAGCGCCTGCGCGCGTGGGCTGAGCTCAGTTTTCATAGAATACGAACTTTCTGCGCAAGTGCCATTGGATGAAGGTGAGAGCGCCGACAATGACCAGCAGGATGATGGAGAGTGTCGAACCGTAACCGAAGAGGTAGAACTGGAAGGCCTGCTGATAGAGGTAATAAACGAGAACCGTCGTGGAAAAACCCGGTCCGCCCTGAGTGAGGATCATGATCTGCGCAAAGACCTGCAACGCGCCGACGATGGTGACGATGGAGGCGAGCAGGATCGTCGGGCTGATCATCGGCAGGGTAATGCGATAGAACTGCTTGAAGCGCGGCACACCGTCGACGCGCGCGGCTTCGAACAGTTCCCGCGGCACGCCCTGCAGTGCTGCGAGAAACAGGATCATGTTGAGGCCGAGATTCTTGAGCGCCTGCACGACGATGACCGAGATCATCGCTGTCGTGGGGTGGCGCAGCCAGTTGGGACCCTCGACGCCGATCATTTGCAGGAGGCCGTTGATGCCGCCATTATTCTGCAGCAAGAAACTCCAGACGATTGTCCAGGCGACCAGCGACACCACGACAGGAGAAAAGAACAGCGTGCGGAACAGTGTCATGAAGGCGAGCTTCTGGTTCAACAGCAAGGCAAGTCCCAGCGCCAGGCTCATATTGAGCAGGGCAAGCCCGGCGGAGAACACGGCGGTCACGGCCATCACTTCGCCTATGGCCGGATCGCTGAGCAGCTTCTGGTAATTGGCAAGGCCGGTGAACCGGAAAGATCCCGCCAGCACGTTCCACTCATGCAGCGAATACCAGAAGACCAGTACCAGCGGGACGAGCACGAAAACGACGATACCGATGAGTTGCGGCGCGATGAACAGATATCCGATCGCGGCGTCACGGCGCGCCATTGTCCAGAAACCGCGCCGGGCCTCTGTTTGCGCTGTCTGGAGGGCAAGCGTCATGGCTTTTCTTCCTTCTGCCTTTCGCATCCACGGAAAACCGAATGACTGCGAAGCGTCAATTGGCCGCCAGCAATGGGTCAAGACGGCTGCAAAGCGCTTGCAGGATAGCCGCGACATCGGCATCGGGTCGCCAGAGACCGTCGAGGCCAGCGCGAACAGTCTGTTGCAGCCGGGCAAAATTGCGAACCTGCTGCGTCGATTGACCGGTGGCGACGCCACGAATGACCACGGCCTCTATCTGCTCGCGCGACAGCAATGGGTTGGCGGCCGCGAGGACATCGGCGGTGAGCAGACTTTGCCGTGCCGGCGGGAAAAAGCGCGCGAGCTTGGCTACATTCGGCTTGGAGGAGAAAAACGCCAGGAATTCCGCCGCGAGCTTGGGGTTTTTGCCGCTGGCCATGACGCCAATGCCTGCGCGACCTGTAACGGCATAGTCGCCGGCAGGCCCCGTGGGCAACGGCACGAGATCCCAGTCGAAGGCCTTGTCGCCTTTTGGCAGCAGCGATGCGCGGCTGATCTGGGTGGTCGTCATCGCCGCATCCCCGGCAAAGATATCGGCCGAAACACCAGGTCCCGGCATGGCTTTCTTCACGAAGATCGCATCGTGGATGAAGCGCATGGCGTCAACCATCTCCGGGCTGGCAAAAGCGCAGGACTTGGTGTCTTTCGACCAGGGATAGGCATTCCAGCCGGTATAGACTTCGGCAAGGTTTTCCCAGGCCTTGTATTCAAAATCACGAATGATCAATCCCTGTTTGCCGGTCGTCGCGACTTTTGCCGCCGTCGCAATGGCATTGTCCCAGTTCCATTCGCCGGCAGCGATCATCTCGGCGGGCGTCTTTGCGCCTGCCGCCCGGATCATGTCGTTGTTGACGAAGACGCCGAAGGGCGATGTCGAGAACGGATAGAGATATTGCACCCCTTCATACGACCAGGCGGTGAGCGTTGCTGGGGGGAAGTCGCCCATGTCGTAACCTTCGGTATTGGCAAAGGTTTCGGTGAGGGGATAAAGCGCCCCGGCCGCCATGAAATCAGGCGCGGTCGTGTCGAACAGCCAGGCCAGATCGGGGGGATTGCCGCCGGCGATCTGGGTGGTCAGAGTGGTGGCATAGCCTTCGTAGGCAAGCGAATCGTAGGTGATCTTGACGCCGGGGTGGCTCACCTCGAACTCATCGGCGATCTCGTTGAACAGGGCCAGATGAGCTTCGTTGGCGCTCCAGATGGCCATCCGCAATTCCTGCGATAAAGCCGGAGAAACCAGCCCGGATGTGACCAGAAAACTGGCCACTGCAATTTTCACTATACTCCTGCGCATGAACAATCCTCCCAGATTATACGTATTAGCTAGTAGCCGCGAATATCAGGCCAATGGCGCTCCACCCCTTGGCGTTCAATATGGGTATGGAACTCCGCCAGCCGCTTTTCATCGGCATGCACGCCATGCGGGGTCTCGCCCTTGTCGAGACAATAGGCGGCCAGCATGCCGGCCACTTCGCCGATGTTCCATTCGACAGGATGCAGCCTGTAGCAGCCATTGGTGATATGCGTCGTGCCGATATTCTTGGATGCCGCCAGCAGGTTCGTTTTGTGGCGGGGAATAAGGGCACCCAACGGAATTTCGAATGGGCAGGCGCCGACATCGATATAGTTATCGCCGCCCGTCGAGGGGTGCAGGTCGATGCGGTACATGCCGATACCGATGCTGTCCGGATAATGCACCGCGCCGCGATCGCCGCGCACCGCAAGCGACAAATCCTGTTCCACCACCGTGGTCAGGGCACGAATGCGACGGCTTTCACGGATATAGGGCGCCATCGCCAGGCCATGCTCCGTGCCGGTGATGTCGCCGCGCAGGCGCAGACCCGGAAAGCCCTGGCCGCCATCCGGGCGAGGCGCTTCGGTCTGCATCCAGTAGAACATGGAATAGGACAGGCTTGCCGCATCGGCCAGCCGCTCGGCATATTGTTCGGGGGTAACGTCGATGATCGGCGCCTCGAAATAATCGATCATCGGCCAGTTCACGAGGCAGATATCGCTGGCATAGGCGCCGGGCCGAAATGTATGGCGGGCGGCAATACGGCGGAATATCCAAAGGCTCATATCGCCGGCGCTGTGACGCTGGTCGGCAACGTCGCGTGTTGCGTTGTCGACCGGGTTGGGATCGAAAAACCGGCGGCTGCGCTCCAGCGTCCGTGGATTGGGCGAGTCCCAGCTCAGCAGCGGGCCGCCCCAGAATTCGGGGGCAACCTGACGCCAGTGGTCGTACCGGGCGGGTTTGTCGATCACATGATTGCCGTCAACCTGATCGACGGCAAAGCAGATCGAGACGGCCTGCTGATTGTGGGGTTGCGCCTCCGCCGGCGCGCTCGGTTCGCCGGTTTCGGATTGCGCTTCGAAACCCGTGACATAGTCGGTTGCGGTCAGCGGCAGCAGATCGCCCAGTTCGGTAGCGTCGATAATGTAGCGGGCCGAGCAGGAAATGAGATCGCCCGTATTGCAATGGCGCAGCGTCACGGCCCGCACGGTGTCGCCGTCGACGTCTGCGGCGATCGGCTCATAGGGCTTGAGGATGGTCAGCTTGCCGCCGGCCGCGTAAGGGGCAAGCATTGCCTCCATCACCGCCAGCGAAACGCGTGGTTCGTGGCACAGGCGAGATACGTTGCCGTCACCGGGGTTGAGTGTCAGATCCGCCCGGGCGGTGTCCGTCAGCGGATAGTGGTCGCGGTAATATTGCCGCACGCCCGTGCGCAGGGCGCGATAGCTGGCCGTGATCCCGAACTGCTCGACCCAGCTGTGCTCGTCGGGCGGTACGGCCTGACTGGTCAGCTGGCCGCCAATCCAGTCGAACGCTTCTGTCAGGATAACGCTGCGGCCGTTGCGCAGGGCCCCAAGCGCCGCGGCCACGCCGCCAAGCCCGCCGCCAACCACAAGAATATCTGCATTGTATTCTCTCACGTCAGGTTCTCTTTCCTTAAGTTGGGCCTTGATTTGGGGAGCCAAGCGTTTCGCCCGCCACGATGTCGCAGCCCAGCAGTATTTGCCGTACGGGGCCGGGGGGGCTGGTAAGGGTTTCGACCAGCATGGAGGTCGCCTGCCGGCCCATCTCTTCGCGGGGGATGGCATAGGAGGTGAAGACGCGTTGCGACCGGAGCGTATACGTGCGTGTGCCGCTGCCCAGCACCACGATGGAAAGATCGCCGGGGACGCTCACCCCCTGGGCACGGGCATGATTGTCGAAGACCACTGCTTCGGCCACCTCGGCAAAAAAAACGACGCTCGCTCCGCTGGCGCGAACGGCAGCCAGCTGCTCGGCCGGATCGCCATTTTCGCTTTCGTGGGAATAGACCAACTCCGCCGCGCCCTCGATTGCGGCGAGAAAACCACGCCAGCGGTCGCTGATGGATTCCGCCGGACCCGTCGCACCGATAAAGGCGAAGCGGCGATGCCCGGCGACAAGCGCCTCTCGGACAAGAGCATGCGTGGCTGTGACGTAATCCGCGCCAACATAACGCACCGGCCCGCCGGCATCGTCACGACGACCGACTGCGACATAGGGATAGTCACCGGCAACCAGCTGGGCCAGCTCATCGCGGTCGAACTGACTGCCCAGAATGAGGCATCCGTCAGCAAGTCGAAGTCGCCCCGTTTCCCCGAAGATACGCTTGCGGCCGTTATCGTCGCGCGCCGCAGCCGTCATCAGCAGAAGGTCGTAGCCCAACCTCTCCGCTTCCTCCTCTATCCCCATCAGAAAAGGCGTGTAGAAATCCGCCTGCGCAATCGGGAAAGCCGGCTGATAGGTAAAAACACCCAGAATCCGGTTGGCGCCCTTGACCATGCTGCGCGCGATGGGGTCCGCCACATAACCCGTGTCCCGAATGGCCTTCAGCACACGCTCCCGCGTTTCAGGCGGGATGCGGCCCTCAGCGGATTTCGCCTCGTTGAGCACGAGCGAAACCGTCGCCTGGCTGACCCCCGCGAAGATCGCAATGTCCCGTTGCGTCAAGCGCCTAACCATCGAAACCTCGTTTCCTGCCGACTGCTAATTCGTATTAGCTGCTTATGCGTATAAACAAGGTTTGCGCGAGGATGTCAAGAGTGAGGTACGCCGCGAGGATGTGTTGGTTCCGGCACGGAGAATGGTGCCGCTATAGGCGGCACGCGAAATTGCAAGATGCTTGCTGAATGACTCTCGTGAGAGATGTGAAGAAAATTTTCGCTGCTTTTGGCAAACGCCGTCGGGCCTCGATCTATTGCCAAACTCTATCCCGGATACGCTCAGAAACGAGTGATGCGATCTGGAGATCACAGCTGATTTTGATTGATAATACAAAACCAGGTTGCACTTACCCGTCGCGTTGATGCTAATATTCGCACATGGGATTCGGGGTTTTCATTCATCGGTCAGATTCAATCTACGACGACAGTCCGGCGGAGCAATATCAGTTTCCGAGCCAATATCTCGGACGTGTGCAAGCCTGCGTCGGTGATTGGATCATTTATTACGAGCCGCGCAAGGTTGTAGCGACGCGTGGTTATTTTGCTGTCGCCAAAGTAGCCGAAGTCATTGCCGACCCCAAGGCTTCTGGGATGTATCTGGCTTTGATCGAGCCAGGAAGCTACCTCGACTTTGTCAATCCTGTTGCGTTCGGTGGGCAGGATGGAATTGTCGAGCGCGGGTTGCTGAATGATGAGGGCCGGATTTCTGGCAGAGCGCAGGCGGCCGTGCGCTCGATATCATCGGCAGATTTTAATCGCATCGTCTCTATTGGATTGGCGGAGCTTGAAGTGGAATTACCGCGGCTTGGTGAGCCGGAGGAAACGGGAGGCCCACTGGCGTTCGAAGACGAGCCTCAGACGCCCTTCGTCTTGGAGGAAGAGCGGGAGCGTGTCACGATGCTCTCTTCGCGCCTTGTTCGAAACCGCCTGTTTCGCCGGCTGGTTTTGCAGGCTTATGACAAGAGATGCGCAATTACAGGCCTGAAGCTTATCAATGGCGGCGGGCGGGCAGAAGTTGACGCTGCGCACATACGTCCTGTCGAGGCAAATGGCCCCGACATCATAAGCAACGGTATCGCCCTTTCAGGCACGGCTCACTGGATGTTTGACCGCGGGCTGATCGGCCTGTCTGATAGCCTCGAAATTATCGTTTCCCGCCAGGCCAATGATCCGGAAAGCATTTTTCATCTGATTAACAAGTCTGGCCGGGCAATCGTGCCAGCTCGGCCATTCGAGAGGCCTCATCCACATTTCTTGCAATGGCATCGGGAGAACTGTTTTAAGGCCTAGGGCTCGGTGCGTGCAATCTGGAGGTTACTGTCCATTGCCCGTTCGGCAGGGCTAGGTCAGATATCGTAGATCTATTTGGTTCAGACCAAAGCGGTCTGCGCTACGTGGTGCCGGACCGGCATTCATTTCTTTGTCTATGTCACCGGAGTGCGCCTGCGAGCCGGATACAATTCATGAAAGCCGGAAAAGTTCCGAGACAGAGAGCGGCCTAAAAGTCGGTTACGGGCAACAATAAATTACAAAATCTTCGTTGCAGGTCACTCATTCCGAAGCTTAGATTTTATCGGGGGGAGAAATGAGAGAGCAATGTCGAACCTGGGTAGCCTCATATCCCTTTTTGTCTTCGCGATAGGCATTTTCGCCTTCTATCGATGGATGTCGGATGGCATCGGCACGGAAAACAGGAAGTCGGAATCGAGATGGTGAGTTTTTCGGTCCCGACAGATACCGCAGTATCCGAGATAAGAAACCGGGTGACAAAAATCATCGGCGAGCAGCTCGGAATAGCTGATGATAAAATAGTCGATACAGCTGATTTTTCCGAAGATCTGAATGCCGATTCGCTTGAGGTCGTTCAGATCGTCATGGAGATCGAAGAGGAATTTGGCATCGAAATTCCCGATGCTGCCGCAGACAGTCTTTCCACCGTCGGTGATGCCATTCGCTTCATTCAGTTGGCAACGACTTAGTCGATCTGGAAAGGGCGCGTGCGATATGGCGATAATCCATCCCTTCATATACTTTCTTCCCGCCGTCGTCGGCGCCTATGTCCTCTATAAATTCATCCTCTATTTGCTCGGCGCCGATTAGGCGCCGGCCATCGCTTCCGTGCCTTGCGGCGCCGGTTTGCGTCGAAGTTCCCCTACGAGAAGCCGTATTCTCCATCCTACCGCATGAATTGAAATAAATTTCGCATCATAAAATAAAATTCAAACAGCATTGACGGCCGCTCGGTTTCCGGCTATCCCAATTCGCATGCAATAAATTACATCGAATAAAATTTATTGCGGACTAAGTCATTGTCCTTGGGAGGGGAATATGTTGGCTTTTCTGAAATCGACCGCTGCCGCGGGTGTTTTAGCCGTGGCAATTGCCGCTGGTGCCGGTTCGCAGGCCACCGCTGCTGCGGGCAAATTTGCCTGCGAGCCGGGTGAGACCTATGTGATGAACGTCATGGTTTCCAGCCACCCTTATTGGGTGCCGGTCTTCGAGGGGTTCAAGCAGGCCGCAAAGGCGCTCGGCTGCGAGGCCGTTTTCACCGGCACCCCGGAATATGACATCACCAAGCAGATCGCATCTTTCGAGCAGGAACTGGTGAAGAAGCCGAAGGGCATCCTGCTGCACCCGATGCAGGCCGATCCCTTTATCGAACCGATCAACAAGGCGATCGGCTCCGGCGTTTCGGTGACGACTTTTGCGGCGGATTCGCCGAAGTCGAAGCGCACCGCCTATATCACCTCAGACAATGTCGCCGAGGCGAAATTCGCGGCCGATGAAATCGTCAAGAAACTCGGCGAAAAAGGTGAATATGCCGTTCTGGAAAATCCGGGGCAGAGCAATCACGATCTGCGCGTCACGGCCCTCATCGACTATATGGGGCGCACCTATCCGCAGATGAAGCTGGTCGGCCGCCAGGCGACCAATCAGGATTCGAACCTTGCCTACCAGGCCGTCGGTGCATTGTTGCAGGCCAATCCCAATCTGGGTGCCCTGTGGATTCCCGAAGCCGGTTCGGCCGAAGGCGCGACGGCCGCCGTTCTTGAGGCGAAGAAGAAGGTCCTGATCCTGCATGCGGATATCACCCCGGCCACGCTGGAACATATCAAGCAGGGCAATATCTACATGTCCATCAATCCCAATCAGGGCGTGCAGGGCTTCATGGGTTTCATGAACACGTTTCTGGGAGCCCATTCGGATCTGATCGATCCGTTCAACGACTACAAGGTTTCCGGCTTCAACCCGATGCAGGTTCCTTCGATGGACAATGGTTTCGCTGTCATCACCAAAGCGAACGCCGCTTCCTTCGATCTCAACGACTATATGAAGGGGCGCTGACGCGTCGCTCTGGACCCGGCGAGGTTTGCGCCTCGCCGGCCACAAAGGGAAGCAGGTTCGGGAGGGCGTTATGGGTGAGGTCATCCTCAGCATGACGAATATTCACAAGGCGTTCGGCCCCGTGCGGGCGCTGCGCAATGCGGCGCTTGAGCTGCGGCGCGGCGAAATCCATGCGCTGGCGGGTGAAAACGGCGCCGGCAAGTCGACGCTGATGCATATCATCGACGGCATTCTGCAGCCGGATGGCGGGGAAATCGTGCTGGATGGCAAACCGGTCAAGATTTCCTCGCCCAATGCGGCGAACCGGCTCGGCATCGGTTTCGTGCATCAGGAGATCGCGCTCTGCCCGGAGATTTCGGTCGCCGAGAACATGTTTATGTCGCAGACGGGTCAGAGCCGCTCCTGGTTCATGAACTATCGCGATCTCGAAAAGCGGGCGGCAATTGTGCTGCGGGAAATCGGTGATATCGATCCCACCCGCCGGGCCGGCGACCTGTCGATTTCGCAACAGCAAATCGTCGAAATCGCCAAGGCGCTGACACTCGATTGCCGTATCCTGATCCTCGACGAGCCGACGGCGGCTTTGACCGAGACCGAAGCCCAGACCCTTTTCAGGATCATGCACCGGCTGGCGGAACGGGGCATTGCCATCATCTATATCTCGCATCGTATGGCCGAGATTTTCGAACATTGCGACCGCATCACCGTCATGCGCGACGGTTGCCATATCAGGACGGAGAATATTGCCGATATTTCCCCGGAGGAGGTCGTCAACAGCATGGTGGGACGGGTGCTCGACAAGCTCTACCCGCCAAAACTTTCGGAGGATGAAAAATCGGATGACGTCATTCTCTCGGTTCGGGGCCTGAATGAAGGAAAGCGGGTTTTCGATGTCGATTTCGATCTGCGCCGCGGCGAAATCCTGGGGCTTGCCGGGCTGATCGGTGCGGGAAGAAGCGAGATCGCCCGGGCCGTTTGCCGGCTGGAGGGGAAGCCGAGAGGCGAGGTTACGCTGCGCGGCCGGCCGCTGAGGCTCAAGGATTATCGCGACAGCATCCGCGAGGGGCTGGTCTATCTGTCCGAGGATCGCAAAGGGGACGGGCTTTTCCTCAATATGTCCATCGCCTCGAATGTCTCCGCGCTCGATATCGGCAGGGTATCGAACGGCATGGGCTTCATCGAACGGCGCAAGGAAATGAAGCGCGCCGATGAACTGGGACGCCGGCTGAAATTGCGGGCGAACAGCATCGGCGATGCGGTATCGACCCTGAGCGGCGGCAACCAGCAGAAGGTGGCGCTGGCGAAGATGCTCTCGGTGGAGCCGGAGGTCATCTTTCTGGATGAGCCGACACGCGGGGTGGATGTGGGGGCGAAGGCGGAAATCCATCGCCAGATCAGGGAACTGGCGCGCGAGGGGGTCGGTGTGGTCGTCATCTCTTCGGAACTGCCGGAACTTATCGGCGTCAGCGACCGCGTGCTGGTCGTGCGCGAGGGGCGCATCACGGGTGAGGTCGAGGGCGACGACATGACGGAGGAAAAGATCATGCAGCTCGCATCGATCAATATTGTGCATAGCCCGGAAAGGGCCTGAGGGAGCGGGAAAATGGCAACATCGGAAACACCTTCGGGCATAGCTGAGACGGCGGTTCGCCGCACCGCCTGGTGGGAGCCGGCGCTCAAGGCGCGGGAAACCGGGCTGATCGTCATCATCCTCGCGCTTTTTGCGGTGATGTCCTTCATATCTCCGTATTTCCTGACCGTGGACAATCTGCGGGCCATGGCCATGGTCTTCGCCATCGAAAGCATCGTCGTGGTGGGCATGACGATCCTGCTGATCTCTGGCGGTATCGACCTTTCGGTCGGCTCCGTCACCGCACTTGCGATGGTGGCGGCTGGCTGGCTGTTTCTCAATGGCGTCGACCCATGGGTGGCGGCGGCGCTAGCGATCTGCCTTACGACCTTGATCGGCATGGCCATGGGATTCCTGACGACGGTGATCGGCCTGCATCATTTCATCGTGTCGCTGGGCGTCATGGTGATTGCGCGCGGTGTGTGCCTGCTGGCGACGGGCGGGCGGCCGCTTGGGCTCTATTCCCTGCCGCCGGAATTCAAGTTCATCGGTCAGGGTGCGCTTGGCGGCATTCCGCTGGTGCTGATCATCTTCGCGGTGGTGGTTGTTGCTTTCGATCTGCTGCTGCGGCGCACGACCGCCTTCCGCAAGGTGTTCTATACCGGCAGCAATCCGAAGGCCGCGGCCTATTCCGGTATCCGCGTCGGCCGGGTGGTGTTTGCCACCACCACGCTTTGTTCGATGTTGTGCGGTGTTGCAGGCGTTATCTATATGGCCCGTTTCGGCTCCGCCCAGCCAAGCTTCGGCGTCGGCATGGAACTCAACGTGATTGCGGCGGCGGTCATCGGTGGCGCGAGCCTTTCGGGCGGCTCGGGCACCATTCTCGGCGCGATCCTTGGGGCGATCCTTCTTTCGGTGGTTTCCAGTTCGCTTGCCTTGCTCAATGTGTCTGTCTACTGGCAGGACATCATCAGGGGCAGCATATTGCTGACTGCGGTCCTGTTCGACCACTATCTGGTCAGGCGCCGCCGTTGAGCGCCCTTCGCTCGCCCGAGGGTAACTGGAGAAAGACGACCATGCTGGATATCAAGGACGATTTCGATCAACAGAGACAGATGTATTCCGTCCTAGTGCTGCATTTCATCGAGGGTGTGAAGCAGTCGGAAATCGCCGAGCGGCTCAATCTTTCCCATACCAAGGTGAACCGCATGATTGCGGCCGGCCGTAAGGCAGGCATGGTGAAGATCACCATCGCCAGTCCCTATCAGAGGCTGGTGGACCTCGAAAACGAGATCACCCGCCGTTTCGGCCTCAGGCAGTCGGTGGTGACGCCGACGGTCTCCGATAATCCGGAAACCGCCTTGCAGATGGTGGGTCGGGTGGCCGCCAACCACTTGCTGGAAACCATTCGTGACGGCGATGTGATCGCGATTACCGGCGGCAAGGCGGTGAGTGCCGTTGTCGACAATCTGGAGGCGGAGCGTCGTTTCGATGTGCGGGTGGTGCCGCTGACCGGCGGCGTGCAGGGCAAGCACTATACGGATGTCAATCATCTCGCCACGCAACTGGCGGAGAAACTTGGCGGCAGCGCATCGCTCGTTCATGCGCCGCTGTTTGCCGAGGATGAGGAACAGCGCGATCTGCTGATGAATGTCGCATCGATCCGCGAGGTCTTCGATCTGGCCCGGCAGGCGCAGGTGGCGCTGGTCGGCATCGGCTCCGTGGAGGCTCCCGGCTCCGGCTATTACGATCTTCTGCCGGATGCGGCCCGTGGCGGGCAGGCGCTGGTGGATGCGGGCATTGCCGGCGAGTTTCTCGCCCATCTCACCATGGCGGACGGACAGCTGGCGCGCATCGATCTCAACTCGCGCGTGGTAGCGCTGGACCCCGGGCAGCTTGCCCGGTGCCCGAATATCATCGGTGTGGCGGCAGGCGCCATCAAGGCCGGACCGGTGGCGGCCACGCTTGCCGGCCGCTATCTGACCTCGCTCGTCGTGGACGAGGCGATAGCCGGCTATTTACTGGATCATGAAGGAGGGGAAACCGCGTGACGGACAATGCAATATTGACCCGGACGATCGGCAGAAGCGGCATCGGCGCATCCGCCGTGGGGCTTGGCACCTGGGCCATCGGCGGCTGGATGTGGGGCGGCACCGACGAGCGGCAATCCATCGCCGCCATCCAGGCCTCCATCGATGCGGGTATTTCCCTGATCGACACCGCACCGGCCTATGGCATGGGGCTTGCGGAAACCATCGTTGGCAAGGCAATTGCCGGCAGGCGCGAGAAGGTGGTGCTGGTTACCAAATGCGGGCTCGTCTGGCATGTGAATGAGGGTGCCTATTTCTTCCATCAGGATGGCAAGCCCGTTTACCGTTATCTCGGTGCCGCTTCCATCCGGCACGAGGTCGAAGAGAGCCTGAAACGGCTCGGAACCGACTATATCGATCATTACGTGACCCATTGGCAGGACGCCACGACGCCGATTGCCGAAACGGTCGGGGCTCTGGTGCGGCTGAAGGAGGAGGGGAAGATCCGCTCCATCGGGGCAAGCAACGTCTCGCCCGGCGATCTCGAAGCCTATATCGCCACCGGCGCGCTGGATGCCATTCAGGAAGAATATTCCATGGTGAAGCGCGATATCGAGACGACGCTGCTGCCGCTTTGCCGAAAGAATGATGTCTCGGTCCTCAGCTATTCGTCGCTGGCGCTCGGTCTTCTCTCGGGCAAGGTCGGGCCTGAACGGGTCTTTGCGGAAGACGATCAGCGCCACGGCAACCCGCGCTTCAGCCAGGCGAACCGTCAGAAAATCGCGCGGTTAACGGGCGTGCTGGAACCGGTGGCGGCCGCCCATGGAGCTTCGGTCGCACAGGTGGTAATCGCCTGGACGATTGCCCAGCCGGGCATAACATTCTCGCTGTGCGGCGCGCGCGATCCGGCTCAGGCGGTCGAAAACGCCGCGGCCGCACGTCTTCGCCTCACGGAGAGTGAGCTGGCGCTCATCAGTGCCGGTGTCGCGGAGCATCTTGTGGGGCTCGATACCTGATTATGTAGGCTGAGACGGGACTTCAGGCGAACAGCGCATCATTTTCGTCCCGTCTCTCACGTCGCTTTAAACGGTCAACAACATTGGGACGCTGGTCATCCGCCAGCGAACGGTATTTCTATGCCCAGTTTTCGCGAGGACGCTCTGCGCCGCATCCGGCACGATGGTGATTTCGATGCCGTCGTTATCGGCGGCGGCATCAACGGAATTGCCGCCTATCGCGATCTCGCCTTGCAGGGGCTGCGGGTGCTGCTGGTGGAGCGCAACGATTTCTCCTCCGGTTGCAGCGCCGCGCCCTCACGCATGATCCATGGTGGCCTGCGTTATCTCGAAAACGGTGAATTCGGCCTCGTGGCAGAATCGTTGCGCGAGCGGGATGCGCTTCTCAGGCTCGCGCCGCATATGGTTCATCCGCTGCCGACCACGATCCCGATCTTTTCGACTTTCAGCGGCCTGTTCAATGCGGCAGCAACCTTTGCCGGCTCCGGCGGAAAACCCGCAAGCCGGGGCGCTCTCGCCATCAAGGCGGGTCTGTTGCTCTATGATTTCGTCACCCGCAAAAACCGTATCCTGCCCCGTCATGCGTTTCGCGGCGCTTCCGGGACTTTGCAGCATTGGCCGGATTTGACGCCGGAGATCAGATATTCGGCCACCTATTACGATGCGTGGATAAGCCAGCCCGAACGGCTTGCACTGGAGCTTTTGATCGACACCCGTGCCGATGCGCCGCAAAGCATTGCGCTCAACTATGCGGAGCTTGTCCGTATTGGCGACGAGTATCGTCTTCGGCTGGAGGGCATGGATGAAGCCTTGCCCATCCGCCCAAGGATCGTCGTCAATGCGACCGGCGCATGGATCGACGAGACGATTGGCGCGCTGGCTGCACCCCCGGCGGAGACAGCAAAACCGACCGTCTCCGGAACCAAGGGATCGCATCTGATCATTGCCAACGAGGCGCTTTTGAAGGCCCTGAACGGCCATATGATCTTCTTCGAGAACGACGATAATCGCGTCTGTATCCTTTTTCCCTATCTCGGCCGGGTTCTCGCAGGTTCGACCGATATCAAGGTGGATCGCCCCGAGCGGGTGCGCTGCGAGCCCGAGGAACGGGATTATATTCTGGACGCCATCCGGCAGGTCTTTCCGCAGATTGCCATTACTCATTCCGACATCGTCTTCAGTTTCAGCGGCATACGTCCGCTGCCGCGCAGCGATGCCGCCTTTACCGGAAGAATTTCCCGCAGCCATTTCATCCATCGCGTTGCGGGCGATCCGCCGCAGCTCTGCATGATCGGCGGCAAGTGGACCACTTTCAGGGCTTTTGGCGAGCAGGTGACTGACGAGGTTCTGGCCTTTCTTGGACGCCGGCGGCTGACCGGCACCATGGAGCGCCCGATCGGCGGCGGCAGGAATTTTCCCACCGGTGCCAGCAGCCTGCCCGCCTTGCTGTTGGAGGAATTTTCGATTGCCGGAGACCGGGCGGAGCATCTGGCTCTGGCTTACGGCTCCCGCGCCTTCGATCTGATGGGCTTTTGCCGGGATCGTGCGGATGATGTGCGGCTTTCAGAAAAATCGCCGATCACGGCCGCGGAGGTGGTCTGGCTGATCCGCTTCGAACACGTGCGACACCTGACCGATCTCGCCCTGCGGCGCACGACGCTCGCCATCACCGGCGTCATCGATGCCGATCTGATCGACGCGATCCTCGCCGTTGCGGCCCGCGAGCTTGGCTGGCCGGCCACCCAGGCGGCGGCGGAACGACAGCGGCTTATCCATGAGCTGGAGACTTTTTATGGGGTCACGCCGGCAATGCTTCAACACAGATGCAAGGAGAATGCATGATGATGCGGATTTCGAAAAAGGCGCGCATGAACCGGCTGTTCCGCAATGGCGGCTGCCTGGATGTGGCCATCGATCACGGGGTTTGCAACGAGCCAAGCTTCCTCATCGGGCTGGAGGATATGGCGCAGACCGTGGACAGGCTGGTCGAGGCCGGTCCCGATGCCATACAGATGGCCTATGGGCAGGCGGATCTGCTGCAGCAGAGGCCGGAGCGCGACAAGCCGGCCCTCGTCATGCGTATCGACATGGGCAACCCTTACAATTCCACACGCCACAGAACCATGTGGTCGCAGCTCCAGAACCATCACGATCCGATCATCGGTGCGCTGGAAATGGACGCCGCCTGCGTCGTCGTGAACCTGTTCATGCTGCCGGATGAGCCGGAGCTGTTTCGTCAATGCGTCGAAAACATCAGCCGCGTGCGGGCAGATTGCCATCGTTTCGGCATGCCGCTGATGATCGAGCCGCTGGTGATGCTGCCGAATGATGTGCGCGGTGGTTATCAGGTGGATGGCGACGCCGAAAAGATCGTCACGCTGGTGCGCCTTGCCTCGGAAATGGGAGCCGATATCATCAAGGCCGATCCGACCAGCGATCCGCGCGATTTTCACAAGGTGATCGAAGCCGCGCGGTGCCCGGTGCTGGTGCGGGGCGGGGGGCGTGAGGACTTGCGTAACGTGCTTACGAAATCGGCGGCTCTGGTGGCCGAAGGTGCGAACGGGATGGTTTACGGGCGCAATATTTACCAGCACGACAATCCCAAGGCCGTCGTTGCGGCGTTGATGGCCATCATCCATCAGGGTGCGGGTGGCGATGAAGCATGGGATATCTATAATCGTGGCTGACAAAAATTACATATTGGGTCTCGATGTCGGCAACACGGTCATCAAGGCCGTGCTGTTCGACACGGAAGGCCGGCAGGTTGCGCAACACGCCATCGACGGACAGTCGACATTCCCCCAGCCCGGCTATGTCGAGCGCGATCTAGAGGAATTGTGGCGGAACGGCTGCGAGGCGGTCCGCCAGCTTCTGGTGAAATCGTCCGTCGATCCCCGCAGCATCCTGGCCGTGGGCTGCGCCGGCCACGGCAATGGTCTTTACCTTCTGGACAAGGACCGACAGCCCCTGATTGGCATCCAGTCGCTCGACAGCCGTGCTGCCGATGTGGCGGCCGAGCTTGACCGGAAAAGCGGAGCGCAATTGCAGGCCCGTTGCCTGCAGCGGCCATGGCCTGCGCAAACACCCAGCCTTCTGGCTTGGGTGAAGCGACATGCACCCGATCTCTATGCCCGGACCGGTACGGTTCTATTCTGCAAGGATTTCGTCAATTTCCGCCTGACGGGGTGCCTTGCCAATGATATTTCCGATCTCAGCGGCGCGGGGTTGCTTGCCTTGCCGGAAGCGCGGCTCGACCGCGAGCTTCTGTCACTTTACGATCTTGAGGACGCGTTCGCGTTCTTCCCCCGTTGCGTGGAATCGGCTGACATCGTCGGCCATGTGACCGCTGAGGCTGCGGCTATGACGGGGCTGTCCGAAGGCACACCCGTGATCGGCGGTTTCTTCGATGTGGTCTCCAGCGCCATGGGGTCGGGGGTCATCAATGCCGGGGAAGCTTCCATCATCGCCGGCACCTGGAGCATCAACCAGGTTTTCGCGGACAAGCCGGTCATCAGTCCCGATGTCTTCATGGTCACCACCTTCGGCCGTGACCGCTATGTCAATATCGAATCCAGCGCCACCTCCGCCGCCAACCTCGAATGGTACGTGCACCGTGTTCGCGGCGACCATGGCGACCATGCCTTCGAGCGCTGCAACGAATTGGTCGGCTCGGTCACACCGCGCGCCGACGATCCGTTCTTCCATCCGTTCATTTTCGGCTCGCGGCTGGGTGCGGAATTCCGTGGCGGCTTTTACGGCCTCGCGGGATGGCACGGCGAAGGTCACATGTTGCGGGCCCTGTTCGAAGGGGTGTGTTTCGAGCATCGCCGCCATATCGGCGTCCTGCGTGAAGCGGGACTGCCGGTGGAAAGCGCCGTGATGTCCGGCGGCGGTTCCCGTAGCCAGCATTGGCCGCAGATCATGGCGGATGTTCTGGAAATTCCCCTGCGTGTCGCGGAAGCCCGCGAGACGGGCGCGCTTGGCGCGGCCATTGGCGCGGCCGTGGCGATTGGGCTTTATCCTGATTATGAGGAGGCGGTTGCGGCGATGACACGGGTTGCAAATGCTTACCGGCCGGATGCTGCGCAAGTCTCGCATTATGGGCGGCGCTATGGTCTCTATGCAGAATTGACCGCACAGTTGCGTGGCTTCTGGAGCGCTTTGCGGCTACCGCAATAGTCTCCGGTTTCTGCAGGGCGCAATCGCGCGCCCGCATCAATCAGAGCCCCTGCGCAGACAGAAAGTATCTGTGCAGGGGGTGAGGATATCGCGCAATAGTTTGTATATACTTCAATATTGCAACTTTATAAAGTATTGATGTTTTGATATGGCGCTTGAAAAAAGAATTGAAAGTAAATTTTAAACATAACTTCTTAAGCTCATCCTCCAGCCCGGTCGCCAACAGTTGCGCACGCACCCGTAACTCTCGCCACCGTCGCAGCATAGTTTTGGGGGATGGGACATGCTTTTTAAATCGACAACGGGTCGGAATATTTTTGCGGTTGCCGCATGCGGCGTCTTTGCGACGATCGCGGCCTCGGCCATGCTGTTTTATCGGTCCATTGAGGATACCAGGGCCAACAATCTCGAGCGTATGCGGCAGATCGCCCATAGCGAAGCCCTGGCGACCGAAAAGAATATCGGCGGCACGATCCATATCGTCAACAGCCTCGCCTCGGTTCTGGAATCGATGAAACAGTCAGGCGATGCCGACCGGGGTAAGGCCGATCAGATCATTCACCACATGCTGGCCAATAACCCCGACATCCTTGGCCTCTGGACCGGATGGGAGCCAAACGCGTTTGACGGCAAGGATGCGGATTTTGCCAACAGGGAAGGGCATGACGCGACCGGCCGGTACATACCCTATTGGGTGCGCAGCGGGGGCAAAATAAGCAATACCGCTTTGACGGACTATGCCACCGCAGGTCCGGGCGACTATTATCAATTGCCCTTCACCCTGAAGAAAACGGTCGTCGTCGAGCCCTATTCCTATGCAATCGACGGCAAGGAAGTCCTGATTACCTCGATTGCCAAGCCGGTTATGGTCGATGGCAGACCTCAGGGGGTCGCCGGCCTCGACCTGTCGCTCGATGAAACAAGCAAGGCGCTCTCGGCGGTGCGGCCCATGGGAACGGGTTTCGTCAGTCTCGTCAGCGGCAGCGGCAAGATCATCAGTCATCCGGATGCGGCGATCATGGGAAAAAGCCTCGCGGATGGCGGCGCGAAGACCGCTGGCTGGGACCAGCTGATTGCAAATCCCGGTGCGGAGCGCGAGATCACCGCACAGGATGGAACGGCGTCCTTCGCCATCGCCTTGCCCGTCATGCTTACTCAGGACATGAAATGGTACGCAATCATCTCGGTACCGGAAGAAACGGTGTTTGCGCAGCTGCATGCCATGATGCGTGACGCCGCTTTGACGATCGTGACGGCCACCGTGCTGCTGGCACTGGCGGGATGGTTCATCGCGCGGCGGTTCATCGGGCGCATCGCAAACATCATCGATGAGACCGCCCAGATTGCACAGGGAAATCTTCATCTGACATTGAAGGATATCGGGACAAGGGACGAAATCGGCGATCTTGCCCGCTCTCTCGATGTTCTGCGCGAAAACAATCGGCAGAAGGCCTCACTGGAACAGGAGGCCGAGAGCAACCGCACGCTTGGCGAAGAAGAGCGTGCGGCCCGGGAACGCAGGGCCGTCGATGAGGCGGGCAGCATCCGTTTTGCCGTCGACAGCCTGGCTTATGCGCTGGCGAAGCTCGCTGACGGCGACCTGTCCTGCCGTATCGACAATCCCTTTGTCGAGCAGCTCGACGCGGTGCGTGGCGATTTCAACGGCTCGGCCGGGAAATTGCAGGACGCGCTTCTGCGGGTATCGGAAAACGCCTCCGGCATCGACGCCGGCGCCAATGAAATCAAGGCGGCGTCCGATGATCTGGCGCGGCGAACGGAGCAGCAGGCGGCGGCCGTTGAAGAAACCGCTGCGGCCCTTGAAGAGATCACGACAACGGTAAAAGACGCCGCGAACCGTGCGCATGAGGCGGGCCGGCTGGTTTCCCGCACGCGCATCGGCGCGGAACGGTCGGGTGAAGTCGTGCGTCAGGCCGTGATGGCGATGGAGCGGATCGAGAAATCGTCGAACGAAATTTCCAGTATCATCGGCGTGATCGATGAGATCGCCTTCCAGACGAATTTGCTGGCGCTGAATGCCGGGGTGGAAGCGGCGCGTGCCGGTGAGGCGGGCAAGGGTTTTGCCGTGGTGGCGCAGGAAGTGCGGGAGCTTGCCCAACGCTCCGCCGCTGCGGCGAAGGAAATCAAGTCGCTGATCACCAA
Source organism: Agrobacterium leguminum (assembly GCF_015704895.1). GTDB lineage: Bacteria > Pseudomonadota > Alphaproteobacteria > Rhizobiales > Rhizobiaceae > Agrobacterium > Agrobacterium leguminum. Next base: position 301,559 of record NZ_JADQWB010000004.1, on the reverse strand, counting down.
GTCGAACCAGCAGGTCGAAGAGGGCGTGCATCTTGTCGGCGATACCGGCAAGGCGCTCGATGTCATCGTTGCCGAAGTGCAGGAGATCAACCAGCACGTCGCCGCGATCGTGGAATCCGCGCAGGAACAGTCATCCGGCCTCCAGCAGATCAACGTCGCCGTCAACCAGATGGATCAGGACACGCAGAAAAATGCCGCGATGGTCGAGGAGATGACCGCCGCAAGCCACACGCTGGCAACGGAGGTCGATGCGCTGAACCGGCTGCTCGGCCAGTTCGAACTCGGTCAGGGAACAGGTGTGCATCGGGGGTCTCTGAAGGCGGCCTGACTGGGCGCCCTGAGCAGCCGTGTCCATCAGCGCCGATGGGCACGGCGGGGAAATGGAAGATGGACTTTGTCTGCAAATTGAGCATCTTATTTCCTGCAAGCAAGTAATGGGATGATCAACAGCAGATGGATATCAGGCGCCTGAAATCGTTTATCACGATTGTCGACATGGGTAGCATAACAAGAGCGGCCGATGTGCTGCATATTGCCCAGCCGGCGCTCAGCCAGCAACTGGCAAGCATCGAGGAGCATTTCCGCCAGAAACTGCTGACCCGAAGCCAGCAGGGCGTGGTCATGACCGATGCCGGCAAGGTCGTCTACAGGCATGCGCAGGTCATTTTGCGGCAGATGGAGCAGGCGCAGGCGGAGGCTCTGGAAGCGGGCGCTGTGCTTTCCGGCAAGGTATCCGTGGGCCTTGCACCCTTCAGCAGCGCCGCCACGCTTTCGCTGCGTCTGATGGAGGAAACCAAGCGGCTTCATCCCGGCATTCTGCTGCACATCACGGAAAGCGTCAGCCAGCCCTATAGCCAGATGATCATGAACGGCCGTCTGGAAATGGGTTTGATCCATGGCGTCGGGCCGATCCGGGGTGTCAAGTTCACGCCGCTGTTGCGTGAGGAATTCGTGCTGGTCGTGCATCGCAGCTTCGGCGTGGAACCGGGCGATGCGCCGATCACGGTCGCCGATCTGGCGTTTTTACCCTTCCTTCTGCCGCCGACCTATAATTTCGTGCGCCGCGCCATCAATCTCGCCTTTACCCGCAGCCGCAAGGATCTGATCGTGATGGCGGAGCTGGAATCGGTAAGGACCATCGCGCGCGGCGTGGATGCCGGGCTTGGCGCGACCATAACGCCCAAGGCCATCGCCGACCGTATCGTGGCGGAATCCAATGAGGACATCGTCGTGAGGCAGATCGCCAGCCCGATGATTGAGGAAACCTTGTCCTTCTGCGTATCGGACAATACGCCGCTCTCCGAGCCGGCACTTGCAGTGAAGGAAATATTGCTGCAACTGGCGGAGACCCTGAAATAAAAGGGTCAGGCCGGTTTTAAAGCCACGCGCAGCGCCGTTTCCCGGTGCCGCGCGTGGAAAAGATCAAAGCATTGCTTCCTTGCGGCAGTTCACCAGCAATTCGGCCACCGAAAGGTTGTTCGGCAGGCGAAGCAGGGTTTCGACCATTTCGGCGAGATCGTCCGGCTGGGTCATATCCTCGCGGCTGACTTCCGTTTCGCCAACGGTCATATCGGTTGCGATATAGCCGGGGCAAAGGGCGGTGGCACGCACGCCGCTGTCCCACAATTCCTGCCGGATGCCGTGGGTGAGGGCGACGACGGCGAATTTCGTCATGGCATAACCCACATTCGACCCTACGCGGCGTCCCGCCAGCGAAGCGACATTGATGACCCTGCCCTGTCCGGTTTTTACGAGATGAGGAATGGCGGCGCGGGTTACCCTCAGCGGACCCTTGACGTTGATGCGCCACATCTGGTCGAGGCTTTCTTCACCCGCATCCATGACCCGGACTTTGGGGTTGATGCCGGCGCAATTCACCAGCCCGTCGATCCGGCCATATCTGGCGGCAACGGCCTCAACCCAGGCCTCTGCCGAGCCAGCCTCTTCCGCATCGTAGCGATCGGCCGAAAGCCGGTCCTTTACCGCCACGGCGGCCGGATTTCTCGCTCCCGCCGCGACGGTGAAACCGGCTTCGTGAAGCCTTTTGGCGATCGCAAGTCCAAGACCCCGCGATGCGCCGGAAACCATGATGACACGGCCACTTCCTCCCAACATGCTGTTCTCCCTATTTCATTCCATTGCAGAATTCGGCGATGCGGGCGCAGCCTTCGGCAAGGTTTTCCATGCTGGTGGCATAAGAAAGCCGGAAGAAAGGGCTGAGGCCATAGGCCGCGCCTTGCACTGTCGCAACATGATGTTCGGCGAGAAGCGCCATGACGAAATCGGTATCGTTCTCGATCTTCGTGCCGCCCTTCGTCGTCTTGCCGATCAGCGCGGCAATGTTCGGGAAGATATAGAAGGCGCCTTCGGGCTTGTGGCAGCGGAGCCCCTCGATTTCCGAAAGCTTGCCGAGCACGAAGTCGCGGCGCGTCTTGTAGATATCGGCGCGCTCTTTCAGCAGATCCTGCGGGCCGTCGAGAACCGCGACGGCGGCAGCCTGCACGATGGTTGCGACACCGCCGCTGTTCTGGGTGTTGACGTTGCTGATGGCCTTGATGAGATCCTTCGGGCCGCCGCAGAAGCCGAGACGCCAGCCGGTCATGGCATAGGCTTTCGATGCGCCGTTGACGGTCAGGACACGATCATAGAGACGCGGCTCGACTTCGGCGATGGTGCAGAATTCGAAGTCGTCATAGATCAGGTGCTCATACATATCGTCGGTCATGATCCAGACATGCGGATGCCGCAGCATGACCTCGGCGATTTCCTTCATTTCCGCACGGGAGCAGGCGGCGCCCGTGGGGTTGTTGGGGAAGTTGAAAAGCAGCCACTTGGTTTTCGGTGTGATGGCGGCTTCGAGATCTTCGGCGCGCAGACGGAAACCGTTATTTTCCGGGCAAACCACCGGCACGGGCACGGCGCCCGCGAACTTCACGATATCGGCATAGCTGATCCACGACGGCGCGGGAATGACGACCTCATCGCCCGGGTCGCAGGTGGCCATGATGGCGTTGAAGATGATCTGCTTGCCGCCGCCCGCCACCAGAATCTGGCTCGGATCGTAATCGAGATTATTGTCGCGCTTGAACTTCCGCTGGATCGCGGCCCGCAGCGCCGGCGTTCCATCGGCTGGCGGATATTTCGTGTCGCCGGCAAGGGCCGCCGCATGCGCCGCCTCGACCGCGTGGGCAGGCGTCGGGAAATCCGGTTCGCCGGATGACAGGCTGATGACCTTGATGCCCTGAGCGGCGAGATCGCGGGCTTTCTGGGTCATGGCGAGCGAAGCTGACACGGTGACGTTGTTAAGGCGTTGGGCGATAGTGGGCATGGATTATTTCCGATTGTAACGGTGAAGGCAGGCATCGTCGCGACACCAGTGCATGACAAAGAGGTTACGGGAATTTTCCGCCGTTTCCCCAATACGACTTCGATGTGAGGTCATACGGGATTTTGATGCATCGCCGCCAAAATGGGGTGGGCAGTCCATATGCGTATGCGATGACCTCAGAGGAATAAAATATTATGCAGCCCGTTGGCTTAGCCCCTAAGCTTGGCTCAACAACAAGGGAACGACGCGTCGGGCAATGTTACCCAGAGAGGTAACCGGCGCGAAAATGCAGAAATATGCGACAGGCGCCGGCAAAAGACCGGATGCCTCGACAGGGAGCACACCCAGCAAATTCTAGTCATAGGGCCTGGACGATCTCGTTCGGCTCAAAGCGATGCCTCGTGCCGTATTCAACGCGACGGGAGTATAGATGTCGGATATTGCGATCATGGAACCACATGCCCCGCCACGCCGTGGAGTTTCCGGCTGGAAGGCCCTCGAGCGTCGGCTGTTTTCGCCCGGCATCCTCATCCTGCCGCTGCTGATCTTTCTGCTGATCTTTTTCTTCTGGCCGGCGGTTCGGCTGATGAGCTTCAGCGTCATGACCCAGAATTCGCAGGGGCTGATCGGCTCCCCCTTCACGCTTGCCCATTATGTCAGGTTTTTCGAGGTCGATCTTTACCAGAAGGTGCTCTGGGCGACGATCCGCATCAGCCTGATCACCTCGGCTCTTGCGGCGATACTGGCCTATCCGGTCGCGACCGTTCTCGTGCGCGGCAATATCGTCACGACCCGTATCATCACGTTGATCGTGATTGCGCCGCTTGCCGTCAGCGTGGTGGTACGTGCTTACGGCTGGCAGCTCATTCTCGGCAACGGTCCGACCGGCCTTTTGAACTACGTGCTGATGAATCTGAGCATCATAGACAGTCCCATGACGCTGCTGTTTTCGGATGCCGCCGTCATTATCGGCTCCCTGCACATTTTCTTCCCGATGATGGTGCTGCCGCTGTCCTCGGCTCTCGGAAAGATCGATCCGAATCTGCAACAGGCCGCCAGAACTTTGGGCGCGCCGACATGGAAAGTGTTCCTGCGGATCACCTTCCCGCTCAGCCTTCCAGGTCTGGTCGCGGGTTTCACGCTGGTCTTCTCTCTGGCCTCGGCATCCTACGTCATTCCCGCTCTGATCGGCGGTCCCGGCTCGCAGATGCTCGGCAACATGGTCGAACAGCAGGTTCTCGCGGTCTATGACTGGCCGTTCGGCGCCACCATCGCCACCATCCTCGTTTTCATCGTCATTCTGATCAACGCCGTCTCGATGCGGCTGCTCGGCGGGCGTCGTATCAAGGCAAGCGCGTCATGAACAACAAGCTGACCGGCACTTCCGCCATCGTCCTTTACGCGATCACCGCCGCCATGATGGTCTTCATCCTGGCTCCTATCATCCTCGTCGTCGCCATCTCGTTTTCCGACAGTTATTTCGTCACCTTCCCGCCGCAGGGTTTCACCTTCCGCTGGTATGCGGCGGTAATGCAGAATGAGGAATTTACCGCTGGCCTCACCTTCAGTGCGGCGCTGGCGGTGGCGACCACCATCCTTTCACTGGCGCTCGGCGTTCCGGCAGCCTTCTCACTCTCCCGTGGAAAATTCATCGGCCGCTCGTTGATGAAGGGGCTGCTGCTTTCGCCGCTGATCTTTCCCGTGCTGGTGACCGGCCTGGCATTGCTGCAGCTTTTCTCCGGCTATGGCTGGATGGATACCAAGCTGAAGCTTCTGATCGCCCACACCGTCGTGACGTCGCCCTATGTGATCCGCACGGTGCTGACCAGCCTCCAGCTCGTCAATGTCAGCCTCGAGGAGGCGGCGCGCACGCTTGGCGCCACCCGGTGGAAAACCTTCACCCGGGTGATCTTTCCGCAGATCGCGCCCGGCGTCGCCTCCGGTTCGATATTCTGCTTCATGGTTTCTTTCGACAATTATCCCGTTTCGATGTGGCTGGCGGATTCCGCGAACCTGCCCGTGCCCATCGTTCTCTATCGCCAGATCGGCACGGTCTTCGATCCTTCGGTCGCGACCATGTCCACCATCATCATCCTTCTGGCGGTGACCATCGTGCTCGTCCTCGACAGGCTGGTGGGTCTGCGCCGGGCAATGGCTATGTAAATCAACAACAAGAGGGGTACCGGAAATGACAGACAAGACCATCATCATGAAACGGCGCAGTTTCCTGACAGTCACCGCAGGCGCGCTCGCCACACCCTATTTCTACACCGCGGCTTCCGCACAGGACCGCACCATGTATGTCGGCGTCTATAATTCGGCGCAGGGCGGACTGATCAAGAAGGAAGTGATCCCGGCTTTCGAAAAGGAATATAAGTGCCGGGTGCTGACGACCGAAGGCGCGACGCTCGCCAACATCGCCACGCTGCGTGCCACCCGCGAAAATCCGCAATATAGCGTGATGTCGATGGACGATGTCGGCGTGCCGCAGGCCAAGGAGGAAGGTCTGATCGAGCAATTGCCGGCAGACGAAATCCCCAACCTCAAGAACGTCTATTCGCGCTATCTTTTCGAAGACAATTTCGGCGTCGGTTTTGCGATTTCGATTGCCGGCCTGTTCTATAATCCGACGACGGGCAAGCCGTTCGAAAGCTACGAACAGATGTTCGACAAGAAATATGCCCGCCGCATGCTTCTCAACACACCGAAGAACACCCAGAGCGTTCTGATGCTGATGGTGGCGGCCGCTCTTGCGACCGGCAAGCCGCTGAAGGAAGCGCAATATGATACCGATGCCGGCTGGGCGAAACTCGCCGAGCTGAAGCCGAACGTGCTCTCGATCTATGACGCGGAAGCACAGACGATGATGGTGGCGCAGGGCCAGGCGGATTTCGGCGGCATCGAGTATTCCAAGGCGGTTTATCCGCACACCAAGAAGGGCGTGCCGCTGGATATGACCTTCCCGAAGGAAGGCGCATTCACCGGCATCAATTCCATCGCGCTGGTAAAGGGCGGACCGCACCGCGATCTCGCGCTTGCCTATATCAACCGCATTCTCGATCCGGGCGTGCAGAAGATGCTTTCGGAAGCGACGCTGAGCGCCCCCTCCGTCAAGGGCATCGAGTTCGGCGCAGATACGGCGAAGTTCCTCGCCTACCCGGAAGCGAAGATGGAATCGCTCAACCTCTTCACGCCGGACTGGAAATACATCATCCCGCGCCGCGCCCAGTGGCTCGAAAAATACAACCAGACCTTTAACGGCTGAGGAACGCTGATGAAATCCGTAGAAGTCCGCCTGGAGAGACTGACCAAGCATTACAGCGGTCAGGTCGTTGCCGTCGATGATGTTTCGCTTACCGTCAAGGCAGGGGAAATCCTGGCGCTTCTCGGTCCGAGCGGATGCGGGAAAACGACTTGCCTGCGCATGATTGCGGGGCTTGTCGATCCCACCTCGGGTGAAATCGTGGTCGGCGGCAAGCCGACCACGCGCACCCCGGTTCATCGCCGCAATGTCGGCATGCTCTTTCAGAACTACGCCCTGTTTCCCCATATGACCGTTGCCGAAAACGTCGCTTTCGGTCTGGAAATGCGGGGCATCTCGAAGGCTGACCGGGAAGGGCGCGTTAAACAGGCGCTCGATCTCGTTCAGCTGCACACCTTCGGCGACCGGCTGCCGGTGCAGCTTTCCGGCGGCCAACAGCAGCGTGTGGCGCTGGCGCGCGCGCTGGTGATCGAACCTTCGATGCTGCTCCTCGACGAGCCGCTCGGTGCGCTCGACAAGGGGCTGAGGGAAAGCATGCAGGTCGAGATCCGCAGCCTGCAGCAGCGGCTTGGCCTCACCACCATCATGGTGACCCACGATCAGGACGAGGCCCTGACCATGGCGGACCAGATTGCCGTGATGCGTGACGGCAATCTCGAGCAGATCGCACCGGCCGGCGAAATCTACCAGAAGCCGCTGACCCGCTTCGTTGCGGGTTTCATCGGCGCCTCGAACTTCTTCGAGGCGAGCGTGGTAGAGCGCAATGGTCGTTCCGCAAGGTTGGTCACCGGTTCCGGCGTGCGGCTCGATGTCGAGGATATGGGGGCGGTTCAGGGCGACAAGGTCGTCGTGACCGTTCGCCCCGAAGCGATCTCGGTTTCACCGCTTGCGGTGGACGCAGGTGAAAACGCCAGCAATTCCACCACGGCGCGGGTGGAGCAGGTCGTTTATCGCGGTTTCATGCTGCATTATTATCTGCGGCTGGACAATGGCGAGCCGATGATCGCCTACCGGCAGACCCAGACGGAAGGCTTCACCAATGCCGTCAGCGCCGCCGGTGATCGGGTGAGACTGAGCTGGATGAGCGACAGCAATCACGTGATCCAGCTGAATTGATGATTTCGCGGCCGGGTCGCTCAAGCGGCCCGGTTGGCGACGGATCGAAATCCGGGCCGTATTCCATAGCCGGCAAAAATTACGGCACCGCGCTCCTGACCTGGAATGCGGTGCCGTAATTTTTGTGCTTCAGGATATGAGGGCGACTCCCGCTTCAGGCGACCACTTCGCGAGCCGGCACGACGCTGCCGCCGCAGGCTTCCACTTCGCTGCGCACCGTGCGCGCAAGCTCCAGTGAGCCAGGTGTATCGCTATGAACGAGGATCGATCTGGCGCGAACGGGGATGGTCTCGCCCTCGATGGTCGTGACCGTGCCTTTCTCGAGAAACTGGCGCACGCGTGCGCGAACTTTTCCTTCTTCCTTGATGACGGAATTGGGCAGCTTGCGTGGCACGAGCTGGCCCTTCACATCATAAGCCCGGTCGGCGAGAAAGAGGTTGAGCACTTTCAGCCCGCAATCCAGAGCCGCCTTTTCGATCAGCATGTCCGGCATCGAAAAGACGATGAGATCGGGATCGACCATCCTGATCTTTTTCATGATCCGTTCGGCAAGCGCCGCATCGCGGTTGATCATGTTGCCCATGGCGGCATGGAAGCTGATATGGGAGAGCGCGACCTCCTGCGCCCTGGCAATCGCCGAAAGCGCGCCGAGCTGGTAGAGAACCTGCTGTTCCATTTCTTCCGCATCGACGGGAATTTCGCGGCGGCCGAAGCCGAGACGGTCGGCAAGGCCCGGATGGGCGCCGACGCCAACGCCGTTCTGTTTGGCGAGACGCACCATGCGCGCCATCATTTCCGGATCGCCGGCATGGAAGCCGCAGGCAATATTCGCCGAAGAGACGACTTCCATAAGCTTCTCGTCGTCGCAGACCTTATAGACGCCGAAACCTTCGCCCATGTCGGAATTAACATCGATCTTCATGGTTCCCTCTCCGTGTTTTTCAGGATTGTCGTTTTGTGAACGTGCCGAGTGCGGCGGTGACCAGCGGCAGGGTCTTGCGGATACCCGCGAAATAGGTGTCGATTGCCTGTTCGACCTCCAGCGCCTCGCGCACCGTTGCCTGCACGAAGCGGATGCGGCTGCCGATGCGCGCCTGTCCGAGCCGCCAAAGATCGCTGTCGATGATACCAGCCATCTTGGGATAACCACCGGCGGTGTTGGCGTCGCTCATCTGGATGATCGGCTCGCCGCCCGGCGGCACCTGAACCACGCCCGGAATGACGCCATAGGAGCGCAACTCGACGGGAGCCGAAAGCATAAGTGGCGCGCCGGCAAGCCGGTAGCCGGTGCGGTCGCTCTGCGAAGTGATTTTCCAGGCTTCGGACCAGAAACGTTCCGCACCTTCGCCGAAAAGATCATGTTCGGCGGCGGGAATGGCTCTCAGCAGCAATTCGCCATTGTCGGATACCGGAAACATGTCCGGCATCGCCTCCGCAAGCGGCATGACGCCGAGGCCGCTTGCCGGCAGCGCCGGTGGTTCGGATGGCAGGACGGACAGCCTGTCGCCGGTGGTAAGGTGGCGTCCCTCATGGCCGCCGAAGGAACCGCGAAGCGAAGTGCTTCGTGATCCCATCACCACCGGAACGTCGACGCCGCCCTGAAGGCAGAGATAGGCGCGTGCATTTTTCATGGGCGTCGAAAGCTCAAGGGTTTGCCCCTTCTCGGCTCTAACGCACCAGTAGGGCGGCAGATCGGCACCATTGAGCCGGGCGGCGCAATCCGCACCGGTTACGGCGAAGGTCAGTGCCTCTTCGAATTCGATGCGGAACGGAAAGGTCTGGATTTCAATGGCAGCAGCATCCTCGCCGTTGCCGACAAGAATATTGCCGACCCTGAGCGCGATGGGGTCCATCGCGCCCGTGGCGGTGATGCCGATATTGCGGTAACCGGCGCGACCGAGGTCCTGCACGGTGTTCAGCGGACCGCAGGCAAGAATATGGATCATAGTTCGATCCTTTCAGGAAGGAAACGAACGCGGTCACCGGGCGCCAGCACCGCCGGCTGTTCGGCTGCGGCGTCGAACATGGTGATTTCGGTGAAGCCCAGCGAGTTCCAGCCATTCGGCCCGGTCAGAACCGAGATGCCGGACTGCATGCCGCCAATCGTCACCATGCCCTTCAACATGCGAAGCGACGGGACTTTCTTGCGCGGCATGAAAATGCGCGGATCGAGACCGCCGAGATAACCGAAGCCCGGCGCGCTGCCGACGGCGAAAACCGTATAGGTCCGCTCGAAATGCAGGCGCACGACTTCCTTGTCCGGCAGGCCGGAATAATCGCAGATCGCCGCAAGGTCGATGGCGTGTTCACCGCCATAGGTCGTCGGCACTTCGATGGTCTTGCCCAGAAGATCGAGCTCCGCCGTCCTTTGCCAGATGTCGAGAAACTCATCCTGCAAACGCCCGGCATCTTCAGGCGTGCCGCGCAGCACGATCAGCAGGTTGGTCATGCCGGGTATGAGTTCCAGCACCTCGGGGCGGTCCTTCAATGCGCGCGTCAGCGCCCAGATACGCCGCTGGGCGGGCAGGTCCAGCTCGCCGGGCGCTTCGATCAGAAACGTCTTGTTGCCGATCATCGAGATTTTCGGCAGACCCAGATGGGCGGGGGTGAGGTGGGGCGTTTTCAGCGGGAGGTTGCTCATCGACGTCACCATCATGTTTCGGTCTTGAGAAGGGTGGAGCCATAGCCGACAAGCGTGCTGGTTTCCGCCGCGATTTCGCTGACGGTGCCGGCTTTTTCGGCAATGACCGGAACGATCACGGGGCCTGCCGCCACGAATGCGACGATCTCACCTTTCGCGACGGATTGTCCTGTCCGAACCGCCCGATCGGGGCGCTGCGGATGGGCGGGTGTGAAGATGCCGGCCATCGGCGCGCGGGCGAGGATATCCCCCGCCTTTACCGGCACTTTCGCGGCTTCGATGGGCCGCTGCGCGGCAGGGGCCTGACCGCCTGCCATGGCGACGATCTTCAATGACCCATCCGGCGTCTCTATTTCAATGGCGGAGACATTGTTGTGCTCGAGGTGAGCAGCAAGATCGGCAATCGTGCCGGGCTCGCTGTAGCGGGATATGGAAACAGGCTGTCGCTTCACTTTGCACTCCGCGCTGCAAGCCAATGCTCGAGGTAATGAATATCCGTGCCGCCTTCGGAAAAGGCCGGGTCCTGCAATATTTCCCGGTGCAGCGGCAGGTTGGTGGAAACGCCTTCGATGCGCATTTCGCCAAGCGCGCGCCGCATGCGCAGGATCGCCTGTTCGCGGGTCGGCGCATGGACGATGAGCTTGGCGATCAGCGAATCGTAATGTGCCGAAACCCGATAACCCGCTGTCACATGGGTATCGACCCGCACGCCGGGGCCGCCCGGCAGGTGAAGCACCGTAATCAGGCCGGGGCAGGGAATGAAGCTATAGGGGTCTTCGGCATTGATGCGGCACTCGATGGAGTGGCCTTCGCAGACGATATCCTCCTGCGAAATCTCAAGCGGATGGCCGAGAGCGACGAGAAGCTGCTGGCGCACCAGATCCACGCCCGAGGTCATTTCCGTGACCGGATGTTCGACCTGCAGGCGGGTATTCATCTCGATGAAATAGAATTCGCCATTCTCGTAAAGAAACTCGAAGGTGCCGACGCCGCGATAACCGATCTGGCGGCAGGCTTCGACGCAGCGATTGCCGACGAAAGCCGCGACATCGGGCGGGATGCCGATGGCCGGACCTTCTTCGACGACCTTCTGGTGGCGGCGCTGCATGGAACAATCGCGCAGCCCCACCCAGACCCCGCCGCCCTGACCATCGCAGAGAACCTGAATTTCGACATGGCGCGGATGTTCGAGGAACTTCTCGATATAGAGTTCCGGCGTGCCGAAGGCCCGGCTCGCCTCCTCCCGCGTGACGAGAACGGCATCCTGAAGGGCGGAGGCCTCGCGCACGACACGCATGCCGCGCCCGCCGCCGCCGCCGGCCGCCTTGACGATGACGGGATAACCGATTTCGGCGGCGATTTTCGAGACTTCGGCCATGTCATCCGGCAGGGCGGAATCGGGGCCGGGCACGCAGGGAACGCCGGCCTCCATCATTGCCCGCTTCGCCGCGATCTTGTCGCCCATGGTGCGGATGGCGTCGGCGCGCGGGCCGATGAAGACTGCCCCCGCCGCCTCCACGGCTTCTGAAAAAGACGCTCTTTCGGACAGAAAACCATAACCGGGGTGAACCGCGCCAGCGCCGGTCAGCTCCATCGCAAGCAGTATGGCCGGCGCATTGAGGTAGCTCTGGCCGGGAGAGGCCGGGCCGATGCAGATGGCGGTATCGGCAGCCTTCAGATAGTCGGCGTCCTTATCGGCTTCCGAATAGATCATGACGGTCTTCAGACCGAGCTCACGGCAGGCGCGCTGCACCCGCAAGGCAATCTCGCCGCGATTGGCGATCAGGACGCTGTCGAATGCTCGTGTCTCAGCCACCTTTGGGAGTGTCGCATCCATCATTCGAACTCCAGCACCGGCTGTCCAAGTTCGATGTCTTCGCCGTCATTGGCGATAAATCTGGCGATCCTGCCGCTTCGTTGGGCCCTCACGGTGTTGAACACTTTCATCGCCTCGATGATGAAGAGTTCCTGCCCTTCCTTCACCTCGTCGCCGGCTTCGGCGAAAGGCGCCGCACCCGGGCTCGGGGCGCGATGAAAAAGGCCGAATGAGGGTGCTGCGACGATGCCGGATGACGCCGGTGCGGCTGCGGCGGATGCCGGCGCCTGTTCTTCGGCGCGGGGTGTCTCGGATGCCGTTTCGGCTACCGGAACGGGCCGTGGCTGCGATGATGGTGCCTGCGGTGAAACGGCATTGTTTTCGCGGATGATCCGGACCGTGGTTCCCTCCTGGCTCACGGTCAATTCGGACACTCGCGAAGAGCCGACGAACTCGATCAGTTTCTTGATCTTTTCCAGATCCATATTGGTTTCCAACGTCTTTTTTGTCCCCACGACGGCAGGCGGGCGGAGCGGAATCCGCACCCTGTCCATCAGCAATAGCTACCATGGAGGCGGGATTGATGGGGTCAGACGAAGTTCCTATGGACATTGCTTTCCGGTTTGATATCCCGCCGCCGCGTGGTGAAACGGTTCGAAGACTCCGAAGGAACGAACCATGGAACCCCGCAAAGGCATTCTCCTCAAAATCTCCGCTGCGCTTGCTCTGGTGCTGATGGGCGCCTGCATCAGCAGCCTCAGGGGCGAAATACCCATCGGGCAGGTCGTCTTCTTCAGGTCGGCGGTGGCCATGTTGCCGCTCTGTCTGTGGATGGCGGCGCAGGGCGGTTTTCGAAGGCAGATGGCCACCAGCCATATTGGCGGTCATCTGGTGCGGAGTTTTTCCGGCACCGGCGGCATGGTCTTCAGCTATCTGGCGCTCGCCTATATTCCGCTGGCCGACGCGACGGCCATCAGCTACGCGACACCGCTCTTCACCGTCATTCTGGCGGTGCTGCTTTTGAAGGAAGTCGTCAGGATTTACCGCTGGACGGCGGTTGTTGTCGGGCTGTGCGGCATCGTGCTGATCCTGTCGCCGCATTTTTCCTTCGATGTTTCGGATGTCGCTTCCGGTTCCGGCGTCGCCATGCTCGGCGGTCTGTTCGGTCTGGCGGCTGCTTTTTTCTCCGCCATATCGATGATCCAGATCCGGCATCTGACGCAGACGGAAAATACCGGCGCGATCATCTTCTATTTCACCCTGCTCACAACCGTCATCGGCTTTGCCAGCATTGGCATGGGCTGGAAAATGCCGACCGCGTGGCAATGGACCCTGCTGATCGGCACCGGTCTCATTGGCGGAACCGCGCAGATACTGGTGACGCTCAGCCTGCGTTATGCCGAGGCCTCGCTGCTGGCGCCGTTCGATTACACCACGATGATCTGGGCGCTGTTGATCGGTTATGCCTTCATGGATCAGGTCCCGGCCCTGACGACCATTCTGGGGGCTTCTATCGTGGTTGCCGCCGGTTTGTTCACGCTGTGGCGGGAAAGGCGGCTGCACAAAAAGCGTGTTACGGAACAGCTGACGCTGTCGGCTCCCTGACGGCCTGTTTCGCCAGCCGGTTTTCGCGCCACATCGCAAAAAGGCCGGCGGCGATGACAGTCAAGGCGCCAACGATGGTTGCACCCGTCGGCACTTCGGCCATGAAGAGATAACCGAGGGCGATTGCCCATATCATCGTGGTGTAATCGAACGGCGCAAGCAGCGAGGCCTGGGCGTGGCGCAGGCTGAGCGTCATGGCGATCTGGCCGATGCCGCCGGCAAGGCCGCCGCCAGCGAGCAGCAGGAACTGGTGAAAATCCGGCATCTTCCATCCAAATCCGAGCGTGGCGAGGCCGGCCACCACACCCGTCAGCGTATAGATGAGCACGATGCGCGACGGCTTTTCAATGCTGTTCAGATGGCGGACGGCGATGGAGGAAAAGGCCGCGCAAAGCGCACCGGTCAGCGCCAGTGCGGTTCCGATCATCGCGACCCTGTCGATTTGGGCGGGGCCTGAGGCGGCATCGAAGATCAGTTTCGGCGAGAGCGTGATGAAAACGCCGATGAAACCGGTCAGCACGGCGGACCAGCGATATATCCGCACTTTTTCGCCAAGCAGCAGCGCCGCCAGCATGATGGTGAAAAGCGGTGTCGTGTAGCTCAGCACCGTCACATTCACCAGCGGCAGATAGGCGAGGGCGAGAAAGCCGAAGAACATGCCGCCAAGCCCGGCCGAGCTGCCCGCAAGCAGGCTGCCGATGTTCTTTGCGGCCGGCACGGTTATCCGCTCCGAGGAGGCAATGAACCAGAGACAGAGGGGAATGAGGGCAAAAAATCCCCGGCAGAAGACGACTTCGCCGACGGGGATCGCCCCGTCCAGGCCCTTCACGCAGGCGGACATGACTGTGAATGCCAGCATGGCCGTCAGCTTGAGCAAAATTCCGGTCTTAGGATTCATCCCGCTCCCCATAGCAGCCAGGACCGTGCCATGGGGAAGACATTGGGAAAAGCCTTAGCCGGCTGTCATAAGAATCTTGTCTTACCCCATCACTCCCCTGAAGACCGGCAGGACCACCGCACGGCGCTTTTCCCCTAGGCCTCCGCGGTGATTTGGTGTCATGATCGCATCTCGAACCGGCGGGAGGTTTAAGCGGGCATGTTGGATTTGCGCAGGCTGCGATATCTGGTCGCGATTGCCGATTGCGGCTCCATGTCGGCGGCGGCGCGGCAATTGGGGATAGCCCAGCCGGCGCTCAGCCATCACATTACGGAACTGGAACGGCTGGTGGGTTTTCCCGTGCTGCACCGGCTGGCGCGGGGCGTGAAGGCGACGGAAAAGGGTGAAGTTCTGCTTTCCCATGCGCGAGAGATTACCGAGAAGGTGCGGCAGGCGGAGGCGGAAATCCGGGCCATGGCCTATCTGGATGAGCGGGTGATCCGGCTGAGCCTCATTCCCTCCTGGGCCACGGCCTTTGCGCCGAGCATCATCAGCGAGGTTGCCGCTTCGATGCCCAAGGTTTCGCTGCGGCTGATAGAGGCGCGCAATGACGAATCCCTGCGGCTCATTCGTCTCGGCAAGGTGGATATGGCCGTTGCGCTGGTGGGAGCGGAGGACAAGGCCGACGACCTCATCGTCAAGGAGAGCCTGTTTGCCGTTTCTTCAAGGCCTATCGGCCGGTCGATGCCGCTTGAGGCTGCGGCAGGGCTCAACCTGATCCTGCCGCCGAAGGACAATCCGCTCCGCATATCGATCGACGAGGCCGCCGCCCGTGCGGGAATAACATTGAACGTGACCATGGAGATCGACGGACAGGATACGATCAAACGCGCCGTCAGCGCCGGCATCGGTGCGACGATCCTGTCATGGAATTCGGTGCAGCAGGAGCAGGAAGCCGGTCAGCTTCAGGCCGCGCATATTACCGAGCCCGTCATTTATCGCTCCATCCATCTGCTGAAGGGCAGGGAGGTGGATGAGCGAACGTTCAGGCTGTTCCGCGACCTTTTGCGGGCGGTCGCAAGACGCGAACCGGCATCCAACCCATAAACGATCTGTATGGGTAAATTGAAAACTCGGTATTTGTATTGTTGATGGCTTCTTCCTAGCCTCCCCGGTGAAAGCGTATCGGGGAGGAAAAGATATGCGTTTGAAGACATCTCTGTTTGGCATGCTGGCGGCGGCGGGAATGCTGGCTGCGGGAGGGGCGGCGGCGGAATATCCGGAGCGGCCGGTGACGCTCGTCATCGGTTATCCGGCCGGTGGCGGCACCGATATCCAGTCGCGGGCGCTGGTGCCCTATCTCGAAAAATATCTTGGCACATCCGTTGTGGTGGAAAATCGCGAAGGCGCTGGCGGGCTGATCGGAGCGACCTATATCGCCAATGCGAAGCCTGACGGTTACACCATCGGCGCGCTGAATTTCCCGTCGATGTATTCGCCGATCGTGCAGGGCAATGCCAGCTACAAGGAAGAGGCCTTCACGCCGCTCGCAAACCAGATCGGTGGCGATCTGGCGCTGACAGTCAACAAGGTGTCGCCGATCAAGACCGCCAGGGAATTCGTGGAGGCGGCCAAGGCGAACCCGGTCGTCGTCGGCGTGACGGGTATCGGTCATCCAAGCCAGATCACCGCGCTGCTGTTTGAAGAGGCGGCGGGCGTGAAGCTCAATTTCGTGCCCTTCAATGGTGGCGGGCCGGCACGGCTTGCCATGCTCGGCAACCACGTGACGCTCGGTTTCATGAACCTCAACGAGGTCTTTGCCGACAATCGTTCCGGCGCGCTGCGTGTGCTCGCGACCTCCGGTGCCGAGCGTTCGCCGCTTTCGCCTGATGTGCCGACCTTCAGGGAAGCCGGCTACAATGTTCAGTTCAGCCTGCTGGCGGGCTTCGGCGCGCCGAAGGGCTTGCCGGCGGATGTGGAGGCAAAGTTGGTCGATGCCTTCCAGAAGGCGCTGAAGGACCCGGATTATCTTGCCGATGCCAAAAAGCGCGAGCTGACGATGCTGCCGCTGACACAGGCCGAATTTGCCGAGGCGCTCAAGAAGGGCAACGCCAATCTGGCCGAGCTTTGGAAAAGCAAGCCCTGGACAAAATAAGCGGCCCGTACCGACCGCTTCTCTCACCCCCACCAAATGACGCCTGGGCCGGCCAGCGGCCCTGCTATGACCCACTGTTGAAAGGAATCCGGCCAATGGCCCATGTAATCCGCAATTTCCAGCGCCCTTCCAGAGCCGATATTGAGGCGATCGGCAAATTCAGCCCAGCCACGATTCACGAGGCGCAAGGTAAGCTCGGCGCTCTCGATTATCGCATCAAGCCGATCAAGCCCGGCCTGAAAATCTGCGGCCCGGCAATCACCGCGAAATGCCATATCGGCGATAATCTGATGATTTTCGAGGCCATCAATCTGGCGAAGCCCGGCGATGTGCTGGTCATCGATGGCGGTGACAATCCCAATCAGGGCGGCTTCGGCGATGTGCTGGCTGCCGCCTGCATCGGCAAGGGCATTGTCGGTTTCGTGGTCAGCGCCGCGGTGCGTGATGGCAAGGGGCTGCGTGAGATCGGTTTCCCGGTGTTCTCGCTCGGGCTTTGCATGAAGGGAACCTCCAAGGACACGCTCGGCACCATCAACCATCCGGTCGTGGTCGGCGGTGAACTGATCAGCCCCGGCGATATCGTCTGCGGCGATGATGACGGCGTCGTGGTCGTTCGCGAGAAGGATATCGCGAAGCTCGTCAAGGCCTGCCGGGAGCGCGACGATCACGAGAATCACATGATGGAACTGCACCGGCAGGGCAAGATGGATATCGAGGATCGCTACGACATGATGCGCTCGAAAGGATGTGTCTGGGCCGATTGAGTCAGTGATTAAACGTTGGATACGCCGTGTCGGGAGGCACGGCGTATTCCTCGATGAGGAGGGGAAATAATCATGGCCGAAAACGGCTCGAAACTAACGGCGAATATTCTGTCGGGGGCCTTCTTTCTGGCGGCCGCCGCCGGGCTTTATTATGGCGCGCGGCCGCTGAGCATGGGCACCAATTTCCAGCCCGGGCCCGGCTATATGCCAACGGTCATAGCGGCTTTGATGTTCGCGCTGGGTATCGCGCTGCTTTTGCAGGATCTGCTGGGAAAGACACCGTCCGAAGCCTGGGTGGCGCCGAAAATGCGCCCGTTTCTGGCGGTGGCCGGCATTGCCGGTTTTGCGCTGCTGATCGAGCCATTGGGCTTTATCGCCGCTGCCTTCGTCCTCATCGTGCTCGCCTGCATCGCTTATGGCAGGATCCGGCCGGTTGAGGTTCTGCTGCTTTCCGCCGTGCTCATCCTCGCCTGCATTCTCATTTTCGTTGTGGGCCTCGGACAGAGGATACCGTTGCTGCCATGACCGATCTTCTTTCCAATATCGTTCTCGGTTTTGGCGTGGCCGTCACACCCATCAATCTTTTCTATTGCCTGCTGGGTGTCACGCTCGGCACGATGATCGGCATCCTGCCGGGCATCGGCCCTTCCGCCACCGTCGCGCTGCTTCTTCCGATCACCTATACGATGCCGGACACGGCGGCGCTGATCATGCTCGCGGGCATTTTTTATGGCGCGCAATATGGCGGTTCGACCACGGCGATCCTCGTCAATCTGCCGGGTGAATCCTCATCCGTCGTCACCTGCATCGATGGATATGCCATGGCCCGGCAAGGCAGGGCGGGTGTGGCGCTGGCCACGGCGGCGCTCGGGTCGTTTTTTGCCGGCACGGTGGCGACGGTCCTGATCGTCGTTGTCGCAAAGCCGCTTTCGGCCATTGCGCTTGCCTTCGGCCCGGCCGATTATTTCAGTCTGGTGATCTTCGGGCTGCTATTTGCCGTGTTCCTGTCCAGCGGATCGCCGGTCAAGGCGGTCGGCATGGTCGCCTTCGGTATCGCGCTCAGCCTCATCGGCATCGATCCGACATCTGGTGAGCAGCGCTTCACCTTCGGCATGGCGGAATTGTTCGACGGCATCGATTTCGTCGTTCTTGCCATCGGGTTGCTAGGCGTAAGCGAAATCCTCTTCAATCTGCAGCAGGGCGTGGAGCGGGATGCGGGAGCGGTAAAGACCGGATCGCTGATGCCGACGCGGGAGGATTTCAAACAGGCTTTCCCCGCCGTCCTGCGCGGCACGGCGCTCGGTTCTTTCCTCGGTGTGCTGCCCGGTGGCGGTGCGATCATGAGTTCTTTCGCGAGCTACGCGCTGGAACGCAAGATCGCCAAGGATCCATCCCGTTTCGGCAAGGGCGCAATCGAAGGGCTCGCAGGGCCGGAAAGCGCCAATAATGCCGGCGCGCAGACCTCCTTCATTCCGCTGCTGACGCTCGGTATTCCCGCCAACGGCCTGATGGCGCTGATGGTTGGCGCGATGATGATCCAGGGCATTACGCCGGGACCGGAGGTCATGCAATCGCGGCCCGATCTTTTCTGGGGGCTGATCGCCAGCATGTGGGTGGGCAATCTTCTGCTGCTGGTGCTGAACCTGCCGCTGATCGGCATCTGGGTCCGCCTTCTCGGCATTCCCTATCGCTTCTTATGCCCGGCCATTTTGATGTTCTGCGCCATCGGGGCCTATGGCCTGTCCTACAGTGTCGTGGATGTTCTGTTTTGCGCGGTCTTCGGCATTGTCGGCTTCTTCCTGCGCAAGATCGGCTGCGAGCCGGCACCGCTGGTGCTGGGCTTCGTTCTCGGTCCGCTTCTGGAACAGAATATGCGCCTTGGGTTGCTGATTTCGCAGGGAAGTTTCTCGACATTCGTCACCCATCCGATCAGCGCCACCCTGCTCGCCTTGTCCGGCATGGTCGTTATCATGATGGCGATGCCGGCGATCATGCGCCGTCGCGAGGTGGTGTTTCAGGGTGATGACGACTGACGATCAATCGAGCCGGCGCGGTCGGCCAAACAAAGGTGAAACAATGCATATTCTGATAATCGGTGCCGCCGGAATGATCGGCCGCAAATTGACGCAACGTCTCGCTTCTGACGGAGCGATTGGCGGTGCGAATATCACCGAAATGACCTTGACGGATGTTTTCGAGCCGGTTGCGCCGAAAGGCTTCGGCGGCACACTGACCGTCGAGCGTAGCGATCTGTCGAATGCCGGCGTCGCCGAAAAGCTGATCGCCAAGCGACCGGATGTGATCTTCAACCTCGCCGCCGTGGTTTCGGGCGAGGCGGAGGCCGATTTCGAGAAAGGCTATCGCATCAATCTCGATGGCGGGCGTTCGCTGTTCGAGGCCATCCGGCTGGAGCATCAGAAGGATGGATACAAGCCGCGTGTGGTCTTCTGCTCGTCGCTCGCGGTTTTCGGATCGCCATTCCCCAAGGTGATTGGCGACGAGTTCCTGCCCGCACCGCTAACCAGCTACGGCACGCAGAAGGCGATCGTGGAGCTGTTGCTTGCGGATTATAGCCGTCGCGGTTTCTTCGATGGCGTCAGCATCCGCCTGCCCACCATCTGCATCCGCCCCGGCAAGCCGAATGCGGCCGCCTCCGGCTTCTTCTCCAATATTCTGCGCGAACCGCTGGTGGGCCAGGAGGCGGTGCTGCCCGTTGCCGATACCGTGCGCCACTGGTTCGCCAGCCCGCGTTCGGCCGTCGCCTTCCTGCTGCGTGCCGCGAGTGTCGATCTCTCCGGGCTTGGTGTTCGCCGTAATCTCATCATGCCGGGGCTTTCGGCCACGGTGGCCGATGAAATCGAGGCCCTGCGCGCCTTTGCCGGGGAAAAGGCTGTGGCGCTTATCAAGCGCGTTCCCGACGAGCGTATCATCCGGATCGTCGACGGCTGGGCCGAGGATTACGATCCGCAGCTTGCGCTGTCGCTCGGCTTCCGGGCGGAAACGTCCTTTGCCGAAATCATTCAGGCGCATGTGGAAGATGAGCTGGAGGGGAAAGCAGCATGAGTGATGGAAAGATCGCGCTCGTCACGGGCGGAGGAACAGGAGTCGGCAAGGCGATTGCCGAGGCGCTTCTGGAAGATGGTTACAGCGTCGCGATCACGGGGCGGCGGCGTGAGGTTCTGGACGCCGCCGTCGGCGAATGGCGCGAACATCGAGACCGTGTTCTGGCCGTCGCGGCCGATATTTCCGTTCCGGCCGATGTCGAACGGCTGTTTGCGGAGGTCACCGGACGTTTCGGCCGTCTCGACCTTCTGGTCAATAATGCCGGCATGTCCGCACCGGCTGTCCATATCGAAGACGTGCCGTTCGAAACCTGGAACGCGGTGGTCGGGGCCAATCTCACGGGCGCCTTTCTCTGCACCCAGGCGGCGTTTCGCCAGATGAAGGCGCAATCGCCGCAGGGCGGGCGCATCATCAATAACGGCTCGATTTCGGCCACCACGCCGCGGCCGCGTTCGGCGCCCTATACCGCGACCAAACACGCGATTACCGGCCTTACCAAGTCGGCCGCGCTGGATGGCAGGGCATTCAACATCGCCTGCGGGCAGATCGATATCGGCAATGCCAGCACCGAAATGACGCGCGCCATGGCGACCGGCGTGCTGCAGGCGGATGGCAGCACCGCCGTCGAACCGACCATCGATGCCAGCATCGTCGCCCGGGCCGTGGTGCATATGGCCTCGCTGCCGCTCGAGGCGAATGTGCTGACCATGACGGTGATGGCGAGCGGCATGCCTTTCGTCGGTCGCGGCTAAGGAGCGCGCATGAAGCCCGATCTTCTGCAAACCTACCCGCTTCAGCCACAGATAGAAGCCGAACTGCAAAAGCGCTTCCGGGTCCATCGCTGGCACGAAATATCCGACAAACAGGCGTTTCTGCAGGCGGAGGCGACTTCGATAAAGGCTGTCGTCACCGGCGGCCATATCGGCCTCGCCCCTGATCTCGCCGCCTGCCTGCCCGCTCTCGAAATCGTCGCCATCAACGGCGTCGGTTTCGATAAGGTCGATCTCGATCAGGCCCGCGCGCGCGGCTTCAGGGTCACGAACACGCCGGACGTGCTGACCGAGGACGTCGCCGATCTCGCCATCGGCCTTTCCATCATGCTGCTGCGTCAGCTCGTCAGCGCGGATCACCATGTTCGCTCGGGGGAGTGGAAAAAAGCCGAGATGCCGCTTGGCAACAAGGCCTCGCGGCGGCGTTACGGGATTTACGGGCTTGGCCGCATAGGCCGCGCCATCGCGGCGCGGCTGGAAGCCTTCGACGCCGAGATTTCCTATTTCAGCCGGCGGAAACAGGACGTGGCCTATGGTTATCATTCAACGGCAGTTTCGCTCGCAAGCGCCTGCGATGTCCTGATCGTCGCGGCGGCGGCGACGCCGGAGACCAGACACGCGATCAACCGCGAGGTGCTGGCGGCGCTGGGGCCGGACGGCGTGCTCGTCAATGTCGCCAGAGGATCGCTGGTGGATGAAAAGGCGCTGGTCGATATTCTTGTGGCAGGCGGGCTGAAGGGTGCGGCGCTCGATGTTTTCGAGAACGAGCCGCATGTTCCCGAGGCGCTGATCGGCATGCGCAATGTCGTTCTTGCTCCGCATATCGGCGCTGCGACCCATGAGACGCGGCTTCAGATGGGCGCTCTGGTTCTCGCCAATCTGGATGCGCATTTCGCAGGACAGGACCTGCCGACGGCGGTGGTCTAGAATGTGCCGGTGGCCGGCATGGGGGATGCATGCCCCGCCGGCCGGATTGCCGCATCGCTGAAAGTGGTGCAATCGCCATCCATACAAGTTGCTTATTACTCCAAAAAAAATCGGTCTTAGGCAAGCGATGAAAGCTTCACTAATGTTTGCTCAACGATAGGGGACAAACATGCCATTCTCAGACTACAAGACCGCACTCGTAACCGGCGCATCTTCCGGAATTGGCGCCGCCGTCGTGGAGCGCCTTTGCCGCGAAGGGCTGGAAGTGCATGCGGTTGCCAGAAGCGCGGACGCTCTCAACAAGCTGGCGAAGCGCACGGGCTGCTTTGCCCATGCCATCGATGTGACGGACCGGCCGGCGCTTGCAAAGCTGACGAGCGAAGTTGCGTTCGATGTCCTCGTGAACAATGCCGGCGTCGACCGCCCGAAGAAGTTTCTGGAAGCGGATGAGAGCGATATCGATCTCCTGATCGACGTGAATCTTCGCGCCGTGCTGCATCTATGCCGCATGGTGGTGCCGGGCATGGTGGCGCGCGATCGCGGCCATGTCATCAACATCTCCTCCATTGCCGGCAATTATAATTTCGGCGGCAATTCCACCTATCATGCCAGCAAGGCCGGCGTGGCGATGCTGTCCAACCAGCTGCGCATCGATGCTTTCGGCAAACGCGTGCGGGTGACGGAAATCTGCCCCGGTCGTGTCGCGACTGATATTTTCAACCATGTGCATGGCGATGATCCGAGCATTCGCGAACGTTTCATCGATGGTTTCGAATTGCCGCAGGCTTCCGATATCGCCGATGCGATTGCGTTTGCCATCGCCGCACCCGTGGCCATGAATATCGGCCACATGGAAATTACCCCGACGCTTCAGGTCATGGGCGGGCTGCAGACGGCCAAGCCCCAAACGGTTGAAAATCGGCCGGCTGAAAAGGTCGCGGCGGGCGGAGCCGGAGGAAAAGTCGCGTGAGCGGTTTTGACCTCGGCGCAATCTTGAACAATGCGGACTACGTCTGGATGCTTTTGCATGGCATCCAGATGACGTTCATCATCTATGCCGGCTCGTGGCTGCTCGCCATGTCGCTTGCCATCGTGCTTCTCGCCATCCGCCTCTCGCCCTTCCGCTTCGGCGATCCGCTGGTGGCGGCCTATGTGTCCTATCATCGCAACGTGCCGACGCTGGTGCAGCTGATGCTCTGGTATTTCGGCGTCTTCACGCTGCTGCCGAGCGGGCTTGCCAGCTGGCTTTCCAGCCACAATGCGGAAGCGATCTTCGCCATTATTGGCCTCGGTCTCTGTCAGGCGGCCTATTTCAGCGAGGATCTGCGTTCGGGCGTTCGCTCCATCAATCCCGGCCAGATGGAGGCCGCACGTGCGCTCGGGCATAGCTATGTCTCGGCCATGCGGTTCGTCATCATGCCGCAGGGCGTTCGCAACGCGCTGCCGCCGCTCATCAACCACAGCACCTCGCTTTTCAAGAACAGCAGTCTCGGCGTTCTGATCGGCGCACCGGAACTGACCCATGCGGTCAAGGAAGTCGAAAATCTGAGTTTCCGGACGTTTGAGGTCTATCTGGTCGCCACCGTGCTTTATCTGTTCTTCTCGCTGCTGATCATGGGTCTCGGAGCCTATATCTCCATGCGTGCCGATCCTCTGCGGAGGGCGCGGGCATGATCCACGATATGATCGCAATCATCCAGGATTACTGGCTGCTGCTCCTGATCGGCCAATATCCCAACGGCCCGCTCGGCGGCCTTGCCAACACGCTCATCCTGTCGGCGCTCAGCATCGCGCTTGCCTTTCCCGTCAGCATCCTGATGGCGCTGGCGCGGCTGTCGAAATGGCGGGCCCTGCGCTGGCCGGTGACCGCGGTGGTCTATTTCACCCGTGGCGTGCCGCTGCTGATGCTCATTCTCTGGAGCTATTTTCTCGTTCCGCTCTGGACCGGCGCCGATGTGCCGAGCTTCGTCACCATGCTCACCACGCTCGTCATCTATCAGGGCGCTTTCATGAGTGAAGTCGTCCGTGCCGGCATCGTATCGCTGGGCACGGGGCAGATGGATGCAGCGCGCGCGCTTGGCCACGGTTATTTCGGTGCGATGCGTTATGTCATCCTGCCGCAGGCGCTCTACAACATGATCCCGAGCCTGATCTCGACTTTCGTATCCACCATCAAGGATACGACGCTCGGTTACGTCATCAATGTGCCTGATCTGACCTTTGCGGCAAACCAGGTGAACAATCAGCTTTTGACCCAGCCCTTCCAGGTCTTCCTCATTCTGGCGCTGGTTTATTACATCATCTGCTGGTCGCTCACCCATGTCGCCAATCTTCTCGAGCGGCGTATCGCCCGCCGCCGGGCCGGCCCGCGCGGCAAGCTTGCCGCAGACACGGCACCGGCCCCCGCCAATATCGCTACGGAGCAGCTATGACCGCGCCAGTTTCCGCCACTCAGGACTACACCATCACGCTTTCGCAGGTCTGCAAAAGCTATGGCGATTATCAGGTGCTCAAGGATGTCAACGAAAACGTCACCCGTGGCGAGGTCGTGGTCATCTGCGGGCCGTCGGGTTCCGGCAAGTCCACCCTCATCCGCACGATCAACCGTCTGGAAGAGATCAGCAGCGGTGCGATCATGCTGGACGGCAGGAACATCCATGCCCAGATGCGCGCAAAGGAGCTGAACGCGCTGCGCAGCCGGGTGGGGTTCGTCTTCCAGAGCTTCAACCTCTTCCCGCATCTTTCGGTGGTGGAGAATGTCTCCATGTCGCCGATCCGGGTGAAGGGTGTTTCTCCGGCCGTCGCCCATGACAAGGCGCTGAAGCTTCTCGACCGCGTTGGCCTAGCTGACAAGGCCAGCTCTTACCCGGCCCAGCTCTCTGGCGGCCAGCAGCAGCGCGTCGCCATCGCGCGGGCGCTCGCCATGGAGCCGCCGGTCATGCTGTTCGACGAACCGACGTCTGCGCTCGACCCGGAAATGGTCGGCGAAGTGCTCGCCGTCATGAAAAGCCTCGCCGCCGAAGGCATGACCATGCTCTGCGTCACCCATGAAATGGGCTTTGCCCGGGAAGTGGCCGACCGCATCTGGTTCATCGATGCCGGGCGCATTCTCGAAACGGCAAAACCGGACGAGTTTTTCAAAAATCCGCAACATCCGCGTGCCCAGCGGTTTCTTGCCGATTTGAGACACTAGACCCAACCTCTATAATAACGGGAGAACTGAAATGAACTGGAAGTGCATTACTCTTACCGCCATATTGGCAACCTCGGCTGCGGTCATTCCGGCCAAGGCCGACCAGCTCGACACGATCATTGCGAACAAGACGCTGCGTTGCGCGACATTCGCCGATGTGCCGCCTTTCGCCTCGCCGGACCCGAAGACGCGCGAAATGGCCGGCTTCGATGTTGATCTGTGCGGCGCCATCGCCAAGGAACTCGGCGTCAAGGCGGAGGTCAAGCCGGTGTCGGTCGAAGCGCGCGTTCCCGAAGTCAAGCTCGGCCGCGTCGACCTCTCGGTCGCCAACCTCGCTTACACCCAGAGCCGCGCCGAACAGATTCAGTTCAGCGATCCATATTACCTGGCTAAGGAAATGCTGATCGTTCCGGTTGACGACCCCGGCACCAAGAAGTCCGATTTCGTCGGCCAGCGCATCGCGTCCAGCAAGGGCTCGACATCGGAACTCTCCGTCAAGCTCAACAAGTCCGAGCCGCTGACGTTCCAGGATACGGCATCCGCCTATCTCGCCGTCCAGCAGGGCAAGGCGCGCGGCATTGTCGGCAACACCATGACGATGACCAAGTTCGTCAATGAATCCAAGACCAAGGGCAAGCAGATGCGCATGATCGAAGAGCCGATGCTCTTCCAGCCCATCGGCATCGGCATGGCCAAGGACAACCCGGCGCTCACCGCGAAGATCAACGAAATCCTGCGCAAGCTCGATGCGGATGGCGAAATCAACCGCATCTGGGACAAGTGGCTTGGCCCGAACACCGAATACAAGATGACGCGCACCGACAAGGTCGTGCCTCTGTCCGAACTGAAGTTCGACCCGATCCCCTGAGCTTCGGCTCAGCCTCGGCCAATTTTCAACTCTTCAACACTATCGGTCGGCGAGACGCTCTCGCCGACAGCTTCAACGTGGGAGGTTTTCATGATCCACATTAAAGATATCGCGCAGCGTCCGGCCAAGGCGGATGTCGACGCCCTTGCCAAATTTTCTCCCGCCACGATCCATGAGGCGCAGGGACGCCGCGGCGCATTGTCTTCGCGGCTGAAGCCGGTCGATTATCGCATGAAGCTCTGCGGCCCGGCCTTCACGGTCAAATGCGCACCGCGCGACAACATCATGCTGCAGCTGGCCATCAACTATGCCAAGCCGGGCGATATCATCGTCGTTTCCGCTGGCGAATATGAAGAAGCCGGTTCCTTCGGCGACGTGCTCGCCAATGCCTGCCTCGCAAAAGGCATCGGCGGCTTGGTAACGGATACCGGCGTGCGCGATACGCTGCAACTGCGGGACCTCGGCTTCCCGGTCTTCTCGCTCAGCGTCTGCATCAAGGGCACGGTCAAGGAGACCATTGCCGCGGTCAACGACCAAGTGATTGTCGGTGGCGAGATCATCAATCCGGGCGATATCATCGTTGGTGATGCCGACGGTCTCGTCGTCGTCAGGCGCGAGGAAGCGCAGGAAGCGGCCAAGCTTTCGCAGGCCCGCGAAGATGCCGAGGCCGGTTACATCGAAGCCTACAAGCAGGGTAAGTCGGTGATCGAGGTCAGCAAGCTCGAGCCGGTTCTGAAAGCCAAGGGCCTCGTGGTCGATATCTGAGACAAGTCCGGACAATGGGCAACGGCGGCGACTGCCGCCGTGTGAGCCTTATGGGAGGAGAGACTATGAAAGCGGTTGTCATCCACGCGGCGAAGGATCTGCGGATCGAGGAGCGAGAGACCGAGCAGCCCGGTCCGGGACAGGTCGAGGTGGCCATCGAAGCGGGTGGCATCTGCGGCTCCGACCTGCATTATTACAATCATGGCGGCTTCGGCACGGTGCGCGTGCGGGAGCCGATGATCCTCGGCCATGAGGTGGCCGGCACCATCAAGGCTTTGGGGGAGGGTGTCTCCGGCCTCGCCGTCGGCGACCGTGTTGCGGTATCGCCGAGCCGGCCCTGCAACCATTGCGAATTCTGCCTTAAGGGCCAGCAGAATCAGTGCCTGAACATGCGCTTTTATGGTTCCGCCATGCCCATGCCGCATATTCAGGGGGCATTCCGTCAGCGTCTCGTCGCCGAGGCATATCAGTGCCACAAGGTGCGGGATGGCATCTCCATTCATGAAGCGGCCATGGCCGAACCCTTCGCGGTAACGCTGCATGGCGTCAACCGCGCCGGCGCATTGACCGACAAACGCGTTCTGGTCACCGGCTGTGGGCCGATCGGCGCACTCGCCATCATCGCCGCCCGCGCCCATGGCGCCCGGGAAATCGTCGCAACCGATGTCATGGACGCGGTTCTGCAAAAGGCGCTCGCCATCGGCGCCGACCGTGTCATCAACGTCGCCAGTGAGGCCGATGCGCTCTCCGCCTATTCGGCAAACAAGGGTTATTTCGATGTGCAATTCGAGGCGTCCGGCAATGAAAGGGCCGTCCGTTCGGGTCTCGAAGCGCTGAAACCGCGTTCCACCGTGGTTCAGCTCGGTCTTGGCGGCGATGTGTCCATTCCGCAGAATATGGTGGTCGCCAAGGAAATCGAGATGAAGGGTACGTTCCGGTTCCATGAGGAATTCGGACTTGCCGTCGATTTCATCAATCAGCGCCGCGTCGACCTGAAGCCCCTGCTGACTGGAACCTTTCCGCTAGAAGAGGCAGTTGCGGCATTCGAAGCCGCCGGCGACCGAAGCAGGTCGATGAAGGTTCAACTCGCCTTTTAACGGGTGCCGATATCTGATTTCGAAACGGCCGCAGGACGATTCCGATTGCGGCCGTTTATACGTGGTTGAAAGATCATTCGGGCCGTGACCGGACAAAGCGCTGTTCCAGAACCTCGCTTCCCCACTGGCTGCCCGGATGTTCCTCTACGCATGCGAAACCATGGGCTTCGTAGAGGTGCCGTGCGGCCAAGAGGCCGTTGAATGTCCAGAGATGGGTTTCGGCAAAGCCTTTTTCATCGACGAAGGCCAGCGCGGTTTCCAGCAACCTGCGTCCGACACCTCCACCGCGCACGCCGTCATCAACGATGAACCAGCGCAGATGCGCAATATCCGCTCCGAGATCTTCGCCATCGATAGCGACGGAGCCGATGATCTCCTGTCCGCGCATTGCGACCCAGATCGCATTCTTCGGGCTTTCGAGCCGGTTGCAAAAAGCCGCGAGGCCTTCGGCCACGACGGATTCGAAACGCTGGCCGAAGCCGGATGTCCGGGCGTAATAGAGCGCGTGCATCTGTGTAATCCGGGCAATGATGCCCGGCCTGTATCCCTCCAGAATCTCTATAGAGGGAGCAACGGTATCGGTCCTGTCTCCCAGCGCATCGGCGTAAAGACGGAGCCCCTGGAGGATCGTGTGAGCATCCGCCGACGTAAGCTGCGTCAGGGCGCCGGAGACCTGCCGGTTCGCGAAGCCATGAATGGCGCCCACCTGTTCTTGTCCCTGACCCGTAAGACGCAGCCGCTTGATGCGGCTGTCCCCTTCATCCGTTTCTTCGCGGACATCGCCCGAGAGGACGAGCTTGCGCAACATGCGGCTGACACTCGATTTTTCAAGCCGCAGAAGTTTTCCCAGATCCCGCGCCGTGATGTCGGGGCATGCCTCGATCTCGATCAGGGCATGCACGGCGGAGGGCGGCAGATCGGTGCCGGCAAAGTCTCCCCCCATGAAGCCGAGTTCGCGGACGAGTCGGCGCGAGGTGGAACGGATGTCGTTTATGGGGAAGGGTTGTTGGGGCACGTTTAATCCATTATGGTTGCATCATGCAACCATAATCATATTCCGCTTGACTTGCCAAGATTGCTCCCGACGTAAAAGGCTGGCTTTCTCAGCAAAAGCGGGCAATCTGCTCTTCCGGTCGCCGACAATGGCGGCTAAACCGATATTATCGGCAAGATGGATATTCGCTGAGATCGCGCGGCGCGACTTTACCTGCGCCGTTTGCGGCAGTTGATTATCCGGCTATGGAGCAGGCATGCCCGACACGCCCCGATTTTTCCGTTACGCGGTTTTAGCGGCCATGTTTCCCGTGGCCGTCCTCGGCCTGGTGGCAACCCCGAACGAATATCGCGCCATCGGCGTCGAGGCCGTCGATTGCGATGGCCCCATATCCGTTCTGATTGCCGCGGTGCCGGCGCTTGCGGTCTATGCAATTATCGGCTGGATGTTTCTCTCCGGAGCCAAGCGCCATCGCTCGCTGATTTCAGCCTGTTTTTGCGGACTTGTTTGCCTGGCGCTCGTCTGGAACATTGGCATGGCGCTTCAGGAGCAGCGGCGAAACGCGGCTGAAATGGCATGCGGTTTCAGTAGTCGGTTGTGACCGCGCTCCGCCCCAGCTCTTCCCTAACGTCCCGCCTGTTCAACGGAACCGAAGGTTCCGGCGTGTGAGCTGATCGACGGAGGTGCAGCCCATCAGCTTCATGCCGCGCTCGATTTCGATGCGCATCAGCTCGAGCGCCCGTTCGACGCCCGGTTGCCCGGCAGCAGCCAGGGGGAAAAGGTAATAGCGGCCGAGCCCTACGGCTTTTGCACCGAGGGACAGTGCTTTCAGAACATGGGTACCGCGCTGCACGCCGCCATCCATCATCACATCGATCCGGTCGCCGACCGCATCGACGATCTCGGCCAGCTGATCGAAGGCGCTGCGGGAGCCATCGAGCTGACGCCCGCCGTGATTGGAAAGCACGATGCCGCTGCAGCCGATCTCCACGGCGCGTCTGGCGTCATCCACCGACATGATGCCTTTAAGGCAGAACGGCCCGCCCCATTCGCGCACCATCTGCGCCACATCGTCCCAGTTCATCGAAGGGTCGAGCATGTCGGTGAAATAGCGGCTGATGGAAAGAGCGCCGCCGTCCATTTTAATGTGGTCGTCGAGCTGCGGCAGGCTGAAGCGCTCATGCGTCAGGTAATTGATGCCCCAGGCCGGCTTGATGGCGAATTGCGCGATGCCGGAAAGATTGAGCTTGAACGGAATGGCAAAGCCGGTGCGCTTGTCGCGCTCGCGGTTGCCGCCGGTAATACTGTCCACCGTCAGCATCATCGTCTCGACGCCGGCGCTCTTGGCGCGCGCCATCATATCGCGGTTGAGGCCGCGGTCCTTGTGGAAATAGAACTGATAGACCTGCGGGCCGCCGCTGATCCGGCGCGCCTCTTCAAGGCTTGTGGTGCCAAGCGAGGAGACGCCGAACATCGTACCGTATTTCCCCGCCGCTGCCGCAACCGCCCGTTCCCCCTGATGGTGGAAGAGGCGTTGCAGCGCCGTCGGCGAACAATAGACCGGCATGGACAGCTTCTGCCCCATGACGGTGACCGACATATCCACATCTGCCACGCCCCGCAGCACATCGGGAACGAGATCGCATTTTTCGAAGGCGGCTGTGTTTCGCCGATACGTCACCTCGTCATCGGCGGCGCCGTCTATATAATTGAAGATCGGTCCGGGCAGACGCTGTTTGGCCATGCGGCGAAAATCGTGGAAATTATAGCAGTCTTTGAGTTGCATCTTTTACTCGACCGGTCCGGTTTGAAAGCTTTCAAAAGAGTGTCGGAAACCTATACCGGAGATTGAGAGCGGGCAATCAGGCCACGGACGATTTCCGCAGGCTCGAAGCGATGGATGCCGCGAGGTCGGAACGGCAGGAGATGTTCCGCATCGAGAAGCTTCGCTGAAAGCCAGAGAACCGACATCCACATTTCCGTGCCCTGCAGCCCGGCCGGATGTCCCTCGGCGAAGGCAAATCCCCTGTTTCTTTGCCAGCGTCCCTCAATTCGGCGCAGAATTTCGCGGGCGATTTCCTTCGCCTCGTCCTGCCGGTGATCCGTCTGTTTCAGGCACAGAAGAAGCGGATGGATCGTATCGAGCAGGTTGCAGGCATTAAAATCCGCGCCATGGAAACCGCCATAGGCACGATAATTGGCGATAACGGAGTCAATTGCTGCTTCCGGATAGGGAAGGGGCAGGCCGAATTGTGCGTAAGAGCCGCGGGTAAGCCGGTAAAAGCCGTTGACCGGTTGCAGCAGGCCCTGCGCGGCAGTCGGCTCACCCCAAAGCCCGGTGGTTTTACCCACATTCATCGCCAGCCAGCCGAAAAGAACGGTGAGGTTGTCGCCGGATGTGAAATAGCGCCTGTTGAAATAAAGCGCGGTGGCAATGGCGTCTATGGTGGCGCCGCAATGCCATGCCCGGCTTTGCCACGGCAATTCTTCCAGCAGGAGGATGAGTTCGTCGGTGCGCAGACGCTCCACGAAAGCGATTGGCTGTTTCGGCGCAGCACCGAAACATTCAAGTGCATATCCGACAGCCAGAATATTATAGAGGACGGCAGGGTCCTTCTCGGGAGGCGTCGAGGGGCGGTGGTGACGATTAAGAAACAGCCCCGTTTCCTGATCCTGCAAGTCCTGAAGAGTGGCCACGGTTTTTACGGCATCGAAAGCAATAGTCTCCTGCCCGAAGGCTGCTGCGATCTCGATGGCATCGCACAGATGCCTGACGCTTTCGACCTCACGTCCGGATGCATCGGCGGAACGATAGATGCCATCCTCGCCATAGGAGCGGATGGCGGCAAGCCAGTCGTCGGCAATCTCCTTGCCGAGTTCTTGCAGCAGGCCATCGGGTTCCATCAGCTTCGGCGCGGACGCTTTTTCTCCGCGATATCGCAGAACCCGGGCGGGAACGCCACCTGCAATGGCCATGGCGGGAATGTCCTTCGCCACCACCGCGCCTGCGGCGATAATTGCGCCGCGCCCTATTTTCACGCCATCAAGCACAACCGCATTGGCGCCGATCCAGACGCCGTCGCCGATCTCTATCCCGAGTGAGGTCAGTGGTTGGCGATAGATCGGAGTTTCAATGTCGTCGAAGCCATGGTTGAAGCCGACGATGCTGACATGTGAGGCGATGCGCACGCCGTTGCCGATTGTGACCTTACCGGAAAGACAGGCATAGGGGTTGATCGAGACATTTTCGCCGAGTTCGATATCGCCGCGCACGATTGCG
The DNA here is from genome assembly GCF_015704895.1 of Agrobacterium leguminum. Classification (GTDB taxonomy): domain Bacteria; phylum Pseudomonadota; class Alphaproteobacteria; order Rhizobiales; family Rhizobiaceae; genus Agrobacterium; species Agrobacterium leguminum. The sequence goes on along the minus strand of NZ_JADQWB010000004.1, from coordinate 269,038 downwards.
TAACCGGCGATCCACGACTGTGCACCCATAAGGAGTCTATCCGTATGCACCTCGGCCCTGGCGGCGATGTAGACGCCCTGCCCGAAAACGGTGTTGGCAGAGCGCTCAAGGCCGCGTAACCGCGCTTGGTGGTCGGGGCTGTCGATATCCTCTCGTCTCCGCTCCCAGGTCAGGATGTTCAGCCGATCCGGTCTCTGGGAAACACCCGGTGTGTCGTCGGTCATCTCCGTCAGCCTGCGCGGTTTTCATCGAGAGCATAGGCGGGAACGCGCCGCCCCTCCCGTTTGAACATCTCTTCCAGCCTCGGGAGATCGGGACTTTCGGGGAGGACAGCCAATACGGCCTCTGCTTCTTTGCCGGCCGGCAGTGCCATGGCCGCCGTCACCAGCAGCGTTTCGCCGGAGGCGATGGTGCCGCGCAATTGCGGAACAAGGGTTCTGGCGTGAATGAGGTTGGTATTGGCGATTGCCTGATGGCACACGCCTTCGCGCTGAATGCCAGCCGAAAGATCGACGATGAGGCTGGTGTCAGTCTGTCCGTAACAGACAGCGCGACCTTCACTCGCCTCGGTGCGGTCGCGGTTGAAATCGGCGCGTTCTATGGCAAATCCGCCTTCCGATATTTGCAAGGGGCGCGGGGTGCGGATGCGGTGCAGCCTTATGTGCCAGGGGTTTTGCGGCACGAGCCAGGTTTCGATCTCGACATCCGCCCATGGCCGCCAGCGGGAATAGAGGCAATCCCCGGCGATCAACGCCTCTTCCATCGTCTCGCGGGTGCGAAAGTGCACGCCGTCGTCGGAAAGGCCGAGCATGCCGTCGAAACTCGCGGCGGCGAAATGCCGGTCATCCGCCTCGACATTGAAGGCGTAACGGGTGGAATAGACGAATTTCGAATATTTTTCCTGCGCGCCACGCATCCTGTCGTGCTGCTGCCCGGAGGACAGGACCACGATATTGCCCGGCGTATGAAAGGCCACCATGCCGGGCTCCGCCAAGGGAACCGGTTGGGTAAAGTCCTGCGGTTCGGCCTCTTCCGCAGTCCAGAACGGGTGATCGGCGGGCAGCGCCAGCGGCAGGAAAAATTTGAGCGCCCAATAGGGCGAGCAGGGAGAATTATAGCTCTCGCTCATCAGAAGGTTTGGGTAGCCATATCCGACCGACAGGACGCCGTCGCGGTCCGCGATCGGCCGCTTCGACCACCAGCGGATATGGCGCATGTAATAACCCTTGATCTCCGGCCACGGCAGCGCTTCCAGACCGGAAAAGGCAAGAGCGCCCCAGAAACCGCCCGCCGCAAAACGGTAGGTCTGGCTGCGCCCGAAGGCGAGCGATGCTCCGTCGGGCCCGAACCAGTGGCGTATGTCACGGGTGAAAATGCGCGAGCGTTCGAGCAAACGTGTTTTTCGCGTGTCGTCACCTTTCGCCAGCACCGTATAGATCAGGCCGTAAAAATGCATGGCGAAGGGAATATAATGGTCGACCCGGCGCACCGGCCCGTCGCGATACCAGCCGTTGCCGATATCGAAAGCCTCGAGTTCATCGAGATAGGTTTGGGTCTTGGTCCGGTCGAATTCCACGCCGACCCGCTCCAGCCCAAGATCGATCAGAACACGGAAAAATTTCCAGTTATTGTCGACGAATTCCCGCTCGCGGGCGGCGAGAAGATAGGCGGCGACAGCCCGCCTGTCCGTTTCGGCAAGCGGCTCCCAGATATGTTCGGGAACCATGGCGAGCGCAAATCCTATCGCCGCCAGTTCGACCAGCCGCTGGTGCCGATCAGCCGTATCGCCCCAATATTCGGGGTGGGCGGGGTTGGCGCCATTGGCCAGTCCACGTCTGTAGAGATCCCAGTGGGGAAAGTCATAACCGCCGGCGGCAAGCGGAACGATGCCCCATAATGGCCGGGCAAAACCTTCCAGTTCCGCCGCAGGAAAATCGAAAATCGCCCCCGTTGCTCCGAGCCGCACCCGCGCGCCGCCCGGTGAAAAACAGGCAAGCAGCGGGTTGAAGAGATCGATCACCGCCTTTGCGAGATCGTCCCTGCCGAGAAGCGGATTGTGAAAGAGCGGATTGGCTGTGGCGGTCTCGTGAGGCACGGGTGCAAATGTCCGGAATTCATGATCAAAGGAAAGGGCCGCAGGCTCATCGCCCGCGGCCCTGTGGCAATTATTTGATGGCCTTGACGCCGTCATTCATGTCCTTGATGCCGTCATCGATGGAAATATTGTCGGTCATCAGTGCATCATGCACGCGGTTCAGAACGACTTCGATCTTGGCCGCATTCGGGTTGACCGCCATTTCCAGATAGGCCTTGCCCGCCTGCAGCGCGTCCTTGCTGTTCTGGTCCTGCGGGAAGCCCGGCAGCGCTGCGATCTTCTCGGCCACATCATCGGTTCTGAGTGCAGGGAAAGTGCCGGTGGAGGCGATGATCGCCGCACCCTCAGGTCCGGTAACGAAGTGGATGAAGTCCAGCGCCGCTTCCTTGTGGCCGGAATTGGCATTGACCGACAATCCGGCAATCTGCGCGGCCGTCGCGCCTGCCGCCACACCATCCGGATGGGGGAATTTCACGATGCCCCAATTGACGCTTTTCGACTCGCCGGATTTCACCTTGGCGATCTGGGTGCCGACAAACCATGTGCCCATGGGCAGCATGCCGATCGTTCCGTTAAAGAACAGAGCGGAATAATGGGTGTTCGATGTTTTCAGCGAGGCATAGGACGGTATCGCGCCGCTTTTCTGCAGGGCAAGCGCACGCTCATACCAGGGTTTCAGGAATTCATAATTCCCGTCCACCAGCGTGTGCTTGCCGTCCTGAATACCGGGCAGCTGCACCGTCGAACGCCAGGTGTGCAGCAGCGCGCCATAGGTGCGGTTGGCGCCCATGCCGCCCTTCAGCTTGCCGGCGATCTCATCGAACTGCGCCCAGCTCATGTCGTTGGTGGGGTAAGGCACGCCGGCCTTGTCGAAAATATCCTTGTTGTAGTAGACCACCCAGAAATCCGAGCGGAACGGCAGGGCGTAAATCTTGCCGTCGATGGTCAGCTCCTCGATCAGGCCGCCATAGGGGGCCGTCTCGATCTTCTGGTCCTTGATGAAGCCGCTGAGATCGGTGATGTTGCCGGCGCGCACCAGATTGGCATAGCCGGGCACATCCTTGATGGTGACGACATCGATATCCTTGGAGCCGCCGGTGAGCTGCGTGGATATCATCTGCGTATAATCCTGTGAGCCGAGGTCGACCACCTCGAACGTCACATTCGGATGCTTCTGCTTGTAGGCCTCCATCAAGGGCTTGAAATAAGCGCCCTTGTCCAGGTCCCACAGCGCCCATTTCAGCGTGACGGGTGCATCGCCCGCAGCGAACGCCGTTCCTCCCATGCCCATGGCAATGCCGAGACCGGCGGTTGCGAGAGCGAATGCACGTCTGGTTGTCTTAAACTCCATAGCCCGTTTCTCCTTCCCTGACTGATGTCGTTTTGATTCTGGTCTGCTTTAAGTGCCGCTCCCCGCCGGTTCGGGCATCCGCACGCGTGTTTTCGCAGTAGCGTTTCTCGCTGCGAAGCAGAGGGCGAACATGCCGAGCGAAAAATTGATGGTGGCCGGCATGAACACCGACACCGGATAAAAGAGGATATGCGCTATCCAGAGCGCTGCGACGAAGCCGAGCGCCGCAAGCATCGGCAATGGCCTGGTAAGCGCCAGAAACGCCGCCTGCCGCAGGGTTTCCGAAAGCGGCAGGTCCCGCTTGGCCAGAACAACGCTGGCATAGGCGCTGAGGAGGATGAGAAACAGCGTGACCGCCAGGCTGATCGCAAAAGGTAGGCTATAGACGAGCTGGAGCCGGGTGGCCCCGGCATAGCTGACAGTCGCGTAAACACCGGCGCTCACCAGCAGGGCGCTTACAACCACAAGCGCGGTGCCGCGCAGGGCGAATTTCCGCAAGGCCTCGAGAAAGTCGCGCAGCAGATAGGTATTCTCGTCATTTGCGAAGGAAACAGAGACACGGGCCATGGCCAGCATCGCCGCCGGCATCGTCACCACCGGCAGGCTGGCGATGATGAAGAGGAGGTTGAGCTTCACCATCTCCCACCATTCGCGCTTGATGATATCGAGGAAAAGGGCAAGGCCGGTCAGCGGCGGGGCGTTCTTGTCGATCCCGGCCCCTTCCTTTGTCCATAACCCTTCCAGCCATTGCATCGCGTTTCTCCCCGTCGCCTCAATAAAGGATCGATCGCTCGGTTGCGGGATCGAAAAGCTGCGCATTCGTCAGATCGGCCACCAGTTCGACGGGATCGCCGATCTTCGCCCTGAAACGCGGTGAGACGCGTGCGACGAGGTTTCTGCCGCCGGAGACGAGGTTAAGATGCACTTCCGATCCCATCGGCTCCGCCAGTTCCACCGTCGCCCGGAAGGGTGCGACATTGGCGGCATCGATATCCGCAGGGGCGAATTCGTGGAAATTTTCCGGGCGGATGCCGAGAACGATGTCCTTTCCTTCATGGGGGAGCAGGCGTGCGGTATCGATGCCTGCCGGCAGAGGCAACGGATTGCCGTCGAACAGGGCGGTGAAGCGGTCGCCGTCGCGGCGCAGCGTGACTGGCAGCATGTTCATCTGCGGCGCGCCGATGAAACCCGCGACGAACATGTTGATTGGCCGGTCGTAGAGGTTTTGCGGCGTATCCACCTGCTGGATATGGCCGTCCTTCATCACCACGATGCGGTCCGCCATGGTCATTGCTTCCACCTGATCGTGGGTGACGTAAATGAAGGTGGCGTCCAGCCGCTTGTGGAGCTTGGAGATTTCCGAACGCATCGTGCCGCGCAGCTTGGCGTCGAGATTGGAAAGCGGCTCATCGAGCAGGAAGACTTCCGGGTTGCGCACCATGGCCCGGCCGAGCGCGACACGCTGGCGCTGGCCGCCGGAGAGCGCTTTCGGCTTGCGGTTCAAGAGATGGGTGATGTCGAGAATTTTCGCCGCATCCTTGACCTTGGTGTCGATGAGATCGCGCGGCGCCTTTCTGAGTTCCAGACCGAAGGCCATGTTCTTGTAAACCGTCATGTGCGGGTATAGCGCATAGTTCTGGAACACCATGGCGATGTCGCGATCCTTGGAGGGCACATCGTTCATCACGTCCTCGCCGATGCGCAATTCGCCGCCGGAGATTTCCTCCAGCCCGGCGATCATCCTGAGCGTTGTGGATTTTCCGCATCCGGAAGGGCCGACCAGAATGATGAATTCCTTGTCGGCAATATCCAGATCGATATCGTGAACCACCTTGAGCGCGCCGAAGGTCTTGTTGAGTTTTTTCAGGGAAATGCTAGCCATCTGTTCCTCGCGCTCACCAATAGGAAGACCAGTTGCGCGAAAGCCGGATCAGCGCTTCCAGATAATAATAATCGCCCCAGGAGACGCACTCGTCGACGCCTTCGCCCCGGCAGGTATTATGGGGCGTCTTTTTGGAATAGGTGCCGTGCAGAAGCTGCCCGTTGGAGATCGCGGGATCGCGAACCGAATAGATATCGGCGAGGCTTTTCACCATGCGCCTTGCCAGATCGCGATATTCCGCCGCCTTTTCCGGCGTCTCCAGCTCCGCCATTTCCAGGAGGCCACAGGCGACGATGGCCGCTGCCGAGCTGTCGCGCGGTTCGCCATCGCCATCCGCAAAAATCAGGTCCCAATAGGGTACGAGATCGTCGGGCAGGCGTTTGAGATAGAAGGCGAGAAGCCGCTCGAAGGTGTCGCGATAGGCGGGCAGGCGCTCATATCGATAGGAAATGGCCATGCCGGCAATGCCCCAGGCCTGTCCGCGGGCCCAGTAGCTCTCATCGCTGTAACCCTGTTTTGTGACGCCGCGCACCGGCGCGCCGGTCTCCGGGTCCATGTAAAATGTATGATAGGTGGAATCGTCCGGCCGGACGGAATGGGCAAGCGTGGTGCGGGCATGGGCAAGCGCCACGGTGCGGTAGTCTTCCCGGCCCGTTTCGCGGCTCGCCCAATAGAGCAGCGGCAGGTTCAAAAGGCAGTCGATGATATAGCGATACTCATTGGGATTATCCCTGCGGCCCCAGGCCTGGATGAATTGCCCGACCGGCTGGAACCGCTCCATCAACTGGTCCGCCGCCATCAGCGCCGCGCGTCTTCCATCCTCATCGCCCACCAGTTTCCATGCGGCGATGCAGGAGGGCGAGTAGAGAAAGCCCATATCGTGGTGATCGGTCTCGATGCGGTTTTCGATACGGTGCAGGAAACTCTGCACCTGAATTTGCGCCGCATGCTGAAAGGTCCTGTCGCCGGTATGCTCGAAGGCGAGCCATATCTGGCCCGGCCAGAAACCGGCGGTCCATTGGTCGTTGGCGACTGCAGGGTAAAAGTTCTTCACGCTCGAATGGTTCTGCGCCGCATAGGTAAATTGCGGCAGGTTGCGCCTGACCTGTGCGACGGCCACGGCCAGCGCCGCATCGATTTCGGCGTCTGTGATCGGGGTTGGGAGGGACGTGGTCAAATCGAGCATGAAATCAACCCTTGAGGCCGGTGGAGGCGACGCCTTCGACAAAGAAGCGCTGCAATGCCAGGAAAACGACGAGAACCGGGATAAGCGCCACGACCGAGGCGGCCATGATCAATCCGTATTCCGCCGAATATTGCGAAATGAACATGCGCAGGCCGATCTGGATGGTCTTCAGCTCGGTCTTGGTGAGATAGATCATCGGACCCATGAAGTCGTTCCAGGTCGTGACGAAGGTGAAAATCGTCAAGGTGGAAAGCGCCGGTTTGGAAAGCGGCAACATGATCTTCGCCCAGATCTGGTATTCGTTCATGCCGTCGATGCGCGCCGCCTCGCAGAGCTCATTCGGGATCGACATGTAGAATTGCCGCATCAGGAAAACGCCGAAGGCGGTAAAGGCCTGCAGGAAAATCAGGGCGAGATGGGTGTTGTTGAGCCCGAATTCGCGCATCAACAGAAACTGCGGCACCATATAGACCTGCCAGGGCATGGCGATGGTGGCGATATAGCCGAGAAACAGCGTGTTCTTGTAGGGAAAATGCAGTTTGGCGAAGGCGTAGGCTGCAAAGCTTGAGGTCAGCAATTGCAGCAATGTAACGATGATCGTCAGCTTCGACGTGTTGTAGATGAAGAGCGCCAGCGGGATCTTCGTCCAGATTTCCACATAGTTTTCCCAGCGCGGCTGCGAGGGGATCCATTCGATCGGGAATGCGAAGACATCGCGGCTGAGTTTCAGCGATGCCGACAGCATCCATGCGAATGGCAGAAGCATGACGATGGTGACGACGATCACCGTCAGATAGATGCCAATCGTGGCGGCGGGGATTTTGCGGCCCATGATACGCATGGATCAATCCTCCCGCTGCCGTTTGAACTGAACGATGGTGACCATCAGGACGAGGAAGAACAGGACGAGGGCGATCATGCTGGAATAGCCGAGATCCCAGGAGATGAAGGCCTCATTGTAGATGTGATAGACGAGAACCAGCGTTGAGGTGCCGGGACCGCCCTGCGTGATCATATAGACCTGATCGAAAACCTTGAAGGACTGGATCGTCAGCATGACGGTGACGAAGAAGGTCGTCGGCGCAAGCTGCGGCAGGGTGACGTGGATGAATTTCTGCCAGGCATTGGCGCCATCCAGCCCCGCGGCTTCATAAAGCTCCGAATTGATGCCCTGCAGCCCGGCGAGATAGATGACCATGTAATAACCCATGCTCTTCCACACGCCGAAGAGAATGACCGTGACCATGGCCCAGTGACGGTCCGCCGCCCATCCCGGCATGTCGGCGGGATCGAGGCCGAGCGTATAGAGCAGCATGTTGACCGGACCCATCTCCGGATTGAAAATCATGTTCCAGACGACGGCCACGGCAACCAGCGATGCGACATAAGGAAAGAACATGGCCGTGCGGAAGAAATTGCGGCCGAGGATTTTCTGGTTGAGGAGGATCGCAAGCCCGAGTGCGCAGGCGAGCGTGGCCGGCACCGACGCGACGGTGTAGATGACCGTGTTCCAGAAGGCCGCGATGAAGGCCCTGTCCTCGAAAAGCCGCCAGAAATTATCGAGACCGGCAAAACGCATGGCATTGGAGCCGTCCCAATGCATGAAGGCCAGCGCAAAGGCAAAGAGGATCGGTCCGAGCGTGAAAATCGCAAAACCGAGAAAATTGGGCGCAATGAAGGAATAGGCGACGAGCGCATTTTCTATTCCGCGCCGCCGTTTGGAGACGATGCGGAGTTTTTTCCTGCGATACGGAGTCGCCTGCTTGTCGGACATAGTCGCGGTTGCGATTGCCACAGCATATCTCCCATTGCCGCCGTTTCACTGTTTCATCGGTGCTGGCTGCCTGCATTTTCCATTGCGGTCCGGGTCTTCGCCCTGCCGCCTCCCGCGCTCTGGATAACACAATATCGATATTGGTCAAACAACTTTGCATAAAGTCAGACAAATTTTCTGGTTTTTCAAAAATACGTATGATAGGAGGCCCATATCGGATTGCGGAACGCGCGGGAGGTTTGAGGGCGTGTTTGTCGAAATGATGCGGCTTCTGCCCGAACGGTTCGCCTATTTCGGCGCGGAACTGACGGCGCAGAAAATACGGTCTTCAGCACCGGGCGCGGTTTTGCGTAGTCTTATCGAGGCGGCGGAACAGACGCTTGACGAGCCTTGGTCTGTCATTCTGGCGGGCGACTACCGGGAATATAGCCGCACCGGCAATCGCGATCGTTTCGAGGCGCTTTATTTTTCCCGACGACTGAAGCTGAACGCGCTGGTTCTTGGAGAATGCGCCGAGGGGCACGGCCGCTTTCTCGATGCCATCATCGATGGTCTTTGGCTGATATGCGAGGAGAGCGGCTGGCAATTGCCCGCCCATAATTCCCATATTCGCGGCGGCCCACGAGATCCTCTGCCCGATCCGCGAAACCCGGTGATCGACCTGTTCGCTGCCGAAACGGGCGCCAATCTCGCTTTGTGCCTGCATTTGTTGGCACCGGAACTGGAAAGGGCAAATGCAAACCTCGTTTCCCGCGTCCGCGCCGAGATCGACAGGCGCATTACAAAGCCCTATCTCGCCCGGCATTTCTGGTGGATGGGGAATGGCGACGAGCGGATGAACAACTGGACGGCCTGGATCACCCAGAACGTCCTTCTCTCGACCCTGCTATTGCCCACCGACCAGTCGACGAGGCGTGCGGTCGTGGAAAAGGCGCTCAAGAGTCTCGATGCGTTTCAGAAGGATTATGCGGAAGACGGCGCCTGCGAAGAGGGCGTTCTTTATTATGGCCATGCGGCACTTTGCCTGTTCGGGGCGATGAGCATTCTCGAGGCCTCTGCGCCCGGCGTCATGGCGTCGCTCTTTCATGCGCCGAAGCTGCGCAGCATGGCCGAATTCATTCTCAACATGCACGTGGCGGAAGACCGATTTTTCAACTTCGCCGATGCGCCGGCGAAGGTCGAGACATCCGGCGTGCGGGAATATCTCTTCGGCAAGGCCGTTTCTTCGCCACGGCTTCAGGCTTTCGCTGCCGCCTGCTGGAACCGCTCACCGGACCGGCTGATGTGCAAGGAGTGGAACCTCTGGTATCGGGTCCAGGCGGTTCTTACCATCCCGGGATTGTCCGCGCTTATTCCTGCGGAACCGGCAAAGACCGACATCGCCTATCCCGGCATCGGTCTGGCGATTGCCCGCGACGGGGTCTTCGATCTTGCCGTGAAGGCGGGCAATAATGGCGAGAGCCACAACCACAACGATGTCGGCAGTTTCACGCTTTATAAGAACGGTCGGCCGTTCATCATCGATGTCGGGGTGGAAACCTACACCGCAAAAACCTTCTCGCCGCAGCGCTATGACATCTGGACGATGCAATCGGCCTTTCACAATCTGCCGACTTTCGGCGGCGTCATGCAGGCCGCCGGGGCAGAGTTTGCAGCGAGAGATTTTCTGGCCGAATTCTCTGAAGATCAGGCGGAAGTCTCTTTCGATATAGCCGGGGCCTATCCCGCAGTGGCGCGTGTTGAGCACTATCGCCGCCGTGTCCGGCTGCTGCGTGGCAGCCATGTGGAAGTCCTTGACGACTATCAGGGCGGGCAGGAGGCGGTTCTGTCGCTGATGGCTGCCGAAAAGCCTGCTGTCACGCCGGGCGGCCTGATCTTTGCGGGGCTGGGAGAGATAGCCTGCGAAGGTGCAGGAGAACCCGCCATCGAAGCCACAACAATCGACGATGCCCGCCTTCGCCAGTCCTGGCCACCGGTGATCTATCGCATTCTCATCCCCATCGCAGCCCAGCGTCTGTGCCTGACGATCAGTTAAGGAAGTGCCGATGAAACTTACACTCAAGGTCGTCAATGCGCTGGGTGATATTTTGGCGAAAGCCGGAGCGGAGGACGAAGCTTTGCTCGTCTATCGCGCAGAATATTGCGAGGGCGACAGGCTTGTCGTCGAGGTTTCGCAGCCCGGTCATATCTGGCTTGCGCTCGATGCCGGCATGCCGCCGACGCTGGTTTTCCTGCACGGAAACGAATTCATCCTGCCCGTTCCTTCCGCGGCGAAACGCAAATCCTATCCGCCGCAGGCTTTCAGCGGAAACCTTCACCGGATCGCTGCGCGCCGCACACTTGCCGGTGAAATCGGAGTTCGCAGGAATCTGGCCCTCAACCCGTTTGACGATCATGAGAACACCTCGCTGTTTCCGCACGTTTATGCGAGCACGGAAACGCGTGGGGAGGCGGCCTTCGCAGCTCGCAACGTCATCGATGGTGAAAAGGCGAGCGCGGGCCACGGCTTCTGGCCTTATACAAGCTGGGGCATCAACCGCGATCCCGAAGCTTCACTGACCCTCGTATTCGGCCGTGCAGTCCTCATCGACCAGCTGACTTTTTACCTGCGGGCGGACTTCCCCCATGATGCCTGGTGGGAAAAAGCGAGCGTCACTTTTTCCGACGGCGAAAGCGCAAGCTTTTCCCTGCAAAAAACCGGAGCTGCCCAGAGTTTCCCGGTCGCACCGCGCCAGGTGGAATGGATCCGTCTGCATGATCTAAAAAAAGCCGACGATCCTTCGCCTTTTCCCGCGCTGACGCAGATCGAGGTCTGGGGGGCGGATCTGCGGGAAGCACCGTAGCTCCTGATCGCGCCTTTTGGAGCATAGAGCTACGACCCGGTTTTGCTGGAAATCCTTTAGCTGTGCGCGATGCCGCGCAGGTCGCGCATCATGTCGCGGTAGCGGTGCTGGCTGCCGCGCAGATGCGCCTGCATCGCCAGCTTTGCGGCCTGTTCGTTCCGGTCCGATATGGCGATGACGATGGCTTCATGTTCCTTGTGGATCAATCGCCGGTAAGCTGTCTGGTCGTTCTCGCCGGTTTCGGAAACCACGCGCGATTGTGGAATCACAGCCTGGCCGTGCAGCTCGAGGAACTGTGTGAAGAGCGGATTGTTGGTGGCGGCCGCAATGGCCAGATGCAGCGCCAGATCCGCCTCGCGAATGGAGCGGTTCTCCTCGATACATTGCAGAAGCCGGGCGTGACAGTCGAAAATCGCTTCCTCCTGCGATGGCGAACGGCGGAGGGCGGCGAGCCCTGCCGCTTCGATTTCGAGCGGCGTCCTGATTTCCAGCACCTCCAGATCGGAAGAGAGCCGGGCGCGGTCGATACCGGGTGTGGGCGACGCGTCCTTTTCACGCTTCAGCACGAAAATGCCCGCCCCCTGACGCACCTCCACCAGCCCGTCGCAGCGTAGCGCCGTCACCGCCTCGCGCACCACGGTGCGGCTGACGCCATGGGTTTCCGTCATCTCGATTTCGCTGGGCAGGCGGTCGCCGGGTCCATATTGCCCGGAGGCAATCGCATTTCTCAGGCTGAGGCTAACTCTGCTGACCAGAGAACCGGAGGATTTGCTGCGCTGTTTTTGCTGTTCAGGCACGTCGGTCACCATGCATTGAAATCGAGGCAGGCGTGAAGCCTGTCAAATATGTATGATGAATTTCAGTAAAACTCAATGATCATACCAATTTTACCCGCCTTCATGCAGAGGACGTGCAGAATGGTATCAAAAATCTTCCCGATTCTGACCGGAGACACTAGGCCGGCCCTGCAAATTGTTCCGTAGAAACGGCATGTAGCGCCCTGCCGGTCCTGAAAAAGCTTTCGATATTGCCGATCGTGGTGTCCGCGATGTTCCTGAGGGCCTCCTGCGTGAAGAAGCCCTGATGGCCGGTGACCAGAACATTGGGGAAGGTCAGCAGCCGCGCGAAAACATCGTCGCGCAGCACGTCGTTGGAAAGGTCCTCGAAAAAGAGATCGGCCTCTTCTTCATAGACATCGATGCCGAGACTGCCGATTGTGCCGTCTTTCAGACCCGCAATTGCCGCCTGCGTGTCGATGATGGCGCCACGGCTGGTATTGACGAGCATCACGCCCTTTTTCAGAAGCGGCAGTGTCTCCCGGCGAATGAGGTGACGGGTCTCCGGTGTAAGCGGGCACATCAGCGCCAGAATGTCCGATGTTCGAAACAGTTCCTCGCGCGTGACGTAGACCATGCCCAGTGCTTCGCAATCTGGATTTGGGTGGACGTCATGGCCAACGAGACGGCAGCCGAAGCCGGCCGCAATGCGCGCGAAAATCGCCCCGATCTTACCCGTGCCGACAATGCCGACCGTCTTGCCGTGAAGGTCGAAGCCGAGCAGGCCATCGAGGGCGAAGTTTCCTTCGCGGACACGGTTATAGGCGCGATGGATCTTGCGGTTAAGCGACAGGATGAGCGCCATGGTGTGTTCGGCGACCGCATAGGGCGAATAGGCCGGCACGCGCGCAACGGTCAGGCCGAGCTTTTCGGCGGCGGCGAGATCGACCTGATTGAAACCGGCGCAGCGCAGGGCGATGAGCCGGACACCCATTTCCGCAAGCTTTTCGAGTACTGGCCGCGACAGGTCGTCATTAACGAAGGCGCAGATCGCCGCCGCTCCTTTCGCCAGCGCCACTGTCTCGAGAGACAGGCGTGCTTCGCAATATTGCATCCGCATGCCAGCGTGGGCAGCAGCGTCAAGGAACTGCCTGTCATAGGATTTGGCGCTGTAGACCACGATCCGCATCTGTTCAGTCTCCAAACGAAAGCTGCCGTTACAGTGCGACGCGTCCGGCAGGTGGCTTAGCTGCGAAGGCCCGGTGCTTCCTGTCCCGTGCTTTCGACATATTCGGTATAGCCGCCGCCATATTGGTGGATGCCATCGGGCGTCAATTCCAGCACCCGGTTCGACAGCGCGGCCAGGAAATGGCGGTCGTGCGAAACGAACAGCATCGTACCTTCATAATCCGACAGGGCCTTGATCAGCATTTCCTTGGTGTCGAGATCGAGATGGTTGGTCGGCTCGTCCAGCACGAGGAAGTTCGGCGGATCGAACAGCATGGCGGCCATGACGAGACGGGCCTTTTCGCCGCCGGAAAGAACACGGCAGCGTTTTTCCACGTCGTCGCCGGAAAAGCCGAAACAGCCGGCAAGGGCGCGCAACGGCGCCTGCCCCGCCTTCGGAAAACGCTCCTCCAGCCATTCGAGAATGGTGCTGTCGCCATCCAGAACATCCATGGCGTGCTGGGCGAAATAGCCGAGCTTGACGCTGGCGCCGAGGGTGACATTGCCGGAATCCGGTTCCGCCGTGCCGGTCACCAGCTTCAGCAGCGTCGATTTTCCAGCGCCGTTGACACCCATGATGCACCAGCGTTCCTTGCGCCGCACCATGAAATCGAGCTCGCCATAGATCGTGCGGCTGCCATAGGCCTTGTTCACCTTCTTCAGCGCCACGACATCCTCGCCCGACCGGGGCGCCGGTGCGAATTCGAAAGCAACCGTCTGACGCCGTTTTGGCGGTTCGACGCGGTCGATCTTCTCGAGTTTCTTGACGCGGCTCTGCACCTGCGAGGCGTGCGAAGCGCGGGCCTTGAAGCGTTCGATGAACTTGATTTCCTTGGCGAGCATGGCCTGCTGGCGTTCGAACTGTGCCTGCTGCTGCTTTTCGTTCTGCGCGCGCTGTTGTTCGTAAAAGCCGTAATCACCGGAATAGGTGGTAAGATTGCCGGCATCGATTTCGATGATCTTGGTGACGATGCGGTTCATGAATTCGCGGTCGTGCGACGTCATCAGCAAAGCGCCGTCGTAGTTTTTCAGGAAATCTTCGAGCCAGATCAGGCTTTCGAGATCGAGATGGTTCGACGGTTCGTCGAGGAGCATCACGTCCGGGCGCATCAAGAGGATACGCGCAAGCGCCACGCGCATCTTCCAGCCGCCGGAAAGCTTGGAAACATCGCCGTCCATCATCTCCTGGCTGAAGCTCAACCCGTCCAGCACCTCACGCGCACGGCCTTCCAGCGCGTAGCCGTCCAGTTCCTCATAACGCGCCTGCACTTCGCCGTAACGTTCGATGATGGTGTCCATCTCGTCCATCCGGTCGGGATCGGACATGGCGGCTTCCAGTTCCCGAAGTTCGGCTGCCACTTCGCTGACGGGGCCTGCCCCTTCCATGACTTCCGCGACGGCCGAGCGGCCGGACATTTCACCGACATCCTGATCAAAATAACCGACCGTCATACCCTTTTCGACGACGACCTGGCCCTCGTCGGGCTGCTCTTCGCCGGTGATCATCCGGAACAGTGTGGTCTTGCCGGCGCCGTTCGGACCGACAAGGCCGATCTTCTCGCCGCGATTGAGCGCGGCGGAGGCCTCGATATAGAGAATACGGTGACTGTTCGACTTGCTGATGTTTTCGATGCGGATCATGACAGGGCCTGTGAATGGGAGCGGCCCTCCTATGCCACGGGCCGCCGCCGCTGTCACCTGCCGCACACGTCTTGTCAGCCATGCAGCCGACAAGACGCTCCGGAAACAGATCAGTTGGTGAGCGTGGCTATGCTGCCGGCAGCCTTGCGGGCGATTTCGCCAAAGGCTGTGACGATCTGCTCCATGTTTTCCGGCGCGTAATAATTGTCGAGGCTCGATGCGCAATATTGCAACAACGACTTGCCCTTGTCCGGCGCCATGAAGGCGACGCTGAAAATCTTGATCCCGTCTTTCTTGGCGGTCTCGCAGGTCGTGCGCACGGACTGGTCGATGCTGGAGTTCCAGGAGGCGCTGTTGCCCGTCATTTCACCGTCGGTCATGAGAACGATATAGCGCTCGAAGGATTCGTTCCCCTGCGCTTTATGTGCTTTCGCTTCGTCGGTGTTGGATTTTTTAAGGGCGTTATAGGCGGCGGTCAGGCTGCTGCGGGCATCGGTGCCGCCGGTAGGGAATTCCGGGATTTGCTTGTCCACGTAGCTGACAACGCTGCTCGTACCCCAGCTGATGGGCTGAGCCGGATAGGTTTCATGTGTATAGACCGAGGCGCCTGTGCGAACGAGCTCGGAACCGCCGCTTGCGGTATAGGTCGGATCAGCCTTGTTCAATGTTGCGACGAGGAACCCGACGGCGGTTTTGAGCGACGTAGCCTTGTTGACATAGCAGGGACTGGACGTGACCTGCGCTTCGCTCTTGCCCCAATTGCTGGAAGTGTAGTTCGGGCACGATTTTTTCGCGGTATTGATGGTGTCCGTCTTGAATGACATCGAACCGGAACGATCAAGCGCCAGATACATGGAGATCGGTGCGCCCTTGTTGACGGTGCTCTTTGCTGTGCCTGTTACCGAAAGATCGAGTGTTTTTGCGCCAATGAACCCGAGCAGCGGATTGAGCTGTACGCGGTGGTTGATCGTGGTCTCAACGGTGTAGGTCTTGCCGCGGGCATTTTCCGTCGTCGTGATATTGGTCGGAGAATTCTGCTCCAGTTCCTTTTTCTCTTCCTCGGTCAGGTTCTTTTCCATCTGGGCCGCGATGAAGTTCTTGGCGATTTCCTTGATCTGCTCGTCCGTCAGGTCGCCCATTTTCAAACGGGCCTCGGTGGCCGCCGCAAGGGCTGCAGAATCTGCGGTATTCTGCATATCCGCTTTCACCTGCATCACATTCGCCAACTCCATGCCGGCGCCGGCAAAACCCAGCAACACCGGCAGCAGAATGGCCGTCATCATGCCGAAATTGCCGCTGGTATCGGCAAGGAAACGGCGCTTCGGTTTTTGATGTGCAGAGGCGGTCATGACGGGCTCACGGATTAGAATATTCGACTGAGCACAGAGAAGCCGCAAACGATGTAAAATCCGCTAACGTGATCGGTTCAATTTTACGCAGCGATCAAATTGGAGCAGTTTTCGAAGTATTTTTAAGAATTGTTTGGCGCGATGGCCGCAATAATACACATCGTGTCATTATTGGACGGGGATGACGTCGACGGCCTGTTTTATCTGCTGGTTGCCATAGCTCTTCAAGACACCGATCACCGGGGCGACATCGGAATAGTCCCTGCCGTAACCGACGACGATATGGTCGCTTCCGGCGACGATATCATTGGTGGGATCGAGTTCCAGATAACCGGCGGCTTCTCCGCACCAGACGCGAACCCAGGCGTGCATTGCATCGGCGCCTTCAAGCCGTTCCTTGCCCGGTGGCGGAAGGGTGCGCAGGAAACCGCTGACATAACCGGCGGGAATGCCGAGGCTGCGCAGCGCCATGATCATGATATGCGAAAAATCCTGGCAGACGCCGCGCTTCAGCTTGAAGGCTTCCGATGGCGTCGTATCGACGGTCGTCGCCTCGCCGTCATAGGTAAAGTCCTTGTGGATGCGTTTGCACAGAGAGAGCGCGATTTCGCGAATGGTCATTCCCGGTTTCAGCAATTCCCGGGCATAGGCGGATATTGCCGCATCCATTCCGATCCTCGGGCTTGCGCCGATGAAGTGGTGCGGCGACTGGAAATCGAGCGACCAGACATCGGCCAGGTTCTGCGGCAGGCGGGAAAGTTCCGGGGAGAAATCCGCCGTCAGCGCCGGCGCCTCCACCATCACGCGGGCCTGCATGCGGATATCCAGCTTCTCATGCGGTGCGCGCAGATGCACTGACGTGGCCGATTGATGAAAGAAATCCTCGAAGGTGGCACGTTCTTCCGGCACCGGCGAAACATCGATGGAGCCGGCGACAAGCCGCTGCCGGCCGGGGATGGAGAGCGGCAGGACACGGATGATGTGGCGCGCGCCGTGCGCCAGCGTGTCGTAGGTGTAACCCATATGCAGGGAAAGATCGTAAAGCATAGGATTATCCGAGATAGGTCCGGGCCAGAACATCGGAGAGATGTTCCATGTCGGTTTCGAGCTGGCGATAGATCGCGCCGTTCATATTTTCCGGCGTCATGACCGCAAGCCCGGAATGCAGGCGCATCGCCTCGCGGTAGAAGGGCGACATCTGACCGTTCACGAAGGCGTTCGGCAGCTGTTCCACCTCGGTGCGGATCTCGTTCAGCTGGAACAGGATCGAGCGGGGATTGAGCGGGTCGAGCGCCAGAAGATCGGTCACGGTCAGGCCGGCCGTATTGACGTTGTAGCGGCGGCGATGGGTCATGACGCTGTCGCCTATTTCGAGCAGCATGTCATAGGAGCCGTCGGGCGCATCCGGGCCGGTCATATGGCCGAGAAGACGTGTCATATGCAGGCCGCGCTCCAGGTAACGGCCGATAGACAGGAAACGCCAGCCGGTGAAGCGATACATGTTTTCGTGCACGAGACCGGCAAAGCCCGCAAGCTTGCGCAGCAGGATCGTCATGGCATGGGTAGCGTCGTCGCCGGGGGCGACTTTCGCGTGGAAACGGCGGGCGGTCTTGGCTAGGTCGTTCAGCGCCAGCCATCCGTCAGGCGAAAAGCGGTCGCGGATATTGCTGGCGGAATAAAGCGCGCTGTTGATGTTGTTCAGCAGACTTTCCGGCACGGCATCGCTCATCTCCACATCGAGCGCTTCGAGATAGCGTGTCACATGCGCGAGCAGAGGCTGGCGCGGATCGGCGGATTCAGCGTAGCGCCCGTGCCAGGCGCGCAGGATGCGCAGGGCGCCTTCCGAACGCTCGATATAACGGCCAAGCCAGAACAGATTGTCGGCTGCGCGGCTCGGCAGGCTGCCCGGCATATTGCGGGTAAAGCTTTCTTCCGCCGGCAGAAGCGTGGTGCGTTCCACCGGCTTGTCGCTGACGATCCAGACATCCGCAGCGCTTCCGCCCGATTGCATGGCAATGGCGGAGACATCGTTGCTGCTGCCGATACGGGCGAAGCCGCCGGGCATGATCTGCCAGCCATCCTGGGTGCGCGCGGCAAAAACGCGAAGGCTCATCGGGCGTGGCACGAGCTTGTTGTCGATATAGGCCGGGGTTGTCGAAAGCGTCACCACTTCCTGTCCCACCAGTCTATGGCCGTCGGAGGCGAGCCAGTCGCTGATCGATTCCTTTGCCGTTTCGCGCAGCGACGAGCCGAGCACGGATTGACCGTTGTCGTCAAAGAAGGGAAGCCGGGAATAAGCCGGGCCGATGACCATGCCTTCTATATTGCCAGCGACGTGGCGGCGTTCCGATTCCTGCCCGCACCACCAGGTCGCGATCGATGGCAGTTTCAGCTCCTCGCCCAGAATGTGGCGGCAGATGCGCGGCATGAAGGCGAGCAGTGCCCGCGTCTCGAGAATGCCGCTGCCGAGCGCATTGACGACGGTGAGCGCTTCATTGCGTAGCGCCTGCACCATGCCCGGCGTGCCGATATGGGATTGCTGGTTCAGTTCCAGCGGGTCGGAATAGGAGGCGTCGAGACGCCGCCAGAGAACGCCGACCGGTTTCAGTCCCGCTACGGTTCTGACCATGACGCGGCCGTTGACGACGGTGAGGTCTTCGCCTTCCAGCAGCATGAAGCCGAGATAACGGGCGATATAGGCGTGTTCGAAATAGGTTTCGTTGGCGGGGCCGGGCGTCAGCACGGCGATCCGGTCGTCGGGGTGTTTTCTTTGCGCCTGCAGCGTGTCGCGGAAAGCGCCGAAAAACGAGGCCAGACGGTGCACATGGGTTTCGGCATAGATGTCGGAAAGTGCACGGGTGGTGGCCACCCGGTTTTCGAGCGCGAAACCCGCACCGGAAGGCGCCTGCGTCCGGTCAGCCAGCACCCACCAGTTGCCGTCAGGTCCGCGCCCGATCTCGAAGGAACAGAAATGCAGATAATGGCCGCTTGCCGGTTTCACGCCGACCATGGGCCGCAGATATTCCGGATTGGAGGCGATCAGGGCCGGCGGTACGAAACCTTCCTTGACCAGCCGGTTTTCGCCGTAAAAATCGGCGACCATGGCTTCCAGAAGATTGGCGCGCTGTTTCAGCCCCTCGGAAAGAACCGCCCACTCCCTGTCGTCGATCAGCACCGGAATATGGGAGATCGGCCAGTTTCTTTCGCTGCTGCCCTTGCCGTAGTCGCGGTAGAACACGCCGGCATCGCGCAGATAGCGGTCGGTGCGGGCAAAGCGCTCGTGCAATTCCCGTTCCGACATGCGCGACAGGGCGTCGAGCAGGGTCTTCCAGACCGGCCTGACCTTGCCGTTGGTATCGAGCATTTCGTCGGCAACGCCCGGCAAGGGGGAATATTCGAGCCCGCGCGGTTGCGCGCTCGTTGCCGTCTTGCGTTCCGTTGCCGGGGCTTTGGACAATTTACACTCCGTAAGGCCGACGCAGATCGAGCGTCAGCGGAAATTCTGGCGACATGGTTTCCGCTTGTAGCGGATATTGCCCTGCCGTATGCCCCCATGGTTCGAAACGGGCGAGGCGGCGTGCCTCGGCCTCATTGCCGTTGACGGGAAACGTCTCGTAATTGCGCCCGCCCGGATGAGCAACATGGTAGATGCATCCGCCGATCGATCGCCTCGACCATGTATCATAAATGTCAAAGGTCAAGGGTGAATTGACGGGCAGAACTGGATGCAGGCCGGAAGCGGGCTGCCATGCCTTGAAGCGAACGCCGGCGACCGCGACGCTGCGGTTTTCCGTCGGGGTCAGCGGCACGGCGCGGCCGTTGCAGGCAACCGCGTAGCGGGCGGGATTGGAGGTTTCCAGCCGCACCTGCAGGCGCTCGACGGAGCTGTCGACATAACGCACGGTTCCGCCGATGGCGCCCTGTTCGCCCATCACATGCCAGGGCTCCAGCGCCTGGCGCAGTTCCAGCTTCGCGCCCTCATATTCCACTTCCCCGAAGAAGGGGAAACGGAATTCCTGCTGGGCGGTGAACCATTCCGGCTTGAGGTCGAAACCGTTTTCCCTGAGGTCGGCAAGCACGTCGAGGAAATCCGCCCAGATATAATGCGGCAGCATGAAACGGTCGGCGAGCGCCGTACCCCAGCGCACGAATTTGCCGGCGGCCGGATTTTTCCAGAAGCGGGCGATGAGGGCGCGCACCAGCAATTGCTGGGCGAGCGACATGCGCGCGTTGGGCGGCATTTCGAAACCGCGGAATTCCACAAGGCCGAGGCGGCCAGTCGGCCCGTCAGGCGAAAACAGCTTGTCGATGCAGATTTCCGCGCGGTGGGTATTGCCCGTCACATCCGTCAGAAGATTGCGGAACAGCCGGTCGACCAGCCATGGTAGCGGCGGCACGCCTTCTCCGGGGGCAGGCACCTGCGCAAGTGCGATCTCCAGCTCGTAGAGACTGTCGTGGCGGGCTTCGTCGATACGCGGCGCCTGGCTCGTCGGACCGATGAAGAGACCTGAGAAAAGGTAGGAGAGCGAGGGATGCCGCTGCCAGTGCAGAACGAGGCTTTTGAGAAGATCGGGCCGGCGCAGGAAGGGGCTGTCATTGGGGTTGGCGCCACCCACGACCACATGGTTGCCGCCGCCGGTGCCGGTGTGGCGGCCGTCGATCATGAACTTATCGGCGCCGAGACGCGACTGACGCGCTTCCTCATAAACAGCCGTGGTGATGTCGACGCAGTCCTTCCAGCCCGCGGCGGGGTGGATGTTGACCTCGATGACGCCCGGATCGGGTGCGACGCGGATGACATTGACGCGCTCGTCATGCGGCGGCGCATAACCCTCGATATGGACGGGCAAGCCAAGATCGGCGGCTGCCGCTTCCGCTGCCGCAATCAGTTCCAGATAGTCCTCGATGCGCTCGACCGGCGGCATGAAGACGCAGAGCCTTCCGTCACGCGGTTCCACCGACATGGCGGTGCGCACCGCGCCGCCGATTTCGCCGAGCGTCTGTTCGATGCGCTCCTGCCCCGGGGTCTCGCTGGCATGGAAGGAGGCTTCGGGCATGGCGCGGCCCGATGGCGTCAGGACATCGGGAAGCGGACCGCGGGGGATCGAAGGGTCGGCTTCATGAATGTAGGGATAGGCGGATGGCGGCACATAGGGCAGCGTGCCGAGCGGCAGGCGGTAACCCACCGGGCTGTCACCCGGAACGAGGAATATTTTTCCGCGCCGCGTCTTCCATTTTTCACTGATCCAGCGCTTGCCGGCGGCGCGCGCATTCCACGCCTGAACGGGAAGAATATAGCCGGTCGGTGTCGTCAGTCCCCGCTCGAAGACGCGGGCCATGCGGTTTCGCTCCTCCGGGTCTTTCAGCTTGGAATTGGACGGGTCGACATTGTCGGGAAGGCTGCCTTCCTTGATGATCCATTCGGCCGGATCCTCATAGGCCGGCAGCACCAGCTCAGGCTCGATGCCGAGATGGGAGGCTATGCCGCCCAGCAGTTTCTGCGCATCTTCCGCCTTGACGCCTGTATTTGCGCCCTCCTCGGCGATCAGCGCCGGGTTCTGCCAGATCGGCAGGCCGTCCTTGCGCCAATAGAGCGAGAAGGTCCAGCGCGGCAGGCTTTCGCCCGGATACCATTTCCCCTGCCCGTAATGCAGAAAGCCGCCCGGTGCGAAACGCTCACGCAGGCGGCGGATCAGGGCATCGGCCTTTTCACGCTTTGTCGGCCCGACCGCGCCGGTGTTCCATTCGTCGGATTCGAAATCGTCGATGGAAACGAAGGTCGGTTCGCCGCCCATGGTCAGCCGGACGTCATGGCTGTTCAGAACGTCATCGACCTCCTGGCCGAGCGCATTGAGTTCCTCCCAGCTTTCATCCGAAAAGGGTTTGGTGATGCGCGGCGTTTCGGCAACCCGCCGGACCTGCATGTCGAAGGCGAACTCCGTATTGGCATGGCCGTAATAACCGCCGGAAATCGGCGCCGCATTGCGGTAATGCGGCGTTGCCGCCAGCGGAATATGGCTCTCGCCCGTCAGAAGCCCCGAGGTGGGATCGAGGCCGATCCAGCCGGCGCCGGGCATATAGACTTCGGCCCAGGCGTGCAGATCGGTGAAGTCCACTTCGGTGCCGGATGGGCCATCCAGCGCCTTGAGATCGGGGGTGAGCTGAATGAGATATCCCGACACGAAACGGGCGGCGAGGCCAAGATGCCGCAGAACCTGCACCAGCAGCCAGCTCGTATCGCGGCAGGACCCCTTGCCGGAAGCAAGCGTTTCCTCCGGCGTCTGGACGCCCGGTTCCATGCGGATGACGTAACCGATCTCCTGTTGCAGGCGGGCATTGAGGCCAACGACCATATCCACCGTCTGCTGCCCCGGCGTGCGGTCGACGGTGGCCATGAAGGCGGCAAGCAGCGGGCCTGTCGGCTCCGGCTTCATGTAGATGGAAAGGTCGTCGCGCAATTCCTGCGGATAGTCGAAAGGCCACTTTGTCGCCTCTTCCTCCACAAAGAAATCGAACGGATTGTAAACCGTCATATCGGCGACAAGATCGACCTCGATCTTAAATTCCGTCGCCGGCTCGGGAAAAACGAAGCGGGCGAGGTAATTGCCGTAAGGATCCTGCTGAAGGTTCACGAAGTGATTGGAGGGCGAAACCTTCAGCGAATGGCTGATAACGCGGGTTCTGGAGTGCGAGGCGGGCTTTAATCTTATGATCTGTGGTCCAAGGCGAACCGGATTGTCGTATTTATAATGCGTCAGATGATAGATGCTCGCTTTGATCGCCATTAATCTGCCTTGCCCGGTTTTCCGGCTTATGCGGTTTGTCCGCCCCTCTGAAATTATTCGGATTTTGTGCAATGCAGGAAAAGAAAGCAAGGATCATTTCCGGGGGCAACCGCATTGTTGGTCGAGGCCGCGATATTTGCCTGCGGTAAGAATTGTCCGGGCTTTTCAATCATCGCCGCTGAGATTTCGCCGGGATTGTGGACAAGGTCGAACGGCGTGTTATTGCTTGGCAACGAAAGGCGCAGAATCGCGACCCGCTTTCTTTGCCGACTGACGTTTCGGAATGGAATGAATGGCAACAACGGTGACCGACGATCAGCGCAAAAGCGCGGCTAATCTTTCGGGTTTCGATCTCGATTTCCCGGCGCAGCTGCGGATGATGGGGCGTGCCTTCTGGACCTCGCCAGTGCGCACCCGGCTGATCTTGCTGTCGATAGCGCTGCTCACGGTGATATTGCTCACCGCCTATGGGCAGATCAGGCTCAATGAATGGAACGCGCCGTTTTACAACGCGCTGGAGCGGCGCGATCTTGCCGCCTTCATTCACCAGCTGGAGGTCTTCGCCATCATCGCGGGGCTGTTGCTTCTCCTCAACGTCATCCAGACCTGGCTGAACCAGATGACGGCGCTGAACATGCGCGAGGGCCTTGCCAAGGATATGGTGGATCAATGGCTGAAACCGGGGCGGGCCGCCCGTCTTGCCGGTTTCGGCACGATTGCGATCAACCCCGACCAGCGCCTGCATGACGATGTCCGCAACCTTGCTGAAAGCAGTACGGCGCTTTCCATCGGTCTCGTCAATGCGACGATCCTGCTTGTCAGCTTTATCGGCGTCCTCTGGTCTCTCTCGGCCGGCTTTGCCATCACCATCGGCGGCGATACCTATGCGATCCCCGGCTATATGGTCTGGGCGGCGATCCTTTACGCCGGTTCGGCTTCCCTGCTCAGCAATCTCGTCGGTTATCGGCTGGTGGGGCTGAATGCCGAGCGTTATTCCAAAGAGGCGGAACTTCGCTTCTCACTGATGCGGGCCAGCGAAAATCTTGCTGCCATTGCCCTTGCACGCGGCGAAAAGAACGAAAGGCGGAGGATCGGTATCGATATTGATGCGGTGCTCGGCGTCATTCGCGGGCTTGCCATGGCGCTGACGCATCTGACGTGGGTTTCGGCAGGATATGGCTGGCTGGCGGTGGTGGCGCCGATCCTGATCGCGGCTCCGGTTTATTTCTCCGGCAACCTCACCTTCGGCGGGCTGATGATGGCCGTCGGTGCGTTCAACCAGGTCAACACGGCGCTGCGCTGGTACATCGACAATTTCGGGCCGATCGCCAGCTGGAAGGCGACGTTGCAGCGCGTTTCGGTGTTCCGTAACGCGCTTATCCAGATGGACAGCGTCGAACAGCACGGCCTGGCGATCGATCTGCAACGCAGCGCGGAGAATGAAAAAATCCGCCTCCAGTCGGTGGTGATCTGCCGCGATGCGGGTGGGCAGGATCTGGATCGTGGCTTCCAGCTGCGCGAGAGCGAAGTCGAGATCGGGCCGGGCGAACGGCTGATGATCAATGGCGAGCAGGGCGTGAACCGAAGACTGCTGTTTGCGGCCATGGCGGGCCTGTGGCCCTGGGGGCAGGGCAGGATTGAGATGCCCGAGCAGTCCGACACGCTTTTCATTGCCCAGCACGGCTATCTGCCGGCGGGATCGCTGCGTGAAATCCTCGCCTATCCGCGCGCGCCCCAGCGTTTCGCCGATGCGGACTATGTCTCGGCGCTCACTGCCTGCGGGCTTGGCGAGATGGCATCCCGTCTCGAGGAAAATATTCGCTGGGACAAAAAACTGGATTCAGACGAGCAGGCCAGTATCCGGGTGGCCAATGCCCTGCTGCTGAAGCCGAAATTCGTCGTTATCGACGATTTGCTCGAAGGGCTGGAAAAACAGACGCAGGATACGCTGGCGGAAGTTCTGAACGGGATCGTCGGTGCGGCGATCATCTATATCGGCCGGTCGGAAACATTCCTGTCGGTGCTCGCCCCGGCTGTGGCGCATCTCGACCATACCGCGCAGAAGGAGAATATCTCCAGGGCCGGGAGCGCTCCGCAATAGGTCATTTATGGGGCTGATCCGAGCGGACTAGAGCCGCAAATGCCATTTGTCCGAATCGAGTCGCTGCTGTTTGGCAAGGCTTATGGTGGTGTCCGGCTCCACCTGCGAACGCAGGGCAAGGGTGCCGGTCGCCAGGCTGATGGCGACGACGCTGGCGACCGCCAGGACGATACGGTCGTAGCGCTGCTGTATTGTGTTGTTTCCACTCCAGTCATAGGCCATTCGCACGCCCTCGCGTTTTTTGGAATCGTGCCTCATCATGGTTAACCGAAGCTTACGATGGCTCTGTGATTCCTTGCTGTTTTGGAAGGGCTGCCGCGACAAATCGGCTATTGGCGGATGGGGTGCGGTTGTTTAAGTCCGGCAGCGGGAGGCTTGTGAAAGGACTTTGAGACATGGACCAGCAACCGCCCGCCGATATGGAACTCACGCTCAGAACGCTTGCGATGCCCGCCGATGCCAACCCGGCCGGCGATATTTTCGGCGGCTGGGTCATGTCGCAGATGGACCTTGCCGCTTTCGTCCGCGCCAATGATGTGGCCGGCGGCCGCACCGTTACCGTCGCAGTCAATGAGATCGTCTTCAAGAAGCCGGTCAAGATCGGCGATACATTGTGTGTCTACACCAAAATCGAAAAGATCGGCCGCACCTCCGTCACGCTGAAGATCGAGGCCTGGACCCGCAGGCACTATCAGGATTCACGCGAAAAGGTGACGGAGGCCGTCTTCATCATGGTCGCGGTGGACGACAATGGCGATCCACGTCCCGTCCGCAAGGAGGCGTGAGGCGGCTTCCGCTTTTTCTTTTCAAAGCAATTCCGAAGCGCCTGCGAAAGATTAAAAGCATAGGCGTCTCGGATTTTTCGCAATTCGATATCAGTCCGCTCAATACTTTAGAAATATCCAATTTATTTATCAATTTTTGCGATCAAGATATGGAATAGGACGGGGATCAGGCTTTGACCATTCCAGGTGTTGTTATTGTCGGCGGCGCTCACGGCACGCTCGCCCTTGCCCGCAGCCTCGGCGCCCTGAATGTGCCTGTTTATTACCTCACCCATGATTCTCCTTTGCCGGGTTGGTCGCGTTTCGTGCGGGAAACAATCCGCTGGGCCGGCCCGCATGATGCGGGGGCAATGCCGTTCCTGCGTCAAATGGCCGACAGGCATGGTTTGAAGGGCTGTCTGCTGGTGCCGTCCGGTGACGGAGAGGTCCAGCTTGTTGCGCAGCATCGTGAGGAACTGTCCTCGCTCTACAAAATCATCCTGCCGGATTGGACGGCCCTGCAATGGCTCTGCGAAAAACCGCTGCTTTATCAGCGCGCCGCAGAACTTGGCGTCAGTATTCCGCGAACCTATACGCTGGCATCGGTCGCTGACATCGATACGCTGGACGCATTGTTTCCCGTCATTCTCAAGCCGAATATGGGCGGTGGCGATACCACCATCGCCCGGGCGAAAGTCATTCGCGCCGATGACCGACATGCTCTGAAAACGGCTTTTGCCGATGCGAGTGGAGAGATCGGCGCCGGCAATGTCGTCGTACAGGAACTCATTCCGGGTGGGGGAGAAAGCCAGTTCTCCTACGCCGCGCTCTGGCTGAACGGAGAGCCGGTGGCGGAGTTCACCGCCCGGCGCGCCCGGCAATATCCTGTCGATTTCGGCTATACCAGCACCCGCGTCGAGGTCATCGACAACGGGCAAGCGGTGGATGCGGCCCGAAAAATACTGAAGTCGGCCGGTCATAGCGGGCTGGTCGAGGCGGAATTCAAGCTCGACGGCCGGGACGGGAAACTGAAGCTTCTCGATGTCAATCCGCGCCCATGGTCATGGTTTGGCCTTTGCTCGGCGGCGGGCATCGACCTTGGCGCCCTGCTATGGCGGGTTGCCAATGGCGAGCCGGTCGGCCGGCCCGGCAATGTGCGGCAGGGCGTTTCCTGGTCCTATCTTGTCCGCGATGCCGTTGCCGCCTTCACATTGGCCAGGAGAGGGCAGGGTAAAATCCGCGACTATTTTGCTTCTTTGGGCAAGATCCGCAGCTGGGCCGCCTTTGCGCCGAACGATCCCTTGCCGGGCCTGATCGATCTGCCGCTGACGGTCTCAAGAGTCGTGAGAAAACGCCTTCTTCCCGGCCTGACGTCAGGACAATCGGGGAGGATGTTCTTTCAGCCGATAAAACGCCTTGTGAAATATGGGGCCATAAGGGC
The DNA here is from genome assembly GCF_015704895.1 of Agrobacterium leguminum. Taxonomy (GTDB): domain Bacteria; phylum Pseudomonadota; class Alphaproteobacteria; order Rhizobiales; family Rhizobiaceae; genus Agrobacterium; species Agrobacterium leguminum. Next base: position 241,823 of record NZ_JADQWB010000004.1, on the reverse strand, counting down.
AGGGCTGGAGGTGAGTTCTCTCCCGGCCGTCCGTTCGGCATTTCCGTCTTTCGCCGGGCGTGGTGTGATCTTCACGCTTCATCATGTGCGCCCCGGAGGGGCTGTTTCGGCTTTCGCACCCAATGTGCAATTGTCCGTCACGCCGCAATTTCTGGAAGAGGCGATACAGGCCGCTCTCGAATGCGGTCTCGTTCCCGTCCATCTGCACGATCTGCCGGCTCTGCTTGCCGATAATCACGAAGGCCGGTCGTTCTGCGCCTTCACGCTCGATGACGGCTATCGAAACAATGCCGACTATGCCGCACCGATCTTCCGTAAATATGCCGTTCCCTACACGATTTTCATCACGCCGGGTTTTGTGGAGCGAACACGCAGCCTCTGGTGGGAGACCGCTGCTGCCCTGACGCTGAAAGCCGCGTCGTTCGAATTCGATTTCGGGGCGGGGCCGGAGCAGGTGGCATGCGCCAGCCCTTCGCAGAAAGCGGAAGCATTCACGCGGCTTGAAGATTTCGTCCAGAACTTTTCGGAGGACGAGGCGGTGGAAAGGATCGATCGTGCCGCGAGGCAGCATGGCGTCGATCCCATCGCGATCGTGGACGAACTTGTCATGGATGAAGATGAGCTCAGGGCGCTGGCGGAGGACCCTCTGGTGCATTTCGGCGGGCATACCATGACGCATGTGAATATGCGCAAGGTCGATGCGGCGCGTCTGGCTTATGAGATTGCGGAATCGGCGCGCCGGGTGGAAGCCTATGCTGGCCATCGGCCACGGTCCTTTTCCTATCCCTATGGCTGGGTAAAGGCCGTGGGAGAACGTGAAGCGAAAGCGGTTCACGATGCAGGATTTTCCGCAGCCGTGACCACGCAGGCTGGCGTTATCGGTCCCCACAGCCTTGAAAAGTCGACGCAGTTGCCGCGCGTATCGCTGAATGGGCGCTTCCAGAAAAAGCGCTTCGTCAAGGCGCTCATCTCGGGCCTGCCCTTCCGGTTCATCTAGTGACGTTGGTCGTTCGCCATCTCTCGGCCGTCTCGCCATATATGGCTGCGGCCCGCGTTTGGCGTTCTCTTTTGCCGTTTCCGATTTCTTCTTTCGTCCTTTGAGCCTCTTTGCGGCTGATTGGCCAGCCCGAAAAGCTGCGCCATAATTTTTGTTATTCACATCCATTTATCTATTGATTATAAATAAATTTATCGATGTAAAACATTACAACTTTTATGAAGGCCTCGCCCGTGCTGCTGATTTTTGCCGATGATCTGACCGGAGCGCTCGACGCCGCCGCCCCCTTTGCCGGGCGCGGGCTGGCGACCGAGGTGGCGATCGGGCTTGACGGTGTGCGTGCGGCGCTGGCGGATGCGCCTGCCGTCCTCAGCGTCAATCTCGGCTGCCGCGATGGCGAGGCGGATGAAGCCCGGCGTCGCACGCAGGAACTGCTGGGGCTGGTTCCGGTCGATACTATTCTTTTCAAGAAGATCGATTCCCGCCTGAAAGGGCATATTGCGGCGGAAATGGATGCGATTTCCTATCGGCACGCGCTTGTCGCGCCCGCCATTCCGGATTTCGGACGCGTCGTTATTGGCGGAGCCGTTTCCGGCTTTGGCATGGAAGCTGCCATACCGGTTCATGAAAGGCTGGGCGCACATGCCGGCCGCTGCACGATACCCGATACGCGATCAAAGGGCGATATCAGGGAAGCTCTCGCCGCTGCGCAGGCGGAAGGGGCCGATCTTCTGGTTGGCGCGCGTGGGCTTGCCGAGGCGCTGGCTGAAGCGATGACGGCGCAGGCTGTTCCTGAGGCCGCGATCATTCCAGCAGGCAGGGGGCTTTTTGTCATCGGATCTCGCGATCCGATCACGGTGGAGCAGATTGACGTTCTCAAAAGCATTGGGCCTGTCTCGATCGTTGAGGCGCCGAATGGCGTCATGCCCCGTCACACCGATGACGGTGCCGGTCTGACGCTGGTTCAAGCGACGCAGGGTACGGAAAATCTGTCGCCGCTTGCGGTTTCAGACCGGTTGGCGGAAGGCGTCGTGCCGCATTTTACCGCCAGGGCGGCAAGGCTGCTGTTGTCGGGTGGAGCCACGGCCGAAGCCGTGCTGCGGGCCATGGGCGTTTCGCGTCTGCGTCTTGCCGGCGAATGCCTGCCGGGTCTTGGGGTCGGCTGGTCTGGAGATCAATGCATCATTGCGAAATCCGGCGGTTTTGGGCAAGCTGACACGTTGAAACGGATCGCGAAAATGATGCTTGGCGACAATGACGCTGAAGAGAGCTGACCAGATGGGGCTGATGAAAGAAACGGCGCGCAAGGCACTTCCGGACATTATTTTCGAGAGAATGCACCGGGCGATCAAATCCGGCGCCTACAAGCCGGATGAGCGACTGCCGACAGAGCATGAACTCGCCATGGAATTCGAAGTGTCGCGACCCGTCGTGCGCGAGGCGTTGCGGCGGCTGCGCGAGCAGGGGTTCATTTATTCCCGCAGGGGCTCCGGCAGCTATGTCAGGGCTTTTGGCCTGCGCGAGCCGCTCGGCTTCGGACAGCTCGAAAACGTTGCTGATCTTCTCAACTGTTACGAATTCAGGCTGACGCTGGAGCCGGCAGCGGCGGCCGCGGCAGCCTTGCGGCACGACGGCGAGAGACTTGCGGCGATCCGGAAGGCGCTCGAACTGATGCGGGATGCGACCAATCGCCAGTCCCACCGCGAGGATGCCGATTATCAGTTCCACCTCGCCATCGCGCGGGCGGCGCGAAACAGTTATTTCTCCACCGCGATGGAAGCGCTCAAGGACCATATTGCAATGGGAATGAAGTTCCACGGCATGTCGGTCAAGCGGGAGGCATCCGGCCTGACGCGTGTTTTCGCCGAGCATGAGGCAATCGCAAAGGCGATTGCCGATGGGGACGCAGAGGCGGCGCGCCAGTTGATGCTTCAGCATTTGACCGGATCGCGCGACCGCCTGTTCGAGTCTTCGCACACAGACTAAGCGGGTGACCGAAGACCGATGCGCGTCTGCGCACCGGATTTTTGCTCAGAAGGCGTGGCGGTAAATGCCGAGCACGTCCTCGACGCTCATGTCGACGGGATTATTGTCCATTAGCCGGCGGATGGCATGCGCATCCTCAGCGTAGCGGAGAAGATCGGCCTCAGTCGCGCCATGCCGTGCGAGCGACATTTCGATGCCGAGCCCGGCGCAGAAATCCGTTGCCGCCTTGCGCAGATCATCAGGCGAAAGGTGTTCGCGAAGCCCGAGCGCTCCCGCCACTTCCGCCGTCTTCGCCGAAACCGCAGGCTGGTTGAAGGCCAGAACATGCGGAAAGACGATGGCGTTTGCCAGCCCATGCGGCAGGTTGAGAAGCGTGCCGAGCGGATAGGCGATGGCGTGGCCGGCCGCCGTGTTGACCGGGCCGAGGCAGATGCCGCCATAATAGGAGGCGAGCATCATGCCTTCCCGCGCTTCAGTATCCGCACCGTCGCGGACGGCGCGCGCCAGATATTTGCCGACCAGCGCAAAACCCATGCGGGCGAAACCGTCGATCATCGGATGGGCCTTGCGGTTGGTGAAGGCTTCGACGCAATGGGCCATGGCATCCACCCCGGTTGCCGCCGTTACGGCTGATGGCACGGAATAGGTGAGTTCCGGATCGAGCACGGCGAAATCCGCGATCAGATGAGGGCTTTCGACCGCGATCTTGTTGCCTTTCACCGGGTCTGTGATGAGCGAGCGGATGCCGGCCTCCGAACCGGTGCCGGCGGTGGTGGCGATCTGCACCAGCCGTGTGTCGCGCCCGGCAACCCTGTTCGGCCCTGCCACATCCTCAAGCCTTTGGCCGGAATTCCAGAGTGCCGCGACCAGCTTCGCCACATCCATTACGGAACCGCCACCGAGGCCGATGACGAGATCGGGTTGGGCAGCGCGCGCCGCGGCTAGGGCGGCTTCCAGCGTTGTGGTGTCCGGTTCGCCGGGAATGGCATCGAAGATCGTGAAAGGGCCCTGCAATTGCAGCCGTTCGGCAAATTTTGCCGTTAACGGTGTGGCGATAATCAGGGTCGATGCGGTTTTTCCCGCCCAGGCGCCGACCTGTGAAATGGTGCCGGCGCCAACGGCAAGCCGTCGTGGCTGGTGGATGAGAATGGGAGCTGTCGACATGGTGCTCATTCCTTCCGCTCCTTGCCCGCCACCAGCTTGCGCGCATAGGCGATGGCCGCATTCATGTTGCCGTGATTGGCGATGCCCTTGCCGGCGATATCGAAAGCCGTGCCGTGATCGACGGAGGTGCGGTCTATCGGCAGATCGACCGAGACATTGACGGCGGTGTCGAAAGCGACAAGCTTGATCGGGATATGGCCCTGATCGTGATATTGCGCGACGACGAGATCGAAAGCGCCGGAATAAGCCCGGTGGAACACGGTATCGGCGGAAATCGGTCCCTGCACCTCGATGCCTTCGGCGCGTGCGGCTGCGACTGCCGGTGCGATCTGGTCGTCATCCTCGGTGCCGAACAGGCCGTTTTCACCGCAATGCGGGTTGATGCCGGCAACCGCGATGCGCGGCCGCTCGTAACCGATGCGCTTCAGATGCGCGTTGCCGGCGCGGATGGTCGCCAGCACCCGCTCCGTCGTCGCCCGGCGAATGGCTTCCTGCAGGGAAACATGGGTGGAAACGTGAATGACCTTCAACCGTTCGGAAGCAAGCAGCATATAGGCGGCTGAGGAGCCGGTGAGGCTTCGCAACATGCCGGTGTGCCCGTCATAATGGTGACCGGCGAGGTTCAAGGCTTCCTTGTTGATCGGCGCGGTGACGATGCAGCCGATTGCGCCCGCTTCGGCATCGCGAACGGCCTTTTCGATAAAGCGGAAAGCGGCGTCTCCGGCCACTGGTGACAACGTACCCCAGGGCAGCGGTGCGCCTTCCACAGGCAGGTCGACCACATGTTGAGTGAGATCGATATCAACGCCGAGCGCATCCCGCGCCGCTTCCAGCGTGGCGAGGTTGCCGTAAATCCGCGTCGCCGCGCGATCCGGGGCGGACATTTCTGCGAGCGCCCGCACCGTGATCTCGGGGCCGACGCCACAGGGGTCGCCCATGGTGATGCCAATGATGTCGCTCATCTTTGTCTCCCGTCGTTCTCGTTAGCCCAGCCGGGCGCCAGCCGGACATATTTGATTGCGCGGCGATGATAGGTGTAGCTCGCATGCAGCGTACCGTCCGGCGCTTCCAGAAGCCACGGATAGGACATTTCCAGATTGCGTCCATCAGTCGAATCGTTCGAAAGGCAGGTGCCCGGCCCGTCTTCGATCAGGATCCGGGTGGTAAAACTGCGCCCGTCATCATTGGACAAGCAGATCGAAACCGGCGCGCGCGGCACGCCCCAGACCGGCACACAGCCGCCGCTCGGATCGGCATCCGGCCTGTCGTCTTCCTCTCCCAGCTCGTCATAAAGCGAGGCGCGGCGGTCGCTAGACTGCGCGGCGTTGACGGGGTTGCAGATCATTGCCAGCCTGCCATCGTTGAGACTGATCACGGCAATGGAGGAATTATTGTTGGGCACATCGGTCGGCTGCGGCTTTGACCACGAGCGGCCACCATCGTCGCTTTCCGTGCGATAGACGAAATCGGCCTGACGGCGGCGGAAGAAGGCGGCGTAGTCCGCATTCGTCACCGCGACCGGGCTCATATGTACGCAGCCGGTCGATTCCTGTAATTCCTGCAATTGCCAAGTCGCGCCATTGTCGGTGGATATGCCGAGCGCTGCCGTATCGTGGCTGCCGTTCCATTTCTGGCCGGGGCGCTGGATGCAGCGGAAGATCGGCAGCAGCCAGGCGCCGTCATCGCGGATGCGCAGCGGCGCGCGGATGAAACAACCCTGCGGGAGATCGAGAAAACGTCCTTCCTCGGAAACAAGCTTTTCCGGTGCAGTCGCGTCGCGGTGGATTCGCGCCATACGAATGCGGCATTCATCCTGATTGCCGGAGGGTTGGGCTGTGTGAAACAGCCAGAGAACGCCATCCGGCGCGGTGAAGAGGACCGGGTTCTGTTCGGAATGGGCGGGGTCGTAGCTCAGGCGTTGCGGCGGTCCCCAGCGGGTTGCACCCGCTGTCAGCACGGATGCGAAAATCGAAATATCCGATTTTCCTTCCAGCGTGCCGCCGAACCAGGCGCAGAGCAGGGTGCCGTCATCCAGAAGGTGCAGGAAGCTCGCATGGTTCTGGATCATGGGCGACGGCAGGAACGCTTCCTGCCGGTTTTGCGACACGGCATGGATGGCTCCGGTCATGGCGTGAGCGATGTCATCAGGGGTCATCGTGGTCTCCTCTTGTTCCGATGAAAATGACATATTCGAAAAGTTGTCAAGTTTATTTGATAAAAAAAGAGGATCATATGTTTTTGATTTTTGAAATTAAGATTTTGTTTTTAAATAATAAAAATAGGAGATTCGGCTTTAATAAAAATTGCCCCTGAAAAATAAATTGACAAAAAATGCGATACCGTCGATGCTCTGTCTACGGGTGGAGGAGACAATCATCCGCATGTCATGCTCCTCAATGCAGGAGACGGGGATTTTTCAGATGCCCCTTGCGGCGCGCCGCCATGTTGCTGAATTTCTGAATCTGGGAGGAGAACGGAATGAAGAAGTCATTGATTGCGGGCGCCCTTGTCTTGGGTTCCCTCAGCGCCGCGGTTTCCCCGGTGCTTGCGGCATCGGGGCCGATCAAGATCGTGCTGGCGGAAGAGGCGGACCTGCTTGAGCCCTGCATGGCCACCCGCTCCAATATCGGCCGCATCATCATGGAAAATGTCAGCGAGACGCTGACCGAGCTCGATGTGCGCGGCAAGAAGGGCGTTCAGCCGCGTCTTGCCGAGAAATGGGAGCAGAATGCCGATGGTAGCTGGCGCTTCCATCTGCGTGAAGGCGTGAAGTTTTCCGACGGCACGACATTCGACGCCAAGGACGTCAAGCACAGCTTCGAACGCATCATGAGCGACAAGAACGCCTGCGAGTCCCGCCGTTATTTCGGCGGCATGACCGTGACCCCGTCGATCGTCGATGATCACACGATAGACTTCAAGACCGACCCGGCGCAGCCCATTCTGCCGCTCTTGATGTCGCTCGTTACCATCGTTCCCGAAGAAACCAAGATGGAATTCATCCGCGAGCCTGTTGGCACCGGGCCTTACAAGCTGACCAACTGGACGCCGGGCCAGCAGATTGTGCTCACCGCACGCGACGATTATTGGGGCGCCAAGCCGCAGGTGACGGAAGCGACCTATCTTTTCCGCGCCGATCCTTCGGTTCGTGCCGCCATGGTGCAGACTGGCGAAGCCGATCTTTCACCTTCCATTTCCCAGCTCGACGCTACCAATACGAAGACCGACTTTTCCTATCTCGACAGCGAGACGGTCTATATGCGTCTCGATCACAATATTGCGCCGTTGAACGATGTGCGGGTGCGCCGCGCACTCAACCTCGCCATCGACCGGCAGGCCTTCCTCGGCACGCTGGTTCCGGAAGGTGCTGTGCTGGCCACCGCGCTCGTTCCGCCGACCACGCTCGGCTGGAACCCAGACGTCAAGGTCTTCTCCTATGACCCCGAGGGCGCAAAAAAGCTGCTTGAGGAAGCAAAGGCTGCCGGTGTGAAGGTGGATACGCCGATCACCATCATCGCGCGTACCGCGAATTTCCCCAACGTCACCGAGATCATGGAGGCGATCCAGCAGCAATTGCAGGATGTCGGCTTCAAGATCGACCTGAAATTCGTGGAAGTGGCCGAGCACGAAAGCTATTACTCCAAGCCCTTCAAGGAAGGCCGCGGACCGCAGATCGTCGCCGCCATGCACGACAACTCAAAGGGCGACCCGTCCTTCACCATGTTCTTCAAATATGCGACCAAGGGCACCCAGTCCGGCTTCTCGGATAAGAAGGTGGACGATCTGATCGAACGTGCATCCGCAGCGGTCGGTGACGAGCGCGCCAAGCTCTGGTCGGAACTCATCGCCTATCTGCACGACGATGTGGTGGCGGATGTGCTGTTGTTCCACATGGTCGGCTTCTCCCGCGTTTCGGAACGGCTGGACTTCAAGCCCACCATCGCCACCAACTCGATGCTGCAGCTTTCGGAAATCGGCATCAAATAAGACCCCGCGTCTTGTCAATTGAGAAGCGGCGGCGCGGCGAAAGCTTCGCCGCCGCATTGAAAAACCGGAGGCAACCATGCTGAGCTTCATCCGAAAACGTTCCGTTGCGAGCCTGATCTCCCTGATCGGCCTCATCGTCATGGTTTTCTTCCTGTCGCGCCTGACGGGGGACCCGGCCGCCCTGTTTCTGCCGGTCGAGGCTTCGGAAGAGTTGAAGCAGCAGTTCCGGGCGCTGCACGGGCTGAACGATCCGCTGATGGTGCAGTTCCTGCGTTATGCGGGCGATGTGATGACGGGTGACCTCGGAGAATCACTCAGAAAAGCCCGACCGGCGCTGGATGTGGTGCTGGAGGCTTTCGTCTGGACGCTGTGGCTTGCAGTCATCACCATGTCGCTGGTCACCACCGCCGCCATCGTCATCGGTTCACTTGCGGCTTTCCGCTCCGGCGGCTTCTTCGATCGCATGGCCTCGAGCATCTCGCTCATCGGTGCATCCGTGCCGGATTTCTGGCTGGCGATCGTTGCCATCGTCGTCTTCTCCGTCAATCTCGCCTGGCTGCCCACGTCGGGCACGGGCTCCGTGCTGCACTGGATATTGCCGATCGCGGTCCTGTTCGTGCGCCCCTTCGGCATTATCGTGCAGGTGGTGCGCGGCTCGATGATCGGCGCGTTGTCCTCGGCCTATGTCAAAACGGCACGCGCCAAGGGCGTGAAGTCGGGTCCGATCATCTTCATTCACGCCTTGCGAAACGCCATGCTGCCGGTCATCACCGTCATTGGCGATCAGGCGGCAAGCCTTCTTAACGGCGCGGTCATCGTCGAAACCATTTTCGGTTTTCCCGGTGTCGGCAAGCTGATGATCGATTCCATTCTGCAGCGCGATTTCAACGTCGTGCTGGCCGCCATTCTCGTGACCGCGTTGGCGATCTTCCTGATGAATCTTCTGATCGATATCGCCTATGCGCTCCTTGATCCGCGTATCCGGCACTGAGGAGGCCGTTCAGCCATGAGCCTTTCCAGCGCCGACACCGAGATCATCGCCGAGCCCTCCTTCGCAACGCGCATGCTGCGCATGTTGTGGGCGGATAAATTCGCGCTCTGCGCCGCGATCTTCCTCATCATCGTCATTATCCTCGCTTTTGTCGGCCCTGCCTGGCTTGGCGATCTGGCGACGAAACAGAACCTGCGCGGGCGCAACCTCGCCCCGTTCGACTGGCAGCGCGAGTGGTATTTCTGGCTGGGGGCGGATGCGCTCGGCCGTTCGCTTCTCGCGCGCATTGTCGCTGCCACACAAAACACGATGATGATCGCCGCCGGCGCCGTGCTTCTCTCCGCCGTCACCGGCACCGTGCTCGGGCTGATCGCCGGTTTTTCCTCCAACCGTGTCGGCCAGATCATCATGCGGCTTGCGGATGTGATCATGTCGTTCCCGTCGCTCTTGATCGCGGTCATCGTGCTTTATCTGCTTGGCTCCTCCATCCTCAATCTGATGCTGGTTCTCGCCATCACCCGCATTCCCGTTTACATCCGCACCACGAGGGCGGAGGTGCTGGAGGTGCGTGAACGCATGTTCGTGCAGGCAGCAAGGGTCATGGGCGCATCGGGCAAACGCATCCTGTTCCGCCACATCCTGCCCGTCGTGTTGCCGACGTTGACGACGCTCGCCACGCTCGATTTCGCCTATGTGATGCTGGCGGAAAGCGCACTGTCCTTCCTCGGCATCGGCATCCAGCCGCCGGAAATCACCTGGGGCCTGATGATTTCGCAGGGGCGGCAATATCTCACCAATGCCTGGTGGCTGTCCTTCTGGCCGGGGCTTGCCATCATCCTCACCACCCTGTCGCTCAACCTGCTTTCCAACTGGCTGCGCATCGCGCTTGATCCCGTGCAGCGCTGGCGGCTGGAAATGAAAGGCCGCAAGCATGGCTGACCATCTTCTCGACGTGCGCAACCTTTCCGTGGAGTTCCACACCGCAAGCGGTGTCGTCCATGCGGTGAAGGATGTCTCCTATCATATCGACCGTGGCGAAACGCTGGCCATTCTCGGCGAAAGCGGTTCGGGCAAGTCGGTATCGTCCTCGGCCATCATGAACCTCATCGACATGCCGCCCGGATATATCAGCAGCGGCCAGATATTGCTCGACGGCCAGGACCTTCTGACCATGCCGGCCGAGGCGCGCCGCGAGATCAACGGCCGGCGTATCGCCATGATCTTTCAGGACCCGCTCAGCCATCTCAATCCGGTCTATACCGTCGGCTGGCAGATCCGTGAGGCGATGACCACCCACGGCATGGACAAGGCAAAGGCCGAAGCGGAGGCGAGGCGGCTTGTCGCCCGCGTCGGCATTCCCGACCCGGACGGGGCCTTGAAGAAATATCCGCATGAATTTTCCGGCGGCCAGCGCCAGCGCGTGATGATCGCCATGGCGTTGGCGCTTCGGCCCGATCTCCTGATCGCGGATGAGCCGACCACCGCGCTTGACGTGACGGTGCAGGCCGAGGTGCTTTCGCTGCTCAAGGAATTGCAGCGGGAAACCGGCATGGCCGTGCTCATCATCACCCACGATCTCGGCGTCGTCGCCGAAATCGCCGACCGGGTGGTGGTGATGGAAAAGGGTGTTCTTGTCGAGGCCGGCACGGTGCGCGAGGTCTATCGCAATCCGCAGCACCCCTATACCCGCAAGCTCATCAGTGCAGCACCCGGCAGGGGCGACATGCACGAGCCGCAGGCGGCGGGCGAAGCGCTGCTCAGCGTACGTGATGTGCGCAAGCGTTACGGTGCTTTCGAGGCGCTGAAGGGCGTTTCCTTCGACCTCATGGAAGGCGAAACCATCGCGGTCGTCGGCGAAAGCGGTTCCGGCAAATCGACGCTGGCGCGTATTCTACTTCGCCTCGACGAGCCGGATGCGGGTAGCGCCTTTTGGAAGGGCCGTGATCTCTTCAAGCTTCCGCCTGCCGAACTCTTTGCGCTGCGGCGCGATTTGCAGATGGTGTTTCAGGACCCCACCCAGTCGCTCAATCCCCGCATGACCGTGTTTCAGCTGATTTCCGAGGCCTGGGTCATCCATCCGGAGATATTGCCCAGGGCAAGATGGCGTGAGCGGGTTGCCGAATTGCTGCATCAGGTGGGCCTCTCGCCGGAACATATGCGCCGTTATCCGCACCAGTTCTCCGGCGGCCAGCGGCAGCGGATCGCCATTGCCCGCGCATTGGCGCTGGAACCGAAACTCATCATCTGCGACGAGGCGGTCTCGGCGCTCGATGTTTCGGTTCAGGCGCAGGTTATCGCGTTGCTGGACAAGCTGCGCCGCGAAATGGGCCTCTCCTTCATCTTCATCGCGCATGATTTGCCTGTGGTTCGGGATTTTGCCGATCACGTCATGGTCATGCAGCGGGGAGAGGTGGTGGAGTTCGGCACCGTCCGACAGGTGTTCGAAGCGCCGCGCGAGGCCTATACCCGTGCCCTTCTATCCGCGAGCCTCGATCCCGACCCCGATATGCAATCCCAGCGTCATCCGGCCGCCGCCGGCAACGGCATCGCAAATTCAAGCGGAGTTCTTTCATGAGCAAACAAGCTTTCGTCGCGCTCGTTACCTGTTTCAACGAGGACGAAACCATCAACTACGAAGCGACCCGTGCGCAGGTGCGCCGCCAGGTGGCGGCCGGCAACAACATCATGTGCGCCGGCACCAATGGCGATTTCACCGCTCTAACGCATGCGGAAAAAATCCGGTTGACGGAAGAGGTGGTGGACGAAGTTGCCGGCCGTGCCAAAGTCATCGTGAATGCCGGCATGCCTGCCACATTCGAAACCCTGCAACTTGCCAAAGCCTTCGACCGCATTGGCGTCGACGGTATCGCCGTCATCACGCCTTTCTTCATCGCCTGCACGCAGGATGGCCTGATCCGCCATTTCTCGACGGTGGCTGACGCCGTTGAAACGCCGGTCTATCTCTATGACATTCCCGCCCGCACCCAGAACCACATAGAGCCGGAAACCGCCCGCAAACTCGCCACCCATGGCAATATCGCCGGCATCAAGGATTCCGGCGGCGCTCAGCAGACGCTCGAAGCCTATCTTCAGGTGGCAAAGGAGATGCCCGGTTTCGAGGTCTATTCCGGCCCGGATCACCTCGTTCTCTGGTCGTTGCAGAACGGGGCGGCAGGCTGCATTTCCGGCCTCGGCAACGCGCTGCCGGATGTGCTCGCTGGCATTCTCAATGCTTTCAACGCCGGCGATATCACTAAGGCCGAACGCCAGCAGGCAATCTACGCCGACTTCCGCACCGATCTCTACGCTCTCGGTTTCGCGCCGGCCATGGTCAAACGCTCGCTTTATCTCCAGGACTCTTCCGTCGGCGCCAGCCGCCAACCGGCCCTTCTGCCGGATAAAGCGCAGGACGAAAAAATCCTGGAAATCTTGCGGCGCTATCAACGGCTCTGACGCTGCTACCGAATATGACGCGCACCGCTGCGGATCGTGCGCGTCACTCAAAAACATCCACCAAAACGGCCAGAAGCCGATGCATTTCCCGCGCCTCACCCATGACGAATAATTTGTGACACAAACACGAAATTCCCCTTGTCAGTCACGCCATTGATGTTTAAGAGGGGCGCGCAACGCAAGCGTTCGCGCATGCGGAGAGGTGGCAGAGTGGTCGAATGCACCGCACTCGAAATGCGGCATACCTGCAAGGGTATCGTGGGTTCGAATCCCACCCTCTCCGCCATTTAATCAAAAATTTTGTTAATTTTTAATAGGTTAGCGGTGGGCGACGGCTGCGCCCCACAAAATACCCACATGTTTATTGACGCTACACCAGCGGCTTTGATAGATGGCCCCTAGCGCCGCCTTTAAGCGGGATAAGCGGCTGTTCCATCCTAAAAGCCTGCAACTTTCATATATACCCGGAGGTATGTCTCCGGGTATATATGCCTTAAGGTCAGGTCTTGTCGTAGACCTGTGCTACAGGCGCAATCCGCTTTGCAGCGTCAACGCCACTCTGCGCGGACTGCTTAGACGTGTAGACTTCCGAGTGGCAAATGGTTTCGCCATTGCCCCCCTTCAGGCGCCAAAAATAGCCACCAGAGCTTGCGCGGAGAATCTCGAACATTGTTTGATTGCCCTCCTTGGGGCGAGAATCTAACCCGGCCGAAGCATCCGGGTTATTGATTTTTAAGGAGGGGACCGCTACGATTCGTTTGCTTAGGACGTCCTAGCGGGCTTCGGCCCCGGGTATTCGGAAGTCGGCTGGTTTACGAGACCAGTCGGTTTTCCATCCATGATACCTTTGGAGTCAGATACGGCCCCTTAGGTGGCAGCTCATCCGGGCTTGCAATGACAACATCTGGAAACCGACTTCCGTCCTTGATCTCAGCAATCCTGCCCTGATTTAGTCCAAAGAAAGCTGCGATGTCGTGGTGGCGATCACCACGATCAATCATGCCCTTAATGAGGGACGCGTCGCTTTCCGAAATTGAAAGGCCGCTCGGCCTTGCTCTTGTCTTCATGTATTTCTCCGTTTTGGTCCAACTCTCGGACTCTGCATCCGATTGAGCCAGAATGTCAGAGATTTTCGAGTTGTCAACAGCTGATTTTCTAGATATTCGCAATCGTATTAGAATACGGTAGATTGTTGCGTATTTAGCTTCTTGACATCGTAGGCAAATACGGACACATCATGCGCCATGATTAGTGAAAACATTAGACGCCAACGAGTACTTCGCCTTGGTGACGTTGCCAAGCTGTTCGCTGGCGCCAGCACCTCGCGAAGCGAGAATGCGGAGGGGGTCCCCTTTCCAGTTGTAGGCGTTCGCCACTTAGATGATGGGCTGGTAACACCCAAGTCGGAACTCGACATAATGTCGTTCCCCTCCGAGGCTCGCGCCCTACCATTTCAGTTGCAGGAGGGAGATGTTTTAATCACCGGCCGCGGAACCGTGCTGAAATTTGGCATCGTTGGCGCTGAGACAGCCGGGGCGATTGCGAGTGGCAATATCATTATTGTGCGCCCCGCCCCACCCGTTCGCGGAGAGGTGCTGTTTGCAATTCTCTCTAGTGAGGGTTTCCGTCCGAAGATCGAGGTGCTCCAACGTGGTGCGACTACTCTCTTGTCATTGTCGCCAAAAGATCTCGCAAAACTTGAGATCAGTTTGCCTCCGATTGAGGAACAGGACCTAATCTCCGAATTCGTACGTACGTCATTAGCGACCTATTCAGCAGCCATTCGAGCTGCGACTGCTCGTCGCACGTTAGCGCGTAGCGTTCTAAACACGCGCCTTTTTGGAACAAAGAAGAAAGACTGATCATGGCCAAACTCACCCGCTCGGAGCTCGAAAATCATCTCTGGAAATCCGCCGACATCCTACGCGGCTCCATCGATAGTTCCGACTATAAGATCTACATCTTTGGCTTTCTGTTTCTGAAGCGCCTGTCTGATCGCTTCGAGGAAGAGGCTAAGGAAGCCATACGTCAGGGTCTGCCGGAAGATGTCGCCTACAGCGACCCCGATGAGCATGAATTTTTTCTAGTTGAACGTGCGCGCTGGTCGTCGATCAAAAAGCTGACGACAGGCATTGGCGACCACCTCAACAAGGCATGCGCCGCGATTGAGGACGCTAATCCCTCGATTGAAGGCGTGCTGGCCAATATCGACTTCAATTCCGAATCGCGGCTTGGCGATGCCAAGAACCGCGAAGGCGTACTGTCCCGTCTGATCGACCATTTCTCACGTATCGACCTGTCGAATGCCTCTCTGTCCGAACCGGACATGCTTGGTCGCGCATATGAATACCTGATCGACAAGTTCGCGGACGACGCAGGCAAGAAGGGTGGTGAGTTCTATACTCCTCATCACGTTGTGCGGCTGATTGTCGAACTGCTGGACCCCAAGCCCGGCATGCGGATCAGCGACCCCACTTGCGGCTCAGGCGGCATGCTGGTTCAGGTTGCAGAGCATGTGGCGAAACTTGAAGGCAAGCGGCTGGGCGAAGCGCTCAACATCACGCTGCACGGGCAAGAGAAGAACCTTGGCACATGGGCCATCGCCAAGATGAACCTGCTGCTGCACGGGCTGCGGGATGCGCGAATTGAAAAGGGCGATACGATCCGTAACCCGCGCCTGCTCGATCAGGACGGCAACCTGTTCCTTTATGATCGCGTCATCGCCAACCCGCCATTCTCGCTGGATAGCTGGGGTGCGGAGGACGTTTCAGGCGACACCGAGAAAAAGGGCCATAACCGGTTCATCTATGGTATTCCCCCTAAGAACATGGGCGACCTAGCCTTCGTTCAGCACATGGTGGCGACACTCAACGCCACGGGTGTGTGCGGCGTCGTGATGCCTCATGGTGTGCTGTTCCGCGGCTCGGGCGACGGCCGCATTCGAGAGGCGATGCTGAAAGCCGATCTGTTTGAGACGATCATCGGCCTGCCCGAGAACCTGTTCGCGGGTACTGGCATTCCAGCGACCGTTTTGATCCTCAACAAGGCGAAGGCACCTGAGCGCAAGGGCAAGGTGCTATTCATTAATGGTGCGAAAGAATTCATATCTCAGCCGAAGAAAAATATCTTAGGTGAAGAGAACATCACGCGTATTTTCAGTGCCTTCCAAGCATGGACGGATGAAGAGCGTTTCAGTCGCGTTGTTGACTTGAAGGAGATCGGAGAGAACGACTTCAACCTCAATATCTCCCGTTACATTGATACGCTCGAGCCGGAAAAGCCTATCGATGTGCAGGCTGAACTTGCCAAGCTTTGGGATGCTGAAAGAACTCGGGACGATGCTGCGGCTCGTATGAACAACCTGCTCAAGGAGATGGGTTATGTGGGATAACCGCCCTTCCGACTGGGAGGTTCGGCGGCTCTCGGACATTACCAAACGCATAACTCGCAAGAATGACGGTGCTGGTCATCCAGTAATGACCATTTCTGCCAAGCGTGGCTTTATGCTTCAGTCCGAAAAATATAGTCGCGATATGGCAGGGCAAAGCGCGGAGCGTTACATTCTGCTGAAAAGAGGAGAGTTTGCTTACAATAAAGGAAATTCTCAAACAGCCCCACAGGGATGTATATTTAAACTGGACGTTGATAGTGCTGTAATTCCGTTCGTATATTATTGCTTCTCCCTCGCAAACGACATCGACGCTGGCTATGCCGCCCACGCCTTTCAAAATGGCGTCCTTAACAGAGAACTGGCGCGGGCAATCAACTCAGGTGTTCGAAACGACGGCCTCTTAAATCTACCCGCCGAAGATTTTTTCCGTTGCCAAATTGCCGTTCCACCGCTTCTCGAGCAGCGCGCAATTGCAGAAGTCATGGATGCGCTAGAGGCAACTATAGCCCAAACAGATGCGCTGGTTGCGGCGCTGGTTGACGCCAAGTACGCCACCATGCGCGAATTGCTTACGCGTGGAATTCGGCGCGAAAAGGCACCGATGAAGCCTTTACCGACGCGCTGGATCCTTGGGCGAGTGGCCGAAAGTGTCACGCATATCCCGGCAGATTGGGAACTGGTGACACTGGCGAAGGTAGCCAAGCTCGAAAGCGGACACACACCAAGCCGAGACAAGGCAGAATATTGGAACGGTGAAATCTCATGGTTGTCGCTCGCCGACACCGAGGCTCTCGACGCGCTCGAAGTCGATCAAACTGCCGAATGCGTCACCCCAAAGGGCATAGAAAATTCCTCAGCGCGCATTCTGCCCAAGGATACCGTGGTGTTTTCTCGTACGGCAACGGTAGGCAAGGCCTCGCGCATGAAGCGCCCTATGGCGACCAGCCAGGACTTTGCAAATTGGGTCTGTGGGCCAACTCTTGTACCGGCCTACCTCGTTCAGGTTTTCCGCCACATGGAACGCGAGTGGGATCGCCTCCAAGAAGGTAGTACTCACCAGACCATCTACATGCCGGTCTTCAAGAAGCTCCAGATCTTGCTGCCATCGGCGACCGAGCAGCAAAAGATCGCGGACGTCGGCGAAGCATTTGACATGCGGATCGCGAAAGAACGTGAGACCCGCAAGGTGCTGGCCCAAAACCGGGATGCACTAGCTCAGGAACTGCTCTCAGGGCGCATTCGCCTCCCAGAAAGCATCATCGGGCGGCATCGTAACAAAGCTGGGCAAGCGGCATGAACGAGACCAATGAACAGCTTGAGCGCGAATGGGTAGAGGAGCCGGCGACGGACCTGCTGCGGGTGTTGTTCGACTATAAGCCCTTGTCAGCAGAAGACGTGCGACGGTTGCGAGATGGTCTGGCTACAGAACCGGTTCTGACGGTTCGCCTTGCGGAATGCCTGAAGCGCCTTAATCCGTGGCTTGGTGATGACGACGTTCGCCGAGCTGTTGCCGCAGTCACGCGCGTTACCGCCGTCGATGTGATGGCGGCTAATGAGAGCGCCTATACGGCCCTCACCTACGGCGTCACGGCCCCCCATACGGAAGGCGGCAGACGACAGGACCGCAATGTGCAGTTCTTCGATTTCGATGATCCATTCGCCAATACGTTCGAGTTCGCCCGCCAAGTCGCCATCAAGGGCGCTCGTCAGGACATCATCCCCGATATCGTCGTTTACGTGAACGGTCTCCCGCTCGCGGCCATCGAATGTAAATCGCCGTCACTGGCCGACCCGATGGGTGATGCGATCCGCCAGTTCCGTCGTTACGAAAGCCGGGATGAGTTCGCCGGGCTTGGCGCTCCCCGCCTATTCGAGACGGCGCAGATTTCCATTGCAGTGGCGCGCGATGTAGCGAAGTACGGCACGACGCTGACGCCTGCTCGGCAATGGGCTGAGTGGAAAGACCCCTATCCGCTCACCCTTGATGCGCTCGCGGCCCAATTGGGCCGAACACCAACCGGACAAGACGTCTTGCTCGCCGGGCTTCTCGCCCCGGCCAATCTGCTCGATCTCATCCGAAACTTTGTGATGTTCGAGACCATTGACGGGCGGCGTATCAAGAAGCTGGCTCGCTATCAGCAGTTCGTTGCCGTTGGAAAGGCGATTGAGCGTATCCGGACCGCACCCAATCCGCAGCGCCGTGGCGGGGTCATTCACCATACACAAGGCTCCGGTAAATCGCTGACGATGGTGTTTCTCGCGACTAAGTTGCGCCGCCTTCCCGAAGCTGAAAATCCGACGATTGTCATCGTCACGGATAGAACCGATCTTGATGATCAGATCACCGCGCAATTCCAGCGTTCAGGATTTGCGAACCCCATACAGGCAGAAAGCGGAGATGGGCTGCGGAAGGCTCTGTCGGGCGGTGCTGGAACGACAGTTCTGACGACCGTCCATAAGTTTCACAGCGCCGTGCCGAAACACTCATCAGTAATCTCCAAGGCGCGGAACGTCTTCGTGATGGTCGATGAAGCGCATCGGACGCAATATGGCGCGCTTGCCGCCCGTATGCGCGCAGGACTGCCCAATGCTTGCATGGTCGCCTTCACCGGCACGCCCATCGACAAGAAGGACCGCAGCACCCGCGAGGTCTTCGGCGATTATCTACACCGCTACCTGATCGACCAAGCTGTGAAGGATGGAGCGACCGTCCCGATCTATTACGAGATGCGCGATGCCCGCATTAGGATCGATGGACGCGATTTCGAAAGAGAAATTCGAGCAGCATTTCCGGAACTATCCGAAGACGAGATTGCGAAACTCAGACGCGGCACCGCGCTTCAGGAGAAACTAGCTGGAGCGCCCGCCCGGATCGAGGTAGTCGCCAAAGACATACTAGAACACTACCGGAGCACGATTGAGCCAAATGGGTTCAAGGCACAGATCGTGGCTGCCAATAGAGACATAGCGGTTACTTATGTCGAATCGTTGCGGAGGCTGGGCGCGCCGGAATGTGCGCTCATTATGTCCGCATCGAATAATGACAGCGCCCGGTTGCAAGCCCATCACCTGTCTAAGCGCGAACGCGACACCTTGATAAGCCGGTTCAAGAAGCGCGACGATCCGCTGAAAATTCTGGTCGTGTGCGACATGCTGCTGACTGGCTTCGACGCGCCCGTGGAGCAGGTTCTGTACCTTGATGCGCCGCTGCGCGAGCATACGCTTTTGCAGGCCATCGCCCGCGTGAACCGTACCGCTGACGGCAAAACCTATGGACTGGTAGTGGACTATTGGGGAGATAACCGACGCATCGCAGATGCCTTGGATATGTTCTCCGACGAGGATGGCATAGCCAGTGCGCTCCGTTCGCTGTCTGAGAAAATTCAGCTTCTTGAAAGTCGGCACAGAGCAGCCATCCGGCTCTTCGAAGGCCTTAGCCGTCAGGACGATAACGATTGCGTTGAACTGCTGCGTCCGGATGACATACGCGCCAAATTCGAACTCGACTTCCTACGTTTTGCAGAGGCCATGGACATGGTCTTGCCTGCCCCCAAGGCATTGGACGAACCCTATCCGTCCGACTTGAAGTGGCTATCGCGGATTCGCGTCCTCGCCCGTCGCGCCTATCATGAGGAACCGTTTGACCCCAAGGACTACGGTGCGAAGGTGGGCGAGATCATCACCAGCCACCTCTCGGTAACGGGTGTCGAGCAGTTGCTGGTGAAGTTCGATATTCTCGACCCTGCCTTCCGGCCACATCTTGAAAGCCTACGGTCGAGCGATGCCAAGGCTGCCGAGATCGAGCACGCCATCCGCCAAGAAATCCACGTCCACCGGGACGAAAATCCTACGGCTTACGCCTCGCTTTGGGAGCAGTTGGAACGGATCGTTAACGACAGGCGAGAAGCTCGTGTGTCCGCAGCGAGCGCCTTGACCCAGCTTGAAGCAATGGTGGGGCAAGCCGCAGATATTCGCTCACGCGCGGGAGGCAGGAGCGATGGCCTCACTGGAACGGCTGCCGCCATCCTGCCCTTCATTGACACCTATCTGCCCGAGGCCGAACGCTGTCGGAGCGCTGCCAATATCACCAAGGCGCTCGAAGAATATACCGACGTCGTTGATTGGCATCATAAGGAGGACGTGCAGCGGCAGATGCGCCGATCTATCAAGGAGCAGTTACGTAGTTTAGGATTGGACGCGCACAAGGTCGAAGCCACGACGGCGAAGATTATGGATGTCGCCCGCGCGAGGTATGTGGAGTGACAGACGCCGCTAAGCATTCCATTGTCTTTGGTGGTGAAACGTTCGCATTTCTGATCGAGAGGACAGCGCGCCGGAAAACTGTGGCGATATCGGTTGGCTTCGATGGAGTGCGCGTCCTCGCACCCTCAGACTTGGATGATGATCGCGTCCTTGGAATCGTTAGCAAGAAAGGCGCTTGGCTACTTCGCAAACAGGCGGCGTACCGCGAACTTGGCGGGCAGCCGGTTACAAAGGAATTTGTGAGTGGCGAGACCTTCCACTATCTCGGCCGCCAGTATCGCTTGAAGCTCATTCCTGACGAAACCGCCGTCACGACCCGGATTGCCGCGAGAGGTTCAACACTTATCGCGCCGGTGCTGCCGAGTGGACATGCATCGGTCCAGCGTGCCGCTGTTCGCAGTGGTCTCAGGCACTGGTATCGAGCCCATGCGATCCTGCATTTTCCTGCCCGTGCGCGAATGATCGCAGAAACGCTTGGCATTCCGACACCACCCGTCAAAGTCGTTGACCAGTCCAAGCGCTGGGGAAGTTGCGATTCACGGGGACGCATCCGCCTCAACTGGCGCTTGGTGATGGCTCCGATGCCGCTGGTCGACTACGTTATTGCACACGAGGCTTGTCACGTTCTTGAGCACAATCATTCACGGCGATTTTGGCGGTCGTTGGAAACGATCATGCCGGACTACGAAGATCGTTTAAGAAGGCTTGATAGAATGGGCCATCTTTTTTTATGGTGAAAGCTAGCTGGTTTTAGGCAATTAATTCGCTGAGTTTGGATAAATGAACGCCAGAAAACTAGAGAAATGGCTTTGGCCTGCAAGGCAGCCTGGAGCAGACGTAGGCGCTAAAATCAAATTTAATTGGCTCTGTTTAGTATCCGGTATACTTGCATTCGGGAGCAACGCATTTCCTGGGCTATTTTGGTGACTCCCACTCCCCGAGCGCGGAGTTCGTGGACGAGTTGGGGGTCAATGCGTATTTTTCCGCCTTGATACACGCCAAGCCTTTTCGCACGTTCGATACCTTCGCGCTGACGTTCCTTTATGAACCGCCGCTCCATTTGGGCGACCATCCCGAGAACAGTCAGAATTACTTTGCCCATTTCCCCCTTGGTGGAAACATTTGGTTCAAGGACAGTGACGTGGGCACCGCGCTGTTCGCAATCGTGAACAATATTTAAGACGTCGCGTGTGTCGCGTCCGAGGCGGTCTAGTCTCGTTACGATTAATTCGTCTCCTTTGCGCAAAAATTCTATAATGGTCGCTAACTCGGTTCGGCCTTGACGGCTTGCACCGGAAACCTTTTCGCACCGAATGATTTGGCAGCCTTCGGCTACAAGCCGCTGTTGCTGAATCTCTAAATCCTGATCGAGCGTGCTGACGCGCGCATACCCAATTCGTGCCATATGTCACCTCAAGCTTTAAGCTTGACGCTACCCTGTCACAAATAGTCGATGTCAACCCCGATGTTACGTTCGCAAGTATAACCCGCTGAGTGTCACATCAGGGTATACCCTGATGCGAGCCGTCATCGCGGTATTTTGTGGGCAGTCAGGTTCTCTTATCAAGCGACGGATTTGCGCCCCCAGTTCGGAACGTTAGCATAGCGATTACATGCTCACTAAAGCAGTCTTTTTTTAAGGGATCGGAAATTAACAGGCATGTTTCGGGCGACCGCGGCGGGAAAGCTGCATTCCCACCGGGCCAGCAGCTTTAGGCGGCAGTGCAGCTTTATGTCGATACTCCTTCACTCCTCCGAAGCGAAGATCGCATGTATCGATGAACGTTCAAAATTAGCCCTCCTTGGTTGATGTTAATGGTTTTACAGAGCGCAAATCTCTGTACGCGTCGGACGTCGAAGCTACCCCGCCCCTATATGACCTTAATTGAAGGATTGCCAAACAGGCGGGTCGGCCTCATCATCATGCCTTCGGCAGCCATTAAAACGGGCGCTGTCGCTTTGGGCTTTAATGCCCGTGCCCGCAATCTGAAAGGAGGACCCATGTCTTCCAGCATTCACGCCGTCGATTTCAATTCCGGCAGCAATCGTATTCTCAACCAGATGCTTCATAAGGCCGGATATGTCACGGCGAGGATGAAACCGCTGTCAGGAGCGCTTGCAAGTCAATCACGCGCTGTCTTGCTCCGGTTCATGTCCGGCGTCATTCGCCAGGGAGACACTGATTTTCCGTCGGGACCGGAGTCCATTTCCGCTGCCGGACGACCGTGATTCCATGGCTGAACCTGGCGTGGGGTTACGTTCCCAGCCCTGTTTCCGGAGTCTAGAGTGTGAAACGGCACCCCGAAATTACAACTAAATGCTGAGAGTGCTGGAGCGCAAAAACTAAAAGTTGACAATCGGATATTGACGACCTATATGTTGAACATCGATATTTGCTTGCTTAGCTTTGGTTATCGCGCGTCTGGCACCGTGCCCTGAACGAGCCTTTTCTCTCAAAAATCGCTATCGCATCTGCAACGCCGCGGGCGTTGTGGTTCTCTTATTGCCATGAAAGGGTTCATCATGACCACTGGCACAGTTAAATGGTTCAATTCCACCAAGGGCTTCGGCTTCATCCAGCCTGACAATGGCGGCACCGATGCGTTCGTCCATATCTCGGCCGTCGAGCGCGCCGGAATGCGCGAACTCGTTGAAGGCCAGAAGATCGGCTACGACCTCGAGCGCGACAACAAGTCGGGCAAGATGTCGGCTTGCAACCTGCAGGCTGCCTGATCATCCCGGTATCCGCTCTCCGTTGACCACGGATGTACTGGCACTGTCGAGAGCCATGATACCAGCAGGTCAGGCAAATTGCCTGGCCTTTTTTGTTGCCGCGGCACCTCGCGGCGTTCAATCCGGAAAAACCCATGTCACAGACACACAGCAAATCCCGTCAGAAGGCGGAGATTGCCTTTGCCAATACCCAATCGCAATTCTTCGCCCGCAACAGCGCCGTCGATGAACTCGATTCTCTCGTTCTGGCCCGCGAGGAAAAGACGCGGCGGCTTCGTGAAGCGCGTCTTGCGAAAGAATTGAAGGACCGAGAGGCGGCGACCGCCTTTCTTCTCGAGAAACGGCGGGCCAAGACGGTCTGATCTGCCCAGCACTCTCTCCAAGGCAAAGATTGCAAAAAACCAGAAACAATGACCTTGCCGA
Organism: Agrobacterium leguminum; assembly: GCF_015704895.1. Taxonomy (GTDB): domain Bacteria; phylum Pseudomonadota; class Alphaproteobacteria; order Rhizobiales; family Rhizobiaceae; genus Agrobacterium; species Agrobacterium leguminum. The sequence continues at coordinate 218,435 of NZ_JADQWB010000004.1, read as the reverse complement.
TCGCCGCATCGCGGTCTTGGAAGCAAAGTCCGCTTTTTGGAACGCCTATCACGCGATAAAGGCCGCCACTGGCCCTGCCAGAATAGAATGGCAGGCGGAGCAGACGAGGGTCCCCGTGCGAGGGAAGAGCGGCGCATTAGGCGCGGACGGATAAAACACGACGAGGCCGCCCGCAAGGCCGAGCGCAATCGGCGCTACGCCAATTGCAAGGCAAGGCGGCTATAGTAAATGGCTTGGTCACGTCCGGTCACCAATCAGGCTCTTTCAGCAGTTTCTTTCAAACCGTTGTAATCCGCAACCGACAGCGTGGTGCAAACCGCCGCTAAAGATTCGTCACACCGAAAGGGATACCCATGGCAGACAGTACCGGCGACCTTCAGGCACTCAACACGGCATGGCAGATCGCAATCCAGGAAATCCTGCGGATGGTCATCCGCGACATGTATCATGCGGGCGGAGAGGAAGCCTTTCTGGCGAACGTCAAGCGGATCGAAGAGGGCGCCGTCGACAGCATCTATTCCGACCTGCGGCTACGCGGGACGAATGAATGGACGGAAACGCTTGTCAAGGATAATGCAAGTAACTTTGTAACCACGCTGCTGACATCGTTCACATATGATCGAATCTAATGGAAGACGGGGCCGTGCGTGAGCCGCGCCGCTGCTGTTCCGTACAAGCATTTTGATAGGTTGGGCTTTGCGCGCGGCAACTCGCTCGCCAGCGTCTGCTTTCAGAAACTATATGGTGGAGGTTCACGCCACCAATGTCCGAACGGACGCCTATGGCGGCAAGGTGGAAAACCACGCGCATTTGATGCTCGAGGTCACGGCCACGGTGGTGCAGGAAATCGGCGCCAAGCGCACTGTGCCTGATTTCGCCGCTTTCGCCAGCAAATGGCATTTCCTGTAGCGATTCCCAGGCGCAATACGAGTATATCATCGATCAACTTGATGCTCTCGGCATCGCGTACGTTCATGTGGTCGAAGGCCCAACGTGTGGCACGCGCCACGTTGCACCCTTCGACTACGGATCGCTCCGCCGCCGCTTCAGCAGTGCATATATCACCAATAATGGCTATGATCTCGATCCGGCGACGTCGCATCTAGCCGAGGGAACGGCGAAACTGATCGCCTTCGGACGTCCGTTTATCGCCAATCCTGATCTCGTCGATCGACTACAAAGCGGCCCCCCTTGGCTGAAACAATCCGGTCACACTTTATGGCGGTGCAGGTTGTGCGGACTGTTCCGGCTTCACCGGGACTTCCGGCAGTTAAGCGATCAAGGCGTTGTACCTCGGTGCGGCTCCCGTGATAACGATCATCATCAATCTCCCACAATTCCCAAGGCTGCGCGGCCACAGGCCGCGCGCCAGATCGAAAAAAGCTATGGCCACCGTCGCATCAGAGAACAAATGTCCGCACCCATGACCAGTAATGTGTGATGGGGTTGATGAAATCAGGGGGGAGTCCGCGGGCTATCTTGCGGCGGGGAAAAATCTTATGAGCTGTGTCTTCATAAGCGTATCTCGACTTGCGGCATCTAAGGAGATGCAATGTTCAATATTTGCACGCAAATCCGCAGGCACTTCTGGTCCGCCGGCTTTCAGGAGCTTGTCGCCCATCGCGAGAAGAGCCGCCAGTTCGACACCACATTGGGACGCAGACATAACTGTTGCTCCTGCCGGACCGGGTCGTATTTCTTCAAGGTCGTTGCTGGCGGTATAAAGCGTCAACAGATACCAGATCAGAAAGAAAGCGGACCAAAGCATCATGCTTCCAAGAACATATGCGCGCACAGGTGTTTCCCCGTTATCTGCCGAACTCCGGAAGGCCTTGGATTGCGTATCTCGCGAGTGGTTTGCGAGCTGGCATTCGTTCTCGCTTCTGCACCCCGAACAGGAACAGCATTTCTCCTTTGAGTTTGGAGGGGTCGGTCATTCCACCCTGAAAAAGATCAATTATCTTGCGAGTGGCCTTGTTGAATGTCCGGTCGTCATCCAAGCGCGTATCGCTTTCAAAGCCTGCATCTGACAATAGAGACCGCAACATATTCAGATCGTGAGACGAAATCGGGCCGTATTCTTGTGCGGAAGACATCGTGTCCTCCTTTCGTTGGGGCCAAGGGATTTCACCTTGAAGCGGTAACGCCCTTTAAAAAAGCTACCGAAGAAATCAGCCTGCGCGTTTTGAGTTTCATTAGCAAGGGAATTCCAATGCACCAGAATGCAGCCGCCGCTCAATGATGACCAGCGAATGGCTGGCGAACTTCGCTTGATGTTCTTCCAAAACCGTATTCGCTTGCGTCTGGAGCTATTCAGGCGCACTGTAAAGTGTCGGTAGCGATGTCACGGGCACTACTGGTTGAGGGTCGGTTACCCTGGCCCCAACGAGAGGAGGACAATATGTCTTCCCACCCCAGCCTTGTAGCCATCTCCCCAGAGGAGATGGAGATGATCCAGTCAGTTTTGAAGCGAGCAGGCTATAACGCCACGTTGCTGGGCAATGACCAGCGACAATTCAATACGGCCGCGTTTCTTGTAATGAGACTGTTTCTTGCGGGAGAAACATCTGCAGATGCTCTCGCGGCACAATTGAAACGCCGTCTTGGAAATGCGGACTCACTCAAACAATCCTATCAATCACGGCCTGTTGTTGAGGCCGTCAGAAGTGTTCCGCGCAACACGATATACGTCCTCAACTTTTTCAGGAAGGCGCGTGATCGATCGATTGAGGGTTGATGAACAGTCCTGGAGGAACGAAGACGGTATTGTAAGGAACCCCGTCGCCAATCCTTCTCGGGGTCCGAAATCCACTTAGTTGAGAATGACAGTTGAGGATAAACGTTGCGGCTCCGTGTGAATTACGTGTCAGGAAAGAGTGAGGGTATGAAAGAAAGAAAGACATACAAAGAAATCACCTTCGCGAACCCGTTCGTACTGGATGGACTGGTAGTTCCTTTGGAAGCTGGAACATACCGTCTGGTTGTCGATGAGCAGCTTATTGAAGGTCTCAGTTTTCCTTCGTATCAACCCGTCGCTACACACCTTGAGATACCCGCTATCTCCGCCCAATTAGTCAAGCGCCAATTTTTGCAGGTGTCCGCGGAGGAAATAGAGGAGGCGCTGCAAAAAGATACCGAATCGCAATGCGGCGAGTCCGACCAGTGATCAAAACGTTTCACCCGTTGGTCGGTGAGTGCGCTAGTCAGTTTGTGCGTAAGCGGTAATACGACGCTATTTGCACGCTGCTTAGTTTTCTCCAGACAAAATCTATCTCCGGCATAGCGCGGGCGAGCGCAAAATGAGTAAGAAGGATATTCCTGTGTTACATGCCTTCAGAGGCAAAAAACTGATAGTGGTAGAGCGGCGTGCACCAGTGACGGCAGCATGTCATGCGCAGCTTACTGCCGCCGGAGCCATCGTTGCAGGCCCTGTTTCCTCTGTCGAGCAAGTCTTGAATCTGCTGGAAGCCGGCGATGTCGACGGGGCGATTATTGACATCAAAGTTGACGTAGAAATGATGTTCCACTTAGCCATGCTTCTTGAATCAATGGCGACGCCGTTCGTTTTCGCATCTTTCCTCGACGTGAACTCGGAAGGCTACACTTTCAGCGGTGATAGGGAGCATCTCCGCAAGATAGCGGGCGCTCTTTTTGGCTCGCCTGGATCAGCGTCAACCCTCCATTGACGTGGTCTCGTTAAATAGATGGCGTGGTTGGTGCTCTACCACCCGGCACGTTCTGTCAGAGGATGGCCGGACTTAATCCAACGGGTGAAAGGATGGCGGCATGATATACAACATTATGATTGGGATCGATTTGGCGAAGAACGTTTTCCAAGGTTCATGGAGCTTCGCTTTCCGGAGAGGTCGGGTTTCGGCAGAAGCTGTCTTTTAAGGTCTGGTTACTGAAAGACAGCTATCCGATAAATGCGTCCACCAGCGGACAGACCGCTGCCGGCCACATTCAAGATCTGTTGAGATTTTACCGCACTTGCTCAAGTGGCAGACGACAGCACGGCTTTGGAGCGGCTGGATTCGTTACATCTTCCTCAGGTGGAGATGCTCCGTGGCGTGGAAATGCCTGACGATCTTACCTATCCGTATCTTCCAAGCAGGCATTCAGCTGCCAAAACGCTCCTAACGCTCCGTCTAGATCGGTGGTGATGACTGTGCCCTTGTCATCGGTAACCGTAAGCGTCTTTTGACCCGATATCATCTGGTCCACAAACGCCGTTTTGAAACCGGAAAAACTGTGCCAACCGAAATAGTCGTTAAGGTCGCCTTCGGAAGCGACAGGCGGTTCATTATCCACCTTCCATGAGGTTTTGACGCTGCCGTCAAAGCCACCATTCTCGACAAAACCTTCAAGCTCATGCCCACGCGCCTTCATGAAGCCGATTGTGATATTGCCGTTCTTCTTCTCCGCGTAGCAGGTTTCGCCCCAATCCTCCTCGCGCCTGCTGAACTCCCAAGCTGAGGGTGCGGAAGGCACCGAAGGATCGGTTTTGGGTGGTGCCGCGAACGGCGACGTCGCTTCGTCTTCCGATGAGAACAGTTTGGGCCCCAGCTGCTTCAATGCGACGTCGCAGTCATTCAGACCCTCGTTCAGCGCATAATAGTCCCGCTTGTTGATGGCTGGAATAATCCAAGGCTGTTCGTTGCCTTCGAAAGTTAATGCCATTGCTGAGGGCAGTTTGGGGGAGAACGCGAAGCTTGTTGCCAGAGCAATGCCGATGGCGCCGTCTTCATCCTCAGAGTAGCTAACATATAGCTCCTCGGGGGAAATCACACCGAGTTCATATGGTGCCGGGCTGAGAAAATTTACGCCGACCTTCACCTGCGTGGTTTTGCCAACCGGCAGGTTCCAGCCGGTTTTTCGAATGCGGAGGCCGCGAGCGATCTTATCAACGCCAATCAGGCGCGTTTCAATCGACAACGACCGGCTAGGCCAAGCCGTGGTCCGCAATACACACGCCGGTTTTGCATCTGCATTCTCATCAGACTGGGTGAGCAGCAACTCCCACGGAGTGCCCTGAAAGTAGAAAGTTTCCTTCGCAGCTACGGCAGGGTTCAACAATCCAGCGCCGAGCAGCCCGACAGTGGTCAGCGTCGTAAGTCTTTTAATGCGGATCATGCTGCTGCCTTCCTCCGCTTGGCCGAGCGCCACGTGAAGAAGCCCATGACGGCGAGCACGAGAGCAATCACGCCCCATACCGACATATCCCCGAATGTGCCTTGCGATGACGCGATGAAGGCCATCAGGGCGGATACGAGGAAAATAACGGCACCCACCAGCGGCAGGCCGAAGGAAAACGCGCCACCAATCACCAGCAGCACGCCTGTGAGCATGCCGACCGCGCCTGCGCTGCCTGTGGCCTGATCGTTCAATAGGCCGCTTCCCGCCGTGACTGCGCAGGATTGCAGCAGCACCAATAAGCCGAGGAAGAGCCCGATAATTCCGACTGCGATTTTCATAAATACCCCCTTAAGTGAAGTGATCGAGTCAATGCTCGTGTAAGATTAATATGGGACTGTTGGTCCGTCGATTGTCAAGCCGTGAATATGGCTTTCTGCGCGTATGGATGTTCGCAAAACAATCGGCTGGAACTTACGCCGCCTGCGCGTTGACAAAGGCCTCTCGCAAGAACGGCTGGCTTTAGAAGCCGGTATCGACAGGTCGTATGTTGGGCGGGTCGAACGCGGTATGGAAAACGTGACTGTTTCGACGCTTGAAGCAATATCGCTCACCCTTAACGTCCACGTATCGGAGCTCTTTGCGGTCGTTGATGACAAGTTGGCTTCGCCCATGCCATTGAGGTCGGGGCGAAAGCCGAAGGCTGGGTGACCTCCTAAAGGTGAAGCCGTCATTTCAATACTCATCTGCCCGCATGACGGTGAGTACCCGGCAGGTCACGTCGTCATCTGCCGGATCGGATGATCCGAATTGCAGGTCGAGGTCGTAGTAGTCGATCTTCCAAAAGAACACGGCGTCTTCAAGCGTGACCGCGCCGAAATCATGTTCGCCATAAGGGTCGTTATCCCGTGAGAAATCATCGAACGCCTGCACCGCCAGTATGACCGCTTTCTGCTGATCGGCGCTGAGGGTGGTGACTCCCGGTGTCAGCAGTACCCGCCCGCCGGAGAAGCTTTTTCGAAAAGCGTCGTTTTTATCGCGGATGGCTGCGGCCCGATTGGCCGCACCCTCGCCGATCTTCTGTTTCAAAGCGCAGACCATGGCGATCACTTCTCGACATAGGCAGGGTGAATGAGGGCCACCTGATCGACGCGGCGAGTGAAAGGCAGCATGTCGAGATAATCGCGCCACTTGAGGCGAAGCCCCGTATCACCATCGATCTTGACGACGGTGGCTTCATACCACCCCTCCAAAGGGCCTTCAGTCGCCAACACGAGGCTACCCACGGTCAGCTGGTCCCAGCTTTCGGGCATATTTTTGGGCGGAACAGGGTACTCGATTTCGGCGGCGGGCTTCTCCGGCACCACACGCGGTTGCTCCAGACGTTCGCGCTCCTCATCGGATAGGTGGGCGGCGATGGCCTGATAGAGGTCCTGCTTCACAAAAGGCACGAAGGCCTTGCCGCTATCGAACAGCTTGCCCTGCGGCAACCGGCCGAGAAACGCCCTGAGTTCGTCGCCTTCCACCTTGAGCGCTACCATGCCCATCAGTTCGGCGGCTTTCTCAGCTGCACGGGTGTCGGTGGCGGGAAAGAATGAGGCGTGGGGCCTGCCGTTGTCGTCACGGCCAAGGATGATGACGGGGCAGGGCAGGGTGACGGCAGGGGTGGCGGGTAAGGCGGTGGTTGTAGGTGTAGTGGGTGAAACGTTCATGGCTGTAGCTCTCCAAAACAAGAAGAGGGGCCGAACGGCCCCTCACACCAGCAGCAGCGCCGGCGCGTTATGGTATATCATTACAATCAAGGATTGTCAAATTTAGAAAAAATACAACCCCATTGTCCGCTGGCGTGGAGCTCTCCCGGAGCGCGTTTGCAACAGTGAAAGTAGGCCCGCTTACTCTACGGTTCGGACGCGACAGCGATACAACACAAGGCCGCTTGGTCGGCACTACAAAGCCAAAAGCTCTGATTCCCCAACGCTGCGTTCCGATCAAAATCGCATTAGCTTGTTTATGCGCAGTGCAGTTCGGATTTGGAAGGTTGAGGAAGGGGTAAGGTGCCCTGCCGTTCACGGCTGACTATTAGTTTGCTCATACTCTGCGCCAAAAACCAGTCATTGCGACCGCGATTGTGCCTGATAAGGTGAAGCTATGAGCAAAGACCACAGCATTCCTCCCGAGTACCAAATCGCCCAGACTCCGAACTGGTCAGTGAACCACAGAATAGATTCGGCGCTCCCCGGCTACCTCATGATTGCTGCGACCCAATCCACGAACGATCTGAGCGATTTGTCTTCCGAAGCATTAGGATTGATGGGTACGGTGTTCGCAAAGGTCCAGCGCGCGCTCAATGTGCTCGGTGCCCGACGGGTCTACATCGGCCGTTATGGGCACTCCCCAGGATATCCGATCCATTTTCACGTAATCCCGATCTATGAGTGGGTGGAAAACCTTTTCAACAAGGATGATCGCTACCGCCTACTTGCGCAGTTTGCAGACGGGCCTAGAGAGAGACCGGCTGATGGCGCGGAACTGACATTGTTTGTCTGGCGTGAATTTTGCGAACGAGTTGACCCGCCGTCCATCGAGGGGCCGTCGGTGGTGGAGACTATCGCCATCCTACGTCAGGCCATCCAATTTTCGTGACAGTGGGTGACGGTTTCTGGCTGACGGCAGGATGCGCCAGCGGCGGCCACCGTAAAAGTCAGAAAAATAGGTATCGATCTAATAGGGAATTTTATGGCTGAGATTCCAATCCGTTGCCGAGGCGTGTCTGTTGTTCTTCTTCGTAAAGCTGAAGCCGAAATTGAAGTCCTGTTATTGCGCCGAAATCATACTCTTGTTGGCGAATGGTGCCAGATTGCCGGTGGCATTGAGGATGGTGAGAAGGCTTGGGAAACTGCGCTGCGTGAGGTGAAGGAGGAAACGGGTTTGACATGCGCGCGCCTATATTCAGCAGATATATGCGAGCAGTTCTATGAGGTGGACCGCGATGCCATTACTATGGTTCCGGTTTTCGTCGGCTTCGTCGATTGGGGCGCGCAAGTTTTCCTCAATGAAGAACACAGCGAGTTCCGCTGGACGCGGCTAACTACCGCGTTCGACATGGTACCTTTTGCAGGCCAACGCCATGTTCTAAAGCACGTAGAGGCAGAGTTCGTACAACGTGAACCTGTAGAGCACCTGCTCATCTGGGAGCTGCATAAATTCTGATTCTGTTCCCTTTACCCAGTATGTGATGCGCGATGTTTGAACCACCGCGTTTGTTCGAGACACCCCCAATAACGCTGCACGCTTCACCGTGGCTTACGGCAAAACGCGAAAAGTGGGCTTGAATTTTCCGGGCGCACCGTCAAAAACAAGAGAATCGTAGTCATCTTTGTCGGCGGGGTGTTGTGGAAACGAAAACTTATTATTCGAGCCGGTGGTTCTCCGTTTTTGTAACGGTCGTTTTACTTCCTAAAACATTGGCCCTAGTCTCTATTTCGTCTTTGAGTCATATTTCTGGTATCGTCTTCGGCCTGATATCTTTAATGTTTGCTTGGTTCTCTACGATTGGCCTGTTTAGCATATTCAAGCGCTCCAGGGTCACCCTCGCCCCCAAAGGCTTCACGGTTCGGCGCGTGTTAAGCAAGCCTGTTTTTGTTGCGTGGCAGGACGTGAAGTCAATCCACACAATATATATTAGGGGTTTCTTTCCAGTCGTTACATGGCGACCGAAGCGAAAGCCCGAACGGTCACCTGTGCTGAGTTTTTTATTTGATGGTCGAGCGTTCCCGGTCCGTTCAGGGATTTATGCAAACTCTTTTCTCAAAGAGTTAGAGAAGTTTCACGAAGCTTATGGTGGTCCAGACGGTCAAACGTTCGGAGCCTATTAAGCCGGATACCTGCCGGATGTTCCTGACTGCGCAGACGCGCCAAATCCTCGTCAAGTTTGCTCTGCCGCATCAAGGTTGATTTTCGTCCGGTTGGTTTGTCCGACTCACTAGCGTCGCGTATAAAAAGCTGTCGTAGGAGAGAAACCGTGGAATTGTTGAACACACCGCCGTTGTCACCGAAAAAGAAGCTCGCGATCTTTTTAGACGGAACGTGGAATGCAGTCGGTACGAACACGAATGTTTGGCGCCTCCGCTCTCTTTGTGCAGACAAGGATGCCGACGGCCTGCAACAGCTTCGCTACTATGACTCTGGCGTGAATGGCTTCATCGGAGGCGGTTGGGGCAAAGGCCTCACCGAGAATGTCCAGGAGGCTTACAATTGGCTTGTCGAGAACTATGAAGATGGCGACCAAATCTTCATTTTTGGCTTCAGCCGTGGAGCCCACACCGCGCGGAGCCTCGCGGGCTTCATTTCAATATGCGGTCTTCTGAAACCCGGAGGAGCATTGGGGGTAGATCAGCTATATGAGCGGTACCGCAATGATGATGACCGCACGATCTATAAACTTCCCACGTTTGAACCCAAGACCATCACGCTTGAGGAGCGGTGGATGCTGAAATACTCCCGCCCGGTGGCAATCGAAATGGTCGGCGTTTGGGACACCGTGGGGGCGCTCGGCGTTCCCGCTTTTAGCCTTGCTGGCATCAGCAGTTCTACACTGAAGTTCCATCATACAGGCCTTCGCATACCGGTCAGGCACGGGTTTCATGCGCTAGCGATTGACGAACATCGAGCGAAGTTTGCACCAACGCCATGGACAATCAGAAGCAAGGCTGGAAGCAACACGGCGCAAATGAGGTCGATAGAGAGTGTTGAACAGCGCTGGTTCGTCGGTGCTCACGCGAACGTCGGCGGTGGTTGTTTTAATGATACGCTCGCCCAAATTCCGCTGAGATGGATGATGCAAAAGGCGTCAAATCTTGGACTGGCTTTTCGCAATGAACTTGAGCTGGAGGGCGACGAGCATTTGGGCTCGGTTTCGGATTCCTATAAGGAGTTCCTAAAAGGCGCTTACTCCTGCGTGAGCAAGAGAAGTTATCGTCCTGTTGCACCTGAACCGTTCGTAGGGCCGACGGGCACCCACACTAGAGTCAATGAAACAATTGACGTTTCAGTTTTTGAACGATGGCGGGACAACTTCGATTATCGGCCGCCAAACCTGATTGATTGGGCGAAGCGGAAAAAGATCGATCCAGTCGACATCCAAACTTCCGTTTTAGCGAACTCGCCGACTGTCGCCGCGCCGTGACTGAGACGCTTCCCAGAACCCAGCCGGGGTTGGTGCCAATTCGAAGCGATCTCCCCAAGTCTGAGCGTCTGGGGCCAGAGATTCGGTATTATCGTGGTTGTTATCTGACCGTCACACTTCGGCTCTACCAGTGAACAATGCAACGTCACCTCTTTGTATTATTACTCCTAGCGCTGACCCAGATCACCGGCTGGGGCGTTGTGAGCGTTTTGCCCGTGATCGCGACGACGGTCGCGGTAGAATTCCGAACCTCGCTGCCGATGATTTTTGTCGGAACCTCTGTGATGTTCGTCGCGATGGGGCTCGCTGCCCCTTGGACAGGCCGTGCGTTTCGCAGACTTGGACCGCGTTCTGTCATGGCTACTGGAGCCGGGATGATCGCGGCCGGGCTTTGTCTGCTCGCGCTGTCTCCGGACCTTTTGGTATTTTGGGCCGCTTGGATGTTGGTCGGGATTGCAGGCGCGAGGTTTCTGACGACGTCAGCCTATGCCTATATAGCGGACTACGCAGAGGATCGGGCGCGGAGTCTTATCGGCACGCTGATGTTGGTAACTGGGCTGGCGGGTAGCGTCTTCTGGCCCATCACTGCCTTTCTCGACGGTGTGGTTGGATGGCGTGCGACAGTTCTTATCTACGCTGGCATCATGGCATTGGTCATCTGCCCACTTGTTTTAATCGGCCTGCCGGCGACCCGTGCCGCGACCGCGCCGACCACCAACAAAGGAAGTGCTCGCAAGGGTCCTGTTTTTGCCCTTCTTGTGACCGCCATCGCTCTGAACAGCTTCGTGACGTTTGGCATTGAAGCTGTAGGCATTCAACTTTTGCAGGCGACCGGAATGGACCTTGCCAAAGCCGTCGCGATTGCCTCGCTTCTGGGGGTGTTCAAAGTGGGCGGACGCGTGGTTGACCTGCTGGGTGGGCAACGATGGGATGGGTTATCCACCGGGCTTGTGTCCGGCGCAATGATACCCGTTGGTCTTGCTGCAATGTGGACAGGTGGTCAGGGCGTCCTGACGGTAGCAGGGTTTCTCGTGATCTTTGGCGTCGGAAGTGGGGCTTTTGCTGTTGCCCGAGCCACGATGCCGCTCGTTTTTTTTGAGAAAGCCGACTATGCCGCCGCGATGGCAACCATTGCCCTACCAATGAATCTGATCAACGCACTGGCACCGCCGGTATTGGCTGCGCTCATGGCGTGGATGGGGGCGCATGCGGTGTTTGCGGTGCTTGGAGGTCTCAGCGCGACGGCATTTATGGTTTTATGGCAACTCAACCGCAAGCGGTCGTGGAGCACCGTAGCCGAGTGATTGCTACCGACGAACTTTTGTTTGACGTCCTCAGTGAGGCAGGCGAGGAGGAGGCGAATATCTGCGGCAGTGGGAAATTGACGAGTTAGAGAAGCCTGAATACGATTAGCCAATCAAGCTTCTATATTTTTATGAATTCATATTGAAACCGGTAATCTCAAAGAGATTTTGAATGAACCAAAAACGAGACAACGCCTGTTGTCGATCTTGGCCGGATCAGCCTACAGGTAAAATTCTGCACTTTCGAAAAGACGGAAATCCACGCAAATGTTATGACGAAGCCCACGGAAATCTGCGGGGGCGAGCCACTATGCATGGAGCGGTTGAAGACAAGAACGCCGAATATCTTCAACGGTGTGGCGAGGTGCTCAACATCCTGTCGAACGCAAAGCGCGTCGAGGTCGTGCTAGCACTGTCCAAGAATGAGCAGAGCGTGAAGCAGTTGGCCCATCAAGTCGATTTATCGCAATCAGCGCTTTCTCAGCATCTCGCAAAAATGCGCGAGGCGGGTGTTGTTGAAACGCGCCGTCACGGCCTTGTCGTCTATTATCGGCTGATAATGCCAGAGCTTATAGGGTTGTTGAAAGAGGTGGTACTTTTCGTGAAAACGAATTCAAAAAAGGCATGACCACCTGCATTCCCATCGTTGAGGAATCCTCTAACTTTCACTACCTGTGAATGCTTCCACCATCGCTGATGGTAGGTCAGATAGCAGCCAGACAGTCCGCATCGGAATGTTCTTCACCCCGCAGCTTTGCCAAGTCCTCATCCATTTCGCTGAGCCGCATCATATGTGCAGTGATCTGCAATGAGATGATGTGCCGATCATCTATCGAAAAACGTTCCCACCTCTTGAGATTGTCTATGACCTCGATGAGGTCGAGGCGTTCTCGTTCGAGTTTCTCCAAATTCCAGATCATCGCAGCCGGGCTCCCGTTTCGACTTGCGTGAAACGTAGCATGCCGGGATCGGTTCAAACCGATAAGATTTAGCGTAAATTTTATCTAAATCTCCGCTCGGCTTTTCCAGAGAAACTGCAGGTCGGCGCTTATCCGCGCCTGCGAGTCCGACGCCAGCTGCAAAAATCCCCTAGAGACGCCGCCGTAAATAACGGTCGGCATAACGCCAATTACATTTGCAGGCCGCAAGGTCGTGCGTGGAAGCGCCACGCGGGACTTTGCCTGCTTCATCTGGAGACACAGATGCTGCGTTCGCAAGGGCAAAGCATATGGGCCAGCTGTACCCAAATTACCCTACAGACACACCCCCACACACAATCAAACTAACCAAGGGAGATATGCTTATGCATACCCACACCCACACCCATACCCATACCCATACTGATACCCAACAGATACTCGATGCCTACACCCAGATGGTGGAAGAACGAACAGCAGGGGGGTGGGAAACTTACATGGTCACGTTGATGTTCAACCCTTTGGCAGGCAGCGAGAGCGCCAAAAGGCAGCAGATGCGTCGGATTACGGAGAACCTATATGCCCTCCTGTTGACCCGCTTCGTGAGGCGTCCTCACAACACCCCGATAGTGGAGATGCCATTCTGGCTTGCCAGTTACGACTGGCCAGTGCGGAAGCTGTCTGGCTGGACTGCGGCTGACAGCATGATCAACGACGGGATGCATATGCATATTCTCGCAATGATTCCGCCCAACGGACGTGAGGGTCGTCGTCTGACTGACGTTATCGCGAACGCACCCACAAGCTTTCTGATCGGAAAGACTGCGCCGCTTTCCCGCATTCATGTGATGCCCATCGAAAAGACCTTGGCGCGGGCCGCAGCATACACCCTGAAGTCGGTGGACAGAAAAAGAACGACCCCGGAAGATGTGATTATCCTTCCGAGGTCGAAGAGCGAGCTTCAGTAATATAAAGACGATGAGGTCGATCAGCCCTTGTCCGCCGGTGGCACAATGGGTTTCACCTTGTGCACCAGCAACTTGAAGGACGCGCTGATGCTTTCGATGGTCGCGGTGATCTTGACCTTCTCACCAACCTTATAACGCGTAAGAGATTTTTTCGAGTTCTTGAACCTCATAGTCCCGGGCCAGTCAAAAGCGGGATCGCTGGCCCGGCGATCAGGCTGATCGAGATCATGCGTTTTTTCACTTTTCTTATCAGGACCCGCGTTAGCCGCGCGGGTCTTTTTCGGTGCATTTTCGGTATCGTCTTCCTCAGATCGACGGCTCTCGTTACTGTCGTTCTTGTCGTCATTATGCTCTTTCTTTTTCTCCTTTTTTTCCTTCTTATGCTTGGCGTATTCTGCAGCGAGTTTTTTAAGACCTTCCTTTTCGAGGCGATCCTCGAGATCTTCACCTCTGAGGCCTTCCTCCTGCACCAGAAGGGCAACGGCGTTGTAGTAGAAGCTTGCCTTCTTTTGTGCACCCTTGCCGGGACCCACCATGAACTTTATGGCAAAGCGCACGGCTTGATCGATTTGGTCTTCTTCCGGTCCCCCAGACTCCCAGGAATATTTGCAAAAGTAAGCCCATTCTTCTCTATCGTCTTGCATCTCCAAGCCGATCTCGACTGCAGCAACGATATCGGATCTTATGCCCTTGCGATGCTCTCGACGGCGTTCTTGATGCGCGTCATGGAGTGCCAAGATTCTGGCGACAGCTGTGTCGTCATTTTCAGTTTTTTTCGGACAATCCGATTTTTTGGCGGCGATTTTCGACCGCGTTAAGTGAGCAGCAGCTGCCATATCATTGGCCCTCCAGGTAATCGTAGCCGTCCTCAGCTCTTTTGATTAACTCTTTGAATTCGGAAACCAAATAGCGGAGGCGGCATTTGTGCTGGTGTCGGACTTCTGTTCTTAAATCGCCTCTTCCGTTGATGATTGCTTCGAGAAAACTGCAAATTTGCGCCAGTAACATCTCCATCTCTTCCTCGTCATCGCCGCAAGACCACCCGTATAGGGGGCGCGGGCACTGATAGGTATGATGAATGAGATTTGAGCACATTCGGCGAACTTGCTTGGGAGATTTGCGCTCGAGTACGTTGTCCAGCTTTTGCAACTCACCGCAAAACTCGATCATTCCGGAAACGACAATTTGGGCTTCTTCCGACCTTTCTTCTCGATATGCCCGTTCCGGAAAGCTTTCATCATCATCAAGGAAACCAGGAGTCATGCTGCACCGCCTTCCTGTTCTAGGCGGTCGATGAACGCGATGATTTCGGAGGCGCGCCATGCACGCATACGGGGGCCGATTTTGATTCCGGGCGAGATTCGGCCGTCGCGAACCATCATCCAAAAGGTGGATTTGCTGACCCCTAATATGCCATCTGGTTTTGCAATTTGATCCACTCGAAGAAGCTTGTGATGTGCTTTTATTTCCATATGTATTTTCCTTTTTGTTTCATCCGTATTGGATGAAAGGAAAATAGACCGTGGGCTTTTCTGGGGGAATTTCTCCGAGAGTTTCTGAAGATCTCCGCGGAAATTTGGAGAGGATTAACCGCCTGAAAAGATTAATCTTTCTCTCTCCACCTGAATACCGAGATGTGGAGAAACCGTGGTGGGGGACGAGTAGTTGCTTCATTGCTGAGACGGAGTAGCGCCGCCTTCTGCACAAAACTTTAACGCACGTCGCGGTTCAATCTTGCACGGGTGGCCCTTGCCTTTTGGATTAGCCGCTTCTTATTGACGTCTCGATCCGTTGCCGCCGCCAACTCCTCTGGTGCAAATGGGAATACATCGAATTCAAGAGGATTTATTTCTCTTAATGGCTCCGCGTTGATTTTATACAGTGTTGGCTCGTGCATTTTTAGCAAAACATGGTCACAGACATAGCGAGCGCGACCTAAGAGAAGCGGAATGAAATCACGTTGTTCTCGATAATCAAAACTTCCATCATGCCATTGGTCAGATAAAACGCCGTCGGCGACAACGATTGTGCTCGCCGCATAATTCAGCGCTATCGTGTGCTTCATAACCGACCAAACGTCATAGATTGAACTTTCGGATGCCCAAAAGTTGTCAGTATCGACCTCTTGCTTAACTGCATTTATTCCACGCCTAACGCTTGGTTTGATGTTCAGGTTGGGAGTTGAAGCCCAATAGTGGCAATAGCGCATGAACTGGAGGACACTTACTGTAGCCCGATAGTCAGAATTAACGGCATCGTAAACTTCGTCTCGACTAGCGGCATTTGTGCCTGCTATCCCACCAATACCATTATAGAGATGCTCAATAAATTGTGGACCTGCAATAAAATAGCGGGCGAAAATATCCTGCTCAATCATAGTCCCGAAAGGAAGTTCACTGGCCAAATCTTCCGCTTCCTCAAGAAGCCGCCAAACGGTGTCAGAAACCAAATCGTATATTAGCCCATCTGACGTCGAATCGATTATCCAGCCGCAGAACGCTGTATAGACCGCTTCCTTGTGTCCGTAGAAGGAGGGACGGTCGTCGGCTAGGAGCTGAACAGCTCTAAAAGCGTCAAAGTCGTCTAATAAATATGATTCAGCAAAAAGCGGCTCGTCCGCAGGGCGCTCAACAAAATTCGCCTCACAGGCCATGTCCGTAAGCTTTTCGGTTAACCGTTTGGCAATGTCGGGTATTTTGAAAACAGATGCTTTTCCCATTCGGCCATCAACTCCCGTCGCTTTTCAAATAGATCGCCACGACGGTAGGCTGCCTCAACTTTGTTTGCAATCGCGTGAGCTAGGGCCATCTCCACCACATCGTGTGGGTGATTAGTCGATTCTGCAGCCCAATCTCTGAAAGAAGACCGAAACCCGTGAGCTGTGACATCAAGCTCCATAGTCCTTAGTATTTTGAGGAACACCATATTTGACAGCGGTTTGCCGCGCTTTTGTCCAGGAAACAGGTAGTCGGTATCCGATGAAAGTTCCTGTGCTTCTTCCACTATCTTGACCGCTCGATTAACAAGGGGAATCCGATGCTCGCGCTTTGTTTTCATCCGCTCGGCAGGGACAACCCACACCTTTTTTTTGAGGTCGAACTCATTAGGTTTCGCGAGAATGGTTTCACTTGTACGTGTCGCTGTCAGGATGAGTAACTCGAATGCCAGCTTTGATATCAAGTTACTGTTAGAGGCCTTTAACCTGACAATGAAATCCGGGATTTGTGCAAATGGAAGTGCCTCATGATGTTTGACTAATTTTGATTGCTTTGGCAGCCCCCTCGTTACACCCTCCACCGGGTTGTCGCCGTCTCGGAAGCCTGAAGCCTTCGCCCAATCAAATACGTTTGAAATGCGTTGGCGGACACGTCGTGCGGTCTCTGGCTTGTTTAGCCAAATCGGAGACAGTACCCGCAGGATGTCCGGCGTGTCGATTTTATCTATCCGCATGTCGCCGATGATTGGAAAGGCGTATTCTGTCAGCGTGTTGATCCACTGTTGAATATGTTTATCATTTTTCCATGCTAATTTGTGCTCGGTATGCACGGTTTGGGCCGCCTTCTCGAAAGTTGGGTAAACTCTTTTCGCTTGACGCTTAGCGGCGAGAGGGTCGTCGCCTTGTCGAGCTGATTTCCTGTATTCTTGAGCTTTTTCTCGCGCTTCCGCCAAGCTCACCAATAATAGACTTCCCAGCCCCATGTCGGTTCGCTTACCTTGTATGGTAACTCGCAGCATCCAACGTTTTGCACCGGATGGATCGACAATCAGGTATAAGCCGTTGCCATCAGTATATCGACCCGGGGTGGTTAGCTGCTTTATCTTCAGCGCAGATAGCGCCTTTTCGGGATGTTTCCCCGCCGGTTTAACCATAGTTCTCTTGAAGCCCCACAAAATACCCCACATAATATGCTGGATTTTACTGGCTTACAATGCATGTGAGTGGATGATTGAAAAATACATGATATTGATTTTAAATAGTTTATCAAATGACGTTGTGCGTCTTAGTCTTCTAATTTGGCGGCCACCCTCTCCGCCATTATCGCTTAATCAATACTTTTCGTGGATTTGACGCCATTTCGGCATCGTGGTTGCGGCGCCTTTGGTCGTCACGAGTGCCTGTTCCCATGTCAGACCTTGGGTTGCTCGTGGGTGGCGCAATGGATGCCGCCGCCCACTTCACCCAACGGATCGATATTCAACGTGATTATCTCCCGATCTGGATAGAGCTTGCCAAGAACGGTTGCGGCTCGTTCATCGGCTTGCCGGTCGCCGAATTCGGCGGCGATTACGGCGCCGTTGCAGACATAATAATTGACGTAGGAAGAGACAAAATCGGGGCTATCCGCACGGATGTCGTAGGGTTCCGGCAAAATGACCATCTCAAGCTTGCGGCCCTCGGCATCGGTGGCGGTGGCCAGGATATTATGGGTCTCGAAGGCGGCGACCGACCAGGGGTCGTCGGGATCGATTTTGTCCCCCATCTGAATCAGCAATTGCCCCGGCTTGACGAAGCGAGCCAGTGCATCGATGTGATAATCGGTGATGTCCGCACCGATAATGCCCGGCGCCCAGATCATCTTGCGTGCGCCCATCGTGTCCAGCAGCATCTGCTCGATCCGGGTTTTGCTGTCCTGATTGCGGTTGGCGTTGACGAAGCTGCTTTCATGGGCGATCAGCGTGCCGTGACCGTCTGTTTCAACGCCTCCGGCCTCTCCCACCAGTCCTGCATCGAAAATCTGAAGGCCCATGCGTTCGGCTATCCGCGCGGCAATACGGCCATCGGCGCTATGGGTCTGTTTGTTGCCCCAGCCATTAAAGTTGAACTGCGTGATGGCCAGTCCGCCCTTGCCATCCACAACAAAGGACGGTCCGGAATCGCGGCACCACAAATCATCGGTTGGAATATCCCACAACTCGACGCTACGCGACACTTGGCTGCGGATCGCGCCATGGTGCTGCGCTGCGGCCAGCATCACCACCGGTTCGAATTCCGCGATGGTGTTGGCGATTTTTGCGATGGTTTTCTGAAGATCGTCGAGGAAATCAGGCTCATCATGCACGGCGGGGTTCACCGGCCATTGCATGAAAGTGCGCTCATGCGGTTCGGTTTCTTCAGGATACCAGAAACCGGCGGCACGCGCCGATGAGCCTGTCGCATGGCTCTGGTCTGACAAGGTTGAAAGACCGGTGGCAGCAGCGGCAAACAGCAGGGCCTGGCGACGGGTCATCATCGTATCACCATGAAAATAAAAAGAAAAATGTCGATCATCTCGCGGTGATACAGGTTAGGTTTGCTGACAGGTGCTGTCAACAGGGACGAAATTGCCTGCAAACAGGGCCATTTTTCAATGCCGCGGCTCTCGGCCGCTATTGCCTCTGCGAAAGGTGCAACGGATTTGCCCCGTTTTCTCAGAACCCACACTTGGCGAGAAATGCCCTGCTGGCCGCCAGATCGTCCAGAATGCCGCCGGCATTGCGCGGATCGCGCTCCTGCTCGATGGTGATATAGCCGCCATAGCCGAGTTCCGTCAGAAGGCTGCGGATGGCTGGATAATCGATTGAGCCGCGACCGATCGGGCACATGACGCCTTTGGCGCAGGCGTCGAAGAAGCGGATGCGTTCTGCCATCACCTCTTCGAAAACCGTGGCGTCGATATCCTTGAAATGAATATAGTCGACACGGTCCCAATAGCGGCGAAGCGCGGTGACGGGGTCCATGCCGGAATAGGCCATATGGCCGGTGTCGAGGCAGAGGCCCGCCAGATCGGCGGGAATGTCCTCGACGATCTGCTGCAACTCATCGGCAAATTCGATGTAGCCGCCAGCATGGGGGTGGATGGTGGCGCGCACGCCATATTTTTCGCGGGCGAGCGTTGCGATGGCGCGGATGTTCTCCACCATGCCTTTCCATGCGCCGCCATCGAGGCGCGGCGCGCGGTCGGAATGGCCGGCGGCATAATCCCGCTCGTCATGTCCCCAGTCCATCACCGTCAGATAGGGGGCGGAAAAGCGTTGGCCGGCATGGGTTTCCGGTTTCGGCAGGCGGGTGATCAGCGCGCAGATCTCGTCGGTCTGGCGCAGCAGATTGTCGCGGTTTTCCGGTGAGACCAGATCGTCGAAGATCGTGCCGGCGACGATCTTCAGGTCGCGCTCGTTGAGCGCTTGCGAAACACGCTCGAGGTCGAGCGGCAGATAACCGTAGGGGCCGAGTTCCAGCCCGCCGAAACCGGCGGCCTTCGCCTCGTCCAGCACCTTTTCCCAATGGGGCAGATGGGGATTTTTGACGTCGTCGACGCCCCAGCAGCAGGGAGCGGTGGTGATGGTGATCCGGTTGGTCATGGCATCCTCGTGGCGCAATTGACGCCGGGCCGCCTTGTGCGGCCCGGAGCAGATATCAGCGGCTGATGGTGGCTTGCAGGGCGTCGATGGAGGATTGGATGCCTGCCTCGGTGGACATGGTGAAATCTTCCATTTCCAGACTGACCCAGCCATTGTAACCGGCCATGCGCACCACGGAGAAAAATTCCTTCCACCATTGCAGATCATGGCCGGCACCCACCGCCACATAGTTCCAGCTGCGGTTGGCGACGTCAGTCACCTCTTTCAGCTCCAGCAGGCCGTTCACATCCGCCAGTCCGCGTTCGATGCGGGTGTCCTTGCCGTGGCAATGATGGATCGCACTGCCGAGTGCACGGGCGGACGCGATGGGATCGGCCCCCATCCACATCAGGTGCGACGGGTCGAGATTCATGCCGACCGTCGGGCCGACCTCATTGCGCAGGCGGAACAGGGTTTCCGGGTTCCAGACGAGCATGGCCGAGAAATTCTCGAGCGCATATTTTTCGACGCCCGCTTCCCTGGCGAGCTTCACAAGCCCGTGCCAGAGCGGAAAGGCGCGGTCTTCCCATTGGTAACGGTCGCGCTCCGGCATCTCGTTCGGCCAGCTCTTGGTGTAGACGAGCCAGTTCGGCACGGTGTCGCCCGGTGCTGCTTCCGGCAGGCCGGACATGGTGACGATCTTCGTCACGCCGATTTCGCCCGCCAGCCGGACGGTGTCCTCAATCTCCTTCAGGTGGCGCTTGCCCATATCGCCGGGATCGAGCGGATTGGCGGAGCAATTCAGCGCAGCGATTTCGAGGCCACGGGCCTCGATTTCCTTGAGCTTGGATTTGAGAAGCCCCTTATCCGCCAACAGTTCGTCGGCCCGGAAATGCGGGCCGCTTGACCAGCCGCCGCCGGTCATCTCGATGCCTTCGACACCGAGCGCGACGCATCTGTCGAGCATATCGGTGAAGGGCAGGCTTGCCATGACGTCAGTACAAATTGCGAGTTTCATCGTTCATCTTTCCGAGGAGGTATGGGGACGCGCCTGAAGAGGAGGACGGGAGAGTTGTCCGGCGCGCCCCCAAGCTGGTTAAGCGAAATCGACCCAGGCGCCGCCGGCATCGGCCGAACGGACGCAGTTTTCCAGCCAGCGAACGCCTTCGGTGCCGGCCGTGATGCCGGGATAATGGTGGGTCTTCAGAAAAGCCCTGTCACCGCGATTTGCCGCGTCGACAGCCTGAGCGATCCAGAGATAGATGTTCGACCAGCTGTCGCCGAGACCTTCGGTGTGCAGCGCGCCCATGCGGTCGATGGCGAGGCTTTCCTGTTCCAGATAGGGCATGCCGTGATGCAGGATGCGGCCGGGCTCGCCCTGAACCTCGTAGATCAGCTGATCGGGATGGGAATCCGACCATTCGAGTGAAGCCCTGGAGCCGACGAAACGGTAACGTTGCGATCCCATATTGCCGGCATTGACGGAGGAGACCCAGAGGCGGCCGCGTGCGCCATTGTCATAATGCATCAGGACGGTGGCGTGGTCTTCCAGCGGCGCGCGCGTGGGGATGAAGGCCTTGCGGTCGCAGAGCAGGCGTTCCACCTTCATATGCGGCAGCACGACTTCCGAGAGATAATAGAGATGCGTGCCGATATCGCCCAGCACGAAGGTCGGGCCAGCGGTGCGGGGATTGGTGCGCCATTTGACGGCCTCGCCCGCGCCCACATCGTCGCCGGCATTGAAACCATGGGTATATTGCAGGTCGACGATACGGATGTCGCCCAGCATTCCCTTTTTGACCATGGCGGCCATCTGGTGGACGAGCGGATGCCCGGTAAAACCATAGGTGACGCCGACGATCAGGCCCTTCTGTTCGGCCAGCCGCGCCACCTCGTCGCATTCCGCCACGGTGAAGAACAGCGGCTTTTCGCAGATAACGTGCAGCCCGGCTTCAAGGCAGGCCTTGGTGATCTCGTAATGGGTGAAATTGGGGGTGGCGATGGAGACGACGTCCACACCGTCTTCGCGCGCCGTCTCGCCGGCAATCAGCGCCCTGTAATCCGCATAGCAGCGTTCCGCCGCCACGCCGAGATTGACGCCGAAGTCTCTGCCTCGTTCGGCATCGAGGTCGAAGGCGCCCGCGACGAGCTGGTAATTGCCGTCGCGCAGCGCGCCGGTGCGGTGCTTGTAACCCACCTGTCCCGTGCGTCCGCCGCCCACCATGGCCCAGCGCAGCGGGCGCGAAATCAGTCTTTCTCCGTTGATCATGTCAGTCGTCTTTCCATTTGATGTTGTGAATGGCCGCGGCGGGAGGCGGGGTCCGCCTCGGGCTTGGCGCCGGTTTACCGCGTCATTTCTTGAAATAGAGGTCGATATAGTCCTGCATCTTGGCGCGCATGAACCGGCTCGATTCATCGGCCCTGTCCTCCCAGGCGAAGACGCAGGAGGTCATGATGCCGTCGAAGCCGATTTCGGAAAGCGTGCCGAAGAAGTCGTCCCACGGCACCTCGCCCTGGCCGATATTGAGATGCTGGTGCACCCGCGCCTGCGTGCCCGGCGGATTGAGGATATAACGAAGCCCGGAACTGGCCTTGTGGTTGAAGGTGTCGCCCACATGCACATGCGCCAGCACATCCTTGGCTTCGCGCAGCATCGCCTTGGTGTCGTCGCCGAAATAAAAGGTATGCGGTGCGCAATAGAGGAACTTGACGTTCTTCGAATTGACGGTGCGGATGATGTCCAGCGCCGGTTGCAGCGTTTCGCACCAGTCTTCCGGATGCGGCTCGACATGCAGGTTGATGTTTTCGCGCTCGAATATCGGCACCAGCTCTTCCATCGAGCGCCACCATGCATCCTCGCAGGCCTCGATCATCGAGCCGGTATGGCAGCAGTAGCAGGAGCCCTTGTCGGGATGCGGTCCGCGGCCGAATTCGGAGTTCATCGTGTCGACCTCGAGTTCGATGGCGATCTCGATGGCCCGCTTCCAGTGTTTCACCGCCGCCTGCCGTTCGGTCTCGTCATTGGAGGCCCAGCGATACATGGGCAGCAGCGAGGCGATGCCGACATCGGCGTCCTTCAGCGCCTTCTTGAACGAGCGGATGCGCTCGGGAAAGACGCGCGGCGCCTTGAACCATTCGAGGAAATCCGCGCGCGGGCTGAGTTCGATCCAGTCGTAGCCGAGTTCCTTCACTTTGGCCGGAAGCTCATCGAGGCTGGTGAAACGATGCATGTGGGGGTCGATGGCGATCTTCATCGGTCTTGATCCTTGCTTTATGTCTTAATTCGAGGGTGGCTGCGGCGGATGGCCGTCATGGCTGGCCATGTAATTTTCCACCTCGGCACCTAGATCGGCGAGTGCCTCACCGCCGGCCATCAGATCGGTGATTTCCTCGCGGGACTTCTCGCCCTTGCGGAAATTGGCGGCGACCGCGCCTCGGATGAGCACGGCGAAATGGTCGCCGACGGCAATGGCATGGGTGACCTGATGGGTGATGAAGATGACCGCGATGCCGCGTTTGCGCGCTTCCAGCACGATGCGCAGAACGTGGGACGCCTGTTTCACACCCAGCGCCGCCGTCGGTTCATCGAGGATCAGAACGCGTGCGCCAAAATGCACCGCGCGGGCGATGGCGAGCGATTGCCGTTCGCCGCCGGAAAGCCCGCCGATCAGGCGGTCGCCGTCATCGATGCGGGTGATGCCGAATTCCTGCACTGCCTTGACGGCGATTTCGTTGGCTTTCTTGCGGTCGTAGATTCGGAAGGGCCAGAAGCCTTTGGTGGGTTCTGCACCGATGAAGAAGGAGCGGCCGATGCTCATCAGCGGGAAGGTTCCGCCGAACTGGTGTACGGTGGAAATGCCCATGCGCTGCGCATCGCGCGGTCCGTCGAAATTGACCGGCTTTCCATCCATCAGCACTTCGCCGGAACTCGGCTGGTAGACGCCGGCCAGCGTCTTGATCAGCGTGGATTTTCCAGCGCCATTGTCTCCCAGCAGGCAGAGCACCTCGCCGGCGCGCACTTTCAGCGAGATATCGTGCAGAACATCGATCGGGCCGAAGGATTTATTGACGTTTTTAAGTTCGAGAATGGGTGTCGACATCGTCTTGCCTCACTTCTTCTTCGGCGAATAGGTGAGCGCCATGACACGGAAAGTGTTGTTCATCAGCACTGCCAGGAGCAGCATGACGCCTATGATGAGGCTCGACCAGTTGCGGTCAAAAGCGGTGAAATAAATGCCCTGATTGACGATGGCGAAGGTAATGGTGCCGAGAAAAATACCGATCACCGAACCGAAGCCGCCGGTCAGCAGCACCCCGCCCACGACGACCGCGATGATGGAGTTGAAGATGAAGGTCATGCCGGCCGAAACCTGGGCGACATTGAACAGGATCGCCTGACAGACACCGACGAAGGAGGCGCTGACGGAGGAAAGGACGAAAAGCGTCACCGTCAGCTTGTCGGTGGGAATGCCGGCATTGCGGGCACTCACCCGGTCGCCGCCCATGGCGAAAATCCAGTTTCCGAAGGGCGAATAATGGACATAGAAGATATAGATCGCCGTCAGCAACAACCACCAGACGATGCTGACCTGAAAACTGCCGCCGATGAACTGTCCGAACAGGAATTTGGCGACGGGGCCGGATTGGGCGGGGCTCAGCGCCACGCTGGTCGTGCCGGTCAAGAGCACGGAAAAGCCGAGGATCAACCCCTGCACCGCAAACAGCGTGCCGAGCGTGACGATCAGTGAGGGCACCACGGTCCGTATCACCAGAAAGCCGTTGATAAGCCCGACAAGCAACCCAAGGCAAAGCGCGCCGATAATGCCGAGCCAGATCGGCATGCCGTAATAACCGGAGATAATGGCGACCGTCAGCGCGCCGGCCGGGATCATCGCGCCGATGGAAATGTCCAACTCGCCGGAAATCATCAGCAGCCCGACGGGAATGGCGACGATGCCGAGATTGGCGGCGACATTCAGCCAGCTTGCGGCGCCGGCGGGTTTCAGAAAATCGATGCTGCCGAAGATGACGAAGAAAGCAAGAACGAAAACAAGGCCGAGAAAGGCGCCTGATTCCGGGCGGCGCAGAAGGTCGCCCAAAGAGAGATTTTTCACGTCGTTCACTCCAATATTGGCCCTAAGTGCCGAGGGGATATCCTCTGCCCGTCAAGCCCCGATCCCCGGTTTCGCCGGGGATCGGAGGCGGGTATGGATCACCGCTCAGCGCGCTCCCTTGGCGACGCCGGCAAGCGTGGTCTGGATGTTGGATTTGTCGACGATGTTCGGTCCCGTCAGCAGCGGGGCGGTCGGCAGATCGGTTCCGAAATCGATGGCCGAGGCCAGAAGCGTTACCGCCAGCAATGATTGCAGGTAGGGCTGCTGGTCGATTGCGAAACCCTGTGTCCCGTCCTTGATCCGGTCGAGGCCGGACTGGTTGAGATCGAAAGTGCCAAGCAGGGCGGTTTCGGTCTTGCCGGCCTGCATGATGCCGATGGCGGCGGAATCCGCATCACCCGCCGAAATGGTCAGGACGCCGTCGATCTTGCTGTCCTGTAGCAATGTCGCCTTGATCGCCTCGGCTACGGCGGTGGCGTCGCCGAAACTGGTGGCGGGAAGCGGCAGTTGCTTGCCGCCGCCGCCGGCCTTGGTAATGCCGTCGATGACGCCCTTGCAGCGCGCCTCCTGATTGGCGGCGCCCGGAACGGTGTTGACGCAGATGACGTTCTTTTTGCCCTGTTTCGCGAAATATTCGCCGCCGGCGACGCCGGCAATATATTCGTCGGAACCGACATAATTGATCGCGCCGAGTTCTTTGGCCTTTTCGTGCCCACCGGCATTCATGAGAATGACCTTGATACCGGCATTGATGGCTTCCCGGATCGCCGGGTCCTCGCCTTCCGGAACCCAGTTCGGAATGACGAGACCATCAACCTTCTGGCTGATGGCGGTCTGGATCAGCTGCACCACGTCGGGCGCGAAATTGTCATAGGTCTGCAAACGCAGGTAATTGACCTTACCGCCATTCGCCTCGACCACGAGGCGTGCGTCGTCGACACCCTTTTTGATGAGATTCCAGAACGCATCGTCATTCTTGCCGCCGACAACGGCGATATTGGCCGCGAACGCGCCGGATGCCATCACGAGCGACACAGCGCCCGTTGCGAGAAATTTCCTGAAAAATGCCATTGCTTCCTCCCTGCCCATTCTCCCGATGGGCCCTAATGACAGAATGATTTATATCTTTCATTTTCATGCGAATGGAATTTATATTTCATTTAATGTTGCATTTAATATCATTTCATGTCATTCATGGATGATACGATTGTGAGGCGTCATGAACCGACCGACCATTACCGATCTTGCGAAAGCCGCCGGTGTCAGCATCTCCACGGTCAACCGGCTGCTGCACGGTTCGACCGCCGTGCGCCAGGATACGATCGACCAGATACTCAGGGCGGCGGAGGAGATCGGTTTTTATGGTCTCGGCACCATCAAGGACCGTCGCCGCGAGGCCATGCCCCATCACCGGCTCGGCTTTCTGTTGCAGCAATCCCACCGGCCGCTTTACCGGCTTTGGGCGGAAGGGATCGTCGCCGCCGCACGCCAGCGGCCGGATAGCATCATCGAGCCGGATGTCGTTTTCGAGGACGATCTTTCACCGGAGGCCGTATCCGCCAATCTCTTGAAGATGGGACAATCCTGCGGCGCAATCGCGGTGGTGACGGCCGATCATCCGCTCGTCAGCCAGGCGATCGACGAGCTGCGGGGCAGGGGCGTTCCGGTGGTGACTTACGTATCCGATCTATCGGCGGCAAGCCGCGCGGGCTTTGTCGGCACCGACAGCTGGAAACGCGGCCGCACGGCGGCATGGTTCCTCAGCCAGACGGTAAAGGGCGAGGGCGTGGTCGCGCCGCTGATCGGCAGCAATCGGTATCAGTGCCAGGATGTTTCGGACGCCAGCTTCCGCTCCTATATGCGCGAAAACACACCTGAACTTCAGGTCGCGGAAACGCTGCTGACCCATGAGGAGCCGGAAAATGCCTATGTCATTGTGCGGGATATGATTGTTGCCGAACCGGGGCTCAGGGGGATTTATGTCAATGGCGGCGGCATATCGGGTGTTCTGCGCGCGCTCAGGGAACTGCCTGCCGAGCGGCAGCGCGACATAAAAATCATCTGTAACGATATCGGGCCGGAAACACGAAAAGGCCTCAACGAAGGACTGATCACCGCCTCGCTGCCGCTTCCCCTTGACAGGATGCCGCAGCAATTGATCGACGTGATGTTACGGCGCATCGAGAATGGAGATTCGTCTTCCGTTGAACAGCGGATCGTGCCCTTCGAAATCCTGACGCCCGAAAGCATCTGGACCTGAGCGGCACGATCACTGGAATTCGAGGCTCATCCGGGCAAGATCGTCCCACAGGCTTTCGGCAAAACCGCGCAGCACGATGATTTCGAAGACCTGTCCGTCGACGCGGGTGAGGTGGGCGGCGATGTGGCCGATCAGCGTCGCGGCGGAATGTCCCACCGGGAAGGCTGCTAGAGACAGGTCGACCGCCGTGCCTTTGGCCAGAACCCGCTCGGCCATCTTGCCTTCGATGCGGATGCGAACGCGTCCCTGGCTCTGGTCGACACCCGTTGCCTGAGGCTCGAGCGCCGCAAGAAGCGCCTTCATATCGGCATGAGACAGAGGGTGTTCACCGACGATGAACCATTGGCCCGGTGAGACCGCGCGTATATCGCCTTTGGCAAGGTCGCTAAGGCGGACTTCCATATTTGCTGCGCCGGGTGCGGCCAGAACGTGGATGATCGCGCCTTCCGGCAGGGGAGAGAGCTTGATGGCGGTGGAGGCAATCGCTCTCTTTGCGCCCAGCACCGGGCGGAGCGTCGGCCGGAAGTCAGACTTGAAATCAGACATGGAGTTTCTCGTTTTGAGGATCGACAAAACCCGGGTTGCAAAGGCGGGCTTGGGTAAATTCGTTGCGCAGGCCGTTCCAGACCATGATTTCCTCGCCATGCCGCGCAGGGCCATTCTTGACGAGGGCGAGACCGATGGTCGAACCTAGATGCGGTGAGAACGCGCTGGAGGTCACATAACCCTGATCGTTCTCCAGCGTTGCCGCGGCATCCTTCGCAAGAATATGCGAGCCGGTGCGGAAGGACTGTTTTGGATCAAGCGGCACGACGCCGACGAGGCTCGGACGGTCGGCGTCGGAAAGCCCCTCGCGCTCCAGCATCCGTCGGCCAATGAAATCGGCCTTTGTGGTAGAGACCATTTTGCCGAAGCCGAGATCGGCGGGCACCACCGTGCCGTTGATTTCATTGTGGGTGACATGGCCCTTTTCAATGCGCAGCACGCCAAGCGCCTCGACGCCATAGGGCATGATATTCTCCGCCTCGCCGGCTTCCATCAGGGCATCGGCGACGCTCTCGCCGTAACCGGCCGGGACGGCAAGCTCGTAGGCCAGTTCGCCGGAGAAGGAAATCCGGAACAGGCGTCCATGCAGCTGCCCGCCAAACAGGGAGACTTCCCGGGCTGCGAGGAAAGGAAAGGCCTCGTCGGAAATATTCTCATCGACGATCTTCTGGAGAATGGCGCGTGCCTTCGGTCCGGCAATCGCCATCTGCGCCCACTGGTCGGTGACGGAGGCAAGCCGTACATCGAGATCAGGCCAGAGCGCCTGCGCGCAGAATTCCAGATGGTTCATGACGCCCGCCGCATAGGCGGTGGTGGTCGTCATGAAGAAGCGGTTTTCCTCCAGCCGGCTGGTGGTGCCGTCGTCATAGATCATGCCGTCCTCACGCAGCATCAGACCATAACGCGCCTTGCCGACCGGCAGTTTGAGGAAAGCGTTGCAATAAACCCGGTTGAGGAATTCGGCGGCGTCCCTGCCACAGATTTCGATCTTGCCAAGCATCGACACATCGCAGAGCCCGGCATTCTTGCGGACATTCAGAACTTCACGATCGACGCTTTCCCGCCAGCCGCTTTCGCCTTCGCGCGGAAACCAGGAAGAGCGATACCAGAGACCGGTTTCAACGAAGACCGCGCCGTTCTTTTCGGCCCAGCCATGCAGAGGCGATTTGCGCACCGGCTGGAAATGCTGGCCATGATAGGCCCCGGTCAGTGCGCCGAAGGAGACGGGCGTATAAAACGGCCGGAACGTCGTGGTGCCGACATCCGCCGGGGAGACACCACGCGCTTCGGCCAGCAACCCGATGGCATTGACATTCGAAAGCTTGCCCTGATCCGTCGCCATGCCGTTCGTGGTGTAGCGTTTGGCGAGTTCGACATGGCCATAACCTTCGCGGATGGCGAGGCCGAGATCCTGGCGGTGAACGTCGTTCTGATAATCGACAAAGGCTTTCGCCTTGATGCCGGGGATGGACCAGAGCGGTTTTGCGGGTGGGGCCACGATATCGTTTTCCACCGTGCCGAATGTCGGTGCAGCTGATGCAAAGCCGAGTTCTTGTGCCAGCGCTGCGCCCTTTCGTGCGCCATTCTCAAGGCAGGCGGCGATACCGTTGATCGCGGAAACCGCGCCGGCGAGTTCCAGCCCCTTGAGGTTGCCGGGCGCCAGAAAAGCGGCATCGTCCTCCGACCAGACCGGCCTGCCGCCGCGATGGCAGGCGAGATGGATGATGGGGCTGAAGCCGCCCGACATGGCCAGCGCATCGACATTCAGCTTCTCCGCGCGGCCATTCGCATAAATCTCGATGGCGGAAAGCGCCTTGCCGCCCTTCGCATTCGAGACGACGCCACCCTTGATGACGCGCGCCTTGCCTTCGTAGCCCGGATTGCCCTGCTCGCGGCTGTCGATGATGGCGGCAAGAGCGACGCCCTGCGCCTCCAGATCGCGGGCAAGCGCGTAACCGCTGTCATTGGTGGTGAAAATTGCCGTCGCCGTGCCGGGGCTGACGGCATAGCGATTGAGATAGCTGCGCATGGCGCCCGCCATCATCACGCCGGGAATATCGTTGCCGCCGAAGACCAGCGGTCGTTCTTCCGCGCCGGTGGCAAGCAGCGCCCGCTTGGCGACGATGCGCCACAGGCGCTCCACGGGCACATGGGCTTTCGGATCTGGCAGATGTTTCTGCACCCGCTCCACCGCGCCGAAGACATTGCCGTCATACCAGCCGAAAGCTGTGGTTCGCGTCAGCACCGTCACATTCGGCAGGGCTTTAAGTTCGGCAACGCATTCCGCCGCGAAATCCGCAGCGCTCTCGCCGCCGATGGCTGCCGTTTCGGAAAGAAGCCCGCCGCCTGCGAGGGAATGTTCATCGAGAATGATGACGCGCGCGCCGGCGCGGCCTGCGGCAAGCGCCGCTGCCAGACCCGCCGCGCCGGAGCCGATCACCAGCAGGTCGCAATGCGCCCAGCATTTGTCATAGGCATCCGGATCCGCCTCGTAGCTCGCCTTGCCGAGACCGGCGGCTTTGCGGATGAAGGGCTCGTAGACCTTTTCCCAGAAGGCGGCAGGCCACATGAAGGTCTTGTAGTAGAACCCCGCCCCGAGGAAGGGAGACAGAAGGCCGGTCAACGCGCCGATATCGAAATCGAGAGAGGGCCAGCGGTTCTGGCTGTTGGCTTCCAGCCCGGCATAAAGCTCCTGCATGGTGGCGCGGGTGTTCGGCTCCGTGCGCCCGCCGCGGCCGATGGTCATCAGCGCGTTCGGCTCGGCTGCGCCCGCCGTCAATATGCCGCGCGGACGGTGGTATTTGAAACTACGACCGACGAGCTTCTGGCCGTTGGCGAGCAGGGCGGAGGCGAGGCTGTCGCCCTGAAAGCCTGACATCGGCTTGCCGTCGAAGGTGAAGGAAAGCGGTTTGGAACGGTCGATCAGACCGCCGGTCTTCAGGCGGTTGGCGCTCATGCGTTTGTCACTTTCGTCTTGTCGGCGGCGTCGCGGCAGGCGGATATCTCATGGGTGGCGGTATCTCGGGCGACGACCAGCCAGCGGCGGCAGCCGGATGTGTGGTGCCAATATTCCTCATAGGCGCCGCGCGGATTGTCGCGCAGATAGACATAATCGAACCATTCCTCCGCGCCGGCATCGGCGGCGGGCCTTTGAAGGGCTGCGCCCTTGATGGTGAATTCTTCCCTGGGTCTTGGCCCGCAATGCGGGCAGGGCACGAGACTTGCCATTTCAGATGTCCTTGATCCGCCAGATAGCGGGATGGCGAAAACTGTGAGCGGTTTTCGTCATCCCGCTACAAATTTAGTGAAGGTTGGGCTGGGCGCCCTGGCCCTTTTCATCGATGAGATAACCGCGCCGGAAGCGGTCCAGCCGGAAGGCCGTTGCCGTTTCCTGCGGTGCGCCGCGCGCCAGAAGATGGGCGAAGCAGAAACCGGAAGCGGGCGTCGCCTTGAAGCCGCCATAACACCAGCCGGCATTCAGGTAGAGATTGTCGATAGGGGTCTGGTCGATGATCGGCGAACCATCCATCGACATATCCATGATGCCGCCCCAGGAGCGTAGCACCCGGACGCGGGAGAGCGCCGGTATCATCGCCTTGCCTGCCTCCGCGACATGTTCGACCGTCGCCAGATTGCCGCGCTGGGCATAGGAATTGTAGCCGTCTATATCGCCGCCGAAGACGAGGCCGCCCTTGTCCGATTGCGAGACGTAAAAATGGCCGGCCCCGAAGGTGACGACGCCATCGATGAAGGGCTTCAGCCCTTCCGACACGAAAGCCTGCAGCACATGGCTTTCGATCGGCAGTTTCAGTCCGGCCATGGCGGCCACCTGCGAGGAATTGCCGGCTGCCGCGAGCGCCAGCTTGCCGCAGCCGATGAAGCCCTTGGCGGTCTCCACACCCACGACCCTGCCGTTTTCGCGGCGAATGCCGGTTACCTCGCAGCCCTGAATGATATCGACGCCGCGGCTGTCCGCGCCGCGCGCATAACCCCAGGCGACGGCATCGTGACGCACGGTGCCGCCGCGTCTTTGCAGCAGGCCGCCCTGCACCGGAAAGCGGGCATTGTCGAAATCGAGAAACGGCAGCATGGCCTTGACTGCGGCGCGGTCCAGCAATTCGGCGTCGACGCCGTGCAGCCGCATGGCGTTGCCGCGCCTTGTATAGGCGTCGCGCTGCGCATCCGAATGATAGAGGTTCAGCACGCCGCGCTGGGAAACCATGGCGTTGAAATTGAAATCCTGCTCCAGCCCTTCCCAAAGTTTCATCGAAAGTTCGTAGAAAGGATTGTTACCCGGCAGCAGATAATTGGAGCGAATGATCGTGGTGTTACGGCCGACATTGCCGGAGCCGATGTAGTTTTTTTCCAGCACCGCGACATTGGTGACGCCGAATTCTTTCGCAAGATAATAGGCCGTCGCCAGCCCATGTCCGCCGCCGCCAACGATGATGACGTCATAATGCGGTTTCGGAGACACCTCCCGCCAGGCGGGTTTCCACGCCTTGTTGCCGAAAAGGCCGTTCTTGAAAATTGAAAAGGCGGAATAGCGCATCTGCGTACCTCGAACGATATGGCGCAAGCTTACCGGCGTCGTTCGAAAGGGAATTGCAAAAAAGGGACATAATGATTTAAAAAAGAGACATGACGATCATTGAGCAGAAGAATGTCCAGCGCATTGGTTTCATCCTGATCCCGAATTTCGCGCTGATGTCCTACGCCTCGGCCGCGGAGCCATTGCGGGCCGCCAATTTGATCGCCGGAACCGATCTTTACGATGTGGTTCCGCTTTCTTTCGATGGCGAGGCCGTCAGAAGTTCTTCCGGCATCATTGTCGGCTGCGAGGCACTCGCCACCGCAGGCGAGAGATGCCACACGATCTTCGTCTGCGCGGGGGGTGGGCCGCAGGACTGGACCGGTGCGGAAAATTCCTACGGGACGTTAAGGCGGCTGGCGCGGCAGGGTGTCCGGATCGGGGGCATTTCCAGCGGCGCTTATGTGCTGGCGGCGGCGGGATTGCTGGAAAACCGCGATTTCACGATTCACTGGGAGCATGCGCCGGTGCTGAAAGAGGCCTTTGGCCATCTCACGCCCCGGCAGGCGCGGTTCGTTTTCGATGGAGACCGCATCACCTGCGCCGGCGGCGTCGCGCCGCTCGACATGATGCATGCGATGATTTCGCAGAGAATGGGCGCTCATTTCGCTCGGCGTGTCAGCGACTGGTATCTGCACACGGCCGTGGCCGAACCCGGCGCGCCGCAAAGGGGTTCCGCCGCCGAGCGCCATGGCACCAACCATCCGGCCCTGCTGACCGTGCTGGAAAAAATGGAAACGACCATCGAAAGCCCGCTCGACCGGCAGACCATGGCGAAACTGGCGGGAACCAGCGCGCGCCACCTCGACCGGCTTTTCGCAACCCATCTGAAAACGACGTTTCTGGAAACATACCGCGCGATCCGCCTCGATCACGCCCGGCGGCTGCTGGAGCAAAGCCCGCTCTCCATTGCCGAAGTGGCCTTCGCCACCGGCTTCTCAAGCGCCGGGCATTTTTCGGGAAGCTTCAAGGCCCGGTTCGGCCATACCCCAAATACACTGCGGCAAAGATTTCCTCCGAATTAAAATAGTTTTCCTGTAAGGAAGGGAAAACACGATAATGCCGGAGGACCCCATGGCGAAGGATACCACCAAGACCGAAACTGCGCAGTTCCTGTCGCAGGATCCCCATGCCATCCGCGAGCCAAGGGTCAATAATCTGGAAATGGCGATTGGCCATGAGGTGCGTGCCTATCGCAAGAAACTCGGCATCACGATCACCGATCTTGCATCGGCCACCGGCGTTTCCGTGGGCATGCTTTCCAAGATCGAAAACGGCAATATCTCGCCGTCGCTCACCACGCTGCAGACGCTCTCAAAGGCGCTGGGCGTGCCGATCACGGCCTTCTTTCGCGGTTTCGAGGAACCGCGCAGCGCCACCTTCGTCAAGGCGGGGCAGGGCGTGAATATCGAGCGCAGGGGCACGCGCGCCGGTCATCAATACAGCCTGCTCGGCCATATCGACAACAATACCAGCGGCGTCACCGTCGAGCCCTATCTCATCACGCTGACCAAGGATTCGGACGTGTTCCCGACCTTCCAGCATGAGGGAATGGAGTTTCTCTACATGCTGGAAGGCGAGGTGGTTTACCGCCACGGCGAGCAGCTTTTCACCATGCAGGCCGGCGACAGCCTGTTTTTCGACGCCGACGCGCCGCACGGGCCGGAGGAATTGGTGAAGCTTCCCGCCCGTTATCTGTCGATCATTTCCTATCCGCAAAGGCGGCTGGGCAATGATTGATAATTTGCCTTAGAAGAAAAAAATATTCCTGATAGTTGACGGAATGGAATTCCATATGTTAGCCCTTCATTCAGAAACGAATGGAGGTGCCTGTCGATGTGCGGCATTGTTGGACTATTCCTGAAAGACAAAAGCCTTGAACCGCAGCTGGGTCAGCTGCTTTCGGACATGCTCGTCACCATGACCGATCGTGGCCCGGATTCGGCCGGCATCGCGATCTACGGAAGCGCTGCCAATGGCCGCGCGAAAGTGACGATCCAGTCGGCCAATCCGGCCGCCGATTTTTCCGGCCTCGCCGAAGCGCTGAAGGAAAGCGGCGTCGATGCCGCAGTCACGGTGAAAAGCACTCATGCTGTTCTCGATATTCCCGCCGAGAAGCTGAATGGTATCCGCGCGGTTCTTTCCGCAATCCGCCCGAATGTGCGCGTGATGGGTTCCGGCGACAGCGTCGAAATCTACAAGGAAACCGGTCTTCCGAAGGATGTCGTCACCCGTTTTGACGTGCGTTCCATGGCCGGCACCCATGGCATCGGCCACACCCGCATGGCGACGGAATCGGCGGTGACGACGCTTGGCGCGCATCCCTTCTCCACCGGTGCAGACCAGTGCCTGGTGCATAATGGCTCGCTTTCCAACCACAATAATCTGCGCCGCGAACTGGTGCGCGAAGGCATGGTCTTCGAGACCCAGAACGACTCGGAAGTCGCCGCCGCCTATCTCACGGCGGAAATGGCCAAGGGCAAGGATCTGGGCGAGGCGCTGACCGGCGCGCTCGACGATCTCGATGGTTTCTTCACTTTCGTCGTCGGCACCAAATCCGGTTTCGGCGTGGTGCGTGATCCCATCGCCTGCAAGCCTGCTGTCATGGCCGAGACCGACCAATATGTCGCTTTCGGCTCTGAGTATCGCGCTCTGGTCAATCTGCCCGGCATTGAAAATGCCCGCGTCTGGGAGCCGGAACCGGCGACCGTCTATTTCTGGGACCATGAAAAGGCCGCCTGAGACCCGTCATCGGCGCCTGTTTTGAAAGTCATAATCCATGCCAGTTTTCGATCTCTCCCACACGCCGCTGCGTGAACTCAACAAGGCGCTCCACGGTCTTTCCTCGGGCGCGAACGACACCGAATTCGAGGTCGTCAATCCGCGCGGCCACCATGCCGTGGCGGTCGGCATCGACAGCCCCGTCACCGTCGATGTGCACGGTTCGGTTGGTTATTATTGCGCCGGCATGAATGATGGCGGCAATGTCACCGTGCACGGCTCGGCCGGGCCGGGTGTCGCTGAGAACATGATGTCCGGCACGGTCGTCATCGAGGGCGACGCCTCGCAATATGCCGGCGCCACAGGCCGCGGCGGGCTTCTGGTCATCAAGGGCAATGCCGCCTCCCGCTGCGGCATTTCCATGAAGGGCATCGATATCGTCGTGAAGGGCAATATCGGCCACATGTCGGCCTTCATGGGCCAGTCCGGCCATCTCGTCGTCTGCGGCGATGCGGGCGATGCGCTGGGCGATTCCCTTTATGAGGCGAAGCTTTTCGTGCGCGGTTCGGTGAAGAGCCTCGGGGCCGATTGCATCGAGAAGGAGATGCGGCCCGAACATCTCGAAAAGCTTGCCGAACTTCTGGAAAAGGCCGGCGTCACGGATGTCAGCCCTGACGAGTTCAAGCGCTACGGCTCGGCCCGCACGCTCTATAATTTCAACATCGACAACGCCGACGCGTATTGAGGCGAGGGATATTCCGATGAGCTATCACAACCCCTTTACCCCGCCGCGCAAATCCGCAACTTTCGATGACCATACGCTGGCGGAAATCCGCCGCGCGGCTGCGACCGGCATCTATGATATTCGCGGCGCGGGCACCAAGCGCAAGGTGCCGCATTTCGACGATCTCCTGTTTCTCGGCGCGTCCATCTCGCGTTATCCGCTCGAGGGTTATCGCGAGAAATGCGATACGACAGTTATGCTCGGCACGCGCTTCGCCAGGAAGCCGATCACGCTGAAAACGCCGATCACCATTGCCGGCATGAGCTTCGGTGCTCTGTCAGGCAACGCCAAGGAAGCGCTCGGCCGTGGCGCGACAATCGCCGGCACCTCCACCACGACGGGCGATGGCGGCATGACGGATGAGGAGCGCGGCCACAGCCAGACGCTGGTTTACCAGTATCTCCCCTCTCGTTACGGCATGAACCCGAAGGATCTGCGCCGTGCGGATGCCATCGAGGTCGTCGTCGGTCAGGGCGCGAAACCGGGCGGCGGCGGCATGTTGCTCGGTCAGAAGATTTCCGATCGCGTCGCCAATATGCGCAACCTGCCGAAGGGCATCGATCAGCGCTCCGCCTGCCGCCATCCCGATTGGACCGGCCCGGACGATCTGGAAATCAAGATCCTCGAACTGCGCGAAATTACCGACTGGGAAAAGCCGATCTATATCAAGGTTGGCGGCGCGCGGCCCTATTACGACACGGCGTTGGCGGTGAAGGCCGGTGCCGATGTGGTGGTGCTGGATGGCATGCAGGGCGGTACGGCCGCCACGCAGGATGTCTTCATCGAAAATGTCGGCATGCCCACGCTCGCCTGCATTCGCCCCGCCGTGCAGGCGCTTCAGGATCTCGGCATGCACCGCAAGGTGCAGCTGATCGTCTCTGGCGGCATCCGTTCGGGTGCTGATGTCGCCAAGGCGCTGGCGCTGGGTGCGGATGCGGTCGCCATCGGCACGGCGGCGCTGGTTGCGCTGGGCGACAACGATCCCAAGTGGGAAGACGAATATCAGAAACTCGGCACCACGGCCGGCGCTTACGATGACTGGCACGAGGGCAAAGACCCCGCCGGCATCACCACGCAGGACCCGGAACTTGCCGCACGCCTCGATCCCGTCGCCGCCGGTCGTCGCCTTGCCAACTATCTGAAGGTCATGACGCTCGAAGCGCAGACCATCGCGCGCGCCTGCGGCAAGAACCATCTCCATAATCTGGAGCCGGAAGATCTGGTGGCGCTGACGATGGAGGCTGCCGCAATGGCGCAGGTTCCGTTGGCGGGAACCAACTGGTTCCCGGGCAAAGGCAGCTTTTAAGCCATAAAGAACGGACGGGCGCATTTGGGAGGATGTGCCCGTCTTTTTTCGATGAAGTGTCTGATATTCAAAAAAAGGGGAATGACGTGACACTGGACCTCTCCAAATTTGCTGCCGAAAAGGGCATCAAATATTTCATGATCAGTTATACCGATCTCTTCGGCGGCCAGCGCGCCAAGCTGGTTCCCGCAGAAGCGATTGCCGATATGCAGAAGGATGGCGCGGGTTTTGCGGGCTTTGCCACCTGGTTCGATCTGACGCCCGCCCATCCCGATCTTTTCGCCGTGCCCGACGCCTCCTCGGTCATCCAGCTTCCATGGAAAAAGGATGTCGCCTGGGTCGCCGCCGATTGCGTGATGGAAGACCAGCCGGTGGAGCAGGCGCCGCGCGTGGTGCTGAAAAAGCTCATCGCTGAGGCGGCGAGCGAAGGGCTCAGGGTCAAGACCGGCGTGGAGCCGGAATTTTTCCTGATTTCGCCGGATGGTGCGAAAATCTCCGACGAATACGACACGGCGGAAAAGCCCTGCTACGACCAGCAGGCGGTGATGCGCCGTTACGATGTGATCGCCGAGATTTGCGATTACATGCTGGAGCTGGGCTGGAAGCCCTACCAGAACGACCATGAGGACGCGAACGGCCAGTTCGAGATGAACTGGGAATATGACGACGCGCTGCAGACCGCAGACAAACATTCCTTCTTCAAATTCATGGTCAAATCCGTTGCCGAAAAACACGGGCTGCGCGCCACCTTCATGCCGAAGCCTTTCAAGGGCCTGACCGGCAATGGCTGCCATGCCCATATTTCGGTCTGGGACCTCGACGGCAAGGTCAACGCCTTT
This sequence comes from Agrobacterium leguminum, assembly GCF_015704895.1. GTDB lineage: Bacteria > Pseudomonadota > Alphaproteobacteria > Rhizobiales > Rhizobiaceae > Agrobacterium > Agrobacterium leguminum. The sequence goes on along the minus strand of NZ_JADQWB010000004.1, from coordinate 180,449 downwards.
GCCGACAGGGAAATGCCGTTCGGTCTGTCGGCCAAGGGCAAGACGTTTCTCGGCGGCATCATGAAACATGCGTCCGCGCTTGCGGCCGTCACCAATCCGACGGTCAATTCCTACAAACGCATCAACGCGCCACGCACCATTTCCGGCGCGACCTGGGCGCCGAATACGGTGACCTGGACCGGCAATAACCGCACCCATATGGTGCGCGTGCCGGGGCCGGGGCGGTTTGAACTGCGCCTGCCGGATGGAGCCGTGAACCCCTATCTGCTGCAGGCCATCATCATCGCGGCCGGCCTTTCCGGTGTCCGTTCCAAGGCCGATCCCGGTCCGCACTACGATATCGACATGTACCGCGAGGGCCACAAGGTCACGGATGCACCGAAGCTGCCGCTTAACCTTCTCGATGCGCTGCGCGAATATGAGAAGGACGCGGAATTGCAGCAGGCTCTCGGCACTGAATTCTCCAAGGCCTATCTGAAGCTCAAGCAGGGTGAGTGGAACAGCTATTGCTCGCAATTCACCGCCTGGGAGCATCAGACCACCCTCGACGTCTGAGCCCGGTTTTCCCCGCGCTGATCAAAAGCGCGGGGTTTTCCGCTAAAGCGCGTCGCGTCCAATCTGATTCATGCCACGCGCTTTAGATCTTTGTTTTTAAGCATGTCTTGGTTCCAAAACCGCTGCACACTTTTGGGAGACATGCTTTATCGATGACAGAAAGAGTGCCAGATGACGAACTTCGTCCTGACCGTGACATGCAAATCCACCCGCGGCATTGTCGCCGCCCTTTCAGGCTTTCTCGCTGAGAAGGGGTGCAACATCGTCGATAGTTCGCAATTCGACGATCTCGGTACCGGCCGTTTTTTCATACGCGTGGGTTTCATTTCCGAGGAGGGTGCGACACGCGACGCCTTGATGGCCGGGCTGGCGCCGATCTCGGAAAAATTCGGCATGGAGGTGGCGCTGCACGACCAGGCAGAGCGGATGAAGGTTCTTTTGATGGTGTCGCGCTTCGGCCATTGCCTCAATGACCTGCTCTACCGCTGGCGCATCGGGGCGCTGCCGATCGATATTGTCGGCGTGGTTTCCAACCATTTCGAGTACCAGAAGGTCGTCGTCAATCACGACATTCCGTTCCACCACATTCCGGTGACGAAAGAGAACAAGCCGCAGGCCGAAGCCCGGATCATGGAGATCGTCGAAAGCTCGGGTACGGAACTCATCGTGCTGGCGCGTTACATGCAGGTGCTTTCCGACAGGATGTGCGAGGCGATGTCGGGCAGGATCATCAATATCCACCACTCCTTCCTGCCGTCCTTCAAGGGGGCCAACCCTTACAAGCAGGCCTATCAGCGCGGTGTGAAGCTGATTGGCGCGACGGCGCATTATGTGACTGCCGATCTGGATGAGGGACCGATCATCGAGCAGGATACCGTGCGCATCACCCATGCCCAGTCGGCCGAGGATTACGTGTCGCTCGGCCGCGACGTGGAGGCGCAGGTGCTGGCGCGTGCCATCCACGCCCATATTCATCGTCGTGTATTCCTGAACGGCAGCCGAACCGTGGTGTTTCCCCCCGGTCCCGGCTCTTACGCTTCGGAAAGAATGGGATGAGCATTCTGCGTGAGCCGTGCTGATGTTGCCTTAAGCAGAGCACGGCGCTAAATAAGCTGGTACGCCATAATACAAAAGCCATTTCCCGTTTTGTTCGTAACTGCGTTGCAATGAAACGGGAGGTGTCAAACGAGGTGATACCATGACAGATGCTTCGCACGGAACTGCCATTCGCGTTGAGCGCCCGACAAAGACGCTGAGGGAACTCGCTCTCGACAAGGTCCGTGACGCCATCGTGAACGGTTATTTCCGCCCGGGCGACCGTCTGGTAGAGCGCGATCTCTGCGCCCAGCTCGGCGTTTCCCGCACCATCGTCCGTGAGGTCCTGCGGCATCTGGAATCCGAGGGGCTGGTGGCGAATTTGCCGAACAAGGGCCCGATGGTCGCGATGCTCGATCTCGATGAGGCGAAGCAGATTTATGAAATTCGCGGTGCGCTGGAAGGAATGGCGGCGCGCCTTTGTGCGGAACGTCGCGATCCTGCCATCGTGGAAGCGCTTGAAGCGTCGCTCAGTCATATCCGCGAAAGCTATGTCGAAAGGGATATGCCGGGCGTTCTGGCGCATACCTCGTCCTTTTATCAGACGCTGTTCAGCAAGATCGACCGGCATGTCGCCTGGGGCGTCGTCAACCTGCTGACGGTGCGGATCAACCATCTTCGTTCGATGACGATCAAGACGAAAAGCCGCGATACCGAAGGTCCGGCGCAAATGGAAAAGATCGTCGAAGCCATCCGGCAGGGGGATGGAGACGCCGCTTACAAGGCGGCTCTGGACCATGTCGCGAGCGCAAGCGCGATTGCGGAAGCTGTTCTCATCGCCCAGAAGACCGGCAAAGAGTAACCTCTCCCGCCTCGTGTGCGGCTAAAATTTCCGACGCAGTATCTAGCCTGCGTCGGCACCTATCCCCGCAAGCGTGGTTTGCAACATTTCCCGAACGGCAGCTACCAAATCGTTGAGCGGCTGGTCGTCGCGGTAAAATGGCGCCGCCATCCGGACACGCCGGTATAGCGTATCGGTGCCGGGCGCACGGCCGCCTTCGTCTGGCTGCATGTCGTAAGCCTGCGCCGCGCTCATGATCTCGATCGCGAGAATGGTTTCCAGATTGCCAATAATCGAAAGCGTCTTGTCGGCGGCGGCGGTGGCATGTGTCAGTATATCCTCCTGCAAGGCGGAGGTGATGCCGCCATCGAGGCTGGCGGGGGCGGCGAGGCGGCGGTTTTCCGCGGCAAGCGCTGCGGCCGTGTACTGGATGATCATAAAACCGGAACAGACGCCATCGCTTTCCGCCAGAAAGGCGGGCAGCCCGCTGACAAGCGGGTTGACGAGCCGGTCGATACGCCGCTCGGAAATCGCCGCAAGTTCCGCTGCGGCCGTCGCCAGCCCATCCATGGCAAGCCCGAGCGCCGCACCGACGGCATGGGCCTGGGAGTGGACCTCCGGCGCCTGCGGCGTGCCGCCGACGACCGGGTTGTCCGTGACACTCGCGAGCTCGCGGTCTACGACGTCGGCGATCTGCGCGACGCTGTCGCGAACGGCGCCATGCACCTGCGGCACGGCGCGCAGGCTTAGCGGATCCTGCGTGCGCGATCCGGCCGACCGGGCAAGAAGCGGGCTTGCCGCCAGAAGCTGGCGCAGGTTTGCGCCGACGGTCTGGATGCCGGGCGAGCTGCGCAGTGCCAGCGGCCCTGCGGCGAACGGATCGGCCTGCGCACCAAGGTTTTCATAGCTCATTGCCGCTGCCGCATCGGCCCAGTCAAGGAGCGAAGTCGTGCGTGCAAGCGCGAGGCTGGCGAGGCCGGTGGCGCAGGGTGTGCCGTTGACGAGGCTGAGCCCCTCCTTCGCCTGCAGAACCATGGGGTCGAGGCCGAGCTTTTCGAGCCCCCGCCTGCCGCTGATGAGTTCGCCCCCGTGGCGGGCCCGGCCTTCGCCGATCAGCACCAGCCCTATGGCCGCGGCATGGGTGAGGTAACCCACCGAGCCCTTTGACGGAATGAGGGGAAGAATATCGCCATTCAGCAGGGCGAGCAGCGCTTCGACCGTTTTGACCTGCACGCCGGAATAACCATGCGCGAAGTTGTTGATCTGGGCGGCCATAATGGCGCGCGTTTCTTCGCGTCCGAGCGGTTCTCCGACGCCGCAGGAGTGGCTGAGTATAATATTGCGGGAGAGAGCCTGCTGCTGCGGGATGTCGACGATCACATCGCAGAGTGCGCCGACACCCGTATTGATGCCGTAACCGCGCACCCGTTTTTCGACGAGCGCATCGACAATGGCGCGGGCTTCGGCAACGCGCCGCCACGCTTTATCCGACAGGGAAAGCGTGGCGCCCTCTGCAACAGCGGCGATCTCCTGCCAGGTGAGGGCACGATCGATGGTGATCGTATCAGCCATGCTGGCCTTCTCCCGCACCCGTGCGGCGCTCCACGAAACGGGCGACATAGTCGTTTGCGGGGCTGTTGAGGATCTGGTCCGGCGTTCCCACCTGCACCAGTTTGCCGTCCTTCAGGATCGCGATCTGCGCGCCGATGCGGAGCGCCTCGTCGAGATCGTGGGTGATGAAAACGATGGTCTTGTGCAGGTTCTTTTCGAGTTGCAGCAACTGGTCCTGCATATCGGCGCGGATCAGCGGATCGAGCGCCGAAAAGGCCTCGTCCATCAGGATGACGTCGGTATCGGCGGCCAGCGCGCGGGCCAGACCGACGCGCTGCTTCATGCCGCCGGAAAGCTGGTGCGGAAACTTGTCCTCATAGCCAGAAAGGCCGACGGTTTCGATCCACTTCATGCCGATGGGCCGCGCATCGGCCTTGGTCAACCCGCGCACGCGCTGGCCATAAACGACGTTCTGCAACACGGTGCGGTGCGGCATCAGGCCGAAATTCTGGAACACCATGCTGACGCGCCGGTTGCGGAAGTCGCGCAGGTCCTTCGGTTTCAGTGCGAGAACATTGTCGTCGCCGACGAGAATCTCGCCGCTTGTCGGTTCGATAAGGCGGTTGATGTGGCGCACAAGGGTCGACTTGCCGGAACCGGAGAGGCCCATGATCACGAAAATGCGGCCGCCGGCTATATCGAGGCTGACATTGTCGAGACCGACGCTACATCCCGTCTTTGCCAGAATGTCGCTCTTTTCCGCGCCCTGCTGCGCCATGGCGAGCGCAGCCTTCCAGTTGCCGCCGAAGATCTTGGACACGTTGCGGATATGGATATCAGTCATTGCCCATTTCCTTCCGGCTGGATCGGCCAAAACCCTGGGTGATACGATCGAGCACGATTGCGAGAATAACGATGCCGAGACCCGCTTCGAGGCCCTTGCCGACATCGAGCGTCTGGATGCCGTTCAGCACCTGCTCACCGAGACCGCGCGCGCCGATCATCGAGGCGACGACGACCATGGAGAGCGCCATCATGATCGTCTGGTTGAGGCCGGCCATGATCGTGGGCGTGGCGAGCGGCAATTCGACGCCGAAGAGAATTTGTCGCGGGCTGCCGCCAAATGCGGTTGCCGCCTCCACCACTTCGCGGTCCACCTGCCGGATGCCGAGATCGGTCAGGCGGATCAGCGGTGGGACGGCATAAACGATGGTGGCAAGCACGGCCGGAACCTTGCCGAGGCCGAAAAGCATGATGGCGGGAATGAGATAGACGAAGCTCGGCATGGTCTGCATGACATCGAGCACCGGCAGGGTGATGCGCCGCGCCCATTCGCTTTTGGCAAGCAGGATGCCCATGGGCACGCCGATGACGATGGAGATGAGGCTGGCAATCAGCATCAGCGCCAGCGTCTGCATCGTCAGGTCCCAGAGACCGAGCGCGCCGACGATGAAAAGCATCACCGCCACCATGATGACGAGCGAAATCTTCTTCGCCGCGAACCAGGCGAGCACCAGGAAGACCAGAAAAATGACCCACCACGGCAGACCGCGCAGCACCCATTCCACGAAGAGGATCGCCTGCAGGATCGTCTGCGAGATCGCCTTGAAAACGGAGCCGTAATTCACCACCAGCGAACGCACGATCTCATTGATCGGGCCTCGGATGGAAATATGGAAAACTTCAGGAAACATTGGTGTCGTCCTCGCGCCTGCCGACCCCATGTCCGGGAGCCGGCCCCTGTCCTGACGGGAAAATGCGCGCCGGAAGCCCGGCGCGCCTGCGATGTTTACTTGACGGCGGCTTCGATACGCGCCTTGGCCTCCGCAGAAACCCAGCTGCCCCAGATATCGGCCTTGGTCTGAAGGAAGGTTTTGGCGGCGGCTGTCGCATCGACCTGCTTGTCGGTCATGTAGGCGAGGCTGGAGTTGATCTCGGTCAGCGGGAATGTCGCCTTTTCAAGGATCGCGATGATGTCCGGCGCTTCCTTCGCAAAGGTGCTGTTCACGCCATAGGCCACCTCGACGGAGGGGAAGGCGCAACCGGCGTCGCGCTTTCCATCGGCGCTCGTCAGTTCCTTCCAGCAGGCGTCGCTATAGGCCGGCTCCTGCAACTGGATGAGCTTGTATTTGCCCATGATTGCCGTCGGGCTCCAGTAATAGAACAGCATCGGCTCGCCCTGGAGGTAGGCGGCGGCAATTGCGGCGTCGAGAGCGGTGCCGGTGCCGGGGCGGAAGTTCACATAGTTTGCTTCCAGCTTGTAGGCTTGCAGCTTGGCGGTGTTGACGCCTTCGCAGGTCCAGCCCGATGGGCAATTGAGGAAGCGGCCCTTGGTCGGCTCTTCCGGATCCTTGAACAGTTCGACGATCTTCGGGTCGGAAAGCTGGTCGACGCTCTTCAGGTCCGGAGCCTTGGCTTCGATGCCTTTTGCCGGGTCGCCCTTGACCAGATATTCCGGTACGAACCAGCCTTCGGCGGCGCCAACGAAGGTCTTGCCGACCGATGTTACCTGCCCGGCTTCCGCAGCCTTGTTCCAGACGTCGGAGCGGCCGATCCATTCTTCAGCGAAGATCTGCACGTCGTTATTGGCGGTCGCCTGTTCCAGCGTTACGGAGTTGCCGGGAATGGAATCGACCTTGCAATCATAGCCCTTGGAGAGGATTTCCTTCATGACTTCGGTGATGAAAGCGCCGCTTTCCCAGTCGATGCCGGCGAAGGTGATGGTCTTTCCAGCGGCGCAATAGCCTTCCGCTTTCGCGGACCCGGCATAGGCTCCCATGATGAGCGCGGTGGTGGCCAGCGCGATTTTCAGCTTTGAATTCAGCATTGCATTCCCCTTTTGGTTTGATGATTGGCAAGTTGCTGGCATGCGTTTTGTGATTTCGGCCGGGCGTGCCCTGGGCAGATGTCTACCCCTGAGCCCGGCGGTCATTGGTGCATTCCATGTCCCGTCGAAATCGGCGGCCGGGCGCTCGTCGAATCAATATGGAATTCGATGTTCACCCTGGAGCGGTGTGTCGGAAGTTCACTATACAACTTTGAGAAATTCATATGCTTCACGCGCATTGGCCATGCCGGGTCGAAGGCGTATGCGGTTGGCGGGTTCTGGCAAGGGCGGTCTTTCAGCGCATATTGCCCGGCCGAGCCACCAAACATGGCTTCGGCATCGGTATGGTAGCTCCTGCCGTTGCGCTGGGCGGGCATTCGAATATCGCCCCGACCATCGGCGGGAGACTTGCGGCCGCTGGAGATCGAGTCTTCGCTTGCCATTATTTTCCCCTCAAGTTGTATATGTAACTTCACACATTTGCGAAAGACAAGCAAGATAGGATGTGATAATTTTGTGCTTGCGCGGATTCTGGCTGCGTTTTGTGCAGTCGCCCGATTTTTAGGAGTTTCAATGCTGCCCGTCACCGAAAACGAGTTTCCTGTCTCGGGCGATCGCTCCTCCCTGCCGCTGTATGAGCGGGTGAAAGAACAGATCAAGGAAAAGATCGCCAGCGGCGAGTGGTTGACCAACCACAGGATACCCTCCGAAAACGAGATCGTCGACATGCTGGGTGTCAGTCGCATGACGGCAAACCGCGCGCTGCGGGAGCTGGCAACCGAGGGGGTGATCGTTCGTGTGCAGGGGCGCGGGTCCTTTGTCGCCCCGAAAAAGCGAAGCGCCGGCATGATGGGCGTGCGCAACATCGCCGACGAGATCAAGGAGCGCGGTTCGACGCATCGGCCGAGCCTGATCCTCGCCCAGACGGAAGTTTGCGGTCCCGATCTCGCAACGGCGCTGGAGATCGCCGTGGGAGCGAAGGTTTTTCACTCCATCATCGTGCACCACGAAGACGATGTGCCGATCCAGCTCGAAGATCGCTTCGTCAATGCGGAGATCGCTCCCGATTATCTGATGCAGGATTTCAATACGCTTACCCCGAATGCCTATCTGACGGCGGCCGCACCGATTTCGCGGACCGAGCAATTCATCGAGGCCGCATCGCCCCAGCCCTGGGAATGCAAATTGATGGCCATCAGCCGAAACGAGCCCTGCCTTCTTGTGCGCCGCAGAACCTGGTCGTCAAGCCGTGCCGTCACGTCCGTACGGCTGCTCTATCCGGGTTCCCGATATCGGCTTGAAAGTCAGGAATAGAGGCCGCCGGCCTCGGCTGCCCTGATCTTCCGGAACATTATCGCCGTATAAGGCGGCCACTTGCGCATCCAGCCCGGCTGATGGCGCCCCGGTCAAATCTGCCTCATTCTCCTGCCTCCAATCGTTGCTTGCCAAGTGCAATCGGTTGCCCATAGCGCTCGACTTGTCGGCGACGACAATCCTCAAAATTCAACTGCTCGCCCTTGTGGGATTACGGTACTTGACAGTCATATATTATGGCATACCATAAGCCATCATATTTACGGAGAGAGCGCTGATGTCCATCCAGATCCGCAAGACCCTGCTGCAGGTCGAAACGACGTTGATTGAGGGGGGCAAGGCTGCAGCAGCGCCGTTGAAGTTGTTCGCCGCCATTGCGGTCGTTAAAAATCCGTGGGCGGGCAAAGGTTTCGTGGCCGATCTGAAGCCGGAAATTCACGCAGGCGCGCCGGTGCTTGGCGAGTTGCTGACGAAGATGATCCTTGACGCTGTCGGTTCCGGCGAGGCGGTGGAGGCCTATGGCAAGGCGGCCGTCGTGGGGCTGGATGGTGAGATCGAACATGCCTCCGCGCTCATCCATACGCTGCGCTTCGGCAATCACTATCGTCAGGCGGTCGGCGCCAAATCCTATCTCGCCTTCTGCAACACGCGCGGCCCCGGCAATGCGCCGATCATGATCCCGCTGATGGACAAGAATGATGAAGGCCGCCGTTCGCATTATCTGACGATCCAGACGGCCATTCCCGATGCCCCGGCTGCGGACGAGATCGTGGTCGCGCTCGGTGCTTCCGTTGGCGGCCGGCCGCACCACCGCATCGGCGACCGTTATCAGGATCTGAAGGATCTCGGCCAGGATGTCGCCAATCCGGCCGGCGTTTGAGGCGAACGCCAATGCAAAGGGTCGCCGACACTTCACGGGTCAATGGTGCAAAGGCAGGCGCCGCCACGCTCCCCCGGAAAACGACCGGAGGCGGGGCCGCCTATTTCGAAGCCGGCGCGGGCGAGGACTTGATCCTCATCCACGGTGTTGGAATGCGGCTCGAAGCCTGGACGCCGCAGATCGAGGTGTTTTCGAGGACGCACCGCGTCATCGCGGTCGATATGCCGGGCCACGGCGGCAGCGAACGTCTTGCGGCCGGCAGCACTCTTGAGGATTTCGTCGGCTGGTTCGGCCGGTTTCTCGACGACATGCGGATAGAGCGCGCCAATGTCGCCGGGCATTCCATGGGGGCGCTGATTTCCGGCGGGGCAGCCGCGACGCTTGGAGATCGCATAACGCGTGTCGGGTATCTGAACGGTGTTTATCGCCGCGATCCCGTTGCGAAGGCGGCGGTGCTTGCGCGTGCGGCGGCGATCCGCACCACGGGCGTGGACAAGGAAGGCCCCTTGCTGCGCTGGTTCGGCGATGATCTGAAAAGCCGGCACGCGCGGGAATTGACGCGGGGCTGGCTGGAAATGGTCGACCCGGAAGGTTACGCGGTCGCCTATACCGCTTTTGCGGGCGGGGACGAGACCTATGCCGACCGCTGGCCTTCGGTCACCTGCCCGGCGCTTTTTCTGACCGGTTCGGACGATCCGAACTCCACGCCCCTGATGGCGGAACAGATGGCGGCGATCACGCCGCGCGGTTATGCCCGCATCGTCGAGGCGCACCGGCATATGGTCAATCTGACCGCACCCGAAACCGTCAATGCACTGATGGCCGAATGGCTGGCTTTAGAGGAGGAGCCGCAATGACCGTTGCAACCCTTGACCCGCGCGCCCTGCGCGACGCATTCGGCGCCTTCGTGACGGGGGTGACGATCGTTACCACCCGCGACGAAGCCGGAAAGCCTGTGGGTTTCACCGCAAATTCCTTTACCTCCGTCTCGCTCGATCCGCCGCTGCTGCTGATCTGCCTTGCCCGCACCTCGCGCAATTTCGCGACGATGACGGGTGCGAAAAATTTCGCCGTCAATATTCTGTCGGAAGGCCAGAAGGATCTGTCCAATACGTTCGCCCGGCCGGTGGAAGATCGTTTTGCCGCCGCCATCTGGTCGGATGCGCCGGCAGGCTCACCGGTCTTTGCCGATGTTGCGGCCTGGTTCGAATGTTCGATGCAGGAGGTTATCGAGGCCGGAGACCACGTCATTCTGCTCGGTCGTATCGACGCTTTCGAGAATAGCGGCCTGAACGGCCTCGGTTACGCGCGCGGCGGTTACTTCACGCCGATGCTGGCCGCAAAGGCGCTTTCGGCTGCGGCAGAGGGTGAAATCGCTGTCGGCGCGGTTCTCGAGCGTCGTGGCGAGATTTACCTCGTCGGGGAGGATGTGCTGTCGCTGCCCGGCTGCGTCGTGGCGGGCGGCGATCCGGTCGCGGCGCTGACGGCGCGGCTGGAAGAGCTGACCGGACTGCCGGTCAGGACCGGCTTTCTTTACTCGGTTTATGAAAACAAGACGGATGGGCGTCAGCACATTGTCTACCACGCGCTGGCGGATGGGGACGATGCGCCGCGCCAGGGCCGTTTTCTGTTGCCCGGCGCGCTGGCTTCGGCAAAGTTCGACTCCGGCGCGACGGCGGACATTGTCAACCGGTTCGCGCTGGAAAGTTCAATCGGCAATTTCGGTGTCTATGTCGGTAACGAGACTGCCGGCAGGGTCCATCCCATCTCGATGAAGGCGGCAAATCCATGAAATTCTCCCTCTTCGTCCATATGGAACGGCTGGACGCCTCGCAGGATCACAAGACGCTCTACGAAGAGTTCGTGACGCTTTGCGAAATCGCCGATCGCGGCGGCATGCATGCCATCTGGACCGGTGAACATCACGGCATGGATTTCACCATCGCCCCGAACCCCTTCGTGACGATCGCCGATCTGGCGCGGCGCACCAGGACGGCGCGTCTCGGTACGGGAACGGTGATCGCGCCCTTCTGGCACCCGATCAAGCTTGCCGGCGAAGCCGCGATGACCGACCTCATCTGCGATGGCCGTCTCGATATCGGCATCGCGCGCGGTGCTTACTCGTTTGAATATGAGCGGCTGCTTCCGGGTCTCGATGCCTGGGGCGCCGGCCAGCGCATGCGCGAGCTGATCCCGGCCGTCAAAGGTGTGTGGGCAGGCGACTATGCCCATGACGGCGAGTTCTACAAATTTCCGGCCACCACCTCCGCTCCCAAGCCATTGCAGCAGCCCTTCCCGCCGATCTGGGTAGCGGCGCGCGATCCGAATTCGCATGAATTCGCCGTCGCCAATGATTGCAACGTGCAGGTGACGCCGCTCTGGCAGGGCGATGACGAGGTGGAAACCCTAATGGGCCGCTTCAACGATGCCTGCGCCAAGAACCCGGAAAAACAGCGGCCGAAAATCATGCTGCTTCGCCACACCTATGTCGGTTCCGATGAAGCCGATATCGCTCAGGCGGCGCATGAGATGAGCGTCTATTACAATTATTTCTTCGCCTGGTTCAAAAACGAAAAGCCGATCCATCAGGGGTTGATCGAGCGTATTGCACCCGAAGACATCGCCGCCAACGCGATGCTTTCCACCGATGTCATGCGAAAGAACAATGTCGTCGGCAATGCCGATGAGGTGATTACCCGGCTTAAAGCTTACGAGGCTATGGGCTATGACGAATATTCCTTCTGGATCGACACGGGCATGAGCTTCGAGCGTAAGAAGGCCTCGCTGGAGCGCTTCCTTTCCGATGTCATGCCGGCTTTCGGGGAGTAACGCGATGCGCAGTTTCCAGTGCTATATCGACGGACGTTTCGAAGACGGCGAGGCGCGTTTCGCAAGTCTCGATCCCGCAAGCGGCGCTGCATGGGCCGAAATGCCGGAAAGCCGCGAGGCGGATGTCGGCCGTGCGGTCGAAGCCGCGCATCGGGCGCTTTACGAAGATGCAGGCTGGTCGAAACTGACGGCGACACAGCGTGGCAAGCTGCTCTACCGGCTTGCCGATCTGGTCACTGAGAATGCGAAGACGCTCGCCGAACTCGAAACCCGCGATACCGGCAAGATCATCCGGGAAACCTCCGCGCAGATTGCCTATGTCGCGGATTATTACCGTTATTATGCGGGTCTGGCCGACAAGATCGAGGGCGCCTATCTGCCGATCGACAAGCCGGATATGGATGTCTGGCTGCGGCGTGAACCCGTGGGCGTCGTGGCGGCCATCGTGCCGTGGAACAGCCAGCTGTTTCTCGCCGCCGTCAAGATCGGCCCGGCACTCGCGGCCGGCTGCACGATTGTCGTCAAGGCCTCGGAAGATGGGCCTGCACCCCTTCTGGAATTCGCCCGACTGGTGCATGAAGCCGGTTTTCCCGCCGGTGTGGTCAATATCGTCTCCGGCTTCGGCGCGTCCTGTGGCTCAGCGCTCACCACCCATCCGAAAGTGGCTCATATCGCCTTTACCGGCGGTCCGGAAACGGCGCGTCATATCGTGCGTAATTCGGCTGAAAACCTCGCCTCCACCTCGCTGGAACTCGGCGGCAAATCGCCGATCCTCGTTTTTGCCGATGCCGATCTTGAAAGCGCTGCCAATGCGCAGGTGGCTGGCATTTTTGCCGCGACCGGCCAGAGCTGCGTCGCCGGCTCGCGGCTGATCATCGAAAGAAGCGTCAAGGATCGGTTCCTCGAGATTCTGAAGGCGAAGGCTGAGGCGATCCGCATTGGCTCGCCGCTGGATATGGCGACGGAAGTAGGCCCGCTGGCGACGGAGCGTCAAAGGAAGCACATTGTTTCTCTGGTTTCCGCCTCCGTGGACGCGGGCGCCAAGGTTGTAACAGGCGGTGCGCCTGTAGACGGCGACGGTTATTTCTATCGGCCAACCATTCTCGATTGCGACGGCATTCGTTCCCCATCGATGGAGAAAGAGTTCTTCGGCCCCGTCCTTTCGGTCGTTTCCTTTGAAACCGAAGCGGAAGCCATCGCGCTGGCCAATGACACGGTCTATGGCCTTGCCTCCGGTGTCTTCACGCAAAATCTGACCCGCGCTCACCGCCTGATGAAGGTGATCCGTGCCGGCATCGTCTGGGTGAATACCTACCGTGCGGTCTCGCCGATTGCGCCTTTCGGCGGATTCGGCCTGTCGGGCGACGGACGCGAGGGTGGGCTTGCGGCGGCGCTCGATTACACGCGCACCAAGACCATATGGCTGCGCACCTCCGATGATCCGATCCCCGATCCCTTCGTGATGCGGTGAGCCCATGTTTTACGAAATCCGCACCTACCGGCTGAAGAACGGCGCCATTCCCGCCTACCTCAAGGTGGTCGAGGAGGAGGGTATCGAAATCCAGAAGAGCCATCTCGGCGAACTGGTGGGTTACTTCTTTTCCGAGATCGGCCCGATCAATGAGATCGTCCATATCTGGGCCTTTTCGAGCCTGGATGACCGCGAGGAGCGGCGCGCACGGCTGATGGCCGATCCGTGCTGGTTGTCCTTCCTTCCGAAGATCCGCGACCTCATCGAAGTCGCTGAAAACAAGATCATGAAACCGGCGCGGTTTTCACCGCTCGGGTGAAATGCGCCGGTCGCGACGTGCATACCAACAAGAAGCTCTAAAACGGAGTAAGGGAACATGAAATTGAAACTGGTATTGACGACATGCGCCGCTCTTTTTGCCCTTGGTGCATCTGCTGAGGCGAATGATCTGGTTTTCTCCAGCTGGGGAGGAACCACACAGGACGCCCAGAAGGCGGCCTGGGCTGAAAAATTCATGGTATCGACCGGCATTAACGTGGTGCAGGACGGTCCGACGGACTACGGCAAATTGAAAGCCATGGTCGAGGCGAACGGCGTGACCTGGGATGTGGTCGATGTCGAGGGCGATTATGCCGCGCAGGCCGGCCCGAAAGGCCTGTTGGAGAAGCTCGATTTTGCCGTCATCGACAAGACCAAGCTCGATCCGCGCTTCGTGACGGATTACTCCGTCGGCAGTTTTTATTATTCCTTCGTCATCGGCTGCAATGTCGATGCCGTGGCCGCCTGCCCGAAGAGCTGGGCCGATCTGTTCGACACCGCGAAATTTCCGGGAAAACGAACCTTCTACAAATGGTCTGCGCCGGGTGTGATCGAGGCCGCCCTTCTGGCCGATGGCGTGGCCGCCGACAAGCTTTATCCGCTCGATCTCGACCGCGCTTTCAAGAAGCTCGATACGATCAAATCCGATATCATCTGGTGGTCCGGCGGTGCGCAGTCGCAGCAGTTGATTGCATCTGCGGAAGCGCCATTCGGCAGCGTCTGGAACGGCCGCATGACGGCGCTTGAAAAAAGCGGCGTGAAGGTGGAAACCTCCTGGCAGCAGAACATTACCGCGGCGGATTCCCTCGTCGTTCCCAAGGGAACGAAGAACAAGGATGCGGCGATGAAGTTCATTGCGCTCGCCACCTCTGCGCAGGCGCAGGCGGATATGGCGACCGCGACGGGTTATGCGCCGGTCAATATCGAATCCGCCAAGCTGATGGATCCGGAAACCGCCAAGACCCTGCCGGATCAGCAGACGGCAAGCCAGGTAAACGCCGATATGAACTACTGGGCGCAGCATCGCGACGAGATCGGCGAGCGCTGGTACGCCTGGCAGGCGAAGTAAGATAACGGCGCGGGCCGCGAAAGGCGCCCGCGCGATTTTCCACGTCCGGGAGATTTGGGCATGGTCTCGCTTACCGATGAAACAGTCAGCCAGAAAGCAAAGGTGCGGACGCCTTTCCGGCCCGGCAATTTTACGGCTACCCTGCCGGCGCTTATCCTGCTTGTCCTGTTCTTCGTCGTTCCGGTTCTGATCCTGCTGTCGCGCAGTGTCACCGAACCCGCCCTCGGGTTGGGCAACTATGCCGCCCTGCTGGGAAGCTCCACCTATCTGAAGATTTTCTTCAATACCTTCGCGGTGTCAGCGCTGGTAACGGTCGTGTCGCTGGCGATCGGTTTTCCCGTCGCCTGGGCGCTCGCCATCATGCCGGCGCGGCTCGCTTCCATCGTCTTTGCCATATTGCTACTGTCGATGTGGACCAATCTTCTGGCGCGCACCTATGCGTGGATGGTGCTGTTACAGCGCACGGGCGTGGTGAACAAGACGCTGATGGGGCTCGGCATCATCGATCAGCCTCTGGCGCTGGTCAACAATCTTACCGGGGTAACGATAGGCATGACCTATATCATGCTGCCCTTCATCATCATTCCGCTCTATGGCGTCATCCGCAAGATCGATCCGGCCATTCTTCAGGCGGCGGCGCTGTGCGGGGCGACACGCTTTCAGGCGCTGACCCGCATCCTCATTCCGCTGGCAGCGCCCGGCATGATTTCCGGCGCGCTGATGGTCTTCGTCATGTCGCTCGGTTATTTCGTCACCCCCGCGCTACTCGGCGGCACGGCGAACATGATGCTGGCCGAACTCATCGCGCAATTCGTGCAGTCGCTGGTCAACTGGGGCATGGGCGGCGCGGCCGCACTGGTGCTGCTGGTGGTGACGCTGACGCTTTACGCCATCCAGCTCAAATTTTTCGGCGCGGCCGGGGCAGGGGGGCGCTGACATGCTTTTGAACTATAACAGCCTCGGCCTCTGGAAATGGCTGCTCCTCCTGATCACGGTGCTGACGACGGCATTTCTCATCCTGCCCATCGTTTTCATCGCAGCGCTGTCCTTCGGCTCGTCGCAATGGCTGATCTTTCCGCCGCCCGGTTGGACATTGAAATGGTATGCGGATTTCTTCGCCGATCCGCGATGGCTGGAGGCCGCCTGGACGAGCCTGCGCATCGCCCTCATGGTCACGGTGCTGTCCGTGCTGATCGGTCTTGTCGCCTCCTTCGGGCTGGTGCGCGGCCGTTTCATCGGGCGTAACACGCTTCGCGCGCTGTTCATGACGCCGATGATCCTGCCCGTCGTGGTGCTGGCGGTGGCGCTTTACGCTTTTTTCCTGAAACTTGGCCTTGCCGGCACCACTGCCGGTTTCGTTATCGCCCATCTCGTCGTGGCGCTGCCTTTTTCCATTCTGGCGTTGACCGGCGCGCTCGAGGGTTTCGACAAATCGATTGAGGATGCGGCGGTGCTGTGCGGCGCAAGCCCGTTGCAGGCGAAAATCCGCATCACGCTTCCCGCCATCAGCCACGGCCTGTTCTCGGCGGCGATCTTCTCCTTCCTTACCTCGTGGGATGAGGTGGTGCTGGCGATCTTCATGGCAAGCCCGACATTGCAGACGCTGCCGGTGAAAATCTGGGCAACGCTGCGTCAAGATCTGACGCCGGTTATTGCGGCCGCCTCCACGCTTCTCATCGCGGTGACCATCATTCTCATGCTGCTTGTCGCGGCTGTGCGAAAAGGACTGAAAACATGACCAAACCGCTCCTGCAGATTCGCGGCATCCGCAAGCAATACGGACCGGTCGTCGCCGTTCAGGACGTCAATCTCGACGTGCAGCCGGGTGAGTTCATGACATTTCTCGGGCCGTCCGGTTCGGGCAAGAGCACGACGCTTTATATCCTTGCCGGTTTCGAGCAGCCGACATCGGGCGATATTCTGCTGAACGGCGAAAGCCTGCTGTCGACGCCGTCGCACAAGCGCAATATCGGCATGGTCTTTCAGCGCTACACCCTGTTTCCGCATCTGTCGGTCGGCGAGAACATCGCCTTTCCGCTGAAGGTCCGCCGCAAGAGCAAGGCGGAAATCAATGCGAAGGTGAAGGAAATGTTGCGGCTTGTCCGTCTCGAAGGTTTCGAGGACAGAAAGCCGGCGCAGATGTCGGGTGGCCAGCAGCAACGCGTGGCGTTGGCCCGTGCGCTTGCCTATGACCCGCCGGTTCTGCTGATGGATGAGCCGCTCTCGGCGCTCGACAAGAAGCTGCGCGAAGAAATCCAGTTCGAAATCCGCCGCATTCACCAGCAGACGGAAGTGACGATCCTCTATGTTACCCACGATCAGGAAGAGGCCTTGCGTCTTTCCGACCGGATCGCCGTGTTTTCAAAGGGGGTTATCGACCAGATCGGCACGGGGCCGGAGCTTTATGCCCACCCGGCGACCCGTTTCGTGGCTGAATTCATCGGCGACAGCGACTTCATCGCCTGCGATCTCCTCGCCGCCTCGGGCGGCAAGGCGACGGTGTCGCTCGGCCGGGATATCGTCTTCGATCATATTCCGATGCATGGCGAAGCCATGCCGGGAAAGAAGGCGGCGCTGATGCTGCGCCCGGAGCGGCTGCAGCTCAGCCGTAACCGACCGGTCGCCGCCGGTTTCCAGGCCACGGTCAGCGACATCACATTCCTCGGCAACAATGTCCATGTGGTGGCCCATACCGGCTCGGGTGAGCCGCTTGCGGTGCGCCTGCCTTTCGGCCACGAGGCGATTTCCGGCCTCAGCCGTGGCGACCTCGTGCATCTCGCCTTCGATCCGGCCTCGGCGCAGGTCTTCTGTTGAGGAATGGGCCATGCATCTGAATGATCCCACACTCTTCGGCGAGAAAGTGCCGGTGGCAGGCCGCTGGGTCGGTTGCAATGGCCGTGAAACGGCGGCGATCCGCAATCCCGCGACCGGTGAGATCGTCGGGCGGGTTCCAGAACTCGGTGCGAAGGAAACGAGAGAAGCAATCGCTGCCGCCGTGATCGCCCAGAAGGAATGGGCCCGCCGCACCGCCGGCGAGCGTGCGAATATCCTGAAGGAATGGTTCCGGCTCGTCATGGAAAACCGTGGCGATCTCGGCATGATACTGACGCTGGAACAGGGAAAGCCGCTGGCGGAAGCAAAGGGTGAGATTGCCTATGGCGCAAGCTTCATCGAATGGTTTGCAGAAGAGGCGCGGCGGATCAATGGCGAGACAGTGCCCGGCCACCAGCCGGACAAACGCATTCTGGTTCTCCGCCAGCCCGTGGGCGTGGTTGCGGCCATCACGCCATGGAATTTCCCCAATGCCATGATCACCCGCAAGGCCGGCCCGGCGCTGGCCGCCGGCTGTGCGGTGGTGCTGAAACCGGCGCCGCAAACGCCGTTTTCTGCTATCGCCCTTGCCATCCTTGCCGAGCGCGCCGGCCTGCCGCTTGCGCTTTTCAGCATTTTGACGGGGCCAGCGGCCGAGATAGGCGGGGAAATGACGGCAAGCCCGGATATCCGCCTTCTGACCTTTACCGGCTCGACGCACACGGGCGAACATCTTTACCGACAATGCGCGCCGACGATCAAGAAACTGGGGCTGGAACTCGGCGGCAATGCGCCCTTCATCGTCTTCGATGACGCCGATCTCGATGCTGCTGTCGAGGGCGCGATCCTCGCCAAATTCCGCAACAATGGTCAGACCTGTGTTTGCGCCAACCGTCTTTATGTGCAGAGCGGCGTCTATGATGCTTTCGCTGAAAAATTCGCTCGAGCCGTCGTTCGGTTGAAGGTTGGCAACGGGCTGGAGGGGGCAAGCATTCTCGGGCCTCTTATCGATGCAAACGCGGTCGCCAAAGTGGAGGCCCATATTGCCGACGCGCTTTCGAAGGGCGCCGAGATCGCCACCGGTGGCAAGAGGCATGCACTGGGCGGCAATTTCTTCGAGCCGACGATCCTGCGCAATGTCGATGCCGGCATGCAGGTGGCGCGTGAGGAAACCTTCGGGCCGCTTGCGCCGCTCTTCCGCTTCGAGGATGAGGCGGATGTGATCGCGCAGGCGAACAATACCGATTTCGGCCTCGCATCCTATTTTTATGCGCGCGATCTATCGCGGGTCTTCCGGGTTGCCGAGGCGCTCGAATATGGCATGGTCGGCGTCAATACGGGGGCTATTTCCACCGCCGAGGCGCCTTTCGGTGGCGTCAAGATGTCGGGTCTCGGCCGAGAAGGGTCACGCCATGGCATCGAGGAATATACCGAGCTCAAATATGTCTGCATCGGCGGCGTCGGCTGAGGCCGGGCCGCGAAGAATGATGCCTATGCCAGCAGCCCACGCATGATCAGCTCGAGATGTATTTTCAGGACGGCCTGTCTGTCCAGAATGCGTCGGTCGTTGAAAATCAGCCGAAACACCAATGTTCCGACCATGGGCGACATCACCACTTTGGCAAGTTCGGGAGGGTTGGCCCTGAACCTTTTTTTCGCGACGCCTTCCTCAAGGACCGTATCGATGCGCGCAAAGACAGGCGCCATCAACGTGTCATGGTGCTGGTCGATGAGATCGGGAAATTTTGCGCCTTCCGCAAGGATCAAGCGGAACAGTTCCCGCATCTTCTTGTCGTCGACGAGTGCATCGAACAGGAATTCCAGCAGCAGGCGAAGCTCCTCGACGGGGTCGTCGGATGTATGCGTATAGGCCTTGAACGCCTCCTGGAATGGCAGGGAGGCGTGCTTGACCATCGCTTCGAAGAGCGCCTCCTTGGTTTCGAAATAGACGTAGACCGTCCCTTTCGTCACCCCCACCCGTTCCGCGATGTCTTCCACCCGCGTCGCGGTAAATCCCCTTTTGGTGAATTCCTCGAATGCGGCATCGAGAATTTGCAACGGACGTTGTATCTTCTGTTCAGCACGTGTCAGTTTTGCTTTCGCCATGGCCCCGGATCCTTCTTTATTTTCGACGCGTGCCCTTCTGTCCGTCGCGATTGGCGGAAATGAGAGATGGGTTTGCCTATAGCACCGGCGCAAAAACCGGAACGATTTTTGTGAAGGCGCGCGCATGCTTCACTATGCCGGAACATTGCCAATGCGCCCGCAGGTATGTGCCGGACGAGAAGGGAACGATCATTCGGGAACCTGTACCGATACTCCGGACAGCTCCCCGATCAGCGGCATAAGAATTTCATTGACTATTCAGTCAGTCAAATATTATAGGATGAGGCGAAGATCAAGAGGTCACCATGAGAACCATTCTTATCGCGGCGGCGCTTGGCGGTATTTTCGCCCTGTCGTCCTGCAGCAATGAAGAGCCGCCTGCCGAAAAGCCGCTCCGCACCGTCGATGTGGTCGCGGCTGAGAAAAAGCCCGTTGATCGCGGTAGCGTCATCACGGGCGAAGTAAAGGCACGGGTCCAGACGGATCTGTCCTTCCGGGTCAGCGGCAAAATCACCGAGCGGCTGGTGGATGTGGGCGCACGGGTGAAGACCGGGCAATTGCTTGCCCGCATGGATCCCGAAGAGCAAAAGGCCGATCTCGATGTCGCCCTGGCTAACCTGCAATCAGCGGAAGCGCAGCAGACGCAGGCGCAATTGACGTTCGACCGTCAGCAAAGCCTTTTCAAGACGCAGGTGACCTCGCGTTCGGCGGTCGACAAGGCCCAGGAAACCCTGCTCACGACGCAGGGCGCAGTGAGATCGGCGCAGGCGCAGCTCGATACGGCGCGGGATGCTCTGTCCTATACCGAACTCAGGGCGGATGCGGATGGCGTTATCACGGCGCGTAATGTCGAAGTCGGCCAGGTGGCGCAGGCCGCCCAGCTCGTTTTTACGCTGGCGCATGACGGGCCGCGCGATGCGGTCTTCGATGTTTATGAATCCCTCTTCCTTGAGCGTGATATCGACAATCTCGTCAATGTCAGCCTCCTGTCGGACCCCGCCCGCAGCGTTGCGGCGCCGGTGCGGGAGATTTCTCCGACGATAGACCCGGACAATGGAACGATCAGGGTCAAGGTGGGTCTTAACGGCGATATGACCATGCCGCTCGGCGCGCCCGTATCCGGCCATTTCCGCTTCAAACAGGTCGATGCGATTGAGCTTCCGTGGTCGGCGATGACGTCGCAGGACGGCTTCCCCGCCGTCTGGGTGGTCGATCCGCAATCTTCGGAAATCGCCATGCGGCGCATCGAGGTCGCCGATTACGAGACGGGTCAATTCGTCATCACGCAGGGGCTTAATCCCGGCGATCTCGTCGTCACCGTCGGCACCAAATTTCTCCGCGCCGGTGAAAAGGTCGCCTATGAAAAGGGGCAGGCACAATAATGTCCAGTATATACAAAAGCTTGTTTTTGGTGGCTGTGGCGATTGCGGTTTCCTCCTGCGAGGACAAGCAGGAAGCCGCCGCCGAGGCGCCGCGCCCGGTGCTTTCCGTCGTCGTGGAAGAGAAGCCGGCTGACGCCCTGCGTCTGACCGGCACGGTGGAATCGCGCATTCAGACCGATCTCGGCTTTCGCGTGCTCGGGCGCATTATCGCCCGCAATGTCGATGTCGCTGATCTGGTGAAGAAGGGCGACGTGGTGGCCTCGATTGATCCGCTCGCGCTCGAGCTTGCGGTGAAGAGCGCGCAATCCGACCTCTCCAATGCGGAAGCGCAGCTGGCCAATGCAGTGACGACCGAGCAGCGCCAGCGCGTGCTGGCGGAAGCCCGCAGCGGCACGGAAGCCGCACTGGAAGAGGCCGAGCAGGCCACCCGCACCGCCAATGCTTCCGTCGCCAAGGCCCGCGCCAATCTGGACAAGGCCGAGGAGCAGCTGGGTTATGCGCAGCTGCATGCGGAATTTGACGGTGTGGTGACGGCAACTTCAGGCGAAATCGGTCAGGTCGTCTCGGCCGGGCAAACGGTCGTGACCATTGCCCGTCCGGAAGTGCGCGACGTGGTGGTCGACGTTCCGCAATTTGCGGCGCAGCGTCTGGAGATCGGCTCCGCCTTCGAGATCGCCCTGCAGCTTGACCCGAAAATTCGCACCACCGGCGTGGTGCGCGAGATTGCTCCGGAAGCCGAAACGGCGACGCGCACGCGCCGCACGAAGATCAGCCTGCAGGATGCGCCGCCGGCATTCCGGCTCGGCTCCGTCGTCACGGCCTCGGTGCTTGCCGCATCCGAACCGCAGATCATGCTTCCGTCATCGGCCCTGCTAAAGACCGACAATGGATGGGGCGTCTGGATCGTCAATGCCGATACGGCAACGGTAACGCTTCGCCCCGTCACGATAGAGGGCGAGCCTGCCGAAGGCGGCAGCGTGCGCATCACCGGCGGCGTCAAGCCCGGCGAACGTGTTGCCAGCGCCGGCGTTCACAAGCTCAAGGATGGACAGGCCATCAGGATCGATCAGGAGGTCCGTCAGTGAAGAAATTCAATCTCTCCGACTGGGCGCTCGAACACCGTTCGCTCGTCTGGTACTTCATGCTGGTTTTCGTTCTTGCCGGCGTTTTCTCCTATCTCAACCTCGGCCGCGAGGAAGATCCGAACTTCACCATCAAGACCATGGTGATCAGCGCGCAATGGCCCGGCGCTTCCGCCGAAGAAGTGGCGCGGCAGGTGACCGACAGGATCGAGAAGAAGCTCGAGGAACTCGACAATCTCGACCATCTGCGCAGCCAGACGGTGGCCGGTCGCACGACGATCTTTGTGGAGCTGGTGCCGGAAACCAAGGCGCGCAACGTCGAGCCGACCTGGGTGCGGGTGCGCAACATGATCGGCGACATCAAGGGCGATTTCCCCTCGGGCGTCGTCGGCCCCTTCTTCAACGACCGCTTCGGCGATGTCTATGGCAATATCTACGCCTTCACCAGCGACGGTCTCAGCCAGCGACAATTGCGCGATCTGGTGGAAGATGCCCGTGCGAAGGTGCTGACCGTCGACAATATCGGCAAGGTCGATGTCATCGGCGCACAGGATGAGACGATCTATCTGGAGTTTTCCACGCGGCAGATCGCGGCGCTCGGCATCGACCAGCAGTCGATCATCAAGACGCTGCAAGCCCAGAACGCCGTCACGCAATCCGGCTTCGTCAATGCAGGGCCTGAGCGTGTGGCGCTGCGCGTCAGCGGCCAGTTCACCTCGGAAGACAGCCTGCGGTCCATCAATCTGCGGGTCAACAACCGGTTTTTCCCGCTGACGGAAGTGGCGACGATCCGGCGCGGTTATGTCGATCCGCCGTCCTCGCTGTTCCGCTTCAACGGCCAGCCGGCCATCGGCCTTGCTATCGGCATGAAAACCGGCGCGAACCTGCTGCATTTCGGTGAGGCGCTGGATGCTGAGATGAAGCGGGTGGTGGCTGATCTGCCTGTTGGCGTCGATGTGCATCGCGTGTCCGATCAGCCGGCCGTGGTCGATGAGGCGGTCTCTGGCTTCACCTCGGCGCTGTTCGAGGCCATCGCCATCGTTCTCGTCATCAGCTTCATCAGCCTTGGCCTCAGGGCCGGCATGGTGGTTGCGGTTTCCATTCCGCTCGTGCTGGCGATCACCTTCGTCTACATGGAATATACCGGCATTTCCTTGCAGCGTATCTCTCTGGGCGCCCTCATCATCGCGCTCGGGCTTCTCGTCGACGATGCGATGATTGCGGTCGAGATGATGGTCGCGCGGCTTGAGGTCGGAGACGATCTCAGGAAAGCGGCGACCTATGTTTACACCTCGACCGCTTTCCCGATGCTGACCGGTACGCTGGTCACCGTCGCCGGCTTCATTCCGGTCGGCCTCAACAACAGCGCGGCGGGTGAATTCACCTTCACGCTTTTTGTGGTGATCGCCGTTTCGCTGATCGTGTCATGGATCGTCGCGGTTTTGTTCACGCCGCTGCTCGGCGTGACGATCCTGCCGAAGACGATGAAATCGCACCATGAGAAAAAGGGCCGCTTTGCCTCCGCCTTTTCCTGGCTTCTCGGCCGGGCGCTGCGCTGGCGCTGGGTGACGATTATCCTCACCATTGCGCTGTTCGGTCTTTCCGTTGGCGGCATGAGCCTTGTGCAGCAGCAGTTCTTCCCCTCATCCGACCGCGTGGAGCTGATCGTTGACTGGAACCTGCCGCAGAACAGTTCCATTGCCGAAACCAACCGGCAGATGGCGCAGTTCGAGCAGGAAATGCTGGCCAAGAATCCGGATATCGACCATTGGACAACCTATGTTGGTGAAGGCGCGCCGCGTTTCATCCTGTCCTTCGACGTGCAGACGCCGGATGTCACCTTCGGCCAGACGGTCATCGTCACCAAGGGGCTGGATGTGCGCGATAAGGTGCGCGCCGAGTTGCAGGACTATCTGAACAAGACTTTTATCGGCACCGACGCCTTCGTGAAACTGCTCGATATCGGTCCGCCGGTCGGAAAGCCGGTGCAATATCGCCTCAGCGGTCCTGATATCCAGAAGGTGCGCGAGCTTGGGCAGCAATTGTCGGGCATCGTCGGCGAACACCGGCTGCTGTCCAACATGGTGATGGACTGGAACGAGCCGACGCGTGTGGTGAAAGTGGATGTTCTGCAGGACAAGGCCCGCCAGCTTGGCGTCTCCTCGGAAGACATCGCCAATGCCATGAACAGCATTGTCGAAGGCTCCACAGTCACGCAGGTGAGGGACGATATCTACCTCGTCAACGTGGTGGCGCGGGCGCAGCTTTCGGAGCGCGGCTCCATCGAGACCTTGCAAAACCTGCAATTGCCGGCAACCAACGGCAAGGCCGTGCCGCTCTCGGCAATCGCCAATTTCCGTTATGAGCTGGAGCAGCCGACCATCTGGCGTCGCGACCGGATTCCGACTGTCACCGTCAAGGCCGCCGTCATCGGCTCGACGCAGCCCGCCACAATCGTGGAACAGCTAAAGCCGAAGATCGAGGCGTTCCAGAAAGCGCTTCCCGTCGGCTACACGCTGGAGACGGGCGGCTCGGTAGAATCCAGCGCGGATTCGCAAGGGCCAATCGTTGCCGTGGTGCCGATGATGCTGTTTGCGATGGCGACCATCCTGATGATCCAGTTGCAGAGCTTCAGCCGGCTGTTCCTGGTCTTCGCCGTGGCGCCGACTGCCCTGATCGGCGTCGTGGTGGCGCTGCTCTTCTCCAATGCGCCGATGGGCTTCGTCGCCATTCTCGGCGTGCTGGCGCTGATTGGCATCCTGATCCGCAACTCGGTCATTCTCGTCGTGCAGATCGAGCATCTGAGAAGCGAAGGGGTCTCGGCATGGCGCGCCGTCATCGAGGCGACCGAGCATCGCATGCGGCCGATCATGCTGACGGCGGCGGCGGCCACGCTTGCCCTCATCCCCATATCGCGGGAAATCTTCTGGGGGCCGATGGCCTATGCGATGATGGGCGGTATCGTGGTGGGCACGGCGCTTACGCTGCTTTTCCTGCCGGCGCTCTATGTCGCGTGGTTCCGCATCCCGCGTGAGGATGACAAGCCGGGGGTAGCGGAAATCAAGGCGTAATATCTGGCGCGGAGCGAGGGTGCGGCGATACCGTACCCTCGCTCCAACAAAAATATCCGCCGTCGTTGTTCCGGCGGGCAGGATAATGTTAGGAAGGTCGGCTTGGCCGCGAGAGCGGCGGCCGTCCTTTTTGCGTTTGGACGATTCTGGTTTCGCGTTGATATTGCGAACATATTGAGAGTGCGGAGGGTTTAAAGATGGGCGGGTTGTCGGATTGGCTGTCGGATGCGCAGCCGATCAATCGCAAGAATGCCGCAGAAGCGGTGTTCGATGATATCCGTTCCGCCATCACCTCGGGGCAGCTTGCGGTCGGCACCCGGCTGCCTTCCGAAGCCCATCTGGCCGCCCGATATGGTGTCAGCCGGCCGATTATTCGCGAGGCTTTGCGGTCGCTCCAGACCCTGGGGCTGACGCAGACCCGCACCGGAAGCGGCACCTATGTGATGACTCCGACCCCGCCTTCCGAATTGAATTACGGCGCCTATTCCGCCCGCGATCTGATCGAAGCCCGCCCCTTCATCGAAGTTCCTGCGGCCGGTTGGGCGGCGTTGCGGCGCACGGATGCTCAGCTGGAAGTCCTGCTTGACCTCTGTGATCGGATGGAAGCCGAAGAAAGGCCGCATCCCTGGGTGCTGCTGGATGGGCAATTCCATTGCGCCATTGCGGAAGCATCGGCCAACAGGCTGTTCGCCAAGGTGGTGGCCGATGCCCGCGAGGCCCTTTCCCAACAGTCAGAGATGGTCAACCTGATGGCCGGTCGTCGCGTCGCCTCGAATTTCGAGCACCGCCGGATCGTCGAGGCGATCCGGCGGGGTTCAGCGCCCGAGGCGCGGGAGGCGATGGAGCTTCACCTTGGGCAGGTGAAGCAGGTGGTGACGACGATTATTGGCGAAGATCGGCTTCGCCAGCCGTGACGGCGGGCAGGTTGGCAAGGTGCCGCGGGCTCAGCGCCTGCTGCAATTGCGCATCCGTTAGATAACCGCGTTCCAGAACCACCTGCGGCACGGTGCGGCCGCTGGCAAGCGCTTCCTTCGCCACTTCCGTCGCCGCATAATAACCAATCAGCGGGTTGAGCGCGGTGGCGAGACCGATGGACTCTTCCACGCGCTGCGCCATGATCGCCGGATTGGCCACGATGCCGTCGACGCAGCGTTCCGCCAGCGTGCGGCACGCGGCGCTCAGTTGGCTGATGCTTTGGGAAAGAGCGCGCACGATGATCGGCTCGAAGGCGTTCAGCTGCAATTGCCCGGCTTCGGCCGCCATGGTGATGGTTATGTCGTTGCCGATCACCGCATAGGCCACCTGATTGACCACTTCGGGAATGACCGGGTTGATCTTGCCGGGCATGATGCTGGAACCCGCCTGAACGGAGGGCAGGGTGATTTCGCCGATACCGGCGCGCGGGCCGGAAGAGAGCAGACGAAGGTCGTTGCAGGTTTTCGACAGCTTCACGGCAACGCGTTTCAGCACGCCGGAGAGATGCACGAAGGCGCCGGGGTCCTGTGTGGCTTCGATAAGGTCTGCCGCCGTCATCAGCGGTCGTCCGGTCAGTTCCGCCAGATGCTGGCAGGCAAGCTCGGCATAACCACGGGGTGCATTCAGCCCGGTGCCGATGGCGGTGGCGCCAAGATTGATCTCGTGCAGAAGTGCGGCGGATTCGATGAGGCGCGCCTGATCTTCTCCCAGCATCACCACGAAGGTGCGGAATTCCTGGCCGAGCGTCATCGGCACCGCGTCCTGCAATTGCGTGCGGCCGATCTTGATGAAGCCCGCGAATTCCTGCGCCTTGCGGTCGAAGGCATCCTTCAGCACGCCCATGGAAGCCGCCAGATCGTCGATGGCCTCGATCAGCCCGACATTGATCGCGGTCGGATAGGCGTCGTTGGTCGACTGGCTGAGATTGACATGGTCATTGGGGTGAAGGCGGGCATAATCGCCTTTTTCGTGTCCGAGCAGTTCGAGCGCACGGTTGGCGATGACCTCATTGGCGTTCATGTTGGTGGAAGTGCCGGCTCCGCCCTGAATTTCATCCACCACGAATTGCTCGTGCAGCGCACCGGCGCGGATTTCGCGGCAGGCTGCGGCGATGGCTTCCATGCGTTCCGTGTCGAGAAGGCCGAGCTCGTGATTTGCGCGTGCCGCCGCCTCCTTCACATAGGCCAGTCCCCGGACGAGATAGGGGTTATGGCCGATGGTCACCCCGGTGATCTTGAAGTTTTCCACGGCGCGCGCCGTGTGCACGCCCCAATAGACATCCGCCGGAATTTCCTTCGTCCCGAGCAAATCATGCTCCTTGCGCGTCACGCTCACTTTTTCCTCCACTGGCTTTTAAGCGTTGCTATATCTGTAAAGCTGTCTTACAGATTTTTTGACCTTAATTGGGGTGGAGGAGAAGGTCAATCATATCGAATACGCTTGACGAACGGCATTATCTGCCATTATGAGGAGCGAAAATCTGTCATGCAGCTTTACAGCACGCATGAGCATGCATGCTGGCCATATTCCAGCGCGGACTGTGCCAGTTTCATTTTCATTTCCGGCTTATCGCCGACTGCAAGCACTTTATCGGGAGGATAAATATCCATGCATTCTGGGAAAACGGCGTCTGCCGACCGTGAGGTCTTCGTCGAAGAAGACCTCGGTTACCACAAGGCCCTCAAGCCGCGTCAGATCCAGATGATCGCCATTGGCGGCGCCATCGGCACTGGGCTTTTCCTCGGTGCGGGTGGGCGTCTTGCGCAGGCAGGCCCCGCGCTGGTCTTCGTTTATGCGCTTTGTGGCTTCTTTGCGTTTCTGGTGCTGCGCGCACTCGGCGAGCTGATCATGCACCGCCCGAGCTCCGGTTCCTTCGTGTCCTACGCCCGTGAGTTCTACGGCGAGAAAATGGCCTTCGCGGCCGGCTGGATGTATTGGCTGAACTGGGCCATGACTTCGGTGGCGGATGTGACCGCCGTCGCCCTCTACATGAATTTCTTCAAGCAATATGTTCCGTGGCTTGCGGGTATCGACCAGTGGGTCTTCGCGATGACGGCACTTCTGGTCGTGCTGGCCATGAACATGCTGTCGGTGAAGGTCTTCGGCGAGCTTGAATTCTGGTTCAGCCTCATCAAGGTGCTGGCGCTTGCGATCTTCCTCGTGGTCGGCATTTATTTCGTCATCTTCGGCACCCCCATCGAAGGCCACGTCACCGGCTTCAGCATCATCACGGATAATGGCGGCTTCTTCCCGAACGGCATTTTGCCAGCCTTCGTCATCATACAGGGCGTCGTCTTCGCTTATGCCTCCATCGAACTGATCGGCACGGCGGCAGGCGAGACGGAAGACCCGCGCAAGGTCATGCCCCGCGCCATCCGCGCCGTGGTTCTCCGTCTCGTGGTCTTTTATGTCGGTTCGGTGCTGCTGTTCGCGCTGCTTTTGCCCTATACCGCCTACAAGGCCGGCGAGAGCCCCTTCGTCACCTTCTTCGGTTCCATCGGCGTTCAGGGCGCTGACGTGATCATGAACCTCGTGGTTCTGACCGCCGTGCTGTCCTCGCTCAATGCCGGGCTTTATTCCACCGGCCGCATCCTGCATTCGATGGCGGTTTCCGGCTCGGCGCCGGCCGCACTTGCGAAGATGAACAAGAACGGCGTGCCCTATGGCGGCATCGCGGTGACTGCCGTTGTCACTGTTCTCGGCGTGGCGCTGAACGCCGTCGTTCCCGCTTCGGCCTTCGAGATTGCGCTCAACCTCTCGGCGCTTGGCATTATCTGCGCATGGGCAGTCATCGTGCTCTGCCAGTTGAAGCTCTGGCAGCTTTCTGAGCGCGGTGAACTCGTGCGTCCGGATTTCCGTATGTTTGGCGCGCCCTATACCGGCATTCTCACGCTCATCTTCCTGTTCGGCGTGCTGGTGCTGATGGCCTTCGACTATCCCGTCGGCTCCTGGACCATCGCCTCGCTGCTGGTCATCATCCCGGCGCTCGTCATCGGCTGGTATCTCTTGCGTGACCGCATCTACCGCCTTGCGGACGAGCGTGCGGGAGCATCGCAGTGAGCGGGCAGGACGCAACGCCTCTGGTGGCGGTCATCGCCACCGGCGGCACCATCGCCAGCCGGCGTGGCGCCGATGGCGTCAGCACGCCCAGCCTTTCGGGTGAGGACCTGCTGGCGCTGGTTCCGCAGATCAACGCCCGGCTGAAGCCGGTCGACCTGATGGCGAAGGATTCCTCCAGCCTGACATTGGCAGACATGCAGCGCATCAGCGATGCTGTGGGCGCCGAGCTCGATGATCCCGCCGTTGCCGGCATCGTGGTTCTGCATGGCACCGACGCCATGGAAGAATCCTCGCTGCTCGTGCATTTGCAGCGGGCCATCACAAAGCCGGTGGTCTTCACCGGCGCACAGTTTACTGCAGACCATAAGGACGCGGACGGGCCGGCCAATCTGGCCCGGGCCATAGAAACAGCGCTCGATCAGGCGAATGCCGCAAAAGGCGTGCTCCTTTCCTTCGGCGGCCGCTGTCTGCCGGCCTGGGGGCTTTATAAGCTGAGCGCGGACGAAGCGGACGCCTTCCGCTCCGCCCGGCCGCTGGCCGCTGCCGCAACGCTGCGGCTTTCCGCCCCGGTAACCGATCAGCGCGTCGATATCGTCGCCATTCATCCCGGCTGTGACGCGACCCATATCGATGCAAGCCTGCAGGCGGGCGCGAAAGGCATCGTCCTTGCCGCACTCGGTTCCGGCAACGCCAATCCGCGTATCGCCGAAGCCGTGAAGCGCTGCGCCGAACGCGGCGTTCCCGTCATCGTTTCCAGCCGTGTGCCGGAAGGGCGGCTGGTGGCGACTTATGGCGGCGGTGGCGGCGGGCATGATCTTGTCGCGGCGGGCGCCGTGCATTCATCCACGCTTCGCCCGGGCCAGGCCCGCATTTTGCTGGCCGCGCTGCTGGCCGGTAAAAGTCCGGCGGAAACCATCGTTTCCGCTTTCGGTGACAGCCCGCTCGCTTAGAGCATTTCCAGGAAAAGTGGACCCCGGTTTTCCGTCCGGAAATGCGCCAAAACTCTAAGTAGCGGCAGCGATGCCCG
Organism: Agrobacterium leguminum; assembly: GCF_015704895.1. Taxonomy (GTDB): domain Bacteria; phylum Pseudomonadota; class Alphaproteobacteria; order Rhizobiales; family Rhizobiaceae; genus Agrobacterium; species Agrobacterium leguminum. Next base: position 150,245 of record NZ_JADQWB010000004.1, on the reverse strand, counting down.
CGACCGGCGGGCATCGAAATTCCTATAGGATTCCTATTTTATTGTCTCTGTGGCCGTCTCGAACCTTTATGCGGTTCGGGTGCATTCTTCTGTGCGGGAAGGGATGGTGTTCCCTTCTCAGCCAGAAAGAATGAAAAGCGACGTCCCACATGACGGCGCTTTTCTTCCTGTCCGGCTCCTCGAATAAAAAGGAGTCCCATCGATGATGGATGTTGTTCTGATCGGCGCAGCCACGGTGTTTTTCGCCCTCTGCTTTGCCTATACGCGCGCCTGCGACCGGCTTTAGACGGAGGCCGCGATGACATTCGACTATATCTTGAGCGGCGCCGTCACGGTCTTTATCGCCGCCTATCTCACCTATGCTCTCATTCGCCCCGAACGTTTCTGATCGGGAAGCGGCGGCTATTGAAAGTTCAATACCATGACCCTCAATGGATGGTTTCAGATTCTGCTGTTTTGCGGGATCATTTTTGCGCTGGTGAAGCCGCTCGGCTTCTATATGGCGCGTGTCTTTAATGGCGAGCGCACCCTGCTGTCACCGGTTCTCGCACCGGTCGAGCGCGGCCTTTATGCCCTTGCCGGGACAAGCGAGCGTGAGGAGCAGCACTGGACGACCTATGCTTTCTCCATGCTTCTCTTCAACCTGCTCGGTTTTGCCCTGCTTTATGCCCTGATGCGCTTTCAGGCGGTGCTGCCCTATAATCCGCAGGGAATGGCGGCCGTGGGACCGGAATTGTCCTTCAATACGGCGGTCAGCTTCGTCACCAACACCAACTGGCAGAATTATGGCGGCGAAAGCACCCTGTCCTATCTGACCCAGATGGCCGGTCTCACCGTGCAGAATTTCGTTTCCGCCGCCACCGGCATTGCGATTGCACTCGGGCTGATCCGCGCCTTCGCGCGTGCATCCGGCAAGGCCATCGGCAATTTCTGGGTTGATATGATCCGTGCCACGCTTTACGTGCTTCTGCCCCTCTGCATCCTGCTGACCCTTGTTTATGTCTGGCTTGGCGTGCCGCAGACGCTGGGCGCCTATGTGAATGCCCAGACGCTGGAAGGCGCGCAGCAGACGATTGCCGTCGGCCCCGTCGCGTCGCAGCTGGCGATCAAGATGCTGGGCACCAATGGCGGCGGCTTCTTCAACGCCAATTCGGCGCATCCCTTCGAGAACCCGGATGCCATTTCCAACATGATCCAGATGGTGTCGATCTTCGCCATTGGCGCAGCCTTTACCAACGTCTTCGGCCGTATGGTCGGTAACCAGCGCCAGGGCTGGGCGATTCTCGCCGCCATGGGTACGCTGTTCATCGCCGGCGTCGCCGTCACCTATTGGGCGGAAGCGGCCGGAAACCCGCTGATGCACGGTTTCGGTCTAGCCGGCGGCAATATGGAAGGCAAGGAGGTCCGCTTCGGCGTGGCGCTCTCGTCGCTCTTCGCGGTCATCACCACGGCGGCCTCCTGCGGTGCTGTCAATGCCATGCATGGCAGCTTCACGGCGCTGGGCGGCCTTATCCCGCTCATCAACATGCAGCTGGGTGAAGTGATCGTCGGCGGTGTCGGCGCGGGTTTCTACGGCATTCTGCTCTTCATCGTCATCGCCATCTTCGTGGCGGGTCTGATGGTCGGGCGCACGCCGGAATATCTCGGCAAGAAGATCGAGGCCAAGGAAATGAAGATGGCGGTTCTGGCCATTCTCTGCCTGCCGCTCGCCATGCTGGTCTTCACGGCAACGGCCACCGTGCTGCCCTCGGCGGTCGCGTCAATCGGCACGGCGGGGCCGCACGGCTTCTCCGAAATTCTCTATGCCTATACCTCGGCGGCGGCCAATAACGGCTCGGCCTTCGGCGGCCTCACCGGCAATACGACCTGGTACAACATCACGCTTGGCTTTGGCATGCTGATGGGACGTTTTCTGGTCATCATTCCGGCACTTGCCATTGCCGGTTCGCTGGTCACCAAGAAGACCGTTCCGGCCTCGGCTGGCACCTTCCCGACGGATGGCCCGCTTTTTGTCGGCCTGCTGGTTGGCACGATCCTGATTGTCGGCGGCCTTACCTTCCTGCCTGCACTGGCGCTCGGCCCCGTTGCCGAACATCTGGTGATGGCGGCAGGCCAGCTCTTCTGAGGTGACGCCATGAACGACAAGTCCCGAAGTAACCGCATCGTCTCCGACGGCAAAGGCGCTCCCGTCAAAGGGAGCGCCACGCCCGGCGGCTGGTGCGCTTCCAATCTCATTCTCGCGATGATGGCGGCTCTCGTCGCCGCCGTCATCGCTCTCGAAGTTATCACGGGCTGATCGACCTTCATCGGTCGCCCTGTTTCAAACGCTGGAGCCTCTTCATGAGCCAGTCCAAACAAGCGAGCATCCTCGATTCTCGCATTCTCGTGCCGGCGATTGCCGCCGCATTCAAAAAGCTCAATCCGCGCACGCTTGCGCGCAACCCCGTCATGTTCGTGGTGGCGACGGTGTCGGTGCTGACCACCGTTCTGTTCATTCGCGACCTCATCATCGGCAGCGCCAATCTCGGTTTCTCCTTCCAGATCAATCTCTGGCTCTGGTTCACCGTATTGTTCGCCAATTTCGCGGAAGCCGTCGCCGAAGGGCGCGGCAAGGCGCAGGCGGATTCGCTGCGCCGGACCCGCACCGAAACCCAGGCGAAACTGCTCACCGGCGATGATCGCAGCCAGTATAAGATGGTGGCGGGCACCAGCCTGAAGGTGAACGATGTCGTTCTCGTCGAGGCGGGCGATATCATTCCCTCCGACGGTGAGGTCATCGAAGGTGTCGCCTCCGTCAACGAGGCGGCGATAACAGGCGAATCCGCCCCCGTCATCCGCGAATCCGGCGGTGATCGCTCGGCCGTTACCGGCGGCACGCAGGTGCTGTCGGACTGGATCAGGGTTCGCATCACCGCCGCCGCCGGTTCCACCTTCCTCGACCGGATGATTTCGCTGGTCGAAGGCGCTGAACGCCAGAAGACGCCGAACGAGATCGCGCTCAACATTCTGCTCGCGGGCATGACGCTGATCTTCGTTCTGGCCACCGCGACCATTCCAAGCTTTGCGGCCTATGCCGGCGGTTCCATCCCGATCATCGTGCTGGTGGCGCTGTTCGTGACGCTCATCCCCACCACCATCGGCGCGCTTCTGTCCGCCATCGGCATTGCCGGCATGGACCGGCTGGTGCGCTTTAACGTGCTGGCCATGTCCGGCCGCGCCGTCGAGGCTGCCGGCGATGTGGATACGTTGCTGCTCGACAAGACCGGCACCATCACTCTCGGTAACCGGCAGGCGACCGAGTTTCGCCCCGTTGCCGGCGTTTCCGAGCAGGAACTGGCCGATGCGGCGCAGCTTGCATCCCTTGCCGACGAAACGCCGGAAGGCCGTTCCATCGTGGTTCTCGCCAAGGAAAAATACGGCATCCGCGCCCGCGACATGCAGAAGCTGCATGCGAACTTCGTGCCCTTCACCGCCCAGACCCGCATGAGCGGTGTCGATTTCGAGGGCTCCTCCATTCGCAAGGGCGCAGTCGATGCCGTTCTTGCTTATGTTGATGGCGGCGCTCCGCAACAGGGCAATGTGGCGCTTGCCGTCAAAACCGAAACGGACGCCGCACGCGGCATCCGGACAATTGCGGAAGAGATCGCCAAGACCGGCGGCACGCCGCTCGCCGTCGTGCGGGATGGAAAGCTGCTCGGCGTCGTGCAGTTGAAGGACATCGTCAAGGGCGGCATTCGCGAGCGTTTCGCAGAGCTTCGCCGCATGGGCATCCGCACGGTTATGATCACCGGCGACAACCCCATGACGGCCGCCGCCATCGCGGCGGAAGCCGGCGTCGATGATTTCCTTGCCCAGGCGACACCGGAAAACAAGCTGGAGCTTATCCGCGAGGAACAGGCCAAGGGCAAGCTCGTCGCCATGTGCGGCGATGGCACCAACGACGCACCTGCGCTGGCGCAGGCCGATGTCGGCGTTGCCATGAACACCGGCACGGTGGCGGCACGCGAGGCGGGCAATATGGTCGATCTCGACAGCGATCCGACCAAGCTCATCGAGATCGTCGAAATCGGCAAGCAATTGCTGATGACGCGCGGCGCGCTGACGACGTTCTCTATCGCCAACGATATCGCCAAATATTTCGCCATTATCCCGGCAATGTTCCTGGCGCTCTATCCGCAGCTCGGCGTTCTGAATGTGATGGGGCTTTCGACACCGCAGAGCGCCATCCTGTCGGCGATCATCTTCAACGCGCTCATCATCATCGCGCTCATCCCGCTGTCGCTGAAGGGCGTCAAATATCGGCCGATCGGCGCGGGCGCGCTGCTGTCGCGCAATCTGGTCATCTATGGCCTCGGCGGCATCATCGTTCCCTTCATCGGCATCAAGGCCATCGACCTCGCCATCACGGCGCTCGGTCTTGCCTGAGGAGTAAAGACAATGTTCAAACAGCTTCGTCCCGCACTGGTGCTCATCCTCGCCACCACCGCCATCACCGGCCTTGCCTATCCTCTGGGCATGACGGGTCTCGCTCAGGCGATCTTCCCCTTTCAGGCCAATGGCAGCCTCATCGAAAAGAGTGGTGCGGTTGTGGGTTCGCAATTGATCGGGCAGACCTTTGCCGGTGAGAAATATTTCCATGGCAGGCCATCGGCTGCCGGCGATGGTTACAATGCCGCTTCGTCGTCCGGCTCCAATCTCGGCCCGACGAGCGCCAAGCTTATCGACCGGGTGAAACAGGACTACGAGGCCGCAAAAGCCGAAAATCCGGCGGCCGAGGTTCCGGCCGATCTGGTGACGGCCTCGGGCAGCGGCCTTGATCCGCATGTTTCGCCGGAGGCCGCTTATTTTCAGGTTCCCCGTGTCGCCAGGGCAAGGGGCATGGATGAGGCATCCCTGCGTACCATCGTCGAGCGCCATGTCGAAGGACCGGAACTCGGATTCATGGGAGAGCCGGTCGTGAATGTGCTGGCGCTCAACATGGCTCTTGACGCAGCCGGCTCATGAACTGAAATGGCTATGGCTTGTTCGCAAGCCATAGCCTCGACCACTGGTGGGTTAAATGCCTGACGACAATCGCGATATGCCGAGCCGACCGTCGCCCGATGCGCTGCTGGAAAACGCCCGGCGCGAGGCGCGGGGCCGGCTGAAGATATTTTTAGGGGCGGCACCGGGCGTCGGCAAGACCTATGAAATGCTGATGTCCGGCCGTGCGAAGCTGGCCGATGGGGTGGATGCCGTCATCGGCGTTGTGGAAACCCATGGCCGCCGGGAAACCGAAACGCTGGTGCAGGGTTTCGAGATCGTCGCGCGCCGGCGTATCGATTATCGCGGTCAGGTGCTGGAAGAGATGGATCTCGATGCCATTCTCGCCCGTCGTCCCGCCCTGGTTCTGGTCGATGAACTGGCCCACACCAATGCCGCCGGCAGCCGCCACCCCAAGCGCTACATGGACGTTCAGGAAATCCTCGCGCAGGGCATCGACGTCTATACGACGCTGAACATCCAGCATGTCGAAAGCCTGAACGATGTCGTTGCGCAGATCACCCGCATCCGCGTTCGAGAAACAGTGCCGGACAGCATCATCGACCGGGCCGACGATGTCGAAATCATCGATATTACGCCGGACGATCTGATCAAGCGGCTGCAGGATGGCAAGGTTTATCTGCCCCGCACCGCCCGGCGCGCCATCGAGAATTATTTCTCGCGCGGCAATCTGACGGCGTTGCGAGAGCTTGCGCTGCGGCGCACTGCGCAACGCGTGGATGAGCAATTGCTCAACCACATGCAGTCCCATGCCATTTCCGGCCCCTGGGCGGCAGGAGACAGGGTGCTGGTCTGTCTCGATCATGGCGGCAACGGTCCGGGGCTGGTGCGTTATGCCCGCCGGCAGGCAGATCGTCTGCGCGCGCCCTGGACGGCGCTGCATCTCGATACACCGCGTTCGCAACAATTGTCGGAGACGGAGAAGGACCGGCTGGCCGGCACCATGCGGCTCGCGCAGCAGCTCGGCGGCGAGACGGTGACCCTGCCGGCGCTCGACCTGACGCGGGAGATCATCTCCTACGCCAACGCCAATAATTTCACCCACATCATCATCGGCCGCCCGCGAAAATCCTGGTGGCAGCGGATTTTTCAACGTTCGCTGACGCATGATCTGATCGACCATGCGGGCGATATCAGCGTTCACGTCATTTCCGGCGATAAAAAAGAAGAGAAACCGGGCCAGGCCGCAAAGCCGGCCTCGGCACAAGCGCATCGTTCCATAAGGCCTTATCTTAACAGCACCCTTTTCGTCGGCTTGGCGATCGTGGCCGGCATCGTGCTCGACCAGACACTCGATGTTCGAAATCTGGCGCTGGTGTTCCTGATGGCGGTTCTGGCCGCCGCCGTGCGCGGCGGGCTGGGGCCAGCGCTTTATGCCTCCCTGCTCGGCGCTTTTGCATTCAATTTTTTCTTCCTTGAGCCGCGTTACACCCTGACCGTTCGCGATCCCGAAAGTGTCGTGGCGCTGCTGTTTTATCTCGGCGTGGCGCTTGTCGCCTCCAATCTTACCGCGGCCGTGCAACGGCAGGCCGCCGCCGCGCGGGCAAGAGCGCGAACGACGGAAGATTTATATCTGTTCTCCAAGAAGCTTTCGGTGACGGGAACGCTGGACGATGTGTTGTGGGCGGCCGCTTTCCAGATGGCCTCGATGCTGAAGGTTCGGATCGTTCTGCTTTTGCCGGAAAACAATACGATCACGGTCAAGGCGGGATATCCGCCGGACGATACGCTGGTGGATGCCGATATTGCCGCCGCGCAATGGGCCTGGGAACATAACAAGGCCGCAGGCAGGGGCGCGGATACGCTTCCCGGCGCCAAACGTCTTTACCTGCCCCTGCGCACCGGCAGCGGCGCCGTCGGCGTGGTGGGGCTGGACGATGACCGGCTCGGCCCGCTTCTGACGCCGGAACAGCAGCGGCTGTTCGATGCCCTGGCCGATCAGGCGGCGCTCGCCATCGAGCGGATTCAGCTCGTCTCGGATGTCGACCGGGCAAGGCTTGCGGCGGAAACCGACCGGCTGCGCACCGCGCTCCTGACATCCATCTCCCACGACCTTAAAACGCCGCTTGCGGCCATTCTGGGTTCGGCCGGAACGCTGAAGGATTTCGCCGAGGACATCCCGCCGGATGCCCGCGCCGAACTGCTTTCGACGATCATCGAGGAATCCGAGCGGCTGAACCGCTTCATCTCCAATCTTCTTGATATGACGCGGATAGGTTCGGGCGCGATGGAGCCGAATTACGGCCTGCATTTCGTGGGCGATATGGTTGGAACCGCACTTTCGCGTGCGGCGAAAATCGTCGTCAGGCATGAGATCGTTCTGGATATTCCCTCCGACCTGCCGATGCTGAAGGTCGATCCCGTGCTTTTCGAACAGGTTCTGTTCAATCTCATCGACAATGCCGCCAAATACGCTCCCGAACATACCGCCATCGAAATTCGCGGCTGGCGGCAGGGCAAGAATATCTTCCTCTCCGTGGCGGATGCGGGGCCGGGTATTCCACCCGACGATACGGAACGGGTCTTTGACAGTTTCTACCGGGTGCGCAAGGCGGACCATGTGCAGGCCGGAACGGGCCTGGGACTATCCATCTGCAAGGGGTTTATCGAGGCCATGGGCGGCTCGATCCGCGCGGAAAACAGGTCGGGTCGTACCGGTGCGCAGTTTACCGTCAGTCTGCCGGTTCCCGCCGATGCGCCGGTGATAGACCATGATTAAGGCGCGATTGCCGGCGACAAGCAGCTATGCCGCTGAGGGAGATCGGAAATGACCAATTCCGCCGTTCGTATTCTGATCGTCGACGACGAACCGCCGATCCGCAAGCTTTTGCGCGTGGGGCTGTCGACCCAAGAATATGCGGTGAGTGAGGCGATGAATGCGAAGGTGGCCATGGAGCTGGTCAGTGAGGACAAGCCAGATCTCGTCGTTCTCGATCTCGGCCTGCCGGATATGTCGGGTCATGATCTTCTGGCGAAATGGCGCGGCGAAGGGCTGGCGCTGCCGGTCATCATTCTCTCCAGCCGCACGGATGAGGCGGGTATCGTCAGGGCGCTGGAACTGGGGGCGGATGACTATATCACCAAGCCTTTCGGCATGAACGAACTCGTCGCCCGCATCCGTGTCGCCCTGCGCCATCGTCTGCAAAGCCAGGGGGAGAGGCCGGTATTCCAGACCGGCGATCTTTCCGTCGATCTGGTCAGGCGCATCGTCAAGGTGGAGGATCGGGAGGTGAAGCTCTCGCCCAAGGAATATGACATCCTGCGGGTTCTGGTGCAGCATGCCGGCAAGGTGCTGACGCACCGTTTCCTGCTGGAGCATGTCTGGGACGAACTGACCGATGTGCAATATTTGCGGGTCTATGTGCGCCAGCTTCGCCAGAAGATCGAAAAAATCCCGGATCAGCCGCGCTATATTCTGACGGAAACCGGGGTCGGTTACCGGCTGCAGGAGGTATGAGGGCGCCGCAAGGCGACGCCCTCCGATAGTTTAAACGGCGGCGCAGATCGACAGGAATTCGTCGACATCGGCCTCGGTCGTCGCAAAGCTGGTGACCATGCGGATCAGCACTTCGTCCTTGCCGACCTTTTCTGGCATGTCGCGCGGCTCCAGCCAGTCATAGAACTTCGCACCCTTTGCCGTGGCGGCTTCGGCGGCGGCCTTTGGCAGAATGGCGAAAACTTCATTGGCCTGGGTCGGCCAGGCAAGGCGGGCGCTGTTCAGTGAAGCGAAACCGGCGCGCAGCCGGTTGGCCATGGCATTGGCGTGGTTGGCGAGCCCAAGCCAGAGATCGTCCTGCAGATAGGCCTCGAACTGCGCGGCGATGAAGCGCGACTTGGAAAAAAGCTGGGCGGTGCGCTTGCGCAGGAAGGAAAAATCCCGGGCGAGCGAGGGATCGAAGAAGACGATGGCTTCCGCGCACCAGCAGCCATTTTTCGTGCCGCCGAAAGACAGGACGTCGACGCCGCGTTTCCAGGTCATTTCGGCGGGGGTGGTGCCGAGGGCGGCCAGCGCATTGGCGAAACGGGCGCCGTCCATATGCAGCGGCAGGCCGTTGTCTTTTGCGATTTTGGCGATGACGTCGATTTCATCGAGTGTGTAGACCGTGCCGGCCTCGGTCGCCTGCGTCATGGTGATGGCTGCGGCGCGGCCGTGATGCACGGCATCCTGCGGATAACGCGCAATGCGCTCGATCAGGTTCTCCGGCAACATCTTGCCGTTCGGTCCCTCGACGGCGACCATGCGCATGCCGGAAAAGAAATCCGGCGCGCCGCATTCGTCCTCGATCACATGCGCTTCGGAGTGACAGAAGGTCAGGCCACCGGCGCGGGCGATGCTGGCCAGCGAAAGCGAATTGGCCGCCGTGCCGGTGGCGACGAAAAACACCGCGACCTCGCGCTCGAAAATCTCGTTGAAGCGCTTTTCGATGGAGAGATCGAGTTCGCTGGTGCCGTAAGCGGCGGCAAAGCGCGTGGATTCCCGCGAAAGCCGTTCGTTGACGGCAGGGTGGGCGCCGGCCCAATTGTCTGAAGCAAAAAACATCTCTGAAGGCTTTCCGATGGCTGGGGTTCTGGTTTGGGAATGCGTGGCGCGATGAACGGCAAAGTTCTATGACCTAAGATTGCGATTGGCAAATCCGGCAATGAAAGCAATGGCTCGGCGGGTGTTGCGATAAGAAAGTTTCGCGCAATAGGTCAGTATCGAAACTTCGCTGCAAAATGGGGCTTTCACTAATTGGATTCGCGCCCTTGCTAAATTCGCCTGTTTCTGCCAAAATCCTCGTGAATTGAGACAGCTTTGCTGTCCTAAATTTGGTCGAGCCGGATTGAATGCGGATTTTGCGGGAAGCGAAAATTCGTGTCGAGCCGGATCTTCGCATGAAACCATGCAAGTAATTTTGCAGGAGGGACAAAAATGACGAACAAGCCGCAGGCGGAAATCGCCGCCGCCACCCTGACCACAGACTGTCCCACCGCGGCTGCGGCCGCACCCGTTTCTGCGAAAGCGCGTTTCGCGGGCGGTTTGCCGGAAAGGCAGGGTCTTTACGATCCCGCCAATGAACATGATGCCTGCGGCGTCGGCTTCGTTGCCCATATGAAGGGTCAGAAGTCGCACCAGATCGTCAAGGACGGCCTGTTCATCCTTGAAAACCTGACGCATCGCGGCGCCGTTGGCGCCGATCCCCTGATGGGCGATGGCGCGGGCATTCTCGTGCAGATCCCCGACCGCTTCTTCCGCGAGGAAATGGCGGCGCAGGGCGTCACCCTGCCGAAGGCCGGTGAATATGCTGTCGGCCACATCTTCATGCCGCGCGATCCTTCCCGCATCGAGCATTACAAGAAGGTCATTGTCGACGTCATCGGCGAAGAGGGGCAGCAGTTCCTCGGCTTCCGCGATGTGCCGGTCGATAATTCCTCGCTCTCCAAGGCGCCGGATATCGCAGCGACCGAACCGCACCACGTGCAGGTCTTCATCGGTGCCGGCCGCGATGCCGCCAGCAATGCCGATTTCGAGCGCAAGCTGTTCCTGATCCGCAAGGTGCTTTCCAACCGCATCTATGACGAGGGCGGCGGCAAGGAAACGCAGGATTTCTATCCCGTTTCGCTGTCGTCTTCGACCATCGTCTACAAGGGCATGTTCCTCGCCTATCAGGTGGGCGCCTATTACAAGGATCTGGCCGATCCGCGCTTCGAATCCGCCGTCGCCCTCGTGCACCAGCGTTTTTCGACTAACACCTTCCCGTCCTGGAAGCTCGCGCACCCCTACCGCATGGTCGCCCATAACGGCGAAATCAACACGCTGCGTGGCAACGTCAACTGGATGGCGGCGCGTCAGGCGTCGGTTTCCTCCGTGCTGTTCGGCGACGATATCTCCAAGCTCTGGCCGATCTCCTATGAGGGCCAGTCGGACACGGCCTGCTTCGACAACGCGCTCGAATTCCTCGTGCGTGGCGGCTACTCCATGGCCCATGCCGTGATGATGCTGATCCCGGAGGCCTGGGCCGGCAACCAGTCCATGTCGGCCGAACGCAAGGCATTCTACGAATATCACGCAGCGCTGATGGAGCCGTGGGACGGTCCGGCCGCCGTCGCCTTCACCGACGGCAAGCAGATCGGCGCGACGCTCGACCGCAATGGTCTGCGTCCGGCGCGTTATCTCGTCACCGATGATGACCGCATCATCATGGCGTCGGAAGCCGGCACGCTGCCGGTGCCGGAAGAGCGCATCGTCAAGAAGTGGCGTCTGCAGCCCGGCAAGATGCTGCTGATCGACATGGAAAAGGGCTCCATCGTTTCCGACGAGGAAGTCAAGCACGAGCTTGCCGCCAAGCACCCCTACCGCACCTGGCTCGACCGCACGCAGCTCATCCTCGAAGAGCTGAAGCCGGTAGAACCGCGCGCGCTGCGCCGCGACGTGTCGCTGCTCGACCGCCAGCAGGCCTTCGGCTACACCAGCGAAGATACCAAGCTCCTGATGTCGCCGATGGCGACCACCGGTCAGGAAGCCATCGGCTCGATGGGCACCGATACGCCGATCTCGGCCATGTCGGAAAAGTCGAAGCTGCTTTACACCTATTTCAAGCAGAACTTCGCGCAGGTCACCAACCCGCCGATCGATCCGATCCGCGAAGAGCTTGTCATGAGCCTCGTGTCCTTCATCGGTCCGCGCCCGAATATTCTCGACCATGAAGGTGCCGCCCGCGCCAAGCGTCTGGAAGTGCGCCAGCCGATCCTGACCAATGGCGATCTGGAGAAGATCCGCTCCATCGGCCACACGGAAGACCGTTTCGACACCAAGACGCTCGACTTTACCTATGATGTTGAGCGCGGTGCCGAAGGCATGCCTGAAATGCTCGACCGCCTGTGCGAGCGCGCGGAATCAGCCGTTCGCGGCGGTTACAACATCATCGTTCTCTCCGACCGCCAGCTTGGCCCGGACCGCATCGCGATCCCCGCCCTTCTGGCGACCGCCGCCGTGCACCATCACCTGATCCGCAAGGGTCTGCGCACGTCGGTCGGTCTCGTCGTGGAAACCGGTGAGCCGCGCGAAATCCACCACTTCTGTCTGCTGGCCGGTTACGGTGCCGAGGCGATCAACCCCTATCTCGCCTTCGATACGCTGCTCGACATGCACAAGCACGGCGCCTTCCCGAAGGAAGTCTCTGACGATGAAGTGGTCTATCGCTACATCAAGGCTGTGGGTAAGGGCATCCTCAAGGTCATGTCCAAGATGGGCATTTCCACCTACCAGTCCTATTGCGGCGCGCAGATTTTCGACGCCATCGGCCTGTCTTCGGAATTCGTCGAGAAGTATTTCTTCGGCACCGCCACCTCCATCGAAGGTGTCGGCCTGACGGAGATTGCCGAAGAAACCGTAACGCGCCACACGGCTGCCTTCGGCAAGGATCCGATCCTTGCCAACACTCTCGATATCGGCGGCGAATATGCCTATCGCATGCGCGGCGAAAGCCACGCCTGGACGCCGGATGCGGTCGCCTCGCTGCAACACGCCGTGCGCGGCAACAGCCAGGATCGCTACCGCGAATTCGCCGGCATGGTGAACGAGACGGCGCTGCGCATGAACACCATTCGCGGCCTGTTCAAAGTCAAGTCGGCGGAGGCGCTCGGCCGCAAGCCGGTTTCCATCGACGACGTCGAGCCGGCGGCTGATATCGTCAAGCGCTTCTCCACTGGCGCCATGTCCTTCGGTTCGATCAGCCGCGAGGCGCATACCACGCTTGCGATTGCCATGAACCGCATCGGCGGCAAGTCCAACACGGGTGAGGGCGGCGAAGAATCCGACCGTTACATGCCGCTGTTGAACGGCAAGCCGAACCCGGAACGCTCGGCCATCAAGCAGATCGCTTCCGGACGCTTCGGTGTGACGACGGAATATCTCGTCAATGCCGATATGCTGCAGATCAAGGTGGCGCAGGGTGCCAAGCCCGGCGAAGGCGGCCAGCTGCCCGGCCATAAGGTGGATGCGACGGTTGCCAAGACCCGTCACTCCACCCCGGGTGTCGGCCTCATTTCGCCGCCGCCGCATCACGATATCTACTCCATCGAAGATCTGGCGCAGCTGATCTACGACCTGAAGAACGTCAACCCGGAAGCCGATGTTTCGGTGAAGCTGGTGTCGGAAGTCGGCGTCGGCACGGTTGCGGCCGGTGTCGCCAAGGCGCGCGCCGACCATATCACCGTTGCCGGTTTCGATGGCGGCACGGGTGCTTCGCCGCTCACCTCGCTGAAGCACGCCGGTTCCCCATGGGAAATCGGTCTTGCCGAAACCCAGCAGACGCTGGTGCTGAACGGTCTTCGCTCGCGCGTTGCCCTGCAGGTGGATGGCGGTCTGAAGACCGGCCGCGACGTCATCATCGGCGCGCTGCTCGGTGCGGATGAATTCGGCTTTGCCACCGCACCGCTGATTGCGGCCGGCTGCATCATGATGCGCAAGTGCCATCTCAACACTTGCCCGGTAGGCGTCGCGACGCAGGACCCGGTTCTGCGCAAGCGCTTCAAGGGCACGCCGGAACACGTCATCAACTACTTCTTCTTCGTGGCCGAAGAAGTGCGCGAAATCCTCGCTTCGCTTGGCGTTACCAGGCTGGATGAGATCATCGGCGCTTCCGAGCTGCTCGAGAAGGATGAGATGCTGGCGCACTGGAAGGCCAAGGGGCTGGATTTCAGCCGTATCTTCCACAAGGTCGAGGCTCCGAAGGAAGCGACTTTCTGGACCGAACGCCAGAAGCACCCGATCGACGATATTCTCGACCGCAAGCTGATCGAGAAGTCCCTGCCGTCGCTCGAAAACCGCGAGCCCGTGGTCTTCGAAGTGCCGATCAAGAACGTCGACCGTTCCGCCGGCGCCATGCTGTCGGGTGCGCTCGCCAAGCGCTGGGGCCACAAGGGCCTGAAGGACGATACGATCCACGTCACCCTCAAGGGAACGGCGGGCCAGTCCTTCGGCGCTTTCCTCGCACGCGGCATCACCTTCGATCTGGTGGGTGACGGCAACGACTATGTCGGCAAGGGCCTTTCGGGTGGCCGCATCATCGTGCGCCCGCCGGAAAACACCCGTATCGTCGCGGAAAACTCGATCATCGTCGGCAATACCGTTCTTTACGGCGCGATCACCGGCGAGTGCTATTTCCGTGGCGTGGCTGGCGAGCGTTTCGCGGTGCGTAACTCCGGCGCGGTCGCGGTTGTCGAAGGTGTCGGCGACCACGGTTGCGAATATATGACCGGCGGCATCGTGGTCGTTCTCGGTGAAACGGGCCGCAACTTCGCGGCCGGCATGTCCGGCGGCGTGGCCTATGTTCTCGACGAGAAGGGCGATTTCGCCACCCGCTGCAACATGGCCATGGTCGAGCTGGAGCCGGTTCCGGAAGAGGACGACATGCTGGAGAAGCTGCACCATCACGGCGGCGACCTCATGCACAAGGGACGCGTGGACGTTTCCGAGGACATGACGCGCCACGACGAGGAGCGTCTCTACCAGTTGATCTCGAACCACTTCCATTACACGAACTCGTCGCGTGCCAAAGATATACTTGACCGCTGGAGCGAGTTCCGTCCGAAGTTCCGCAAGGTCATGCCGGTCGAATACCGCCGTGCGCTTGAGGAAATGGAGCGCATGCGCATGGGCGTGGCGGCGGAGTAATCCGCCGCGTGAGGATACTACACCAACTGGTCTCGCTGATGATCGCGGTCGCCGTCCCACGGCGATCACCTGAACGAGCGGCGAGACCGGATTTGAGTTCATCGTGCTGGGGGCGGCTTTTGGTGTCGCTTGACGGTACTGGGGCCCGACAGGCGCTCCGCTTTGATGTGAGGACATAAACGTGGGCAAGGTTACAGGTTTTCTGGAGATCGACCGGCAGGTGGGCAAGTATCAGCCCGCATCGGATCGTATCCGCCATTTCCGCGAATTCACCATTCCGATGTCGGATGCCGAGGTGCAGAAGCAGGCGGCGCGCTGTATGGATTGCGGCATTCCCTACTGTCACGGCCCGACGGGCTGTCCCGTGCATAACCAGATCCCCGACTGGAACGATCTGGTCTATAACAACAACTGGGAAGAGGCGATCCGCAACCTCCATTCCACCAACAACTTCCCGGAATTTACCGGCCGCGTCTGTCCCGCGCCTTGTGAGGAGGCGTGCACGCTGAACCTCGAGGATGCGCCGGTCGCCATCAAGACCGTCGAGCAGGCGATTGCCGACAAGGCCTATGAGCTGGGCTTTATCGTGCCGAAGCCGGCGACGATCCACACCGGCAGACGAGTCGCCATCATCGGTTCCGGTCCTTCGGGCATGGCGGCTGCGCAGCAGCTCGGCCGCGCCGGCCACGAGGTTCATGTCTATGAGCGCGAATCCAAGCCCGGCGGCCTGCTGCGTTACGGCATCCCGGACTTCAAGATGGAGAAGAACTTCATCGACCGCCGTGTCGAGCAGATCAAGGGTGAAGGCGTCACCTTCCATTGCGGCGTCAATGTCGGCGTCGATGTAACGGTTGAGGCGCTTCTGGCCGACCACGATGCCGTGCTTTATTGCGGCGGTTCGGAAACCCCGCGCCCGGCCGGTATCGGCGGCGCCGATCTGCATGGCGTTTACGATGCCATGCCCTATCTCGTGCAGCAGAACCGCCGCGTCGGTCGTGAAAATATCGATAGCGTCGGCTGGCCGGCCGATCCGATTCTTGCCGGGGGCAAGCATGTCGTCGTTGTCGGCGGCGGCGATACCGCATCCGACTGCGTCGGTACGGCTTTCCGTCAGGGTGCGGTGAAGGTCACGCAGCTCGACATCCGCCCGATGCCGCCGGAAAAGGAAGACAAGCTGGCGGTCTGGCCCTTCTGGGCAACCAAGATGCGCACCTCGTCCTCGCAGGCCGAAGGCGCCATCCGCGAGTTCCAGGTGGCAACGCTCGAATTCGTCGGCGAAGACGGCGTGCTGACCGGCGTGAAGTGCTGCCAGGTGGATGACCGCCGCAAGCCGATTGCCGGCACGGAATTCATCATCAAGGCCGATCTCGCCTTCATCGCCATCGGCTTTTCCGGTCCCTTCACGGACAGCGTGCTGAAGGAAATGGACGGCAAGCTGACGCTCAACACCGACCGTCGCGGCTCCACCAATGTGATCGCCAACGAAACGGACTATAAGACCTCGGTCGACAAGCTGTGGGCGGCGGGCGACGTGCGCCGTGGCCAGTCGCTGGTGGTCTGGGCGATCCGCGAAGGCCGTCAGGCGGCGCGTGCTATCGATGAAGCGCTGATGGGTGCGACCGTTCTTCCGCGCTAAGCACCGAAGGTAATACGAGCCGGAAAGGCCTGTTGCAGACGCAACAGGCCTTTTCTTTTGGCTGCAAAATGACGGCTTCTTCTTCAGCAATAGGGAAGGGTGATACGAAAACAGGCGCCACCGGTGGAAGCATCGCTGATGGCAATCTCTCCGCCGTGATAACGGACGATTTCCTGCACGAGGTTGAGCCCAAGCCCGGTGCCGCGATCTTTCGGCCGCAGGCGGTGGAAGGCATCGAAAACCAGTTCCCGGTCCTCCTCGGGAATGCCATTGCCTTCGTCGGCTATCTCGATCACCCGGTTT
This sequence comes from Agrobacterium leguminum, assembly GCF_015704895.1. Classification (GTDB taxonomy): domain Bacteria; phylum Pseudomonadota; class Alphaproteobacteria; order Rhizobiales; family Rhizobiaceae; genus Agrobacterium; species Agrobacterium leguminum. The sequence continues at coordinate 133,605 of NZ_JADQWB010000004.1, read as the reverse complement.
GCCGCCACCCTTATCGTGATCGTGCCGCGATTGCCGCCATGTTCGATGGCGTTTTGCACGATGTTCATCAGGGCGCGCTGCAAGGAAGCGTCGTCGGCAAGGGCGAGGATCGGCTCTTCCTCCGGTTCGAAGGACAGCGCATATCCCTGTGATATGGCGAGCGGGGCCATATCGGCAACGACCGATCTGCACAGGGTGACAAGATCAAGGGGAACCAGAGGGGCTTTCTGCCCGCCAAGGCGCTGCAAATCGAGCAATTGTTCGGCCAGCACGGCGATACGGCTGGCATCCGCCAATATTCTGCTGCGGGCCGGGCCGTCCAGCAGCGTCTCAACGCGGGTCTGGAGAATGGCGACGGGGGTTCGCAATTCATGGGCGGCATCGAGAATGAAGCGCTTGTGCCGTTCGTAGCCATCGTCCAGCCGCTTCAACGCGCCGTTGACGGCATGCACGAGCGGCTGCACCTCCCGTGGAATATCGCCATCCGGCAATCGGTATCCGCGCCTGTCGATATCGATGGTTTCCGCCGTGCGGGCAATGGTGGAAAGGGCGCGAAATTCCCTACGGATGATCCAGGGGATGGTCACGACCGTCACGATGGACATGAGAATGAGGACAGGCATGATCAATATGTTCGAGAACAACAAAACGGGGAAGGTCATGCTGAACGGCCCGCCTTTGCCGATCATGACGAATTCTCCGGCCGGCCCCGAAGCGCGGCGAACGACGGCGATGCGCACCACGGCGAGGTAGGAATAGGACAGCGCCGCGTCGCGCACGTCGGAGACCCTGATGTCGCTCAGCTGCTGATCCATGTTGCTGAATGCCTCGGGCACCTGCCCGCCCTGCACGATCTCACCTTTTTCGCTGACTGCGACGAACCAGAAATCGGAGGTATTGCTGCGCAGGTTGATGAATTCGGGCGTTTCTTTGAGAACCAGCCGATTGTCCTCATTCCGTATGATCGCGTTGGCGGTTATCTGGGCCGCCTCCGGGCTGAGCAGCGCGCTGCCTGCGCCGCCGCTCGACATATAGGTGACAATGGCGGCGGTGACGAAGAACAGGCTGCCGATCTGGAAAAGCAGCAGTTGAATGGTGAGCCGGCGCTTGAGCGATTTTCTTCTGGCCAGCTTCACGAAGTTGCCCTCAGCAGGTAACCGACGCCGCGAATGCCGTGGACCTCAAGGCCCGCATCCGCGGCCGCCAATTTGCGGCGCAAGCGGGAAATATGGGAATCGAGTGCATTGGACTGGATCTCATCGTCGAAATTATAAACGGCTTCCTCAAGCAATGAGCGCAGCACCGTTCTGCCCTGTCGCCGCAACAGGGCTTCGAGGATCAGCAGTTCGCGTCTCGTCAGCGGAAGGAATTCGCCCTTGATGCGCACTTCGCGGGTTTCGAAGCAGAATTCCAGCCTGCCCAGTTTTGCCGTCATCGTCACGGCGCCGGCCGGGCGGCGCATCAGGGCGCGAATGCGTGCAAGCAGTTCCTCGACAGCAAATGGCTTGGCCAGATAATCGTCCGCACCGAGGTTCAGGCCATTCACGCGATCCACAAGCGCCCCCTGCGCCGTCAGTACGATAACGGGGGGAGTGACGGGCAGAAGCCGCAAATCTTCGATAAGCTGGATGCCGTCACCATCCGGCAATTGCCGGTCGAGCACGACAAGATCGTGGACGCCATCCATGATGGCGTGACGGGCAAGATCGAGCGTGCCGACCGTATCCACGATAATATCGAACCGGTGGAGCGCGGCGGACAGGGCTGCTGCCATTTCGCGTTCGTCTTCAACAAGCAGCAGGCGCATGAATTCATCTCGGTATTGTCCGGCGTACCTTCCGGAAAGGGGCGCGGCGAAAGGCAAAAAACGACGGCGCCGCTGACGCTACGGACAAGCGAGGCGTCGCCGTCAAATAGATGTCGCCATGCAAAAAGGGGAGCGGTGATGGTGGATGGCCAACCCCGCATTCCTGCAAAGCTTCACCTATCCTGTCATGTGCGGATTGCCTAAACATTACGCCCGCTGCGGGGCGGTCAGGCCGCTGCGAAAGGGCTTATTGTTTTGCCTGTGTGGTATCGGGCGCCACACGATAGTCATCGATGCGGCCTGCCGGTGCATCGGCCATCTCGCCCCGCTTGGTCAGCCTTTCGCGTGGCGATTCCACCACGGATACGCGTGTCGGTCCGGCGGTCAAAGGGGCATCGCCCAGCAGCTTGTCGCCGCCATCGAGATTGGGATCGGTGAGGCTGATAGGCTGGGTGCGCACCTGCCCGGCATCGATGCCGAGCGCGGGCAGGGAGGTGAGCGCCGGCAGATTGCTACCGTCCAGTTTCACGAGGTCCGGCCCGGCGCTATCGAGGTGCCTGCGCACGAATTTTTCGACGTAAAATGCAAGCTTGCGTTTGCCGGCCTGGGTCATGCCGATGCCATCAGCCTCGCGCAGGCGCGCCTGCTGGCCGTTCATGTCGTAGCCGGTAATGACGAATTTTCCCGCCTCATCGACGAAACCGTCCCAGACGTCGACGAATTCGCCGCCATATTTCTCGACATGGCTGCGATAAAGCCGGTTGAAACCGACGAGATCGGCCGAAAGCGACGGCGACTGGAAGGCGGGCAGGCCAACCCACAAGAGCGGCACCTTCTGGCGCCCAGCAAGGGCCAGAAGCTCGTCGATCCGCCGCTCATATTCCTTGAACCAGACCTCCGTGCCGAATTTTTCCCTGATATCGCCGATCTGCATCTGCTGGCGATCGTTCGATCCCATCATGATGACGATGGTGGCCGGCTTGGTCTCGCTGATGAATTGCGGCAGGTTGGTGAACCAGTCGTAATAATCGGTACGGACGAGGCCGGAAGAACCATTGGCACGCACATCGACGGCGATTGCAGGCGAACTGGCGAAGGCATTGACCAGTTCTTCACCCATGCCGCCGGCGAGAAAATCGCCGATGACCAGAACGCGCCGCGCATTTTCAAGCTTGGCGGCAGGTTCCGGCTTTGCGGTTCGCATCTGCACCACAGAGGGCGCTTTTCTGGCGGGTTGCGGGCGGGTGACCGATCTTTCGCGCGGAGCAGACGGAAAGTCGCGGCGGTTGCGGGGCTGGTATTCGCGCCCGGATCCGCCATCGCGGCCCACCGGTCTGCCGAAGAGCATTTCAAACAGGGTGCGCCGTTGCTCCTGGGCGAAGCTTTCGAAAGGAACGAGCGGCACGGCAAGGACAGCGGAAAGAAGGACGGCGCAGAAACGCCAGCCGGTTCTTCCGTTCTTTGCCGCAGGTTTCCTACTCATGACATCAACCTTTCCGGATGCATCGGCGGCGTTCACGCCGCCGCCGAATTCACCGGCACATTATCAATTGCGCAGGGCTCTCAGCAACCGCTGCGACGGCTGGCCGTCGGTTTCCATACCCATGCGCGACTGGATGGCGCTGATGGCGGCTTTCGACCCGGAGCCGAAGTTGCCATCGACCTCGCCGTCATAATAGCCGAGTTCCTTCATGCGGGTCTGCAGCTCGAATTTTTCACGAATGTCCAGCGTCCCATCGGGGCGCGGCCATTTCTGCTGCATGCCGCCATAACCGGCGATCTCATCCGCAAGCAGGCCGACGGCGAGCGCATAGCTGTCGGATGCGTTGTATTTCTTGATGGTGAAGAAGTTCTTCATCATCAGGAAGCCGGGGCCGTTTGCCCCGCCCTGCAATTTCAGCATGGCGCGATCGGAGCCGCGCGTGAAGTTCTTGCCGTTCGGGCGGGCGAAGCCGAGCTTCGTCCATTCCGCAATGGTCTTCGTCTGCCCTTCATAACGGGCGCCGCCACGCGGAACGGCGGTTTCATAACCCCAGGTCCGGCCGGGCTCCCAGCCGTTCTTGGAAAGAAGGTTGGCCGCGGTTGCCAGCGCGTCCGGAACGGAGTGCCAGATGTCGCGCTTGCCGTTGCCATCCGCATCCACCGCGTAAAGCAGGTAGCTGGTGGGAATGAACTGTGTGTGACCCATCGCGCCCGCCCAGGAACCTGTCAGCTGTTTCGGCGTGACATCGCCCGCCTGGAGGATCTTCAGAGCCGCGATCAATTGCGTGCGCGCGAATTTGGCGCGTTTGGGATCGGAGTAGGCGAGTGTGGCCAGCGCCTGCGGGATATTGTGCAGCCGCTCCGGCTTTTCGAGAACCGCGCCGTAATTCGATTCCATCGACCAGATGGCGAGAATGATGTGCTTGTCGACGTTGAAGTTGCGCTCGATCCAGTTGAGGGTCGTCGCGTGCTTCATCTTCATCTCGCGGCCGATCCGCACCGTGTACGGATTGACGCGGGAATCGAGATAATCCCAGATCTGCGTGGTGAATTCCGGCTGGAAGGTGGCTTTGCGCAGCGCGTCGGGATCCGGCTCGCTGACACCGGCAAAGGCCTTCTGATAGGTCGCCTTGCTAATGCCTTCTTTCGCGGCTGTTGCATAGAACTGGTTGATCCACTGACGGAATCCCTGATCGGCGCGGGCCGAAACGGGCGCCAGCGAGATTGCCAGGCCTGCAACCACCATGCAGCCGAATTTGCGGACATCTGAAAGGATCATCTTTGTCATCGTCTGTCTTTCGTTCTCTCGAATGTCATTTCGATTGCGAAAACGCATCGGGCGTCATCATGGATAACAAAAGAACGTCAACAAATTCTTTACCATTAATAGATGGTAGCGTCACCCTTTACAAAACGTTGTTATTTTTGAAATAACAACAGCGTGCGGGGATTGTGATCAAGTTTTATCTCTCAGGAGGGATATGTGGTAGAACAGAAGAAAATTCGGAAGGCCGTATTTCCGGTCGCAGGTCTCGGCACGCGTTTCCTGCCCGCAACCAAGGCGGTTCCGAAAGAAATGCTCACCGTCGTCGACAAGCCGGTCATTCAATACGTCGTCGATGAGGCGGCGGAAGCGGGCATTGAGCATTTTGTATTTGTCACCGGCCGCGGCAAGGCGGTGATCGAAGATTATTTTGATATTCAATTTGAACTTGAACAGATGCTGCGCGAGCGCAACAAGAATGCCGAGCTGACATTGCTGGCCGGCCTTCTGCCCAAGGCGGGCACCGCGAGCTTCACGCGCCAGCAGGTGCCGCTCGGTCTTGGCCATGCGGTCTGGTGCGCCCGTGATATCGTCGGTGACGAGCCTTTCGCTGTGCTCTTGCCCGATATGATCATGCATTCGCAGAAAAGCTGCCTCAAGGGCATGGTCGAACTTTATGACCAGACCCAGGGCAACGTCATCGCGGTGCAGGAATGCGCTCCCGACCAGACGCATAAATACGGTATCGTCGGCGTGGGTGATGCCGTGGGCGAAGGTTTCAAGATCACTGAAATGGTCGAAAAGCCTGCCAAGGGTACGGCGCCGTCGAATTTCTACATCAACGGCCGTTATATTCTTCAGCCCGAGATTTTCGACATTCTCGAAAATCAGGAGCGTGGCGCCGGCAACGAAATCCAGCTGACGGACGGTATGCTGACGCTTGCGAAGTCGCAGGAATTCTCCGGCTATCATTTCCGTGGCCAGACCTTCGATTGCGGCGCCAAGGATGGTTTCATTCTTGCCAACGTCGCTTTCGCGCTGGAGCGTGGCGATATTCGCCCTGCGATCGAAGAGCCGATCAAGGCTCTGATCGACGGGCTGAAATAATCCACCAGAACAGAAACGGGATCCCGGCCTCAGCGCCGGGATTTCTTTTTGGCCGAAGCCTATCGCTTGAGGACAAGTCCTGCGCCGACGCGCAGCTCACTGCTGTCGTAAACCGGCGTCCACTGGTAACTGACATCCGCCGTCAGGTCGAGATAGCGGTTCAGTCCCCAGGTCAGGCCGGCGCCTGCGGTATATTCCACGGCATTTTCCGTGTCGGAAGAGGGGAATGTGCGATGCACGATCTGCCCCGTCAGGCGGGCAACGAGGTTGCTGCGCAATTCGTGGGTCAGACCGGCATCCAGCCGATAGGAAACCCAGCCACCCTGTGGTCCGCCGGCAAAGTCCTCTATCGTCGTGCGCAGGCCAAGATTGACATTCGTGCCGCGCTGGGGTGACCAGTTGAGTTCGCCATCCAGCGTCAATGCGCCGATCGAGGCGAGGCGATCGTCGTCATATTGCTTGCGCAGATAGCCGATGGCGGCCTCGCCGCGGGTCTTCTCGCCAAGATCGACTTCCGCGCCGACCTTCGCCCCATAGGCATTGGAGGAGCGGGCATAGCCCGAATTGTCGAGACGCCTGTCATATTTGGTCATCCCGGCATTCAACTCGAGGAAGGGGATGAGGGCCGGCGACAATTCATAACCGATACGTCCACGTAGGTTCGCGCCGTTCTGATCACGGTCGCTGAGGCTGATCGGCCGGCCGTCGACGCCTTTCGCGTCCGTATAGACCGTGCGCGAGAGATCGAGCGCCGCCAGGCCGCGCAGCTTGCCGAAATCCCGCTCTATCGATGCGCTGGTGGTGAAGCGGTGTTCGCCGCCCTGCACGGCAGCGCCGGTGAGAGCATTGGGGTCCGTCGTGTCTTCGCGGCTGAATTCGTAACCGGCCTTGAGGTTGGCCATCGTTTCTTCGCCGAGATCAAGGCGCAGATCGGCCTCTATCCTGGCCCGGGGTTCTTCGCCGTCCTTGTCGCTGCCGAAGTTCCTCTCCCAGGCGCCGTCGCCCGTCACCGTCAAAGCGTGGCGGGACCAGTCGCTGGTGAGCGTACCGCGTATGCCTGTCGTCAGATAGTTGCGTCTGGAAGGACCGCCGGTATTCGTCTGCTTTTCCGTATTGATCGTCTGGCTGATCGAAGGCCGCAGCAGAAATGTGCCGAGCCGGATGCCGGGCGTCTGGCCGGGTTCGGTCGCTATCCGTGGATTTTCGCCACCGTCCACCGTCGGCTCATAGGGGTTTTCTGCCTCGGCATAGGGTTGGCCCGCTTCGTCCTGCTGTTCGTAAATCGGATCGCCGGGATTGCTGGACGGACGCCAGAGTTGCGGTGCGGGCGTGGGCGTAGCAGTGGCCGGGACAGTGCCAGTGCTCACCCCATTGTCTGTCGCCGGCGTGGGTGAAGCTGCTCCGTCGACGGCAGAAGCGGCGCCCGGCAATACGGGTACGGCTGTCGTTGCAGTCTGCGCGAAGGTGTTTCCCTGCGGGTAAAAAATCGTGCAGGCGAGCAGCAGGGTTGCTGCTTTCCGCGACGTCGGCAGACGTGTGGCGGTGCCCTTCACGTTCATTCCTTTTCACCCGGCGAGTTTGGCCGATGCCGGATCGAAGGACCACCAAGACATCTCCTCAGGCCCGATGAGTGACAGGCCGATGAAATGACGTGAAGAAACCAGGGACCAGACAGGCGACGCAAGTTTTAACATCGCTTTAACAATAGGTTTTTTATGGTTAACAGTTGATAAAGATCGCCGGGATTTCAGTGTTATGGCAGGGGCGCAAAGCCAACGGCGCCGATCATCGGACCCGGTGGGCCGATTTCACCCATCACCATGACTGGAGGAAAATGGTCAAGAATGCAAAATATTCCTAATATGAGAAGATTAAAACGTTTCAATTCGGCACGGAATCGCCCTATAGTTTATAGGGGCTGATCTTCTATTGCTCAGCAAGTGGTATTGAATTTTATTTTGTGTGACAGCGTCGTTTCATGAATCCCGTTTTGAACACCAAGCAGGTCGGTTTTTATTGTTGGGATATTACCAATGACCGTTTCTATCTAGACGAAGTATGTGCTGAACTCTTCGGGATTCCACTGCGGCAGGCGATGCAGGGCATCAGCATTTTTCAGATGCTTGAAAAAGTGGACCTGGATCATCGAAACCGTGTGATCGAAACGGCTTTGATTACCCTAAAGGCCGCGAGTTTTTATAATCAGGAATATGCCGTGCGCCGCAGCGACGGCTCGGTCTCATGGGTAAGGACGCTCGGGCGATATCTGGTCGACGAGGAAAACATCCCTTTCAAGCGGCTTGGAACGATGGAGGAGATTTCTCCGCCGGATCGGCGTCATTGATGACATGCCGCTGTACCGAAACCGTCGAACATTTTCGGGCGACATCGACTAAAACCCGGTGCCTGTCGGCTGGAGAGTGGACTTATTCCAGCTGAAAGAGTAACAGTCGGCCATGATTACGCGCGCCGTCAAACTGGTCGAAGACAATGCCATCGAATCCGCCGTGCGGACGATTTCGATGGAGCGGGCTGGCCTTGCCGCCCTTGAGGATGCTCTGAGGAACGGTCTTTCCGACCCCTTCTGCAAAGCGATCGAGACCATCGGCCAGTCCAATGGCCGTCTCATCATTACCGGGGTCGGGAAAAGCGGCCACATAGGCGCGAAGCTTGCCGCCACCTTCGCCTCCACCGGAACGCCTGCCTTTTTTGTGCATGCGGCGGAGGCCAATCACGGCGATCTGGGCATGATCGGCGGCGATGATGTGGTGCTGGCCATTTCCAAGGGCGGCGAAAGCGCGGAACTGCGCAGCATCATCAACTATTCGCGCCGTTTCTCCATTCCGCTGATCGCGCTCACCTGTTCGGAAAATTCATCGCTGGCGCAGGCTTCCGATATCGTGCTGCTGGTTCCCAATGAGCAGGAAGCCTGCCCGCTCGGCCTTGCGCCTACGACCTCTACGTTGATGCAGCTTGCGCTGGGCGATGCCCTTGCCGTTGCACTGCTGGAGGCGCGCAATTTTACGGCGGGCGATTTCAAGGTGTTTCATCCCGGCGGCAAACTGGGGGCGAGCCTGACGCTGGTCAGCGATATCATGCATACCGGCGATCGTGTGCCGCTGGTCAACAAGGGAACGGCCATGCCGGAAGCGGTCGGGGTTCTCTCCCGCAAGCATTTCGGCTGTGTCGGCATTCTGGACGAGGATGGCCGCCTGTGCGGCATCGTCACCGAGGGCGATATGGCGCGCAACCTGTCGCGCAACCTCGCCGAGATGACGGTCGACGACATCATGACCCGCACGCCGAAGACCGTCAAAAAATCGGTGCTGGCGACGAGCGCGCTGGCGACGCTGGAAAAATTCCACATTGGCGCGCTGATTGTCATCGATGACGACAACCGGCCCATCGGGCTGGTGCATTTCCACGATCTCTTGAGAATTGGCGTGGCTTGAAGCCACCGCCGATCCTGAAAAAGCTGGTCTGAATCTATCGGTCCAACGGCTCGATTGTCAGCGTGCGTCCGCGTGCGGAAGCGATCCTCACCCGGGTGCCGGCCGGCAGGTCTTCGCCGTTGACCGGCCACCAGGTATCGTCCAGCCTGATGCGGCCACGCCCTTCGACAATCGGTTCCTGAAGGGTCGCGGTGCGGCCGACAAGGCTTGCCTCTCGCTGGTTGAGGAAGGGTTCGTCGCTTGCCGCCCGGTTCCTGCCGAAATATTTCCGGCCGAGCAGGGCGAAGACGACGGAAAGCGCGGCAAACAGCACCAGCTGCAATTGCCAGGCCCAGAATGCCGCATCCCACAAAAGCAGCGAGACCGCGCCGATGACCAGCGCGGCGAGGCCAATCCAGATCAGGAACACGCCGGGAGCGATGAGTTCGGCGGCCAGAAGCACGAAGGCGACGATCCACCAGCTCCATGGTCCCAGCTCAGTGGCAAGCCGTTGCAACATCATCACTTCTCCGATGAAGAGCCGAAGGGATTACCGGGGATCGTGACGTTGATGCTCTGGCCGGAAGGCCGCGTCGGCGGCACGGAGCGGGACGCTGTGGAGGCGGCAGGCGCGGTCGGCGCATCGCCCCTGTCACCGAAAACCTCTTTCGCAATCGTGCCGATGCCGCCGAGGGAGCCGATCAGCGCCGAAGCCTCCATCGGCATCAGCACGATCTTGGAATTCTTCGCCGTGCCGATCTCCGCCAGAGCCTCGGTATATTTCTGGGCGACGAAATAGTTGATGGCGTGGACATTGCCGGCGGCGATGGCTTCCGAGACCATGCGGGTGGCGTTGGCTTCGGCCTCGGCCAGACGCTCGCGCGCCTCGGCATCGCGGAATGCCGCTTCGCGCTGGCCTTCCGCCTCCAGAATGGCGGATTGCTTTGCGCCTTCCGCCCGCAGAATCTGGGCATTGCGGGCGCCTTCGGCTTCCAGCACCTGCGCGCGTTTTTCGCGCTCGGCCTTCATCTGCCGCGCCATGGAATCGACGAGATCCTTCGGCGGCGCAATGTCCTTGATTTCGATACGGGTAACCTTGATGCCCCATGGTCCCACCGCCTCGTCCACCACGCGCAGCAGGCGATCATTGATGGCGTCGCGGTTCGACAGCAATTCGTCGAGGTCCATCGAGCCCATCACCGAACGGATATTGGTCATGGTGAGGTTTTCGATGGCCATTTCCAGATTGGCGATCTGGTAAGCGGCCTGCGCGGCATTGAGGACCTGATAGAAGGTGACGGCGTCGGCGGAGACGCTGGCATTGTCGCGGGTGATGACTTCCTGTGTCGGTATATGCAGGACCTGCTCCATCACGTTCATTTTCGAACCGATGGTTTCGAAGAACGGCACGATGAGGTTCAGGCCCGGCTCAAGCGTGCGGGTATAGCGCCCGAACCGTTCAACCGTGTAGCGATGCCCCTGGGGCACGGTCTTGATGCCGGCAAACAGCACCAGAATAACGAGAACCACCGCTGCCATGACGACGATGTCGAAACCGCCCAATGCAATCATCACTTTTCCTCCTGATCAGAACCGTCCGGGTTTTACCCCGGCATCGTTATGGCAAGATTACACCCATCCTTGCAACTCCCGCCGCACAACCTTTTCGAGAACATTCATGCCCTCGGCGCTGTCGTTCAGGCAGGGAATATGGGTAAATTTCTCTCCGCCATTATGCAGGAAAATCTCGCCCGCTTCACCGGCGATTTCTTCCAGCGTCTCAAGACAATCCGAAACGAAGCCGGGATTCATCACGGCGATTCGTTTGATGCCTTCCGACGCCAGCTTTTCCACGGTCTTGTCGGTATAGGGCTGCAACCACTCTTCCGGCCCGAAACGCGACTGGAAGGTGATCATGAAATTTTTCTCTGTCCGCCCCAGCGCCTCGCGCAGCAGCCGGGCGGTTTTCTGGCAGTGACAATAATAGGGATCGCCCTTTTTGAAATAGGATTGCGGAATGCCGTGGAAAGAGGTGATCAGCATTTCCGGTTCCCAGTCTAGCGTCGCCAGATGGTTTTTGACGGAGGCGGCGAGCGCCTCGATATAGGCCGGATCGTCGTGATAGGGCGGTACGGTGCGGATGGCGGGCTGCCAGCGCAGCTTCATCAGATGCTCGAAAGCCTTGTCGTTCACGGTTGCCGTGGTCGATGCGGCATATTGCGGATAAAGCGGGAAAAGCAGGATTTTTTCGCAACCCTGTTCCTTCAGCGCATCGATCTTCGAGGCGATGGAGGGCTGGCCGTAACGCATGCCCCAGTCGACCGCGACATTGGGCAGGTCCTTCAGCGCTTCCGCCAGCAGCTCGCCCTGACTGCGAGTATAGGTGCGCAGATAGCTTTCATTGCGCTCGTGGTTCCAGATTTCCTCATAGGCCTTGCCGACTTTCTGCGGGCGCTTGTTGAGAACAATGCCGTAAAGGATCGGATACCAGTAGAGACGCGACCATTCGATTACCCGCTTGTCGCTCAGGAATTCCGCCAGATAACGGCGCATCGGCCAATAGTCCGTCCCGTCAGGTGTGCCGAGGTTGACGAGCAGGACGCCGACCTTGCCAAATGCCGTGCGGGGATGGTTTGCGGGGAGTGCGGATAGTTCTGTCGCCATGAATGATACCCTGAAACTCGGACTGGTTGCGTGAGGAACGGTTCCGTTTCGGATAAGGGCGGAAACGCTCCATCTTCTGTTTATGCATGCCGAACGCAAACCGCGACGGTTGGACCGGCAATGCCCGAGCTATACGCTCGTGCCGTCAATTTGTTCACGTGTTCTAGACGAAATTTTTCAGGATTAAACCACCGGCGGAGGCTATTTCCGCGGCGGGGGGCGCTGCAGGATGTCCTTTGCCAAAATTTGATCTGTAAAGATTTGTTTTTAAAAGGAAAATAAGAAGCCGGCCCCGATCTCCGAGGGCCGGCTTCTTGTCTGCGGCAAATTGCCCTGTCTGTTCCCGTACGGCTTATTGAGCCGGCAGTTCCAGCTCCTCGCCGATCTCGATGTGGTTCGGATGCTTCAGCGTGTTTGCCTTGGCAATCCTGCTCCAGAGAGCGCCGTCGCCATATTTCTCGGCTGCGATCTTCCAGAGCGAGTCGCCCTTTTCAACGACATATTTGCTGGCGGCTGCAGCGGCAGCGGCGGGCGTCGTCGTGGCCGGAGCCGTGGCGGCCGGTGCTGTGGCAGCAGGTGCAGTAGCGGCAGGGGCTGCGGGAGCGGGTGTGGCGGCCGGCGCAGGTGCGGTCGCTGCCGGCGCAGGTGCTGCGGGCTTTGCCGGAGCGACATAACCGGCAGGCGTCACTTCGCTGATGCGGCCATCTGTGTAGGGCTTATAGGGGCTGTTGGCGGTGATATAGGCCGCAACGGCTTCCTCGAGGTTGGGGCCGAAGTCATAGGCGTTGATGGCCTTGGTAGCAAAGACCTTGAAGCCGTCGCCGCCGGTACGAACGTAATTATTGGCCGCGACAATATAGGTCTTGGCAGGATCGAGGGGCACGAAGGCGTCGCCTTCCTTGACCTCGACCGAAACGACACGGCCGCCGGCCGGCTTGGAGCGGTCGAAGGAATATTTCAGGCCGGAGACCTGCATGAAACGACCCGCGCCGTCGTCGATCTGGCTGACGCCGTTTTCGAGGGCGGCGCGAATGTCCTCGCCCTTCAGCTGGAAGGTCGCGACGGTGTTCTGGAACGGCAGAACCGTCAGCACTTCGCCCATGGAGACATCGCCGGCATCGATGGAGGAGCGCAGGCCGCCGCTATTGGCGAAAGCGATGGTCACGCCCTGGTCCTTGACGCGGGCGAGCGTCGCATCGGCCACCAGATTGCCCATGGAGCATTCCTTCACGCGGCAAACCTTGCGGTCCCCCTCGATCGGGCCTTCCGAGGAGCCGACGACCTTCGATTTCAGAGCCTCGATCGGCGCCTTCAGCTCATCGATGCGCTTCAGCGTGGCTTCATCGGGCTTGAAGGAGGAGTCGATGAGGATGGGATCGCCCTTGCTTTCCTTGACCACGCCACTGTCGTCGAAGACCACTTTGAGGTCGCCCAGATATTTGCTGTACTGCCCGGCCTGAACGACCGGAACCTTGTAGCCGCCGGGATTGTCGACGAGGGTCGGATAGGGGCCTTCGGCCTTCTGGTCGGTGTTGGAAAGCAACGTATGTGTGTGGCCGCCGACCACGACGTCGACGTCAGGGATTTTGGCGATGAATTCGAGATCGCGCGGATAGCCGACATGGGTCAGCGCGATGATCTTGTCGACGCCGTCCTGCTTCAGCTTCTGTACCTGCTCGCTGATTTTCGCGACATCTTCGGCGATGGTGATATTGGGACCGGGCGTTGCCAGTTCAGCCGTGTCGTTGGCCACCGCGCCGACGATGCCGATTTTCTGTCCGCCGACTTCGAGCACGATGGAGGGCTTGACGCGGTCGCCGATTTTCGAGGCGGCGGTTGCCACCACATTGGCGGTCACGACGGGGAACTGCACCTTGTCGAGGAAGCCGGCAAGTCCGTCTTCGCTGTCGTCGAACTCATGGTTGCCGACGGTCATGGCGTCGAACTTCATGGCGTTCAGCACTTCCGCTTCCACCGTGCCCTTGTAGGTGGTGTAGAACAGCGAGCCTTGGAAATTGTCGCCGGCATTGAGCAGCAGAACATTCTTGCCTTGAGCCTTCAAGGCATCACGGGTCTGATTGATTGCGGTCAGAAGACGGGCGGCGCCGCCGAAGCATTCGTTTTTGCCTTCTTCTTCCACCGAGCAGGTCGAGTCGAACTTGTTGATCGATTCGATACGGGAGTGAAAATCGTTGATGTGAAGAATGTTGAGCTCGTAATCGGCCAGAGCCGCTCCGGCCGAAAGCGTTATCGCCGAAACGCTCAGCATGCCCAGTCCCAAAATTTTCTTCATGGTCCCTCTCTCCTGTTCAAAGCGGAAGCCCGGGCCGGTCGATCATCCTCCGGCCGTGCTCATTTTCTAATCTGAAATCATGTCAGTCTTTCAAAGCGCGATGTTTCCATTTAGCGGCAATCGCCGCAAGCGAAATTATGACAGGCGCACAATAAACAAAAACGCACGCCTGAGGCGTGCGTTCCAGAAGATCATCTCTTTGAAAAGGTGACGTTATCAGCCTTGGCGCGTCAGCGAGAACTGGCTGTTCGTGTCCGTCGTGCAGTTCAATTGTGACGGAGAGACGAGGGCGCAGTTGACGCGCGACTGCGTGTTGCGCACCAGCGAGGTCATGTTGATTTCGTAAAGCGTCGGCGAAATCGTCACATAGGTGCCGGAAGCCAGAAGCGTATTGGTGTCGGTCGAACGGGTGGAGAAGGCGCCGTTCTGGAACGTCGATACGATGCCGTTGCGGTCGATCCAGCGACCGTCGACGGCCGGGCCGCGGGCAAGCGAAGGCGCCATCGAGGTCTGCTGGGAGGGACCCGGCGCGACGCATGAAGACACCGCGATGGCGGCTGAAAGCAAAGCAGCGCTTGTCTTGAAGTTCATGAGCCTGTTCTCCTGCGATTCGATGAAACCTTCTGTGCTTCGACCATGCCGCGAAGCGTTGCTTATTTCAAGGCAACGTTGTTCGCTCTCCCCGGTTCCTGATGTCGTGCAGGAAAGCCCCGGCGTGACAAATATGAGACTCCGTCCCGTCAGCGTACGAGGATGTTGCGAAACTGCCAGGGATCGGACGTATCGATATTGTCGGGAAACAGGCCGGGGCGGCCATCGGTCGGCTTCCAGTCGGTATAATGTCCCTCGATCGGCCCGAGATAGGGGCGCTGCACCTCAAGGCAACGGCGGTAATCCATTTCATCCGCCTCGACGATGCCGGCCTGCGGGTTCTCAATCGCCCAGACCATGCCCGCGAGCACGGCGGAGCTGACCTGCAATCCGGTCGCATTCTGGTTGGGGGCGAGGGAGCGTGCTTCCTGCAGGCTCAACCGAGAGCCATACCAATAGGCATTCCTGTCATGACCATAAAGAAGAACGCCGAGTTCATCGGCGCCGTCGACAAGCTCGTCTTCGCCAAGCACATGCTGGATCGGTTGAGGAGTGCCGCCATTGCCGAAAAGCTCATGCAGGGAAAGAATGGCGTCATTGCAGGGATGGTAGGCATAGTGGCAGGTCGGCCGATAGGTCACGTCGCCATCTTCGTTGCGGACGGTGAAATAGTCGGAAATCGAGATCGCTTCGTTATGTGTGACGAGAAATCCGTATTGCGGCCCAAGGCCCGGACACCATGTCCGTACCCGCGTATTGGCGCCGGGCTGATCGAGATAGATCGCCGCCTTGCTTCCCTTTTTCTGCTTTTTCGCGTTTTTCGGCATCCAGTTTTCATGCGTTCCCCAGCCGAGTTCGGCCGGCTGAAAACCTTCCGCGATAAAACCTTCGACGGACCATGTGTTCCAGAAAGCGCCGAAGGGCTTGGGTTCTTTCGCCCGCTGGGTGTCGCGTTCGGCCACGTGAACGCCCTTGACGCCAAGCCGCTTCATCAGCTTTGCCCAGCCATCGCGGTCATGCGGCTGCGGTTCCTCGATGTCGAGACCGGTATCTTTGGCGAGATTGACGAGTGCCTGTTTCACGAACCACGACACCATGCCCGGATTGGCGCCGCAGGTGGAAACCGCCGTCGTGCCGCCCGGCTTGCGCGCCCTCTCCTTCAACATGGTCTCGCGTAGCGAATAGTTGGTACGGGCCGCATTGTCGGCATCGGCGTCGAAATAAAACCCGGGCCAGGGTTCGACGACCGTGTCGATGTAAAGCATGCCATGCTTGCGACAGATCCGCATCAGATCGACGGAGGCGGCATCGACCGAGAGATTGACGCAGAAGCCCTGGCCCTGAACGCCCTTGAGGAGCGGCTTGAGAATCTCGCGGTAATTTTCCTTGGTCAGATGCGTCTGGATATGGCGGATGTTCCTCTCGGCCAAAAAGGCGGCGATGTCTTCGCGCGGGTCGATGACGACGAGCCGGCTCCTGTCGAAATTGAAATGACGTTCGATCAACGGAAGAGTGCCGCGCCCGATGGAGCCGAAGCCGATCATGATGATGGGGCCGTCAATATCGCCGTAAATCGGGTGGTTTTTATCCGTCATTCGTCAATTTTCCTTTTTCAGCCAATAAGTAAGCTAGATCATAAAAGCGTGCCACAATAAAGGGCAGGTGGATGACGGACATATGACGATGGCGACGGCAAGGCGGTCGCGCGCACCCTTTCCACCGCATTCTGCCTCTTCGCATTTTAGAGAGTGCGTTTATAATTAAGTTCTTCTTTTCCTCTCTATGTCCAAAGGCTTGGGGGCTTTGGCCGGATGACGACGGGGGAATTTTCGCCATCACGGGGGAGTTGCCTGTTGAATAATCTTATCGAGCGTGTCGCAGCGCTTCAGAGTGCCACCCCCGTTCTTATTGCGCTTTACGATTCCGAGGACCGGTTGCGCCATGCCAATCCGTCGTTTCGGGAAAGCTTTCAGCTCGCCGCCGGCGATTTCCCGACCTGGGCGGATATCATGCGGCTGAACCACCGGCTGCGCACCGGTGTCGTCGTCCGCAACAATGATTTCGAGGGATGGCTGCTGTCGGCGCAGTCCCGGCGCGGCAAGCTGCCTTACCGCGCCTTTGAGATGGATATGCATGACGGCCGCTGGTTCTGGATGACGGAAACGGTGCAGCAGGATGGCTGGATGCTGTGCGTTGCAAGCGACGTCACCGAATTGCGCCAGGGTTACAGAACGCTGCGGCAGGACCGGGATCTGGCAGTCCGCGCCTCGCAGACGGATGAATTGACGGGAACGGCAAATCGCCGTTTCGTTTTCGCCAAGCTGGCTTTGCAGGTGGAGCAGGTTGCCAAGGGGCTGGAAACGCCCTTTTGCCTGTGCACGCTCGATATCGATTTCTTCAAGCAGATCAACGATCGTTTCGGCCATAAATGCGGGGATGCGGTGCTTCGCGATTTCGTCGGCATCGCCCATTCCGTCATCCGGCGGGTGGATTGTTTCGGCAGGATCGGCGGTGAGGAATTCATGCTCATCCTGCCGCGCAGCACGGTGGCCGAGGGCCGGGAGATCGTCGAACGGCTGCTGCAGAAGGTGCGCCTTTCGAGGCCCCTCTCCGAATTTCCGGATTTTTCCTATAGCTGCTCGGCCGGGCTGACGGTCTATCGCACGCCCGAAAGCACCGACGATGTTTTCATGCGGGCGGATCAGGCTCTTTATGCAGCCAAGGAAAAAGGCCGCGACCGGCTTCTGGCGGTGACTGTTTAGACGAGTTCCGCCGCAATCAACCCATGCAGCGAATTGCCGACGAAGAGTTTCCGGCCGGCAATATCTTCCGGTTTCAGCGCCTGTCCGCGCGCCCTGCGTTCGCGGATCAGATCGGCGCGCAGCACACCCGGCAGAATGCCGCTGTCGAGCGGCGGCGTCAGCAATTGCCCATCCGGCATTTCGACGAAAATGCTGGTCGACGATCCCTCGCACAACTCACCGCGCTCGTTGAGCAGCAGCACCTCGTCGGCGTCCCCGGCTGAAAATTCGGCCCGGGCGGCATCATAGGGCTCGCGGCGTGAGGACTTGTGGCGATAGAAGGTGTCGGTGGAGTCGAGCGTGGTCTGCCGGGCGATGCGAACCCGCCAGACGGCATCCTGCCGCAAGGGCTGGAAATCGGCGGTTTCGATGTCGAGTTCGCCCTTGTAGTTCATCACCAGCCTGACGCAGAGCGGCTTTTCGCCGCCCACCTTCTTTTCCAGCACCTGAACCGCATTGACCGGCGCGCGAAAACCGAGCGCGTCGGCGGAGCGCAGCAATCGGCGCATATGCTGGTCGATACGCTGAAAGCCGGTCTGCGGCTCCCAGCGCAGGGTTTCCCTCAAGGTCAGATCGGCGGGTTTGCGTTTCATTGCCTGTGCTCGTCGCCTGAATTGTTGCCGGTGTCTTCCGCCGGCAATATCAACCGGCAAAGCTTGTCCGAAATAGGATAGCCCTGCCGGCGGAAGAGATTAAGCCTGTTTGTTATCCAGCGCCTCGAGCTCGTCGATCAGCCCCTCGATCATCGAAAGCCCCTTGTCCCAGAAGGAGGGATTGGTCGCATCGAGGCCGAAGGGTTTCAGAAGCTCCGAATGATGCTTGGTGCCGCCCGCCTTCAGAAGCTCGAAATATTTCTCCTGAAAACCCGTCTCGGCCTTCTGGTAAACCGCGTAGAGCGAGTTCACCAGGCAGTCGCCGAATGCATAGGCATAAACATAAAAGGGCGAGTGAATGAAATGGGGGATGTAGGTCCACCATGTCTCGTAGCCTTCGGAAATCCGGATTGCCGGGCCCAGGCTCTCGGCCTGAACGGACAGCCACAATTCGCCGATCTGCTCGGAGGTCAGTTCGCCCTGTTTGCGGGCGGTGTGCAGTTTGCGCTCGAATTCATAAAAAGCGATCTGGCGCACGACCGTGTTGATCATGTCCTCGACCTTGCGGGCGAGCATGGCCTTGCGTTCCCGGATGTCCCTGGTGTCGTCGAGCAGCTTGCGGAAGGTCAGCATTTCCCCGAAGACGGAGGCGGTCTCGGCAAGCGTCAGCGGCGTCGCGCACATCAACGCGCCCTGTTCGCCGGCCAGAACCTGGTGAACGCCGTGGCCGAGTTCATGGGCAAGCGTCATTACGTCACGCGGTTTGCCGAGATAGTTGACCAGCACATAGGGATGGGCCGAGGGCACGGTCGGATGCGCGAAGGCGCCGGGCGCCTTGCCGGGGCGGGCCGGCGCGTCGATCCACTCTTCATCGAAGAAACGGCGGGCAATATCGGCCATCTCGGGGGCGAAGTTGCCATAGGCGGAAAGCACGGTGTCCTTTGCCTCGTCCCAGGGAATGATCGTGTTCGACGTATCGGGAAGCGGCGCGTTGCGGTCCCAATAATTCATCTGCTCCATGCCGAGCCATTTCGCCTTCATGGCGTAATAACGATGCGAGAGGCGCGGATAGGCCTTCTTGACCGCCGCCGCCAAGGCATCGACCACCTCGCGCTCGACGCGGTTGGCGAGATGACGGCTATCGGCAATATCCTCGAATTTGCGCCAGCGGTCGGAAATATCCTTGTCCTTGGCAAGCGTGTTGGTGATGAGCGTGAAGACGCGCAGATTGTCCTTGAAGGTGGCGCTCAGCGCCTGAGCCGCTTTCTTTCGGGTTTCCGGCTCCGGCTCCTGCAGCATGTTGAGCGTCACTTCCAGCGGCAGGCTCGCGCCGTCAATGTCGAAACGCAGATCGGCCATCGTCTCGTCGAACAGGCGGTTGAAGGCCGCCGCGCTGGTCATCGATTTTTCGAGGAACAGCTGCTCCAGCTGGTCGTCGAGCTGGTGCGGCTTGTCCTTGCGCAAATCCACCAGCCATGGGCGGTAGTGACCCGCCGCGGCGTCATTCGCCATGCAGGCGTCCATCGTGGCGTCGTCGATGCGGTTGAGCTCAAGGGTGAAGAACAGGAGGTGAGAGGAAATATCCGTCAGCTTCGCCTGGGCATCGCCGTAAAGCTTGCCGTTTGCCGGGTTCGACGTATCGGAAAAATAGGTGAGCCCGGCAAAGGAGCCGATGCGGCCGATGAGATCGTCCAGCGCCTCATATTCCTTCAGCGCAGCGCCAATGCCCTTTTCGCCCGTCGCCTTCGCGGCAGCTTCAAGCTTGCCCTTCCATTTCTTCTCGAAAGCCGTCGCCATCGACGCCGCCTTCTCGAGATCGCCCTTGTATTCCGGCGAATCGCCCGACGGATAGAGGTCCGAGAGCTTCCAGCCGGGCAGGTCGCCAAGCGCCGGACCGGCGGTTTCGGCAAGGGAGAAGACGGGTTGCGGGGTAGGGCGGTTGAGGGTCATCGAACGTGTCCTTCTGATTATGCGTGCGAAGCATATGGGGACCTTGTTTCCCGCGGCAATGGAT
Organism: Agrobacterium leguminum; assembly: GCF_015704895.1. GTDB lineage: Bacteria > Pseudomonadota > Alphaproteobacteria > Rhizobiales > Rhizobiaceae > Agrobacterium > Agrobacterium leguminum. The sequence goes on along the minus strand of NZ_JADQWB010000004.1, from coordinate 113,558 downwards.
AAAATGCAAGCAATTCTCAAAACTGGATGTTCAAGTCTCCCATGCCAGAGTGCGGAATAAGGGACCGCATGAAGCAGGTCCATAAACCGGAAACCGGAGCTAAAAATGACCGCGCATGTTCTCGTGATAGACGATGATCCCGTCCAGCGCCGCCTGCTCAAAAATGCGGTGGAACGTTATGGGCATCTCGCCTTGCTCGCCGAAAACGGCAAGGCGGGGCTGGAACTGCTCAAGCAATATAGCGGCGAGATCAATGTCATCGTTCTCGACCTCATGATGCCTGAAATGGACGGGCTTACCTTTCTCAAAGCTATCGGCGAACTCGGCACCGATGTTCCCGTCATTGTCCAGACGGGGCAGGGCGGCATCGATACCGTTGTGCAGGCCATGCGCGCCGGCGCTTTCGATTTTGTCGTCAAGCCGGTTTCGCCGGAAAGGATCGGCGCTGCCATCTCCAATGCGCTCAAGCTCGACAGGAGAGAGGCAAAGGCCCGCACGGGCCGGCGCGGACGGAGCAATGCAGTGAATTTTACCGATATCGTTTCCGCAAGCCCCGCAATGCTGAGGGTCATCGAACTCGCGCAGCGCGCCGCCCAGTCCAGCATCCCCGTGGTGCTGGAAGGCGAATCCGGTGTGGGCAAGGAAATGGTCGCCCGCGCCATCCAGTCGGCCGGAGACAGGGCGAGCAAGCCGTTCATCACCGTCAATTGCGGCGCCATTCCCCATAATCTCGTGGAAAGCATCCTCTTCGGCCACGAAAAGGGAGCCTTCACAGGCGCGACGGAAAAACATGTCGGCAAATTCATGGAGGCGGATGGCGGCACGCTGTTCCTCGATGAAATCGGCGATCTGCCGCTGGACGTGCAGGTGAAGCTGCTCCGCGCGGTCCAGCAGGGCGAAATCGAAACCGTCGGCTCCGCACGGGTGCAGAAGGTGAATGTGCGGCTGATCTCCGCCACCAACAAGAACCTCATCGAAGAGGTGAAGGAAGGTCGCTTCCGCGAAGACCTTTATTATCGCCTCAACGTCTTCCCGATCACCATTCCGGCGCTGCGCCGCCGCAAGGAAGATATTCCCCATCTGGCGCGGGTTTTCGCCGAGCGCTTTTCGGCGGAACAGAAATTGCCCAATCCCGTCGGTCTCAATGCCAGCGCGCTGGCGCTGCTGACGGCCTATGACTGGCCGGGCAATATCCGCCAGCTCGAAAACGCCGTCTTCCGTGCGGTAGTACTCTCGCAGGGCGAGGAACTCTCGGATTCCGATTTTCCGCAGATCGCGCTTCAGCTGCCGGAATTTTCGACCGGCGACGATGCGGACGACGTCATCCGCACACCATCGGGAGCGTCGCTGAAGCTTGCGGCCTATTCACCTGCCCCGCCACCGGCCGCTGAAAACCACGCCGTCATCGAGGAGCCGGCGGATATTTCCACCACCATCTACCGGGGCGGAAACCTGATCTCCAGCATGGATGAATCGGGCAATATCCGCAAACTGGCCGAGATCGAGGAGGAGCTCATCCGTTTTGCCCTGCGCTTCTATCGCGGGCAGATGAGCCAGGTCGCCAGAAAGCTCGGCATCGGCCGCTCGACTCTTTACCGAAAGCTGAAGGATTATGGCATCGATCCCGACGATCCCCTTCGAGATGCAGCCTGAGCGCACAAACCCCGCATTCGAAGGCAGATCGTAAATTCGTTAACTTCTGAGCAAGGATATCCGCTTACCGTCTATAAACCTCTTGTTAGTGGCTGATTCACTATGTAGAGGAAGGTTGTATGTGTGTGGCAATTTTGCCATCGTGTCACCGTATTTGACGTTCATTTGAGGCAATGTGACAGAAATTGTCTTCCAGGCGGGGATCGAATTGCCATATCTGCATCGGAATAACGCGCTTTCGACTAAGATCGCGCGCGGCTTGATCAAGGATATATGCACGAAGCTGTCGGCGCGCGCTGTCACCTTTGCCTGCCTGATGCTCGCCGCAATGCCTTTCGTAGGTGTTTCGGCGACGGAAGCCGCCGCCGAGACGCGCAGCCTCAAACTGTATTATATCCATACACGCGAGAAGGCGGTCATCACCTTCAAGCGCAATGGAAAATATGACCAGAAAGGTCTGCAGGAGCTGAACCGGTTCCTGCGCGACTGGCGGCGCAACCAGCCGACACGCATGGACCCGCGCCTTTTCGATCTCGTCTGGGAAGTTTATCGCCGCAGCGGCGCGACCGACTATATCAACGTCGTTTCGGCCTTCCGCTCGCCGGAGACCAACGGTTTGCTGCGGACACGCACCAAGGGTGTCGCGGAAAAAAGCCAGCACATGCTCGGCAAGGCCATGGATTTTTATATCCCCGGTGTGAAGCTTGCCCGCCTTCGTGAAATCGGTATGCAGATGCAGATCGGTGGCGTCGGCTTCTATCCGACGTCGGGCTCTCCCTTCGTGCACATGGATGTCGGCGGCGTTCGCGCTTGGCCGCGCATGAGCCGCCAGGAACTCGTCCGCATCTTCCCGAACGGCAATACGCTGCATCTTCCTTCGGACGGCAAGCCGCTTCCCGGTTATGAGCAGGCGCTCGCCGATTACAAGAAGCGCGTCAGCTCCTCCTCCATTCAGGTTGCTTCCAGTGCCGGTGCCGGCCCTGCCTCATCTGGCGGCGGCAAGCGCAAGACGTTGCTGCAGGCCCTCTTTGGCGGTGGCGGCGACGAGGATGAAGATCCCGATAGCATCGCAGCGCCGGAGCCCGCAGAACGCCCGGCTGTCGCCCGTCCGGCGGCTCCGCAGCAGGCGGCTCCCGAGCCTGAACCCACCATTGCAGTTGCTTCGGCACAGGCGCTTCCCGGCGTGAACGATGCGCCGCTGCCGACGGCCCGACCCGCTTTCGGCAACCAGCCGCCGGCCAATACCGGCCTTGCGACCGCGCTTTATTCGCCGGCTCGCAATGCCGCACAGGATGCCCTGCAGGCAGCGACCACGCCGACTCCGGCTTCCGCGCCGGCTGAGCGCCAGCAATTTGCCGATCTGGCTGAGGTGTCCGTGCCGGTGCCCACACTTCTCGGGCCCCGTGGCATGAAAGGTGATGCGGAAGGATCGATCCTGACGGCGTCCGCAGATGGTGCGACACCGGCTGCGAGTGGCGAACTTGCCTCTGTTCCGGTTCCCGCCAATCGTCCGGCCGTGGCGGAAGCCCTGCTGGCGGCGGCCAATGCCGATCCCGAAGGTGAGGACGATCTCGCCGAGGCGCAGGAAGATACGCTTTCGCCGACGGTGGTTGCGGCTCTTGAACAGAGCGGTCAGGCCGCCCGGTCGCAGGTCCAGTCGGCTGCCATGCCGACAGCCGCGCCATTCCCGGCCGCCGTCAACCACAAGGTTACCGTCGCACCCGCTGAAACGGCCAAGGCTGAACCGCAGGCTGGCTTCGGTGATGCTTTCGACCTGAAGCCCGCCATCAATGGCGGCCTCAGCGCCGGCATGCCGACCAAGGGTTCGCGCCCGAGCAGGCAGGATGCCGCCGTTTCCCAGCAGGCCATGGTGGGCGGTGGACGCTTGACGCAGGATCTGATTTCGGATTGGGCGCTCAACCAGAACAAGGGTACGACTGGACGCTCGGTGAAGGCGCCGCGTGTTGTCGCCAACCGCATGCTCAGCAACGACATGTCGGCTTCCGCGACCTCGGCGAGCTTCAAGCCCGGTGCCGTTGCCATCGAATCCAGCCGCTTCAGCACGCCGGTGAAGATGCACTGAGCCTGCTTTCATAAGTAAGACGGCCGAAAGGCCAACAAAAAACCCGCCGTTACCGGCGGGTTTTTTTATGCGGGATATTGAAGCTTTAGACGCCGCTCTGGCCGTCTGAGCCGATATAGGCGATGCGGACCATGTTGGTTGCGCCGGGAGTGCCGAGCGGTACACCTGCGGAGATGATGATACGATCGCCCGGCTTGCCGAAACCTTCGGAAACCACGATGCGACAAGCGCGGTTCACCATGTCGTCGAGGTCGCTGGCATCGCCGGTGACGACGCAGTGCAGGCCCCAGACGACCGACAGGCGGCGGGCGGTCTGGATGATCGGCGACAGCGCGATGATCGGAACCTGTGGCCGCTCACGCGCGGCGCGCAGGCCGGTCGTGCCCGAGGACGTATAGGTGACGATCGCCGCAAGCTTCAGGGTTTCGGCGATCTGGCGGGCGGCAAGCGAAATGGCGTCGGCGCCGGTCGGTTCCGGCTGGGCGCGCTGCGCATAGATGATATTGGAATAATAGGGGTCCTGCTCCACCGTGCTGGCAATGGATGCCATGGTGGAAACCGCTTCGACCGGATAGTCGCCGGAGGCAGATTCAGCAGAGAGCATGATGGCGTCTGCGCCTTCGAAGACGGCGGTGGCGACGTCGGAGACTTCGGCGCGGGTCGGCACAGGCGCGGTGATCATCGATTCCAGCATCTGCGTGGCGACCACGACCGGCTTGCCGGCGCGGCGGCAGGCGCGGGTCAGCTGCTTCTGGATGCCCGGAACGGCTTCCAGCGGCATTTCGACACCGAGATCGCCACGGGCGACCATCAGCGCGTCGGAAAGTTCGATGATTTCCTCGATGCGCTCGACAGCCTGCGGCTTTTCGATCTTGGACATCAGGCCGACGCGGCCGCGTGCGATCTTGCGCACTTCCGCAAGGTCTTCCGGACGCTGGACGAAGGAAAGCGCCACCCAGTCGACTTCGCCGGTGGCGAGAACGGCGTCGAGATCGACGCGGTCCTTGTCGGTCAGAACGCCGACGCCGAGCAGCGTATCCGGCAGGCTGATGCCCTTGCGGTCGGAAATGCGGGTACCGGAAATGACGGTGGTGACGATGCTTTTGCCGTCGCTCTTTTCAGCGCGCAGATGCAGCTTGCCGTCGTCGATCAGCAGGCGATGGCCGGGCTTGACCGCCTCGAGAATTTCCGGATGGGGAAGGAAAACGCGGGTGTTGTCACCGGGCGTGTCGTTATTGTCCAGCGTGAAGGTCTGGCCCGGAACGAGTTCGACCTTGCCTTCGGCGAATTTTCCGACGCGCAGCTTGGGACCCTGCAGGTCGGCCAGAATGCCGATGGGACGGCCGGTACGGCTCTCGACAGAACGGATACGCTGAATGAGCGTCCGCATCACGTCGTGGCTCGCATGGCTCATGTTGATCCGGAAAAGATCTGCGCCAGCAAGATGCAGCTTCTCGATCATCGCCTCTTCGGAAGAGGCCGGGCCGAGAGTTGCAAGAATTTTGACTTTGCGGTTACGCTTCATCAGTTTTGATTTCCCTGTGTGCCTGGCGTATCGGAGAGCTGGACCATCCAGCTGCCCTGTCTGCCCGTGTCATATTCCTTGAAACCCATTCTCTGGAAGCTGCGGGCAAAACAATCGTCCACGCCGTTGATCTTGAACTCGTTTTCCGCCACGCACATGTTGACGTCACCGGTCCAGCGGCCGCCATGGGCGGCATCTTCGGCATAGAGATAATAATAACGTGACTGCAGCTCACCCTCGATCAGCGTCGCGCAGGTCGAGGAGGGGACCTGCCACCAGCCTTCGCTGACCCAGCCCTCCTGTGCCCGGTAGCCGATTGCGACCCCCACGAGGTTCTGCGTGCTGTTGCACACGCGAAAATCCGCATGCGCGGGCGCCGCGATCATGAACGGGGTCAGAAACAATGCCGCTGCGGAAAAAAGACGGGCGATATGCCGAAAGTGGCGAGGAAGAGCGAGAGATGACTGAGTCACGGCTTCCATCCGGATTCCATGGTTATAATGAACACACTTCTTGGCGTGGCCGCCCAAGAAAGTCAACGCGATTTTAATCGATTATATTGTTCGTGGGATCGTGAGTGCGATAAGGTAGATGGCTGTTCTTTCGCCGCAACTTGCGCCCGGCCTCAAGCCATGCCATCAAGCTTCTCTCCTCAATCCTGCCCCAGAAAATCATCGATGAACGACTTCATACCCTATGAAATCATAGAAGGCGATTATGACAAAGGCATGGTTCTTCTGGCGGACCATGCCATGAACCTCCTGCCGGCACACTACGGCAAACTTGGCCTTCCGCAAACCGCTTTTCATCGCCATATCGCATTTGATATCGGTATAGAGGGGCTGACACGCTCACTTGCCGCGCGCCTTGGCGTGCCGGCGGTGCTCGGGCGGTTTTCCCGGCTGCTGATCGATCCGAATCGCGGCGAGGACGATCCCACTCTCATCATGAAGATTTCGGACGGGGCGATCATCCCCGGCAACCATCCGATTTCGGACGAGGAATGGCAAAGGCGGATCGAGATTTTCCACCGGCCCTATCACAATGCCGTGGACCGTGTGCTGACCGGCGTGGCCGAGGCCTCGGAAGAAGCGCCGCTGGTTCTGTCGCTGCATTCATACACGCCGTTCTGGAAGGAAACGCCGCGGCCGTGGCATGCGGCGGTTCTGTGGGATACGGATCATCGCGCGGTCGATCCGCTTCTGGCGCATCTGCGGGCCACGGGCGACATCCTCGTCGGTGACAACGAACCCTATGACGGGGCGCTCAAGGGCGATACCATGTATCGCCATTGCATGATGAAAGGCATACCGCATGCGCTTCTCGAGGTTCGGCAGGATCTGATCGCGAATGAAGAGGGGATCGCCGAATGGTCGGACCGGCTCGCTCCCATTTTCGCCGCAATGAACGACGATCCCGTCCTGCATGAATATCAGCTGTTCGCCTCCCGCACCGGCCCCTATTGAGCCTGGAGTTTTGCCATGACGAATGAAAACGACAATCGGCAGGTCGAATTCGAGGCGGCGGCATTTCGCCGTCTCGTGCAGCACCTTCGCGAACGCCACGACGTGCAGAACATCGACCTGATGAATCTCGCGGGCTTTTGCCGCAACTGCCTGTCCAACTGGTATCGGGAAGCGGCCGAGGAGGCGGGTGTTCCGCTCAGCAAGGAAGAGTCCCGGGAAATCGTCTACGGGATGCCCTATGAGGACTGGAAGGAAAAATATCAGGCGGAGGCGAGTGATGCCCAGAAAGCCGCCTTTGAGCAGAACAGGCCCAGGGAATAACCCCGAACGACGGAAACGACTTGACGCGACGCCTTTCAGTGGGCAGTTCACAGGCCGGAATTCTGCTGCCCGCCGGCAGCGACCGGCGAAGGCTTCGCCCGGATATAATGAACAGGGCTCGCATGCGGGCCGCCAATGAAGGATGATATGATGGACGATACCAGCACCACCGAAACTGTCGCCGCCGCGGAACTGCGCCAGTTCATCGAGCGCGTCGAGCGCCTCGAAGAAGAAAAGGCCGCCATACAGGGTGATATCAAGGATGTCATGGGCGAGGCGAAGGGCCGTGGTTACGACACCAAGGCGATCCGCACCATCATCCGCCTGCGCAAGAAGGATGCCAATGAGCGCATCGAGGAAGAAACGATTCTCCAGACCTATATGGCCGCGCTTGGCATGGAATGATCGGCTGGAAACGCCTCAATGAAAAATCGCCGCTTTTGCGGCGATTTTTGTTTGAGCATCTCGCGAATTCAGCCGCGCGTGCCGGCCAGCTTTTCCGAAAGGTCGACGGCCTCCTTGCGGGCGTCCTTGTCGGCGGGGTAAAGCGCCAGATAACGTTCCCACGCCTTCAGCGCCAGCTCGTCGCGGCCCGAGGCTTCGAGGATGTTGGCAAGGCTTGCCAGCGCCGGAAAATAGCGCGGCTCCCTTTCCAGCGTCAGGTTGATATCCGCCATCGCCTTGCGGGTATCGCCATCGGCAAAATGCACCATGGCGCGGCGATAGGGCGCCTGCACATAGTCCGGATCGAGCAGAATGACCTGATCGAGAAAATCGTAAGCGGCGGCGTTGCGCTTTTCGTCGGCGGCTTCGCCCGCCCATTGCATCAGCAGATTGACCGTTGCGCTGCCGGAATCATTCCATTCGGAGGCGATCTGATTGGCGATGCTGCGCGCCTTGACCGCATTCCGTTCTTTTTTCAGCGATGCGAAAAGCGTGTCGATCGTCTTGGCGGGTGAAGGCGCGGAGTCCGCAACAGCAGGCGGTTGCCCGTCCGCCGCATGGGCAATGGCAGCCATTCCCGGAATCGGGAGGCTTGAAAACAGGAAGCCCTGAGCGACGATGATAGCCGTGCAAAAACGATTTGGGCGCATGGGTTAAAGCTTAACCCGACTGCGCCCAATATCAAATGCAAACTTCTGCTCTGTCAACAAAGTGATCCGCGAGCTTGATCGCGAACCGCAGTCGCAGTCAATCAGCCCTGACGAGCCTTGAAGCGCGGGTTCTGCTTGTTGATGATGTAGACGCGGCCCTTGCGGCGAACCAGGCGGTTATCGCGATGACGGGCCTTAAGCGCTTTAAGCGAATTCTTGATCTTCATTTTACTGGTCCGCAGTTTTGCACGGTTTCTGCCGTGCTTATTCAAACAATCAAAAGCGCGCAACGGGGCGCGCTCTTTTCGGTTGGCAGGCAGATACCCGTTTGAGCCCTGCCTGTCAACACTTGCCCGTGTCTTTGCCTTAAAAGACTAGGCTTTTCCTGTGCGCAAAAGCTCGGTCACATGGCCCATCTTGCGGCCCGGCCGTGCTTCCGTCTTGCCGTAGAGATGCACGAGACAGTCTTTTTTCGACAGCCATGCCGGTACATCGTCGATGTCGTCGCCGATGAGGTTGGTCATGACGCAATCCGAATGGCGATCCGTGCTGCCGGGTGTAAGGCCCGATACGGCCCGGATATGCTGCTCGAATTGCGAGATTACGCAGGCCGCCTCCGTCCAGTGGCCGGTATTGTGAACGCGCGGTGCCATTTCGTTGGCGACCAGCGAACCATCCGGCAGGACGAAAAACTCGATGCCGATGACGCCGACGTAATCGAGCGCCGCCAGAAGCTTTTCCGCCGATTGCACGGCAACTGCCCTGGCGGCATCGGAAAGTGCGGCCGGAACGGTGGACGTGTGTAGAATACCGTTCAGATGAACGTTCTCGGCCGGATCGTAACAGGCAACGGTCCCATCCAGGAAACGGGCGGCAATGATCGAAATTTCCCGCTCGAAGGAGATGAAGCTTTCGAGAATCAGCGGCACGCCGCCGAGCGCCGCAAAGGCGCCTGCGAGGTCTTCCCCGCCCCGGAAAAGACGCTGGCCCTTGCCGTCATAACCCATGCGGCGGGTTTTCAGCACGCCCTTGCCGCCGAAGGCGGCCAATGCGGACTCCAGCTCTTCCTGGCTGTCCACGGCGCGGAAATCGGCGGTCGGGATGCCGCAGCCGTTGAGGAAGCGTTTTTCCGTCAACCGGTCCTGCGAGGCGCTGAGCGCTTTCGGAGGCGGATAGACGGGAACGGAGAGGCTGAGCTTTTCGGCGGCCGCGACAGGCACGTTCTCGAATTCGTAGGTCACGACATCGCAACGGCTTGCGAGTTCCGCAAGCGCGTTTTCATCGTCATATTCCGCCACGATCTGCTCGTTGCAGACCTGCGCAGCCGGACAATCGGCCTGCGGTTCCAGTACGATGGTACGGTGGTTGAGACGGGCTGCGGCCATCGCCAGCATACGCCCGAGCTGCCCGCCACCGATGATGCCGATGGTCAGGTTGGTCGTCTTTGCCATCACTTTTGTCGTCACTGGGCGCTGTCCATGGGATATTCCGCGACAGCCGCCGACTGGCGCGCACGCCAGGCATCCAGCCGGTCGGCGAGGTCCTCATCGCTCAGCGCCAGCACCGCGGCGGCGAGAAGGGCCGCATTGATCGCGCCGGCCTTGCCGATGGCGAGCGTGCCGACCGGAATGCCGGCCGGCATCTGCACGATGGAATAGAGGCTGTCCTGACCGGACATGGTCTTGGACTGAACCGGAACGCCGAAGACTGGAAGCGGCGTCATCGAGGCCGTCATGCCCGGCAGATGGGCAGCGCCGCCCGCACCCGCGATGATGACCTTGAAGCCTTCGTCCTTCGCGCCATTGGCGAAGTCATAAAGCCGGTCCGGGGTGCGGTGGGCGGAAATGATGCGGGCTTCGTATTCGATGTCGAGCGCATCCAGCGTATCGGCGGCGTTCTTCATGGTCTCCCAGTCGGACTGGCTGCCCATGATGATGGCGACGGGGGGCGTTTCTGCTGTCACGTAATGTCTCCGGGCTCAGGCGATGATATCGGGAATGACCTGGTCTTCGAGCTGGGTCATCTTGTCCTTGACGGCCAGCTTCTTCTTTTTCATGCGCTGTATTCTCAGCGCATCGCAGCTGGTCTGGATCATCGCGTTGATCGCCGCGTCATAATCCTCATGCTCCTGGCGCAGCCGCGCCAGCGTGAGCCTGATGTCCGCCTGGTCCTGATCGGGCATCTCGTCATCCCCATTTTATGCCAGCCGGAGAGTGTCCGGCGCGTATGTCATCCGTTCTGGAGGCTCTATCATCAAATCGCGGTAACGGGAAGTTATCCCTTGCGACCAAATTGCCCACTTATTGCCTTCATTTCGCCTTCGACAAGCCGGTCGATCCGTGTCACATTGTCGTCGCAAACCTGAAACTCCAGCGATGGAGAGCTGGAGGTAGGTTCAAAAAGGAAGGACGTGCCGCATGACCATTCAGGCTCATATTGCATCGCTCGAAAAGAAACACGGTGCTCTGGAGGAGGAGCTCGAAAGTATTCTTGCTTCCCCGTCGTCTGACGATAGAGAGATCGCGGACCTTAAACGTCGAAAACTGCGCCTGAAGGATGAACTGCAGAGGCTCAAGGCCTCGACAAGACATTGATTTATGCCAGACCGTCGGCCCTCGATGAATGAGGGGTCGACGGTCTGAGCCTTTCGAGCTCTGGCGGCGAAAACCTGCTGCCAGAGCTTTTTTATTGTCGGATTTAGAACGGCAGTCCGTCCCACAGCAGTTTAAGCGCCGCAATCAGCGCCATGGCATACATGAGTGGGTAAAACACGGCGGGTTTCAGATATTTCACCACCCTGGCGCCGGCAAGCGTCGCCAGCATCGCCACCGGCAGCAGGCTTGCCGATGTCTTGAGGTTGGTGGCGTCCAGCGCGCCGAGCGCGAAATAGGGAATGAGCTTGATCGCATTCATGATGGCGAAGAAGCGCACGCTCATGCCGGTATAGGTCTTTGGATCGAGCTTCAGCGGCAGAACATAGATCTGGAAGGGCGGCCCCCCCGCATGCGCCACGAAACTCGCATAACCCGACAGGCTGGACCAGAGGGTCGCAGCCGCCGGTCTTTGCGGTTTGGCCGGAATTTCCTGGCCTTTGCGGCTTTTGAAACTCTCATAGAAATAACGCAGCACGAACAGGATCGTGACAGAGGCGACGACGAGACGCATGGCGTCTGCGGAAATGAGGCTTGAGGTCGCCCAGCCGAGCGCGATACCGGCGATTGCGCCCGGCAGCATGATGAGGAGCGTTTCCCGGTGGTTGTAGTGCCGCCAGGCAAAAAGCGCCACGATATCCATGACGATCAGGATCGGCAGGAAGATGGCCGCCGCCTGCACGGGCGATACCGCAAGCGCCATCAAGGGCACGCCCATCAGGGCGAGAGCGCCGCCCAGCCCGCCCTTGGAAAGGCCGACGAGCACGACTGCGGGGATGGCGACGAGATAAAAATGAAAATCGGTGAGCATGGATGGACGGTTGATCCTTTCGCCGGTCCGGTTTATCGGATTTGTCATATGAAAACGAGTGCAGATTGCGCGGTAAGCGTCTTCTGTCTGAAATGGACGAACCGATGACCCTAGTTGAAGATCGTTGCCGCCTTGTCCTGATCGTTCCGCAATCGGACGACGCGCAAAAGCAGGCGACAGAGGTGGAAGACGCATTGCGGGGCGGCGATGTCGCTTCCGTCATCATTCCGCAATATGGTCTGGATGACGCCGCTTTCCAGAAACGCGCCGAGCTGATCGTGCCGGTTGTCCAGAAGGCAGGTGCGGCAGCGCTCATCGCCGGCGACAGCCGCGTTGCCGGTCGCGTGAAGGCGGATGGCCTGCATGTGGTTGGCAATAGCGAGGCGCTTGCCGAGGCCGTGGAAAAATTCACGCCGAAGCTCATCGTCGGCGGCGGTAATGCGGATGACCGTCACAAGGCGCTGGAGCAGGGCGAGGCCAATCCGGATTATGTGTTTTTCGGAAAGCTCGAAGGCGACATCAAGCCGGAAGCCCACCCCAAAAATCTGGCGCTCGGCGAGTGGTGGGCCTCGATGATCGAAATCCCGGCCATCGTCATGGGTGGTACCGATGTCTCCTCGGTGGTTGCAGTGGCCGAGACCGGTGTGGAGTTCGTGGCGATGCGCAGCGGTGTTTTCGATAACGCCAGTGGCGCTGCCCAGGCCGTTTCTGAAATCAACGCCCTGCTTGACGAAAAAGCGCCACGGTTTGACGGTTGATACAGGCGATGATCATGCGCTCGGTTCACCTCTGCCTTTCCGTTTCGCTGCTGGCGCTCGCTTTCGGCGCGCCGGTGGGTGTCGCTTTTGCCCAGTCCGGGCCGCAGAGCGAAAGCAATGCGCTTTCCCGCCAGCTGGAAAATGAGGCTCAGCCGACCCGTCAGGGCCGGGTGCAATCCGAAGAGCAGAAGGACTTGCAGCCGTCGGCAGGCGTGAATGTCTATCAGCGCATGGGCGCGGAATTGCCGGCGCTGCCGCCTGAAAAGGAATTCAAGGGCCGGGTGGACGAAGCTTACGGGCATTTCCAGCGCGGCGAATATGTGCAGGCGCTCGACAAGGCGCTGAACCGCGCGCAGAACGGTGATGCAGCCGCCCAGACGCTGGTGGCGGAAATGATGTCGCGTGGTCTGGGCATCGCCCGCGACGAGAAGACAGCTGCTTTCTGGTACCAGCAGGCGGCTCAGGGTGGCGATCCCGTCGCCATGTTCAAATTCGCGCTGATCCTGATGGAAGGCAAATTCGTCACCCGCGACAAGGCGAAAGCTGACGATTTCATGCGCCGTGCGGCGGAAGCCGGCAACGCCTCTGCCCAGTTCAACTGGGGCCAGATACTGGTTTCGGAAAATCCCGGCGCCAAGGGCCTGCTGATGGCTTTGCCGTTCTATGAGAAATCTGCCGAACAGGGCATTGCCGATGCGCAATATGCGGTGTCGCAGATTTACTGGTCGCTCAAGGATGTGCCGGCCGAGAAGAAGGCAAAGGCGCGGGACTGGCTGACACGGGCCGCGAAGGCTGGATACGATACCGCGCAGGTCGATCTCGGCATCTGGCTGGTCAACGGTTTCGGCGGTGAGCGCAATCTGGATGAGGGTTTCCGCTGGCTCTACGGTGCGGCACAGCGCGGCAATGTCGTGGCGCAGAACAAGGTGGCGCATCTTTACATTCAGGCGCTGGGCACCCGGCCCGATCCGGTCGAAGCGGCCAAATGGTATGTGCTTTCCCGCCGCGCCGGGCTGAAGGATCCGTCTCTCGAGGACTTTTATCTCGGCATCACCGACGAGCAGCAGAAGAAGGCGATTGAGGCCGCAAATCGTTTCCGCCCGACGTGATGGAAGGGGAGCCTTCCTGCGCTGGCATTGACCCATGGGCTTTTTGCCTTGAATTTCCGCGCGTTTTGTGGTCTTGAACCGCAAACTTTCAATTCAAGAAAATAATGACGTGCCTGCCCGGTGAGCTTCCGGGCGGTTCGCAAGCTTTCCAGGAAACAACATCGATGGCCCGTTCAGCCCTTCTCAATGTCATGGTTCAGGCCGCCATCAAGGCGGGTAAGTCTTTGTCGCGTGACTTCGGTGAAGTGCAGAACCTTCAGGTCTCGGTCAAGGGACCGAGCGATTTCGTCTCGCAGGCGGACCTGAAAGCCGAGAAGATCGTGCGCGACGAGCTGATGAAGGCCCGCCCGACCTACGACTTCCTGGGTGAAGAAGGCGGCGAGGAAAAAGGCACGGACGGCGCACATCGCTGGATCGTCGATCCGCTGGATGGCACCACCAACTTCCTGCACGGCATTCCGCATTTCGCGGTTTCCATCGCGCTCGAGCGTAACGGTGAAGTCGTCGCCGGCGTGATCTTCAATCCGGCCACCGACGAACTCTACACCGCCGAGCGCGGCGGCGGTGCGTTCCTCAACGATCGCCGCATCCGCGTCGCTGCGCGCAAGGCGCTGACCGATTGCGTCATCGGCTGCGGCGTGCCGCATCTCGGCCGCGGCAATCACGGCAAGTTCCTGGTCGAACTTCGCCACGTTATGGGTGAGGCAGCCGGCATCCGCCGCATGGGTGCGGCTTCGCTCGATCTCGCTTATGTCGCCGCAGGCCGTCTCGACGGTTTCTGGGAAGCCGATCTTTCGCCCTGGGACATGGCGGCAGGTCTGGTGCTGATTCGTGAAGCCGGCGGTTTCGCCTCCGACATCAAGGGCGGCACGGATATCTTCGGCAGCAGCTCCGTGGCTGCCGGCAACGAATATATCCACAAGGCGCTCGTTGAGGTCGCCAACCGTCCCATTCCGGGCCGCTGATTGGTTTTCGGCGGAAAACCTGCCGTTTTCTGCAAGTTTTAGGCGCCCGGCGAATATTCGCCGGGTGTTTTTGTTTTCCGTCATCCGGTTCCGGGCTGTTTTCGTGAAACGCCTGTGACGAAAGACCGGCTTTTCGCTTCAAATCGTCGCAATTTTCAAATAGCTTCCGCTGGATACCTGACCAGAGGGAATGCGAACGTTATGGCGGATTCGGAGCTGCTCGATCTTGGCGTCGAGAAACCGGTGACCACACGGCAATACAGCCACAAGCTGTCCAGCCCGACACCATTTCTCTGGACGATGGTTCTGTTTCTGATCCTCGTGGGCTTTCTGGCGGCCATTCTTTACCGGCAGGCCCACACCGCCTTCATGACCAATCCGGGGCTCAACGGCTTCATTCTCGGCGTGCTGGCCATCGGCATCATTCTGGTGTTCACGCAGACGATGAGCCTGCGTTCCGAAGTTCGTTGGTTCAATGCCTTTCGTGCTGCCGGCAGCGTCGAAAAGGTCGGCCGTGCGCCCAAGCTGCTTGCGCCGATGAGCACGCTGATCGGCAAGCGTGGCGAAGTCCGGCTCTCTGCCGTTACGCAAAGGACGATCCTCGATTCCATCGCGACGCGCCTTGATGAGACGCGTGACACATCGCGTTATCTCGTCGGTCTGCTGGTGTTTCTCGGCCTGCTCGGCACCTTCTGGGGCCTGATCGGCACCATTGGCGCCATCAGCAATGTCATTCAGTCGCTCGATCCGAGCGCCGGCGACAGCAACGATATTCTCGGCTCCCTCAAGGCAGGCCTGACTGCGCCGCTGGCGGGCATGGGAACGGCCTTTTCCTCGTCGCTGCTCGGTCTTTCGGGTTCGCTGATTCTCGGTTTCCTCGATCTTCAGGCCGGCCGCGCCCAGAACCGTTTTTATACCCAGCTCGAAAACTGGCTTTCCTCGGTGACGGATACGACGGAAGGGCCGAGGGAGTTCAAGGGCGAACCCGGCGCGGTGGTCAGCACCGAGCGTTCGCTTGCTGCCATGACCAGCCTTGCCGAAGGCATTCAGGGCCTGGTCAAGAACATGCGCAGCGAACAGCAGATGTTGCGAGACTGGATCGAAGCGCAGCAGGAAGAATCGAAATCGCTCCGCCGCACGCTCGACCGGCTGTCGGCGCGGATCGACAGCGACACGAAATCTTCCGGACGCACCCGGCACGATAACGGGAGCGAGTAGCCATGGCGCTTGCGCGCAACCGCCGCCGCGACAGGGGCGTGGATTATTGGCCGGGTTTCGTCGACGCGCTTTCGACGCTGCTCATGGCCATCATGTTTCTGCTCACGGTCTTCGTGCTGGCGCAATTCGTTCTGTCGCGGGAAATCACCGGCAAGGACGAGGTGCTGACACGCCTCAACAGCCAGATTGCCGAACTGACCGAACTTCTGGCCATGGAAAAAGGCAACAAGCAGGATATTGAGGACGCGCTCGCGAGCCTGCAATCCACCCTTGCCGCATCCGAAAACGAGCGCTCGCGCCTGCAGTCGCTTCTTGATGCGGGGTCGGGCAACAACGCAAGCGCCAATGCCCGGATCGGTAGCCTGACCGGCGAACTGGACGACCAGAAACAGGCCAATTCCCGCGCCTCCGCACAGATCGAATTGCTCAACCAGCAGATTGCGGCGCTGAGGGCGCAGATCGCCTCGGTGGAAGCCGCGCTTCAGGCATCGGAAGCCAAGGATGCTTCTTCTCAGGTCAAGATCGCCGATCTCGGCCGCCGCCTCAATGTCGCGCTGGCGCAGCGGGTGCAGGAACTGAACCGTTATCGCTCCGATTTCTTCGGGCGGCTGCGCGAAATCCTGTCGGACCGCGAAAACATCCGCATCGTCGGCGACCGGTTCGTCTTCCAGTCCGAAGTGCTCTTCCCCTCCGGCGGCAACGAACTCAACCCGGAAGGGCAGGCGGAGATGGAGAAGTTGGCTGTCGCGCTGCTCGATCTCGCCAAGGAAATCCCGGCGGAGATCAACTGGGTGCTGCGCGTGGATGGCCATACGGATAATGTCCAGCTTTCCGGTTCCGGGCGTTACCGGGACAATTGGGAACTCTCCTCGGCCCGCGCCACCTCGGTGGTGAAATTCCTGATCTCCAAGGGCGTGCCGGCAAATCGGCTGGTCGCCGCTGGTTTCGGCGAATATCAGCCGATTGCCGAAGGCGATACGCCGGAAGCACGGCAGCAGAACCGTCGTATCGAACTCAAGCTTACCGAGCGCTGAAATCGCGGACCGCGTCATCGCGGTTGCCTTCTGATGAAAGTAAATTTACGTTCGCGTAAAAGTAATTCCGTCATATCTGGGAGGGGCTGATGGAAGGCTATGATGTGATCGTTGTCGGTGCGGGGCTTGCCGGGCTGGTGGCGGCAACCGAGGCGGCTGAGCGGGGTTTCAGCGTCTGCGTCGTGGATCAGGAGGGCGAGCAGAACCTTGGCGGGCAGGCCTTCTGGTCGCTGGGCGGTCTGTTTTTCGTCGATAGTCCCGAACAGCGCCGGATGCGGGTGCGAGACAGTCTCGATCTTGCAAGACAGGACTGGCTCGGTTCGGCCGGTTTCGACCGTCCGGAGGATTATTGGCCGCGCCGCTGGGCGGAGGCCTATCTCGATTTTGCTGCCGGTGAGAAACGCGAATGGCTGCACCGCATGGGCATGCGCTGGTTCCCCGTTGTCGGCTGGGCCGAGCGCGGTGGCAGCCTTGCCCACGGTCATGGCAATTCCGTTCCGCGTTTCCATGTAACCTGGGGCACGGGTCCGGGCGTACTTGCACCTTTCGTAAAAAAGGCGAAGGCCATGGCGGCAACCGGCCGGCTGACCTTTCGCTTTCGCCACCGGGTTGATCGTCTGGAGATCGCCGACGGTCGGGTGACCGGTGTTTCAGGCGCTGTTCTTGCACCCGACCCCGTGCAACGCGGGCAGGAGAGCAGCCGGGAAACGCAGGGCGATTTTAACTTCGCCGCTGCGGCGGTCATCGTCAGCTCCGGCGGTATCGGCGGCAATCAGGAACTGGTGCGGCGCAACTGGCCGGTGGAACGGCTGGGCGAGCCTCCTGCCAGCATGGTCTGCGGTGTTCCCGCGCATGTGGATGGCCGCATGATCGCCATTACGGAAACCGCCGGTGGAGCCGTCATCAACCGTGACCGCATGTGGCATTATACCGAGGGTGTGAAGAACCACGATCCGATCTGGCCGGGTCACGGTATCCGCATCCTGCCCGGCCCCTCGTCCTTGTGGTGCGATGCGGATGGAAACCGCCTCGCCGCCCCCGCCATGCCGGGTTTCGATACGCTCGGTACGCTAAAAATGCTTGGCGAACGCGGCAGCGGCCATAGCTGGTTCATTCTGACCAAGGCGATCATCAAAAAGGAATTTGCGCTTTCAGGCTCGGAGCAGAATCCGGATCTGACCGGCAAGGATATAAGGCTGCTGCTCAAAAGACTGGGCAAGGAACCACCGGGACCGGTGCGTGCCTTCATGGAGCGCGGCGAAGATTTCGCCGTTCGGGATACGCTCGAAGAACTCGTGACGGCGATGAATGCCATCAGCGGCGACGACCGGCTGCATATAGACCATATCCGCCGGCAGATAGAGGCGCGCGACCGCGAAATCGAAAACGGTTTCAGCAAGGATGCGCAGGTAACGGCCATCCACGGCGCGCGCCGTTATCTCGGCGACCGGCTGATGCGGACGGCAAAACCGCACCGGCTGCTCGATCCTGCAATGGGACCGTTGATTGCCGTGCGCCTGCATGTGCTGACGCGCAAGACGCTTGGCGGCCTTCACACCGATCTTGAAGCGCGGGTGCTGGATGCTGCCGGTGCGCCGGTGCCGGGCCTTTATGCCGCCGGAGAAGTGGCGGGTTTCGGTGGCGGCGGCATGCATGGCTATAATGCGCTGGAGGGCACGTTCCTTGGCGGCTGCCTGTTTTCCGGCCGCGTTGCGGGGCGCAAAGTACTGGCGTGATCTAGGCCTGGGCGCGCAATTCGTCTGGCCCGGTCTGGAATTGCAGCCGGGCAAGCCGCGCATAAAGGCCGTTCTGGCGAATGAGGCTCTGATGCGTGCCCTCTTCGATGATGCGGCCTTCATCCATCACCAGAATGCGGTCGGCCTTCAGCACGGTGGCAAGGCGATGGGCGATGACGATGGTGGTGCGGGTTTTCATCAGTTCATCGAGCGCCTTCTGCACCAGCGTTTCGCTTTCCGCATCCAGCGCCGAGGTGGCTTCGTCCAGCAGCAGGATTGGCGCATTGCGCAGGATGGCGCGGGCAATGGCGATGCGCTGGCGCTGGCCGCCGGAAAGCGTCACGCCGCGTTCACCCACCTGCGTATCATATCCGTCGGTGAGACGTTCGATGAAGCTGTCGGCCTGTGCGGCGATGGCGGCGATGCGCACTTCCTCGCGCGTCGCGTCAGGCCGGCCAAAGGCGATATTGTCGTGAATGGAGGAAGCGAATATCGCCACATCCTGCGGAACGATGGACAGGCGCGCGCGCAGATCGGCAAGGGTGACGTCGCGGATATCCGTGCCATCGACGGTGATGCGGCCCTGCTGCGGATCGTAAAAGCGCATCAGCAGCGAAAAGACCGTGCTCTTGCCGGCACCGGAAGGTCCGACGATGGCGACGGTTTCGCCGGCGCTGACCTTGAAGGAGAGGCCGGAAACGATCGGCCGTCCTGTCGCGAGCGGATAGACGAAATCGACATTCTCGAATTCCGCCTCGCCGCGCGGCGGCTGCGGCATGGCGACGGGCGATGTGGGTTCCGCGACGGGCGAGTGCTCGTTCAGCAGTTCGGAAAGCCGTTCGGCCGCACCGCCCGCCTGCGCCAATTCACCCCAGACTTCCGAGAGCTGACCGAGACCGCTTGCCGCGATGACCGAATAAAGCACGAACTGGCCGAGCGTACCGGCCGTCATAGTGCCCGACAGCACGCTTTGCGCGCCATACCAGAGAATGCCGACGACGCTGCCGAAGACCAGCGCGATGGCGACGGCGGTGAGGATGGAGCGGGCGCCGATGGCGGCGCGTGCGCCCTGATAGGCGGCTTCCACGGAAGCGCCATAACGGGTATTCGCCAGCACCTCGGCATTAAAGGACTGCACGGTGCGGCTCGCCGCAATCGTCTCGGAAGCATAGGCGGCGGAATTGGCCAATGTGTCCTGCGTGGTGCGGGAGCGGGCGCGAACCGAGCGCCCGAAGGCGATCAGCGGAAAAACGATGAAGGGAATGGCAAGCAGCGCAAGGCCGGAAAGGCCGGGGCTGGTATAGATCATCATCGCCACCGCGCCGCAGCACATGATGATATTGCGCAGCGCTACCGAGGCGGACGAGCCAAAAGCCGAGCGAATCTGCACGGTATCGGCGGTTAGCCGCGAGGTCAGTTCGCCGGATCGATTGCTATCGAAAAACTGCTGCGACAGGGTGGTGAGGTGGGCAAAGACATCGCGGCGCAGATCGGCGACGACCCTTTCACCGATGGTCATGACGTAATAATAACGCATGGCGCTGGCGAGCGCGAGGACAACAGCAATCGCCAGAAGCATGGCGAAATAGCTGTTGATCATGCCGCCATCCGGCGTCTGGAATCCGTGATCGATGATGCGGCGAACGGCAAGCGGCAGGGCGAGTGTCGTGGCGGAAGAAAGCACGAGAGCGAAAAGGGCGGCCGCCATCAGGCCGCGGTAACGCCGGAGATAGGGAAACAGGCCAAGAAGCGGCTTCAGGCTTCTTTGTTTCGCCGCTTTCTGCTCGTCAATGTCTGCCACGTCCTCTATGCTCCTCATTCCCTGCCGTTTTGGGCCTTTTGCGGGTGAATTTCCGGTGTGCGGTAAAATTCCCGCCCCTTTGGCCATCTCCTTTCACAAGGGGATAGCAGGCTCTTGTTATCTGGGCGACCTTCATGTATAGGCTCCGCATCGAATTGGGAAGCCATAGCCCATCTGGTCTATGGCTTCATTTATTGAAATGGCTCAGTTGACGCAATTGCGGCAAATGGACCGCACGTCACTTAACCAGGAAGATTGTCATGAAGGCTGATATCCATCCCGATTATCACACGATCAAGGTGGTCATGACCGATGGCACCGAATACGAAACCCGCTCCACCTGGGGTTCGGAAGGCGCCGTCATGAACCTTGAAATCGACCCCAAGTCCCATCCGGCATGGACGGGCGGCAACCAGCAGCTTATGGACCGCGGTGGTCGCGTTTCCAAGTTCAACAAGCGTTTCGGCGGCCTCGGCCTCTGATCCTCTTGCGGACGGATCGTTTAAAAAAAGCCCGGTTTTGCCGGGCTTTTTTGTTGCGTTGCTCCGCCTTGATCAGTTGCAGGCAGCAGCTCTTGCAGCGTCATTACGAATATACGCCGGTGAGGAATCATCAGAGCAACGGTCGATACGGTCGCTTGCGTCCAAAAGTGGCTTCAAACAAATATAAGCAGCAATGAGCAATGCCCATCCAGACGCCACTGCAATATACATTAAAAAACGCATATTTTCCTCTTCGGAAGATTTCGGCGCTATACTGAAACATAAATTATTAAGACAATGCAGAATTAAAGATCGTTAATGTTGATGACCGTTTGTCGCTTTGAACTAGGGCAATAATTCGGCGTCTCTCTGTTCTATTGTTAAAAACAAAAAAGCAGGCCGGTGAGCCTGCTTTTCAAATTGTCCGGATAAGGTCGTCTTTTCTCAGTTGATCGAGAAGGCCGTGCGCAGAAGGTTGAGCTGCGCCTGCACGCTGTTTTCATTGTCCGGCACCTTGGCGGCTTCGGACGGGCGATAGATCTCGCGGTCGAGCAGGGCGATACGGTTCTGGAGACGCAGCGAGCGCTCGATGAGGTCGCGGAAGGATTCTGGCAGGTCGTTCCAGCCGGGCGCGTTGCGGTCGACGTTGAAGCTGTCGAGTCGCACCTTGTTCTTTTCGTTCAGAACCTGATCGCGCGTCATTTCACCGTTGTTGACGGCGCGCTGCAGAAGCAGCCAGGAGGCCATCTGCATCAGGCGGGTGGTGAGGCGCATCGATTCCGCCGCATAAAGCACCGAGGCCATGCGCGGCAGCACCTTGGAGGCGGCGCGGCCGGCGCCGTCGAGATAACTTGCCGTTTCCTCAACCAAGGTCATGCCTTCGGTATAGAGGGTCTTGAACTGGTTGGAAGCAGCCGCGCGACCCGCAAAGCTTATGGTATTTAAAACCTGTTCCGACATTTTCTTTAAATCCCTGCTCACGCACCACACTGTCAGGCAACGACGACCCGGATATTTTGTTCCGGCCTTTAGTGTTTTCAGGATGGTATCTTTACCTGAAATGCGCAAGGCAATTATTAAAGAAGGGTTAATACCCACAGTTTTACGGAAACCGGCCAGCGGCAAAAAAAGAGCCGCGAAAGCGGCTCTCAAGGTAAAACAGGGAGAAAAATCAGACCAATTCGCCGTATGGAGAAGATGCCTGAGGTCCAGAAGAACTGGACATGTATAGTAATCTCTCAGAAAGCTTAATTTTTGGTTAATGGTAAACGAAAGACTGCCCCGTAATATTCATTTTCGGGCGCTGGCTGAGCCGTAGCTTACGAAAGCGGAAGTGCAGTCGTGTACCTATTCTGCAGCGCGCATCAGGATCGGAAGAGATTTTCCGCCGCCTGCCTTCCGGCGGATTTCCGTGTCCTCTCCTCTTCGAGTCGGGTGATTTCGGCTTGCAGAAGATCGATACGGCTGCTCAGCTCGTCCACGGAAAGAAGGCTGAGATCGCCTCCGATCTCATGCGCTGCCGGTTTTTGCGGACGGTCATCGTCAAAGAGGCTCATATGCCTGCTCCTTTTTCCACATAGTCGCCATCGTCGCCTGGATATTGCGGCGCGCGCGGGTCAAGCGCAATACTTTCCGGCGTGACGAGCGGTGAGGGTGTCGTTGGCATCATCGTCGAGAAATTGTCTTTTTCCTCGGTTGAAAGCGCGGCGCGCCGACGGCTTCTGATGATGGCATAGGCGGTGATGAGCAGATGGGCCACAGCCGTCACCAGAAACAGCGCATAGGGGCCGAAATGGGTCATGATCGCGCCGCCGAGCGTCGGGCCGATGATGGTGCCGATGCCGTAAAGCAGCAGCAGACCACCGGAAACCTTGACGAAGTCTTCCGATGCGGCGAAGTCGTTGGCATGGGCCACGGCGATGGGATAGAGCGCATTGGCGGCGGCGCCATAAATGGCGATCATGGAAATCAGCACATAGACATCATGCGGCTGGACCACCGCGACAGCCAAGCCCGCGACCGCGCCAAGCCCGGCCAGCCCGGCCAGCACATAGCGGCGGTCTATCCGGTCTGAAAGCCGGCCTGCGGGAAATTGCGCCAGCGCACCGACGAAAATCGTGACGGACACCATGATGGCGATCATGGTCGGGTCCAGCCCTGCCCGCGCACCGAAGACGGCGCCGAGCGTACCGTAAGCGCCGTTGGCAATGCCGATCATCAGAATGCCGATGAAGGAAACCGGTGAGTTGCGGTAAAGGGCCGGCAGATCCAGCTTCACCTTCTGCAACGGTTGTGGGCTCGCCGCCTTCGAAAGTGTGGCCGGCAGAATGGCGATGCAATAGATGATGCCGCAGATCATGAACAGCGAGGTATTGCTGATATCCCCCATCGGCACGATCATCTGCCCCGCCACGACGCCGAGCAGCGTGATGGCGATATAAAGCGAGAAGATCATGCCACGACTTTCATTGGTGGCGCGCTCGTTCAGCCAGCTTTCGATGATCATCGAGGTTCCGGCCGTGCAGAAACCGGTAAGCGCGCGCAGCGCGATCCATGAGGTGTCGTCGATGATGAGGCCGGTCATCAGCACCGTCAGGCACACCAGCGCCACGAAGGACCCGAATGCCCGCACATGGCCAGCGCGGCGCACGATGGCAGGCGCGACAAAGCAGCCGACGACGAATCCCGCCGCCCAGGAGGTGCCCAGAAAGCCAAGAATTTCATTGGAGTAACCTTCCGCCGAACCACGCACCGGCAGCACGAGGCCCTGAAGGCCGTTGCCGAGAAAAAGAAACAGAGTGCTGGATAAAAGAGCGAATACGGGTAGAAGATTTCTGCTCATGAAAACACTCTCATGCGTTCGGACGGACGGTCGGACAGATCATAGGACGGGCGTTACCCGAATGAGTTGCACTCTTCTGGTGAACGGTAAAAATGTCCAGCCTGTGACGATGCAGAAATAAAGAAAAGGCTCAATAAATGACGAAGGCGATCGGCCTTTTTTTACTGCTGGCCATGGTGGTCCAGATCATCCGGCCGCTTGGTCTGCCGGGCCTGAAAAAAAGAGGCGATTGCTGGAAGATCGCGGTTGCCGCCTTTGTCATCTGGTCGGTGACGCTGCTTCTGCGCCCGTAACGAAAAAGCCGCCCGTCGGAATGGTTTCAAGGGCTGGCAAAGTGCGAAAATCTCTCCACCGTACCATTCCTGTCCCCGATCAGGCCCATTCAGCCAGATGGAGGCTCGGCATCGGGCACAACTGACAATGTGTGCTTGAGGCATTTAAGTGCGAAACAGGAGCGGGAATGGCGCACACCCTCGATCTTGTAAAGCTTGCGGCGCAGAAACTGCTCGTAGCCCGCGGTTCCCGCCACCGCCACCTTGATGAGATAATCATATTCGCCGGTTGTCAGATAGGCTTCCAGCACTTCGGGAAGAGCGGCCATGGCCTTACCGAAACGTTCCAGAACCTCATCGTCGTGACGTTCCAGCATGACCTCGATGATCACCGTCTCGGTCAGTCCCAGATGGGCCTGATCGAGAATGGCGGTATAGCCGCGAATGACCCCTTCGTCTTCCAGCCGCTTGACGCGCTGCCAGCAAGGGCTGGGTGACAGCCCCACCTTTTCCGATAGTTCCGTATTGCTCAGCCTGCCATTCTCCAGCAGGGCCCGCAATATTTTGCGGTCAATTCTGTCCAGCGGCTTCGTCATGCCGGCCTCCCTGAAATATATCGCAAAAAAATCTGCCGTCCGTGGGGCCGCTTGCGAAAGAAGTGTTTTCCGAAGGGCACTTTGGCGGCGCCATTCGAAAGCACCTTTGGCTGGTCTTTGAGTACCGTACTGCAAGGTACAGGCAGCAGGGAGGAGCAGGCATGGCACCAACACAGCAACAGCATTTTCCAAGGCCGAGAACGCTGATACACCCCGGTATTTCTTCGCCGGTGCGTATCAATAGCCTGCGCTCGCCGTCTGCGCGCCATATGCGGCTGTTCATCGCGCCTGACTGTAGCCTTTACGATGGAATCGTGCGGCCTTTGGCCGAAAACGGCATCGAAAATGCCTCTTTGACCATTCTCGGCGGTTATTTCGACATCCTGTCCTATTGCGTGGCTCCACCCGATCCTTCCGGCAGGGCGGTCATCGCCTATACGAAACCCATCGATGCCGGGGCGGCCTGGCTGGTTTTCGGCAACGCCACGCTGGGGCGGAGCATGAAGGGCGAGCCGATCGTGCATTGCCATGCCGCCATGCGGACTGCGGCGGGTGTGGTCAAAGGCGGCCATTTGCTGACGGAATCCTGTATCGTCGGAGAAGGCGGCATTTCCGCACTCGTGACCTCGCTCGACAGTTTCGTGCTGCAGCAGTCCTTCGATCCCGAAACCAATATTCCCCTTCTTCAACCCAGGAACCGCACGGAGCGCGCCAATGAACACGCATAACACTGTCGAATCCGGCTCCATGGGCCGCGTGGCCTATGCCCGCATCGCGCCCAATGAAGACCTCGTGCTCGGCGTCGAGAAACTGTGTCTGGCAGAAGGTTTCCGCAACGCCTTCGTGCGCGGCGCGTTGGGCAGTCTGGTGGATGCGTGCCTCGGCACTCGCAGCGGCGCGTTTTTGCAGATAAGCGGTCCTGCCGTTGAAATCGTTTCGATTGCCGGTGAGGTGCGCACCCAGCCGGATGGCTCCCTGCGCGCCGCGCTGACCGGCGTTGTCGCCGATACCGATGGCGCGGTTTACGGCGGTCCCTTCATTGCCGGCGCCAACCCCGTGTGCATGACCTTCGAGGTGACGCTGGAAGAATGGTTGCCTGCGGAAAAGCCGCAGGCGGCGTGAGGTACGGTAAGGCGGGCGGTGGAGTTGCACGGCGCAACTCATGCGGCCGCCCCCTGTCTTTCGGTCAGAAGCAGCTCGAAAGTGACGCAGACCGGGTTCTTGCCGCGCACCAGCCGCCCGCCGCTGATCTGCGTGGTAAGATCGACCATCGCAATATCCAGCATTGCCCGTTCGCCACCCGTGGCGGAGGGGTGGATGCGGCCATTGCGGATGAGGATTTCGCTGGCATAGGCGGTGAGGCTTGTTCCGTCTTCATAATCCGCACCGATCAGGCTGCCGATACCATTGACCTCGGCCTCCCGCAGGTCGAACTGTCTGCAGGCGGCTTCAAGGGCCGTGCAGATATCGGTATTGGGCCGCACGGTGCACAACAGCGCCCGGAGCCCCGCATCTTTCCGGTTGCGCGGCTGCGGGATGGGTGTGAAGAGGGGGAAATTGGTTTCCTCATCCTTTTGCACGTCCAGAATTGCGCCATCCAGCGCCAGCGCCTCAAGCGGCGTTTCCCCGGCAAATTCGGACTCCAAAGGCAGCAGGTGCCCCATGGATAGAACGCCTTCAGCACTTTTCCACGAACCATGGCAGTGCAGGAACGGCCGACCGTCGCGTCGCCCCATATGCAGGCCGGCATCGATGATCGTGCCTCCCGGCATGGAGAATGTTTCGCTATACCAGGCGGCATGGGCGTCATCGGGTGCTGCTGCGGGCATGACATAGTGCAACCGCTTCATCGGCACATTTTTCAGTCTGACATAACCGCCATCGAAACCCTGTTCGACAAAGGCTTCTGCAATCGCCTCGTTGACGCAGACACCGGGTCTGGCATTCAGCGTAACCGGATGGGCGTGGCAGCCGACGACGCGGAAGCGTTCGGGTGTTGCCGGCCCCGGATGGACGATGCTGCGCGGAAGCCCCTCCGGGGGCATTATCGTCATACCGCAAGCCCTGCGGTAATGAAGCCGCCATCCACGGCCAGCACCTGACCGTTGATGTAGCTCGCGTCGTCCGACACAAGGAAAGCCACGGCAGAGGCGATCTCGTCCGTCCTGCCATAGCGGTGCATGGGAACGCGGCTGTGCCATTGGCTGCGAACATTCTCCGTATGAACCGCTTGGGTGAGGGGGGTATCGACGGGGCCGGGCGCAATCGCATTGACGCGAATGCCCGATTGCCCCAGCTCGTTTGCCATAACCATCGTCAGAAGATTGACGCCGCCTTTTGAAGCGCCATAGGCGCTGCGGCCACGGTTGCCACACATGCCGGAGACCGAGCTGATATTGACGATCGAACCGGAAATTGCGCGGTCCAGCCAGTAACGCGCGGCGGCGCGGGCCACGGCGAAGCTGCCGACGAGATTAACGTCAACGATACGACGGAACTCTTCCACGCTGGTATCGATGGAAAGCTTGTCGATGCCGATGCCGGCGCTGTTGACGACGGCCACCAGATCAACGGCACGATCGGCGCCGCCTGCCGTCAAGGCGGCGAAAGCCTCTTCTATCGACGCCTCATCCGCCACGTTGCAGACGATGCCGCGCGAGGCATCGATGCCGAGTTTTTCGCAGGCCGCATCCAGCGCCTCACGCTTGAGGTCCAAAAGCCATGGCTGCCAGCCGCGCGCCATTAAGAGCTGCGCGGTGGAAAAGCCGATACCCGATGCGCCGCCGGTGATGGCGACAGCGCCTTTCATCTCTCTCGTCTGCTGTGTCATACCGTCTCCTCCCGGTTATGCGTTACGGCCTTCAGCCGGTCAGTTTTTCCTCGAAAACCGGCATCTGGCCGCGCTTTTCCAGCTCCTCGCGGATCATCTTCTTGGTGATCTTGCCATAGGCGGATTTCGGCATGGCATCCCAGAACACAACGGCTTTCGGCAGCTTGTAACGGGCCATCTTGCCGTCGAGATAGGCTTTCAGGTCGATGCCGGCGATATCCGCGCCCTCCCGCGCCACGCAGACGGCGACGCCGACCTCGCCCCACACCGCGTCCGGCACGCCCAGAACCGCTGTCTCGCTGATATCCGGGTGCATCAGGATTTTCTCCTCGATCTCGCGCGGATAGATGTTCGAGCCGCCGGAAATATACATGTCGGAGGCGCGGCCGGTGATGTAGACGAAACCGTTCTCATCGCGGTGGCCAAGATCGCCGGTGCGGAACCAGCCGTTGCGGAAGGCTTTGGCATTGGCATCGGGATTATCGTAATAACCCGCGAAAACAGCAGGACCGATCACGCAGATCTCGCCGGTTTCACCGGCCTGAAGCTCCTCGCCCGCATCGTTCTGGATTTGCACTTCCATGCCGGTGCGATCAAAGCCGCAGGTGCCGATCCGCGCCTCCGGGCCGTCCTCGGCGTTGTGGAAGGAGGGCGGCAGCACGGTGATGTTGCCAGTCACTTCGCCGAGGCCGAAATATTGCACCAGCACCGGGCCGAGCTTGGCGAGCGCCCGTTTCTGATCGGCGCGATACATGGGCGCGCCGGCATAGATGACGTAGCGCAGCGAGGAATGATCGAAACGATCCACGGAAGAGTCTTCGATCAGCATTTTCAGAATGGTCGGCACGGTAAAGGCATTGGTGACACGCCATTTCTCGATCAGCGCCCAAACCGCAGGCACATCGAGTTTTTCCGCAGCCGGAAGCACCGTTTTTGCCCCATGCGCCACCTGCACCAGCTGGTGAATGCCCGCGCCATGCGAAAGCGGCGCAACGACGATGGAAGCGTCGCCCGGTCCGGTGCCGGGCATCAGATCGCAAAGATGGTTGGTGATGACGAAGGCCATCTGGCCATGGGTCAGCACCGCCGCCTTGGGCCGACCCGTCGTGCCGGAGGTGAAGAAGAACCAGCAGGGATCGTCCCGATCCACCGCCTGGCTTTTGACTTTCTGGCCCAGATAACGGGCCACGATGGTATCGTAGTCCTCGCCGAATTCGGCCGTGCCAATGGCGATGGTAAAATCGATTGCGGTTGCCTCCCGGCTGGCCCTTGCATGCTCGGGAAAAGCGCTGGCGCAGATCATGCCGCGTGCGCCGCTGGCTTTTGCCAGATAGGCCACCTCATCGGGCGACTGGCGATAATTGGTGGGCACCCACACCGCGCCCACGCGGAAGCAGGCGAACATGGATTCGAACATCTGGTTGTTGTTGGAAGACTGCACCAGAATGCGGTCGCCTTTCCTGACGCCGAATTCTGTTACCAGCGCCTGTGCCATGGCATCGACGCGGGCGTCCATTTCAGCCCATGTCCAGCTCTTGGCACCCCATACGAAGCCGATGTCGGCGGGGTTGCGGCGCGCTGCCTGGGTCAGGAAATGCGAGAGATTCATGACCCGCGTGGTCGAAGGCGCAACCCCGCCCGGAGGATGTATCGTCATTTCACGCGCTCCATGATCGAGACATAGTTGGCAACCGCAGTTCCCCCCATGTTGAAAACACCGGCAAGCGAGGCGCCGGGGATCTGCATGTCGCCCGCTTCACCCATCAATTGCATCGCCGCCATGACATGCATGGAGACCCCGGTTGCTCCAACCGGATGTCCCTTGGATTTCAGCCCGCCGGAGGGGTTGATCGGCAGGCGCCCGGTTTTCAGAGCCGTGCCTTCGCGCACCACCCGGTGGCCTTCACCGGGCTTTGCCAATCCCATCGCCTCATATTCGATGAGTTCGGCAATGGTGAAGCAATCATGGGTTTCGACGAAGGAGAGATCGTCAAGCGTCGCCCCGGCGAGTTCCAGCGAGCCTGTCCAGGCGCGGCGCGCGCCCTCGAAGGCCAGCGGATCGCGGCGGCTGAGCGCCAGAATGTCATTGACATGCTTGCGGCCCCTGAAACCGATGGCCCGGTTGAGTGTCGCTGCGGTTTCCTCGTCGGCCAGAATGATGGCGGCAGCGCCATCGGAAATCAGCGAGCAGTCGGTGCGGCGCAGCGGGCCTGCGACATAAGGGTTTTTCTCCGATACCGTGTTGCAGAAATCGAAGCCGAAATCCTTGCGCATATGGGCATAGGGATTGACCGCGCCATTGGCGTGGTTCTTGGCGGCGATCATCGCCAGTTCTTCCGAGCGATCGCCATAGCGCTGGAAATAGGCCTCAGCGATGCGTCCGAACTGGCCGGCAAAGCCGCCGGAAATATCGGCTTCCTCAGCACGGTAGCAGGCGGATAGCAGGATTTCACCCACCTCGGCGGTTGGCAGTGCCGTCATTTTTTCGGCGCCGACAACGAGCGCGATGCGTCCACGCCCGGCCTCGATGAAATCCATGGCGCTGTAAAGGGCGGCCGATCCCGTCGAGCAGGCATTCTCGAAACGCACGGCGGGCGTATAGGCGAGGCGCTCATCGCCCATGGCCACCAGCGCGCCCTGAAAATCCTGTTTCGAGAAACCGTTATTCATCACGCCAACGAAAATGCCGTCTATATCGCCGACATCGACGCCGGCATGATCGATGGCCGGCGCCACGACCGAAGCCATCAGTTGCTCGGTATTTTCAAGGGCCGATTTGCCGAAAGGCGAATGCGCCCAGCCGACGATCTGCGCTTTGCTCATTTGCTCGTTCTCCTTGTTTGCCGTTTCGCGTCGCCTTCGCCGCGCGTGCGGGCGCGGCTGGCCATCATTTCCGCAATGCGTGTCTCGATGCGGGTCACTTCCTCGCGCAGCACCGCCGCCAGTTCCGGCTGGCGCTCCGGCCGCATGCGGCTGTCGACGGCGGCAATGCTCAACGCCCCCGCCACCGCGCCATCCGGTGTTCGGATGGCAACGCCGATACCCCAGGAATTCGAGAGGATCAGACCCGGATTGAGCGAATAACCATTGGTTCGCGTCAATTCGACATCGCGGCGCAGTCCGTCCACCGTGATGCCGGGATAGTTCGCGGCAATCAGCCCGCTATTGGCGGCAATGACGCTTTCCACCTCGGCATCGGGCAGCGCCGCCAGCATGGCGAGCGATCCCGCGCCAATGCCCAGCGGGTGCTCGAAACCGGCCTGAAGCGCATGGGTGCGCACCGGCCAGGTGCCTTCTTCGCGATAGAGGCACAGTGCAAATGTATCGCGACGCACGGAAAGGAAGCTCGAATCCTCAGTGCGGCGGGAAATGCGCGTCAGACTGTCCTGGGCCATCTGCAGCAAGCCGAAACGGCGCGATGACAGGCTGCCCAGCACATAGGCTTCCTCGCCCAGATAATAACGGCGCGTTTCCTCATCCTGCTCCACCAGGCCTGCGCGGATCAGCGCCAGCAGCAGGCGGCGGGCCGTGGGCTTGTTCAGCCCGCTTTCGGTGACGATGACCGAAAGCGCCACACCGCGTTCGGCATGACGCCCCACCATCGATAGAAGTCCCAGCGCCCGGTCTACCGCGCGGGCGCCTGTCAGGTCGTTCTCTGTCGGGATCATCGTGGCCATGTCAGGAAAACGCTCCCACCGCACAGCTTTGCCCGCCATCGACCGGCAGGCAGATGCCGGTGATGAACTTGGCTTCATCGGATGCCAGAAAGACTGCCGCATGGGCGATATCGAAGGCATCGCCCATGCGGCCGACCGGGACCGCGGCATTGCGCGCTGCCACCATATCCTCGACGGAGGCATATTGATTGCTGATCTGCTTGTAGATCAGCGGCGTGTCGATCATTCCGGGCAGAACGCAATTGGCGCGAATGCCCTGGCGGGCATATTGCATGGCCAGCGCCACGGTTGCCTGGTTTACGGCGGCTTTCATGGCGTAATAGGCAAAATAGGGATAGCCGGTCCAGCGAATGGAGGCGAGCGAGGAAATGTTGACGATGGCCCCGCCGCCCTGCGCCAGCATCACCGGCAGCACCGCCTTGGCGGTGCGATAAACCGAACCGATATTGAGATCGACCGAGGCTCGAAAGCGTTCCTCATCCAGCTCGACCGGGCCGCCCATATGGGTCACGCCGACATTGTTGTGCAGAATATCGATGCCGCCGAAGACCTCGCAAGTCCGCGCAACCGTGGCCGATACGGAATCGAGTTCCGTGACATCGGCAGCAACCGCAATCGCCTCGAAACCTTCGCCGCGAATGATCTGCGCGGTTTCCTCGGCCGCGTCGGCGAAGAGGTCGACACAGGCCACGCGTGCGCCTTCGCGGGCGAATTGCACGGCCGCAGCCTTGCCATTGCCGAAACCCGGACCAGATGATCCTGCGCCAAAAACAATGGCGCGTTTTCCCGTCAGGCGACCTGTCAAAACAGTCTCCATTACAATCGTCAGAAATAGTCGGGTCGGCCCCGCCTGACGCGGGGCCAGTTATTCAGCGGACCGATCAGGTCAGGCTGGCGCCAACGGCCTTTTCAAGAATGGCCCAGGCTTCATCGCCATATTTGCCCTTCCATTCGGAATAGAAACCGGCTTCCTTGAGGGTTGCACGGAAGAGTGAGGCGTCGGTGTCGTTGAAGGTCATGCCCTTGGCAATCAGGTCTTCCTTCACCGAGGCATTGAGTTTCGCCACATCGGCCCGCTCGTCCTTGCCGGCCTGATTGAGGTTTTTGGCAACGATGGCGCGCAGGTCATCCGGCAGGCGCTCCCAGGCGCGCTTGTTTGCCAGGAACCAGAAACCGTCCCACATATGGTTGGTGACCGAGCAGAATTTCTGCACTTCGAACAGCTTGGCGGTGGAAATGATCGCCAGCGGATTTTCCTGGCCATCGACAACGCCGGTCTGCAAGGCGGTGTAGACTTCAGCGAAATTGATCGAGGCAGGGGCCGACTTGAAGGCCTTGAACATCGAGGTCCAGAGTGGGCTTACCGGCACGCGGATCTTGAAGCTTTCGAGATCGGCCGGCGTGGCGATGGGCTTCGAAGCGCTGGTGATCTGGCGGAAACCGTTATCCCAGATGGTGTCCATGGCAACGAGGTTCTGCTTGGCGATTTCGCCGCGCACATATTTGCCGAGATCGCCATCCATGGCCGCCCAAACCGAATCGTAGTTCGGGAAGGCGAAGCCGATGCCGCTGATGGATGCATTCGGCACCAGCGTCGACAGGATCAGTGGCGAAAGCGTAAAGAATTCAACGCCGCCCGAGCGTACCTGGCTCAACACATCAGTATCGGCACCCAACTGGCTGCTGGGGAAGATGTTGATATTCACCTGGCCGTCGGTTTCCTTGGCGATACGGTCAGCCGCTTCCTTGGCGCGGATGTTCATGGGGTGCGCGGCAGGCAGGTTATTGGCGTATTTATAATTGAATTGCGCAGCGCGGGCGCGCGACACAAAAGCGGTGGCAAGAACGGCAGAGCCGGCGCCGGCCAACACGGTACGTCTGTTGATATTCATTGCTTTCTCCTCCCAAAATAAAAGCATGTGTCATTCATCGGCGTGGCGGGTGGACCCGCCACGGTCTCAGAGCAGAATTGTCGAGAAGCCCGGAATTGCCGCAATCAGCAGCAGACCTATGACCATGGCTGCGAGATAGGGCCAGATGGCGCCCATGGCCTCATCAGGCGAAACATTGCCTATCTTGCAGGCGATATAGAAACCGATGCCGATGGGTGGCGCCATCAGGCCGATATTCATGGCGACCACCACCACCATCGAATAATGGATGTCGTTGATGCCAAGCGTGCGGGCGATGGGGAACATGATCGGTGCGAGCAATACGATTGCCGGCAGGCCTTCCAGCACACAGCCGAGGATCATGAAAATCAGGATCGACACGACCATATAGGTCATCCAGCCGCCCGGCAGATCGGTGATCATCGCGGTCAACTGAAAGGCAAAGCCGCTCTGCGTCAGCCCCCAGGCCATGGCCGAGGCGCAGCCGAGGATCAGCAGGATCGCCCCGGAAAGGGCGGCCGTCTCCACCAGCATGGAATAAAGCTTTTTGAGGCTGATGCCGCCATAAAGCACCGCACCGATAATCATCGCATAGAGCACGGCAATGGTGGAAACCTCGGTTGCCGTCGCCACGCCGCCGCCGACGAGGCTGCGGATGAGGAAGGGCAGAACCAGCGCAGGCGCTGCAACCAGCGCTGCCTTGCCCACCAGCGGCCACGGGGTGCGTTTTGCGCCTTCCATGTTTTCATGCCGCGCCTTCCAGCGCGCCAGAACGGCCAGTACCAGAAGCAGTACCATGGCGATCATGAAGCCGGAAGTGAACAGGCCGGCAATCGACACGCCCGCTGCCGAACCGAGAACGATCAGCACGATGGAGGGCGGAACCGTATCGGCCATGGCGGCGCCGGTGGC
Organism: Agrobacterium leguminum; assembly: GCF_015704895.1. Taxonomy (GTDB): domain Bacteria; phylum Pseudomonadota; class Alphaproteobacteria; order Rhizobiales; family Rhizobiaceae; genus Agrobacterium; species Agrobacterium leguminum. Next base: position 79,830 of record NZ_JADQWB010000004.1, on the reverse strand, counting down.
CAGAAGCGCGATCATTTCCTTGGGCTTGTGGCCACGGCGCTTCATTTCCGGAAACAACGCCGGTGCGACCGTCGCCATATCCGAAACCTTGGAGCCGGAAATGCCCGAGACCAGAAACAGCGAACCGAGCAGCACATAGGACATGCCGGCGCGAATATGGCCGAACATCGAGGATAGCAGTTCGACAATCGCCTTGCCCATGCCGGTGGCATCGAGCACACAGCCCAGCAGCACGAAAACCGGAACCGACAGCAGAATGATGCCCGACATGCCCTCGTCAATGCGCCCGATCATCACGATGGTCGGAACCCAGGTGGTAAAGGTCAGGTAGGCGAGGGTTCCAAGGCCGAAACAGAAGGCGATCGGTACGCCCAGCACCAGAAACACCGCCACGAACAGGCCGAGGAAGATCGCCAGATTGAAATTGCCGAAAGTTTCGAGCGTCGGAGATGCCAGATAGAGCAGGCCGGAGGCGAGCGCGACGGTGACAACGGCTGCGATGATGTCCCGCAGATTTTCCCTGCGGAAGAGGTTGTTGAGGACCAGCAGCAGCATCAGACAGGCGCCAACCGGCAAGGCCGCGGCGCGGAAGGACATTGGAATATTCAGCGCTGCCGAGGTGACGACCCATTCCTCAATGGCATATTCTATCGCCGGCTTGATAATCGCCGCAAGAAATGTCGCCACCAGCACCAAAGCGAGCGAATTGACATAGCCCAGAATGCGCTGCGGAAACATGTTGAGAAACAGCGTAAGGCGCAGGTGTTCGCTACGATCGATGGCAATTGCCGCACCCAGCATGGCAAACCACAGGAAGCTCAACGACGCCGTTTCATCGATCCAGACGATTGGCAAATGCAGGGCATAGCGAGATGTCACGCCCAGCAGAAGCAGGCCGATCATCACTGCCAGCAGCACCGCCGCCACGGCCTCGATGGGTCGCATGAACCACGAGCCTGTTACCGGCCCGGTATGCAAAAGCTCTCCATCGAGTACAAATACGTCGTCATTCGCGTTTGCGGTCATGGTCATCGGGGCCTCCTCTCCCACAGAACAACCTTCGCAACGGACTGCGGCAGACAAAGAGAGTTATCCGCGCCGAGGCCAATATCATGACCGACGCATCAGGATATATCTGTCATTGCCAGACCGGCCAGACCCCTCCAAAAGCCTGAAACTAGCGGTATATTGCCTCCACAATATGGACCGTTAAAAAACTATGCATTCGGGATACACAGGAAAAGTGCCAAAATCAACTGTATAAATGCAGTATTGCGCGGTTTTCATCGCATGTTTATAGGTCCACATAGTGGATCATACTATAATTGGTTGAAATTTATCTGTGATGTAACGAGCGCGCAGCAATTTCCGGGGCTTTTCGGAAGCCCGTCGAGACGAAAGCGCTTATGATGCCGGGCGATCCGGATGGTCTGGCGCTATGCGCTGGAGAAGTCGGGGAGCAAATCCGCTGCCTATTGCGGCAATGACGGTCATAAAGTCGTCAGGTCGCACGACTTGAGCGGATAAGGCTGCCGATGGTGGACATGCTTCCACGCAGGTAGCGATGCACAATCAAAACGGTTGAGAATTATCAGTCAGGTAAAATGAAAGACGATTGGGTCCGGGTGACGGAATACGGATGATCTTGCTTTATCAAACGAAGCAGCCGCCCGTTGGGGCGGCTGCTGTTTATGATGTTCTCTGCCAGCCTCAGGCTGCCTTTTCGAGTTCCTGCTTCCAGTTACCCTTGGCGGCGAGGCTGTTCATCGCGGCGCGGTGCGTGAAGGCGCGCTGGCCGGCGGCGACATTTTCCTGCTTGCCGCCCCATGTCTTGAGGGCCGTATCCTGAAGCGCGCGGCCGTAGGAATAGGTCAGAGACCAGGGCAGGTCGTAGCCGGCATTCATGGCGGAGAGATGCGCCGTTGCCTCTTCGGAGGACTGGCCGCCGGAAAGGAAGGCTATGCCCGGAACGGCGGAAGGCACGGTCGCCTTCAGAACCTTCACGGTCTTTTCCGCCACTTCCTCGACAGAAGCCTTGCGGGCCTTCTTGCCGTCGATGATCATGTTCGGCTTGAGGATCATGCCTTCAAGGTTCACACGGGCGTCGAACAGGTCCGCGAAGACGGTCTGGAGAACCCACTGCGTGACTTCCGCACAGCGGTCGATGTCGTGCGTGCCCGGTTCGCCGTCCATCAGCACTTCGGGCTCCACGATCGGCACGATATCCGCCTGCTGGCAGAGGGCGGCGTAACGGGCGAGCGACTGGGAGTTTGCCTTGATCGAACCCCAGCTCGGACGCTGTTCACCAATGGTGATGACGCCGCGCCATTTGGCGAAACGGGCACCGGCCTCATGATACTTGCGCAGGCGCTCGTAAAGACCGTCGAGGCCTTCGGTGATGAATTCATGCGGATGGAAAGCCATCGGCTTGGCGCCGATATCCACCTTGATGCCCGGCAGGCTGCCGGCCGCCTTGATGATATCCACGAAAGGCGTGCCGTCGGCGGCCTTCTGGAACAGGGTCTCTTCATAAAGGATGACGCCGGAGATGTATTTCTTCATGGCGTCGTCGGAACGGAACAGCATCTCGCGATAATCGCGGCGGGCGGTCTCGGTGGACTCCAGATTGATGCTGTCGAAACGCTTTTTGATCGTTCCCGTGGATTCGTCGGCGGCGAGCAGGCCCTTGCCGTCGGCGACCATTTTGATTGCGATGTCTTCGAGACGTTCGGTCATTTGCTATTCTCCCAAGGCACAATAAATTTCCGATAACAGAAGTTCCAGGGCAGGGAAATGGCACGCTAAATCATTGAAACGATTGAAATGATTTCAATCGTTTGAAACTTTTCCTCCCGGTGCCGCTTACCAAAAAGCAAGGCCGGACAAGCATGGCTTGTCCGGCCTTGTGTCAGGCAAGTAGGGTGAGTTTACTTGGCGGCGGTCAGGATGGCAACGCCCGGCAGTTCCTTGCCTTCCATCCATTCGAGGAAGGCGCCGCCGGCCGTCGAAACATAGGAGAAATCCTCGGAAACACCGGCATGGTTGAGCGCGGCAACGGTGTCGCCGCCGCCGGCGACGGAGACGAGTTTGCCGGCCTTGGTGCATTCCGCCGCGTGTTTTGCAGCGGCAACGGTCGCCGTGTCGAAGGGCTCGATTTCGAAGGCGCCGAGCGGACCGTTCCAGACCAGCGTTTCGGCGCGGGAAATCCAGGCCTTGATGCTTTCAACCGATTTTGGGCCGACATCGAGAACCATGGCATCGGTGGGAATGGCGTTGATGTCGACGATTTCATTGGCCGCACCGGCCTTGAATTCGCGGGCGACGACACCGTCTTCCGGCAGCACGATGGCGCAGCCGGATGTCGCAGCCTCGATCATGATCTGCTTTGCGGTCTCGGCGAGATCATGCTCGCAAAGCGATTTGCCGACCTGCGCGCCGCGGGCGGCGAGGAAGGTGTTGGCCATGCCGCCGCCGATGACGAGGGCATCGACCTTCTTGACGAGGTTCATCAGCAGATCGATCTTGCTCGAAACCTTGGCGCCGCCGACGATGGCGACGACCGGGCGCACCGGCTGGCCGAGGCCCTTTTCCAGGGCCTCAAGCTCGGCCTGCATGGTGCGGCCGGCATAGGCAGGCAGGTGGCGTGCAAGGCCTTCGGTGGAAGCGTGGGCGCGGTGGGCGGCGGAGAAGGCGTCGTTCACGTAGATGTCGCCATTGGCTGCCAGAGCTTCTACGAAGGCCGGATCGTTCTTTTCTTCGCCCTTGTGGAAACGGGTGTTTTCCAGAAGCAGGATATCGCCATCGTTCAGTTTCGCGACGGCGTCCGCCGCCGGTGCGCCGATGCAGTCGGTCGCGAAGGAAACGGCGTGATCGAGCACTTCCTCGACGGCAGGCACGATCTGGGAAAGCGACATGTCGGCCACCGGTTCACCCTTCGGACGGCCGAAATGGGCAAGCAGAATGACTTTCGCGCCCTTGGAGGACAGCTCCAGAATGGTCGGCGCAACGCGTTCGATACGGGTTGCGTCCGTCACCTTGCCATCTGCGACCGGTACGTTGAGATCAACGCGGACGAGAACGCGCTTTCCGGCAATGTCGTTGAGGTCGTCGAGGGTCTTGAAAGCGGGCATAGGTCGATCCTGATTTGTTGCGAGTTCGGCACGGACCATACTATGCCTGATTGACGACGCAAGCCGGTCAGGCCTCATTTTCTCTCACTGTATTCGCAGCGGCGGGGGCGCTTTCTTCAACGCTGGCGGAGCGTGGCTGGCGCTTCTCTGCCAGATGGTCGCGCACACGGTTGAGGATTTCCGAAAAGCTGATGAAGATCGGCAGGCTGGTCGCCGGTTCCACCGGTTCGAGGGAGATGCCCACACCGGTTATCGCCTCGTGCTCGTCCAGTGTGCGAACGATCAGGACGATGGAACCGAGGCGCACGCGGTCGGCATAATCGGCCTTTCCGGCAAGGCGCGCTTCGATGAGTTCCGCGACGCTCATCGCCTGTTCGGCGGACGAAAGCAGGCCGGGACCATAGGCTGCGTCCAGCTCCTTTGCCGGGCGGGTGGGCGAAATCGCGAAAGTGCCGAAGAAATCGGCGTCGTCTTCGGCAACCGGCAGGGCGCTGGCGAACAGCCGGTCGATCAGGCGGGAATAGCCGGGCGCGATGAAGAGATAGACGAGATCGTTCTCCCGCAGCCGCCCGGCATATTGATAGCGGATCGATTTGCCGTCGCGCACCACCAGCGAAGGCATGGCCCAGCGCGGAATGCGCTCGCCCTGCATGATGGCGCTGCCTTTCGCGACCCGGTAGGAGATCAGCTCATGATTGGCGGTGCCGGGAAGATCCACCTCCAGCTTGTCCACCTCGCCCATGCGCGGCGGCACGATCAGCCCGAGCCGCGTCGCTACCGGCTTGATGGTCCAGCCCTGCACCAGCAGCGACACCAGCACGATGATGAAGGCGGCGTTGAAATAGACCTGCGCATCGTTAAGTCCGCCGAGAATGGGCATGATGGCGAGCAGGATGGAGACGGCCCCGCGCAGGCCCACCCAGGCGACGAAGGAGGTTTCCTGCTGGGTATAGTTGAAGGGCATTAGGCTCAGCCACACCGCAAGCGGGCGGGCGACGAAGATCAGGAAAAGCGCCAGCAGCACGGCCGGAATGGCGATTGCCGGAAATTGCGACGGGGTGGCGAGCAGGCCGAGCATCAGGAACATGATGATCTGGGCAAGCCAGGTCAGACCCTCATGGAAACGGCGGATGGTTTCCTTGGCGAAGATCCGGCGGTTGCCGGCAACAATGCCCGCCACATAGACCGCCAGAAAACCGCTGCCGCCAATTGTGCCGGTGAAGGAAAAGACGAGCAACGCCAGCGCCAGCACGAAGATCGGCGCAAGCCCGCGGTCGGCGGCGAACCGATTGACGACGGTGGCAATCATGACGCCGCCGAGCAGGCCGAAAATCACGCCAAGCCCCATCTGCTCAATGAAAAGCAGCAGAAAACCGCTATCGATGCCGGCCAGCCCCTGGCCCTTGGCGATGATTTCGACCAGGGCGATGGTGAGGAAGATCGCCATCGGATCGTTGGTGCCGGATTCGACTTCCAGCGTCGAGCGTACCTGATCGCGGATATGGATGCCGCCGATGCGCAGCAGGAAGAACACGGCCGCCGCGTCCGTGGAAGCGACGATGGCGCCAAGCAGCAGGCCCTCAAGCCAGGAAAGCCCGAGCAGGAGGGCCGCCGCGCCTGCAAAAAAGACGGATGTGAGGACGACGCCGACTGTAGCGAGAGCGACGGCGGGTGCTGCGGAAAGCCGGAAGGACTGGATGGACGTGCCGAACCCGGAATCGAAGAGGATGACGGCGAGCACCAGCGAGCCGAGCATATAAGCCAGCGGATTGTTGGTGAATTCGATGCCGAGACCATCCACACCGGCCACAAGGCCGATCATCAGGAAAAGCAGGAGGAGCGGCGCGCCGAAGCGGAAGGCGATGAGGCTGGAAAAGGCGGCGACGAGAACGAGAACGGTTGCGACCAGCAACAGAAGATAAAATGATTCCACGTCCACCGCCTCATTCAAACCGCGTTGACCGCTGCAATGAATGCTCTGCGCGTCTGCAGTCAATGCGCCACGGGTTGCGGTCTGTCAGCGCTGTTTCGGGTGGCGTTGAAAGGCGACGCAAGGCGGGGTGTATCGAATGATACGGCAGGGCCGAAGTGCATTGCGCACGACCGTTATCCCTGTATTTCTTGTCCGTCCCAAAGTGGACCAGACAAAGGCAGGAAATGGGATTTTTTTCGGCGTGCAGGGAAAACATGCAAGGCCTGGAGAAGCGGCGCATACCCTGCACAAACAATTCATCCGCCGGTGTTTCAACGTAACATAGAGACAATGCAGCTGCGTTAGTTCTCGCCTCCGAATTGCTTTACCCATGATCGGAGCGATCGGATGAAACGGATATCTACCTTTATGATGCTGCTGGCGGCCGGCCCTATGGTTTCGGGTTGCTCGAGTACGGAGCAGACGGCAGAAAACATGGCCGCGCAACGAGAGCGCTGTCGCGTCTTCGGCTATTACGAAGGCTCGCGGGATTTCGCCGACTGCATGATGAAACTCTCCATGCAGCAAAGCGAATTGAGGCAACAGACTTTCGATACGATCTGGAGCAGTGCCGGCAATTCCGGTCCGGTCATTATCAACAATAGAAAATGACGAATGCACGCGCCTCGCCCGGCTGGTTGAGGGACGGCTTGCATCGTCGCTTGGCCAGTGACGGTTTTCGATCCGAAGCGCCCCGCCTTGCTTCGGGATCGACGCCGGCGGGATCCCTCACTCCCGTCGGCATTTTTCAGGCAAACAAAAACCGGCAGGATTGCTCCTGCCGGTTTTTTATGGAAGCGATGCCCGCTTAGATGGTCTTCGCGAAGGCGACGGCCGTGTCCGACATGCGGTTGGAGAAGCCCCATTCGTTGTCGTACCAGGACAGAACGCGCACGAACTTGCCTTCCATAACCTTGGTCTGGTCGATAGCGAAGATCGAGGAATGGCTGTCGTGGTTGAAGTCGCGGGAAACCAGCGGCTCCTCGGTGTAGCCGAGAATGCCCTTCAGCTTGCCGTTGGCGGCAGACTTGATCGCCTCGTTGATTTCCTCGACCGTCGTGTCACGCTTGGCGATGAACTTGAAGTCGACGACCGAAACGTTCGGGGTCGGAACGCGGATCGAGGTGCCGTCCAGCTTGCCCTTGAGGTGCGGCAGAACGAGGCCAACGGCCTTGGCGGCGCCCGTCGAGGTCGGGATCATGGACAGGGCTGCGGCGCGGGCGCGGTACAGATCCTTGTGCATGGTGTCCAGCGTCGGCTGGTCGCCCGTGTAGGAGTGGATCGTGGTCATGAAGCCATGATCGATGCCGACGACGTCATCGAGAACCTTCACGACCGGCACGAGGCAGTTGGTGGTGCAGGACGCGTTGGAAATGACCAGATGGTCCTTCGTCAGCTGGTCGTTGTTGACGCCGAAAACGACCGTCAGGTCTGCGCCGTCAGCCGGAGCCGAAACGATGACGCGCTTTGCGCCGGCCGTCAGGTGAGCGGCAGCCTTGTCGCGGGCGGTGAAAATGCCCGTGCATTCCAGCGCGATGTCGACGCCGAGTTCCTTGTGCGGCAGCGTTGCCGGATCGCGAACGGCCGTAACCTTGATCGGCTTGCCGCCGCCAACGATGATCGTGTCGCCTTCGACCTTCACATCGGCCGGGAACTTGCCGTGGATCGAATCGTAACGCAGCAGGTGTGCGTTGGTCTCAACCGGGCCGAGGTCGTTGATGGCAACGACTTCGATATCGGTGCGGCCGGATTCGACGATGGCGCGCAGGACGTTGCGGCCGATGCGGCCGAAGCCGTTAATGGCAACTTTTACAGTCATTTACAGTCTCCCGAACAAGAATGGGCGTGGTCTTTGCTGAATGGTGAGGGCCTGGGAAGCCCTCACGCAAGTTTTGCCTCGACTGCGGCGACGACGGCTTCCGCCGTGATGCCGAAGTGCTTGAAGAGATCCTTCGCCGGCGCGGACGCTCCAAAGGAGTGCATGCCGACGAAAGCGCCGTCGTTACCGATGAAATAATCCCAGCCCTGGCGGATGGCGGCTTCGACCGCTATTCTGACCGGAGCCTTGCCGATGATGGCGTTGCGATAGGTTTCCGGCTGTTCCTTGAAAAGCTCGAAGCAGGGAACGGAAACGACACGGACGGAAACGCCGTTGTCCTTCAACGTTGCGGCGGCCTTCAGCGCAACTTCGACTTCCGAACCGGATGCGAAGATCGAAACCTTGGCGTCGCTGGCGGAGACGAGTTCGTAAGCGCCGTAAGCAGACAGGTTCTTCTCTTCATATTCCTTGCGCGAGGGCGCAAGGTTCTGGCGGGTAAGCGCCAGCGCGGAAGGACGATGCTTCTGTTCCAGCGCGAGCTGCCAGCATTCCGCCGTTTCGGTTTCATCCGCCGGGCGGAAGACGAGCAGGTTCGGAATGGCGCGCAGGGCTGCGATCTGCTCCACCGGCTGGTGGGTCGGGCCGTCTTCGCCGACGCCAATGGAATCATGCGTCAGAACGTGGACGACACGGATGCCCATGAGCGCTGCAAGGCGGATCGACGGACGGCAATAATCCGAGAAGATCAGGAAGCCGCCGGCATAGGGAATGAGACCGCCATGGAGCGCGATGCCGTTCATCGCCGCCGCCATACCGTGCTCGCGGATGCCGTAATGCAGGTAACGGCCGGAGAAATCCGTCGGCGTGATGGACTTCATCTGGCTGGTCTTGGTGTTGTTGGACGGCGTCAGGTCAGCCGAACCGCCGATCATTTCCGGCAGGACGCCGTTGATGACTTCGAGCGAATCTTCCGAAGCTTTGCGGGTGGCGACGGTCGGGTTGTTCTCGATGATCTTCTTCTTGAAGGCATCGATGGCGCTGTCGAAATTGCCGGGCAGGTCGCCGGCGAAGCGGCGCTTGAATTCGGCCTTCTTGCCGGCTTCAGCGGCTTCAAGGCGGGCTTCCCAGTCCTGGCGGGTCTTGGTGGAGCGCAGGCCGGCGAGACGCCATGCATCCAGCACGTCTTCCGGAACGACGAAGGCTTCGGCTTCCCAGTTCAGGTGCTTGCGGGTGGCGGCGATTTCTTCGGCGCCGAGCGGGTTGCCGTGAACCTTGTGGGTGCCCTGCTTGTTGGGCGCGCCGAAGCCGATGACGGTCTTGCAGGCGATGAAGGTCGGGCGGTCGGATTTCTGCGCGGCTTCGATGGCGGCGGCAATCGCGTCCGGATCGTGGCCATCGACGCGGATGGTGTTCCAGTGAACGGCCTGGAAGCGGGCGATCTGGTCGGTGCTGTCGGAGAGGCCGACTTCGCCGTCGATGGTGATGTTGTTGTCATCCCAGAACAGAACGAGCTTGTTGAGCTTCAGGTGGCCGGCAAGCGCGATGGCTTCGTGGCTGATGCCTTCCATGAGGCAGCCGTCGCCGCAAAGCACATAGGTGAAGTGGCTCTGCAGGTCGGAACCGAACTCCTCTTCCAGCTTGCGCTCAGCGATTGCCATGCCGACGGCGTTCGCGATGCCCTGGCCGAGCGGGCCGGTCGTCGTTTCGATGCCGGTCGCGTGGCCGTATTCGGGGTGGCCGGCGGTCTTGGAACCGAACTGGCGGAAACGCTTGATCTCGTCGATCGTCATGTCCTCGTAGCCCGTCAAATAGAGCAGCGAGTAAAGAAGCATCGAGCCATGACCTGCCGACAGCACGAAGCGGTCGCGATCCGCCCAGAGCGGAGCCTTGGGATCGAATTTCAGGTAACGGGTGAAGAGAACGGTGGCGACATCAGCGGCGCCCATCGGCAGACCGGGATGGCCTGAATTGGCCTTCTCCACTGCATCCATGGCAAGAAATCGGATCGCATTTGCCATCCGGTTGTGTTTGTCGCGAGAAATCATGGCTTTTCCGTCTGTTTCCGGGTGAAAGGAGATAGTTTTACGCAACTATCCAAAAAGCGGGTTGATCCATAGCAGGTGAGGCCGGCAAGTCAATAAATCCACGGGCGTTTGCGGTTCGCTGGGGGAGAAAAAATCGTTTAGAAAATCGGGCATCCTGACAAAATCCGTGCGATAGGCGTTGCCGCCTCTTCGTTCATCCACAGAGCAAAACGTCTCAATGCACTGGTTTGATTGACGGGATGGTAAATCGGGTAATAACCTCGTGATTGTTGAAAAGGCCTGAAACCGGACGATTCGGCCGGTGGCGTGCGAGTTGGAAAAAACGATGTCGGCTGACAAGACCGTACAATCTGCGCTGACGGAGCTGAATGCTGCCATCACAAATCTCGAAAATGCCATCGATATGCGTATCGAGCGGCAAAGGGAGACGGGCGAGATCGATAACGAGGTCAAGCGGGTCCATGTCGACCGCGCAAGGCTCGCGCATGAGCTGGACCAGGCCGAGTTTCGCGCCAATCGTCTTGAAGAAGTCAACCGCGAGGTTTCCCGCCGGCTGGTAACGGCGATGGAGACGATCCGCGCGGTGCTGGATCGATAGGAGCGGGCTCATGGCGCAAGTCACAGTTATGATCGACGGCAAGGCCTATCGCATGGCGTGCGAGGCGGGGCAGGAAGACCATCTGACCGATCTCGCAACGAGGTTCGACCGGTATGTCGGACACCTCAAGAGCCAGTTCGGTGAAATCGGCGATCTTCGCCTGACCGTCATGGCGGGCATCATGGTGATGGACGAGCTTTCCGAACTCAATCGCAAGATCGAGAAGCTGGAAGGGGAGGTCGCATCCCTTTCCCGCAACCGCGACGGCATGGCCGAGCACCGGGCGAAATCGGACGAGATGGTGGCGCTCGCCATCGGCGATCTGGCCGACCGCCTGAACGGGATTACCGAGAAACTGCTGGCGCGGCCGAAGCCCGCCGCGCATTGATGGCCTGAAGGGTTCTGAGGCGGCAAAATTTCGCGCGCTGCCCTCTGGCGGTTTTCTTCGATCCGTCCTATATCTTGGATGCGTTCTGCGCTTCCCGACAGGAACCACAATCCCTGGGGCCATACTCGATCCAAAGGGAGCTGTCCCTGGCCAGTCCCGTGGGGCTGGACACACGGTGCCCACCTACTTTTGTAGGCGCCCAGGATCGTAAATCTCCATCGGTCGCCGTGGATCGCGCTTGAAGTTTCGGATCAACCCCCGGTGCTTCCCTGTACCCTTGATATATTCGACAGTCATTTTTCATAACTGCCGGACGCGGCTTTTTTATATTGCCGTCATTGCAATGGCGGAACAATTCCCTATTATCCGGATTGGTATGTCTGTCATGCCCTTTAAAAAAGGGCGCTGCGGTCAAAACCGCGACGTGCCGTTCAACAGCCCAAAGAGCTAAACTTGTTTACTGAAATTATGATCGTGGTCCTGCTCACCGTATTGAACGGTGTGCTTGCCATGTCCGAGCTTGCCGTTGTCTCCTCCAGACCGGCGAGGCTTAAAGTGCTTGCCACACAAGGCAGCAAGGGCGCCACACTGGCGCTCAGCCTTTCCGAAAATCCCGGACGCTTTCTTTCCACGGTGCAGATCGGCATCACGCTGGTCGGCGTCCTTTCCGGCGCTTTTTCCGGCGCCACGCTCGGCGCGCGCTTTACGGCGTGGCTTCTGGAGCAGGGCGTTCCCGACCGTGCCGCCGATGCGCTCGGCGTCGGCTCGGTGGTCGTCGCCATCACCTATCTGTCGCTGATCGTCGGCGAGCTGGTGCCCAAGCAGATTGCGCTGCGCGATCCCGAAAAGGTCGCCGCCCGCGTCGCCCCCACCATGATGCTGCTGTCCAAGGTCGGCGCGCCGCTGGTGTGGCTGCTCGACCGGTCGGGCAAGGCCGTTCTGGCGCTTCTCGGCCATAGCGGTGAATCCAACGCGTCGGTCACCGACGATGAAATCCGCACGGTTCTGGCCGAAGCCCACAGCGCCGGTGTGATCGAGACCGAGGAATCGGCGATGATCACCAGCGTCATGCGCCTTGCCGACCGCAATGCGCGCGGCCTGATGACGCCGCGTCGCGATGTGGAAGTGGTCGATATCGAAGACAGCGCGGAGGAAATCCGCGAGCAGCTTCGCCAGACGCAGCGTTCGCGCCTACCGGTGCGCAACGGTGCCTCGGATGAAATTCTCGGCGTGCTTTTCGCCAAGGACGCTTTCGATGCGCTGGCTTCCGGTAAGGAACTCAACATTCGCGAGCTTCTGCGGGAAGTTCCAGTCGTATCGGATCTGACGAGCGCGGTGGACGTCATCCAGTCGCTGCGTCGCTCCACCGTCCATATGGTGCTGGTCTACGACGAATACGGCCATTTCGAAGGTATCGTCAGCTCCGGCGACGTGCTGGAAGCCATCACCGGCGCTTTCCAGGAAGATAATGACGAGGAGCCGGCCATGGTCGAGCGCGAGGACGGTTCGTTCCTCGTCGCTGGCTGGATGCCCGCCGATGAGTTCGCCTATCGCATGGGTTTCCAGATCGACGAGGATGCCGAGTTCGAAACCGTTGCCGGTCTGGTTCTGGACGAGTTCCGCCGCCTGCCGGAACTGGGCGAACATGTCACCCGCAATGGTTGGCGTTTCGAGGTCATCGATCTCGATGGCCACCGCATCGACAAGGTTCTCGTGAGCCGGGCCGCCTGATGCCCGGTGACGTTGCCGAAAAAGCAAGGCTGCGCGGCGAAAGGCTCGCCGCGCGCGATGCGCTGACGCTGGCGGAGCGCCAGCAAAAGAGCCAGTCCATTATGGCTCATGGTGCTTCCGGCATCCCCTTTGCACCGGGCACCGTAATTTCCGGCTTCATGCCGATCCGCTCCGAGGCCGATACCCGGCCGCTGATGGAAGCGTTGCGGACAAGGGGCGGGCGTCTCGTCCTGCCCGTTGTGCTGGATCGTGAAACCATTGTCTTCCGCGCCTTTGAAACGGATACGCCGCTGGTGAAGACCGGCTTCGGCACGACCGGGCCGGGCGAGGATGCGGAGGTTCTCGATCCGGATATTCTGCTCGTGCCTCTTTCCGTCTTCGATGGCAAAGGTCAGCGGGTCGGTTATGGCGCGGGCCATTATGACCGCGCCATTGCGCGATTGCATGGCAAAGGTCGGTTTCCCATTCTCATCGGCGTCGCCTATGACTGTCAGGAAGTGCCGTCGGTACCGGCAGAACCCCACGATGTGCCGCTTCATGCCATTTTGACGGAGAGCGGCCTGCGCTGGTTTTCCGGCCAGCCGTTGATGTCTGATAATGGGCAAACGGCGCTTTAGCACTTTTTAAAAGACGGATTACCCGCTAGAGGGACGAAATCCAAAGAACATACGCAAAACGGGGCGGTGAATGAGACTTCTTTTTCTCGGAGATATGGTTGGCAAGACCGGACGCACGGCTGTCTGGGAGCGGTTGCCGGGGCTGATTTCCGACCTGAAGCTGGATTTCGTCATCGTCAACGGTGAAAACGCTGCCGGTGGTTTCGGTATCACCGAGGATATCTATCTCGAGACCATCAATGCCGGCGCCGATGTGGTGACGACCGGCAACCATGTCTGGGACCAGAAGGAAGCGGTTTCCTTCTGTGAGCGCCATGACCAGTTCCTGCGGCCCGCCAATTATCCGGATGGTACGCCGGGCAAGGGCTCGGGCATTTTTTACGCTCGCAACGGCGCGCGCATACTGGTTGCCAACATTATGGGCCGGGTCTTCATGCATCCGGAACTGGACGATCCCTTCAAGTCGGCGGAAAACATTCTTGCCGCCTGCCCGCTGAAGGAACAGGCCGACGCCATTATTTTCGATTTCCACGCGGAAGCGACCAGCGAAAAACAGTGTTTCGGCCATTTCGTCGATGGGCGCGCAAGTTTCGTTGTCGGCACCCACACCCATGTTCCGACCGCCGATGCCCAGATATTGAACGGCGGAACCGCCTACATGTCGGATGCCGGCATGTGCGGCGATTATGACAGTTCGCTTGGCATGGAGAAGGAAGAGCCGATCAACCGCTTCATTTCCAAAATGCCGAAGGGCCGTTTCGAGGCCGCCAGCGGACCGGCGACGATCTGCGGTGTCGGCGTTGAGATTTCCGACCGAACCGGACTTGCGGAAAAGATTGCGCCGCTGCGCATCGGGCCGCGGCTTTCGGAAACCCTGCCGTCCTTCTGGGTTTAATCTTCTCCGAAGCGTTCACAATGACGAGAGTGTGAGCCTTCCGTTGCTCTTGTAACTGGACGCTCGCCAAAACCTGTCCCATCCTCTCAGCTTCGCAAGTTCAGGGGAGTGGCATGATGCTGCGCGTGCTAATGCTTGCAATAACGGGGCTGATCGCCTGTTCGGGAGCGGCCTTCTCCCAGACGGCGAGCCGTCCTCCCGTCAGCCAGTGCCAGGCGATCGCCAGCAACATTCCGGGCGTCATGTTCGCGAGCTTCAATCCGCCGGGTGTTCAGCTGGCGCAGGCGACGGCAAAGGAAGAGGTGAAGATCAGCTTCATCGGCCATTCCACCTATCTCATCGAAAGCCCCGGCGGTGTGACCATCGCCACCGATTATAACGGCGTCTATCGTCCGCCCGTCACGCCGACTGTCGTGACGATGAACCGGGCGCATTCGACGCATTTTACCCTCAGTCCGGACCCGGCCATTCAATATGTACTGCATGGCTGGAGCGATACGCCGGGAGAAAAGGCCGAGCACAAGGTTCTGGTGGGCGATGTCTATATCCGCAATGTCGCAACCGACATCCGCAACCGCTGGGGCGATTACGAGTCCTTCCAGGAGAACGGCAATTCCATCTTCATCTTCGAGATTGCCGGGCTGTGCATCGGCCACCTCGGGCATCTGCATCATGAGTTGACGGATACGCATTATGCCGAGATCGGCCGTCTGGATGTGCTGATGGTGCCGGTGGATGGCGGGCTGACCATGGGTGCCGACAGCATGAGCCGGGTGGTCAAGCGCCTGCGCTCCGCGCTTATCCTGCCGATGCACCGCACCGGCCCGCCGCTGGAGCAGTTTCTGACGATGTTCGGCGAAAGTTTCCGCATTGCCTATGCGACCGATCCGGTGATCCGCGTTTCGATGAGGAACCTTCCCCGCCAGCCGCAGATACTGGTGCCGAAAGGCATGTAGCATGGCGACGGGTGGGGAAGGCCGGGGGGAGTGGTTTATCAGGCAAAGGTCAGGTGCTGGCGGACGCCGACGTCAGGCGTCTTGTCATCCGACATGTTCGCCTTGGCGATTTCCCAGCCGAATTTCAGCGTGCTGTCCGTCGAAGCCCAGATATCGGCATCGTCGACATGCAACGCCAGCATGGTCAGTTGCGGGTCGCTTTTGCCGTGTTCGTACCAGGCCGCCGTGACGGAGTTCCAATATTCGTCGATCTTGGTTTTGTCGTCGCGCGCTTCGAGGATGCCTGAAAGGCAGGCGTGGTAGTCATGGTCCTTGCCCACCACGCAGAAATGCGCCCGGGAGCCGGATTTCAGCGATTTAACCAGATCGGTGTCTTTTTTGGAGAAAAACCAGATGGTGTTGGTCTTGGGGTCAGCATGAGGCGCCATGGGCTGCATGTGGTTGTGCAGTCCTTCGAGACCGAGCATGCCGGCATGGACGGAATTGATCTCGTCCCAAAGCTGGCGGGCCGGTGCTTCTCGTGCTTCAGTCAGGCTGACCATATGTTTTCTCCTTCGGGTCTCATGCTGCAACGGAGGAAAAATGCCCTGTTCCGCCGCGTTCATGATCAGAACGAAGAGCGGATAAATCAGTTCCTTCTGTTGTTGCGGCAAGAGAAAGCGCTTGCGGGGTTGAATGGCGCGGCTATCGCACTTATAAGGCCCGCAATCTCCAAATTACGACAATCAGGTTTTCCATGGCTGGTCATTCACAGTTCAAGAACATCATGCACCGCAAGGGCAAGCAGGACTCCGTGCGGTCCAAAATGTTTTCCAAGCTTGCGCGCGAAATCACCGTTGCGGCAAAGACGGGCATGCCCGACCCGAACATGAACCCGCGCCTGCGTCTGGCGATCCAGAACGCCAAGGCCCAGTCCATGCCCAAGGACAACATCGAGCGTGCGATCAAGAAGGCGTCCGGCGCCGATGGTGAGAACTATGACGAAGTCCGTTACGAGGGTTACGGCCCGGGTGGCGTTGCCGTCATCGTCGAGGCCCTGACGGACAACCGCAACCGCACCGCCTCCAACGTTCGCTCCATCTTCACCAAGGCCGGCGGCGCTCTCGGCGAAACCGGTTCGGTCTCCTTCTCCTTCGACCGGGTTGGCGAAATCTCCTACAAGGCTGAAGTCGGCGATGCCGACAAGGTCATGGAAGCCGCCATCGAGGCCGGTGCCGACGACGTCGAATCTTCCGAAGACGGTCACACCATCATCTGCGGTTTCGAAGCGATGAACGAGGTTTCCAAGGCGCTGGAAGGCGTGCTGGGCGAAGCTGAAAGCGTCAAGGCCATCTGGAAGCCGCAGAACACGGTGCCGGTGGATGAAGAAAAGGCGCAGTCGCTGATGAAGCTCATCGACAATCTCGAAGACGATGACGACGTGCAGAACGTCTATTCCAACTTCGAAGTGTCCGAAGAAATTCTCGCCAAGCTTTCCGCCTGACGTCTCATGTTTCAAAAAAAAGCCCCGGTAGCGATCCGCTCCGGGGCTTTTTGTTTAGGCGGCCTTCCTTATGGAGGTCCGCACGTCGGCAAAAATCTCCACGGATCGCAGCCGCTTTTCGATGTCATGGATCGGCATGGAAACGATCAGCTCATCCGCCTGCGTTTCCGCCAGGAAACCGTCGAGATGGCGCTGGATCGTCTCAGGCGAGCCCACGGCTGCGAAACGCAGCGTGTGTTCGACAGAGAAACGTTCCATCTCGTTCCAGTAATCGTCCATGCTGTGCACCGGCTTCGGAAACTGCGTGCGCACGTTGCGGCGCAGGTTGACGAATTGCTGCTGCGACGAGGTGAAGAGATGTTGCGCCTCCTCGTCCGTATCGGCGCCGACCCCCATCACACCCACCATCACATAAGGTTTATCAAGCACTTCAGAGGGCTGGAAGCGCTCGCGATAGATATGGATGGCTTCCATCAGCATATCGGGCGCGAAATGCGAGGCGAAGGAATAGGGCAGGCCGAGGGCTGCGGCGAGATGCGCGCTATAGGTGCTGGAGCCGAGCAGCCAGATCGGCACATTCGAATTCATGCCGGGCACGGCGAGAATAGCCTGATCCTGCTGCGGCGGGCCGAGGTAACGCTGGAGCTCGACAATATCGTGCGGGAAGTTTTCCGCGCCGGCATCGAGATTGCGGCGCAGCGCCCGTGCCGTGCGCATGTCGGTTCCGGGCGCACGGCCGAGACCGAGATCGACACGGCCGGGAAGCAGCGCCGCAAGCGTGCCGAACTGCTCGGCGATGACGAGCGGGGAATGGTTGGGCAGCATGATGCCGCCGGAACCGACGCGGATATGTTTCGTGGCCGCGCCCACATGGGCGATGACCAGCGACGTTGCCGCACTGGCAATGCCCGGCATGCCGTGGTGCTCCGCCAGCCAGATGCGGTTATAGCCATGTTCTTCGGCCTTGATCGCCATTCGGCGGGAATTTTCAAGCGCCTCGCTGACGCTCTCGCCTTCGCCGATGGGCGAAAGGTCGAGAATTGAAAAGGGGATCATCCGACGCTCCTGCGAAATTTAAATCTTTGCTGCGGATGTAAGGCGCGTGTCCCGATTTACCAGTGAAGTCGCGCAGAATTGAAGGATGGTTCAAAAAAATTGGGGCCTCCGGAGAGGCCCCTTTACTTTTTCAGCCTGCCCGCCGAATTTGTCGGGCGTCACGATGACCAGCCGCATCCCGGTCGGAAGCCAGCGTGAATTGTCCAAGCCTGCCATCCATTTCACCCGCTTCGGAGGCGAGATTGTGAATGGCGGCCGTCGTTTCTTCCACCATGGCGGCATTCTGCTGGGTCATGGTGTCGAGGCTGGCGACGGTGCTGTTGATTTCCGAGAGCGTGTGCGCTTCCTCGCGGGTGGAGTCCATGATCTCCTCAATGCGCGCGCTGATGGTCTGCACATGCTTGCCGATGCCGGAAAGCGACGTGCCTGCTTTTTCCACCAGCGCCACGCCGGCGGAAACCTCGTCGGTGGAGCGTTTCAGCAGGCTGGTGATCTCCTTTGCAGCCGCCGCCGAACGCTGCGCCAGTTCGCGCACCTCCTGCGCCACGACCGCAAAGCCTTTGCCTGCTTCGCCCGCACGGGCTGCCTCCACGCCGGCATTGAGGGCTAGAAGGTTGGTCTGGAAGGCGATTTCATCGATGACGCCGATGATCTGGTTGATCTGGCGTGATGAGGTCTGGATCGCCTCCATGGCGGCGATGGTTTGCTCCATCACGCGGCTGGATGCTGTGGCTTCCGCGCTGGCGTCGCGAGCGATCCGCGTTGCCTGTTCGGCGCGTTCGATCTGGTCGCGGACGGCCTCGGTGATCGCCTTGATGGCGCTTGCCGTTTCGGTAATGGAAGCTGCCTGTCGCTCGGTGCGTTCGGCGAGTTGGTCGGCCCCCACCCGCATCTCCTCGGAACCGCCACGCACCGCGGCGGAGTTGCCGCCGATGGCCTGCATGGTTTCGCTGAGCCGGGAAAGCGCCGTGTTGAAATTGTGGCGCAGGCTTTCGAGATCGTCGGGGAAGACGGTTTCGATACGATAGGCAAGGTTGCCGTTCGCCAGCCGGTCCAGACCTTCATCCAGAGAATGCACGACCATCTGCAGAGTGCCGGCCTCGGCCTCCCGTTCCGCCAGATGCGCGCGGCGGGCCGTTTCGGCTTCCTCACGCGTGCGCGATGCGGTTTCTTCCATCTCCCGCTGCAGGATGAGCTTTTCGCGGAAACTGCCGAGCGCCCGCGCCATGCGGCCGATCTCGTCCTTTCGGTCCTGATTGCCGATCTCCGCATCGAGACGGCCTGCGGCCACTTCGCCGGTCAATCCTGCAAGCTTTTCCAGCGGTGCGAACAGGCGTCGCGCGAAAAAGGCCGTCGCCGCGCACATGGCCGCCAGAACGCAAAGGCCGATCACGGCAAGCGTGCCGGCAATCGAAACCGAGCCCGCATTCAATTCGCTGCGCAGCATGCTTTCCACCGCGAGATATTTTTCCCCGGCAAAGGAGAAGGGGCGGGCATAGGCGTTGGCCTCGCCATCCGCACGGTCGATCTTGGCAATCGTCATGCCTGTCGTATTCAGCGCCTGCCCATGGAAACCATAGATTGCCGGATCGAGACCGACCAGCCTGTTGCCCTCCACGCCGATAACCTTGCCATCGGCGGAAACGATTGCCGACTGTTCGGAACTGCCGGCCGTCACACCTTTCGTGAGGATCTGGCTGAAGATCTCTTCCTTGACCCGGAAGAGGACGATGCCCTTGAACGCGCCGAATTTGACGACCGGAACGCCGAAATAAATACCGGCCTCTTTCGTGGCGGCGTCGATGCGCAGGCCGGAGAAGCTGGTCTGCGCCACGTCGTTCACGGCCTTTTCGGCATTCGCGGCGCCGCGCGTGAAGGCCGCGCCGAGGCCGCTTTCCGCCCACGCGCTGCCGGTGACGGTTTCCCCGAAAGCCGTTCCCTTCAGGTAAGAGTAATAGACCGTGCCTGCGGGATCGATGAAGAGAACGTCGCTGAACGGCGTTCCCTGCAGATAACCGCCAATATCCGTCTGGGTTTTTTCATGGGTCGAATAATAAAAGCCGCTCGGGCTTTCCGGCTTGATCAGCTTTTCCTTTTCGCCGAAGGGGTTTTCCTTGACGAAGACGCGCTGCAGTTCCGCCTTCGCGTCGCCGGAGTTCTTCTGCACGGTCGCCCAGCCGCTGCGCATGGAAACGACAGCCATTTGCAGGGATTCGATCTTGGCAATGGAATCCGCCTGCGTTTTCAGCTGCTCAAGACGCTCCTGAAGCATGTCGCCGCGAAAGACGAGAATGCTCTCCATGGATTTCGACGCCTGTTCTTCGAGAACGCCGCTGCTGCTCTGATAACCGAGAAGTGTCAGAGCCCCGGTCGAGATCGCCATAAGCGCCAGGAAAATCGCCAGCACTTTGGTGGATATGGAATGAAAACGGTTCAGCATGGCCGATACAGCCCCCAATGCCGGATCAGTTCCCGCGCCAAGCATGTGGCGCCACCGGATGGCTGATATGGCTCAAATATTATGCTGCGGATCATCATGTCCGCAGCTCCCCTTTTTTGATTTTGTGGGGGAACAATGCGGTACGCGGTTTAAGCAGAGGTAAATGCTGCACTGCAAATTTGATGAATGTTGTCGTTTTGTTCACTTATCGCTGGCAGGGTCGCAGCCGGAAAGATAAGGTGCCTCATGCAAAAGACGATTCGAATCATCGGCATTGACCCCGGATTAAGGCGCACCGGCTGGGGGGTGATCGACACCCTCGGCAACAGCCTGCGGTTTGTCGCCTCCGGCACGGTGACGTCGGACGGCGATATGGATCTGGCCTCCCGGCTCTGCCAGCTGCATGACGGGCTGGCGGATATCGTGCACAGCCACCAGCCCGACGAGGCGGCGGTGGAGCAGACTTTCGTGAACAAGGATGCGGTGGCCACGCTGAAACTCGGTCAGGCGCGCGGCATCGCCATGCTGGTTCCGGCGCGGGCAGGGTTGCCGGTCTTCGAATATGCGCCGAACGCGGTGAAGAAGGCCGTGATCGGTGTCGGGCACGGCGAAAAGCAGCAAATTCACATGATGCTGAAAATCCTGATGCCGAAGGCCGAATTCAAGGGTAACGATGCGGCGGACGCGCTCGCCATCGCAATCTGCCACGCCCATAATCGCGGCGGTGACAGGATGCGGCGACTGCTGGCGGCCGGTTGAATATTTAAAGTCTCATTGCAGCGGGCGGCATCATGATCGGAAAACTGAAAGGCAGCATCGAGGAAATCGGCGCGGACTATGTGCTGGTGGATGTGCACGGCGTCTGTTACGTCGCCTATTGTTCGGCGCGCACGCTGTCGAAAATCGGCTCCGTCGGGGAGGCGGTGGTGCTGTTCATCGAAACCTATGTGCGTGAGGATCAGCTGAAGCTCTTCGGTTTTCTCTCGGCGCTGGAGCGGGAATGGTTCAACCTGCTGCAGAGCGTGCAGGGTGTGGGCTCGAAAGTGGCCTTGGCCGTTCTTTCCACGCTGTCACCCTCCGAACTGGCCAATGCCATTGCGCTACAGGACAAAACGATGATCTCACGCGCGCCGGGCGTCGGGCCGAAGGTGGCGGTGCGTCTTGTGACCGAGCTTCGCAACAAGGCGCCGGCCTTCGCAGGAGAGGCTTCCGCCTCGATCGGCCTCAAGCAGGAGCTTGGCGAAGGCGTCGCATCCGCACCGGTGGCGGATGCCGTTTCCGCGCTCACCAATCTCGGCTATTCGCGCGACCAGGCCGCCAACGCGGTTGCCGCCGCGCTGAAGAACGGTGGGGAGGGCGGCGACAGCGCCAAGCTGATCCGGCTCGGGCTGAAAGAGCTTTCGCGTTGATGCGCTTAATGCTAAATTCCTTACAATGGGTGAAAAGTAAGAAAAGGGCAGCAGCATGGGCTTTCAGGTGACAATCACCTCCAAAGGGCAGATGACAGTTCCCAAGAACGTGCGCGAACAATTGAAAATCAAGCCCGGCGACAAATGTTACGCTTGGGTTCGTAACGGGGAGATGATCGTTGTCCCTCGCAATAAATCTCTTGCCGATCTGGCCGGAATTCTCGGTAAACCTCCGAATGGCAAAAAGCTTACCGTCGAGCAGATGAATGACGCGATTGGTGAGGGAGCCGTTGCGCGATACAAGCGTTCTACGGGTAAGACGGAAGACGAATGACCAGCCGTTTCGGAATAGACACGAATATTCTGCTCCGTATCGTGGTAGATGACGATGTCGAACAAAAAGAAACGGTGAAGCGTCTTCTTACACGGCTTGAGGACGGAGAAACCCTGCTTGTAAGTCTTGCTGTGATTTTGGAGACGGCGTGGGTACTAGGCCAGTTCTACGGTTATCCTAAAAGCACCGTTCTGGAGTTTTTCCAGCTTATGCTTGAGCGGCGGGAACTGGAAATTCCGGATTATGAGGCGATTGGCAATGCCATCGACATATGCCGGAATACAAATGCGGATTTTTCCGACGCAATTGTATCGGAAAGCAACAGGGTCAATGGCTGCGTGGCGACATATACGTTTGACAAAAAGGCTGCTCGCAAGCTGCCCGGAATGGAACTTCTGACATGAGTGATGCGGCAAGGCTGATCACCCCCGAAAAGCGCGGTGAGGATATCGACACCACCCTGCGTCCGCAGTCGCTGGACGATTTTACCGGCCAGGCGGAGGCCCGCGCCAATCTCAAGGTATTTATCGAGGCGGCCAAGAACCGTGGCGAGGCGCTGGATCACGTGTTGTTCGTAGGCCCGCCCGGTCTCGGCAAGACCACGCTGGCGCAGATCATGGCCAAGGAACTTGGCGTCAACTTCAAATCGACATCCGGCCCTGTCATCGCCAAGGCGGGCGATCTTGCCGCACTTCTGACCAATCTCGAGGAGCGCGACGTACTCTTCATCGATGAAATCCACCGTCTCAACCCGGCGGTGGAAGAAATTCTCTATCCGGCAATGGAGGATTTCCAGCTCGACCTCATCATCGGCGAAGGACCGGCGGCACGTTCGGTGAAGATCGATCTTTCCAAATTCACCCTTGTCGCCGCGACGACTCGTCTTGGGCTTTTGACGACGCCGCTGCGCGACCGCTTCGGCATTCCCGTCCGGTTGGCTTTCTACACCGTCGACGAACTGGAACTGATCGTCCGGCGCGGCGCGCGGCTGATGGGGCTGAACATGACCGACGAGGGTGCGCGCGAGGTGGCAAGGCGTGCCCGTGGCACGCCGCGTATCGCCGGACGGCTATTGCGCCGCGTGCGCGATTTCGCTGAGGTGGCGCGGGCGGAAGCGGTCACGCGTGAGATCGCCGATGAGGCTTTGACCCGGCTTCTGGTCGACAAAATGGGCCTCGACCAGCTCGACATGCGTTATCTCACCATGATCGCCGTCAATTTCGGCGGAGGCCCGGTTGGCATCGAAACCATCGCCGCCGGCCTTTCGGAGCCGCGCGACGCCATCGAGGATATTATCGAACCCTATATGATCCAGCAGGGCTTCATCCAGCGCACGCCGCGCGGCCGCATTCTGACCGGCACGGCCTGGAAACATCTGGGCATGCAGCCGCCAAAGGATATCGAGGCGGCGCAGTTCCGGCTGACGCTGGAGGAGGATTGAGGGAACAAGCCCGGCGTGCCGGCATTTGATCGTATTTGGCACGGAGATGATCATGTCGGTGTATCGCAAGGGCACGAAGGTCCGGTGGAACTGGGGCAGTGGTACCGGTGAAGGTAAAATCGTCGAGGCTTTCACGGATGATGTCGAACGCACCGTCGCCGGCTCCAGAATAAAGCGGAAAGCGAGCAGGCAGGAGCCTGCCTATCTGATCGAGCAGGACGACGGCGCCAGTGTTCTGAAAAGCAGATCGGAGCTGAAACGCGTCGATTGAACGACGCCGTCCTTCGGCGTCAATGGAGGAGCCTTCATGTCTTACGATCCGCTGCGGGTCTTCCGCAAACTCGCGCGCAATAACCGGCTGGCCAATTTTCGGCTGCATCGGGCCTGTCTTCAGCTTTCGCAGGAGGCGTTTGTGGCTTCCCGTGTGAGTTTCTTTCCGACGCTCAGGGCGACGCTGAACCACATCTATACCGTTGACCTTTTTTATATCGATGCCCTGCAGGGCGGCACGCTCGGCCTTGCGGCCTTTGCTGAAGAGGAGCCTTTCGCCACCATGGCGGATTTGCATGTTGCTCAGACGGAGTTGGACGAGGTGCTGATCGCATTTGTCGACAGTCTCGATGAAGACGGCCTTGCGGCTAACGTCAATATCCATCGCGGCGCGCGTATCCAGCAGGATCGCTGTGACGATATCCTGTCCCATCTCTTCCAGCACCAGACGCATCATCGCGGGCAGGCGCATGCGATGTTGTCCGGCACTGCGCTCAAGCCGCCGCAACTGGATGAATTCATTGTGGGAGATGACGCAAAGGCGAGAAAAGATGAGATGGATGCGCTAGGGTGGACGGAAACCGATTTGATGTTTCCAGCCCGCAGGTCAGCGCCATGACACACGATACCAAGCAGGACACCCGCATCCGCATGAAGTTCAAGCCGAAGCGCATTTTTCAGATGCGGGTCGCGGGACTGGCGTTTCGCGATGGCCACGTGCTGGTGCACCGGGCGTCGCATGAAAAATTCTGGACCTTTCCGGGTGGCCGCGCCGAAATGGGCGAACGCTCTGAAGAAACGCTGGCACGCGAAATGGTGGAAGAGCTTGGCGTCGAGGCCAAGATCGGGCGGCTTCTCTGGGCGGTCGAAAATTTCTTTCACTACGAAGGCAAGGACTGGCACGAACTCGGATTTTATTACCTGATGGACCTGCCGGAGACACTGGCGTTTCATCCGACCGATATCATTCACCGCGTTCAGGATGGCGACAACGAGCTGGAGTTCCGCTGGGTCGCCGCAACCCGTCAGGCATTGACGGAGCTTGATATTCCGCCCTATTTCATTGCCGACGAAATAGAGCATCTGCCGAAGGCCACGAGACATCTCGTCTGGCATGACGGCGATCTGGACGATAAATGACCTCTGCCCCCGAACGCCACATGATCCGGCTGGACCGGAAACCGCAGCTTTTCAGCATGCGCGTGGCGGCGCTGATCTTTCAGAACCGCCATGTTCTCGTCCAGCGCGGCACGAAGGACAGTTACTGGGCCTTGCCCGGCGGGCGTGCCGAAATCGGCGAAAGCTCGCAGGAAACCATCATCCGCGAGATCGGCGAGGAGCTTGACCGGGATTGCTCGGTCGAGCGTCTTCTCTGGTCGGCCGAAAATTTTTTCGCCTATGACGATTTTGCGGCGCATGAACTCGGATTTTATTATCTCGTTTCGCTTCGCCAGCCCCTGCCGTTCCATGAAAGCGATATCGTGCATCGGGTGCTGGATGGCGTCGAAGTGGAGTTCCGCTGGCTGCCCGCGCAGTCTTCCGCGCTTCTGAAGAGCGATCTGAGGCCCCGTTTCATCGCGGAGCGTATCGAGGCGCTGCCGCAACGGCATGAGCATCTTATCGTCCGCGAAGGACGTCCCGATGCAGTTGAAATTCCCAAGGAGATAATATGAGCGAGCTTGTGGTTTCGCTTTCGGGTGAGCTTATCGAACATGGCCACCGCCTGACGCAACGTGTCTATTACGAGGATACGGATTTCTCTGGCCTCGTTTATCACGCCCGTTATCTGCATTTTCTCGAGCGCGGCCGCACCGACTACCTGCGCTGCCTCGGCTGCGAACAAAGCGCGCTTCTGACTGCCGATGAGGAAGGTCTTGTCTTCGTCGTTCACCGCATGGAGATCGATTTCAAGACGCCGGCGCGGATGGATGACGTGTTGACGATCACGACCATCACCGAGAAGGCCGGCGGCGCCAAAATGGTGCTCAATCAGGAAATCCGGCGTGGTGAAACCCTGCTGGTCGCCGCCAAGGTCATCATCGCCGTCATCAACGCCAATGGTCGCCCGAGGCGTCTTCCGGAGACGGTGGCGGAAAAATTCCTGAAGTAATTGACGGCCCGGTCCAGTAAATCCATCCGGCGTGGCACTGCTGTAACACTCCTTTAACCATAATGGTGTCTTACTTTAGCAACTGGCATTTGTGCGGCGCACGCCTTCCTTTCACCAAATTTATTGGCAAGTAAGGCTTACTGGCAAGTATCGGGGTATGGCTAAGGGGTTGGCGGCTGTTGCCGCAGGACTTCGAGCGTTAACACGCGTTTGAATCGCCCGGTCCCGTACCGGGCGTTTGGATTCGGGGATTGGATATTTATGGAACAGGCAGGTTTGGCAGCGGCGACGCACGATGTAAGTCTCTGGGCACTGTTTATGCAGGCGGGCCTCATCGTGAAGCTCGTGATGATCGGACTTATCGCCGCCTCGGTCTGGACGTGGGCGATCGTCTTTGACAAATATGTGAGCTTCGGCAAGGCAAGACGCCAGTTCGACCAGTTCGAACAGGTCTTCTGGTCGGGCCAGTCGCTCGAAGAGCTTTATCGCACGCTGGCGGAACGCCAGAATGGCGGTCTTGCGGCGATTTTCGTTTCCGCCATGCGCGAATGGAAGAAATCCTTCGAGCGCGGCGCACGCTCGCCCATCGGTCTGCAGATGCGCATCGACCGGGCGATGGACGTGACCATGGCGCGTGAAAGTGAACAATACGAGGCGCGCCTCGGTTCGCTCGCCACCATCGGTTCGGCCGGTCCCTTCATCGGTCTCTTCGGTACGGTTGTGGGTATCATGACCTCGTTCCAGGCGATTGCCGGTTCGAAGTCCACCAACCTTGCTGTCGTGGCGCCGGGCATCGCCGAAGCGCTTCTGGCGACGGCCATCGGCCTTGTCGCGGCTATTCCCGCGGTTATCGCCTACAACAAGTTCACGGCCGACGCGCACAAGCTTTCCGCCCGCATGGAAGGTTTCGCCGACGAGTTCTCCGCGATCCTGTCGCGCCAGATCGATGAAAAACTTCAGACGCGGCAGGCCGCCCAGTAAGCGGCCGCATGCTGTGCAGTAATTTGCCGCAAGGCAAAATGGAGTAAATGATATGGGTATGTCAGCAGGTGGCAGCGGCGGTGGTTCCGGTGGACGCCGGGGGCGCGGCGGACGACGCAGGGGCGGCGCGATCAGCGAGATCAACGTGACGCCGCTGGTCGACGTCATGCTCGTGCTGCTCATCATCTTCATGGTGGCGGCGCCGATGATGACGGTCGGCGTGCCGATCGATCTGCCGCAGACATCCGCCAATGCGCTGAACTCGGACACGCAGCCGATCACCATTTCCGTCAATGCCAATGGCCAGATCCATCTGCAGGAAACGGAAATCCAGGCGGCCGAAGTGGCCGACAAGCTGCAGGCAATCGCCACGACAGGTTATAACGAACGCATCTTCGTGCGCGCGGATTCCGTTGCCGCTTACGGCGTTGTTGCCGATGTGATGGCGCGTATCCAGGCGGCGGGCTTCAAGAATATCGGCCTTGTGACCCAGCAGAAACAGGACAATTGACGTAAAACGATGAAGGGCAGCCTTACCACATCCGCGATCGTGCATGCGTCGCTTCTGGCTTTCGCCCTCGTTTCCCTGGGCTCGCCGGAGCCGCTTGACGTGTCGCAGGCCGAGGCTCTGCCGGTGGAACTGGTGCCCATCGAGGAGCTGAGCCAGATCCAGCAGGGCGACAAGAACGCGCCGAAAGCGGAAAAGTCGGCCCCCGTTCCGACCACGCGGCCGGATATTGTCGAGAACGCCCAGAATGTCGGCAACAACACGGTCGATCTTGACGCGCCGCCGACGCCGACCACCAAGCCCAACGACAATATCAGCGCCGCCGCTCCGCCAAAGCAGGAAAAGCCGCAACCCGTCGTCGACACCAAGGCGAACGAGGTGAAGGAAATCGTCAAGGAAGAAACCTCGGCTCCGAAGCCGCAGGAAATGGCCGCCTTGCCGCAGACCAAGCCCGAGATCGCGCCGCAGCCGAAGACGGAGCCGCCGCCGCAGGAAACCAAGGCCGAAGAGCCGCCGCCCGCGCAGCAGGAACCGGCCGAAATCCCCGTGCCGCAGAACGTGCCGCGTCCGAATTCCCGGCCCGAGCCGCCGAAGCCGGAAGAGCCGAAGCAGGCCGAAACCAAGCCTGCCGAGCAGAAGCCCGCGGAAAAACCGGCCGAGACCAAGCCCGATCAGGCGAAGTCCACCGACAAGCCTTCCGACAAGAAGCCCGGCGAGAAGAAGCAGGAGACTGCGAAATCGGCTTCCTCGAAGGAAAGCGATTTTAACGCTGACGATATCGCCGCGCTTTTGAACAAACAGGCCCCATCGGGCGGCGGCGCCAAGCGCTCCACCCAGCAGGCCTCGCTTGGCGGCAAGAAGACGACGGGCGGTTCGACGCTCAGCCAGACGGAAATGGATGCGCTGCGTGGCGCGATCCAGAAGAACTGGCAGATCATTCCCGGCATGGCGGATGCATCGGACGTTCGCGTCCGGGTCACCATGAAGCTCGACCGTGATGGAACCATCATCGGTCGGCCCGAGATCGAGGCGACCGGCGGTTCCGAAGGGACGCGCCGTGCTCTTTCCGGCGGAGCCTATCGCGCCATCATGCGTTCTGCTCCGTTCACCAACCTTCCTGCCGACAAATATGACGCATGGAACGAAGTTGTCGTGAACTTCGATCCCAGTGAATTGCTATGAATGCTGAAAGGCCTGGCAACATGAAGATATTTTCGCCGATCCGGCTGGTGCTCGCTGTCGCGGCCCTCATGTCGGTTTTCTCCGCACCGGCTTTTGCGCGGGTGGAAATCAACATCAACAAGGGCAATGTCGAGCCGCTGCCCATCGCCATCACCGATTTCATGTCGAGCGACGGCATCGGCGCGCAGGTTTCCGCGGTCATTGCCGCCGACCTTCAGCGTTCCGGCCTTTTCGCGCCGGTCAACAAGAACGCCTTCATCGAAAAGATCAGCAATCCGGATCAGCAGCCGCGTTTCGAGGACTGGAAGGTCATCAACGCACAGGCGCTCGTGACCGGCCGTGTCACGCGTGAAAGCGATGGCCGCCTGCGCGCCGAATTCCGCCTGTGGGATACGTTCGCCAACCAGCAGATGACTGGCCAACAGTTCTTTACCCAGCCGGAAAACTGGCGTCGCGTCGCCCACATCATCGCCGACGCCATCTATGAGCGCATCACCGGTGAAAAGGGCTACTTCGACACCCGCGTCGTTTTCGTCTCTGAAAGCGGCCCGAAGACGGCCCGCAAGCGCCAGCTCTCGATCATGGACCAGGATGGCTTCAACGTCCGTAACCTCACCAACTCGAACGACATCGTCCTGACGCCGCGTTTCTCGCCGAACCGTCAGGAAGTGACCTACATGTCCTTCGAAGGCCAGCAGCCGCGCGTTTATCTGCTGCAGCTGGAAACCGGGCAGCGCGAAGTTGTCGGCAATTTCCCCGGCATGACTTTCTCGCCGCGCTTCTCTCCGGATGGCCAAAAGGTCATCATGAGCCTGCAGCAGGATGGCAACGCCAATATCTACACCATGGACCTGCGCTCTCGCACCACGACGCGGCTGACGAACACGTCGGCGATCGATACGGCGCCGTCCTATTCGCCCGACGGTCAGCGCGTCGCCTTCGAAAGCGACCGCGGCGGCCGCCAGCAGATCTACGTCATGAATGCCGATGGTTCCGGCCAGCAGCGCGTTTCCTTCGGCGATGGTTCCTATTCCACGCCGGTCTGGTCACCGCGCGGCGATCTGATCGCCTTCACCAAGCAGTCGGGCGGCAAGTTCTCGATCGGCGTGATGAAGACCGACGGTTCGGGCGAGCGCATCCTGACCAGCGGTTTCCACAATGAAGGCCCGACCTGGGCGCCGAACGGCCGCGTGCTGATGTTCTTCCGCCAGAACGCTGGTGCGGGCGGTCCGCAGCTCTATTCGATCGACCTGACGGGCTACAACGAGCAGCTCATCAAGACGCCGACTTTCGCTTCGGACCCGGCATGGTCGCCGCTTCTGGACTGATATGACTGCCATGATGGCGCCGGCATGAACCGGCGCCGTCATGTTTTACTTGATACCATGGGGAAGTGCGCCTCTTTCTTGCCGCAAAGTGTTGTGAGGGAGCAAAAAAATGGGACATTTCCTTTCTGTTAACCATAAGCGTTTGCCGGCTATTAACCGCGATCAGTTAGTGTCCGGCAACGTTATTGAAATCCTAAGGAGAGACCGGCGATGAGCCGTACACACATTTCGGCACTCAGCCCCATGCAGAAACTGGCCCGTAACCCGGCTGTCATCGCCATGACGCTCGCGCTCGCTCTCGCAGGCTGCGCGAACAAGAAGAACATGCCGAACAGCGCCGGTGAACTTGGCCTTGGTGGCGCGGGCTCCGCAACGCCGGGCTCCCAGCAGGACTTCACGGTCAATGTCGGCGACCGCATCTTCTTCGACACCGACTCGACCTCTATCCGCGCTGACGCCCAGCAGACCCTGCAGCGCCAGGCTCAGTGGCTCGCCCGTTATCCGAACTACGCCATCACCGTTGAAGGCCATGCCGACGAACGCGGCACGCGTGAATACAACCTGGCGCTCGGCGCCCGTCGTGCGGCCGCAACCCGCGACTTCCTGGCTTCCCAGGGCGTTCCGGCTAACCGCATGAAGACGATCTCCTACGGCAAGGAAAAGCCGGTCGCCGTTTGCGACGACATCTCCTGCTGGTCGCAGAACCGCCGCGCCGTGACGGTTCTCGGTGGCGCGGGCATGTGATTGCCTGACGTTATTGTGATCTTGAATGAAAGGCGGTCTTTGGGCCGCCTTTTGTTTTTTTCATAGTTTGGCCGAAGTTAAGTTGCTTTTTCGGTTGATATGGAAAAAATCCGGCTTGCGCCATTCCGGTGCAAATCAGTTAAGGCAGGACGAATGAGATGAAGAAACTTGTCGTGGCGGGAATGCTGGGGCTTGCAGCCTGCACCGGCTTGAGCGGCATCGCCGTTTCGGGTCCGCTGTTCGGTGCGGGGGGTAGCTTCGGCACGATCAACTCTCAGCAGCAGCCCCCGGTCGTCCGGGTTCAGGCCAATGAAG
This sequence comes from Agrobacterium leguminum, assembly GCF_015704895.1. Lineage (GTDB taxonomy): Bacteria > Pseudomonadota > Alphaproteobacteria > Rhizobiales > Rhizobiaceae > Agrobacterium > Agrobacterium leguminum. The sequence continues at coordinate 49,078 of NZ_JADQWB010000004.1, read as the reverse complement.
CCTATCGGGTTCAGCAGCTTGAAGAACAGATCCGGCAGCTCAACGGCCGTATCGAGGAAATGAGCTTCCAGCTTCTGCAGATGCAGGAAACGATCCGCAAGGCGCAGGAAGACAATGAGTTCCGCTTCCAGGAACTGGAGAGCGGCAATGCCGGCGGCAAGGGTGCAAGCCCGACCGCTGCGCCGAAAAAGAAGGCGGAAGCCAGTCCGGTCAATCCGGCCTCACCGCCGACCGACGACGTTGCAACGATCATCGAAACGCCACCCGAGGGTGGCGCTTCCGTTTCTCCGTCTGCTCCCTCCACCGCCCCGACAGGCGCACCGGGAGAGACGACGCTCGGCTCCATCGAGCTTGATTCCAAGGGGATGCCGGTTGGCGGCACGTTGAATCAGGGCGCTAACAATTCCTCCGCCAGCCTTCCGGGCGTCAGCACGGGCAATAGCCAGCGCAAGACGGATCCGGTGAATACGGCGGCGCTTACCAGCGAAGGCGATATCTATCAGGCCGCTTACGGCCATGTTCTTTCCGGTGACTACAAGCTGGCGGAACAGGGGTTCCAGCAATATCTGCAGGGTTATCCCAAGGGCACGAAGGCCGCGGATGCGAGCTTCTGGCTGGGCGAGGCGCAATATTCCCAGGGCAAGTTCAACGAGGCCGCAAAGACCTTCCTGAACGGCCATCAGGCCTATGGCAAATCTCCGAAGGCGCCGGAAATGCTGATGAAGCTCGGCATGTCGCTTGCCGCTCTCGACAATACCGAAACCGCCTGCGCCACGCTGCGCGAGGTGCCGAAGCGTTATCCCAATGCTTCCAAGACCGTGCTGAGCAAGGTTGCCAGCGAACAGAAACGGCTTAGCTGCTGATTTTTCCCTGCGATCGCGGGTATTTCCATGCCGGTTGATGCCCGCATTCTGAACGAAAAGACTGTTGCGCCGCTCGCGGCGGCAAGGTCTTTTGTCAAAAATCTCCACACACCCGCCCATATCCTCGTCGCAATCTCCGGAGGCAGTGATTCCACCGGTCTGTTGCTGGCCCTGTATGAGGCAATGGCGGAGATGGATCGGGATGGCTTGCGCCTTTCCGCCGTCACCATAGACCATGCGCTGAGAGCGGAATCCGCCGATGAGGCGGGCAAGGTGGCGATGCTCTGCGCCGAACTCGGCATCCCCCACGTCACCCGCCGATGGGACGGTGCCAAACCGGCCTCCGGCCTTTCCGAAGCCTCCCGGCTTGCCCGCTACCGCCTGATTGCCGAGGTCGCCCGCGAGACCGGCGCTGATCTTGTCGTGACGGGGCATACAATCGGCGACCAGCGTGAAACCGTGGCGATGCGCGCCGCCCGCAGCGGCGGCTCTGACAATCTCGGTCTCTCCGGCATGGCGGATGCGGTCTTATACGATGGCCGCCACTGGATCATGCGGCCGTTCTTGATGTGTGAGAGACAGGCGATCCGTGATTATGTGTCCTCCCACTCGCGCGGCTGGTTCGACGATCCGAGCAATGAAAATACCCGATATGAGAGGGTGCGAGTACGGCAGGCGCTTCCCGTCTCTCCTGTCCGGATCGATGCGGAAACCTCTCTCAAAAGACAGGCGCTTTCCGAAACAACGGCCGCTTTCCTGCGCGGTCACACACAGGTTTTAAACGCTGCGCTCGTCAGATTGGCCGGCGATGGCGTCAATCCCGATCTTCCCGAGTTCCGGCATGGGCTGGCGGCGCTGATCGCCACCCTTGGCGGAAGGGCATATTTTCCGGCTGCAAGCAGCATGGAACGTGTTCTGCGGTTTCTCAAAACGGCTGAACACGGGCGACTGACGGTCGGTCGCGTCCTGCTCGATCGCCGGCGGGACGGGCTCTATATGTTCCGCGAGCAGCGAAACCTGCCGGAGCTTAACATTGGCGCAAATGACCAGGGGCTATGGGACGATCGTTTCCTCGTGAAGAACGGATCGGCTTTTCCAGTCCACGTCGAAGCGCGCAGGGCCAGCGATGCCGCGGAAGCGGCCGCGCTTTTTCCGTCAGTACCGGCCGGGGTGGCGAAACAGGCAATGGCGGGGCTGCCGCAAATTGCCGCAGCGGCCGATGAGCCGGGTTCGCGGACGGCGGCCGTCATCGTCACGCCGAGGCTCGCACCTTTCGATCTTTTCCTGTCGCGTTTCGACCTTGAGTTGGCGAATGCAATCGCCAATTTATTCGGGCGGACGGCATATCCACAGCCCCCGGTTTAAATCCGGCCTCTTTTTCGTGAATTGCCTTGGAATAGTTTTTACACCAAAACGCATCAGATAATGCGCTTTGCCTTGGCAACGGCAGATGTCGTCCTTATGTTAGGGGCACGTAAGAGCGGGCAGCAGATATGCCTGTGTGAGTTCGGGGAGTTCGATGAACCCAAATTTCAGAAATTTCGCCTTGTGGGCCGTGATTGCCCTCTTGCTGATCGCATTGTTCAGCATGTTCCAGACGTCGCCGACGCAAACGGGTTCGCGGGAAATTCCGTATTCCCAGTTTCTTCGCGATGTGGATTCCGGGCGAGTTCGCGACGTGACCGTCACCGGTAATCGGGTTCTCGGAACCTATACCGAAAACGGCACGGCCTTTCAGACCTATTCCCCCGTCATCGACGACAGCCTGATGGAGCGCTTGCAGAGCAAGAACGTGACCATCGTGGCGCGTCCCGAAAGCGACGGTTCCTCCGGTTTCCTGAGCTATCTCGGGACTCTTCTGCCGATGTTCCTCATTCTCGGCGTCTGGCTGTTCTTCATGCGGCAGATGCAGGGCGGCTCGCGTGGTGCGATGGGCTTTGGCAAGTCCAAGGCCAAGCTTTTGACGGAAGCCCATGGCCGCGTGACGTTCGATGACGTTGCAGGCGTGGACGAAGCCAAACAGGACCTCGAGGAAATTGTGGAATTCTTGCGCGATCCGCAGAAGTTCCAGCGCCTTGGCGGTAAAATTCCGCGCGGCGTGCTGCTCGTCGGCCCGCCCGGTACGGGTAAGACGCTTCTGGCGCGTTCCGTCGCCGGCGAAGCCAATGTGCCGTTCTTCACCATTTCCGGTTCGGATTTCGTGGAAATGTTCGTCGGCGTCGGCGCAAGCCGTGTGCGTGATATGTTCGAGCAGGCCAAGAAGAACGCGCCCTGCATCATCTTCATCGATGAAATCGACGCCGTCGGTCGCCATCGTGGCGCCGGTCTTGGCGGCGGTAACGACGAGCGCGAGCAGACGCTGAACCAGCTGCTGGTCGAGATGGACGGTTTCGAGGCGAATGAAGGCATTATCCTCATCGCCGCCACCAACCGCCCCGACGTTCTTGACCCCGCACTTCTGCGTCCCGGCCGTTTCGACCGGCAGGTCGTTGTGCCGAACCCGGATATTGTCGGCCGCGAGCGCATCCTCAAGGTGCATATCCGCAACGTGCCGCTGGCGCCGAATGTCGACCTCAAGGTTCTGGCCCGAGGCACACCCGGTTTTTCGGGTGCGGACCTGATGAACCTCGTCAACGAAGCCGCCCTCATGGCCGCCCGCCGCAACAAGCGCGTCGTCACCATGCAGGAATTCGAAGACGCCAAGGACAAGATCATGATGGGTGCGGAACGCCGCTCCTCCGCCATGACCGAGGCCGAAAAGAAGCTGACCGCCTATCACGAAGCCGGACACGCCATCACCGCGCTGAAGGTCGCCGTGGCCGATCCGTTGCATAAGGCGACGATCATTCCGCGCGGCCGCGCGCTCGGCATGGTCATGCAGCTGCCGGAAGGCGACCGCTACTCCATGAGCTACAAGTGGATGGTATCGCGCCTCGTGATCATGATGGGTGGCCGCGTTGCCGAGGAGCTGACCTTCGGCAAGGAAAACATCACCTCCGGCGCGTCTTCGGATATCGAGCAGGCCACCAAGCTTGCCCGCGCCATGGTCACGCAATGGGGCTTCTCCGATGCTCTCGGCCAGGTCTCCTATGGTGAAAACCAGCAGGAAGTCTTCCTCGGCCATTCCGTCTCGCAGTCGAAGAACGTCTCCGAGGCGACGGCCCAGACCATCGACACGGAAGTTCGCCGCCTGATCGACGAGGCTTATGGTGAGGCCCGCCGCATCCTGACGGAAAACCACGATGGTTTCGTTGCGATTGCCGAGGGTCTGCTTGAATACGAAACCCTGACGGGCGACGAGATCAAGGCGCTTCTGAAGGGCGAGAAGCCCGCCCGCGATCTGGGTGACGATTCTCCGGGCAGCCGTGGTTCGGCAGTGCCGAAGGCAGGCACCAAGAAGGACGGCCCAAGCGAAGCAAAGGGCGACGGTGAGGCCGAAGGCGGCATGGAGCCGCAGCCGCACTGACCGCCTGCACAAGCCAAAAATTGTAAAAGGCCATCCGGGTTTCCGGGTGGCCTTTTCATTTTGGTAACAAGATATAAGCCATTTTTGCGCTAATTTACGTGCTGTTTATCGTGGTTTGTGGCATCTAGCCAAAAACGCTTCCGGCTGTTTTCAGCTTTTGCCGGAATGCTGGAAAAGATTTGGAGTTCAAATGGCACGCCGTTATTTCGGAACCGATGGTATCCGCGGACAATCGAACGTATTTCCCATGACGCCTGATCTGGCGATGCGTGTGGGCATTGCGGTCGGGACGATCTTCCGCCGTGGCCATCATCGCCATCGCGTGGTCATCGGCAAGGATACGCGCCTTTCCGGTTATATGCTGGAAAACGCGCTGGTCGCTGGTTTCACCGCCGCCGGTCTCGATGTCTTCCTGCTCGGCCCCATTCCGACGCCCGCCGTCGCCATGCTGACCCGGTCGCTGCGTGCCGATATCGGCGTGATGATCTCGGCCTCGCACAATCCCTTCTCCGATAACGGCATCAAGCTTTTCGGACCGGATGGTTACAAGCTTTCCGATGAGCTGGAACTGGAGATTGAAGACCTTCTCGACAAGGATATCTATGCGCAGCTTGCCAAGCCGAGCGAGATCGGTCGCGCCAAGCGCGTGGATGGCGACATCTATCGTTATATCGAATTCGTCAAGCGCACCCTGCCGCGCGATGTGACGCTGAGCGGACTGCGGATCGCCATCGACTGCGCCAATGGCGCGGCCTACAAGGTGGCGCCCGCTGCGCTCTGGGAACTCGGCGCGGAAGTCGTCACCATCGGCAATGAGCCGAACGGCATCAATATCAATCTGGAATGCGGCTCCACCCACCCGGAAGCGCTGCAGAAGAAGGTGCATGAAGTACGGGCCGATATCGGCATCGCGCTCGATGGCGATGCGGATCGCGTCATCATCGTTGACGAGCGCGGCGAGATCGTCGATGGCGACCAGCTGATGGCTGTCATCGCCGATAGCTGGGCTGCCGACAACACGCTGCGCGGCGGCGGTATCGTGGCGACCGTCATGTCGAATCTCGGGCTGGAACGCTTCCTGGGCGACAAGGGCCTCACCCTTGCCCGTACCAAGGTGGGCGACCGTTATGTCGTCGAACACATGCGTAACCACAATTTCAACGTCGGCGGCGAGCAGTCCGGCCATATCGTGCTGTCGGACTACGGTACGACGGGCGATGGCCTTGTCGCGGCCTTGCAGGTTCTCGCCAAGGTCAAGCGCTCCGGGCTCACGGTCAGCGAAGTCTGCCGCAAGTTCGAGCCGGTGCCGCAGCTTTTGAAGAATGTCCGTATTTCCGGCGGCAAGCCGCTGGAAAACCCTGTTGTGCAGCAGGCGATCGCGGATGCGGAAAGCGCATTGGCCAATAATGGCCGCCTCGTCATCCGTCCCTCCGGTACGGAGCCGCTGATCCGCGTCATGGCGGAAGGCGACGACAGCGCGAAGGTGGAGCAGATCGTCAACGATCTCGTCGGCGTCATCGCCAATGCCCGTTCGGCGGCGTGAACTTCCGCGACAGTAACGCCTGAAAAAGCCGGCTCTGCAGCCGGCTTTTTCTTTGAGTATTTCCTAATAAATATAGTGAATGATCGTGGTTAATCGGGACTTAACCATTTTACGTCAATCTCCATGACTGAACAGTTCACTGGCATCTGCTGCCGAAACCGCACGTGCCTCTTCTGGAGTGGAAGTCATGAAAAACGCCCTGGCCGGATTTCTGGCCGTCCTGCTGACCGGTACAAGCGCTATCGCTGCCGATCTTTATCAAGCCGAGCCCGCACCGGCCTATGTCGAGGCCCCCGAAGTCGAGATCACCCAGGCAAGCGGCTGGTATCTGCGCGGCGATGTCGGTTATTCCTTCAACAAGCTGCGCGGCGCCCATTATTATCAGGGCGGCCCCGGCGGCTATCTCGCGGATTTTGATACTGCGACGATCAAGGACAGCTATGTCATCGGTGCAGGTGTCGGTTATCAGTTCAACAACTATTTCCGCAGTGACGTGACCTTCGACTATATGGGTAAGTCGGATTTTCGCGGCTCCACGAGCGGTTTCTGCGGTTCCGTTCCAGGTCGCTGCGTCTCGGAGGACCTTAGCTCGGTTCGCGCCTATACTCTGATGGCGAATGCCTACGTCGATCTCGGCACTTACGGTCGGGTGACGCCTTATGTCGGCGGCGGTATCGGCGGCTCCTACGTCAAGTGGGACAAGCTGCGCAACACATCCTGCAGCGTCAATGGCCTGGGCTGCGACCCGACCACGGAGCATGGCGGCAAGGGCAAGTGGCGCTTCGCCTATGCTCTGATGGCCGGCGCATCCATCGACGTCACCTGTAACCTGAAGGCCGATATCGGCTATCGTTTCCGCCATATCAACAAGGGCGATATGTTCGCTTATGAGAATGGCGGCGGTCCGGGCCGTGACAAGGGCCTTTATTCGCATGAAGTGCGCGTCGGCGGCCGTTATGTCTTCAATGGCTGCGATACCGCACAATACATGCCGCCCGCCGATATTCCGCTGCAGCCTGCCGTTTATAAATAAGCGTCACGCCCAGCTGGTAGTTTCAGACCGTCCGCATCCTCCGGGTGCGGGCGGTTTTGTTTTACCGGCATCTGACACGGGCATGACGCATATGGACCAAAATTCTTCTGCGTAGCGACATATTCCGCTTGACTGGGATCGGCGAGAGGAATAGCAACGGCGTCAGGACACCTCTCCCTAACGAGAGGCGCCTATCTGAAAGGGTAGTTAAATGACAGATATAGTGAAGCCGGACGTCCGTCCGGGCAATACGCATTTTTCCTCTGGTCCCTGCTCGAAGCGTCCCGGTTGGTCGCTAGATGCTCTCTCTGATGCGCCGCTCGGTCGCTCGCATCGCGCCAAGGTTGGCAAAGCCAAGCTGAAGCAGGCCATCGATCTCACCCGTGAAGTTCTGAACGTTCCTGCCGATTATCGCATCGGTATCGTTCCCGCATCCGACACCGGCGCCGTTGAAATGGCGCTCTGGTCGCTGCTCGGTGAACGCGGCGTCGATATGCTCGCCTGGGAAAGCTTCGGCGCGGGCTGGGTCACCGACGTCGTCAAGCAGCTGAAGCTGAAGGATGTCCGCAAATTCGAGGCCGATTACGGCCTGCTGCCGAACCTTGCCGAAGTCGATTTCGACCGCGACGTGGTTTTCACCTGGAACGGCACCACCTCTGGCGTTCGCGTTCCCAATGCCGATTTCATCCCGGCTGACCGCAAGGGTCTGACGATCTGCGACGCCACTTCGGCGGCCTTCGCGCAGGACATGGATTTTACGAAACTCGACGTCGTCACCTTCTCCTGGCAGAAGGTTCTGGGCGGTGAGGGCGGCCATGGCGTCATCATCCTTTCGCCCCGCGCTGTCGAGCGTCTGCTGAGCTACGCGCCGGCATGGCCGCTGCCGAAAATCTTCCGCATGGTCTCCGGCGGCAAGCTGATCGAAGGCATCTTCACTGGCGAAACCATCAACACGCCGTCCATGCTCTGCGTTGAAGATTATATCGACGCGCTGCTGTGGGCGAAGAACCTCGGTGGTCTCAAGGCGCTGATCGGCCGTGCCGATGCCAATGCCAAGGTCATTTACGACTTCATCGAGAAGAATAATTGGATCGCCAACCTGGCCGTCAAGCCGGAAACCCGCTCCAACACCTCCGTCTGCCTGAAGATCGTCGATCCCGAGGTGCAGGCGCTGGATGCAGCCGCACAGGCCGATTTCGCCAAGGGCGTCGTCGCCCTGCTCGAAAAGGAAAATGTCGCCCTCGATATCGGCGCTTACCGCGACGCCCCGTCCGGCCTGCGCATCTGGGCCGGCGCGACCATCGAGACGGCGGATATGGAAGCCGTCATGCCCTGGCTCGCCTGGGCCTACCAGACGCGGAAGGCAGCACTTTCCAAGGCTGCCGCCTGATTTCGATACCGGCCCTGCGCTGATGCAGGGCCGCACATTCCCCGCTTTCAAAACTGCACCGTTTTTCAAGGAGCCCGTGAACCATGGCACCTCGCGTACTCGTATCCGACGAACTGTCGGAAACCGCCGTCCAGATCTTCCGCGATCGTGGCGTCGAAGTCGATTTCCAGCCGAAGCTCGGCAAGGACAAGGACAAGCTTGCCGAAATCATCGGTAACTACGATGGTCTCGCCATCCGCTCCGCCACCAAGGCAACGGAAAAGCTGATCGAGGCGGCGACCAACCTCAAGGTCATCGGCCGCGCCGGCATCGGCGTCGACAATGTCGATATTCCGGCCGCCTCGCGCCGCGGTATCATCGTCATGAACACGCCTTTCGGCAACTCCATCACGACAGCGGAACACGCTATCGCGCTGATGTTTGCCGTTGCGCGCCAGCTTCCGGCCGCTGACAGCTCCACGCAGGCCGGCAAGTGGGAAAAGTCGAAATTCATGGGTGTCGAAATCACCGGCAAGACGCTTGGCGTCATCGGCGCCGGCAATATTGGCTCCATCGTCTGCTCGCGTGCACTCGGCCTCAAGATGCATGTTCTGGCCTATGACCCCTTCCTGTCGCCGGAACGCGCGCAGGAAATGGGCGTGACCAAGGTTGAGCTGGACGAGCTTCTGGCCCAGGCCGATTTCATTACCCTGCACGTGCCGATGACCGACAAGACGCGCGGCATCCTCAATGCAGAGAACCTTGCCAAGACCAAGAAGGGCGTGCGTATCGTCAACTGCGCCCGTGGCGGTCTGGTGGATGAGGCGGCCCTTGCCGATGCCATCAAGTCCGGCCATGTCGCCGGCGCCGGTTTCGACGTGTTCGAAGTCGAGCCCGCCACCGAGAGCCCGCTTTTCGGCCTGCCGAACGTCGTCTGCACGCCGCATCTCGGTGCTTCGACCACGGAAGCGCAGGAAAATGTCGCCCTTCAGGTTGCCGAGCAGATGTCGGATTACCTCGTCAAGGGTGCGGTTTCCAACGCCATCAACATGCCGTCGATCACGGCTGAAGAAGCACCGCGTCTGAAGCCCTTCATCCGTCTCGCGGATGTTCTCGGCTCCTTCGTCGGTCAGGTGCAGGAAAGCGCCACCAAGGAAATCGAAATCCTTTATGACGGTGCAACCGCCAGCATGAACACGAAGGCACTGACCAGTGCATTGCTGGCCGGCCTGATCCGCAGCCAGGTTGCGGATGTGAACATGGTTTCGGCCCCGGTCATGATCAAGGAAAAGGGTATCATCCTCTCCGAGGTCAAGCGCGACAAGACCGGCGTTTACGACGGCTACATCAAGCTGACGGTCAAGACGGAAAACCAGATCCGCTCGGTTGCCGGCACGGTGTTCTCGGATGGCAAGCCGCGCTTCATCCAGATCAAGAACATCAACATGGATGCCGATGTCGGATCGCACATGATCTACATCACCAACACCGACGTTCCCGGCATGATCGGCTTCATGGGCACCACGCTCGGCGAGGCTGGCGTCAACATCGCCAACTTCCAGCTCGGCCGTGAAAAGGAAGGCGGCGACGCCATCGCGCTGCTTTATGTCGACGGTCCGGTTTCTGAAGCCGTGCTCGACAAGCTGCGCGCCAACCCGGCGATCCGCCAGGTCAAGCCGCTGACCTTCAACGTCGACTGATCTTATCGTTCCTCCCAAGGGGACAATAAGGCCCGGCGCAGGGGAGACCCTGTGCCGGGTTTTTCGTTTTTCCAGTGTCTGTTTCGTCGCAAAATACGGGCGACTATCGCATTGGTTGCATATCACAAAAAATTTAAGCCAAGCGCTCTAAAAATGATGATCATGAGTTGCTATATCGCCTGCTGACATGCCGCTCATGGGAGGGCGGCCAACAGGAGATAACGATGTTTGCTGCCTTTCGGCGCTTCAAGGGTTTGTTCGCAGTCGCCGCGCTTGGTATCGCGGTGTCTTTCGTGGCGGTTGATATGGCGGAAGCGCGTCGCGCCAGCGGCGGTTTCGGCAGCCGCGGCACGCGGACCTATTCCGCTCCGCCTTCGACCAGCACCGCACCCGGCCAGACCGCGCCGATCAACCGCAGCATGACGCCCAACACCAATCAGGCAGCGCCGAGCGCTGCTCAGCCCGCTCGTCCCGGCGCGCAGGCGCCGCAGCAGAATCGCGGCCTGTTCGGCGGCATGATGGGTGGTTTGATGGGCGGCCTGTTGATGGGCGGTCTGTTCGGCATGCTACTGGGTGGCGGTTTTGGCGGCATGGCCGGTTTCTTCGGCATGCTGTTGCAGGTGGCGCTGATCGGCCTTCTGGTCATGCTCGCCATGCGTTTCTTCGCCTCGCGCCGTCAGGGCCAGCCCGCTTATGGCTCGGCTGGCGGGTCGCAGCGCACGGATCATTCCGGTTCCTCCTATAATGGCGGTTCGCAGGCGGGTTCTGCCGCATCCTCGTTCAAGATTCCGAAGATCGGTGCGCTGGCCGGCACTGCGGGCGGTGTGGCCGCCACTGCCGCAACGGCAAAGCCTGCGCCTCATGCCAATGCCATGTCGGAAGGCGATGAAATCGGCATTACCCAGGGCGATCTCGAAACTTTCCAGAAAATGCTGGAAGACGTGCAGGCCGCCTATGCCGCCGAGGATTATGGCACATTGCGCAAGCTGACGACGCCGGAAGCCATGTCTTACCTCGCAGAAGAACTGAGCGACAACGCCACGAGCGGCGTGAAAAACGACGTGCGCGATGTGACGTTGCTACAGGGCGATGTTGCCGAAGCATGGCACGAAGAGGGTCAGGATTATGCAACGGTGGCGATGCGCTACTCCGCCATCGACGTGATGCGCGACCGCACCTCCGGCAAGGTGATCGAAGGTGACGAGCACCAGCCTTCTGAAGCGGTGGAAATGTGGACCTTCGTTCGCCGCCCCGGAAACGACAACTGGCAGGTGGCCGCTATTCAGGCCGCTGCCTGACGAATCGGAACGTGTTTAACAGATAAAGGCCCGGCGGTTTGGTGACCGCCGGGCCTTTGCTCGTCTCGCTTCCGGAAAGCATGGTCACGCCGGCGCTCGCTCAGCCAAAGGGACAGCAAGATGCGGTCAAAAAACGACTGATAAATCTAACGGGTGATATCTCCCCCGCTCATCGGCGGTGAATTCCGCTTCGCCCTGCTATGCAAGGCTTTGAGCCCTGTTTGTCGCGGCATGTTGCCCGCGCATGGCTCATCCGCTTCACGGAATTGCCTTTTTTTATTCATCCGGCATTCAGTCCCTGCACCCTAACCAGAACGCATACACGTCAATGTGACTTTTCGTGCCGGTTCTAAACCGCTTTGGAAAGGGAACCTCAGGCGCAAAACAGCGTTGACAATCCAATCCCCGGCCCCTCCCAAGCCGGGCTGGGTGGCTGGGCAATGCAGGCCCTGCGAGAATGGAGAGCTATCGAGATGAAACGCTTTGACCTGATCGACGGGATGCGTGGTTACTTCCTCGTCTTCATGCTGATCAACCATCTGGTGTTTGCCGGCGGCTTCTGGCTGGTGGAAATCAATCACCGGCAGTTTGCCTTTGTCGAGGACGCCCAGGGCTTCGTGTTCCTGTCCGGCCTGCTGATCGGCATGGTCTATGCGCGCAAGATGATGAAATACGGCTATGATGCCGGCAAGCAGATGATCTGGAACCGGGCGCTGGAACTCTATCGTTACGCGATGGGTCTCGTCATCGCCGTGCTGTTCTTCCGCATGGTCATCCCGCATGCACCCTATATCTGGTACAACTGGCTCGGCATGACGTCGTTCGACGATCCGCTGCGACTGGCGGCGATTGCGACATTCCTGTTCCAGCCGACCTTCATGGATATTCTGCCGCAATATATCGTCTACATGATCTTTGCGCCGGTGCTGGTGAAGCTCTGCCTGGATGGCAAGTGGGCCTATGTCATGGCCGGCTCCCTGCTGGTCTGGATGGCCGGCCAGCTTGGCCTGCAGCAGATCGTGACGACCCCGCTCAACGAACTCGTGAAGGGTGCGGACGAGCAGGGCATTCGCGTCAGCTTCAACCTGCTCGGCTGGCAGCTCGTATTCTATTCAGCGCTGGTGATGGGCGCGATGACGGCGCAGAACCGCATCCCGTGGAAGGCGATCTTCTCGCCTGAGCATACGTGGCTGCCGAAGGCGGCGCTCGTCATCTGCCTGTTCTTCATGCCGCTGCGCATCGCCACAGCCTGGGGCCTGATGCCGGAATTCATGATGGGCAAATTTTCCACCATGGAAATCCGCGCCGATTTCGGCCTGGTCTATCTCATGAACTTCCTCGCTGTCGGCGTCGGCCTGACCTGGCTGGTGATCGCAGGTCCGAAGCACCACCGTCCGCTTGTGCGTTCCATCGCCGAAGGCGTCATCTGGGTGCTGTCGCTGAAGTTCCTGCAATTGCTCGGCCGCCATTCGCTGCAGGTCTATGTCTGGCACGTGGCCATTGTCTATGGCGTCTATTATCTGGACGGCCGCACGGCGGAACTGTCGCAGCTCAACAAGACGCTGATCGCCTTCACGGCTATCGGATTGCTGGCCCTGCCAGCCCTGTGGCGGGAGCGCGACAAGTGGTTCGGCAGCAGCGGCCAGAAGACGGCCGGCGCCTGACGGCCGGGTCCCTGCCCGAATCTGACGGCTTTGCGGGGCGGTTTTCCGCCCCGTACTTGCGTGCGCGGCCATTCCTTTCTATATGCAGCCCTTAAATCCGCAGGATAGCGAGACAGGACGGCCCGATTGATGGCCAGGGTTTCTCGCGGCGGATGACCGACAGGCGGCGGGGCCTTTACCCCCGTTATGACTGACGATGGGAAAAAACGTGAATACGCTCGATTTTGACAAGAGGCCGGAAGATACCCGGATCGTTGTCGCCATGTCCGGTGGCGTCGATTCTTCGGTGGTGGCCGGTATCCTCAAGCGCGAGGGCTATGATGTCCTCGGCATTACCCTCCAGCTTTACGACCACGGTGCTGCCGTGCACCGCGCGGGCTCCTGTTGCGCGGGGCAGGATATAGACGATGCGCGCCGGGTCTGCGAAACGCTCGGCATTCCCCACTACGTGCTGGATTACGAAGCGCGGTTCCGCGAAACCGTCATCAACCCCTTTGCCGAAGCCTATGCGATGGGTGAAACGCCGATCCCCTGCGTGGCCTGCAACCAGACGGTAAAATTCGCCGATCTGCTCGCCACGGCGCAGGAACTCGGCGCCGATGCGCTGGCGACCGGCCATTACATTCGTTCGCGTCCCAATCCCGTTTCCGGTCAGCCGGGGCGGCGTGCGCTTTATCGGCCGATCGACAGCGACCGTGACCAGAGCTGGTTCCTGTTCGCCACGACGCAGGAGCAGATCGACTATCTGCGCTTTCCGCTCGGCGGCCTCTCCAAGGCTGAAACACGGGCACTGGCGGAAGATATGGGGCTTGTCGTGGCCAAGAAGGCTGACAGTCAGGACATCTGTTTCGTGCCGCAGGGCAAATATACCGATATCATCAACAAGCTGAAGCCGAATGCGGCATTGGCAGGCGATATCGTCCATCTCGACGGCCGTGTGCTCGGCCGCCACGATGGCATCGTGCACTATACGATCGGCCAGCGCCGCGGCATTGGTGTCGCGACCGGGGAGCCGCTTTATGTGGTGCATCTCGATGCGCGCGGCCGCCGGGTCATCGTTGGCCCGCGCGAAGCGCTGGAAACCCGCCGGGTCTATCTGCGTGACATGAACTGGCTGGGCGACGGCGCGTTGGCGAGCGATGCCGGGCAGGGCTTTGCCTGTTTCGCCAAGGTGCGCTCCACCCGCCCGCCGACGGAAGCGATGCTGCATGCGGATGAAAACGGTATTTATGTGGACCTGATGACCGGGGAGGCCGGTGTCGCTCCCGGTCAGGCCTGCGTGCTTTATTCCGCACCGGGTGCCGATGCCCGCGTTTACGGCGGCGGTTTCATCGAACGGTCGGAACGCTCGGCGGAAGCCGAGGCGTCGCTGAAGGCGCTTCTGGAAAAGCCGGTTGCCGCCTGAAACCATTCGCTTTTTGCAGCGATGCGGAAAGCGAATTTTTTGCGCATCTTGCGCTTGACACTTTGGGGAGCGGCACCTTATAAGCCGCTCATCCTGATGGAACGGCCGGTCACATGACTGTCACGTTTCCCCTGTGGCGGGGTAGCTCAGGTGGTTAGAGCAGCGGAATCATAATCCGCGTGTCGGGGGTTCAAGTCCCTCTCCCGCTACCACTTTCCTTCATATGAAAAATCCAGATCGCACCATTCTGCGCCCGTGTTTCATTGCTTTTCCGAGCCGGAGAAACGATGGATCCGATGGTGCCTGCCGGCAAGTTATGCCCAAAAAAAGGGAAACCCGCTTACTGCCAAAATGCAGCCAGCGGGTCTCAACCTCTACCCCCTCCCACAAGGGCGGCTGCACAAAAGCACATTGAATGAATTATGGCAAGATCAAGGCGACCATATTGTTGCTGTTGATGGCCCTGTTCGCCAGTTTAGTGGCGGATGGCAGAGCGTGACCTGTTCCGTGTGCCGTTCGTAAGGGGAGCGATAGGACACCATATTTTCGGTGCAGCGCATTTCCTTGAGATTGGAATAGGTATTTTCGATTCGCTGCGGTTGATGATGTGTTTTGTGCGGTAAAACCCGTTCCTCACGATAAACCGTCATATCGGCGGCAGGCGATGTGCCGGGTATCGACAAGGTGGCGAATGCGGCAATCAAGAGAATTCTTCCAGGATGTGCGGACATGGCTCTTCCCCGCGTTGAACAACGCAGGAGAACGTGCTGTGCACATAAGCTGTTCCAGAGGCGCCGGCAAAAAAATGCCCGCTCATGGCGGGCAATCAGAGGGGAACTGAGGTTAGGAGCCTCGGATCTGAAACGAACATCTTCCGTATAAGTTCCGCTTGCGGAATAATTTCCGTCGCGATTTGCCTATAGGGGGGGGGGCTGCGCAGGCCGAATTTCAAGCCGCACGACACGGAACGATGCGACGCGCGCGAACAGGGACGCTTTGATGATGATTCTATCTTTAGGGAAATTTGGAGCGGGCGAAGGGATTTGAACCCTCGACCCCAACCTTGGCAAGGTTGTGCTCTACCCCTGAGCTACACCCGCTCAAATCCACCGGTCCGGGGTAGTTCGCTGAACCGTGGGCCACCAAGCGGCGACGGGCGCTATATCGCTCAATCGATTTTGGAATGCAACAGGGAAATGACAAAAACGCGAAAATTTCTTTGAGAAATGCGACAAGCGGCGGAAATGATTGAGAATTTTTCATCTCGCTGTTTTTTCCTGCGTTGCCAAGCGTCGGTTGCCCGCTTAATCAGGAAACAAGGATAGTGGAATCGGCAGAGGCAGGCGGCAGGATATGGCGGAAAATTCCCAGAAGACGGCAACGGAGCTGTTCGAGTTTCTCGACGGACTCGGCATTTCCCACACCACGAAGCAGCATGAACCGGTGTTTACCGTCGCCGAATCTCAGTCGCTGCGCGACCTCATTCCCGGCGGCCATACAAAGAACCTCTTTGTAAAGGACAAGAAGGATCAGTATTTCGTTCTGACCGTTGAGGAAAATGCGGTCGTCGATCTGAAAAGCGTTCACAAGACCATCGGTGCGGTAAGCCGCGTATCCTTTGGCAGACCGGAAAAGATGCTTGAATATCTGGGCGTCGCGCCGGGCTCGGTGACGGTGTTCGGAGCCATCAACGACACCGACAGGCGGGTCACCTTCGTGCTCGACAGCGGGCTTCTGGAAAACGAGCTGGTCAATGGCCACCCGCTTTCCAACGACCAGACGACAACGATCGCGTCCACGGATCTCATTCGCTTTCTCGAGGCAACCGGACATGCGCCGCTTGTCTTGAAAGTCAGCGAGTGAGATACGATCTTTGCTTCAAATAAGACAGATGACAGAAGTTTACGGGAGACCGGCATGAGCGGCGAAAATAATCCTTACGGCGGTTCCTATAGCGGGCAGATGACCGCAAGCGCCCATCATAACGGCGAGCTGAACGGTGCGGCCTCCGGCCACATCAAGGACACCACGACGGCGGGTTTCTCCAGGGACGTTCTTGAGGAATCGCGTCGCCAGCCGGTTCTGGTGGATTTCTGGGCGCCCTGGTGCGGTCCGTGCAAGCAGCTGACGCCGGTGCTCGAGAAGGTCATCAACGAGGCGAATGGCCGCGTGAAGCTCGTGAAGCTGAATATTGACGACCACCCGTCGATTCCCGGCCAGCTCGGTATCCAGTCCATTCCGGCAATCGTCGCCTTTGCCGACGGCCGGCCGGTGGATGGCTTCATGGGTGCCGTGCCGGAAAGCCAGATCAAGCAGTTCATCGAGAAGATCGCCGGGCCTGACGCGGGCGACCCCAAGGCCGAGATCGAGGCTGTTCTGACAGAGGCGAAGCAGCTTCTGGCGGATGGCGATTTTAATGGTGCTGCGCAGCTTTTCGGCGCCGTCATGCAGGCCGATCCCGAAAATCCGGCAGCAATTGCCGGTATCGCGGAATGCATGATCGCCGCCGGTCAATATGAGCGGGCAAGCGAACTGCTCTCTTCGCTGTCTGCGGAACTCAACGAGGATGCGGGCATTCAGCTCGTTTCGAAAAAGATCGCGCAATATGAGGAAGCCCGTAAGATCGGCGACCCGGTCGCGCTGGAGCGTGAGCTCGCGCTCGATCCCGATCGTCACGAGGCGCGGGTGAAGCTTGCCAAGGTGCTGAATGCTCAAGGCCGGCGCGATGAGGCCGCGGACCATCTGCTTTACGTCATGCGCAAGGACCGGACCTTCGACGATGACGGCGCGCGCCGCCAGCTTCTGGAGTTTTTCGAGGCCTGGGGCTTCAAGGACCCGGCAACCGTTGCCGGCCGCAGGAAGCTTTCGGCGATACTGTTTTCGTAATGCGGGCATATCCCGGCCGTGGCGGTTGATCCGCCAGCCGGGCAGCAGTGAACAGGGGGCTTGATTCCCATGCATGTCGGAAATGCGAGATATGTGAAGAACGACGATCTGCCGGAAACCGTGCCGGTCTTTCCATTGCCGGGCGCGCTGCTTCTACCGGAAGGCCATCTTCCACTCAATATTTTCGAGCCTCGATATCTCGCCATGATCGACTGGGCATTGGCCGGCCATCGCATCATCGGCATGGTGCAGCCCGCCCTGCATGTCATCGAGGCGGGGCTTGAGGGCGGTCCGCTAAGCGCGGTCGGCTGCCTCGGCCGCATCACGTCCTTTTCCGAAACCGGCGATGGCCGTTATATCATTTCGCTCACCGGCGTGTGCCGCTTCCGCCTGCTGGAAGAGGTGGAGGCGGGCAAACCCTACCGCAGCTTCCGGCATGCGCCCTTCATCGCCGATCTTTCCGGCGAATATGACGAGGATGCGGTGGACCGCGAAAACCTGCTCCGGGTATTCCGCTCGTTTCTGGATGCCAACCAGCTGGAAGCGGATTGGGAAAGCGTGGAAAGGGCGGGCAATCGCGTTCTCGTCAATTCGCTTTCCATGATGTCTCCCTTCGGACCGGCTGAAAAACAGGCGCTGCTGGAAGCGCCGGACCTGAAGACGCGGGCCGAAACATTGATCGCCATCACCGAGATCGTTCTTGCCCAGGGATCGGGCGAGGGCGGCAACGTGCTGCAATAGGATCGCCGCCATGGACGACAGGATGAGCAATGTCGATCCCAAGCTGCTGGAGCTTCTGGTCTGCCCTTTGACGAAAGGGCGCCTTGCCTATGACCGCGCCCGCAATGAACTCATCTCCGAGAGCGCGAGGCTCGCTTATCCGATCCGCGATGGCGTGCCGATCATGCTGATTTCCGAAGCGCGCAAAATAGAAGACTGACCTTCCCGCTTGCCCGCCTTCACACATTGCGTGTCGCGAATTGACGAAGATGCGTTGACAACCATGCGTGGATTTGACCAGAGTCCCGCCCGACATGTCTGTTGCGGGGAGAAAACTGATGTCGTTGCGCGCGCTCGTCCGGATTTCGCTGGTTGCGGTCTCAACCGCCCTGTTTTTTCCGCCAGCCATGGCGGCGGAACCCTCCCGCAAGGTCGTTACGACCCAAAATGGCGATTATTTCGGCTTCGATCTCAGGACGGAGCAAAATGTCTCGCTGGAGCAATGCGGCGAGATTTGCGTCGGCGATACCGCCTGCAAGGCCTTTACCTACAATCCCAAGGTGAAATGGTGCTTCCTCAAATCGGATTTCAATCAGCTGAACGCCTTCCCCGGCGCGGTTGCCGGCAAGATCGTGGAAGTGGCCGCGGAAGCCGATATCGGCGCGCCGCAGCGCCTGTCCTTCGTGACCGACAGCCTGCAGCAGGAAGCGCGCCGGCTGAAATCCGGCCTTGCGGCAAATGAGGGTGAGGGCGAACAGGGCCTGGAAGCCCTCGTGCAGACGGCGCGGCAGCAGGCAGCCGCCGGCAATATTCCCGATGCGGTCACGACCTATAAACAGGCCCTTGCGATCACACCTGACGATGGCGCGCTCTGGGCGGAATTGTCGGAAAAGGCCGCGCAGGTCACCGATAATTATTCGATAGCGGGACAGGCCGCTTCCGCTGCCATCAATGCCTACCAGCTCAGCCGCACGGTCAGCGCCCGCACCGAGGCCCTGAACCGGCTGGCGAAGGCCTTCGAAAGAACCCAGAATTATCGCGCGGCACTCAATGCCTATAAGGAAAGCCTCGCGCTTGCCGACAATGCACAGACCAAAGCGGCCTATGCCGATCTGCGCACCCGGCAGGGTTTCCGCGTCATCAACAATACCGTGGATACGGATAGCGTCAGCCCGCGCGCCTGCGTGCAGTTTTCCGAGCCGCTGGTGAAGAACGGCGTCGATTACTCCTCCTTCATCACGCTGGATGGGGCAGCCCCCAAGGCTATCGAAGCGAAGGGCAGCGAGATTTGCGTGGAAGGCCTGACCCATGGCCAGCGTTACAAGATCGCGTTTCGCGCCGGCCTGCCGTCTTCGGTGGAAGAGCCTCTGGAAAAGCAGGTCGATCTCGATATCTATGTGCGTGACCGCGCCGCCAGCGTGCGCTTCACCGGCGAGAATTTCGTGCTGCCGGGCACGGCGCGCCGCGGCATTCCAATCGTCTCTGTCAATGCCGACAAGGCCGACCTGAAGCTTTATCGCGTCGGCGACCGCAACATCACCTCGCTTCTTTCAAACTCGCAGTTTCTGACGCAGATGGACGGCTACAATGCCGACCGTATCGAAAACGAAATTGGCGAGCTTGTCTGGCAGGGCTCGATCGATATCCAGCCCGATCTCAACAAGGACGTGGTGACGAGTTTTCCGGTGGATGAGGCCCTGCCCGAGCGCAAGCCCGGCATCTATGTGCTGACCGCCGTACCGCCGGGCACCGCGCCGGAAACCTGGGATTCGCGCGCCACGCAATGGTTCCTGGTCTCCGATACCGGCATCACCACTTATGCCGGAACCGATGGTCTGAATGTCTTTGTCCGTGCACTTGGCAGCGCCAAGCCGCTGGCAGATGTGGATTTGCAGCTGCTCGCCAAGAATAATGAGGTGCTGGGCACCGCGAAGACGGATGCGGACGGCCGCGCGGTGTTCTCGGCCGGCCTGATGCGCGGTACGGCGGCGCAGGCGCCTGCGATCCTGACGGCGCGCAACGGCGACAAGGATTACGTCTTCCTCGACATGACCCGCGCCGGCTTCGATCTTTCGGATCGCGGTGTGACGGGCCGTGCAGCCCCCGGCGCCATCGACGTGTTTAGCTGGACGGAACGCGGCATCTATCGTGCCGGCGAGACCGTGCATGCCGCAGCCCTTGCCCGCGATGTCGACGGCAAGGCAATCGAGGATCTTCCGCTCACTTTCATCTTCTCGCGCCCGGATGGTGTAGAGGACCGGCGTTTCGTCAGCGACGGCAAGGCGCTGGGCGGCCATGCGGTCGATCTGCCGTTGCAGGCAAATGCGATGCGCGGCACCTGGACATTGCGCATCCATACCGATCCGAAAACGCCTGCGATCAGCGAAAAGAGCTTCCTCGTCGATGATTTCGTGCCTGACCGCACCGAGTTCGATCTTTCCAGCAAGGCAAAGCAGATCGACCCTGGCGCGGAAACGGCAATCGACGTCGATGGCCGTTATCTCTATGGCGCGCCCGCAGCCGGCCTGACGCTGGAAGGTGAGGTTGCCATCAAACCGACGCGCACCAGCGCCGATTTCGAAGGTTATTTCTTCGGTCTGGCCGATGAGGAGAGCGAAGAGGAAAACCGCACCGCGCTTGCCGATCTGCCGGCGCTGGACGAAGAAGGCAAGGCGAGCTTCAATGTCGATCTGACCGACCTGCCGTCCACCACGCAGCTTCTTTCCGCCAACATCACTGTGCGCATGCGCGAGGCCGGCGGCCGCGCCGTGGAGCGCTCCCTGACGCTGCCCATCAAGGCTGAAGCGCCGGTCATCGGTATCAAACCGCAATTTTCGGGCGATCTCGCCCAGAATTCCGTTGGTCGTTTCCACATCATCGGTGTCAGCGCCGAAGGTGCCAAACAGGCGATGAGCGGCCTCAACTGGAAACTCATCAAGGTCGAGCGGAACTATCAGTGGTATCGTCAGGGCAATTCCTGGCGTTACGAGCCGGTGGAATATACCAAGCAGCAGGAAGCCGGTACGCTTTCGGTCGATGCCAATGGCGGCGAGATTTCCGTGCCCGTCACCTGGGGCCGCTATCGGCTGGAAGTGGAGGGCGCCGGTAATGGCGCGCCTGTTTCCAGCGTTGAGTTCGATGCCGGTTTTTATGTCGAGGCAAGCTCGACGGAAACGCCGGATGCGCTGGAAATCGCTCTCGACAAACAGAGCTACAAGATCGGCGATACGGCCAAACTCAAGGTTTCGTCGCGTTTTGCCGGCGAGTTGATGGTGACTTCCGGTTCGGAAAAGCTGATTGCCGTGCAGAATGCCGAGATCGGCGAGGATGGCGGCGAGATCGACATTCCCGTTACCGAGGAATGGGGTGCGGGCGCTTATGTGACGGCCACGCTGTTCCGTCCCGGCGATGCGCAGGAAAGCCGTATGCCGATGCGCGCCATCGGCATCAAATGGCTCGCCGTCGATCCGGCCGAGCGCAAACTTGCCGTCACGCTCGGCGCGCCGCAGAAAACGCTGCCGCGCCAGCCGCTTGAAATTCCGATCACGGTTGCGGGCGCTGGCGTGGGCGAAAAGGCCTATGCCATCGTTGCGGCCGTCGATGTCGGCATATTGAACCTTACCCGCTATGAGCCGCCGAAACCGGATGAATGGTATTTCGGCCAGCGCCGACTGGGGCTGGAAATCCGCGACCTCTATGGCCGCCTGATCGACGGTTCGCTCGGCGCCACCGGCCGGCTGCGCACCGGCGGCGACGGCGGGCAGGCAGCCCTTCAGGGCAGCCCGCCCACGGAAAAGCTCGTGGCCTTCTTTGCCGGTCCGGTCGAACTCGACGGTGACGGCAAGGCGACGGTCAGCTTCGATATTCCGCAGTTCAACGGCACGGCCCGCATCATGGCGGTGGCCTGGACGAAGACGGGTGTGGGACACGCCGTCTCCGATGCCATCATTCGTGATCCTGTCGTCGTCACGGCCAGCGCGCCGAAATTCCTCGCTCCCGGCGATGTCTCGCAATTGCGGCTCGATATCGCCAATACCGATGGCGAGGCCGGCGATTACCGGCTGGATGTGACCAGCAATACCGCATTGACGGTCGATCAGGGTGAGATGTCGCAAACTCTCGCGCTTCAGAAAGGCGGCAAGTCTTCGCTGACGGTCCCGCTGACGGGCGAACAGCCCGGCAATGGCGCGATCACCATCAAGGTTTCCAATGCCGCCGGTCTTTCACTGGAGCAGGTTCTGAACGTTCCGGTGCGTCCGGCCGTTCTGCCAGTGACGACGCGGCGCGAAATCAAGATCGCGCCCAATAGCAGCCTGACGATCAATGGCGATCTTCTGGCCGACAGCATGCTTCTCGGCTCTTCCGTCGCGGTCAATGTCACGCGCTCGCCCGCCTTCGATATTCCGGCGCTGGTGATGATGCTGGACAAATATCCCTACGGCTGCGCCGAACAGACGACGAGCCGCGCTTTGCCGCTGCTTTACGTTTCGGAACTGACGAAGGATAGCGGCCTTGCAGAAGACCCCGACACCCGCCGGCGGGTGCAGGAGGCGATCTACCGCGTGCTGTCCTTCCAGTCGAGTTCCGGCAGCTTCGGCCTCTGGTCGCCGGGTTATGGCGATCTGTGGCTCGATGCCTATATCAGCGACTTCCTGACCCGCGCCCGTGAGCAGAATTACGATGTGCCCGAAGCCGCCATGGTGCAGGCGCTGAACAACCTGCAAAACGGTCTTTCCTATGACAGCAATGTCAAGGATCGCGGCAACGAGATCGCCTATTCGCTTTATGTGCTGGCGCGCAACCGCAAGGCGGCAATCAACGATCTGCGTTATTACGCGGATACGGCGCTTGCCGATTTCCCGACACCGCTCGCCAAGGCGCAGGTTGCCGCCGCCCTTTCGCTTTATGGCGATCAGGCCCGTTCGAAGGCCGTGTTCGGCGCTTCGCTCGACATGGCAAGCCGCACCACCAATGTCAGCTTCTCGCGCGCGGATTATGGCTCCGCCCTGCGTGACGGCGCGGCGACGCTGGCGCTTGCGGCGGAAAGCCGGCCGGTTCCGGCCGTCGTGCCGCAGCTTGCCGGTGCGGTGGCGAAGGAATGGGAAAAGAAGCCCTATACCAGCACCCAGGAACAGGCATGGATGCTGCTGGCCGCCCGCGCCGTGAAAGGCGAGGACAAGGATATCCGTCTCGATGTGAACGGCGATCTGCAGACCGGCGGCTTCGGCAAGCGGATGAGCGGCGATGAATTGCTGGCCGCACCCTTGAAGATCGCCAATGCCTCGGCCGATCCGGTCACGGCCGTCGTCACCACGGTGGCGCCGCCGGCGCAGCCGCTTGCGGCCGGCGGGGAAGGCTTCACCATCACCCGCACCTATTATTCCATGGATGGCGAGGAGGTGAACCCGAGCGAGGTGGTCCAGAACGAGCGTTATGTCGTGGTGCTGAATGTGGTGCCGCAGAATAACTGGCAGTCGCGCATTCTGGTGACCGACCTGCTGCCCTCCGGTTTCGAAATCGACAATCCGAGCCTTGTCAATTCGGCCGAACTGTCGAATTTCGACTGGCTGCCGGAAACGGAAGCGGCGCATACGGAATTCCGCTACGACCGTTTCGTGGCGGCCTTCGACCGCTCGGCCGGCGACAGTTCGGAAATTGCGCTTGCCTATGTGGTCCGCGCCGTCACCCCCGGCACCTACGATCATCCGGCAGCTTCGGTTGAGGATATGTACCGGCCGCAATTTGCCGCCCGCACGGCAACCGGCCGCATGGAGGTGCGCTCGGCAAACCCATGAGGCGGAAGAAGGCGATCATTGTCGGCATCATGACGGCCGCGTTGCTTATGGGCGGCGCGGCCTTCGGTCTCGATGCGCTGGACAAGGCCTATCCGCCGCCGCTGGACGCTGCGCAGCAACGATCCTTCGAGGTTCTGGATCGTGACGGCAAGCTGTTGCGCGCTTTTGCGACACCCGATGGCCGCTGGCGGCTGAAAACCACGGCAGCCGAAGTCGACCCACAGTTCCTGCGCATGCTGGTGGCCTATGAAGACCAGCGTTTCTATGAGCATCACGGGGTCGATCCCTGGGCGCTTTTGCGCTCCGCCTGGCAATTGGCCAGCAACGGCCGGATCGTTTCCGGCGCATCGACGCTTTCCATGCAGGTGGCGCGGCTGATCGAGCCGCGGGCCGACCGGTCGTTCTCGGCGAAATTCCTGCAGGCCGCGCGCGCGCTCCAGATCGAGAGACGGCTCAGCAAGGCGGAAATCCTCGATCTCTATCTGAATATCGCGCCCTATGGCGGCAATCTCGAAGGCATTCGCGCCGCAAGCCTCGCCTGGTTCGGCAAGGAACCGGGCCGGCTCGATACGGCGGAGGCGGCCCTGCTTGTCGCGTTGCCGCAATTGCCGGAAAAGCGCCGTCCGGATCGTTTTCCGGAGGCGGCGAAGCAGGCGCGGGAGCGTGTGCTGCAACGGCTTGCCGTGGAACGCGTGGTGGGTGAGGGGGAGGCGGAACGGTCGGCTCTTGCGAATGTGCCCGCCAACCGGCGGGACCTGCCGGCCTATGCGCCGCATATGGCCGTCGCCGCACGGGTGAAATTCCCGAATACTGCCGAGGTGCGCTCCACGCTGAAGCTGTCGATCCAGCGGGAGCTGGAGGGTGTCGCCCGCCATGCGGCGGAAAAGCTCGGCGACAGGGTCTCCGTCGCCATCGTCATGGCCGATGCGCAGAGCGGCGATATTCTGGCGGAAGTGGGGTCGGCGGATTATCTCGATACGGCGCGCCGTGGTTTCGTGGAGATGAGCCGTGCCGTTCGCTCGCCGGGATCCACCCTCAAGCCATTCATCTACGGCCTTGCTTTCGAAGACGGTCTTGTCGGGCAGGAAACCATCATCGAGGATCGCCCGGCCGACTTTTCCGGTTACAGGCCGCGCAATTTCGACATGCACTATCAGGGCGATGTCAGCATCCGGCAGGCGCTGCAACTGTCGCTCAACGTGCCTGCTGTCAAGCTGCTCGATGCCGTCAGCCCCTCGGCGCTGATGGTGCGGTTCCGGCGGGTGGGCGTCAAACTCGTGCTTCCCGCCAATGAAGCGCCGGGGCTTGCCATCGCCCTTGGCGGCGCGGGTGTTTCGCTGGTCGATCTGGTGCAGCTTTATGCGGGGCTTGCCGGCGGCGGCGATCCCGTGCGGCTTGGAGACGGCGTCCGCTCCGCCCCGGAACGGCTGGAGGGCGACCGGTTATTCTCCGATGCCGCGATCTGGAACATCTCCGACATCCTCTCTGGCGTGCTGCCGCCGCTCGGCATGAAACAGCGCGGCATCGCCTACAAGACCGGCACCAGCTATGGCTATCGCGATGCCTGGTCGGTGGGTTATGACGGGCGGCATGTGGTCGGTGTCTGGGTCGGTCGGGCCGACAATGGTGCGGTGCCGGGCATTGCCGGTTATGCGACGGCCGCTCCGATCCTGTTCGAGGCTTTCGAAAAATCCGGCGTGGCGATCACGCCGATGCCGGCCGCGCCTTCCGGTGTCGCGCGGGTCGCGGTCAGTGACCTCCCCGCCAACCAGCGACGTTTCACCACGACGGCCAGCGGCCTGCTTTCTGCTTCAAGACGTGAAAGCGCCCCGCGCATCGTTTACCCGCCGGAAGGCGCGCGCGTGGAGCTTTCCGGCCAGTCGGGCATCTCGCCGTTGGTACTGAAGCTGCAGGGCGGGCGCGCACCCTTCCGCTGGCTCGCCAATGGTTTGCCTCTGCCGAACGCGTCCCACCGCCGCAACAGCGAATGGCGGCCGGAAGGCCAGGGATTTTCCACACTGACGGTGATCGACGCCGATGGCCGCGCCTCGAGCGTGCGGGTTTTCGTCGAGTAACCGGCAGAAAAAGCCCACTCGACGAGGCAGCGCCACGTGGTTCAAGCAGGACAATGTCGTGCCGCGCCTGCCGTCAAGCAATATCCAGTGAATGGCGGCGGATACGCTCCTGGAGCGATGAGACGATGGCCTGCAGAAACTCCCGGCGTCTGGAGTCAGCCGTTGCCTCCAGCTTTACCTGCAACTGGCCACTGATCTTGTTCATGAAACCAACGTGGTCAAACGTATCGGCGGCAATGTTGACCTCGACTTCGTCCATATAGTGAGTCAGGTGCGACTCCAGCGCGAGATTTGCATCCATCTGATACAGGGCGGCCATGCGCTCTCCAAGCGTCGTCATCTGCACGTATGGACCATATTCGTTGATCATCAAATCTCCTTCGCCTTGCGGATGCCGCTTCGACACCTTCCTTCGCCGCATATCATTCATAATAGGAAGCGATTTTCGGCTTTCAATGTTCCCCTTCAATATTCCCACACAGCGCTAAGTTTTCTGCCATCCGGCAAATGGGCTTCGCAGGAAATGCGGGATACTTCGTCGCTCAATCCAGAAGAGTTATGGTGTCTGCCAAATGGTTCCATGCATGGCGGGATGTCTTCGCCATGTCCGGAGGCGCTCCGGAGGCGGGCAGATCATCCGATCAGCATCTATCCTATTGTTTTTAAAAATATTTCAGGAAAATGGCGTCCACGAGAGGATTCGAACCTCCGACCCCAGGATTCATACCGCTTCGGCTTTCGCCGCCGTCCCGCCGTTTGCCGGCAAGACGTTCGTGGTCTGGACTGTCCCTTCACCATGGGCCTTGCGGCCTTTAGGTGCTGCCCATCCAGTCTCTACACCTTCACCGGATTTCTCCGGAGCTTGGCTCGGGATTGGCATGCTGGAAGACCAGCGAAGCTTTCCCCGACTTTGAGCAGATCGATTGCGTCGTTTCCGGGCGCAACCCCCAATTTCTCTTAGGAATCCTGTGCTCTATCCTGCTGAGCTACGTGGACACTGAATTGCTCTTTAACCTGACGATGCCTGCGGATCAACCGCGTTCTTCATCGCGGTCGATCTCTTCCTCGGCTTTCTTCGCGTTGGCCGGCAATCAGCTCGTCAGGCGCTGTTCGGCCAGTTTCACCCAGTAGGAAATGCCGTAAGCGATGGCGTCGTCGTTGAAATCATAGCCCGGATTGTGAAGCCCTGCCGAATCGCCGTTGCCGATGAAGATGAAGCAGCCTGGTCTTTCCTTCAGCATGAAGGAGAAATCCTCTCCTGCCATGGAAGGATCGACATCGGGATCGACATTCGGTTCGCCCGCCACATCGCGCGCCACATGGATGGCGTGGTCGGTCTCGGCGGCGTGATTGAAGGTCACCGGGCAGTAGCGCTCATAGACGACTTCCGCTTCCGCGCCATTGGCAAGGGCAATACCTTCCGCCATCTGCTTGATGCGATCCTGCGCCAGATCGCGCACCGTTTCATCGAGGCTGCGCACCGTGCCGGCGATCAATGCCTCGTTGGGGATGATGTTGTGGCTGGAACCGGCCTGAAAGCGGGTGACGGAAACGACCACCGAGCGGATGGGGTCGGCATTGCGCGAGGCGATCATCTGCAGATTGCCGACGATCTGCGCGCCGATGGTGATCGGGTCGACGGTGCGGTGCGGCTGCGCCGCATGGCCGCCACGGCCCTTGACGGTAATCGAGAACTTGTCGGGTGCGGCCATGATGCCGCCCTTGCGGATGGCGAAGGCGCCGAGCGGAATGCCCGGCATGTTGTGCATGCCATAGACCTCGTTAATGCCGAAACGCTCCATCAGGCCGTCCTCGACCATGGCAAGCGCGCCGGCACCCCCTTCTTCCGCCGGCTGGAAGATGACCGCGATGGAGCCGGCGAAATTGCGGGTTTCGGTAAGATATTTGGCGGCGCCAAGCAGCATGGCGGTGTGGCCGTCATGGCCGCAGGCATGCATGGCGCCCGCGGTTTTGGAGGCCCAGGGCTTGCCGGTTTCCTCTAAAATTGGGAGAGCGTCCATATCCGCGCGAAAGCCGATGGTGCGATTGCCCGGAAGATTGCCCCTGATGATGCCGACCACACCCGTGCGGCCGAGACCGGTCACGATTTCGTCAACGCCGAAAGATTTCAGCTTCTCCGCAACGAAGGCCGCGGTGTTGTCGACGTCATACAAAATCTCGGGATTTTCATGCAGGTGACGCCGCCATTCGCTGACTTCCTGCTGGAGTTCGGCGGCTCTGTTCAAAATCGGCATTCGTTCATTCCTGGGTTCATCGGTGCGGCGTGTCGTAAAATCCTATCCTCCGTGGTGGATAGTGCGCCGCATAATTGACGTAATCAATGTACTTTGCCATTGCTAGGACATATATGGTGAATATTGCCATTCCCCGACCGAAGACGGGAATTCGAGGACAAGCCTTGCCACAGACTTTTAAATCGCCAAACGCCGCCAGACGGCTCTCCGCAGCCGTTGCCATCATGACTGCAGGCCTCGTTGCCGCAGCACCCGTGGCAAATGCCAATCCCAAAATGGTGGTCGATGTCAAAACCGGCAAGGTGATTTCCCATCAGGAAGCCTTCCGCAAGTGGTATCCCGCTTCGCTCACCAAGCTGATGACCGCCTATATCGCCTTTTCCCAGATGAAGGCCGGCAAGATCAGCCCGCAGACGGAAGTGGTGATGAGCAAGAAGGCCGCCGATCAGCCGGCCTCGAAAATGTATTTCAAGCCGGGCCAGAAGCTGACGATGGATAGCGCTTTGAAGCTGCTGCTCATCAAATCCGCCAATGACATCGCGGTGGCGATTGCCGAGACCATCGGCGGCACCAGCGACAATTTCGTGGCGCAGATGAATGCGCAGGCGCAGCGGCTGGGCATGAGCTCCACCCGTTACATCAACGCCAATGGCCTGCCCGGCAAGGGACAATATACGACCGCCCGGGATCTGGCGCTGCTGGCGCTGATCATCAAGCGCGAGTTTCCGGAATATGCCCATTATTTCTCGCTGGAAGGCGTCAGCACCGGCAAGAAGAACTACGCCAATTTCAACATGCTGGTCGGCCGTTTCGATGGCGCGGATGGCATGAAGACCGGCTTCATCTGTGCCTCCGGCTTTAACCAGGTGTCGTCGGCCGTTCGCAATGGCCGCTCGGTCATCACGGTCGTGCTGGGCGCGGACAGCCTCGCGGGGCGCACCGACCAGTCGGCCGATCTGTTGCAGATGGGGCTGACGGCGCCCTCGGGCCAAGGCGTCTCGCTCGCCGCGCTGGCGCCCTATGGCGATACCGGCGATGTGAACGATGTCAGCGCTGAAATCTGCAACCCGAAGGCCGCCAAGGTGCGCAGCGAAAGCCGCGACGAGGCTGGCCGCATGGTCATCCATTCGCCCTATGTGCAGGAAATGACCCGCCCGCCGGAATATTCCTTCGCCGGTCTCATTCCGGGTAGCGAGACGGTGGCGGTGAATGCCACCAAGGGAGCCGGCAAGGGCGAACTCGCCAACGTGCCGATCCCGATCCCGCGCCCGACATTCTGATGATCGGTGACTGCCTCGAGGCCGAGCCTCGCGGTTGCAATGCGGTTTGTGTATTCGCAGGTCGATGATGTTATGATATTACAGTGTCGCTCGCGGCTTCCAGGCGCGGGCGATTTCTTTTAGCTCCATGCGGCTCCGGGTTTCGTGTCGTCCAGTGACCTGCCGGAGCGGCCATCAACATACAGGCAAGTCATGTCTCGCGATCGCATCCCGGTTTCCATCATCACCGGATTCCTCGGCGCCGGAAAATCGACGCTGCTCAACCGGCTCCTCAAGGATCCGGCGATGAGCGATGCGGCGATCATCATCAATGAGTTCGGCGATGTCAGCATCGATCACATGCTGGTCGAAAGCGCGGGTGAGGGCATCATCGAGCTGGCGGAGGGCTGCCTCTGCTGCACGGTGCGCGGCGAGCTGGTGGATACGCTGGCGGAACTGATGGACGGCATTCAGACAGGCAAGCTGAAGCCGGTAAAACGGGTAGTGATCGAGACCACGGGCCTTGCCGATCCCGCCCCCGTCATGCAGTCGGTCATGGGCAACCCGGTCATCGCGCAGAATTTCGTGCTGAACGGCATGATTACGGTGGTGGATGCCGTGAACGGCCTTTCCACGCTCGACAATCATCAGGAGGCGGTGAAACAGGCCGCCGTGGCTGATCGTCTGGTGGTGACCAAGCGCGCGCTTGCCGATGCCGCCGCGATTTCCGCCCTGACAGCCCGTCTTCAGGCGCTCAATCCGCGTGCGACCATCGAGGATGGCGACAAAACCGAGTGGAGCGCTGCGGGGCTTCTCGACAACGGCCTTTACGATGCCGGCAGCAAGAATGCCGATGTCGGCCGCTGGCTGGGCGAAGAAGCGGCACACGATCACCACGATCATGATCATGATCACGGTCATGACCATGGCCATCACCACCATCATGGCGATCACGACGACCACCACCATCACGATGTGAACCGGCACGATGCGTCTATCCGTTCCTTTTCGATCATTCACGATCAGCCGGTCAGCCCGATGGCGATCGACATGTTCGTGGATCTGCTGCGCTCGGCACATGGTGAAAAGCTCCTGCGCATGAAGGCCATCGTCAAGCTGTCGGATAATCCGGGCCGACCGCTGGTGTTGCATGGGGTGCAGAATATTTTCCACACGCCGGAGCGCCTTGCGGCCTGGCCGGACCCGGCTGATCAGCGCACCCGCATGGTGCTGATTACGAAGGATTTGCCGGAGGCTTTCGTGCGGGACCTCTTCGCGGCCTTCACAAGCGCACCCGGCATCGACCGGCCGGACAGGCAGGCGATGACGGATAATCCGCTGGCGGTTTCGGGGTTGCGGTTTTAGGGTGTGTCGTGATGGTCTAGGTCGGTGGGTGTGGTTCACCCCCCTCTGTCCTGCCGGACATCTCCCCCTCAAGGGGGGAGATCGACAAGCGGCTTGCTCCGAACATCTTTATCGATGCAGCAACCCGAAGTGCAGAGCTTGTGAGAAAGCGAGCGGTCGCCGCAACTGATCTCCCCCCTTGAGGGGGAGATGCCCGGCAGGGCAGAGGGGGGTAAGCCCGGAGCGTCAGCGTTGGATGTCGGTTTACCCGCCCTTCACAATCCGAAACCGATGCCCCTTATCCAGCGCAGTGGTCTCCACCAGCCTATGCCCATCCTCATTGCACATATGGGTAATATCGATCACCGCCAGCGGATCGGTCGTCTCGACGGTCAGAATATCGCCTGCCTGCAGGGTTGCGAGTTTCTTGCGGCTTCTCAAAACCGGAAGGGGGCATTTAAGCCCCCTCAAATCATAGACGATCTCGGCCGTGTCGCTCATTCCTTGGCCCAGAACTTCCAGAACGGCTTCTTCTCCGGCGCTTCCGGAGCAGGCGCTGCGGAATAGGCAAGCGGGTTCATGGTCGGAACCGGAACGCTCTGGGCGGCAGCTCCAGTCTGGCCGGCTGCTGCGGGGGCAGCCGAGGCAACCATCGTCGGTGCTGCCGGGGCCGGGTTCGATTGCGGTGCCGTGGCGGGCTGGACAGCCGAAGGGCGTGGGCCGCGCAGGGCCGAGGCGGTTGCGGTCGTGGCCGGTGAGGAAGACGTCACCTGCTGCGCCTTCTTCTCCATCAGCGCGGCATATTCCGTTTCTTTCATCAGCTTGCCGGCCTTCAGCGCCGAGCCGGTCGGGGCATACGCCGGCTCGCGGCCCTTGCGCTTTTCGGCGACCAGCGCCTTGCGCTCGGCTTCGCTCGGGTCGTACCAGGCCATGCCGTCATATTTCTTCATCGCCTTTTCATAGGCGAGATCGTAGGTCTTCTCGTAGCTCGAAAGCGCGCTGACGAGCGCCGGCGGTGTGCTCATGGCCGGGCATTGGGCGGAGGCGTTGAAGCTGCCGCCTTCGGTCTGCTGGTTGAAGACATATTTCTTCTCGCAGACATTCACTTCCGGCGGGCGCTTGGTCACTTCGAAATTGTCGTAACCGACCTTCAGCATCTTCCAGAATTCGAGATGTTCGCTCTGGCGATGGCGGGCCATGTTTTCCGCCGTCATGCGGAACGGGAAGGCCTGCAGCTGCACGGTCTTCTGGCCGCCCTTGAAGGCGTCACGGGCAAAACCGTAGATTTCAAGAATCTGCGCATCCGTCATCGAATAACAGCCGGAGGACGAGCAGGCGCCATGGATCATCAGATTGGTGCCGTTGCGGCCATTGGCGGCATCGTAGCGGTTCGGAAAGCCGGTATTGATGGCGAGATAATATTTCGAGTTCGGATTGAGATGCGCGGGCGTCAGGTTGTAGAAACCTTCCGGCGCCTGCCGGTCGCCTTCCTTCACCTTGGGCCCGAGTTTGCCGGACCATGCGCAAATCTCGTAGCCGGCGATCTTCTCGAAACGGTTGTCGCGCCTGGCTTTCCAGATTTCCAGCGCACCTTCTTCCTTGAAGATGCGGATCATGATCGGCGAGGTGCGGTCCATGCCCCTTTTGTCGATCTCGGCCAGAATGGACGGAGACAGCGGGTAATCGACCTTGTTCTTGACGTGGGAGACGTCGCGCTCAACGGTTTCGAGCGTATCGTTACAGCCGGCAAGAACGAGCGCGGTGCAGGCAAGAAGTGCAAAATGTGTCAAACGCATGATCTGATCCGAAAGACGATGGCACGAAGCGGCGGCAGTTCTACACCGTCCCGTGTGTATTTTAAATACGGTATTAACCGTTTACATCTTCTTAACTCAAATCGGATCCGCCCCGCGGCCGCCGATACATCTTTTGATGTGACCGGACTATGGCCGAGTTGGGGCGATATTCAAGGAAAATAAGGCCGGACTTAAAGGTTCCGGCCGATATCCAGGAATTTCTGGCGGCGTTCGGCGCGCAATTGTGTGCCCGAACGCTGGGAAAGATCGGCCAGAGCCTTGGCGATGACGTCACCGGTTGCACTGATAACGGTTTCCGGGGCGCGATGCGCGCCACCGATCGGTTCGGGAATGATTCCGTCGATGACGCCGAGCGCCTTCAAATCTTCCGAGGTGATCTTCATGTTGGTTGCAGCTTCCTTGGCGCGGGTCGAATCGCGCCAGAGAATGGAGGCGGCACCTTCCGGCGAGATCACCGAATAGATCGCATGTTCGAGCATATAGACGCGGTTGCCGGTGGCGATCGCGATTGCGCCGCCCGAGCCGCCTTCGCCGATGACGACGGAGACGATCGGCACCTTCACGTTGAGGCACATCTCCGTCGAGCGGGCGATGGCTTCGGCCTGGCCGCGTTCTTCCGCGCCGACGCCGGGATAGGCGCCTGCCGTATCGATGAGGGTGATCACCGGCAGCGAGAAACGGTCGGCCAGTTCCAGCACGCGGATCGCCTTGCGGTAACCTTCCGGGCGCGGGCTGCCGAAATTATGCTTCAGGCGGCTTTTGG
Source organism: Agrobacterium leguminum (assembly GCF_015704895.1). Taxonomy (GTDB): domain Bacteria; phylum Pseudomonadota; class Alphaproteobacteria; order Rhizobiales; family Rhizobiaceae; genus Agrobacterium; species Agrobacterium leguminum. The sequence continues at coordinate 15,823 of NZ_JADQWB010000004.1, read as the reverse complement.
TGTCGTTGCCCTTTTCCTGGCCGATGATGGCGACGGGCTGACCGTTGAAGCGGCCGAGGCCTGCCTGAATGGCGGCGTCTTCGGCAAACTTGCGGTCGCCGGCCAGCGGCGTGAAATCGGTGAACAACGCCTTGGCGTAATCGACGAAATGCGGACGCTGCGGATGGCGCGCGACCTGCGTTTTCTGCCAGGCGTTCAGCTTGGAATAGATGTCCTGCATCGCGTCGTTGACCCGCGATTCCAGACGGTTGATCTCCTCCGAGGTGTCTATGCTCTCGTCTTCATCGGCAAGCTTCTTCAGCTCGATGATCTTGCCCTCAAGGTCCGAGATAGGTTTTTCGAAGTCGAGATAATTGTGCATGAGATCCGTTTCCGATCGTTTTGCGCAAGGTTTGACCGGATTATCCGGCGGTTCCGGTCGCTCTAATCAAGGTTTTTGCCCTGTTTGGCAAGGGGGTGATGTGTTTGTACCAGCTCTTGCAAGCGTTCTTCCAGCACATGTGTATAGATTTGTGTCGTGGAAATGTCGGAATGGCCGAGCAGTTCCTGTACCGCGCGCAAATCCGCGCCGTTCTGCAGAAGGTGGCTGGCAAAGGCGTGGCGCAGCACATGCGGCGATATCGCAGACGGGGTCAGGCCCGCACGGATGGCGATGTCCTTGAGGTCGCGGGCAAAGACCTGGCGGGGCAGGTGGCCTTCCTTGCTGTTGGAAGGAAACAGCCACTGGCTCTCCGGCGTCTCCGGTTTTTTCTGCGAAGCGGCCACCTTGCTTTTCTCTGATGCGAGCGCCTTTCTGGCAGCCTCGTATTTTTCCATCGCCTCGATGGCGGCGCGGGAAAGAAGAACCATGCGGTCCTTGTTGCCCTTGCCGCGTATCATCAGGAAGCGGCCTTCCTGACGCAGCACCTTGACCGGCAGCGAGACGAGTTCGCTCACACGCATGCCGGTGGCATAAAGCAGCTCAAGCAGCAGGTGCATGCGGATGCGCGCCATCTGGCCGGGACCGGATGTGGCGGCTTCCTGCGCCGCGAGGCTAAGAAGCCTGTTCACATCGGCGACGCTCATCGTTTTCGGTAAGGCGAGACCTTTCCTGGGAGCGTCGATGATGCCGGTCGGGTCGTCGCCGCGCAGCCCTTCCGAATAGAGAAAACGATAGAATTGCCGCATGGTGGAAAGACGTCGCGCCTGTGAGGTTGCGGCAAAACCCTGAGCGGAAAGATGGGTCAGATAGGCGGAAAGGTCAGGCGTCTGCGCTTCCGTCAGGGACTGGCCGCGCTGACCGAGAAATTCGCGCAGATCGGAAAGATCGCGCTCATAGGAAGAGAGCGTGTTGGCGGCAGCCCCGCGTTCGGCGCTCATCATTTCCAGAAAACTTTCCAGCCGCGCGCCGTCGCGTCCTGCCGTCGGCTGTCCGCTCATGGGGGGCGCCTTGCCGGTTCGGTCGACGGCGGGTTCAGTCGCTCGGAAGGAATGCGCACCGTCACTTCGCGGTCGCGCGGTTTGACGACCATGACGAGCAGCACCATGCCGCCATAGATCAGCCCCGCGATGGTCGCCAGTATCATCGTGAAGCGGAAGAGGGTAGGCATGGCGGCTCCGTGAAGGTGGCGGTCGAAACGTATATGCGGTGCGGCGAAAGCGGCGACAAGATCAAAATGCCCGCTCCGCTCCATGCCGCATGCGGCGATGATTGTGATTCACCGCAATTCAGTCAGCAATTTGGCTTGACGCTTCGTAAACATTTGCAGATATCCATGCCAAACGGGCTTTCAAATCTATGAATGAAACGAATTTATCCGTCCCGGCCACACTCGGGGAGCAAGCGCGGGCAAAGCTCGGACGGCGCAACATCGTCTTCGTCGGGCTGATGGGGGCTGGAAAGTCGGCGGTGGGCCGCATGGTCGCCCAGCAGCTCAGGGTGCCGTTCATCGATACGGATGTCGAAATCGAGCGCGTTTCGCGCATGACGATATCGGAACTTTTCGCCACCTATGGCGAAGAAGAATTCCGGGCGCTGGAAACGCGGGTCATCAAGCGGCTGCTGCGCGGCGGCCCCAAGGTCATCTCCACCGGCGGCGGCGCCTTCATCAACGACAATACCCGCCGGCACATCACGCGCGGCGGCATTTCATTGTGGCTGAAGGCCGATCTCGAGGTGTTGTGGGAGAGGGTCAACAAGCGCGACCACCGCCCGCTTCTCAAGACCGAAAACCCCAAGGCCACGCTGGCGGCCCTGATGGAGAAGCGCTATCCGATCTATGCGGAAGCGGATCTGACCATCGAATCCCGCGATGTCCGCAAGGAAATCATCGTGACAGAAGTGCTGGCCGCCATAGCCGGCATCGAACAGAAAGACTGATCCCCATGACGCCTTCCGAAATCCACGCCGATGAACGTCTCGTCCATGTGCCGCTCGGCGAGCGCGCCTATGACATTCTGATCGGGCCGGGCCTCATCGGCCGGGCGGGCGGCGAGATTTCGGCGCGGCTGAAGGGCCGGCGCGCGGCCATCATCACCGATGAACATGTCGCACCGCTTTACCTCGAAGGCCTGATGGACGGGCTGCAGACGGATGGCATCGAGGCCGTCTCGCTGACCCTGCCGGCTGGCGAAAAGACCAAGAGCTTCGAGCATCTCGTCACCGTCTGCGATGCGGTTCTGGCAGCAAGGGTGGAGCGTAACGATGCGGTGATCGCGCTTGGTGGGGGTGTGATCGGCGATCTCGCCGGTTTCGCAGCGGGCATCGTGCGCCGTGGCGTGCGCTTCGTGCAGATACCGACCTCGCTTCTGGCGCAGGTCGATTCCTCTGTCGGCGGCAAGACGGGCATCAACAGCCGCCATGGCAAGAACCTCGTCGGCGTGTTCCACCAGCCTGATCTGGTTCTGGCCGATACGGCCGTGCTGGATACGCTGAGCCCGCGGGAATTCCGCGCCGGTTATGCCGAAGTGGTGAAGTACGGGCTGATCGACAAGCCGGATTTCTTCTTCTGGCTGGAAAAGAACTGGGATGAAATCCGCACCGGCGGCCCCGCGCGCATCCAGGCGATTGCGACGAGCTGCCAGGCGAAAGCCGATGTGGTGGTGGCTGACGAGAAGGAAAACGGCGTGCGCGCCCTTCTGAACCTCGGTCATACATTCGGCCATGCGCTGGAGGCGGCGACCAATTACGACAGCAAGCGGCTGGTGCATGGCGAAGGCGTCGCCATCGGCATGGTGCTGGCGCACCAGTTTTCCGCCCGCCTCAACCTCGCAAGCCCGGACGATGCCGCCCGCGTCGAGGCGCATCTGAAAGCCGTCGGCCTGCCGACGACGATGAAGGATATTCCCGGCGAGTTGCCGCCGGTCGAAACGCTGATGAAGGCAATCGCGCAGGACAAGAAGGTCAAGGGCGGCAAGCTCACCTTCATCCTCACCCATGGCATCGGCCAGTCCTTCGTGGCCGATGATGTTGCGGCGTCCGAGGTGCAGTCCTTCCTGTCGGAAAAACATCCGGGTTAAGGCCGCGAGACAAAGGAAGCCGTGCCTAGAACCGCACCGGTTCCCCCGGCGCTGCCGCCTCTATCGCCAGCGCATGCAGGCCGGCATCGAGTTCCGGCTTCAAAAGCGCGTTGATCGCCCGGTGGCGCTCTACGCGAGACTTGCCGGAAAAGCTTTCCGACACTATCTGAACACGCATATGCGTCTCGCCCGTGCCGGTCATATCCGGCTGGTGGCCGGCATGCATCAGGCTTTCATCGACGACCCTCAGGCGCTCCGGTGAAAAGCTTTCCCGAAGCTTCGTTTCTATGCGTTCTCGCAGGGACATGCGACGGGCTCCATTCTCGTTGGCTGGTCTTGAAGGGGGCTACCTAAAAGCCAGCAACATTCCGCTTTGTCAATTCTTGTTGTGCGGCTTTTCGCACCCCATAATCAGGGCATCATGAAACTGGATTCGAAATATTTCGATCGCATCCGCACGCGCCGGAAAAGGGAGAGGGAACCTGAGGTTCAGGCCCCCACCTGCCAGTGGGACGGATGCGACAAGCCGGGTATTCACCGGGCACCCGTCGGCCGCAATGCCGAGGGGCAATTCTTCCTGTTCTGTTTTGAGCACGTGAAGGAATACAACAAGGGCTATAATTATTTTTCCGGCCTGTCCGACAGCGAGATCGCCCGTTACCAGAAGGAAGCGATCACCGGCCATCGCCCCACCTGGACGGTGGGCGTCAACAAGACGGCGCGCGACAGCCCGCTGCACTCCACGCTGCGTTCCGGCACGGCGAGCGGGAACGCCCGTATCCGCGATCCTTTCGGCTTCGCCGGCGGTTTTGCGGGCGGCGCAAGGGCAGGCGGCTCCCGCATGCAGCAGGACCGAAAATTGAAGACGCTGGAGGCAAAAGCCTTCGATACGCTCGGTCTTTCTTCCACCGCAAAGCAGGAAGACATAAAAAGGCGCTACAAGGAGCTTGTCAAAAAGCACCATCCTGATGCTAATGGTGGCGATCGTGGTTCGGAAGAGCGTTTTCGGGCTGTTGTTCAAGCATATCAATTGTTAAAGCAGTCAGGTTTCTGCTAAGCCAACTTATGTGTTTACCGCCTGATTGATGATGTGGCCGGGTGGCTGCCGCCCGCCTTGGAGACGTGATGAGCAAAATCGACCTTGATATTTCCAACCTGCCCGACACGACGGTGTCCGTGCGGGAGGTTTTCGGCATTGATACGGATCTGCGGGTTCCCGCCTATTCCCAGGGCGACGCCTATGTGCCTGACCTCGATCCCGACTATCTTTTCGATCGCGACACGACGCTTGCGATCCTTGCCGGTTTTGCTCACAACCGACGTGTCATGGTCTCCGGTTTCCACGGCACGGGTAAATCCACCCATATCGAGCAGGTGGCCGCCCGCCTGAACTGGCCCTGCGTGCGCGTCAACCTCGACAGCCATGTCAGCCGTATCGACCTCGTCGGCAAGGACGCCATCGTCCTGAAAGACGGCAAGCAGGTCACCGAATTCAAGGACGGCATCCTGCCCTGGGCCTACCAGCACAATGTCGCGCTCGTCTTCGACGAATATGATGCCGGCCGCCCGGATGTTATGTTCGTCATCCAGCGCGTGCTGGAATCCTCCGGCCGCCTGACCCTGCTCGACCAGAGCCGCGTCATCCGTCCTCACCCGGCCTTCCGCATTTTCGCAACCGCCAACACCATCGGCCTTGGCGATACGACCGGCCTTTACCACGGCACGCAGCAGATCAACCAGGCGCAGATGGACCGCTGGTCTATCGTCACCACGCTGAACTACCTGCCGCATGAGCAGGAAGTGAACATCATCGCCGCCAAGGTGAAGAGCTTCGACAATCCGAAGGGCCGTGAAACCGTTTCCAAGATGGTGCGCGTGGCCGATCTCACCCGTTCGGCTTTCATCAACGGCGATCTTTCCACGGTCATGAGCCCGCGTACCGTCATCACCTGGGCGGAAAATGCGGAAATCTTCGGCGATCTCGCCTTTGCCTTCCGCGTAACCTTCCTCAACAAGTGTGACGAGCTGGAACGCACGCTGGTGGCCGAGCAATATCAGCGGGCTTTCGGCGTCGAGCTGAAGGAAAGCGCTGCGAACATCGTTCTCAGCGCCTGATCGTCCCCGGCTTGTCCGGAGAAGATCACCGATGACTTGAAGACGCCGGTGGGGCGCGCGATCTTCCGATCGCGTGCCGCAGGCGCCGACAAATGACAGGAAAGACAATGGCAGCGCGCGGCGACAATTCCAGAGCGAAACCGGGTACGGCGGTCGATACGGAACCGTTGCGTCAGGCGATTGCCGGATGCGTGCGATCCGTCGCTGGCGATGCCGAAGTCGAAGTCGTCTTTGCCAATGAGCGGCCGGGTCTTGCCGGTGAGCGTATGCGCCTGCCGGAAATTTCCAAGAAGCCGACGGCGCAGGAAATCGCCATCACCCGCGGCCTCGGCGATTCCATGGCGCTGCGCCTTGCCTGCCATGATGCCGACACCCATGCGGTGATGTCGCCGCAGGGTGCCGAGGCGCGGTTGATCTTCGACGCGGTGGAACAGGCGCGGGTGGAATCCATCGGCGCGCTGCGCATGCCGGGCATGGCCTCCAACATTCAGGCCATGAACACGGAAAAATATGCCAAGGCCAACTTCGCCGGCATCAACAACAAGGATGATGCGCCGCTTGCAGAAGCAGTGGCGCTTTTGGTGCGCGAGAAGCTGACGGGTGAGAAGCCGCCGGAAAGCGCCGGCAAGGTTGTCGATCTGTGGCGCGATTTCATCGAAGACAAGGCGGCCGGCGACCTCAAGGATCTTTCCAGCGTCATCACCGACCAGAAGGCGTTTTCGCGGCTTGTGCGCAAGATGCTGACCTCCATGCAGATGGCGGAAGATTTCGGCGACGAGGATAACGAGCCTGAGAGCCAGGAAGCGGAATCCAACGAGGACCAGCCGCGCACCAACGAGACCGAAGAAGAGCAGGTCGAGGAAGAGGCCGGCTCGGACGCAACGCCTGCCGATGAAAACGAGGCCTCGCAGGAGGAAATGGAAGAAGGCGAGATGGACGGCGCCGAGATGTCGGACGAGGAAATGTCCGACGATCTCGACGAGGATTCCGAGACGCCCGGCGAGACCCGCCGTCCCAACAGCCCCTTCGACGATTTCAACGAGAAGGTCGATTACCGCATCTTCACCCAGGAATTCGACGAGGAAATTCACGCCGAGGAACTGTGCGACGAGGCCGAGCTTGACCGTCTGCGCGCCTTCCTCGACAAGCAGCTCGCTCACCTTCAGGGCGCGGTCGGGCGCTTAGCGAACCGCCTGCAGCGCCGCCTGATGGCGCAGCAGAACCGTTCCTGGGACTTCGATCTGGAAGAGGGCTATCTCGATCCGGCCCGGCTCGTCAGGCTCATTATCGACCCGATGCAGCCGCTTTCCTTCAAGAAGGAACGCGACACCAAGTTCCGCGATACCGTGGTTTCGCTGGTCATCGACAATTCCGGTTCGATGCGCGGCCGTCCAATCACGGTTGCGGCTACCTGCGCCGATATTCTGGCGCGAACGCTGGAGCGCTCGGGCGTGAAGGTCGAAATTCTGGGCTTCACCACCAAGGCCTGGAAGGGCGGACAATCGCGCGAACAGTGGCTTGCCAATGGCAAGCCGGCGTCGCCGGGTCGTCTCAACGATCTGCGCCATATCATCTACAAATCGGCGGACGCTCCGTGGCGGCGCGCGCGGCGCAATCTTGGCCTGATGATGCGCGAGGGCCTGCTGAAAGAAAATATCGACGGCGAAGCGCTGATGTGGGCGCATAACCGCCTGATCGGCCGCCCCGAGCAGCGCAAGATCATGATGATGATCTCGGACGGCGCGCCGGTGGACGATTCGACCCTGTCGGTCAATCCGGGCAATTATCTGGAGCGGCACCTGCGCGCCGTCATCGAGCAGATCGAAACGCGCTCGCCGGTGGAACTGCTGGCAATCGGTATCGGCCACGATGTGACGCGCTATTATCGCCGCGCCGTGACCATCGTCGATGCGGACGAGCTAGCCGGCGCGATGACCGAGCAGCTTGCGGCGCTTTTCGAGGATACGAGCGGCGCTTCCGGTTCGTCCCGCAGGGTTCGCCGTGCGGGATAAGCGGGGCCGGGCTTCTTCCGCCTGCAAAACGCTTGCGATGGCCGCCATTCTGGCGGCCGCATCGCTATGTCCGGTTTCCATCGGCGCTTCCACCATCGATGTGCCGGTAAGCGTGCGTCTGCTTTCCTCTTTCGAAGTTGGCACCAGCGAAAAACGTTTCGGTAAGCTGGAATTTATCGGCGGCATGGTGATGAGCGCGCCGGAAAAGCTGTTCGGGGCGATATCCTCCATCCGTTTCCGCCCCAATGGGGAGGATTTCGTTGCGGTGCTGGATACCGGCCATTGGCTGACGGGCAGGGTCTTGCGTGACGCTCGCGGTGCTTTGTCCGGGCTTGCCGATGCCCGCATCACCCCCATGCTGGACATGAGCGGGCGCGAACCGCCGCGCAAGATGGAGATGGATGCGGAAGGGCTGGCGCTGCGCGACGGCAGGGTTTTCGTCAGTTACGAGCAGCGCCACAGGATCGATATCTATCCCGATCCGGGCTTCGCCACCTCAAAGCCGCTCGACCGCCTGCCATATCTCATCCCCAGCAACGAGTTGCGCCACAATGGCGGCCTGGAGGCTCTCGCGGTATCGCCGGCCGATTCGCCGCTCGCCGGCGCTCTGGTCGTTGTGGCTGAAAAAAGCATCGATACGGACGGCAATCTTCTCGCCGCCATACTGGAAGGTCCGCGCAAGGGCACATTCGCCGTTACGCATCATCCGTCATTCGACGTGACGGACGGTGCGTTCCTGCCCAATGGCGACCTACTGCTTCTTGAGCGCCGCTTCAATTTCGCTGAAGGCGTGGGCATGCGTATCCGCCGCATCCGTGGGGCCGATATCCAGCCGGGCGCGGTGGTGGATGGCGAAATCCTCATGGAAGCCGGCATGGCCTACCAGATCGACAATATGGAAGGCATGGATGTGGTGAAGGGGCCGGACGGCTCGACGCGCCTCATCATCGTTTCCGATGACAATCACTCGTTCCTCCAGCGCAACCTGATGCTGGAATTCAAGCTGGTGGAGTAAAATCAGACCTGCTGCTGTGCCGCCTTGTAGGCTGCCATCAGGTCCTCGACGAGAATGCCGTCGATCTTCATGCCGGTCATCCGGCATGACGTTATCTGCGCACCGGACAGATTTGAGTTGCTCAGTTTCAGACCGGAAAAATTGACGTCGTCGATCGACCAGCCGGACATGTTGTTATCGGTGAACGACGCACCCGACAAATTGATATTGTTGAAGCTCGCCCCGGAAAGATTGACATTGTCGAAGACCGTGCCGGATAGATTGACGTCGTTGAAGGTTGAGCCTGAAAGTGTGGCGCTGGCGGCCTCCACGATGTCTATAACGTCCTTGATCTGCATGTCGACCTGCCTCCGCGCTGTGCCACGGACGACAGACTGCAATGCTGACGGCTGGCTTGCAAGGGCGATTTGATCCGCGCTTGCCCGGCCTCAAACGCGGCCCGTTTTGACGGCGCCCGGCATCGGCTTCAGCGTGTTCATCAGCGCGCCGTAAGGCAACAACATGATGAGGCCGACGAGAACCTTCACCGAGAGATCACCCAGCGCCCAGGAAATCCAACGGGGCGCTTCCACGGCGAAGACACCGAGAATGGGAGCGTTTTCGATGGCGAAGGCGTCGTTGGGGCCGACGAAGGAGAAGCTTGCCGCAAAGGCGATGGAGAAGAACAGGGCCGTATCCAGCACCGAACCCAGCATCGAGCCGGCGAGCGGCGCATGCCACCAGCGCTGGCGGCGCAGGCGGTTGAACACGGAAATATCCAGCAGCTGGCCGATCAGATAAGCGGTGCCGGAAGCGACCGCGATGCGCGGAATGGATGTCCAGAAGGACAGCGTGACCCCGACGACGAAGCCGGCAAGCACGACGCGGCGTGCGATGGAGGGGCCGAACTGGCGGTTGGTCAGGTCCGTGACGAGGAAGGCGATTGGATAGGTGAAGGCGCCCCAGGTCAGAAGGTCGCCGAGATTGACGCCGAACAACGAGCCGGAAAGCGGGTATTGCACCAGAATATTGGAGGCGACGACCACCAGTGTCATCAGCAGGACATAGATAAGCGTAAAGCGCAGATAGGGCATTTTTTTATCCTGGGTGATGCCACCAGTTGGAGCCAAGCATCGGAGGAAAACGTCTCAAACGGTTTTCGCAAAACCCGATGCAACTAAAATCTGGAACAAACAAAAGGCTTGAGCGGCAAAGCCATTCAAGCCTTCTGAATTCAGATGATGTCGAAACCGCTATTAAGCAGCTTCGGCCGTCTTCTTGGCGATCTGGCGGCGCAGGAGACGAGCGCGCATGCTCAGTTCGTTTTCGCCGGACTTCAGAAGGAAGGCATCGAGGCCGCCACGGTGTTCAACGGAGCGCAGAGCGGCTGCGGAAACACGCAGGCGGAAACGCTGGCCGAGAGCATCGGAGATCAACGTGACCTGGCAGAGGTTCGGAAGGAACCGGCGCTTGGTCTTGTTGTTGGCGTGGCTGACGTTGTTGCCCGTCTGGACGCCCTTGCCGGTCAATTCGCATACACGGGACATGGGTACACCTATTTCGTTTCGTCTGTTTCACCACTGGCTCGCCACCGGCAAAACCGGGGTGGCAATCCAACTGGCCATGATTGGAAAGTTGCGGTTCTATAGTCAGACGAGACTTAACAGTCAAGCCGCTCGCGATCAAATGAAAGGAAATTCCGGCGTTTTCAACCGGCATCCGCTTTTTTATTGCCACAAGTCAGCGTATATGATCGCCCGATAAGGCCGCTTCCGCGCCTCTTTTAAGGTGATATCGAAATGATTGCCAGAGGAAAAAGCATTTTCGTGGCCGCGACAATGGCGTTAACGGGCGTCTCCCCCTCGTTCGCCGCCGAAGCGCGCCACACAAGCGAATACAGCATCAATCTCGGCATTTTGCCGATTGCCAGGGCAAGTTTCTCGACTCGCATGGACGGACCGAATTATTCGATCTCCGGTTCCTTCAGCGCCGCCGGTCTTGCCAGCATCCTCAAGGATATTTCCGGCAAGACGACCGTTTCCGGCGCCAAGCGCGGCCACCGGCTGCAGGCCAACGAATATTCGCTGGTCTATAAGGACGGCAAGCGGGTGCGCACCTATGACGTTGTCTATCGCAACGGCAACGTCACATCGACAACGGTGAAGCCTGAGCCGAAAGCCCGGCCGGACAACTGGGTGGATGTGAAGGACCGCGACCTGCGCTCGGTTCTCGATCCGATTTCCGGCCTCATCATTCCCGCGGGCGGCCGCATCTGCCCGACTCGCCTGCCGATCTATGACGGCGAATCGCGACTCGATCTGGTTTTGAGCTCCAGCGGCACCAAGCCGTTCAAGACCAATGGTTTTAATGGCGACGCCATCGTCTGCAAGGCGCGGTATGTGCCGAAGTCGGGTTACAGGCAGGGGCGCAAGGATATCGAATATCTGAAATCCATCTCCATGGAAATCTGGTTCGCCAAGTCGAACAACATGGATGTCTATGCGCCCGTCTATGCAATCATTCCGACTCGGGTGGGGCAGGTTTACATCACCGCCACGAAATACGGCGGCTGACCGGGATCGATAGCAGGGCAAGTGACGCTCGGCGTTGCTGCTGGGTTTCTTCTCCCCGCCGGGGAGAAGGTGGCCCGAAGGGTCGGATGAGGGGGCAACGCCAGCGATAGACCGCACCCTTGCCCCCTCATCCCGCTGCCGCGGACTTCTCCCCCTCGGGGAGAAGAAGCAGGCGGCACCCGCTCGGTCCATACGGGATCGCTCTGGCGACTACAGCGCATCGCCCGGCGACCAGCCGGGCTCTGCCATAACGAAGCTCGAAAAGGCAAAGCCCGGTGAGACGGTGCAGCCGACGAGCGTGAAGTCGCCGAGGCTTTCGGCCGATTGCCAGCAATTGGCGGGAACGATGACCTGCGGGCGCTCGCCTTCAAGAATGGCGGGGCCGAGCGTGAAGGTCTGCACTTCCTGGCCGTCCTGCGAAAGATGCAACGCAATCGGCGCACCGGCATAATAGTGCCAGACCTCCACCGCATCGGTGACCCGGTGCCAGTGCGAGCGGTCGCCCTTTTCCAGAAGATAATAGATCGCCGTCGAATGGCCGCGCTCACCGCCTGCGCTGTCGCGGAACGTCTGGTGGTAAAAACCGCCCTCGGGATGCGGCTCCAGCCCCAGTTCGCGAATGATCGCCTGCGCCGATATTTCCGTTCCCATCAGAAATTGTCCTTGCGTGTGCGGATTTCCGCGAAAACATCGGCATCGGTGGCGCTTTCAAGGCCAAGATATTTGCGAATACCGGAATCGGCCACCCGCATATAGGGATTGGTCTGTTTTTCGAGCCCGATGGTGGTGGGAATGGTGAATTCATTCGCCTGCCGCGCCTTCTCTATGTGGGCCGCGCGCTCGCTCAGCACAGCGTTCTCCGGATCAACGGTGAGGGCGAAACGGGCGTTTGTCAGCGTATATTCATGGCCGAAATAAACCTTGGTCTCATCCGGCAGCGCCATGAGTTTCTGGAAGGAATGCCACATATCCGCCGCCGGACGTTCGAACAGGCGGCCGCAACCCATGGCAAACAGCGTATCGGCGGCAAACAGCAGCCCGTCATCGGGCAGATAATAACAGATATGTCCCGCCGTATGGCCGGGCGTGGCGATGACCTGAACGCGGCGGCCGGCGAATTCGAACTCGTCGCCATCGGCCTGCGAACGGTCGAGACCGGGGATCGCAACCGCTTCGTCATAGGGGCCGTGAATTTCGCAGCGGAACTTGTCTTTCAGGGCCAGATTGGCTTCCACATGGTCCTGATGGTGGTGGGTGGTGAAGATATGGGTGAGCTTCCAGCCGTGGCCGTCGAGCGCCTGCAGGATAGGTCCTTCTTCCGGTGCGTCTATGGTGGCTGTCGCGCCGCTTTCGGGATCGTGCAGAAGAACCCCGAAATTGTCGCTGCGGCAAAGAAAGACGTCTATTTCCAAAGGTTTCATCTTATCCTCTCCATTTGCCGGCCAAAACCGGCGCATTCGCCCGCCTGACCTTCTATGTAAGGGCAGACGCCTTGAAGTCCAACCGCCTGATGCTACATTCTCGCCCATGAATACCGATATCGTCGATCTGCGCGAATTCTATCATTCTCCGCTTGGCCGCTCGGCCGAGCAGGCGATCACCATGGCGCTTTCGACGCTGTGGCCACCCTTGCCGGAAGAGCGGCTGGTCGGCCTTGGTTACGCTGTGCCGTTTCTGGAGCGGTTCCGCCGCGATACGGAGCGCACCTTCGCCTTCATGCCGGCGGGGCAGGGGGCGGTGAACTGGCCGGCGGGCGAGCTTTCCTCCACGGCGCTGGTCTTCGACGAGGAACTGCCGCTGCCCGATGCGTCGATAGACCGGGTCTTGATGGTGCATGCGCTGGAATTTGCCGAAAATCCACGTGAAAGCCTGAAGGAACTGTGGCGGGTGCTGGCGCCCGGCGGTCGTCTGGTGATCGTGGTGCCGAACCGGCGCGGCGTATGGGCGCGCATGGAGCATACGCCCTTCGGTTCCGGAAGGCCCTATTCACGCGGACAGCTGACGGCGCTTTTGCGCGAAACCAATTTCACGCCGGGCGCCACCGCCGAGGCGCTGTTCTTTCCGCCCACCACCAGCCGACCGATACTGAAATTCCGTCGCTATCTCGAACATACCGGCCGCCGGCTGTGGCCGCTTTTTTCCGGCGTCATCGTGGTGGAGGCCCAGAAGCGTCTCTATCAGGGATTGCCCGTCACCCAGCGCGCCTCCCGTCGCGTTTTTGTGCCCGTGCTGGCCCCGCAGGGGGTGCCCACCACCCGCACTGCCGCAAGCCAAGGAAAGCCGCGCTGACCCTCGACAAAGCGACCATTCCGGTCTAATGCCTCCGGCATTGCTTTTGCCGGGTTCTCCGGCGCTTTTCCAAAGGTCGATCAAATGAGTGCAGAGCTTAGCCAACCTGTTCCGCGTCCGGGTATTCTGGATATCGCCGCTTATGTTCCGGGCAAGGAACATGTGGACGGCGTTGCGAAGGTTTATAAGCTCTCCTCCAATGAAACGCCGCTTGGGCCGAGCCCGAAGGCGATAGAGGCTTTCGGCACGGCTGCCAGCCATCTGGAAATCTATCCGGACGGTCAGGCGATCGCGCTGCGTCAGGCGATTGCCGACGTGCACGGTCTCAACATCGCGAACATCATGTGCGGCAACGGTTCGGACGAGCTTCTCGGCCTGCTTTGCCACGTCTATCTCGGCGCGGGCGATGAGGCGATCATCACCGAACACGGTTTCCTCGTTTACAAGATCCAGATCATGGGCGCGGGTGCCACCCCGGTGACGGTGAAGGAAAAGGATTGTGCGGTGGATGTGGATGCGATCCTCGCCGCCGTGACGCCGAAGACCAAGATGGTTTTCGTCGCCAATCCGGGCAATCCCACCGGCACCTATGTTCCCGTTGCGGAAATCCGCCGCCTGCAGGCCGGCTTGCCGAAACATATCGTGCTGGTGCTGGATGCGGCCTATGCCGAATATGTCCGCAAGAATGATTATGAGGCCGGTCTCGAGCTGGTCTCTGGCAACCGCAACGTGGTGATGACCCGCACCTTCTCCAAGGTATACGGCCTCGCCGCCCTGCGCGTCGGCTGGATGTATGGCCCTGCCGCTGTCATCGATGCGCTGAACCGCGTGCGCGGCCCGTTCAACATGAGCGCGCCGGCTATCGCGGCGGGTGCTGCGGCAATCCGCGATCAGGCCTTCGTAGAGAAGGCCGTGGCGCATAATGCGCTGTGGATGGAAAAGCTGGTCACGACCTTTACCCGCCTTGGCCTCACCGTCACGCCTTCGGTTACCAACTTCATCCTCATCCATTTCCCGGATCAGGACGGCAAGCGCGCGGCGGATGCGGACGAGTTCCTGAGCCGCCGCGGTTATATTCTGCGTGCGGTACGTGGCTACGGTTTCCCGAATGCGCTGAGAATGACCGTCGGCTCGGAAGAGGCCAATCTCGGCGTCATCGCGGCCCTCACCGAGTTCATGGGGCAGGCGTGATGGCTGAGATCATGTTCGAACGCATCGCGCTGATCGGCATCGGCCTGATCGGCTCGTCGATTGCCCGCGATGTCAGGGAACTGGGGCTTGCCCGCCATGTGACCATTTCCACCCGCAGCGAAGACACGCTGAAACGGGCGGAAGAACTGGCGCTTGGCACGGATTACACGGTTTCGGCGGCGGAAGCGGTAAAGGATGCCGATCTCGTCATCGTCTCGGTGCCGGTCGGTGCTTCCGAGAGCGTGGCGCAGCAGATCGCGCCGCATCTGAAGCCGGGCGCCATCGTTACCGATGTCGGCTCCACCAAGGCCTCGGTCATCGCGCAGATGGCGCCGCATATGCCTGACAATGTGCATTTCATTCCCGGCCACCCGCTGGCGGGTACGGAAAAATCCGGCCCGGATGCCGGTTTTGCCGGCCTCTTCCGCGACCGCTGGTGCATCTTCACGCCGCTGCCGGGCACGGATGCCGAGGCTCTGGAAAGGCTGAAGGATTTCTGGCGGGCGCTCGGTTCGCGCGTGGATGAGATGGATGCCGAACACCACGACAAGGTCTTGGCGATCGTGTCGCATCTGCCGCATATCATCGCTTACAATATCGTCGGCACGGCGGACGATCTGGAGACGGTGACCGAATCGGAAGTCATCAAATATTCCGCCTCCGGTTTCCGCGATTTCACCCGTCTGGCCGCCTCCGATCCCACCATGTGGCGCGATGTCTGCCTGCATAACAAGGATGCGATTCTTGAGATGCTGGCGCGGTTTTCCGAAGATTTGGCATCCTTGCAAAGGGCGATCCGCTGGGGGGAGGGCGACAAGCTGTTCGAACTGTTTTCCCGCACCCGCGCCATCCGCCGCTCTATCGTGCAGGCGGGCCAGGATGTCGACGCACCGGACTTCGGCCGTCACGCGCTGGACCAGAAGAAGTAAATCGCATTTAGCTTAGGTCGTGATGGGATTTGATCCGGCCCATCGCGCCCGCCGGCAAAGTGCCAAAGCCTCCCCGGCGTCATCCTCGGCCTTGTTGTAAAGACCGGAGACATCCCTGACATGTGTTCGGAGACATCCCTGACAGTCAGAGTTTATCTTCGAGATTGATCTTTGCGATTTGAGTTGCCCCGAAGAAAACGCCGAAGAGACCTGAGCTATTGA
>NZ_JADQWB010000049.1 GCF_015704895.1 Agrobacterium leguminum | reverse complement strand
TGCTAGGTCCTGTTGACAAAGTATGGCAACCATATCTTTGCAGCGGCTAGGGCAAGGAATGCTGAGAAGGATTTTCGTGTCTTGTCGTATCGGGTCGCGACGCGACGGAACTGCTTGAGGCGGTTGAACATCCGCTCGATGCGGTTTCCATCCCTGTATGCCCGGAAGTCGCAGGCTGGTGGGTTCTTCCGGTTGGCCTTTGGTGGGATCACAGGCCTGATGCCATGGATCAGCAGTTCCTCGCGCAGGAAATCGCCGTCATAGCCTTTGTCGGCAAGGAACAGTCTCGGTTTGCCGACCGGTATCGTCAGCAAGGCAGGAACGGCGTTGTAATCCGAAGCCTCACCGCTTGTCAGTACAAAGCCAAGAGGGCGGCCCTGACCGTCTGCTCGGGCGTGGATTTTCGTCGTAAAGCCGCCGCGTGATCGACCAAAAGCCTCCTGATAAGTCCCCCTTTTGCGCCCGCCGCCTGCGAATGGCCGCGAACAGTGGTGCTGTCGATCATGTGCTGCCAGTCATCTGTCAGCCCCAGTTCGACGAGGGTCTCAAGCAGGGCGTCCCAAACGCCTTGTTCGGCCCAACGGCGGAAGCGTACATAGACCGAATTCCACTTGCCATAGCGCTCATGCATGTCCCGCCAGGGGCATCCGACCCGAAGAACATGCAGCATACCGTTCAGATACCGCCGATTATCGTGCGACGGTCGGGACTTCCTGCCGCGTTCGGTGGGCAGAAGCCCCTCGATGATCCGCCACTCTATATCCGTTAGGTCGCCGCGAGCCAAAACTGCCTCCTAAAAAGCAGTCTTGAATCACGCTTCAGCTGATTTGGGAATCCACTTTGTCAACAGGGCCTAG
>NZ_JADQWB010000048.1 GCF_015704895.1 Agrobacterium leguminum | reverse complement strand
TCAAGCAACCGTGGATGATCAAGCAAATGCTGGATCTGTCCTTGCGATGGCGTTGAGGATAGTGATGAGCTTCCGGATTGTTGCGACGATGGCCAGTTTGAAAGGTTTTCCCTTGCTGCGCAGGCGCTGATAAAAGGCTCCAAGAACGGGGTCTTTGACCTTGATGGCGCTGAGTGCGGCCATATAGGCGATGTCGCGCAGATGCTTGCGGCCACCGGAGCATTTGCCCTGCCGGTTTGATGAACCGGATTGACGCGCATGCGGCGCGACGCCGACAAGAGCGGCGATGACCTTTGAAGAGACAGTGCCGAGTTCAGGCAGATCGGCAATGAGCGCGGTGGCCAGCACCGGGCCGACGCCGGTGACCTTGCACATTCTGTCGTGGCGCTTTCGCAGGCCGGGCGTCGCCTTGAGCAGATCGCGCATGGCGCGGTCGAGAGTGGCGATGTCCGTGGCGATGATGCGCAGGCGTACCTCCAGCATGTCGCGCACCAGCGGCTCTTCGATGGTATCGAGCTGGCTCGTCAGGCCGCTCTTTTCGGCGACCAGCCTGCGCCGGTGGGCCGCCAACGCGCTCAGGCGACTGCGCACGGGATCTGGTTCATATGGGGTGAGGTGAGCGTGTACCGTTGCCAGATAGCGGGCGATCACGGCAGCGTCGATCATATCGGTCTTTGCCAGCTGCCCCATGGCTTTGGCAAAATTGCGAACCCTTGCGGGCGGCAGGATATAAACCTTCAGGCCTGCCGCATGCAGACTGTCGGCCAGCCTGCGCTCATAACCGCCGGACGCCTCCAGTCCGACGACGACCGGTCCGAGCCCCAGAAGGCGGTTTGCAAGAGCGCCGATCTGTGTCGGTGAACTGCCGGTACTCCAGCGCTTGCCGGCCGGATAAACAAAAACATCGAAGCGGGCTTTGGAAACGTCGATGCCGACGAAGAGAAGTTCCGGTATCATGGCCTTGCTCCCAGGCTTGTGGTGCGGGCGAAAGCCCGATCAACCGTTCGGGGTCAAAGGGAGCAGGCAGGGCCTTGCTTGATCTCGGCTGCGTAAACCAGTCCGGAAATACGGCCACCTGCCTGCATAGGCCGGGATGCGCATCCCGGCCTATGCATCAAGTAAACCACAATAAGTCCACACAAG
>NZ_JADQWB010000047.1 GCF_015704895.1 Agrobacterium leguminum | reverse complement strand
TCACGTCCTTCTTCGCCTGTGCATGCCAAGGCATCCACCAAATGCCCTTAATTCACTTCTTCGTTCTCATTGTCTATGCTCATCCATAGCCGTTCCAAAGGAACGGCAACCTGATTACCTTTTACAACCAGATCATTTCATGATGACATCGACGTGTCGGTACGGTCTTCTTTGAGGGCACGCCGGTGCACCTCGAAGCCATACCATTAAGACCAGCTTCTCGAGATATCATCCGGTGATGCGCGGTCAGGCAACATCAATCCAGCATGTCCATCAGATGAAGGCCTAAACCTTCAAACAACAAACATGCCCAGGACAAGCGATCCTTCCTACCTCCAACCCCTCCACCAATTCCGGCCGACTAAGCCATCTCACGGTTTCTCAGGGACTGGGCTCGGACGTTTTAGGCTTAAACCCAAAACACCTGGACGCTTCCAGACATATCTTCTCTTCACAATGTATTCAGAACAGGCATCAATCCTTAGCAGGACGATGCAAACTTTTATTTCTCCAGAAGGATATTCCCGCGCTACACACCCAAACCGCGTTCCGCGATTGGTGGAGCTGAGCGGGATCGAACCGCTGACCCCCTGCTTGCAAAGCAGGTGCTCTCCCAGCTGAGCTACAGCCCCAACCATCGCAAACACCCGACAGTCAAACCGCCAGGGATCAGGTAAATTCAGCAAACCAATGGTGGGCCCGGGAAGACTTGAACTTCCGACCCCACGCTTATCAAGCGTGTGCTCTAACCAACTGAGCTACGGGCCCATCCAACCGAACATACGAAGCGTCCAACTGGACACCCATACAGGCCAGAGGCCGTCGCCGGTCATCCGGCGCCCCCGCGGAGTGCCGCCCAAAGGGCGAACAGCACGTGAGCGCAAACCAAAGGTTTATATCCTTCTTGAAGAAAGAGAAACGTGGACGGCGAACCTCGCCATACCATCCGATTGCATAAGCAATTCCGTGGCGTATTACGTTTCGATGGTCGCCTGACTGGCGCCATCTATGTTCTAAAAAGCACGGGAAGGTTCATCCTGATCAGATCAGGCGTCTTACCAATTCCACAGCTTCCTTAGAAAGGAGGTGATCCAGCCGCAGGTTCCCCTACGGCTACCTTGTTACGACTTCACCCCAGTCGCTGACCCTACCGTGGTTAGCTGCCTCCTTGCG
>NZ_JADQWB010000046.1 GCF_015704895.1 Agrobacterium leguminum | reverse complement strand
CGCAAGGAGGCAGCTAACCACGGTAGGGTCAGCGACTGGGGTGAAGTCGTAACAAGGTAGCCGTAGGGGAACCTGCGGCTGGATCACCTCCTTTCTAAGGAAGCTGTGGAATTGGTAAGACGCCTGACCTGATCAGGATGAACCTTCCCGTGCTTTTTAGAACATAGATGGCGCCAGTCAGGCGACCATCGCAACGTAATACGCCACGGAAGTGCTTAGCACTCGGATGGTATGGCGAGGTTCGCCGTCCACGTTTCTCTTTCTTCAAGAAGACAAAAGCCGCATCGACCGGTACCGGAATGGGCCCGTAGCTCAGTTGGTTAGAGCACACGCTTGATAAGCGTGGGGTCGGAAGTTCAAGTCTTCCCGGGCCCACCATTTGCATATGCGAATGATGGACTGGGTTGAGACTGTTGGTTGATGCGAATTGTTGCCGCGCCTGGTTGATGAGACTTGGGTGATCGAGCTGGATGGGGCTGTAGCTCAGCTGGGAGAGCACCTGCTTTGCAAGCAGGGGGTCAGCGGTTCGATCCCGCTCAGCTCCACCATTTGTTTTGTCCTGACGCTGCCGCGATCTTACGATCGCTGCGCTCCGGACGGGCCGCGCCACGAGGCGCGACGGACTATCGTCCTGTATGGGCGAATTGATCTGACGGCTGCGAATTGTCTTCTGAAGAAATAAAAGTTTGCATCGTCCTGCTAAGGATTGATGCCTGTTCTGAATACATTGTGAAGAGAAGATATGTCTGGAAGCTTCCAGGTGTTTTAGGCCCTTGTGGTTTGAAACGTCCGAGCCCAGTCCCAGAGAAACCATGAGATGGCTTAGTCGGCCGGAATTGGCGGAGGGATTGGAGGTAGGAAGGAAAGCTTGTCCGAGGCATTTTTGTTGTTGGAACCTCGGTTCCTCTGATGAAGATGCTGGATTGGTGTTGCCTGACCGCGCATCACCGGATGATATCTCGAGAAGCTGGTCTTAATGGTATGGCTTCGAGGTGCACCGGCGTGCCCTCAAAGAAGACCGTACCGACACGTCGATATCATCAGGAAATGACTTGATTGTAAAAGGTAATCAGGTTGCCGTTCCTTTGGAACGGCTATGGATGAGCATAGACAATGAGAACGAAGAAGTGAATTAAGGGCATTTGGTGGATGCCTTGGCATGCACAGGCGAAGAAGGACGTGA
>NZ_JADQWB010000045.1 GCF_015704895.1 Agrobacterium leguminum | reverse complement strand
TGTAAAGACCGGAGACATCCCTGACATGTGTTCGGAGACATCCCTGACAGTCAGAGTTTATCTTCGAGATTGATCTTTGCGATTTGAGTTGCCCCGAAGAAAACGCCGAAGAGACCTGAGCTATTGAGGGGCCGGATGGCCAGGCGCTCGCTTCTGAAGGCATTAGGGATGCGCCATGTCTTGCCCTTGAAGCTGACGTAGCCTTTGGTGGAACTGACGCTGCGGACAATCTCGCTTCTGTCATAGACAGGGTTTGGAAGCTGGCGGGGAAAAGTGCGTGAGGAAGGCCGGTAGCGGCTTGCAGGCACCGCCATGTCGATCGCTTCATGCGGGCGATGATGATTGTAGATTTCACGCCAGTGGTCGAAAGCTTTCTGGGCATGTGTGTGATCGCTCAGCGTGGCGAAGTCCGTTACCTCGGCCTTGAGGCTGCGATGAAACCGTTCGTTCTTGCCACGGCCCTGTGGATGATAGGGTCGTGAATGGATCAATTCGATGCCAAGCTTCAAGAGCCAGACCCGCAAGCGTGTCCACTGGTTCGGTGTGCCGGTTCCCCATGGATTGCCATTGTCGCAGTAGATGGCCAGCGGCATGCCATAGCGGCGAAAGATCGTCTCCAGCTTGGCCTGTACGGTCTCTAGTCTCTCGTTGAGGCAAGCTTCGATTGCGATGGCAAAGCGGGAGTGATCATCAATGATGGTCAAAGGGTAGCACCAGTTGCCGCAGGCCATCTGCGTCCGTCCCTTGAAGTCCATCTGCCAGAGAAGGTTTGGTGCCTCGCGCTCGAAGCGGCCCTGCGCCATGCTCTCATTTGCCTGCGTTACGATCCGGCCATGGCGGCAAAGAATGGCATGCACGGTGGATGCCGAGGGAGGCTCCATGTCTAGGTCCCGCATTCGCCTTGCGATCTTGCGAGCACCCCAGGCGGGGTGCTCGTCACGTATATCGAGAACACTGCGCTCCAGATCGTCGGATGTACGGCGAGGGCTTGAATGCGGACGACGGCAGCGATCTTTTACGGCCTCTCCCGCCTTTACCCGCCGCAGCCAGAGATAACCCGTCTGCCGACTGATGCCGAAGCGCTTGCACAGCGCCGAAACATTGGCCCCATCCAACGCTGCAAGCATCACAAACTCTGTGCGTTGATCCATGACAGAAATCTCCCGCCAAGCCATCCCGACACTCCTCCGCCAAGCAGAAAAAGTGTCAGGGATGTCTCCGAACATCTGTCAACTATGTCTCCGGGCTGTACA
>NZ_JADQWB010000044.1 GCF_015704895.1 Agrobacterium leguminum | reverse complement strand
CTAGCACTACTTTGGCAGAATATATTCTGCTGTCCGAATTTGCCCTTTGCAGTGGGGACATCGGATTGCCATCATGGGGATGGCAAGTGCGCTGATGACGGCTCGACGAACGGCTGGCAGGGTCGGCTCAGGCGGCCCCTTGCGCGCTTGTCGCTTCTTTTTTTTCCCGCTTTGCAGTCTGCAATCTCTGATGCTGGAGGAAGGCGTAGGCGATCATCGTCATTAGGGCGTGCCGATGTAGCCCTTGCCATGATCGGCCTTCGAAGTGGTCGAGGCCGAGTTCTTCTTTCATTTGCTGATGCGCTTGCTCGCAAACCCATCGCGCCTTGATGGCGGCCGCCAGCATTTTCAACGTCGCATCGGCCGGCAAGTTGGACAGGTAGTATTTTCGCTCGTCGTTTGATCGCCATTCGCCAACCAACCAGGCTTCCTCGCCCGGCATGTGTTGCTGTCCCTTGTCAAGAATGCGTTGCGGCGTGCCGTCGGCGATCCGGACGCGCAATGCTGCAAAGCGTGCCGTCAGGCGGCCCTTTGTGCCACGCCGCCAACTGACCTTCTTCCAGCCTGCATGCATCAGGATCGTCTCGGCTGCAACCGACAGGATGTTAGGGATCGGATGCTTGCGCGGGCGACCATGATCGGAGACGGGAAAGATCAATTCGACATCATAGGGATAGACCTTCTGATGCTTGGGGATGCCGACCGCCCAGCTGAGGCCACGTCCACTCAGCCCCTGGCGGAAGGCCGCCGACAAGCCGTAGCCTGCGTCAGCCAGCACTGTGCCAAACCGGATGCCAGCCGCGATCAACCGATCGATCTCGTCGAGAGCGATCTCCGGCTTCGTGCGAGATGTCCGCATGGCATCGGGAACCCCGGCCTTGGCCATCCGTTCCGTGTCGCTGGTCCAGCACTCGGGCAAAAACAGACGCAAGCCAACCGGAACAGGAACCTCGTTTCGGGCAAGCGTCACCGACACCAGCGTCTGGCAATTTGCCCTCTTGCCCAGCATCGAAGCGTATTGCGGCGCGACGCCGACTGAGTAGTCGCCTTTCTTGGGAAGGCCGGTATCATCGATCACCAGAAACGCATCTAACGCGCCAACGATCCTGTCCGCCTGTCGCGCAAGCTCCGTCTCAAGAGGAACAGCATCCCAAAGGCCATCGGAAATGAAATGGTGGAGGCGGTCGTACTGGCCTGGAGCAAACCGTTCCGCCATCGGCTCGATACTCTTGCGGTCACCGGGACCAATGAGCCCGGAGACGTAAAGCGGGCACATCTGTCGTCGCTTCTTGTGTCCGAGCTTGTCCAGAAATGGCTGTAAAAATGCCGAAAGCTCCGTATCCCAATCTGCCATATCGCGCCCCCAACGAAGAGAGCACAGATCATCTCAAACCAGCCTTGCCCGAATCTGCCAAAGTAATGCTAG
>NZ_JADQWB010000042.1 GCF_015704895.1 Agrobacterium leguminum | reverse complement strand
GCGCCTGCGCAGCAAGGGAAAACCTTTCAAACTGGCCATCGTCGCAACAATCCGGAAGCTCATCACTATCCTCAACGCCATCGCAAGGACAGATCCAGCATTTGCTTGATCATCCACGGTTGCTTGAGCCGGTATCCAGCCAGCCCAAGTCCTTGGGCTGAAAAGAGTCTTCCTGCTGCGCCGGCGCGCGCCGCCTGGATTCCGGCTCGAGGCCGGAATGACGGAAACGATGGTTTTCGCGCGAAAACCTCTGAGCTCCATCAATCAATCCCCCAAAGCTTGCCTTCCCCAACCTCCACCGAATTACCAGCCGGATCGCGGATATAGACGGAATAGCTGTCATTCGGCCAGCGGTGATAATGTTCGATTGGAATTCCGAGCGCTTCGAAGCGCGCCTTCCAGCCGTCCACCTCCGACTTGTCCTTGGCGTAAAAGCAGAAATGACCTTGCCCCACCGCGCCGTGGCGGGGGATCGGATTGTCGGGGTCGGCCCGGCGGGATTGCTCGGGGTCGAAGATCAGCAGCATCTGCTGCCCGCATCGGAAGAAGATGAATTGCCCCGGCAGCCTGCGCACCACTTCCAGCCCGAAGACATCCCGGTAAAAGGCTTCGGCGGCGTCGAGATCGTCGGCGTAGAGCGCGGTTTCCATAATGGCGGCTGGTGGTCGCATGGTTCCTCCCGGCGGTTCAGGGGTTTCCGGCCGCGGATCTCGGCGGAAACCTATTTGCCTGTTGTGTAGGTCAGCACCGTCAGGTCGTATTTGCCGACGCCACGTTCCAGAACGGTCCAGCCGCAGTTGACATAATAGGCTTCGAGACCCCGCTGGCAGCAGAGATAGCTGGTCTCGTGGCCGAGTTCGTCCGCCCTTTGCGTTGCGGCCTGCATCAAGGCTCGCGCCACGCCCGAGCGCCGACGGTCTTCTTCCACCCACAGGGCTGCGACCCAGGGCAGATATTGCGGACGTTCTTCCAGATCGCAATGGATGAGGAAGGCGGAGCCGACATAATCGTCGCCGTCATGGGCGACAAAGCCGGTGGGCAGCGCATGGGGGTTGGTCATGTCCTTCAGGTGCTCGGCGACGTCGCCCACCTGAAGGCCGCTATCCTGCCACCATGCCGTCCAGACCCGTTCGGCGATGACGGGGCCATGCGACTGGCCGTCGCGATAGTCGGAAATGCTGTACAAGGCCGTCTCCCGGCCGGCTTTCCTCCCGCAGGCTGAAGCCGGATCATGCTTTCAAATCGATGGGGGGATTAAACCGGGTGGGACGGGGTTTCGCAACCGTCAAGTTGTCGCGCCGGTTCAGGGTTTCGTTGCCGTCACATGCAGCCATGCGGTCGGGAGCTGGTCGTAACCGCTGCCCTGCCGCGCCTCGATCTCCACCGCCGCCCAGTCAAACTGTCCGTAAGCGTCTTCCAGCCAGGGCTTCGAAGGGTAATTGTAATAACGGCCGAACATGTCGCGGCCTTCCGCTTCTCCTGCCTTGAAGCTGGCATAAAAAACGCCGCCCCGTTTCAGCGCGGTGTGGATGCGGCCGATAATGCCCGGCAGGGCAGGGCGAGGCACATGCAGCAGGCAGGCATTGGCCCAGACGCCGTCATATCGCGCACTCTCGTCGATATCCTCGAACAGCAATGTCCGGACGGGAATGCCGAGCCGGGCTTGCGCCGCTTTGGCGATTTCAGGCGTTCCGTCGGTGGGGTGGACATCGTAACCGGCGGCCAGCATGAATTCGCTGTCCTGTCCACCGCCGCATCCCAGTTCGAGAATGCTTGCACCTTCTTGCAGCCGCGCCAGGAATGTTTCCAGATGCGGGCGATCCGCCGCCTGCCCACGCGAGGTATAGGCCGCGGCGTTACCCGTGTAAAAGCCGATTGTGTCGTCGTCCCTGCCGGCCATCGTCTCAGCTTTGCGACTGGCTCTGGCCCTGCGATTGTTGCACGGTGACCGACACATTCAGGGTCTCACCGGCGGGGCCGATGCGCATGCCCGATATCGGCGCGCAATCGCGGTAGCAGAGGCCCGATGCGATGCGCACATAGCGGTCGTCGGGGCAGATATTG
>NZ_JADQWB010000041.1 GCF_015704895.1 Agrobacterium leguminum | reverse complement strand
TCACGAAAATCGATCTAAATCCGTCGCTATAGCTGTCCGCGACTTACTGAAATCACTGTCCCGTACTTAATGGAATTGGTGTCCGCGACTTACTGAAATGCGTGTCCGCGACTTTGTGAAACCCGCAAGGAATATCTTTAGCCCTTTTTTGCACACTTCATCTACTAAGCGATAAACGTTGTAGGGATGGCCTTCAGAGAGTTGCGTTAATTTTTCGAGTGCATCTGTATTAACCTCTACGCCTTTCCGCTTTAGCAAAGTAGACGTAAGCGTTAGGGTGGCCTCCCAACTTAAGGAGGTGACAGCCAAGAATGCCATATCAGGTCTGCTTACACGATGCCTATACGGAATCATCCTCCCCGAGATAAAAGCAACGGGT
This sequence comes from Agrobacterium leguminum, assembly GCF_015704895.1. GTDB lineage: Bacteria > Pseudomonadota > Alphaproteobacteria > Rhizobiales > Rhizobiaceae > Agrobacterium > Agrobacterium leguminum. Next base: position 1,875 of record NZ_JADQWB010000041.1, on the reverse strand, counting down.
GGGTGTGGATGTGCTTCTAAACCTTCGATTATCTTCGCTACCTCTGGGCTGAAGATTCCTTCTTCGGTGAGTACCCCACCTTCATCGAAAAGAATGGCGGCTTCATTGCTGGGAAGAAGTGAGTTAAGCAACTGGGCCGTCATACTCAATTGCTGATCTGGACTTGCAAGTTTGAAGCCCGCCATTCGGCTACGCAGGTCTGCGGCGGTCATTGTTGGTCGCAGCTCTGCTAGTACATTTCTATATAATTCTTCCGGCCCATCGTAATGAGATATGTTGATTTGTGGAAAAATACGCCCCACATGTGGAAAATGGTTCTCGTAGAATTTACCGGCTATCGAACGTCTACCTGTGCCTGCATTGCCGGACAAGTAGAGGCTCTTTATCATAGGTCTCTGGTGGTCGGAGACCTGATCATCTAAATCTTTTAGCTCTTTCTCACGTCCTAGAAAGGGATGAGAGAAGCTTTGCGCTTTGCTCGTCGCCGTCACAAGTTGTCCTTGTATAAGTCTCGCCGCCGATTCTGGAGATAACGTCTTTCTTACGATATTGAAGAATTTAACGTTCTCGCTAGCTGACGCAAATGCAATGTCGTCAAGGCATATTGCAAGGAATCGCGATATGCGACCGCGAGCTAAAAATTCGATACCGAGCAGTGTTTCAAACTCAACGTAGGCGGATTTTACTGACGCTTGCGACAGAAAGAGGCAAAACAGGTCAGATCGCTCCAATGCTATTCGAATAGCATCCGAATTCACCAACCCCGCGTCGAACGTAGTTGCGTCCAACTCATACGAGCCTGGTCGCAGCAGCTCTGCGACACGCTCGACGAAATCTTTGTCTGTCGATGAATGTGATAAAAACGCCCGCAACCAACCCTCCCAAGCAGAATCGCCATTTCTATTTGATATAGCGCACTATTACATCTAACGCGATGCTCGATATGTACGCAAGCATTGGTTGCATGTGCGAGCGCAACAGGCAAGGATGGTCTACATGGAGTGTAAGGCTGCCTTACGACATCTTTTTTAAGGGTTGAGCTTTCTATTGAATTGATGGGTGATTGCTGATTTCTTTATTTTTTTGAGTGATTTTTTGTCCTACTCATCCCCACCCTATTTTCTTGACCTATACTACCCGTGTTTGGCGATGAACTGCGGAGAGATGGATTTGGTTTGTGGTGGGCCTTTCTCTTTCTCCGGAGGTTGATGGCTGAAGGACTGGCTTTGCCAGGCATAAATCGCTGATGCGGGGCACTGATAAGTGTCTTGATTTCCCCAGGTGGCAATTTTCAGTGCCCCGTTGCAATGCCCATTGAGCCGAAAGGCTGATGGGAAAAGAGATGAAGCTCAAGACACGGTCGCAACTGCGTCGCGTGGTAGGAAAGGTGTGTTCAAATGGGTTTCTATGAAACGTACGTTCTTGCAGCTCGTGCAGATACAGCCCTGATGAGGCGAAGGGTGGCGAAGATTATGAATCGTCGGCGCAAGAAGCAATATTTACACAATCAGAAGAAGAATTCGGATTTGGAAGCCGAGATGAAGAGGGGAGAGGCCCTTCGACCTGGGAGGATTCCGTAAACATATATTTATATAGATATATACGCAGAAACATATAAAATATATGCTGCGTTGAATTGTATAGGAATATTGAGGGCGGATGAAAGTCCGTGACCAGAATCTTGTTTTGCGGCCTGCAATTTGCGGATTGCGGGACGATAACGTGTAAATATATGATTTTTATGTTGAAATTGCCGATATGGTTGGAGAATGATTATGCGCGGAAACCATATGAGTGAGATGGAATTGATTAGAGTGGAGATCAGATTTGAGTGACGATCGATCATAATAACAATATCATGATATTGTTATTATG
>NZ_JADQWB010000040.1 GCF_015704895.1 Agrobacterium leguminum | reverse complement strand
TGGTTCTCGTTCCAGAACTACAATCTCCTCAACCCGGCCAATGTCAGCTTCGCCGGTCTGTTCAATTACCAGTATTTCTATACCGATCCGGCCTTCTTCCAGTCGATCTGGAACACGCTGCTGATCGTCGGCGGCGTGCTGCTGATCACTGTCATCGGCGGCATCGCCATTGCGCTTCTGCTCGACAATGACATTTTCGGCCAGGGCATCGTGCGCATCATGATCATCTCGCCCTTCTTCGTCATGCCGCCTGTCGCAGCTTTGGTGTGGAAGAACATGATCATGCATCCCGGTTACGGCGTGCTTGCCGATCTCTCCCGCTTCTTCGGTTTCCAGCCGGTCGACTGGTTCGCGCAGTTTCCGCTGCTCTCCATCATCATCATCGTCGCCTGGCAATGGCTGCCGTTCGCGACGCTGATCCTGCTCACCGCCCTGCAGTCGCTCGATGGCGAGCAGAAGGAAGCGGCCGAGATGGATGGCGCCAACTTCGTCAATCGCTTCGTCTACCTGACCCTGCCGCATCTTTCCCGCGCCATCACCGTCGTCATCCTGATCCAGACGATCTTCCTGCTCGGCGTCTATGCGGAAATCCTCGTCACCACCAATGGCGGCCCGGGTTATGCCTCCACCAACCTCGCCTTCCTCATCTATCGCACCGCGCTTTTAGGCTACGACGTCGGCGGCGCTTCGGCCGGCGGTATCATCGCCGTCATCCTCGCCAATATCGTCGCCATCTTCCTGATGCGCGCCGTCGGCAAGAACCTCGACCGGTAGGGGGATATGACAATGGTTCTATCTGCGGCATCAACGCCCCACCTCCCTCATTCCTGTGCTCGTCACAGGAATCCAGCCGACGCGCGTCGGCGCGGCGGGAAGACTCTTTCTCAGCCCAAAGACTTGGGCTGGCTGGATCCCTGTGACAAGCACAGGGATGAGGGTGGAGCGGATGTCTCCGTCTCAGCACCGAAACGGCCCCGTGCGTTTGCCGCTATTACCTCAGGGGAGGTCTAATCATGGCCCGCAAGACAACCACACGTGCGAAGATCGGCTTTTCCATCGCGGCCTGGGCCGTGGCGCTCCTGCTGTTCTTCCCGATCCTCTATGCCTTCCTCACCTCGATCAAGACCGAGCCGGAAGCGATCGCCGGCTTCAGCCTCATTCCCTCGGGCACGCTTGAGAATTACGTGACGGTCCAGACCCAGCGCGATTACTTCAAGCCGTTCATGAACTCGGTGGTGCTGTCGCTCGGCTCGACGATCATCGCGCTGATCATCGCCATTCCCGCCGCCTGGGCCATGGCGTTCTCGCCGACCAAGCGCACCAAGGACATTTTGATGTGGATGCTCTCCACCAAGATGATGCCGGCCGTCGCCGTGCTGGTGCCGATCTATCTGATCTTCCGCAATGCCGGCCTGCTCGATACCCGCATTGGCCTCACCATCATGCTCACCTTCATCAACCTGCCGATCGTCATCTGGATGCTCTACACCTATTTCCGGGAAATCCCCGGCGAGATTCTGGAAGCCGCCCGCATGGACGGCGCATCCTTGTGGAACGAGATCGTCCATGTGCTGACACCGATGGCGGTGCCGGGCATTGCATCGACACTGCTTTTGAACGTCATCCTCGCCTGGAACGAAGCCTTCTGGACCATCCGGCTGACGACCACCAATGCAGCGCCGCTGACGGCCTTCATCGCCTCCTTCTCAAGCCCGCAGGGGCTGTTCTGGGCAAAACTCTCGGCCGCCTCGATGATGGCGATCGCCCCCATTCTCGTCATCGGCTGGTTCTCGCAGAAACAACTCGTGCGTGGCCTGACCTTTGGCGCCGTGAAATAAGGAACGACAAACATGGGCAGCATTTCCCTTCAGAACGTGTCCAAGCTCTTCGGTGAGGCGAAAGTCATCCCGTCGATCGATCTCGATATCAACGACGGCGAATTCGTCGTCTTCGTCGGCCCCTCCGGCTGCGGCAAGTCCACGCTTTTGCGCCTCATCGCCGGGCTGGAAGACGTCTCCGGCGGCAAGATCGTCATCGACGGCAAGGATGTCACCGAAAAGGCGCCGGCCGAGCGTGGCCTTGCCATGGTGTTCCAGTCCTATGCGCTTTATCCGCATATGAGTGTCAGGAACAACATCGCCTTCCCGCTGAAGATGGCCAAGCTCGACAAGGCGATCATCGATAAAAAGGTGGAAGACGCCGCCCGGGTGCTGAACCTTACCGATTATCTCGAACGCCGGCCCTCGCAGCTCTCAGGCGGCCAGCGCCAGCGTGTCGCCATCGGCCGCGCCATCGTGCGCGAACCTTCCGCCTTCCTGTTCGACGAACCGCTCTCCAACCTCGATGCGGCGCTGCGCGGCACCATGCGGCTGGAAATCTCCGAGCTGCACAACACGCTGAAGACGACGATGATCTACGTCACCCACGACCAGGTGGAAGCCATGACCATGGCCGACAAGATCGTGGTGCTCAACCGCGGCAATATCGAGCAGGTCGGCTCGCCGATGGAGCTTTACCGCTCCCCCGCCAACCTCTTCGTCGCCGGCTTCATCGGCTCGCCGCGCATGAACCTGGTGACCGGCGATTATGCCCGCCAAAAAGGTGCCACCACCGCCGG
>NZ_JADQWB010000003.1 GCF_015704895.1 Agrobacterium leguminum | reverse complement strand
GATTTCTTAAGAACGAAAGTCGCCGTCGCCAGCAGCGCCGCCGCCCTCGTTCAGTGAGCGGACTTATAAATCCACCCAACCAAACAAGTCAACACACCCTTCGTCAAAAAACTGACATTTTTATCAAACTATTGATTTTATTAGGTAGTTTCGTGAATCGAAGCGAAAACAAGCGAAAGAAGCAGAATCTTCCGACGTTTCGCCATACGCCCAATGCCCTACCCTCCGGTCCTGACTGCAAATAGCGCGCAAGGAACCGCAACTTTGACGACGGAGCATTTGCCTGCTCCTTACATACGGCTGTCAAAGTGCGGGACCGTGCATTAGAAACGGCATATGAGACGCTTAAACATCACCCCAGATGCCGCAGGCCTGTTTGCATGACCAGAATGCCCGTTCCTATAAAGACCGAATTGCCCGAACTTCCCGTCAGTGCCGTTCTGGGCGATATCGCCGAGGCTCTGGCCGGGGCGAAGCGCGCAGTTCTTTCAGCTCCACCGGGCGCGGGTAAAACGACGCTCGTGCCGCTTCATCTTTTGCAGCAGGACTGGCGGGGTGACGGCAAGATCATTCTTCTCGAGCCCCGCCGGCTTGCCGCCCGTGCCGCAGCCGGGCGCATGGCCGAACTGCTTCACGAGGATGTCGGGCAAACCGTCGGCTATCGTATGCGGCTCGACAATCGCGTCTCCTCGAAAACCCGCATAGAAGTGGTGACCGAAGGCGTGTTTGCCCGGATGGTCCTGGACGATCCTGAACTTGCCGGCGTTTCGACGCTGATTTTCGACGAGTTTCACGAGCGTTCGCTTGACGGCGATTTCGGACTGGCGCTTGCGCTCGACGTGCAGGGTGGGTTGCGGGATGATCTGCGTATCCTCGTCATGTCCGCCACTCTCGATGTCGAACGCATCAGCACGCTCATGGCAGACGCCCCGGTCATTCAGAGCCTTGGGCGGACGTTTCCAATCGACGTCCGTTATGAGGATCGTTGGCAGGGCGTGCCGATTGAAGAGAAAGTCACCAAGGCGATCACTGAGGCCCATGGGTCGGAAACCGGCTCCATCCTCGCCTTTCTACCGGGACAGGCGGAAATTACCCGAACGGCCACGCGGCTGGAGGGACGTTTTCCCGACGATACGGATATCATCCCGCTTTACGGTAACCTTTCACAGAAGGAGCAGGATGCAGCGATAAAGCCGGCGCCGGCCGGACGACGCAAGATCGTGCTGGCCACCTCGATTGCGGAGACCTCGATTACCATCGATGGCGTGCGTGTGGTGATCGACAGCGGATTGCAGCGACTACCTGTCTTCGAGCCGGCAACGGGAATCACGAGGCTGGAAACGGTGCGGGTGTCGCGCGCTTCCGCCGACCAGCGGGCGGGTCGCGCCGGGCGAACGGAACCCGGTGTTGCGATCCGCCTGTGGCATTCGGGGCAGACGGCGGCGCTCAACGCCTTTACGCCACCGCAAATTCTGGCGAGCGATCTTGCCGGCCTTGCGCTCGATCTCGCCTATTGGGGTGTTCAGGATCCCTCTTCTCTTGCCTTTCTGGATATGCCCCCCGAAGCCGCACTTAAAGAATCGGTGGCGCTTCTCAAAAATCTGGGCGCGCTCGACAAAGGCGGAGCGCTGACGCAGCGCGGCCATCTGATGCGCGGCCTTTCATTGCCGCCACGGCTGGCGGCCATGGTGATTGCGGCGGCAAGCGAAGGCGCGGGGAAAAAGGCGGCGATGCTCGCCGTCATGCTGACGGAACAGGGGCTCGGCGGAAACGATATCGATCTCGATGAACGGCTGCGACGCTTTCTCTCCGACAGGAGCGAAAGGGCACAGGCGGCGCGCAAGCTGGCATCGAGGCTGTTCGACGCGATCGGCGACAAAACGGCGACAGCCGAGTTGCCGAGCGAGGCCGGTCCATTGCTGCTGCATGCCTATCCGGACAGGATCGCGCTTCAGCGCGGCGCGCGGGGACGTTATGTGATGGCTAACGGGCGTGGCGCAGAGCTTGCCGAGACAGAACGGCTGGCGGCGAGCAAAATGCTGGTGGTTGCCGATATTACCGGGCGAGCGGCGCAGCCGCGTATCCTTGCGGCGGCAGGCATAGAGAGGAGCGATATAGAAGAGCGGATGCCGCATCTCATCGTTCAGCAGGACCAGCTGCTTTTCGACAAGGCGAGCGGCCAGGCGCGCGCGCGAAAGGTGACGCGGCTTGGCGCCATCATCCTCGATGAGACACCCCTGCCCCGTCCCGAGGGCGAACAGGCGGCACAGGCGCTCGCCAATGGCGTTCGGGAATTCGGCATCGGCATACTTCCTTTTTCGAAAGAGACGCTGCAGTTGCGCGACAGGATCGGCTTTCTGAACGCCAGTATCGGGGAGCCCTGGCCGGATGTCAGCGACGAGGCGTTGCTTTCCAGGCTGGACGAATGGTTCGTCCCTTTTCAGAACGGTGCGCGCAGCCTGCAGGACATCCGGCCCGGCAGCCTCTCCGAAGGAATCCTGTCTCTGGTGCCGCATGAGGTGGCGCGCGATCTCGCCAAGTTGGCGCCGACGCATTTCGAAGCGCCGACGGGCCAGCGGCATCCCATCCGTTACGACGCCAGTGAACCGACGCTTTCCATTCGCGTGCAGGAACTTTTCGGGCTGAGGGCCCACCCGTCCATTGCGCAGGGGCGGTTGCCGCTGCTCCTGGAATTGACCTCCCCGGCGCACAGGCCGATACAGACGACACGCGATCTTCCCGGTTTTTGGTCGGGGTCCTGGAAGGATGTGCGGGCGGATATGCGCGGGCGTTATCCACGCCATCCATGGCCGGAAGACCCGGCATCGGCCCTGCCGACCAGCCGTGCAAAACCGCGCGGGACGTGACGATGATGAACAGGGCAAAGGAGATGACGGTGGCTGGCCATTCTATCGAAACCACGAGGCTCGGCCGCGCCAGCCGCAGGATAAGGCTGCAGACCATCGTCTGGCTGCGCTGGCTGGCGGTTGCGGGACAAACGGCAACGATCCTGCTTGTCGCTTTCGGGCTCAATTTCCCCCTGCCGCTTCTGGCCTGCGGCCTTCTGATCGCGGCACTCGCTCTTGCAAATCTGTTTCTTACAGCCCGTTTTCCCTCCACCTATCGTCTGGAGCCCTGGGAAGCGACATTGCTGCTGGCCTTCGACCTGCTGCAATTGACAGCGCTCATTTACATCACCGGCGGACTTTCCAATCCCTTCGCGCCGCTGATCTGCGTGCAGGTCATCATTGCCTTTGCCTCCCAGCCGCTGCGGCATTCGCTCATTCTCCTCGGCTTTGCCGTCATCTGCTCGACCGCGATCGCTTTTTCGCCCTTTCCGGTTCCGTGGTATCCCGGCGAGGTTTTGCCGATCCAGCTTCTGCTGCATGTCGGCACCTGGGTCGCGATCATCGCCACGACCTCTTTTGCGGCCTTTTACGCCTATCGCGTTTCGCATGAGGCAAACCAGCTGGCAGATGCTCTGGCTGCAACCGAACTGGTGCTGGAGCGGGAAAAACATCTCTCGCAGCTGGATGGGCTGGCGGCGGCAGCGGCGCATGAGCTTGGCACGCCGCTCGCGACCATCAGTGTCGTCGCGAAGGAGATGGAGCGGGAACTCGGAAACGACGAAAAATTCGGCGAAGATATAGCCCTGCTGCGCAGCCAGAGCGAAAGATGCCGTGACATTCTGCGCCGCCTCACCTCGCTTTCCGCCGACAATGAGGAGCACATGCGCCGCCTGCCGCTCTCCTCGCTGATCGAGGAGGTGATGGCGCCGCATAGGGAATTCGGCATCCGCCTCGAACTCGTTGAAAAGAACAATCGCGCCGACGAGCCGGTCGGTATCCGCAATGCCGGTATCATCTACGGTCTTGGCAACCTCATTGAAAACGGCGTGGACTACGCGCGGGAAAAAGTGACCGTGACGGTGGACTACGACCAGCAGAACGTCGCCGTCATCATTGAAGACGATGGGCCGGGTTATGCCCATGACGTGCTTGCCCGTATCGGCGAGCCCTATGTGACCGAACGTCACAATGACACCCGGGCGGGCGGGCTCGGGCTCGGGCTTTTCATCGCCAAGACCCTGCTGGAGCGCTCCGGCGCCACCGTCACCTTTGAAAATCGTGGCACGAGCGGAACGGGCGCACGGGTCACAATCGTCTGGCCTCGGGCGCTTATGGACGATAAAAGAAGCCGTTGACTTTACCATCCACGTTGAAGCGGCGATAAGAAGAAGAAAACCAAGCCGACGAAGTTGCCGGAAGGCCGGAAACATGAAGACAGAAGACCAGAACAACTCCACCAGCGCGCCAACGGACGATGTCGACCCGATCGGACCCGACAGATCGCTGCTGATCGTCGATGATGACGGCCCGTTTCTGCGCCGGCTTGCCCGGGCAATGGAAACACGTGGCTTTACCGTCGACACCGCCGAGACGGTCAGCGACGGCATTGCCCGCTCCAAAGCTGCACCGCCGAAATATGCGGTTGTCGATCTGAGGCTTGCGGATGGCAACGGTCTGGAAGTCATCGAGGCCATCAGGCAGAACCGGGACGATACGCAGATCGTCGTTCTGACCGGCTACGGTAATATCGCAACCGCCGTCACCGCCGTGAAACTCGGGGCGCTGGATTATCTGGCCAAGCCCGCCGATGCGGACGATGTGTTCAATGCGTTGACGCAGCGCAAGGGCGAAAAGACCGAAGTTCCCGAAAACCCGATGTCGGCAGACCGGGTTCGGTGGGAGCATATTCAGCGTGTCTATGAAATGTGCGAGCGCAACGTTTCGGAAACCGCCCGCCGGCTGAACATGCACCGGCGAACGCTGCAGCGCATTCTCGCCAAACGCGCGCCCAAATAACCGAAGTCATTCTCCGAAGCTGCGCCCGGTCGTCCATTCCGCCAGCATCAGCCGGGTCGCAGCGGTTCTCGAGAAATCCAGCATTACCGACTTGCGGGTCGCCGGCGGCAATTTATGTTCCGGCGCATCGCGCAGCATATGGGCACCATATCCATCCGACAGGATCAGCCCGCATTCCTCCGGGAATATGTCGGTCGGCACTTCAGGATGGGTGGCGAAGAACAGCCGGTCGCAATGCAGGCGATACTCCGGCCATTTGCGATCGACACGGAAATCCTCGATGGAGGATTTGATTTCGATGATCCAGATTTCACCCTTGACCGACAGGCTGATGAGATCTGCCCGTCTCCCGCTTGCAAGCGGCAGTTCGGGCAGCACCGAATGGCGCATTTCGTGCAGAAGCACCTGAACGCCGCGGCGCACCAGCATCGCTTTGTCCGACTGGCGACCGTCTATTAACGGATTATTGTTGGTAACGGAAAGAATAGTCATGGATAAAGGCTACTGAAGCGTTTGGCCTATTGTTGCAAAAAGGCAATCAACCGGCAATTTTAAATGCCCGACCGTTTCGCGGCGGCGCAACGGCTTGCCAAGAGCGGCTGAATGGAAAATAACCGATTTATCCAATTAAGCCTACTCTTTCGCACAATTTGGCGAATTTTCCGCGAGAACGACATGCGCATCCGTACCCCATTGACCGCACTCGGTCTGACGGCAGCACTGGCTCTGGCCGGCTGCGCCGAAACTACCTCCCAATCCTCCGCTCCGACCTCCGGCAAGATCGCAGCGTCTGTACCGGTTGCTGACCCCGTTCCGGCGAAGGTCGAAACGGTCCAGATCTTCAACGATGTCTACGGTCCCGTAACCGATGCGGGCTATGCGCTGCCGGCCATTCCGATCAATCGTGTGAATGAGAAGTACCGCCGTCAGATCGTCGAATTCCAGACATCCGAACGCGCCGGCACCATCATCGTCAATACGCGTGAGCGTTACCTCTATTACATCCTCTCCGGCAACCGCGCGGTTCGCTACGGCATCGGCGTCGGCAAGGCAGGTTTTGCCTGGGCCGGTGAGGCCTATGTCGCCTGGAAGCAGGAATGGCCGATGTGGCATCCGCCGAAAGAAATGGCGGACCGTAAGCCGGAAGTCGCCAAATATGTCGAGGCCGGCATGGGTCCGGGTCTTACCAACCCGCTCGGCGCGCGCGCCATGTATCTCTTCAATGAAAAGGGACAGGACACGCTGTTCCGCATCCATGGTTCGCCCGAATGGGCCTCGATCGGCACCGCCGCCTCTTCCGGCTGCATCCGCATGATCAACCAGGACGTCATCGACCTTTACAGCCGCGTTCGTCCCGGTCGCAGCACCAAGGTCATCGTGATCCAGTAAAGATCACATACCAGACAAGAAAAAGCCGCCGTGGATTTCCCCGGCGGCTTTTTTATTTCTCAGGACGGCTGACGGCTTCAGGCCGCCTGCTTGGCCTTCAGTTCCAGACGGCGGCGGTGCAGAACCGGCTCGGTGTAGCCGTTCGGTTGTTCACGGCCCTTCAGCACCAGTTCGACAGCCGCCTGAAATGCCACCGAGCCATCGAAATCGGGTGCCATCGGCAGATAGGCCGGATCGCCAACATTCTGCGCATCGACCACGGCGGCCATGCGCTTCATGGTCTCGACGATCTGTTCCTGCGTCACCACGCCATGGCACAGCCAGTTCGCCATATGCTGCGCGGAGATGCGCAGCGTGGCGCGGTCCTCCATCAGCCCGATATTGTTGATATCCGGCACCTTCGAGCAGCCAACGCCCTGATCGACCCAGCGCACGACGTATCCGAGAATGCCCTGCGCGTTGTTGTCGAGTTCGCGCTGGATTTCTTCCGGCGTCCAGTTGGGACGCGGCGCGACCGGCACCGACAGAATATCGGAAAGCTTCGCACGGCCGCGACTTTTCAATCCTTCCTGAACGGCAGCGACATCGACCTTGTGATAATGCGTGGCATGCAGCGTCGCCGCCGTCGGCGACGGCACCCAAGCGGTGTTGGCACCGGCCTTCGGATGCGCGATCTTCTGCTCCAGCATCGCGGCCATCAGGTCCGGCATGGCCCACATGCCCTTGCCGATCTGCGCATGGCCGGAAAGGCCGCATTCGAGGCCGATATCGACGTTCCAGTTCTCGTAAGCGGCGATCCATGCCGCCTGCTTCATGTCGCCCTTGCGGATCATCGGACCCGCTTCCATCGAGGTGTGGATTTCGTCACCGGTACGGTCGAGGAAACCCGTATTGATGAAGACGACGCGATCCTTCGCGGCGCGAATACTTTCCTTGAGGTTGACCGTGGTGCGGCGCTCCTCATCCATGATGCCCATTTTCATGGTGTTCTGCGCCATGCCGACAAGCTTTTCGACCCGGCTGAAGATTTCGTTGGCGAAGGCAACTTCCTCCGGCCCGTGCATCTTCGGCTTGACGACATACATGGAGCCGGCGCGGGAATTCTGACGCCGCCCGGATGGACCGACATCATAAAGGGCGATCAACGCCGTGACGACGGCATCCATGATGCCTTCAGGAACCTCCCGACCATCCCTGTCGAGAATCGCCGGATTGGTCATCAGATGACCGACATTGCGCACCAGCATCAGGGAACGGCCCGGTAGTGTGAGCGCGGAACCGCTGGGAGCGGTATAATAACGATCCGGGTTGAGGCTGCGGGTAAAGGTCTTGCCGCCCTTGGAGACTTCTTCGGTCAGGTCGCCGCGCATCAGGCCAAGCCAGTTGCCATAAACCAGCACCTTGTCTTCGGCATCGACGGCGGCAACCGAATCTTCGCAATCCATGATGGTCGTGAGCGCGGATTCGAGAATGACATCGGAGATTCCCGCCTTGTCGCCCTTGCCGATTTCGGTCGTGGGATCGATGACGATTTCGGTGTGCAGGCCATTCTTGCCGAGCAGGATCGTTGCAGGCTTTGCCGCTTCGCCGCTGAAACCCTTAAACTGGGCTGCATCCTTGAGACCAGTCCTGGCGTCGCCGATAGCAAGCTGCAACAGGCCATCCTCGATCTTGAAACCGGTCACCTCGGACCAGCTTCCCATTTCCAGCGGAGCGGATTCATCGAGGAAGTTTCGCGCCCAGGCAATGACCTTTTCACCGCGCTTTGGATTATACCCCCTGCCCTTCTCCGCACCATCGGCGTCAGAAATAGCATCCGTGCCGTAAAGCGCATCGTAAAGCGAACCCCAGCGGGCATTGGCCGCATTCAGCGCATAACGCGCATTCATGACCGGAACGACGAGCTGCGGGCCGGCAACGGCGGCGATTTCAGGGTCGACATTGCTGGTTTCCACCTGGAAGCCGGGACCTTCCGGCAGCAGATAGCCGATTTCCTTCAGAAAGCCCTCATAGGCGTCAAAATCCGCCGGCGCGCCATTCTGCCGATACCAACCATCCAGCTTTTCCTGCAGGGCGTCACGCTTTGCCAGCAATTCGCGGTTCTTCGGAGAAAGCTCGTGAACAATGGTCGAAAAACCTTCGAAGAACGCCTCGCTGTCCAGACCCGTGCCGGGCAGGACGTCGTCAGTCAAAAAGGCATAAAGCCTGTCATCGATGGAAAGACCGAATTTATTCGTGCGGCTCACATGCGCCTCCTCTATTCTGAAGGCACAGATTGGACGCGGAAACGGCCGCTCGTCAATTGCGGCGGACAGCCAAATATTATTTCCATTTTGGAAACAATACGGGCGATAGTCGCCTTTTTCTACAAAAGCGCCTGCAAATCCTTGATGCGATCATTCACCAGCCAGCCGTAATAATTTTCCTCCGGCAACAGCGGTTGCTCCCCGCCTGCGGCGCGCTGGCGGTTCTTCTGGGCAAGCGCAGCGGCACGCTGCTGCGACCCGCCGACATTATAAAGCGTGGAGGTCACACCCGGATTTTTCGAAATATCCATGTCGGCAATAGATCTATAGTCGTCGATGGACTTGCGGATGGACGCCGCCATGAAAGCAAGCGACCGGTCAGGGTCCATGATGGCGGTGTAGACAGCGGTGGCGTCGTTCTCATCCAGCTTCTCATAACCCGAAGTTCTCGACACCATATCGGACAACATCAGCGCGGTCAGCGGGTTGATCTGGCCGAGGCCGAAGGTCTGGCCGGCATAGAAGGGCTGGAAAAACACAGCACTGAAACGGTTGTTCGGGTAGGCGACACCATCGACCGTCTTGCCGCGGAAACTGTCTTCCCAGACATCTTCCCGACAGTTCCAGACACTGTAGGAATCCTTTTTCGACTGGCATTTGGCAAATTGCGAATGGGCGAGAAACTGCGCGATGGTTTCGTCCTTGTAGCCGAAACGGAAGCTGTTGCCCGCATAAGAGGCCGCCTTGACGTAATAGGACTGCAGCCGGTCATAGGCGTCGACATTATAGGTATGTTCGCCGACGATCGCGCCGATCATATGGATCGGATCGATGCCGTAGCGCCCGGCCGTCGACTTGATCTTGGCGATCAGAGCCCTGTCGGAGGACAAAAGATCGATGACCTTCTGGTACTTGCGCTCGAAAGAGGTGTTGGACGCCTTCGTTCTTTTTGCGGAAGCGCCGGGAACGCCGGGCTGTTCGGCATTGCGATTGCCTGGCGGAACGACCGTCGCGGCTTCGACGTAAGAAGACGCAGTGACGGTAAACGTCAAAGCAGCGGCAAATGCCAGAAGAGTTTTGCGCACGAGCGAATGCCTTTTCTCAAGCCTGCGGCTTCCGCCAGCGAAATACGCTGGGAAAACCGGATCATTCCACTAAAGCGGTTCCAACCGGAATGCAGCCCTTCCCATAAACAAAATGCGGGCTGAATGCGAGACAAGGCGGATAAAATAAAAGAGTGCGGCAAATATGGCCGCACTCTTCTTTCTCGTATCCCTGAAATCTTCAGAGAATATAGCGGGACAAGTCCGTATCGGCGGCGAGATCGCCGACATGTTTGCGGACATATTCCTGATCGATCTTGACGGCGGAACCGCCGCGATCCGGCGCATTGAAGGAAATCTCGTCCAGAACGCGCTCCATCACCGTCTGCAGGCGGCGCGCACCGATATTCTCGACCGACGAATTGAGATGAACCGCCACATCGGCCAGAGCATCGATTGCATCGTCGGTGAAATCGAGGTCGAGTTCTTCCGTCGCCATCAACGCCTTGTACTGGCGGATGAGGCTTGCTTCCGTCTCCGTCAGGATGCGGCGGAAATCCTCCTTGGTCAGCGGCTTCAGCTCGACACGGATCGGCAGACGGCCCTGAAGTTCGGGCAGAAGGTCCGAAGGCTTCGCCACATGAAAAGCGCCCGATGCGATGAAGAGAACGTGGTCGGTCTTCACCGGTCCATATTTCGTCGAAACCGTCGTGCCTTCGACAAGCGGCAGGAGATCGCGCTGCACGCCTTCGCGCGACACGCCGGCGCCCATGCCGCCGTCACGGGCGGCGATCTTGTCGATTTCGTCGAGGAAGACGATGCCGTCATTTTCGACCGATTTCACCGCCTCGCGCTGGATCATTTCATTGTCGAGCAGCTTGTCGGATTCATCGCGGATAAGATCGGCATAGGATTTAGATACTGTCGTGCGCACCTTCTTGGTGCGGCCGCCCATGGCCTTGCCGAACATTTCCGACAGGTTGAGAACGCCGATATTGGCGCCCGGCATACCGGGAATTTCGAAACCGGGCATGCCCGATCCGCTATCCGCCACCTCGATGTCGATTTCCTTGTCGTCCAGTTCGCCGTCGCGCAGCTTCTTGCGGAAGCTTTCACGCGTACCGGGCGATGCGGTTGCGCCAACCAGCGCATCGAGCACCCGCTCTTCGGCGCTTTGATGCGCCTTGGCCTGTACTTCGGCGCGCTTCTTTTCACGCACGAGGCCGATGCCGATCTCGACCAGATCGCGAATGATCTGTTCGACATCGCGGCCGACATAACCGACTTCGGTGAATTTCGTCGCCTCGACCTTGATGAAGGGTGCACCGGCCAGCTTCGCGAGGCGGCGGGAAATCTCCGTCTTGCCGACACCGGTCGGCCCGATCATGAGAATATTTTTCGGCATGACTTCATCGCGCAGGCTCTCATCGAGCTGCTGGCGGCGCCAGCGGTTACGCAGCGCAATCGCGACCGCACGTTTGGCCTCATGCTGGCCGATGATGAAGCGGTCGAGTTCCGAGACGATTTCCCGGGGAGAAAAAGTGGTCATTCTATCCTCTCGGCTTTCCTGTTCCGGCCGGCCATTCCGGCCCGGCCCACAGGACCCTTGGGTGAGAAACTGGCTTATTCGGCGTCGAGCGTTTCGACGACGAGATTGTGATTGGTATAAACGCAGATATCGGCGGCGATATCGAGCGACTGACGCGCCACCTCTTCCGCCGATTTGTCCGTATCCATCATGGCGCGGGCAGCCGCAAAGGCGTAGTTGCCGCCGGAACCGATGGCAATCGCGCCATGTTCCGGTTCCAGCACATCGCCATTGCCGGTGATGGCGAGCGTGGTGGATTTATCGGCCACCAGCATCATGGCCTCGAGATTGCGCAGATATTTATCCGTGCGCCAGTCCTTCGCAAGCTCCACGGCTGCACGCATGAGCTGGCCCGGATATTGCTCGAGTTTCTTTTCAAGACGGTCAAGCAGCGTAAAAGCATCCGCTGTTGCACCGGCAAAACCGGCAATCACTTCGCCCTTGCCGATGCGGCGAACCTTGCGGGCATTGCCCTTCATGACCGTCTGGCCAAGGCTTACCTGACCATCGCCAGCCATGACGACCTTGCCGCCCTTTCTGACTGTAATAATTGTTGTCATCAAACACCTGTCTGCCCTGCCGGGCCTGCGGTTAACGGGCCGGGATGCGGCCCTTCTCGAGTTCTATGTAAGTTTGCTTTTCGCGATTGCAATCTTCGAGGCGACGCACCGTTTTGAGCATGTCAGGCAAGACGATGGAACAACTGGATATTTGTGTCCCGTGCTGATAAGGAACGGCAACATTTTCACGGAGCGGCCAAAATGGCAGAACGTAAAGGCGAGATTATCCGCAAGACCAACGAAACCTCGGTTTCGGTGCGCGTGGATATCGACGGCACCGGCAAATCGAAAATCTCCACCGGCGTGGGATTTTTCGACCATATGCTGGACCAGCTCAGCCGCCATTCGCTGATCGACATGGAGATCGAGGTTCAGGGCGACCTGCATATCGACGATCATCACACGGTGGAAGATACGGGCATTGCCATCGGCCAGGCGATTGCCAGGGCATTGGGCGACCGGCGCGGCATTACCCGTTATGCCTCGCTCGATCTTGCCATGGACGAGACGATGACCAAGGCCGCCGTCGATATTTCCGGCCGGCCTTTCCTCGTCTGGAACGTCAATTTTTCCGCGCCGAAGATCGGCACCTTCGACACCGAACTGGTGCGCGAGTTCTTCCAGGCGCTGGCGCAGAATGCCGGCATCACATTGCATATCCTGAACCATTACGGCGCCAACAACCATCATATCGCCGAAACATGCTTCAAGGCCGTTGCCCGCGTTCTTCGCACGGCAACCGAGATCGACCCCCGGCAGGCAGGCCGCGTTCCCTCCACGAAGGGCATGCTGGCCTGACGCCAAAGCTGTCAGGAAGCCCATGACAAGCTATCTCGTTCTGGAAGCCCCCAAAGGGCCGGACAGGGACCACAAGACGACCCGCTTTGTTGCAGACCGTTTCGTCTGGCTGGCTCTCATTGCGCCCTGGCTATGGCTTGCGATCAACCGGCTGTGGCTGGCAACGGCCATCGTTGTCATAGCGCTCCTTCTGGCCGGGCAGGTCTCGATATTAGCCGGATTCGAACCGGTTGGCATTCTCTGCGGTTTTGCCATCGGGCTCATCACGGCGCTGGAGGGACGCGATTTTCTCGTCCGGCACCTGATCCGCAAAGGCTGGACGCTGACATCCGTCGTTTCCGCCCCTGATCTTTCGAGCGCCGAAGACATATATTTCTCCGGTCTCTCCGAAAACACCGAGAGGGCGGAACGGCTGTCCCAGCCAGTCTGGTCACCTTCGCCGCGAAGGAGCGGCGACAAAAACTTCGTCAACGATCCCGCCGGATCGTTTCTTTTCGACTTGAATGGAAGGCGCTGACATGCGTGTCGCGATCATCGACTACGGTTCGGGCAATCTGCGTTCGGCCACCAAAGCTTTCGAGCGTGCCGCCCGTGAAGCCGGCATCAATGCAACCATCGATCTGACCGACAGGCCGGATCATGTCGCCTCGGCGGATCGCATCGTTCTGCCCGGTGTCGGCGCCTATGCGGATTGCCGCGCCGGTCTCGACGCTGTTCCCGGCATGCATGACGCACTCATCGAAGCCGTGGAGAAAAAGGCCCATCCCTTTCTTGGTATCTGCGTCGGCATGCAGCTAATGTCCTCGCGCGGGCTGGAAAAAACTGTCAGCACCGGCCTCGGCTGGATCGAAGGCGATGTCGTGGAAATGACGCCGTCCGATCCGAGCCTCAAGATTCCGCAGATCGGCTGGAACACGCTGGAAATTCGCCACGCCCATCCGCTGTTCGACGGCATCAAGACCGGCGCGGACGGGTTGCACGCCTATTTCGTGCATTCCTATCATCTGGCCGCCAAGCACTCGACGGATGTCATCGCCACCACCAATTACGGTGGCGCGATGACGGCTTTCGTCGGTCGCGACAATATGGCGGGGGCGCAATTCCACCCGGAAAAAAGCCAGACGCTCGGCCTTGCCCTGATTTCCAATTTCCTGCGCTGGAAGCCCTGACATGATTCTTTTTCCCGCAATCGACCTTAAAGACGGCCAGTGCGTTCGCCTGAAACTCGGCGATATGGACCAGGCCACCGTTTATAACGAAGACCCCGGCGCACAGGCCAAGGCCTTCGAGGATCAGGGTTTCGAATGGCTGCATGTCGTTGATCTCAACGGCGCCTTTGCCGGCCAGACAGTCAACGGCGAGGCGGTCGACGCCATTCTGAAAGCCACGAAAAACCCGGTGCAGCTCGGCGGCGGCATCCGCACCCTCGATCATATCGAAGCGTGGCTGAGCCGTGGGCTTGCCCGTGTCATTCTCGGCACCGTGGCGGTGCGTGACCCGGTTCTGGTCATCGAAGCCTGCAAGCGTTTCCCCGGTCAGGTCGCCGTCGGCATCGATGCCAAGGGCGGCAAGGTCGCTGTTGAGGGCTGGGCGGAAGCGTCCGAACTCGGCGTCATCGAACTGGCCAAACGTTTCGAAGGTGCCGGTGTCGCGGCCATCATCTACACCGATATCGATCGCGACGGCATTCTGGCCGGCATCAACTGGGCTTCGACGCTGGAACTGGCGAATGCCATTTCCATCCCGGTCATCGCCTCCGGCGGTCTCGCCTCCATCGACGACATCAAGCGCATGTTGCAGCCGGATGCCGCAAAGCTCGAGGGCGCGATTTCCGGCCGTGCGCTTTACGACGGCCGTATCGACCCTGCTGAGGCGCTTGCCCTTATCAAGGCTGCAAAGGAAGTAAACGCATGACCCTCAAAGCCCGCGTTATTCCCTGCCTCGATGTGAAAGACGGCCGTGTCGTCAAGGGCGTGAACTTCGTCGACCTGATCGATGCCGGCGACCCGGTCGAGGCAGCGAAAGCCTATGATGCGGCGGGAGCGGACGAACTCTGCTTTCTCGACATTACCGCCTCTTCGGATAATCGCGACACGATTTTCGATGTCGTCTCGCGTACCGCCGACCATTGCTTCATGCCGTTGACCGTCGGTGGCGGGGTTCGCAGCGTCGCGGATATTCGCAAGCTGCTCCTTTGCGGTGCGGACAAGGTCTCGATCAATTCCGCAGCCGTCAAGGATCCGGATTTCGTGGCGCAGGCGGCCGACAAGTTCGGCAACCAGTGCATCGTCGTTTCCATCGACGCCAAGCGGGTTTCGAAGGATGGAGAAGAAGGCCGCTGGGAAATCTTCACCCATGGCGGCCGCCAGCCGACCGGGATCGACGCCGTGGAATTCGCCATCAAGATGGTCGAACGCGGCGCCGGCGAACTGCTTGTCACCTCGATGGATCGCGATGGCACCAAGAGCGGATACGATATCGGCCTGACGCACAGCATTGCCGATCAGGTTCGCGTGCCCGTCATCGCCTCAGGCGGCGTCGGCACACTGGACGATCTGGTGGCGGGCGTGCGCGATGGCCACGCGACTGCGGTGCTTGCCGCCTCCATCTTCCACTTCGGCACCTATTCGATCGGGCAAGCCAAGAACTACATGGCAGAGCACGGCATCGCCATGCGTCTCGACTGATTGCAGGAACTTCCCATGAGCGCATTTTCCCTTTCCGATCTGGAACGTATCGTCGCGACCCGTGCCGCTGCCTCTCCTGACGAATCCTGGACGGCCAAGCTGGTTGCTGCCGGCCAGGAGCGTGCGGCGAAAAAACTCGGCGAAGAGGCGGTCGAAGCCGTGATCGCTGCTATCGCGAAAGATCGCGATGGGCTGAAGAACGAGGCGGCCGATCTGCTTTACCATCTGCTGGTGGTGCTGAAGATCGCAGACATTCCGTTGGACGACGTTTTTGCCGAACTGGAGCGCCGTACGGGGCAAACCGGCCTTGCGGAAAAGGCGGCGAGGCCGACATCATGAATGTCGAGGCAGGCAGCGGGGAGAGAGGCATGCCGAGCACACTCGATCATTTCCGACCGGATGAATATTCGCCCTACCACTTCTTCAGTTCGGAAGAATGGTCGAAGTTTCGTGCCGATACGCCACTGACGCTTTCCGCCGACGAGGTCAAACGTCTGCGCTCGCTGGACGACCCGATCGATCTGGACGAGGTGCGGCGCATTTACCTGTCATTGTCGCGCCTCCTGTCATCGCATGTGGAAGCGTCGCAGCTGCTGTTCGAACAGCGCAACCGCTTTCTCAACATGGCGGATGTCAACAAGACACCTTTTGTTATCGGTATTGCGGGCTCCGTGGCGGTTGGAAAATCGACGACAGCACGTATCCTGAAGGAGCTTCTGGCCCGTTGGCCCTCCAGCCCCAAGGTCGATCTCATCACGACAGACGGATTTCTTTATCCGAATGAGATTCTGCGGCGGGAAAACCTGATGGAGCGCAAGGGCTTTCCCGAAAGCTACGATATCGGCGCGCTCCTGCGTTTCCTGTCGGCGATCAAGGCGGGCCAGCCAAATGTGAAGGCACCGCGTTATTCGCACCTGACCTACGACGTGCTGCCGAACGAGTTCACTGTCATCGACCAGCCGGATATTCTCATCTTCGAAGGCATCAACGTGCTGCAATCGCGAGACCTGCCGGCGGGCGGGCGGATCGTGCCGATCGTTTCCGACTTTTTCGATTTCTCGATCTATATCGATGCTGACGAGGGCCTCATTCACAACTGGTATGTGAACCGGTTCATGAATCTGAGAAAAACCGCCTTCCGCGATCCCAATTCGTTCTTCAACCGTTATGCCTCGATCAGCGAAGAGGCGGCGCTGAGCATTGCCGAAGGTCTCTGGCAAAACATCAACCTGAAGAACCTGCGGCAGAACATCGTGCCGACGCGCCCGCGCGCCGATCTTATCCTTCGCAAGGGCAAGAACCACCTGATCGATACGGTAGCGCTTCGCAAGCTGTGAAGATGCCGCGCGTGGCGGCATCTTCCGCGGTTAAAACCCGTTATTAAGCAAGATCAGGAATACGCAGAACCTGGCCGGGATAAATCTTGTCGGGATGCGTCAGCATCGGCTTGTTGGCTTCGAAGATGATGTTGTTCTTCGCGCCATTGGCCTTGCCGTACTGGGCTTCCGCAATCTTCCAGAGATTGTCGCCCTTCTTGACCGTGTAGAAGACGGGTTCTTTCGCCGGCGCCTCAGTCACCTTCAGCTCGCCGGCTTCGACCTTGGAAATGCCGAGCGTATTGCCGACCGCGATGACCGCCTTTTCGAAAACCGACTGATCGGCGACTTCGCCCTTCAGAACGACCTTGTCGTCCACCACCTCGACCTGAACCTTGTCCGTGCCGAGATCGTGGGAAGCGAGTTCCTTCTTGACCGCTTCGACATCCGGGGCATCATCGCCGCCGATACCGAGCTTCTTTCCCGCTTCCTTGATGAAATTGAACAGACCCATAGCACCCTCCTTGGTTGTAGGGAGGCTTACCAGACGATATTTGAAGCTCTATGACAAGGGTGAAACATTCGCCGTCTCACCGTCGCTTATTCGCCCGAGGGCTTGCCGCGCATTTTCTTGATATCGGAGCGACCGGACTTCGCCTTGAGGCGGCGCTCGACGGAGCCCTTGGTTGGCTTGGTGGCCTTGCGCACCGGCGGCGGCGGCGCGGCAGCTTCGAGGATCAGTTCCTTCAGCCTTTCGCGCGCGTCTTCGCGATTGCGTTCCTGGCTGCGAAACCGGCTTGCCTCGATCATCAGCACGCCGTCTTTCGAAACGCGCCTGCCACCGAGGCGCAGTGCATTGGTCTTTACCCGATCCGGAAGGGAGGGCGAATTGGCAATGTCGAAAAACAGCTGAACCGCCGTCGAGACCTTGTTGACGTTCTGGCCGCCCGGCCCGCCGGCCAGCACGAATTGCTCCGTCAGCTCCCAGCCGGCGATGGTGATACGGTTGCTGATGTAAAGCGGGTCGCTGGCCATGATCTTTCTCCGCGCCGGTGATGCCATAGATCGGCAGGAATGGAAACAGCAGGCCAAACGAAAGAACCCGGCACAAGGCCGGGTCCCCTCCTCCTCATAAATGAGGCTTCATTCATTCAGCCGCGAGCAAAAGGCCCGGTGCAGCGTCGCGAACCTTGCTGTCGACGTGGTCTTCGAACTTGGTGAAGTTCGTGACGAACATCGACACCAGCTTCTTTGCCTGCGCGTCATAGGCTGCGCCATCGGCCCAGGTCGAACGCGGATCGAGGATCGCGCTGTCGACGCCATCCAGCGACAGGGGCACGGCGAAGCCGAAATTCGCGTCGGTGCGGAATTCCGCATTCTTCAGGTCGCCGGTCAGTGCGGCGGTCAGAAGCGCGCGGGTCGCCTTGATGGGCATGCGCTTGCCGATGCCGTAAGCACCGCCGGTCCAGCCGGTATTGACCAGCCAGCAATCCACACCATGCTTGCCTATCAGTTCGCGCAGCAGGTTGCCGTATTCCGCCGGGTGGCGCGGCATGAAGGGTGCGCCGAAGCAGGTGGAGAAGGTGGCTTCCGGCTCGGTCACGCCCTTTTCCGTGCCGGCAACCTTTGCGGTGTAACCGGAGAGGAAGTGGTACATGGCCTGTTCCGGCGTCAGCCGGGCGATCGGCGGCAGCACGCCGAAGGCATCCGCCGTCAGCATGATGATCGTCTTCGGATGGCCGGCAATGCCCGTTTCCGATGCATTCGGAATGAAGTGCAGCGGATAGGCGCTGCGGGTGTTTTCCGTCAGCGAGTTGTCGTTGAAATCGGGAACGCGGTTTTCGTCCAGCACAACGTTCTCAAGAACCGTGCCGAAACGGCGGGTCGCGGCGTAGATTTCCGGCTCGGCTTCGGCCGAAAGCTTGATCGCCTTGGCATAGCAGCCACCTTCGAAATTGAAGATACCGTGCTCGCCCCAGCCATGTTCGTCATCGCCGATCAGCGTGCGCGACGGATCGGCAGACAATGTGGTCTTGCCGGTGCCGGAGAGGCCGAAGAACACGGCGGAATCACCCTGCGGACCGACATTGGCGGAGCAATGCATGGGCATGACGCCCTTGGCCGGCAGCAGGTAGTTCAGCACCGTGAAGACCGACTTCTTGTTTTCACCGGCATAGGACGTGCCGCCGATGAGAACGAGGCCGTTGGTCAGATCGCAGGCGATGACGGTTTCCGAACGCACACCGTGACGGGCCGGATCGGCCTTGAAGCTCGGCAGGTTGATGATGGTGAGCTTCTGTTTGAAACCCGCCAGTTTCTCCTGCTTCGGACGGATCAGCAGATTGCGGATGAACAGCGAATGCCAGGCAAGTTCGGTGACGACGCGCGTCGGCAGCGCATTTTCCTCATCGGCGCCGCCGATCAGATCCTGCACGTAAAGCGTCTTGCCGGCGGCATGGGCCAGCATGTCCTGACGCAGCAGCTCGAAATTTTCCGGCGAAAGCGGCTTGTTGTTGTCCCACCAGATGGTGTTCTCGGTGGACGCGTCGCGGACGACGAATTTGTCCTTCGGAGAACGGCCCGTGTGCTGGCCGGTGACGGCGCGCAACGCGCCATCGATGGTCAGTTCGGCCTCGCCGTTGCGGATCGCCTCTTCGTATAATTCGCTCTCGTTGAGGTTATAAAAGACGCGGGAGGCCTCGCCCAGTCCGAGTTCCGCAACTCCATTGGCAGGATTATGAACCCCAAGCTCGTTCATGACGCGTTCCTTGTTAATGACGATAAGGACGTTGAAATTTCCTCGGAAAATACGTGGCAGCTTTTGGAAACGCAAGAGCTGAACTTTAAAAAACTTAGCAATTTCAATATATTAATCGATTTAAAAGATTTTATTTCTTTTTAAATCGGTTGAAGACGCATTAAAATCCAGCTGCGGCCTTTTCGCAAAATCCGCTCCCGCCTGACCGGCGATTTCGGAGCGAGTTTTCCTTTGCCACAATTTGTTCCACCTTTATACTCAAGAGAGTGGCTCGCGGCGCACAACCTTGGCTGGGTGAATGTCGGGAGTTACGAGAAAATGACGATGGAGACCAACTACATGCAGACGATCGCGCTTGTCGACGACGACCGGAATATTCTGACTTCGGTATCGATCGCGCTCGAAGCCGAAGGCTACCGGGTCGAAACGTATACGGACGGCGCTTCCGCGCTTGACGGGTTGATCGCCCGTCCGCCGCAGCTCGCCATTTTCGATATTAAGATGCCACGCATGGACGGCATGGAGCTTTTGCGGCGTCTTCGCCAGAAGTCGGATCTGCCGGTCATCTTCCTCACCTCCAAGGATGAAGAGATCGACGAATTGTTCGGCCTGAAGATGGGTGCGGACGACTTCATCACGAAACCCTTCTCGCAGCGCCTTCTGGTGGAACGCGTCAAGGCCATCCTGCGCCGTGCCAGCAGCCGTGAGGCGTCCGCCGCAACCGGCAGCGTGCTGAAGCCGACCGCCGATCAGCAGGCGCGTACGCTGGAGCGCGGGCAGCTCGCCATGGACCAGGAACGCCACACCTGCACCTGGAAGGGTGAGCCGGTGACGCTGACGGTCACCGAATTCCTCATCCTGCATTCGTTGGCGCAGCGGCCGGGCGTGGTGAAAAGCCGCGACGCGCTGATGGATGCCGCCTATGACGAACAGGTCTATGTGGACGACCGCACCATCGACAGCCACATCAAGCGCCTTCGCAAGAAGTTCAAACTGGTCGATGGCGACTTCGATATGATTGAAACGCTTTATGGCGTAGGATATCGCTTCCGCGAAGCGGCTTGAAGAAGCCGACTCGCGCAGAAGGGACCACCCGATATGGGGGTGGTGAGGACTTGAATACGTGTTGAAGAAAACGCCGGAAACCGTCTCGGACAGCGACGATGCCGAAGAACGCGGCAGCGAACGCCGCCATCGTATCCATCCGCTGACGATCATCCGGCGCATTTTCGGCAATGCGGTGTTTTCCAGCCTCACGCGCCGCATCCTCTTTTTCAACGTCGCGGCGACGGTGGTTCTGGTCGGCGGCATTCTCTATCTCAACCAGTTCCGCGAAGGGCTGATCGATGCGCGCGTGGAAAGCCTGCTGACGCAGGGCGAGATCATCGCCGGTGCGGTCTCCGCTTCCGCCTCGGTCGATACCAACTCCATCACCATCAATCCGGAAAAGCTGCTCGAATTGCAGGCGGGGCAAAGCATCACCCCCGCCCCCAATGACGAGGATTTGAGTTTCCCGATCAATCCGGAGCGGGTGGCGCCGGTGCTGCGGCGGCTGATTTCGCCGACACGTACCCGCGCGCGGCTGTTCGATGCCGACGCCAATCTGCTGCTGGATTCCCGTCATCTTTATTCGCGCGGCCAGGTGCTGCGCTTCGATCTGCCGCCGGTAACGCCGGAGACGCAAACCTGGGGCGACTGGTTCACCAGCATGTTCAACCGCATGCTGCAGCCGAGCAGCCTGCCGCAATATAAGGAAGCGCCGGGCGGCGACGGCTCGATCTATCCGGAAGTGATGAATGCGCTGACGGGCGTGCGCGGCGCGGTGGTGCGCGTCACCGAAAAGGGCGAGCTGATCGTTTCAGTCGCCGTGCCGGTGCAACGCTTCCGGGCGGTGCTCGGCGTTCTGCTGCTCTCAACGCAGGCGGGCGATATCGACAAGATCGTGCATGCGGAGCGCCTCGCCATCATGCGTGTCTTCGGCATCGCCACGCTGGTCAATATCGTGCTGTCGCTGCTCCTCTCCTCGACCATCGCCACGCCGCTGCGGCGGCTTTCCGCTGCCGCAATCCGCGTGCGCCGCGGGGCGAGAACCCGCGAGGAAATACCGGATTTCTCGGCGCGTCAGGATGAGATCGGCAATCTTTCGATTGCACTGCGTGAAATGACGACGGCGCTTTACGACCGAATCGACGCCATCGAAAGCTTCGCCGCCGATGTCAGCCATGAGCTCAAGAACCCGCTGACCTCGCTGCGCAGCGCCGTGGAAACCCTGCCGCGCGCCAAGACCGAAGAGTCGAAACAGCGCCTGACCGAAATCATCTTCCACGATGTGCGCCGCCTCGACCGCCTCATCAGCGACATTTCGGATGCCTCGCGGCTCGACGCCGAACTGGCGCGCGCCGACGCCTCGCCGCTCGATCTCGATGTGCTGATGAAGGGTCTGGTGGATATATCCCGCCAGATAAGCACCAAGAAGAAAAGCGTTACGATAGACTATGTCGTCGATCGGAAAGCGGGCGCGAAAACCTCATTCGTGGTGAATGGCCACGACCTGCGTATCGGCCAGATCGTCACCAACCTCATCGAGAATGCGCGCTCCTTCGTTACCGAGGAAAGCGGCCGCATCACCGTGCGCCTTTCCCGTCACAAGGATCGCTGCATCGTGCAGGTGGAGGACAACGGGCCCGGCATTCAGGCCGAAGACATTGATCGGATTTTCGAGCGCTTCTACACCGACCGGCCGGCGAGCGAAGGGTTCGGACAGAATTCCGGCCTTGGCCTTTCGATCAGCCGCCAGATCGCCGAAGCCCATGGCGGCAGTCTGCGGGCAGAAAACGTGGTCGACAAATATGGCGTGATTTCCGGCGCGCGCTTCACCCTGTCGCTGCCGGCGGCCGAAACCCATGAACGCTGAACGCTTCAACCTGCACGCCACCGCCATCACCGTCCAAAACACCGGCATCCTTTTCGTCGGACCATCGGGCAGCGGCAAGAGCGAGCTTGCCTTCAGCTTCCTGACGGAGGCGGAACGCTGCGGATTGCCGGCGGCGCTGATCGCGGACGATCAGATTTTCGTGTATCGCGATGGCGACAACATCATTGCCGAGCGGCCGGAAGCAATCGCCGGCCTGCTGGAATTGCGCGGCAGCGGCATTGTTTCCGTCAAAAGCGTTGCGCGCGCTCCACTACATTTTGCGGTCACGACAGTTCTTTCAGGGACGAATCCAAGACTTCCCGAAGATGACGAGGTGTTTTCCCTGCCCTGCGGCGGGCATATCAGGCTTCTGCGCATTCCACTTTCCAGTCTTACGCCCTATGGAAAATTTGCTGCACTTGCTCAGAATCTTTTTGAAACGAATGTGAAGTGACGATGATTCGGGCGATTTTAGGCTTGCGATTCGCATTTTCCTCATCAAGATGAAATCCCACCGATGGACAGGATTGCCGCGTTGCGATAGTCGGCAATGAGAGTGCGTGTGCAAGGGAGCATTTCATGATCGGACTAGTGCTTGTCACCCATGGCAAGCTGGCTGAGGAGTTTCGCCATGCGTTGGAGCATGTCGTCGGTCCCCAGAAATTGATCGAGACGGTCTGTATCGGTCCCGAAGACGACATGGATCAGCGCCGGCAGGATATCATCGACGCCGTTGCACGCGCCAATGACGGCAATGGCGTGATCATCCTGACGGACATGTTCGGCGGTACGCCTTCCAATCTCGCGATTTCCGTCATGAATAACGGCAATGTCGAAGTCATCGCAGGGGTCAATCTTCCCATGCTGATCAAGCTTGCCGGTGTTCGCAGCGAAGATAATATGGACAAGGCCCTTCAGGACGCATCCGATGCCGGCCGCAAATATATCAACGTCGCCAGCCGCGTTTTGAGCGGCAAGTGAGAAGTCAGCCCATGTCGCCATTCTCCCGGGAACTACCGATCATCAACAAACGCGGTCTTCACGCCCGGGCTTCTGCTAAATTCGTGCAGATGGTCGAAGGTTTTGACGCGACGATCACGGTTTCCAAGGATGGTATGACCGTTGGCGGCACCTCCATCATGGGCCTGATGATGCTGGCGGCCAGCCCCGGCTGCAGCGTTTATGTCGAGGCAAGCGGCAATCAGGCGAAAGAAGCGCTGGAAGCACTGGAGGCGCTGGTCGCCGACCGCTTCGGCGAAGAAGCCTGAGCCGGCACCATATAAAGACATAAAGACTTCTTTATATCATCATTGCCAGATCGTTCGTGGCCTGCTAAACCGCTGCTACGTTTAAGAGCCGGGCCGCAAGGTGCGGCGTTTCTGATCTGGAGAACTTCATGAGCCTTGAGAAGGACTACATCGTCGCCGATATCAACCTTGCCGCATTCGGCCGCAAGGAACTGGACATCGCCGAAACCGAAATGCCGGGCCTGATGTCCTGCCGCAAGGAATTCGGCGAAAGCAAGCCGCTGAAGGGCGCACGTATCACCGGTTCGCTTCACATGACGATCCAGACCGGCGTTCTCATCGAGACGCTGAAGGAACTCGGTGCGGACATTCGATGGGCGTCCTGCAACATTTTCTCGACGCAGGATCATGCGGCGGCGGCCATTGCGGCAGCCGGCATCCCGGTATTCGCCGTCAAGGGTGAAACCCTGACGGAATATTGGGAATATACCGACAGGATCTTCCAGTGGGCCGATGGCGGCCTCTCCAACATGATCCTCGACGATGGCGGCGACGCCACCATGTACATCCTGCTCGGCGCACGCGCCGAAGCCGGTGAGGACGTTCTTTCCAACCCCGGTTCGGAAGAAGAGGAAATTCTCTTCGCGCAGATCAACAAGCGCCTCAAGGCTTCGCCCGGCTGGTTCACCAAGCAGCGTGACGCACTGAAGGGCGTCACGGAAGAAACGACGACCGGCGTTCACCGTCTTTACGATCTCAGCAAGAAGGGCCTGCTGCCCTTCCCGGCGATCAACGTCAATGACAGCGTCACCAAATCGAAGTTCGACAACAAATACGGCTGCAAGGAATCGCTGGTGGACGGCATTCGCCGCGCAACCGACGTGATGATGGCCGGTAAGGTTGCCGTGGTCTGCGGTTACGGCGATGTGGGCAAGGGTTCTGCCGCCTCGCTGCAGGGCGCCGGCGCGCGCGTGAAAGTCACCGAAATCGATCCGATCTGCGCGCTTCAGGCCGCCATGGACGGTTTCGAGGTCGTTCGCCTGGAGGACGTGGTTTCCTCCGCCGATATCTTCATCACCACCACCGGCAACAAGGACGTGATCCGCATCGAGCATATGCGCGAGATGAAGGACATGGCCATCGTTGGCAATATCGGCCACTTCGACAACGAGATTCAGGTCGCATCGCTGCGTAACCTGAAGTGGACGAACATCAAGCCGCAGGTCGACATGATCGAGTTCCCGAAGGGCAACCGCATCATCCTTCTGTCCGAAGGCCGCCTGCTGAACCTCGGCAACGCCACCGGTCACCCCTCCTTCGTCATGTCGGCCTCCTTCACCAACCAGGTGCTGGGCCAGATCGAGCTCTTCACCAAGCAGGGCGAATACAAGAACGAAGTTTACGTGCTTCCCAAGCACCTCGACGAGAAGGTTGCGCGCCTTCATCTCGAGAAGCTCGGCGTACGCCTGACCGAACTTTCCGACCTTCAGGCAGATTATATCGGCATCTCGAAGGAAGGTCCGTTCAAGGCCGAACACTACAGATATTAATTTCATAGTTAATATCCACTGAAATTACACAATATCTAGATGCCGTGCGCTTGACAAAGCGCACGGCATCTTTTTTGCGCGCTCCCTTTTCGCAGATTTATGAAGGCGGTATTGTCATCAGACTTGATTCGGACACGCCAAAGGGCGGCGGGGACGAAATGGGATGTCTTGTCGAAGATGCGGCACATAGGACGGAGACAGACCGGGGATGTCGGTTCAAAATTCGGATCTGCGCAAGCAGACAGTTCAACGCGTTGAAAACACGCAAGCGGGCGTGGCATTGAGCGCGGCTCTTGCGCGTTGCCGGCAGGTCGTCAGTGCGGTTCAGACAGGCTTTGCGAGGCTTCCTGTCCTGATGTCAGGCACGATTCTGGCCGGCTCCACAAGCGTGGCGCTGGCGCAGGACGGGCTTGTGGCAAAGACCGGCGCGCGGTTGTTCTCATCCGGAGAAACCATCACCTATTCGCTTTTCGTCGGCATGCTTTCGGCAACGCTGTTTTCCGTCGTCTGGCTGGTGCGCCAGCGCGGTAATATCGAGGCGGAAAGCAGCGAATACCGACAGGCGCTTGCCCAGTCCCACCACAAGATCGCGAAATATGAGGCGCTGATTTCCGACAAGAGCCGCCGCATCGTCATCTGGGACGGTGCGGACAAACGGCCCGAATTTCTGGGACAGCTGCCGGCGGAGACGGGTGTGCCGCAGGCGGATCACGATTTTCTGGCCTTTGGCCGCTGGCTGAAACCGGCATCCGCAAGCCAGCTTGAAAAATCCATCGAAAAACTCCGCAGCCATGCCCAGAGTTTCGACCTGACCATCGAGACGCAGCGCGGCGAAGTCATTGAAGTGCAGGGCCGGGTTTCCGGCGGAAACGCCTTTGCGCGGTTTATTGCCCTCAACAATCTGCGCGCCGAACTCGCTGAATTGCAGGTGGAGCGCGAGCGCCTGATCGCTTCCGTCTCGACCTTTCAGGAACTTCTCGATTCCATCGAGCAGCCCGTCTGGCGGCGCAATGGCGAAGGTGACCTCATCTGGGTCAACCACGCCTATGCGCAGGCGGTGGATGCCCGTGACACCGAACAGGCCGTTCATGAAAAACGCGAACTGCTGAACACGGTTACCCGGCAGAAGATACGCGCGGCCGCGACACCGGAATCGCCCTATCACGACCGTATTTCGACGGTGGTTTCCGGAAACCGCACCTTCTTTGACGTCGTCGACATCAAGACGGCGGGTGGGTCTGCCGGCATCGCCATCGATGCCACCGAGGCCGAGACCATCGGCGAGGAACTCAAGCGGGTTCTGAAGAGCCACGCCGAAACGCTCGATCATCTGGCAACGCCTGTCGCCATTTTCGACGGCCGGCAGCGGCTGCAATTCTATAATCAGGCTTTTGCGGCTCTCTGGGGTCTCGATCTCGTTTTCCTCGAATCCAGCCCTGACAATTCCGAACTTCTGGACAGGCTGCGCACCGCCGGCAAATTGCCGGAGCAGCTGAACTGGAAGAACTGGAAGGAGACGGCGCTCTCCGTCTACCGTTCGCTGGATACCAAGACCGATCTCTGGCACCTGCCGAACGGCCAGACGCTTCGGGTTATCGCGACTGCCCATCCGCAGGGTGGCGCAACCTGGGTTTTCGAGAACCTGACCGAGCAGGTCGATCTGCAGATGCGCTACAACACGCTGGTGAAGGTGCAGGGCGAAACCATCGACCATCTGGCCGAAGGTGTGGCCGTGTTCGGCGCCGATGGGCGCATTCGCCTGTCCAATCCGGCATTCCGGGCGCTCTGGGGCGTGACCGCGGAACAGGCCGAGACCGGCACCCATATCCGCGCCATCGAAACCGCCTGCACGCAATCCTATGACAGGCCGGACGGCTGGCGCGCCTTCAGCCAGTTCATCACCAGCTTCGACGATGAGCGGCCGTCGCGGCAAGGCACGCTGGAACTGCTTTCCGGCCTCGTGCTCGACTACGCCATCATCCCGCTGCCGGATGCGCAGACCATGTTGACCTTCGTCAACATGACCGACAGCGTGCGGGCCGAGCGGGCGCTGAAAGAAAAGAACGACGCGCTTCTAAAGGCCGACGAGCTGAAGAACGATTTCGTGCAGCATGTTTCCTATGAGCTGCGCTCACCGCTGACAAATATCATCGGCTTCACCGATCTCCTCAAGACACCCGGCATCGGCCAATTGACGGAACGGCAGGCGGAATACCTCGACCATATTTCCACTTCATCCTCGGTGCTCCTGACCATCGTCAACGATATTCTCGATCTCGCCACCGTCGATGCCGGCATCATGCAGCTCAATTATTCGGAAAACGATCTGAACGAATTGCTTGAAGACGTTTCGGTGCAGATCGCCGACCGGCTGCAGGAGAGCGGTATTTCGCTCGAGATCGTTGCACCCGCCCATCTCGGCAGTCTGGTGGCCGATCATCAGCGGCTGAAGCAGATTCTCATCAAGCTCCTGACCAATGCGATCAATTTCGCACCCGAGGGTTCCTCCGTGCAGCTTTCCTGCCAGCGCAGCGAAGGCGACTTCGTGTTCTCGGTGGCGGATAAGGGTCCGGGCATTCCTGAGGACATGCTGAAGAGCGTGTTCGACCGCTTCGCGACGCGCGGCAATGGCGGACGGCGCACCGGTGCGGGGCTTGGTCTTTCCATCGTCGAAAGCTTCGTCAGCCTACATCATGGCACGGTCAGCATCGACAGCCGGCCCGGCAACGGCACCATCGTCACCTGCCGCATTCCTTCCGGCACACGGCCGCATTCCATCGCCGCAGAATGAGCGAAGACATCTTGCCGATCACCATTCCCCTTGCGGGAGAAAAGGACACCATCAGGCTCGGTGAAGACCTTGCGCTGGCTTTGAAACCTGGCGATTGTCTCGCACTCATCGGCGATCTAGGCGCCGGTAAATCGACGCTTGCCCGCGCCTTCATCCGGGCAATGGCGGACGAGCCGGATCTTGAAGTTCCAAGCCCTACCTTCACGATCGTCCAGACCTATGCCGCCCGTATTCCAGTCGCTCATCTCGATCTCTACCGGCTTTCGGATGTTTCCGAACTGGACGAACTCGGCATCGATGAGATGCTGGAGGATGGCATCTGCCTGATCGAATGGCCGGATATGGCCGCCGAGATTCTGCCGCCGGAGCAGACCGTCACGCTTCGGCTGACGCATTCCGGCGAAGGGCGGCTCGCCTCCATCGAGGCTCCGGCAAAGCTGAAAGCACGGCTTGAACGGGTTTTCGCCATCCGCGCGTTTCTTGCGAAAAATGGTAAGGGCGACGCGGCCCGTCGTTTTCTGAGCGGTGACGCCTCAACACGCGCCTATGAGACCGTTTCCACCGACGGCCCGGACCTTATCCTTATGGATTGGCGACGCCCCCTGAGGGGTGCAATCATTGCGGATGGCAAGACCTACGCGGAAATCGCCCATCTTGCTCAGGACGCCCGCTCCTTCGTTGCGATCGGCAATTATCTTCGAAACAACGGCCTTTGCGCCCCCGAGATTATGGCGGCGGATATCGATCAGGGTATTCTATTGCTGGAGGACCTCGGGCGGGATGGGGTACTTGCACCTGACGGAACGCCGATAGAGGATCGCTATCTGCAAAGCGTCGCCTGCCTTGCCGCACTCCATCAGGCCCCGCAACCTGGCCTGCTGCCGGTGGGTGACGGCAGCGCCTATGAGGTTCCCCCCTTCGACCGCCAGGCGATGAAGATCGAGGTTTCGCTGCTGGCGGAATGGTATCTGCCGCATAAACGCGGCACACCGCTCTCCGATAGCGAGAAGAACGACTATTACGCCCTGTGGGACAGGCTGATCGACGCGCTCGCCGGCTGCGAAACCGGCCTTCTGCTGCGCGATTTCCATTCACCCAACCTTATATGGCAGGCGCAGAATAGCGGCATCCGGCAGGTCGGCCTGATCGATTATCAGGACGCGATGATCGGTCCGAGCGCTTACGATCTTGCCTCCATCGTGCAGGACGCCCGTGTCACCATCTCACCCGAACTACAGGCGCGCCTGCTTTCGCACTATCTCGACAGCAGAAGACGCGCGCCCTCTTTCGATGAGGCTGTTTTCCTCAAGGCTTTCGCCATCATGTCGGCGCAACGCAACTGCAAGCTCGCCGGTATCTGGGTGAGGCTGTTGGAACGGGACGGAAAACCCGGTTATATGAAACATATGCCGAGGACGTTCCGCTATCTCAGTGCGGCGCTTTCGCATCCGGAACTCGCACCGCTCAAAGACTGGTGCCTGCGCATGGGCATGGAAT
The DNA here is from genome assembly GCF_015704895.1 of Agrobacterium leguminum. Lineage (GTDB taxonomy): Bacteria > Pseudomonadota > Alphaproteobacteria > Rhizobiales > Rhizobiaceae > Agrobacterium > Agrobacterium leguminum. The sequence continues at coordinate 352,110 of NZ_JADQWB010000003.1, read as the reverse complement.
TCGACGACTGAAAGACGGTTGACCACGATGACGATTAAAAATGCGATGGTGCTGGCCGCCGGGCTTGGCACGCGGATGCGCCCGATCACGGATACGATCCCGAAGCCGCTCGTCCAGATCGCGGGCAAGCCGATGATCGACTATGCGCTCGACGCCCTTGTCGAAGCCGGTGCGGAAACCATTGTCGTCAATGTGCACCACCACGCGGAACAGATGGTCGCCCATCTTGAGCAGCGCACCGACGCCGAAATCCTGATTTCCGACGAGCGGACGCAACTGATGAATTCCGGTGGCGGTCTCGCCAAGGGCCTGAAGCTTCTGAAACCCGGCCCGGTCTTCGTCATGAATGCCGATCTCTTCTGGATTGGCGAGCAGCTGAATGCGGTCAGCAACCTGCGCAAGCTTGCGCAATTCTTCGACCCGACCCGAATGGACATGGCGCTGCTCTGCGTCGACATGGACCGCACCACCGGGCACAATGGCAAGCGGGATTTCAACCTCTCCGCCGGTGGGAAACTGACGCGGCATCGCGATGGCGATCCGAACCCGGTGGTTTATGCCGGCGCCATCGCCATGGATTCGCGCCTGCTGGACGATGCGCCGGCGGATGCCTTCAACCTCAATATCTATTTCGACCGCGCCATTGAAAGAGACCGGCTTTTCGGGCTTTCTCTGGATGGCCACTGGATCACCGTCGGCACGCCGGATGCGATAGAAGATGCCGAAAGCATCATCCGCCAATTCAGGGAAAAACGCTCTGCATGACGCTCACCCACCACGCAAAGCGCGTTCTGACGATCGCTGCGGGAACACCGTTCCTCAAGACGCTCGCGGAAACGCTGTGCGAGGGGACACTGACAGCCGGCTATAAATACGACCCGGCCGATCCGCTGTCTCTTGCCAAGGTGACGATCTATGTGCCGACGCGGCGCTCCGCCCGCGTGCTGCGCTCCGAATTCGTCGATCTTCTGGGCGGCCGGTCCGCCATTCTGCCGCTGATCCGCCCCTTGGGCGAAACGGATGACGACAGCGGCTTCTTCGAGATCGAAAATCCTGAGATCATAGATCTGGCGCCGCCGATTTCCGGCACCGGCCGGCTGATCGAACTGGCGCGCCTCATTCTCGCCTGGCGCAACAGCCTGCCGGACGCCATCCGGGCGATCCATTCCGATTCGCCGCTTGTCGCCCCCGCCAGCCCCGCAGACGCCATATGGCTGGCGCGTGCGCTTGGCGAGGTGATCGATGCGATGGATACGGAAGAAAAGGACTGGGAAGCGCTTCAGCATCTCGATACTGGCGATCATGCCCAATGGTGGCAGCTGACGGCGGATTTCCTGCGGATCGCCAGCGTCTTCTGGCCGGCGCGGCTTGCCGAACTCAACCGTTCCTCGGCCGGCCGGCATCGCAACGCCATCCTGCGGGCGGAAGCGAACCGGCTTGCCAATTTGCCGGATACGGGACCAATCATCGTCGCCGGGTCGACCGGCTCCATTCCCGCCGCAGCCGATCTCATCGCCGCCGTTGCGGCCCTGCCCCAGGGCACCGTCGTACTTCCGGGGCTAGATCTTGCCATGCCGGAGGAACAATGGGAGGCAATCGCCGAGGACCCTACCGATCCTTCGAGCCGCACCCACTCGCAATATGGGCTTTATATGCTGCTGCAGAAGCTCGGCATCCTGCGCGACGACGTGGTTCAGATCGGCGCCATCGATAGCGATCTGGAAAAGCGCGCAGCCGTGTTTTCGGCCGCACTCGCGCCGGCCAAATCCACCAGCGACTGGAATCGCTGGCGTGAGGACAGGGAACCCGGCTTTTTCGACGACGCCTTCGCGACGGCCACGCTGATAGAAGCCGCCAATGAGCGCGAGGAGGCGACCGCCATCGCGGTGGCTTTGCGGCTGGCGCTTGAAGCGCCCGGCGCTGGGCGTCCGTCGCAGGCAGCACTGATAACACCGGACCGCGGGCTGGCGCGACGCGTGGCAACGGAGTTGCAACGCTTCGGCATCGAAGCCGACGACTCGGCCGGTACGCCGCTTTCCGCCACCCCACAAGCGGGGCTGACGCAACTGGCGCTGGAAGCGATCCTGAGGCCCGGCGACCCGGTGCCGATCATTTCCCTTCTGAAACATCCGCTCAGCCGTTTCGGGCTTTCCGATGAAGCTTTCGCGAAAGCCTCCAAAGCGCTGGAGCTGATCGCGCTGCGCGGAGGCCGTGTCGAGACCGAAATCGGCAATCTGGAAGCGGTTCTGGAGGCGCAGCTTCTCGCGCAGCGCGATGACCGGCACCCGCCTGCCTGGCGGCTGGCGCTGCCGGAGGCAAGCGCGGAGGCCGCGCGCGATCTGGCACGGCGGATTGCCGTTGCGACGGAGCCGCTCGGTTCCGCCTTTGTCCGCAAAGATCGATCCGGCCGCGCCTTCACCGATAAATTGCCGCTGTCCGTTTGGGCGGAGCGGACGGGCCGCGTGATCGAAGCCATCTGTGCGGATGAAAACAGCGATCTTGCCGCGCTCTGGTCCGGTGAAGCGGGAGACAAGCTTTCCGAGCTGTTCGGCGAGCTGATGGAAAGCGGCGAAATCCTCGATGCGGATGGACCGCAATGGATCGATATTTTCGCGGCACTGGTAGCCGGTGAATCGATCAAGCCAAGATCGATGCGCCACCCGCGTATTTTCATCTTCGGCGCGCTTGAGGCACGGCTGCAAAGCGTCGATACCGTCGTCATCGGCGGTCTCAATGAAGGGCTCTGGCCGGGGCAGACGGCGAATAATCCATTCCTGTCCCGCACCATGAAGACCGCCATCGGACTGGAGCCGCCGGAACGGCGCATCGGCCAGCTTGCGCATGATTTCGAGATGGCAAATGGCACCCGACAGATTTTTTACACCCGCGCGCTGAGGCAGGGCTCAACGCCTGCTGTCGCCTCACGCTGGCTGCAGCGTCTTCTGGCGCTGGGCGGCGAGGATTTTGCCGATAGACTGAGGAAGCGCGGCGAGACCTATCGCCATTGGGCGGGATTGATGGATGAAAGCATCGATCAGGAAGCGGCAAAGCGCCCTGCCCCGAAACCGCCAGCCGAGTTGCAGCCGACGCGCTATTCCTTCAGCGAAGTGGGCCGCCTGCGCCGCGATCCCTATTCGATCTATGCGCGACGCATCCTGAAGCTGGACCCGCTCGACCCCTTCAATCGCGATCCGAACGCCGCCGATCGCGGCACGCTCTATCACGCGATTATCGAGCGCTATTCCCGTGAGGGGCATATTCCCGGCACACCCGCCTCGCTCGCGGCCATGCAGCGCATTCTGGACGAATGTTTCGATGCGGAAAACCTGCCTCCCCATGTGGATGTCATCTGGCGGCCGCGTTTTGCAGCGGTAGCGCGCGCCTTTATCGACTGGGAAAAAGAACGTCATCCATCCATTCGCCACAGCTTCTACGAGGCGCGCGCCGGGCAGGAAGTCGTCGAGGCGGGTATAAGGCTGACGGGGATCGCCGACCGCATCGACATCAAGACAAACGGTCAGGCGGATATTATCGACTACAAGACGGGGCTTGCGCCTTCCGTCAATCAAGCGCGCGCGCTGCTCGATCCGCAGCTTGCGCTGGAGGCGGCGGCACTGATGCGCGGCGCCTTCCGCGAAGCCGGTTCGCCCACGCCGGAAAACCTCATCTATGTTCGCCTGCGGCCGGGCGAGCGTTTTTTTGCCGATCAAGTCAATAACGAACATTCCAGCCGAAGCGGCAAAAGACCGCCGAAATCGGCGATTGAACTCGCGACGGAATCGATCGAACAGCTCACCAAATTCGTTCATTCCCTGCGTGACGGCGAAAACGGCTTCGCCTCCCGCCTCGTGCCGGAAGAGCAACAATCCTATGGCGGGGAATATGACCACCTCGCCCGCGTTTCGGAATGGTCGACGGCAGAACCGGGAGACGGCGATGACGATTGATCCCTTCGATGCCGGCCCCGCCGCCGACACGCCTGAAAGCTGGATCGACTGGACCAGCGCCCGGCAGCGGCTTGCCTCCGATCCCGCAAGCTCTGCCTGGGTGTCGGCCAATGCCGGCTCCGGCAAGACCCATGTTCTGACCCAGCGCGTCATCCGCCTGCTTCTGGCCGGCTGCCGACCTTCGGCGATTTTGTGCCTCACCTATACCAAGGCCGCGGCGTCGGAAATGTCCAGCCGCGTCTTCGACCGTCTGGCGGAATGGGCTACTTTGCCGGATTCCGACCTCAAGGACCGCATCGCCGCCATCGAAGGCAAGGCGCCGGATCGCATCAAGCTTGCCGAAGCGCGCAGGCTGTTTGCCAAGGCGCTGGAAACGCCGGGCGGGTTGAAAATCCAGACGATCCACGCCTTCTGCGAGGCGCTGCTGCATCAGTTCCCGCTGGAAGCCAATGTCGCCGGCCATTTCTCCGTCCTTGACGACCGCGCCGCAACCACGCTGCTCGCCGAAGCACGCCGTTCGCTTCTGACGGCGGTTTCGACGGAGCGGGACGCGGAGCTGGCGCAATCGCTCGCTTATGTGCTTGATCTCGCCGACGAAAGCGGACTGGAATCGCTGCTCTCCGCCATCATCGCCAATCGTAGCGCCCTTCGCGCCTTTCTTCTGGACGCCAAACAGTCGGGCGGCATCGATGCGCGGTTGCGGCAGGCGATGCAGATCGCAGATGGGGAAACCGAAGAAACCGCGGCGGCCGCCTTCTGGCCTCTGCCCGGCCTCTCAGGCCTTGCGCTCGATACGTATCTTACCCTTGCCGACGAGGTGGGTGGATCACGCGTCATCGATGTCGCTTATGCGCTCAGAGAGGCAAAACGACAGCCGGACCCCGTGCGGCGGATGGAATTCATCGAAGCGGCGCTGATGACAGCCAAGGGCGAAAAGAAATCGGATGCCTATGTCATCAACAAGGGCATGCAGAAATCCGCCCCCGAACTTCTCGATGCGCTGACGCTGGCGCGGGACCATGTCGTTTCCTGCCGCAACCGTTATCGTCTGGTGCGGATGCTGGCGGCGACAAAATGCGCCCTTGTGCTGGCCGAAAGGCTGATCGGCGATTTCGAAGACCTGAAGAAACAGCGAAGCCAACTCGATTTCGAAGACCTGATCGAGCGCGCGGCCAACCTTCTCAACCGCGATACGGCGGGCGCTTGGGTGCACTACAAGCTGGATCAGGGCATCGACCATATTCTCGTTGACGAGGCGCAGGATACCAGCCCGGTGCAATGGTCGATCATCCAGTCGCTGGCGGCTGATTTCTTCACCGGCGAGAGCGCCCGCCTGGGGCGGCGCACGCTTTTTGCCGTGGGCGATGAAAAACAGTCGATCTATTCATTCCAGGGCGCTCGGCCGGAACGGTTTTCGCAGGAGCGCGAAGAAACTAAAAAGCGCGTCGATTCCGTCGAGCAGGCCTTTCACCGCATCCGCCTGCCGCTTTCTTTCCGGTCCACGGAGGATGTTCTGGCCGCCGTCGATCAGGTCTTTTCAGACCCGAATAACGCCAGTGGCCTCAGTGCCGATAACGAACCGGTGGAACACCGATCCAACCGCGCCGGCCATCCCGGCACCGTGGAGGTGTGGGACATGGTGGCGCCGGAAACAACCGAAGACGAAGAGGATTGGACAGCGCCCTTCGATGCGCTGCGGGAAAGCGCGCCGGCCACCATCGTCGCCCGCCGGATCGCCGCGCGCATCGCCGATATGATCGGCAGCGAGACCATCATCGAAAAGGGCGTCGAGCGCGCCGTGGAGCCCGGCGATATTCTGGTTCTCGTCAGAAAACGCCATGCCTTCGTCAATGCGCTGACGCGCGAGCTAAAACGACGCAAGAACATCCCCGTTGCCGGCGCCGACCGCCTTCGCCTGACCGACCACATTGCCGTGCAGGACCTTCTGGCGCTCGGACATTTCGTTGTCCTGCCCGAAGACGATCTTTCGCTCGCCGCACTGTTGAAGAGCCCGCTCTTCAACCTGACCGAAGATGACGTTTTCAACATCGCCGCCATGCGATCGGAAACGGAGAGCGTCTGGAAACGACTGCAAATCCTTTCGCAGGAAGAGAATAGCCATCTTTCCACCGTTACCGCCAAGCTGGAAGGTTTCATCGCGCTCTCTAAAACGGCCACCGTGCATGATTTCTTTGCAGCGGTCCTGACCCTGCATGACGGGCGCAAAAAATTCCTCGGCCGGCTTGGCAATGAGGCGAGCGACGTTCTGGATGAGTTCCTGTCCTTTGCGCTGGACCACGAAAGAACCGGTCTGCCCGGCCTTCAGGCCTTTCTCTCCGTTCTGGAAACCGATTCACCGGAGGTGAAACGCGAACAGGACAAGGATCGCGGCGAAGTGCGCATCATGACCGTGCACGCCTCCAAGGGCCTGGAAGCGCCGGTGGTTTTTGTCGTCGATGGCGGTTCGAAGGCCTTCAATCACAGCCATGTGCCGAAACTGCGCTTTGTCGAAGCGGGCGAGGACGCCTTCCCGGTCTGGCTGCCCGGCAGCGGCTTTTCCAACCATCTCATTCGCTCGGACGAGGAACGGCTGAAGACGGCTGCGGAAGACGAATATCGACGGCTGCTTTATGTGGCGATGACGCGCGCCGCCGATCACCTCGTCGTCTGCGGTTATCGCGGTCAGAAGGAAAATTCAGAATGCTGGCATGCCATCGTCAAGGCGGCGCTTGCCAACAATGAAGACCATTGCAAGCCACAGCTTTTCACGGCCGATGGCGAGGAATGGCAGGGGCTTGTCTGGCGTAAATCCGAGGCTCGCGCGACATCTCTTCCGCAAAGGCTGCCGGAAAAGCAGCCGGACGAAGAATATACTCTTCCGCCCGGGCTGCTTGCTCCCCTGCCTGCCCTGCCCTCCTTGCCAAGGCCGCTCAGCCCCTCCGGTGCAGGCACCATCATCGATGACGGTGCGGATGATCTTGCCGTGCGTTCGCCGCTTTTCGGCGAGAAAGCCGATGTCTCTTCGCTGGCGCTACAGCGCGGCCGGCTGGTGCATCGCATGTTGCAGGCACTGCCGGATTTTGCCGAGACGGAGCGGGAGGAGGCTGCCCGCCGCTATGCGGAGCGAGCCGCCCGTTTCTGGCCTACGGCCGAACGTGAGCATTTGATCCGGGCGGTTCTGCGGGTCATCTCCGAACCGGCGGTGCAACCGGCCTTTTCCGCCAACAGCCGCGCGGAAATCTCCATCATGGGCACGATGACGATCGGCCGGCAGCACTATGCCGTGTCCGGTCGCGTCGACCGGCTGGCGGTGGATGGTGATCGCGTTATTCTGGTCGACTACAAGACGAACCGGGTTCCGCCACGCACGGCACGAGAGATACCTTTCTCCCACACCGCGCAGCTTGCCATTTATCGCGAAATTCTTGCACCGCTCTATCCCGGCAAGGAATTTGTCTGCGCGCTGATCTATACGGAAAATGCCGCTTTTGTGCGGGTTGACGATGAGGCAATGACACAGGCTCTTGCCGCAATAAAGACAAAGTGAGATACCGGGGCATTGAAATTCCGACGCGCCCGCATCACATCGATAGCGGAAAAGTTTAGCTGAAAGGAGAGCCAGATATGGCTACCGTAAAAGTCGATGCCGCCAACTTCCAGTCCGAAGTCCTCGAATCCGCCGAACCCGTTGTGGTGGATTTCTGGGCCGAATGGTGCGGCCCGTGCAAGATGATCGCGCCGAGCCTTGAAGAAATTTCGTCCGAGCTGGCCGGCAAGGTCAAGGTCGCGAAGCTCAACATCGACGAAAACCCGGAACTGGCTGCCCAGTTCGGCGTGCGCTCCATCCCGACGCTCGCCATGTTCAAGGGCGGCGAAGTGGCCGACATCAAGGTTGGCGCTGCTCCCAAGACAGCGCTGTCCGCCTGGATTTCGGGCGCCGCATAAGCAATATCAGTGGAATGAAAAAAGCCCGGCAGCGATGCCGGGCTTTTTTATTGGGGAACCGTGCCGTTGAAGGCAAGCGCGTTGCCGGCAAGATAAAGTGAGCCGCCGATCAGGATGCGCGGCGCCGGTCCTTCGGGGTCGAAGCGGCGCGAAAGCTCTTCCAGAGCATGCGTGAGAGACGAGGTAGGGGCCGCCACGAGACCGGCATCGAAGGCCGCATGGGCGAGTACGACGGGATCGATCGCCGCATCCGTGCCGCCAATCGGCACGGTGAAGACATATTCGGCAATATCGGCGAAGGCCTTGAAATAGCCCACCGGATCCTTGGTATTGATCATGCCTGCAATGATGAACAGTGGGCGTGGCGTCTTTTCCTCAAAGCCGGCCATCGCTTCAGCAATGACTTCGCCCGCGCCGGGGTTATGACCGCCATCGATCCAGATTTCCGAATCCTTCGGGGCCATTTCAGCGATTTTGCCGGTCAGGATGCGCTGCAGACGGCCGGGCCATTCCACGGAGGTCATGGCTTTTTCGATCATCCGTTCCGTCACCTCGAAACCGGCGGCCTTGATGGCGCGGATCGCGGCGGCGGCATTGGCAAGCTGATGGCGGCCGGGAAGACGCGGCAACGGCGCATCGGCCAGGCCGAACTCATCCTGATAGACCATGCGGCCGAATTCTTCATGGGCGGAAAAATCCTGCCCATAGACCGATACCGGGCAACCGAGCCGCTCCGCCGTGGCGACGAGCGTTTCGAGCGCCGCATCATATTCCTGATGGCCTATGACGACGGGGGAACCGGACTTCATGATGCCGGCCTTTTCCGCCGCGATCAGCTCCACCCGGTCGCCGAGATAGGCCTGGTGATCCAACGAAATCGGCATGATGACGGAGACGGCCGGATTGTTGATCACATTGGTTGCATCGAAGCGTCCACCCAGACCAACCTCAACGACGGCGGCATCGGCGGGCTGTTCCGCAAAAAGCACGAACATCGCGGCAGTCAGGATTTCGAAAACCGTGATCGTCTGGCCTGCATTGGCAGCTTCAATACGGCGCAGCGCATCCGCAAAGACGGCATCCTCGACATAACGGCCTTTTTCCCCGTAAACGCCGATACGATAACGTTCATGCCAGTTCACCAGATGTGGAGAGGTGTGGACGTGAACGGAAAGGCCCGCCGCCTCCAGAAGCGCTCGGCAAAAGGCCGTGACGGAACCCTTACCATTGGTGCCCGCAACATGGATAACAGGTGGCATCCTGTTCTGGGGATTGCCGAGTTTTTCGAGAAGACGGGAAATTCTATCGAGCGAAAGATCGAACCCCTTGGGGTGGAGCTGCATCAGCTCTTCAATGATCTTCTCGGCCTCACCGATCGCGGGCTTCGTCATGTCTTCCGTTCGCCTTTCAGGCGTTTTGCTTGCCATTTGTCCGCCGCACCAAAGATGAAATCATGCAACGTATAGCATCATCCCGAAGGCAGTTTATGCCTCCGGGCGACATATTTTTTTCCTCAGGCCGAAGCGGCCAGCGGGACGACCGCATTTGCATTCCCAGCAGGCGCCTTCGTCATGATCTTGAGCAGATTAGCGAGCGTGTCGGGGATTTCGCGACGGTCGATCACCATGTCCACCATGCCGTGTTCCAGCAGATATTCCGAGGTCTGGAAGCCTTCGGGAAGCTTTTCGCGGATGGTCTGCTCGATCACGCGCTTGCCGGCGAAGCAGATTTCGGCGCCTGGCTCGGCGATATGCACATCGCCCAACATGGCATAGGAGGCCGTGACACCACCCGTCGTCGGGTTCGTCAGAACCACGATGTAAGGCATTCCCGCTTCCTTGAGCATGTTCACCGCAACCGTGGTGCGCGGCAGCTGCATCAATGACAGAATGCCTTCCTGCATGCGGGCGCCGCCGGAGGCCGGGAACATCACGAGCGGGCAACGTTCGGAAATGGCGCGCTCAAATGCCTTGACGATGGCTTCGCCCGCCGCGATGCCGAGAGAACCGCCCATGAACTGGAATTCATGCACGACGGCAACGATCTTCAGGCCTTTCAGCAGACCAACACCGGCAAGGATCGTATCCTCCTGCTCGGTCTTCGTCCGGCTGTCGCGCAGGCGATCGGTGTATTTCTTGGAATCGCGGAACTTCAACGGATCCTGCGCCACCTTGGGCTGCGGCAGAGCCTCATAGACGCCGCCATCGAACAGATCGACGAGACGCGCCTTTGCAGGCATCTTCATGTGGTAACCGGAAGCCGGAATGACCCACTTGTTATCCTCGAGGTCCTTATGGAAGACCATCTCGCCCGTTTCCGGGCACTTGATCCACAGGTTCTCGGGAACCTCCGGACGGCGGCCAAGCATGGAATTGATCCGGGGCCGTACGTAATTGGTGATCCAGTTCAACTGTCTACTCCTGACTGGGCCGCGCGCTTATTCCGCAGCGGCAAGGCGCGATGCACGCACGCCCGTTGAAAGTCCTTTTACCAGCGTCGTAACGGCCGGCACGGTATCGGCGGTCGCCTGCCCGTCTTTGGTCAGGCTGCCCGCAATCTGGTTGACGATGGCCGAACCGACCACAACGCCATCCGCAACGGCACCGATCGCTTTTGCATGATCGGCCGTTTTGACACCGAAACCGACACAGACCGGCAGTTCCGTATGCGCCTTGATACGACCGACAGCGCCCGAGATCAACGACGGATCGGGAAGTGCTGAACCGGTGATACCGTTCATCGAGACGTAATAGACGAAACCTGAGGTATTTTTAAGGACGGCAGGCAGGCGCTTACCATCTGTCGTTGGCGTCGCCAGACGGATGAAGTTGATGCCGCGCGCAAGTGCGGGGATGCAGAGTTCATCGTCCATTTCCGGCGGCAGATCGACAACGATCAGGCCATCGATGCCGGCCGCGATTGCGTCGTCCAGAAACTTTTCGACGCCGTAGATATAGATCGGATTGTAATAGCCCATCATCACGATCGGCGTTGCATCGTCTTGCTTGCGAAACTCGCGGGCGAGATCGAGCGTGGTTTTCAGCGTCTGGCCGCCTTTCAGCGCGCGCTGACCGGCCAGCTGAATGGCCGGACCATCCGCCATCGGGTCGGAAAAGGGCATGCCGAGTTCGATGACGTCGGCACCGGCTTCCGGCAGGGCCTTCATGATGCCGAGCGAGGTTTCGAAATCCGGGTCGCCGCCCATGAAATAGGTAATCAGGGCCGGGCGATTTTCAGCGCGCAGATCGGCAAAGCGCTTGTCCATACGTGCAGTCATGATCTTATACATCCATTCCAAGGAACTTGCTGACGGTGTGGACATCCTTGTCGCCACGGCCGGAGAGGTTCATCAGGATGATTTCATCCTTGCCCATCTTCGGTGCGCGCTTGATGACTTCCGCCAGGGCATGGCTCGGCTCCAGAGCCGGAATGATGCCTTCAAGGCGGGTCAGCATCTGGAAGGCGTCCAGCGCCTCATGGTCCATGATCGGCACATATTCCACGCGGCCGATATCGTTCAGCCAGGAGTGTTCAGGGCCGATACCGGGATAATCGAGGCCCGCGGAGATGGAATGGCCTTCCTTGATCTGACCGTCCTCATCCTGAAGCAGATAGGTGCGGTTGCCATGCAGCACGCCCGGCGAACCGGCGGTGATGGAAGCGCAATGCTCGTCGCCCGAAAGACCCTTGCCACCGGCTTCGACACCGACGATACGGACATTCTTGTCATCGAGGAAAGGATGGAAGATGCCGATGGCATTCGAACCACCGCCGACAGCCGCGACGACCAGATCCGGCAGGCGGCCTTCCGCCTCCAGCATCTGCGCCTTGGCTTCCTCGCCGATAACGGCCTGGAAATCGCGGACCATTTCCGGATAGGGATGCGGGCCGGCCGCAGTGCCGATCAGATAATAGGTATCCTCGACATTGGTGACCCAGTCGCGCAGAGCCTCGTTCATGGCGTCCTTCAGGGTGCCGTGGCCGGCCGTCACCGGCTTCACTTCAGCGCCAAGGAGCTTCATGCGGAACACATTCGGCGCCTGACGGGCAACGTCCGTCGCGCCCATATAAACGACGCAGGGCAGGCCAAAGCGTGCAGCGACGGTTGCCGAGGCAACGCCGTGCTGGCCGGCGCCGGTTTCGGCGATGATGCGGGTCTTGCCCATGCGCTTGGCAAGCAGGATCTGGCCAAGGCAATTGTTGATCTTGTGCGAGCCGGTATGGTTCAGCTCTTCGCGCTTGAAATAGATCTTCGCGCCGCCAAGTTCCGCCGTCAGGCGTTCCGCAAAATAAAGCGGGCTCGGACGACCGGTATAGTGCGCGCCGAGATGCTTGAGTTCCGCCTGAAACGCGGGGTCAGTCTTGGCCTTGTCCCATTCCACCTGCAAATCCAGAATGAGCGGCATCAGCGTTTCGGCAACGAAGCGACCTCCGTAAATGCCGAAACGGCCGTCCTCATCGGGACCAGCGCGAAAAGAATTGGGTGTTGGCGCGTCGTTCACTTCAAGCTCCCTTTGGGCCTTTCGACCAATCATTCACCACATCGAAAAATGCGTCGATCATGGACAAATCCTTGACGCCCGGCGCGCTTTCCACACCGGACGATAAATCTAGTCCGCTTGCCTTGGTCTCCGCCAGCGCCTCGGCGACATTGTCCTTGTTCAATCCCCCGGAAAGCATGTAATCCACACTTCCGTCAAGTGATCGCAGGATGGTCCAGTCGAAGGAGACGCCGTTGCCGCCCGGAAGCTCGGAACCGGCGGGCGCCTTGGCATCCAGCAGAAAACGGTCGGCTATTCCAATATACGGGTCGATTTTGGCAAGATCAGCGGCATCGCGAATGGAAATCGCCTTCATGACAGGCAGGCCATAAAGTGCCTTGATGTTCAGCAGCCGCTCCGGGCTTTCGCTGCCATGCAGCTGCAGGATGTCAGGTTTGACGAGATCGACGATTTCATCGAGATAATCATTATCGGCATTGACGGTAACGGCAACCACCTTGGCGGCGGCGCGGGCGGCTTCCGCCAGCCTGCCGGCAATATCGGGCTCGATGTTGCGCGGGCTTTTTTCAAAGAAAATAAAACCGACATGGGACGCACCACGCCTGACGGCGCGCTCCAGCGCTTCCGGTGTCTTCAATCCGCAAATCTTGATATCCGGTTTCATACCCGCGACCTGACATGAAATGCGACAAGAGTCGAGCCAAATCGCATCCATTCCCGATGGAATGTTTCACGTGAATCCAGATGGCGATCCGCGCCACAGGCTTCAATCGAAATCGATAGCGTGAAGTTTGGAACCGTGGCGTTTCAGCCAGTCCTTGGCCTCATTGGTATGCGGGCACAGTTTTTCGCACAAAGCCCAGAATTTCGGTCCGTGGTTCATTTCCTTGAGATGCGCAACCTCGTGGGCGGCGAGATAATCGATGACCTTTTCCGGAGCCATGACGATGCGCCAGGAAAAGCTCAGATTGCCATCATGGGAACAGGAGCCCCAGCGGCTGCGCGTATCCTTCATGCTGATGGAGCGCACCGGCCGGCCGGCGGTGCGTGCATGAACAGCCACAAGCCGTTCCAGATCCGCCTTCGCTTCCTTTTTCAGAAATGTCGCTATCCGTCGTCTCAAATGTTCCGGCGCGCCGCTGACCTTCAGAACGGCCACCCCATCGTCGTCTTTCACGACATGTGTCAGCCCTCGCAGGCTGCCAGTATGGTCAATGCGGTGGGCTGTGCCACGAATATCGATGGTCGCACCCGGACGCAAACCGTCGTCGGCGCTGAATTTCACAAGCTTGCCTTCCAGCCAGCCCTGATGCCTCTCGAGAAAATCATCCACTTGGCGGTGATGCAGGCCCATCGGGATCGTCAGTTTCAGTGCCCTGCCGCCCGGTTCGATGCGCAGGGTAATGCGCGTGGCGCGCGGATTCTCCCTGACCGTGATCGGCACCTGCCTGCCCGCCACCGCAACGGTGCGCTGGCTGGGCAGCGCCTTCTTTGGGGCCGGTGATTTCAGAGATTTTCTGAGGAGCGAAAACATGAACTCTTCATAACCGATTCGTCCGTCGGTTGGCCATGCAAATGCGCGGCATGGCCCGCCGTCTGCCCTTAAGCTGTCTGGTGTTTACGGATAAAATCCAGCATGCGCGGCACGATTTCCTTGCGGAAGCGCGAACCGTTGAAGACGCCGTAGTGCCCGACATCCGGCTGCATGTAATGGGCGCGTTTGTCTTCAGGGATGTTCCGGCAGAGATCATGGGCCGCCTTTGTCTGGCCAACGCCGGAAATATCGTCGTTCTCGCCTTCCACCGTAAACAATGCGACTTTGCGAATGGCCGCAGGATCGACCGCCCTGCCCCGGTGCAGCATGTTCCCCTTCGGAAGCGCGTGGTCGATAAAGACCGTTTCCACCGTCTGCAGATAGAACTCCGCCGTCAGATCCATGACGGCCAGATATTCATCGTAAAATTCGCGGTGCTTTTCAGCGGAATCGCCGTCATTCTTGACGAGGTTGAGGTAAAAATCCTTATGCGCCGTCATGTGCTTGTCGAGGTTCATCGACATGAAGCCGGACAGCTGCAGGAAGCCGGGATAGACATTGCGGCCAAAAGCGGGCTGGGGCCACGGCACCTGCATGACGACATTGTCGCGGAACCATTCAATGGGTTTCGCCTTGGCAAGATCATTGACGGCTGTGGGATTGATGCGGGTGTCGATCGGACCGCCCATCAGCGTCATGGATGCCGGCGCGAATTTATCCCCATCCGCCTCCATTAACGAGACGGCGGCCAGCACCGGCACGGACGGCTGACAGACGGCAACCACATGCGCCCCCGGCCCGATCACGCGCAGCATCTCGATGACATAGCTGATGTAATCGTCGAGATCGAAGGTGCCCTCGCTCACCGGCACCGTGCGGGCATCGGCCCAATCGGTGATGTAGATATCCGCCGAAGGCAGAAGGGCCTCCACCGTCCCCCGTAACAGGGTGGCATAGTGGCCGGACATCGGCGCCACCAGCAGCACCTTCGGATCGGGCTGGCGGGCTGGATCGAGTTCTTTCTTGAAATGAAGCAAATTGCAGAACGGGCGCGACCAGACGGTCTCTTCGACAACATTGACGGTCTGGCCATCGACAATCGTACTGCCGAGAGCGAATTCCGGTTTTGCGTAACGGCGCGTCATTCGCTCAAAGACCTCAAAACCGGCGTCTAGGCTTCTTCCGAAAGCCGTGCTGGAAAGCGGGTTGAGCGGATTGTTGCAAGCCTGGCGCATCATGTCGGCACCGGCGCGCAGCGGCGCCATGGCCGCATGGTTCATTTCATAGAGGTGGTAGAACACTGATGACGCCTCCCTCGCGATCACGCTCTTTTTTTCAACCATAGCAGCTTTTCGCAGGTGCACAAAATCGAAGGCGCCGGCGGTTTCCCGCCAGCGCCTCACTTTCCGTTGAACGCCGTGGCGATCAGATATCGGCGACGAAAGTCTGCTTCTGGGAACCGAGGCCCTCAATGCCGAGTTCCACGACATCGCCAGCCTTCAGGTAACGCGGCGGCTTCATGCCCATGCCGACACCGGGCGGGGTGCCGGTGGAAATGACATCGCCGGGATGCAGCGACATGAACTGGCTGAGATAGGAGACAACGTGGGCGACGCCATACACCATGGTCTTGCTGGAGCCGTCCTGCATCGTCTGGCCGTTGACCTTCAGCCACATGCCGAGGTTCTGCGGATCGGCGATTTCATCCTTCGTCACCAGCCAGGGGCCGATGGGGCCAAAGGTGTCGCAGGACTTGCCCTTGGTCCACTGCCCGGCACGCTCCGTCTGAAACGCGCGTTCGGACACATCGTGCGAAACGCAATAACCGGCGACATAGTCGAGAGCATCGGCTTCCGAGACATATTTGGCGGTCTTGCCGATGACGACGCCGAGCTCGACTTCCCAGTCGGTCTTTTCAGAACCGCGCGGAATGGTGACGTTGTCATTCGGACCGACGATGGCCGAGGTCGCCTTCATGAAAATGACCGGTTCCGGCGGTACGGTGGCACCCGTTTCGGCAGCATGGTCGGAGAAGTTGAGACCGATGCAGATGAATTTTCCCGTTCCGGCAACGCAGGCGCCGATGCGCTCTTCGTTCAGCACCGGAAGTGTGCCGAGGTCGATCGCGGCGATCTTCTTGAGGCCCTCGGGAGAAATGGCTTCGCCGCCAATGTCTTTGACATGGGCGGACAGATCGCGGACTTTTCCTTCCGCATCGAGGATTGCAGGTTTTTCCTGGCCGGGCTGGCCGACACGCATCAATTTCATGGAACTCTCTCCCGGTTGTCAGACAAGGTGATGCATATATGAACGATGCATTCATACTTGTCACCCCTTGACTGCGCCAAGTTTCGAAAAATACCTTTTCCTTCCCGTCAATCAAAAGGACATGGCTCGTGACGAACAGCAATTCCCGGCAATCCGAATATCCCGTCGATCCCCTCTTCCTCGATCGCTGGTCTCCGCGCGCCTTCGATGGCCACGCCATGCCGCAAGAGCATCTGATGACAATTCTGGATGCCGCGCATTGGGCGCCGTCTGCCTCCAACTATCAACCATGGCGTTTTGTCTATGCGCACAAGGATAGCGAAGACTGGCCGCTCTTCGTGGAACTGCTGATGGAGGGAAACCAGCGCTGGGCAAAAAACGCCTCCGTGCTGCTGTTTGTCATTTCCCGCGACTACAACATTTCGCGCGACGGTGAGAAAAAACCATCCGCGACCCATTCCTTCGATGCCGGCGCTGCCTGGTTTTCGCTTGCCATGCAGGCTCACCTGCTCGGTTACCACGCCCATGGCATGGCTGGCATATGGAAAGACAAGATCGTTGAAAAACTGAACATCCCGGAAGGCTACAAGGTGGAGGCCGGGGTCGCCATCGGCACGCTGACCGACAAGTCCGTTCTCCCTGAGGATCTGGCGGAGCGGGAAGTGCCGAGCAAGCGTCTGCCCCTTTCGGATGTGGCCTTCGAAGGGCGCTTCACCGGCAAATCCGACTGATTTCCGCTCATCCGGCAAAACAAAAAGGCCCGGCGGAAATTGACCGCCGGGCCTTTTGTTAAATTTTCGTTTCACGTGAATCGTTACGCGAAACACCCCACAGGATTAAATGTCGAGGTTGGCGACGCTCAGCGCATTTTCCTGAATGAAGTCGCGGCGCGGTTCCACTTCATCGCCCATCAGGCGAGCGAACAGGCCGTCGGCATCCGTCGCGTCACTCACCCTTACCTGCAGCAGGGAGCGAACATTGGCGTCGAGCGTGGTTTCCCACAGCTGCTCGGCATTCATTTCGCCGAGGCCCTTATAGCGCTGCATGGAAAGACCCTTGCGGCCGGCGGCGAAAATCGCATCCAGAAGTGCGCGTGGACCGGCCAGTTCCATGGTGCCATCCTTGCGTTGCAGGACCGGCGGCGTAGCGTAGATATCGCGCGTGCGGGCCGCGAGCTGATCGATATGGCGGGCATCGGCCGAACCGAGCAGGCCCATATCCAGCGTCGAGACTTCCTTGACGCCGCGCACCATGCGCTCGAAGCGCAAGCCGCCATCCTGCAGCACCGTGCCTGACCAGCCACGTTCCGTTTCTTCCGCGATCATGTCGAGACGCCGCGCCACTTCGGCAACGGTTTCCTCGGCGCGGGCAGCATCGGCCGAAAGCTCGGGGTTCAGCGCGCCGGCTATTGCCGCCTGTTCCACGATCGAGCGGCTGTAACGCGAATGCAGCCCGTCGATCAGCGAGCGCATACGCACCGCATCCAGAATGACTTCGCGAAGGTCTGCGCCGATACGCACTTCGCCAGAACCGAGCGTCAGCGACGCTTCCTCGATACCCATGGAGATCAGGTATTCTTCCAGCGCCTTCTCATCCTTGAGGTACTGCACGGATTTGCCGCGTGTCACCTTATAAAGCGGTGGCTGGGCGATATAGAGATGGCCGCGCTCGATCAGTTCCGGCATCTGGCGGAAGAAGAAGGTCAGGAGCAGGGTACGAATATGGGCGCCGTCGACGTCAGCATCCGTCATGATGATAATCTTGTGGTAACGCAGCTTGTCGGCGTTGAACTCGTCCTTGCCGATGGAGGTGCCAAGTGCCGTAATCAGCGTGCCTATTTCCTGGCTGGACAACATCTTGTCGAAACGGGCACGTTCGACGTTCAGGATCTTGCCGCGCAGCGGCAGGATCGCCTGCGTCTCGCGCGAGCGGCCCTGCTTGGCCGAACCGCCGGCTGAGTCGCCCTCAACAAGGAAGAGTTCGGATTTCGCCGGATCGCGCTCTGAGCAATCGGCAAGCTTGCCGGGCAGAGAGGCGATATCGAGCGCACCCTTGCGGCGCGTCAGTTCGCGCGCCTTGCGGGCGGCTTCGCGGGCGACCGCCGCTTCCACCACCTTGCCGACGAGAATTCTTGCGTCGGAAGGATGTTCTTCCAGCCAGGTGGAGAGCGCTTCGTTGACAAGGCTTTCCACGACCGGACGCACTTCGGATGAAACGAGCTTGTCTTTCGTCTGCGAAGAAAACTTGGGGTCGGGAACCTTGACGGAGAGAATGGCCGTCAGACCTTCACGGCAGTCCTCACCCTGCAGGCTCACCTTTTCCTTTTTCAGGATGCCCGAGGTTTCGGCATAGGAGGTCACCTGACGGGTCAGCGCCGCGCGGAAACCGGCCATATGGGTGCCCCCGTCGCGCTGGGGAATGTTGTTGGTAAAACAAAGCACGTTCTCATGGTAGCTATCGTTCCACCAGAGTGCGACCTCAACCGTAATGCCGTCCCTTTCGCCCTTGATGGCGACTGGCTTGTCCACCAGCGGCTTCTTGGCACGGTCGAGATAACGAACGAAGGCTTCGAGACCGCCATCATACAGCAGCTCTTCCTGCTTGATATCGGAATGGCGCTTGTCGGTGAGCAGGATGCGCACGCCGGAATTCAGGAATGCGAGTTCGCGCAGGCGATGCTCCAGCGTTCCATAATCATAGTCCGTCATGGTGAAGGTCTGCGGGCTCGCCAGGAAGGTCACTTCCGTGCCCGAGCGGCCTTCATATTCGCCAATGACGGAAAGCGGCGCATCGGCGACACCATGGGTGAAGCCGATTTCATGCAGCTTGCCGTTACGGCGGATCCTGAGCTTCAGCCAGACGGAAAGCGCATTGACCACGGAGACGCCGACGCCATGCAGGCCGCCCGACACCTTATAGGAGTTCTGGTCGAATTTGCCGCCCGCATGCAGCTGGGTCATGATGACTTCGGCGGCGGAAACTCCTTCGGAGGAGTGAATGTCGGTCGGAATGCCGCGTCCGTTGTCCGTCACCGTCACCGAGCCGTCCGCATTCAGCGTCACCGTCACCAGATCGGCATGACCGGCGAGCGCCTCGTCAATGGCATTGTCGACGACTTCATAGACCATGTGGTGCAGGCCGGAACCGTCATCGGTATCGCCGATATACATGCCGGGCCGTTTGCGCACGGCATCAAGGCCCTTGAGGACCTTGATCGAATCGGCTCCATATTCCGCGTTCGCGCCGACTTCGCTTGACGATGTTTCGGTCATAAATACTCTTTCCAAAGTTTTCTCGGGCCAGGTTTCCAGTGAGAGGGCCTGAAGCCAGCGAATCACTCAAATCCGACATGCGACTATAGAAATTCTACACCCAATCCCAAAGGCCGCATGCTTCAGGATGCTGCATAAAGCAGGGGATAGAGGGGTTTCAATCGCAAGAACGGCTTTTTTGCAGCACGGCTGACAGTTCCTCTACCACACTCGGCGGCAGCTTGCGAATATCCCGTGCCAGCCGGTTGGCGAAAGCCGTATATTGCGGCGGCAGACCGATGGTGTCGATCACCACTTTCGGGTCGGATGAGCCGGCCAGAAAGAACAATTCCTCCGCCTCATCCCAGATGATGTTGAAATATCCGGCGATGCGCTGGAGGAGATCGAAACTCGGCTTGCCGCGCTTGCCATGCTCCAGCGCCGAAAGATAGGCCGGCGATACGCCGATTGCAGCGGCCATTTCCTTCTGCGTCACGCCCTTGCGCTCGCGAAGCTGCCGCACGGCCTCCGCAAAGGGCGTCATGACTTTTCACCCCGCCGACGCGCCAGCCGCACATAGAGTGCGCCGTCGCCGCCGTGATTGGCGGATGCATCCTCATAGGATGAGATCAGGTGGCGATATTCCGGCTTGGAAAACCACATGGGCACCGCCCTTTTCAACGCTCCGTCGCTGCCGATGGAACGGCCCTTGCCCGTTATGACGAGCACGTGTCTCAGACCTCGTTCATGCGCGCGCAACAGAAAATCAAGCAGCACCGCATGGGCTTCGCTCTGGAACATGCCGTGCAGATCGATCCGCCCTTCGAGCGGCAACCGGCCACGGGTGAGCTTGCGTTTGACCGGTTTTTCCATCGGCTGATGAATCTTCGGCTTCTTGTCCGGAGCGGGTGGCGACGGCTCGGCCGGCTCCGCAAGCATGCGCGGAAAAGCGCCTTTGCCGGTCTGCGGAACATCGGGTTCCACCGGAGGTTCCTCTATGTCGTCGAAGGCCAGCAGGTCTTCCAGCCTGCCGGAGATCGGCCGCGTGGTTTTTGCGACCTTTCCCCACAGAATGCGCTCTTCCTTGCCGAGCTTGCGACTGCTCTTCATCGCCGATACCTCTGCGCAGCCACCTGCGGTATCAGTATATAAAAATCGGCCTCATTGCGCACCGTACCGGCCAGCTCTCCCGCTTCGAAACCGGAGCCGGTGAAAATATCGCCACGCGCCGGGCCAACGATGGCCGAGCCGGTATCGAGCGCCAGCATCAGCCGCGCAAAAGGTTTTCCGTCATCGAGATGGGTAAGCGACGGCGCATGGATGAAGAAGGGAAGCCCGAACGTATGGACGAGCCTGTCCACCGCAAGCGCTCGCCCCGCGACCAACGGAACCTTCGCAGCCGCGATCGGACCCATATCCTGATCGGCGACATCCGCCTCCCGGAAAAAAATATAGGACCTGTTATGCCATAGCACCCCATCCATCTCATCCGGATGGTCAGCGAGCCATTTGCGGATCGTCTGCATCGACACGGTTTTCGGATCGAGTTCGCCGCGATCGAGAAGCAGACGGCCAATCGGCGAAAAAGCATGCCCGGCCTTGGCCGCATAGGTGATGCGCTTTACCGCGCCATCGCGAAACACCAGACGCGCCGCACCCTGCACATGAACGAAAAACAGGTCGACCTTCGATCTTGCCCAGGCAAGCTCAAGGCCCCTGCCCTCCAGATACCCTTCATCGATCTCCCGGCGGTCGGGAAAATAGGAAATACCGTTTTCATCCTCCCTGCCGAAAGCATAGGACGTATCGAAGCCGGCAGGCCGATTGGCGTCGTCGATATCCACCAACTCCGGCGGCCGGCGGTAAATCGGATAACGCCAAATGTCGTCGGGCTCGGACGACACTTCCAGTTCAGGTTCGTAAAAGGCGGTCACGAAACCGCTTTTTCCCTGAGCCGGAGAAATCCTGAAAGGCACGCAATGGGTTTCAAAAAACCGGCGCGCCTGTTCCGGGCTGCTTATTTGGTTTTTCTCTGCGCTTTCCAGAAGCGAGACCAGTTCCGCCGCCGTGACCCCGAGCGCGCCGGTCCTGTAGGGTTTTGCATTCCGAAGATGCGACAGGATGGTCGCCATCGCAGGAAAAAGCTTGCCCGGATCGTCTTGCCGCCATCCGGGCAGGTCGCTGAAAGAAACTTCTTCGATCGAAAAGGGCGCGGTCATTGCTCGGATTCGGTAGCGATCAGCTTCCAGTTCGGATCGCGCGAGCGGATATCGCGCGAGAAGGTCCAGATGTCGTCCACCTCCGCAACCGCATCCGGATCGCCATCCACCAGCTTGCCATCCTTGTCATAGGTCGCCGAAATCAACTGGCTGACGATCCTCAGCGTGATCTGCACTTCGGAATCGCGCACACTGGCCTGGGTGATATCTGCTTTCTCGATACCCACGAAGGTGGACTTCACCACCTCGCCACGACCTTCCCTCTCGGAAATGGCCGCCTCGAAACCATCGAAAACCTCCTTCGACAGAAGGTTCTTGAGCGTCTTGCGATCACCATCGGCAAAGCCCATGACAATCATTTCATAGGCCATGCGGGCGCCGTTCAGGAATTCCTTCGGCCCGAAGGAAGGGTCCCTGGTCATCACCTCACGCAACGACGCATTGAGCGGCGTATCGACGGGCGCAAGCGCATCCGCCTCGGCAAAACGGTTTTCGTCGTCACCCTCGCTGCGCCGCGGCAGGGTCACGACCTTGTTATCGTCTGCAACAGGACCCTTCGCCACATCTCGCGGGCTATAGGGGTCGAATGGCGGCTTCTCATTGCCCGTGCGGCGACCGAGGACACTGCGCAGCTGAAAGAAGATCAGCACCGCTGCAACGAGAAAAAACAATGTGATAAAGTCGCTAAAGCCCATCTTTTACCAAAACCGCCATTTAAATTCGAAAACCACACCATCATATAGTCTGCATCTTATCATCATTCAAATGTGCAGATTCAATCATCGGTGTCCCGGGAACCGGCAATCTGCCAGAGATGCACACGCAAGGCTAGAAGATGCGTTTTTCCTTTCTCCCCATCGTCATCCTGATGATGCCCATCCTCGAAATTGCCGGTTTCATCATCGTCGGCAAGGCAATCGGTTTGTGGCTGACATTGGCGCTTGTCCTGTTCACCTCGTTTCTGGGGTTGCTCATCCTGCGGCTGGGCGGCATCGGCATGGTGAGAAACCTTCAGGATGCGGGCCGCACCGGTGCGCAGCCGGCGGATGAGCTGGTGAATGGCGCCATGCGCGTCGTTGCCGGGATCCTGCTCTTCATTCCCGGTTTCATTACCGACATTCTCGGCCTTCTGCTTCTGTCGCCAACCGTGCGGCGCTTTTTCTGGAAAGCCTTCGGGCCGCGCGTCGTCGTTGCGGGTTCCTTTCGGCAATCCGGCCAGCAATCCGGTCCTCAGCCCGGTGATTTTTCCGGCTTTCGGAATGATCCGGGACATGCGCGCAATTCGAAGGTAGTGGATCTCGACGAGGAGGAGTTTCATCGCGAAGAGCCAAAGGGTTCCCCATGGTCGCGCAAACCGGACGATCGCGATCTGCCCAAACCCTGATCCCTAGCGGAATGGATCGCTATGACCCGATCACGAAGGGTTGTAAGCCCCCGGTCGAAATGATAGACCGCCTTCCACGAATTCACGCCGTGAGGAAATGTAATGACCGCTGAAAATGGTGCACAGGGCGCAGTAAGTCCTTCCCTCAACATTCTTGCCCAGTACATCAAGGATCTTTCCTTCGAAAATCCGGGTGCTCCTCGCTCGCTTCAGGCCCGTGACAATGCGCCGTCGATCAACATCAATGTCAACGTCAATGCAAACCCGATCTCGGGTTCGGATTTCGATGTTGTCCTGACGCTGAACGCGGAAGCCAAGGATGGCGACAAGGTGCTGTTCGCGGCCGAGCTGGTTTATGGCGGCGTGTTCCGTATCGCCGGCTTCCCGCAGGAACATATGCTGCCGGTGCTGTTCATCGAATGCCCGCGCCTGCTGTTCCCCTTCGCGCGCCAGATCATTGCGGACGTTACCCGCAATGGCGGTTTCCCGCCGCTGATGATCGATCCGATCGATTTCGCGCAGATGTTCGCCCAGCGCGTTGCCGAGGAACAGGCAAAGGCCAAGGTTCAGGCCGTACCGAACTAAGTGACGCGGCTCTGCGCTGCAGAATTCAGACAAAACAAAACCCGGGTTCATGCCCGGGTTTTTCTTTGACGGCATTCACCGTTTCCGGTGCCTGGACAGGCATCAATTCTGGTAACGGTTCCAGATCGCCTTATCGCCCATGCCGAGAACGAGTTTGCCATGGGCCGCGACCGTTTCCGTATCCAGCCTCGAGGGCAAAGCCCGTGGCCTTTGCAACGGCTCAAGCGGAACGTCTTCCTCGACGATGATGGTTTCCTGCTTGGCGGCGGAACCGAAACCGAGCGCCGTCTGGCGGCCGCCGATCATTTCAATATAAACTTCGGCGAGCAGTTCGGAGTCGAGAAGAGCGCCGTGCTTGGTACGGTGGGAATTGTCGATGCCGTAACGACGGCAAAGCGCGTCCAGCGAGTTCGGTCCCATGGGGTGCTTGCGGCGGGCGAGCGAAAGCGTATCCGTCACCAGATCGGCGGCGACCGGCTCAATGCCGAGACGGGCGAATTCCGCGTTGATGAAGCCCATGTCGAATGTGGCGTTATGCGCCACCCAGCGCGCGCCCTCGAAGAAGTCGCGAATCTGGTCGACGACCTCGGCGAATTTGGGTTTATCCTTCAGAAACTCGTCGGTAATCCCGTGAACGGCAAGTGCATCGGGGTGAACCTTACGATCCTCCGGGCTGATGTAGAGATGCAGCGTGCGGCCGGTGGGAAAGTGGTTGATCAGCTCGATGCCGCCGATTTCAATCACGCGGTCCAGCTTCGATTCAAGACCCGTGGTTTCCGTATCGAAAATGATCTCACGCATTCATCTCTCCGCGGCGCGACTCAGCGGCCAGTTTCTGCAGAATCTCTCTTACCTGATCCCGTGCCGCTTCGACACCATTTCCGGAATCGACGATAAAATCGGCACGCCGGCGCTTTTCCGCGTCGGGCATCTGCCGGGTGAGGATCATTTCGAATTTCTCTTCCGTCATTCCGGGTCGGGATAAAACCCGCTCTCGCTGAATCTCCGGCGCGCAACTGACGACAACGACTTTATCGACGCGGCTTTCCGCCCCGGTTTCGAACAGCAGCGGAATATCGAGGAGGGCGAATTGCCGATCCTCTTTCCTCGCCTGCGCCAGAAAAGCCTCCTGCCTTCCGCGCACCAGCGGATGCACGATCTCTTCCAGTCTGCTGAAATTAGCCGGATTCTGCCGCAAGACCTCGCCGAGTTTCTGCCTGTCCACCGCACCGGAAACTGTAGTACCCGGAAAGGCCGCTTCGATCAGCGGGACGGCTTCCGCCCGGTAAAGCCCATGCACGACCTCATCCGAATCGAGAACCGGAACCCCCTCCCCGGCAAACAACTTCGCCGTCGTCGTTTTTCCCATTCCAATCGAGCCGGTGAGACCGATGACAATCATCAATGTTTCTCCATGTCCTCGACAATGAGAGAACGCAGGGCTTCATCGACCTCCGGTGTTTTGCCGAACCATCGCTTGAAACCGGGTTTTGCCTGATGAAGCAGCATGCCGAGCCCGTCGACGGTTGCGATACCCTGCTCTTCCGCCATTTTCAGGATCGGGGTTTTCAACGGCACATAGACGATATCGGTTACGACGGCCTGGTCTGCCAGCGGCGAAAAATCAAGATGCGGCGCTTCCGTTCCATCCATGCCGAGCGACGTCGTATTCACGAAAAGCCCGGCACCCTGCATGACCTCATGAAGTGCTGCCTGGGGATGGGCAAAAACCCGTGGCCCAAAACGGTCGGCCAATTCGCGCGCCCGTTCGACGGTACGGTTGAGGACGTGGATTTCGGCAATGCCGCGATCACGCAGCGATTGAATGACCGCCCGACTTGCGCCGCCGGCACCCAGAACCACTGCCCGCTCTGTCCTGTCCCAGCCCGGATGCCGCTCATCGAGATTGGAGACGAAACCATAGCCATCCGTATTGGTGGCGTGAAGCTCGCCCTCCTCCATCCAGACAGTGTTGGCGGCGCCGAGTTCTTCCGCCAGAGCATCTGGTCTGTCTGCCAGCCGATAAGCCGCTTCCTTATGGGGAATGGTGACATTGCCGCCGACGGCAGTGCCTGGCTTGCCCTGCTTCAGCGTTGCAATGAAATTCGCGAAATCGTCCGGAGAGATTTCCACCGCCTTATAGGAACCGGCAATGCCGAATTTCTTCAACCAGTAGGAATGGATAATAGGCGATCGCGAATGCTTGATCGGATAGCCGACAACGAAGGCGTTTATGGTTAATGTTTCACGTGAATCAGCCATCGATGACATCCATGTCGCGTAGTTTCGATAAAAGCGGCAGAAGCGGTAGGCCGAGAATCGTGAAATAATCGCCCTCGATCGAGGTGAATAGCTGGATTCCCTCTCCTTCGAGCTGATATGCGCCGACGCTGCTCAAGGCCTTTTCTCCCACCCGTTGCAGGTGGCGGGAGACAAATTCGGCGCTCAAAGTCCGAACGGTCAGCTCGGCGCTGGAAACGATCTGCCACACCACCTCGCCATGTCGGACGAGAACGGCAGCGCTGTTCAGGCGATGGACCTTGCCGGACAATGACAGCAGATGCCCTTCGGCCTCCGCCATGGTTTTCGGCTTGTGATAAACGCGGGCCCCGAGCGCCATGGTCTGGTCGCAGCCGAGAACCAGTGCTTCCGGATAAAGCGCGCTGACCGCAAGAGCCTTGGCCTTGGCGAGTTCCAGCGCAACCTCTTCTGGACTGGCGCCGTCTCGTTCCAGCTGTTCATCGAGCGCACGCTCGTCAATATCCGCCGGGATGGCCGAAAATGTCAGCCCCGCATTGCGCATCAGCATCTGGCGGGATGCGCTGGACGAGGCGAGGATCAATTCTTGTTGCATCGACTGTCTGCTCCGAATGGTGCGATTCGGATTATCGTGTCCTCGAACGAAGGGCAAGGATCGCCGCCGCCGTTTCCTCGATGGAACGGCGCGTGACATCGATCAGCGGCCAATTGTTGCGGGCGCAGAGCGCTCGCGCATATTTCAGCTCTTCCATGATGGTGGCGCGGTCCGTGTAGCGGCCACTGTCAAATCCGCCCGTCGCGCCGAGTTCCCGGTTTTCACGCACCTGCGATATGCGGTCCGATGTTGCGACCAGCCCGACGATCAGCGGCCGCGTGGCCGCATAGAGGCTGTCGGGCAAGGGCACATTGGGAACGACCGGTATATTGGCGGTCTTTATCCCCCTGTTGGCGAGATAGATGCTGGTCGGTGTTTTTGAGGTGCGGCTGATGCCGATGATGACGATATCAGCCTCGTCATAGGTCTCGGGCATTTGCCCGTCATCATGATCCATGGCGAAATTGAGCGCCTCGATTCGGGCGAAATAATCCGCATTCAAGGCGTGTTGCGCACCCACCCGCCGTCTGGACGGCGCACCTAAATAGGTCTGGAAGATGCCGATGATGGGTTCAAGAACATTCACGCAGGGCACCCCGATCGCATGGCACCGCAGATCCAGAAACTCGGCCAGCTGCTGGTCGACGATCGTATAGAGAACAATGCCCGGTTCCTTGTCGATGAGATCGACGACCTGCGCGAGCTGCTTCTGGTTTCGAATCATCGGATAGACATGTTCCACCGGCATGGAGGCGTGGAACTGGGCCGAAACGGCTCGACCGGCCGACATCAGAGTCTCTCCCGTTGAGTCCGAAATCAGGTGCAGATGGAAGAAGCTTTTTTTGTTCTCCACGCTGTTTTTCTCCCGCTGTTGATAAACCGGGACAAATCTCCGAATTGTCCTGCGGGTAGAACCGCGACGTGAATAAGGTGGTGTTTTTCCACAATCCGCAAGTAGCTTCAATCGTCTCCGACGTGCTTGTGAATTGTTGGAAGAATGCAAAACCGTTCAAAATTTTCCCCAGATTATCCACAGTCGACCTGTTTTTCTGGTTATTCATAAATAACTGAAATTATTTATAAAATTCCTATTTTCCGGATTATTTGAAAACAAGCCGATTGATAACATCCGCAGGCACGCTTGAAACTTTGCGGCTGCGGCATTTCGACTGGAATGATTTTAATCCTTGCTACCCACAGACTCTAAGAAATAGAAAATCTTTTAAATCTCTTTGATTTTATTTTTTAGAAGCTGGGTGCCATGAGCGAACGCAAGGTTATGACGGTGTTGAACGGGCAGACGGTCACACCGCCGCCTATATGGCTGATGCGACAGGCTGGGCGTTATCTTCCCGAGTATAGGGAAACGCGAAAGAGCGCCGGTAGTTTCCTCGATCTCTGTTATAATCCCGAACTGGCGACGGAGGTTACTCTCCAACCCATTCGCCGGTTCGGGCTCGATGCCGCCATTCTCTTTTCCGATATTCTGGTGATACCGGATGCGCTTCACCGCAACGTGTCTTTCAGCGAAGGAAAAGGTCCGGCCATGGACCCGATCGATGTCAGCGGTATAGAGAAGCTGGATGCCGCAAATGTCATGGCGCATCTTTCTCCCGTTTTCGAAACCGTTTCCCGTCTGCGCACCTCTTTGCCCCATGAAACGACGCTTCTCGGTTTTTGCGGCGCGCCGTGGACGGTTGCGACTTATATGATCGCGGGACACGGAACGCCGGATCAGGCTCCGGCGCGGCTGTTCGGTTATCAGGAGCCGGTGGCCATGGAAAAGCTGCTGGCTTTCCTCGCCGACGTTTCCGCCGATTATCTAGTGGCGCAGATCGATGCGGGTGCGGATGCGGTTCAAATCTTCGATTCCTGGGCCGGTGTGCTCGGCGAGAAGGAATTTGAGGATTATGCGATAAAACCCGTTGCCCGCATTATCGCATCGGTGCGCGCCCGTCGGCCTTCGGCGAAAATCATCGCCTTCGCCAAGGGGGCTGGTTATCTTCTCAAGGATTATCGTCGCAAGACGGGCGCCGACGCCATTGGGCTCGACTGGTCGGTGCCGCTGAGCTTTGCAAAGGATTTGCAGAAGGAAGGGCCCGTGCAGGGCAATCTCGACCCCATGCTGATGGTGGCGGGCGGCAAGGCGCTGCAGGATGGTATAGATGCCGTGCTGCAGGCTCTTGCACAGGGTCCGCTGATATTCAATCTCGGCCATGGCATCACCCCGCAGGCTGACCCGGAAAACGTCACCCGGCTAGTGGAGCGGGTGCGTTCCGGCGGAGCCGGGGCATGAGCGGCGAAAAACAGACCTCCGCCCGTTCCGGAAACCGGGCGGCTTTGCGCGCCGGCATTGCGCTCGGTGTCTTTGCTGCTTTCGTTGCCCTGTTATTTTATGCCGATCCGGCCGATCTCTATCTCTGGATCAAGGCGCTGCATATCATCGCCGTCATTTCCTGGATGGCGGCGATTTTCTATCTGCCGCGGCTCTTTATCTACCACACGGATGCACCCGCCGGTTCGCAGCAGTCCGAAACCTTCAAGGTGATGGAGCAGAGGCTGATCAAGGTGATAATGAACCCGGCGATGATGATATCCTGGATATTGGGACTCTATCTCGCCTGGTCGGTTTATGGTTTTTCCGGCGGCTGGCTGCATGCAAAGATCGCGCTGGTGGTGCTTCTGACCGCGGCCCATGTTTATTTCACGCGCAGTGCAAAACGTTTCGCGCGGGATGAAAATACGCGGCCTGCCCGTCACTGGCGGTTGATGAACGAGGTTCCGACGGTGCTGATGATCCTCATCGTCATACTTGTGGTTGTGAAACCCTTCGGTTAAGACGGTGCGACGATAAATTTCGCGGAATTCGTGCTTTCCTCTTGCAGCGGCCGTGTTCAATCGCTATTTTCGGGCCACTCATCTTCGTGGCATGTGAATTATTCAGTCATCTGCGGTATCTCCCACAGCATCTGATTCGCGAACACGCCCTCCCCCGACATTACATTATCAAACGGTCTTCTCTTCATGGCTGAAATGAAGCTTCAGGAACTTAAGAGCAAATCGCCTACCGACTTGCTGACTTTTGCCGAATCCCTGGAAGTTGAAAATGCGAGCACCATGCGCAAGCAGGAGCTCATGTTCGCAATCCTCAAGGTTCTCGCGAGCCAGGACATCGAAATCATCGGCGAGGGCGTCGTTGAAGTCCTGCAGGACGGTTTCGGGTTCCTGCGATCCGCAAATGCAAACTATCTGCCCGGTCCGGACGATATCTATATCTCGCCGTCGCAGATTCGCCGCTTCTCGCTGAAGACCGGCGATACCGTCGAAGGACCGATCCGCGGCCCCAAGGAAGGCGAACGTTATTTCGCGCTTCTCAAGGTCAATACGATCAATTTCGACGATCCGGAAAAAATCCGCCACAAGGTTCACTTCGACAATCTGACGCCGCTTTATCCCAATGAGCGCTTCAAGATGGAACTGGATGTTCCGACCTCGAAGGATCTGTCGTCGCGTGTGATCGATCTCGTCGCGCCGCTCGGCAAGGGTCAGCGCGGATTGATCGTGGCGCCGCCGCGCACCGGTAAGACCGTTCTGTTGCAGAACATCGCCCATTCTATCACGGCAAACCATCCGGAATGCTACCTGATCGTTCTCCTGATCGATGAGCGTCCGGAAGAAGTGACCGACATGCAGCGTTCCGTGAAGGGCGAGGTTGTGTCCTCCACCTTCGACGAACCGGCCGTCCGTCACGTGCAGGTCGCCGAAATGGTGATCGAAAAGGCCAAGCGCCTGGTCGAACATGGCCGCGACGTCGTCATCCTGCTCGATTCCATCACGCGCCTCGGCCGTGCCTACAACACGGTTGTTCCCTCCTCCGGCAAGGTTCTGACGGGTGGTGTGGATGCCAATGCCCTGCAGCGTCCGAAGCGTTTCTTTGGCGCCGCTCGTAACATCGAAGAAGGCGGCTCGCTGACCATTATCGCGACCGCGCTGATCGACACCGGCAGCCGTATGGATGAAGTCATCTTCGAAGAATTCAAGGGTACTGGTAACTCGGAAATCGTGCTCGACCGCAAGGTTGCTGACAAGCGCATCTTCCCGGCACTGGATATTCTGAAATCCGGTACGCGCAAGGAAGACCTGCTGGTGCCGCGTCAGGATCTGCAGAAGATTTTCGTTCTTCGCCGTATTCTCGCGCCGATGGGTACGATGGACGCCATCGAGTTCCTGATCGACAAGCTGAAGCAGACCAAGAACAATTCGGATTTCTTCGAATCGATGAATACCTGATCCGAACTTTAGCCGGATTCATCATAAGAGCTTTAAAGCCGTATCCGTTTATTCGGATGCGGCTTGACTGTTTTAGACCGAGGTGAATGATGCCAGCTTCCGCCGATACGATCTATGCGCTTTCCAGTGGTGCCCTGCCGGCGGGTGTGGCTGTTCTCAGAATCAGTGGCTCCAAGGCTTTCGATGCCTTGGAGATGTTGACGGGCCGGGAACTTCCTTCACCACGAAAGGCGATGCTTTGCTCGATTCGGAATCGAAACGACGAGATCATCGACCAGGCGCTGGTAATCGCCTTTCCAGCTCCAAACTCTTTCACGGGTGAGAATTGTGTTGAAATTCATAGCCATGGCAGTCGCGCAGTCCTGGCTTCGATTTTTGCCGAACTGGAAAATCTTGAGGGACTTCGGCCTGCCGATGCCGGTGAATTCTCTCGTAGAGCCTTTGAGAATGGGAAGATGGATCTCCTTGAGGTCGAAGGTCTCGCCGATCTGTTGCAGGCTGAAACGGAAATGCAGCGGCGGTTGGCGGTGGAACAGAGCACTGGCAAATTGTCTGCACTCTATGATGGCTGGGCCAGCCGCCTGACGCGCGCTCGCGCTCTCATCGAAGCGGAACTGGATTTTGCCGACGAGGAGGACGTTCCGGATTCCGTGGCGGCCCAGGTTTGGGAAACCATGGCGCTTCTCAAAAAGGAAATCGGCGATCATCTTCAGGGTGGCGAAGGCGGCGAAATCATTCGCGACGGATTCAAGGTTGCGCTCGTTGGGGAGCCTAATGCGGGCAAATCCACTCTTTTGAACGCCCTTAGCGGCCGCGATGTTGCTATCGTTACCGATATTGCAGGCACCACGAGGGATGTCTTGAGCGTTGACATCAATCTGGAAGGATATCTGGTCCGGGTATTCGATACGGCAGGAATACGGGAAACACAGGATGTCGTGGAGCTTGAAGGTGTAAGGCGCGCGGTTCTGACGGCGGAAACAGCAGATCTCATTCTCCTGCTGCAGGATAAAGATTCGTCTCCGAAACAATCTCTCGAATCGTTTAAGAACCAGAGCTATTTGCGGGTTAGAACGAAAACAGCGCTTCATTCCCCCATCTCGGATGATGGATTTGATTTGTCTATCTCAGCCAAGGAAGGAATAGGCTTGAACGAACTGCGTTCGATGCTGAAGCGGGAGATAGAAAAACGCGTCGGCGCCGGCCAGACTTTGGTTCCCGCGCGCGCCAGGCATAAAAAACGACTTGAAGAGACGCTGAACTATGTTAGTGATGCGCTCGATTCCAAGACCCTGGACCTTGCGATAAGGTCGGAATATTTAAGACTCGCGGCGACATCGCTCGGACGGATCACCGGCCGCGTTGATGTGGAAGATTTGCTCGGCGTGATCTTCTCGGAATTCTGCATAGGAAAATGATTCACGTGAAACATCGACGGCCGAGGCGGCGATGTCGATGCTTATAGAACAGGGCGCAAGGATATGCACCAGTCATTCGATGTCATTGTTATTGGCGGTGGCCACGCGGGCAGCGAAGCCGCGGCTGCCGCTGCAAGGCATGGTGCAAAAACTGCCCTTGTTACCCATAAGCGAGAGACGATTGGCGTCATGTCCTGCAACCCCGCCATCGGCGGTCTGGGCAAGGGACACCTCGTTCGTGAGATCGATGCGCTGGATGGCTTGATGGGTCGGGTTGCCGATGCAGCGGGCATCCAATTCCGCATGCTCAACCGTAAAAAGGGGCCGGCCGTGCGTGGTCCGCGTACTCAAGCCGATCGGCGGCTTTATCGCGAAGCCATGCAACGCGAGATCGATACGATTGAAAACCTGACCATCATTGAAGGCGATGCTTTCGATATTGAGATGGCAGATGGTCGCGTCGCAGCCGTTATCATGAAGAACGGTAGCCGGATTCCTTGTGGCGCGGTCGTGCTGACGAGCGGCACCTTCCTGCGCGGTCTTATTCATATCGGTTCCGAAAAGATTCCGGCGGGACGCGTGGGAGAAATGCCGTCTGTTGGCCTCTCGGACACGCTCTCGCGGCTGGGTCTCGTTATGGGGCGCCTGAAAACCGGCACCCCTGCCCGACTGGACGGACGCACGATTGACTGGAATGCGGTGGATCGGCAGGCTGCCGATGAGGATCCTGTCCCCTTTTCCTTCATGACGGATCGTATTCTCAATCCGCAAATAGAATGTGGTGTAACTCGTACCACTCCGGCTGGGCATAAGATCATTCAGGACAATATTCATCTGTCGGCCATGTATTCGGGACAGATCGAAGGGGTCGGTCCGCGTTATTGCCCGTCAATTGAGGATAAGATCACCCGTTTCGGTGAACGGGACGGTCATCAGATATTTCTCGAGCCGGAAGGTCTTGACGATCACACCATTTACCCAAATGGCATATCGACGTCCCTTCCCGCTTTCGTTCAGGAGCAATTTATCCGAACGATACCCGGCCTTGAACAGGTGACGATCCTGCAGCCGGGCTACGCGATCGAATATGACTATGTCGATCCGCGCGAGCTGAAGCCGTCGCTGGAATGCCGCAAAATTCCGGGATTGTTTCTGGCCGGGCAGATCAATGGCACGACGGGTTATGAAGAAGCGGGCGCTCAGGGTCTTGTTGCCGGGCTGAATGCCTCGCTTTATGCGGGCAATGCCGATCCAGTCTATTTTAGTCGAACCGAGTCTTATATCGGCGTCATGATTGATGATTTGACATCGAAGGGTGTCAGCGAGCCCTACCGCATGTTCACGTCCAGAGCGGAGTATCGCCTTTCTCTGCGTGTGGACAATGCCGATTTGCGGCTTACGCCAGTCGGTCAGATGGCTGGCATTGTCGGCCGCGCGCGGCAGGAACGCTTCGCAAATTTCGTTTCCGATCTAGATCGCGGTCGAGAGCTGATGAAGGCGATTTCCATCAGCCCATCCCAGGCGGCGAAGCAGGGGTTGAAACTTAATCAGGACGGTCAACGCCGGTCCGTTTATGAATTGCTGGCCTATCCGGATATGACTCTCGAAGTCCTTGCCGAACATTGGCCGGAGTTGGCTGCCCTTGACGGGAAAGTGGCCGAGGTTTTGCAGATCGAGGCGAGTTATGCGGTCTATATGCAGAGGCAGAGCGCTGATATCGTCGATATCAAACGGGACGAAGACAGAAAAATCCCCGATGACTTTGATTTCAGGTGCCTGTCCGGTCTCTCCAACGAGCTTAAACAAAAGCTGGAAAAAGCTCGTCCTGAGAATATTGCGCAGGCCGCTCGTGTTGACGGCATGACGCCGGCTGCGATATCGCTGCTGCTCGCACTTCTGCGGAAGGATTCTGCAACGCGAAGTGAAAAATTACGCATGCACCAATAGCGAGTCGGACTATGAAGATAAACGGCCAGAGTGTTTCACGTGAAACACAGGAAAGGCTCGAACATTTTGTCGAGCTTTTTAAGAAGTGGAACAGAACCACAAATCTGGTAGCGCCTTCCACTCTCGCCGAGCTTTGGAACCGGCATGTGGCCGACAGCGCGCAAATATTCCAACTCTCTCCTCAGCCAAAAAAGTGGATTGATCTTGGAAGCGGCGGCGGATTCCCCGGTGTTGTCACCGCGATTTTTCTGGCGGAGCTTAGCGACGGCTGGGTTGATCTGGTCGAAAGCAACAATAAAAAGGCTGCATTCTTGCGGATTGCACTGAAGGAAACCGGTGCAAGAGGTGCAGTCCACCCTGTCAGGATCGAGACAGCATCGGAAATCATCAAAAATTGCGACGCTGTTTCAGCGCGCGCACTCGCCGAACTGGATTTGCTTTTCGATTATATTCATCCCTGGGCGCAGAATAATCCAAATCTCAAGGCCTATTTTAATAAAGGCCGGGATTATGATTCTGAAGTGCAGAAAGCACATGGTCGCTGGGAGTTTGGTCTGGTAAAACATCAGAGTGCCATTGAGGCAGATTCTGTTGTTCTTGAAATCAGCAACCTCGCTTTGAGGCGCTGATGAGCTGGCCAGGTGCGGCATGACTTTTGAAAAAAACCGGATTATCGCAGTTGCAAACCAAAAGGGCGGCGTTGGTAAAACAACAACCGCCATCAATCTGGCTACCGCGCTGGCGGCTATTGGTGAACGCGTGCTGATCGTGGATCTGGACCCGCAGGGTAATGCGAGTACCGGGCTTGGAATTGACCGCAAGGAGCGCAAGCTTTCGTCCTATGATCTTCTGGTGGGAGATCATGGTGTCGCGGAAGTCGCTGTTCCCACTGCTGTTCCCAATCTCGATATCGTACCCTCCACGATGGATTTGCTCGGTTTCGAAATGCAGGTCGCGAATGTTTCCAACCGCGTTTTCCTGCTGCGTGCGGCCATGGAGACACAGGAAGCCAGAGGCTACTCCTATATTCTCGTCGACTGCCCTCCTTCTTTCAATCTTTTGACCATGAATGCCATGACGGCCGCACATTCCGTGCTCGTGCCGCTGCAATGCGAGTTCTTTGCACTGGAGGGCCTTAGCCAGTTGCTGGATACGGTCAGTCAGATTCGTGGGTCGGTGAACCCGCAGCTTGATATACAGGGCATCGTTCTTACGATGTTCGATGCGCGAAATAATCTTGCACAACAGGTGGTTTCCGATGTGCGCTCGCATCTGGGCGAAAAGGTTTACCACACGCTCATTCCACGCAATGTGCGTGTTTCCGAAGCGCCGTCCTATGGTAAACCGGCAATTCTCTATGATCTGAAATGTGCCGGCAGCCAGGCCTATCTGCAGCTGGCGTCCGAAGTGATTCAGAGAGAGCGTCTGCGTAAAGCCGCCTGACGTTTGCCGGAATGTATGGAGTAATATCTTATGAGTGATGATCTTTCCAAGCGTCGGCTGGGGCGCGGTCTTGCCGCATTGATCGGAGAAATGGACCAGCCTGTGCCGGTGGGTGAGCCCCAGCGCGCTGTTAACGCCGATCGTACCATTCCCATCGAATTCATCGCTCGCAGCCAGAGAAACCCGCGGCGTCATTTCGATGAGAATGAGCTGCGGGATCTTGCTGCCTCCATTCGTCAGCATGGAATTGTTCAGCCTGTGGTCGTAAGAACGGTTGGAGTCAACCGCTACGAGATTATCGCCGGTGAGCGTCGCTGGCGTGCGGCGCAGCTGGCGGGCTTTACCGATGTTCCCGTCATCGTTCGCGATGTGGATGATCGCACGGCGCTGGAACTGGCGATTGTCGAAAACGTACAGCGTTCCGACCTCAATCCGCTCGAAGAGGCGATGGGGTATGAGCAGCTGATCGCCGAACACGGCTATACGCAAAATGATCTCGGCGAAATCATCGGCAAGAGCCGAAGCCACGTTGCCAACAGTCTGCGGCTTTTGAAGCTTCCCGATCCGGTACGGGATATGCTGGCGGATGGTTCGCTCTCTGCAGGTCATGCCCGCGCACTTGTTTCCACTTCCGATCCGGCGACGCTCGCGAAAACAATCGTATCCAAGGGACTTTCGGTGCGTGATGCCGAGCGCCTGGCGCAGAACGATATCAAATCGCAGGGCGATGTTGCGGAGAAGCGACCTGCGGCGGAAAAGGATTCCGATACGATCGCGCTCGAACGCAGCCTGTCCGATGCTCTCGGGCTGGATGTGAAGATCAGCCACAAGGGCGGATCGGGGCAAATCCGTATCGGTTATCGGACATTGGAACAGCTTGAAGCGGTATGCCGGCTTCTGGAGCAGAAATAAGTAACTATTTGTTTTAAAATATAAAATACCCGCCTTTGGCGGGTATTTTTATTTACGGCGTTCAAAAGTCGATGGCCCGGCCTTTTATTTCGTAATCGCCGAAACGCACGGGTTCCGCGCCACCGCGGCCGCCGGTTTCCGGCGGCAACTGGAGATCGGCCTGTTGCCTGCGCCGTTCTTCCGCTTCTTTCAACGCTCGTTGCGCCGCCGGCGAAAGTCGCTTTACACTTTCCGCGCCACTGGCTGTGGCGTTGTCATTATCCGCATTCTGCATGAAATCCTCCCTATGACGGGATATTGAAATACGTTTGCCGCTTACCAGATTATATAATCCGAGGGGCTTTATAAACCCCGGAATATTCCCGGTGAGTGACAAGGAGAGTTTAACGGATGAACATGATGCGCACGGCAATGCTTCTGGCCTTCATGACCGCATTGTTCATGGGTGTCGGTTTTCTGATCGGCGGCAAGGGCGGCATGATGATCGCTCTGGTCATCGCGGCTGGTATGAATATTTTTTCCTACTGGAACTCTGACAAGATGGTTCTCTCCGCCTATCATGCGCGGGAGATCGACGAGGCGAATGCGCCCGAATTTTTTCACATGATCCGCGACCTGTCGCAGAATGCCGGTCTGCCGATGCCGAAGGTCTATATTTACGATAGCCCGCAACCCAATGCCTTCGCGACCGGCCGGAATCCGCAGAACGCCGCTGTTGCCGCTTCGACAGGACTGCTGGAGCGTTTGACGCCCGAGGAAGTGGCCGGTGTCATGGCGCATGAGCTTGCGCATGTGCAGAACCGGGATACGCTGACCATGACGATCACCGCCACGCTGGCGGGCGCTATCTCCATGCTCGGCAATTTTGCCTTCTTCTTCGGCGGTAACCGGGAGAACAACAATAACCCGCTCGGCTTTATCGGCGTGCTGGTCGCGATGATCGTGGCACCGCTGGCAGCGATGCTGGTGCAGATGGCGATCAGCCGCACACGGGAATATTCCGCCGACCGGCGCGGCGCGGAAATCTGCGGCAACCCGCTCTGGCTTGCTTCCGCGTTGCAGAAGATTTCGGGCATGGCGCAGCGCATCCACAATGACGATGCCGAGCGTAACCCGGCAACGGCGCATATGTTCATCATCAATCCGCTTTCCGGTGAGCGCATGGACAATCTCTTCTCCACGCATCCGAATACGGAAAACCGCGTGGCGGCGCTGCACGCCATGGCGCAGGAGTTTTCCCCGCAAGGATCGACGCCGCCGCCATCGGGTGATAGACCTCTGCGCAAATCAGGCTCCGTTCCCAAAACAGGCTGGGGGCGAGGCAATGAAAACGAGCGCAAGGGGCCGTGGTCTTGACATCCGATATTCAGAATAAGCCGGCGCGGTCCAGAAAACCGAGACCGGCAAATGGGAGGGGCCGTGAAGACGGCCCTTCGTCTTTCCAGGATAAGCCGGGTCTCGCCGCGCGCATCGCCGCCACCCGCATTCTCGCCGCCGTTCTGGAAAAGAAGACCTCGCTGGATGGGATGCTCGATAGCGAAAACGGCAATCCCGTCTATCGAGCCCTGTCGCTTGCGGACCGGGCGCTGGTGAGAGCCATCGTCAACAGCGCGCTTCGCCACCTCCCCCGGATTGAATCGGCATTGTCGATGCTGCTTGATGGGCCGCTGCCGCAGGGCGCGCGATCGCTGCATCACGTTCTTGTCGTCGGTGCGGCGCAGATGCTTTACCTGGATGTGCCGGATCATTCCGCTGTCGATCTCGCGGTGGAACAGGCTCACCGCGATCCGCGCAACCGGCGTTTCGTCAAGCTGGTGAATGCTGTTCTCCGACGGCTCGGTCGTGAAAAAGCGGATATCGAAAAGGCCGTCGCTGAGGTTCCCGTACTGCCGGACTGGTTCCACGCACGGCTTGTTTCCGCTTACGGCAATGAGGTTGCGCAAAGGATTTCGGAGGCGCAGCTGACACCCTCCTCGATTGATCTAACGATAAAGGCTGATCCTGCTCTCTGGGCGGAAAAACTGGGTGGTACGCTCATGCCGAATGGCAGTGTGCGCCTGGGTGAATTCGAAGGGCAGATCCCATCGCTCGAAGGCTTCGCTGAAGGTGCGTGGTGGGTGCAGGATCTCGCCGCCAGCATGCCGGTTCGGCTTATGGGCGACATCGCGGGCAAACGTGTCGCAGATCTCTGTGCTGCTCCTGGCGGCAAGACCGCGCAGCTTGCACTGGCGGGCGCCAATGTGACGGCGCTGGATCAGTCCGGCAACCGTCTTCGTCGTCTCAGGGAAAATCTCGACCGGCTAGGCCTCCGTGCCGAAACGGTGGAGGCCAATATGCTGAAGTACCAGCCGGAACAGCTCTTTGACGCGGTCCTCCTCGATGCCCCCTGTTCTTCCACCGGGACACTTCGCAAACATCCCGATGTCTGCTGGACCAAGGATGAGAACGACATTGCCAAACTCGCTGCCCTTCAGGGCCAGATGCTGCGGCATGCGCTGACCCTTGTTGGCCCCGGCGGTCTCGTGGTCTTCTCCAATTGCTCGCTCGATCCTTCCGAAGGGGAAGCGATGATTGCCGAGGTTCTGGCGGAAAATCCCGGCGTGGAGCGTGTTGCCGTCCGCCGCGAGGATTGGCCCGGAATGGAAGCGGCCATCAGCCCCAATGGCGATCTTCGCACGACACCGGACATGTTCGGCGGCGTCGATGGGTTTTTTAGCAGTGTCTTGCGTAAGAAGTAGAAAAAAGCCAAGCTTTCGCGAATCATTAGATATTTATCGAAAACGTTCCGGTCGTCGCGGTTCACTGATAAAAACAAAACATGTGAAACGGGAAACACAGCTTGTTAGGGTCCTTTGCAGGCAGCATGAATGCCGCCGGTCTTCTGTCGCGGATGGCGTATCGTCATCTGTGTGTCGGCCTCACCCCTTTGCGCCTGCATATGTCGCGATTTGCCACCCGTGCGCCAGATGGTCTGGTGGCGGCGCCGACCGATCTCAGAGCCATCGATCCCTATTTTGCCGAGGAACTGTTGCGGGGCCGCATCGCGCTGGCCGGGCGTGTCGTCGAAACCGGCGGAGCTTCGCCATTTCAGGTGGAATATCCCTCGGCGGTCTTTGAAGAACGGCTGCATGCATTCAGTTGGCTACGGCATATTCGCTCCGATAAATCGAGCGAGGCCTGCAAACGAGCGCGCCGCATCGTTGCGGAATGGATGGTGCTTCATGGCAAACGGCTTGCAGGCACTGCCTGGTCGCCGGAAATCGCCGCACAAAGGCTGATTGCCTGGCTTTCGCACTCTCCCGTGGTTTTATACGAGGCCGATGCCGGCTTTTATCGCCGGTTCCTGAAAAGCCTCGCCTTTCATGTGCGTTATCTCGAAAGAATCGTCAGACACGCGCCCGATGGCGAAGCGCGGCTGAGGATCAGGATTGCCTTGGCCATGGCTTCCATCGCCATGCCAACGCGCCTTTCGCGGATCACGCGGAATGGAATGAAGCTGGCTCAGGAAATGGAACGCCAGATTCTGCCCGATGGCGGGCATGTTTCCCGCAATCCACGCGTCATGCTGGACCTGCTGCTTGATCTCCTGCCGCTTCGGCAAAGTTATATCAATCTCGGCCATGATCTGCCCTCCGGCCTGGTGCCGGCGATAGACCGCATGTTCCCGGCGATCCGGTTCTTCCGGCATCAGGGCGGCGATCTGGCGCTGTTCAACGGCGCCACGGCGACGCTCGCCAATGAGCTTGTTTCCGTGCTGCGTTATGATGAAACGGCCGGCCGGCCCTCCAAGGTCCTGCCGGACGTGAACTATCACCGGCTTGCGACAGACGATACGGTCATCATCGTGGATACGG
This sequence comes from Agrobacterium leguminum, assembly GCF_015704895.1. GTDB lineage: Bacteria > Pseudomonadota > Alphaproteobacteria > Rhizobiales > Rhizobiaceae > Agrobacterium > Agrobacterium leguminum. The sequence goes on along the minus strand of NZ_JADQWB010000003.1, from coordinate 311,757 downwards.
GCTATCCCGGCTCGGCGGAGCTTTCGCGCAATGCCCATTCGGGTTGCCTGTCTTTCGAAATGTCCTGCGGCAAGAACCGCTTCATCGTCAATTCCGGCTTTCCGCGCAACGCCGCGCCTGAATATCAGCGGGCCAGCCGTTCCACGGCGGCGCATTCCACCGTCACGCTTGCGGATACATCATCCTGCAGACTGTCGCGCTCGCGGCTGCTTGGTCCGATCATGGTATCAGGCGTCAGCCACGTCGACAGCCGGCGTGGAACGGATGCAAACGGCAATGACGTTCTCTGGGCGTCTCACGACGGTTATTTGCAGAATTTCGGCTGCTACCATGAGCGGGAAATAGAATTGAATGCGGCCGGTACCAAGATAAAGGGTCGGGATCTGCTTCGGGCCGATGCAAGTGCGGCGAAAACGCAATTGCAGTCGGTCACGGCGGTTTCACGTTTCCATATTCACCCTCACATTCAGATACATCAACGGGATGAGGAGTCGGTCTATCTGGAGGCAGCGGATGGAACCGTCTGGCTGTTTTCCGCACCCGGGCTCGAGCTTTTCGTCACCGAGGATGTCTTCATGGCCGATGCATCCGGTATGCGCCCGTCGCAGCAGATCGAGCTCCCCTTCAATCTCGCAAATACGCGGGAAATCCGCTGGCTCATCGAACGCCAGGCCTAGACAACTTCCGGCGGTGCCGGTCAAAAACCACCATAGTTTTCACCGTTCGGCATCCCCGCTGTTTATTAATCCGGTAAGCTGTGTTAACGCGGCGGCAATTGCTGGATCAATCCCATTCCAGCCTGTCCTCCCCGTTAAACGGAGTATGCCTGATGGCCGTCGTGTCCAAGAAAATCCCCGCCCCCGATAAGGTCAAAATCCGCACGGCGCTTCTTTCCGTGTCCGACAAGACTGACATTATCGAGCTGGCGACGGTTCTGTCGAAGCTTGGCGTCAAGCTTCTGTCGACCGGTGGAACGGCGAAAGCCATTGCCCAAGCAGGCCTGCCTGTGACGGATGTCTCCGACGTAACGAATTTTCCCGAGATCATGGACGGCCGCGTCAAGACACTGCATCCCAACGTCCATGGCGGGCTTCTGGCCATCCGGGACGATGCGGAACATGTCGAAGCGATGAAGGCGCACGGTATCGAGGCGATCGATCTTTCGGTCATCAATCTCTATCCCTTCGAGGAAGTTCGCGCCAAGGGCGGCGATTATCCGACGACGGTGGAGAACATCGATATTGGCGGCCCGGCGATGATCCGCGCTTCCGCCAAGAACCACGCCTATGTCACGGTGGTTACCGATCCGTCTGACTATCCCGATCTGGTTGAGGCCCTGCAGGCCGATGACGGCCAGACTTCCTATGCGCTGCGCCAGCGTTTTGCCGCCAAGGCTTATGCTCGCACCGCCGCCTATGATGCGGTGATTTCCAACTGGTTCGCCGAGGCGCTTGCGATCGAAACGCCGGATTACCGCGCCATCGGTGGCGCGCTGAAGGAAAAGATGCGGTATGGCGAAAACCCGCACCAGAGCGCTGGTTTTTACCTCACCGGCGAAAAGCGTCCTGGCGTTGCAACCGCGACGCTGCTTCAGGGCAAGCAGCTTTCCTATAACAACATCAATGACACCGATGCAGCTTACGAGCTCGTGGCGGAATTCCTGCCGGAAAATGCGCCGGCAGTCGCCATCATCAAACATGCCAATCCCTGCGGCGTGGCGACGGGTCCGACACTTGCCGAAGCTTACCGGCGGGCGCTGGCATGCGATTCCGTTTCCGCTTTTGGTGGCGTGATTGCCCTGAACCGCACGCTTGATGCGGAAACTGCGGAAGAAATCGTCAAGCTCTTCACTGAAGTCATCATTGCGCCTGATGTCACCGAAGAAGCCAAGTCCATCATCGCCCGCAAGCCGAACCTGCGCCTTCTGGCCGCTGGCGGCCTGCCTGATCCGCGCGCCGCCGGTATTACCGCGAAGACCGTCTCGGGCGGCCTGCTGGTGCAGAGCCGCGACAATGGCATGGTCGAGGACCTGGACCTCAAGGTCGTCACCAAGCGTGCGCCGACGTTGCAGGAACTTGAAGACATGAAGTTTGCCTTCAAGATCGCCAAGCATGTGAAGTCCAATGCCGTCATTTACGCCAAGGACGGGCAGACCGCGGGTATCGGTGCCGGCCAGATGAGTCGTGTGGATTCGGCCCGTATCGCTGCCCAGAAGGCGGAAGATGCCGCCAAGGCTCTTGGCCTTGCCGAACCGTTGACGCGCGGCTCCGCCGTCGCTTCGGAAGCATTTTATCCCTTTGCCGACGGTTTGCTCGCCGCGATTGCTGCAGGTGCCACCGCTGTCATCCAGCCGGGCGGCTCGATGCGCGATCAGGAAGTGATCGATGCCGCGAATGAGCATAATGTGGCGATGGTCTTTACCGGCATGCGCCACTTCCGCCACTAAGCGCGGAAACAACCAGGAACAACGAAGGCCCGGAAATCACTTTCCGGGCCTTTTGTTTCACGTGGGACAGTCTTGGTGCGGCAGGTTCAGGTCACGGCCCCAACCTGCCACGGTACAAATTCATTGTCGCCGTAGTCGTAGATCTCGCTGACGGTCTTGTCGCCGGAAGCGACGGCTAGAATATGCTCGAAAATTCGTTTGCCGGATTCTTCGATGGTTTCAGCGCCGGTGACGATCTCGCCGCAATTGATATCCATGTCTTCCTTCATGTGTTCATACATTTCGGAATTGGTGGCGATCTTGATGCAGGGTGACGGCTTGAAGCCCGAAACCGAGCCGCGGCCGGTGGTGAAACAGATGACGTTGCAACCGCCGGCGACCTGGCCGGTGACGGCAACGGGGTCGTAACCGGGCGTATCCATGAAGACGAAACCCTGTTCCGTTACGGTTTCGGCGAACTCATAAACCGCCTTCAGCGGCATGGAGCCGCCCTTGGCGACCGCGCCCAGCGATTTTTCCAGAATGGTGGTCAGGCCGCCAAGCTTGTTGCCGTGGGAAGGGTTGTTATTGAGTTCGTCGCCATTACGGGCGGTATAATCACGCCACCAGTCGATGCGCTGTAGCAGCTTTTCGGCGACGGCAGGGGTGACGGCGCGCTTCGTCAGGAGGTGTTCAGCGCCGTAAATCTCCGGCGTCTCCGAGAGGACCGTGGTTCCACCGTTGCGGACGATGAGGTCGGAGGCATAACCCAGAGCCGGGTTGGCGGAAATGCCGGAATAACCATCCGAACCGCCGCATTCCAGCGCCACCTTCAGCTTGGAAAGCGGTTGCTCCGTGCGGCGGGCGGCATTGACCATCGGCAGCATGGCCTTGATCTCGGCAATCGCCGCATCGATCGTCTTGCGGGTGCCGCCATGCTGCTGGATCGTCATGGTGCGCAGCCGCTCACCCTCTTCCATCTTGTAATGTTCGAGAATGGGCGCGATCTGGTTGGTTTCACAACCGAGGCCGATCAGCAGAATACCGCCGAAATTCGGATGGCGGGCATAGCCCTGAATTGTGCGGATCAGCAGGCGGTAACCTTCCGATTTCGTATTCAGCGCACAGCCGCCGCCATGGGTCAGCGCAACGACGCCATCGACATTGTCGAAACCATCAAGGCCGCCCTGCTTGTTGAAATAATCCGCGATGTAACGCGAAACCGTGGCGGAACAGTTCACCGAAGCGATCACGCCGATATAGTTTCTCGTTCCGACACCACCAAGGCCGCGGTCATATCCCCTGAACGTCCGGCGTTCGGCTTCCGGCACCATGCCCTTTTCTTCGATATCGACGCTGAACTGATGCGCGTGTTCGGAAGGCACCATGGCGAGATTGTGCAGGTGCACGTGCCGGCCGGGCTCGATATCCTGGGTGGCAATACCGATGACCTGTCCGTATTTCAGCACCTCATCGCCCGATTTGATGAATTTGAGGGCCACCTTGTGCCCGCGCCCGATCAGCTCGAGCGCTGCCAGATCTCCCCTGCCCGTCGCGCCGCCGGCCGGAATGGACCGACGCGCCACCGCGACATTGTCGTTGGCGTTCAGCAAAATGGTTGCCTCGGAATTCTCACTCACGGGTTTTCCTCCTCCCGGTATATTGCCTGCTATGTTTCTAGATCAGTTTTCGACCCAGCGTCTCTTCGAACCTTCCAGATGGGTATGCATGGCGGCCTGCGCCAGCAACGGGTCTTTCAGTTCAAGCGCCGCCAGAATGGCCTCGTGTTCCTGAAGCGCATGGGTCCAGGTATCGCGGTCTTCGAATTTCACGCGAAGCTGGGCCGAAATGGGGCTGTGGCGCTCATCGAAGAGGTTCGCCACCATTCGCGCCAAAACGCTGTTACCGGATTGCTCGGCTATGGTGACGTGAAACAGCCGATCCTGATCCAGAGGCTTGCGGCCGGCCTCTATTTCCCGCTGCATGGTATTGAGTATCTGGCGGAGGGTCGCGATTGTCTCATCGGTCATCCGGCTTGCCGCCAGCACAATGGTCGCCCCCTCCAGCGCGGCGCGCGCCTGCATCAGTTCGGAGGGGCTGTCACCAAGCGATTTGGTATGGTGGGTCGTCTGCAACGCTTCTGCCGACACATAAACCCCGGAACCCATGCGAATTTCGACGGTGTTGTCGATTTCAAGCGCAATCAGCGCCTCGCGCAAGGAAGGCCTCGATACACCGAGCTTCTGTGCCAGTTCCCGCTCAGCGGGAAGCCGCGTGCCGGGCAGGAATTCACCCATATCGATGAGTTCGCGTATCTGATCCGCAATCTGCTGATAAAGCCTGCGCGGTTCCGCTATTTTGGCCTGACCACTCATGTGTTTTTTGACGAGTCCTGTCTGCAATTCATATTTGGCCTTACCGTAACGCCAAGCGTTTCAATACGCAAGGAATTACTTAAGTATATGAAATTACGTATTTATTATCAGTTGTCGTTTCATGTATTGCTTCTGTTTTGGATATGGCTTCGCAAATTTTAGCCTAATTGGCTTGACCATTCTGAAAAACCGGCCTAACCATTTGGCCTGTTCATGACCCCGGTGGAGCGGGGATACGGGTGGGAGGTTTCCAGATGTCGCAGGGCGCATCGACAATTCGGGGCGATTTTTCGCCTGAACAGATGGCGCATGGACAGCGTGCGGTGCTCCTGCGCCTCGATAACATCAGCAAGGAATTTCCCGGCGTAAAAGCACTGTCGAACGTGCATTTCGATCTGCGCGCCGGCGAGGTGCATGCCGTCTGCGGCGAAAATGGTGCGGGAAAATCGACGCTGATGAAGATCGTCAGCGGCGTCTATCAGCCGAGCGACGGCACCATCCTTCATAAAGGTGTGAAGGTGCAATATGCATCGCCGCTGGAATCCGAAGCTGCCGGCATCGCCATCATTCACCAGGAACTGAACCTTGTTCCGCATCTTTCCGTCGCTGAAAACATCTATCTTGCGCGCGAACCGCGTCGCGGTTTCCTCGTCGACCGCAAGAAGCTGCGTCTCGATGCCAAGCGCTGTCTCGACCGGTTGGGTGTCGATATCGACCCTGACCAGATCGTCCGCGGTCTTTCGGTCGCCCAATGTCAGATGGTGGAAATCGCCAAGGCGCTTTCTCTTGACGCTGAAGTGCTCATCATGGATGAGCCGACCTCCTCGCTGACCGAGCAGGAGACCCGGCTCCTGTTCAAGGTCATCCGCGATCTCAAGGCATCCGGTGTCGGGATCGTTTATATTTCCCACCGTCTCGATGAAATGGCCGAAATCGTCGACCGTGTGACGGTTCTGCGCGACGGACGTTACATTTCGACCGACGACTTCGCTTCGATCACCGTTGACGATATCGTCACGCGCATGGTCGGGCGTTCGCTGGAAGACAAATTCCCCGAGCGTACATCGCGCCCCACGGAAGATGTTATTTTTTCCGTCGAGGGCCTGACGCGCAGCGGCGTGTTCCACGACGTCGGTTTTTCGCTGCGACGTGGTGAAATCCTCGGTTTTGCCGGGCTGATGGGCGCCGGCCGCACCGAAGTCGCCAGGGCGATCTTCGGCGCCGATCCGCTCGATGCGGGCAGGATCATTTTCAACGGGCGCGAACTTTCGATCAGCTCGCCGCAGGACGCCATCGAAGAAGGCATCGCCTATCTCTCGGAAGACCGCAAAAGCGATGGCCTCGCCATCAAGATGTCGGTGGCGGCCAATACGACGCTTGCCAATCTCGGCGAGGTTTCCAACCGTTTCGGCCTGATCGATTTCAAGAAACATGACGATGTGGCAAAGCGCTACGTCGATCTCCTGAATATCCGTACTCCCTCGATCGGGCAGACGGTGCGGCTGCTTTCCGGCGGCAATCAGCAGAAAATCATCATCGGCAAATGGTTGTTCCGGCAATCTCGCGTGCTGTTCTTCGACGAGCCGACACGCGGCATCGATGTCGGCGCGAAATTCGCGATCTACAAGATCATGGACGAGCTCGCCGCGCAGGGTATCGGCGTCATTCTCATCAGCTCGGAACTGCCGGAAATTCTGGGGCTGACGGATCGTATCGCCGTTTTCCACCAGGGCCGGATTACGGGTGTGCTCGAAACCGCCAAGACCAATCAGGAAGAAATCATGCGGTATGCGTCCGGTTACGGCCGGACCGCGCAGTGAGGAACGACATGGCCAATATTGCAGAAACCAAGAAGAGCTTCGCAGTCAGCGACCGCCAGAAGGATATCATCCAGAAGTTTGCCGCACTTGGCAGCCTCTTTGCGCTTGTCGCGGTCTTTTCCGCCACCAGCAGCGCCTTCTTCACCGTAAATAACGGCATGACGATTGCGTTGCAGGTCACGTCCATCGCGTTGCTCGGCATCGGGGCTACCTGTGTCATCATCACCGGTGGCATCGATCTTTCCGTCGGTTCGGTGCTTGCGCTTGCCGGTGTCGTTGCCGCCCTTGCGGTGAAGGAACTCGGCATGCCGGTGCCGGTTGGCATGTTGTTCGGCATTCTGACGGGGTCGCTCTGCGGTCTCATCAACGGTCTTCTGGTCACCCGTTTCAAGCTGCCGCCCTTCATCGCCACCCTCGGCATGATGCTGATCGCCCGTGGCGTGGCGCTGCAGATCACCGGTGCGCGCGCCGTCTCCGGCCTCGGCGAATCTTTCGGCGAACTCGGCAATGGCGCTCTCTTCCGCATCGTCACTATCGGTGACGACGGCTTTCCGAATGTGGTGTTCCCCGGCATCCCCTACCCCGTCATCCTGATGGTGGTGATTGCGCTTGCGGTTTCCTTCATGCTCAACCGCTCGATCCTCGGCCGTCACATTTACGCTGTCGGTTCCAACGCCGAAGCCGCGCGCCTTTCCGGCGTCAATGTCGCCCGCGTCACCAATTTCACCTACATCCTGTCCGGCACGCTCGCCGGGTTGACGGGCTGCGTGCTGATGTCGCGCCTCGTCACTGCCCAGCCGAACGAGGGTGTGATGTATGAGCTTGACGCCATTGCCAGCGCCGTTATCGGCGGCACATCGCTGATCGGCGGCGTGGGCACGATTTCCGGCACGGCCATCGGCGCTTTCGTCATCGGCATCCTGCGCAACGGTCTCAACATGAACGGCGTGTCCGCCTTCACGCAACAGATCATCATCGGCCTCGTCATTCTGGTCACCGTCTGGATCGACCAGTTGCGCAACCGCCGCTGATCAAGGGCCTGCGGACCCTTTCCGCAAAAAAGATCGGCAAGGGGAGGCCCGGTATGCCGACATCACGGAGGAAGAAATGAAGAAAATTGCGACTGCCCTTCTGACATCCGCAATTGCGCTGTGGAGCGTTTCCACCGTGCAGGCCGGTGAAATCGCCGTCATCGTCAAGACCGTCAACTCCACCTTCTGGCAGAACGTCCAGAAGGGCGCTGATGCGGCGATGAAGAATTCTTCCGGCAATACCATGACCTTCCAGGGTCCGGCTGCCGAATCCGCCATTGCCGATCAGGTCAACATGGTTGAAAACGCCATCAACCGTAAGGTCTCGGGCATTGTTCTGGCACCTTCCGATCCGGACGCGCTGGTGCCTGCCGTCAAGAAGGCCTGGGAAGCCCGTATTCCGGTGGTTCTGATCGACTCGCAGCTCGCAAAGGGCTCGGAGCAATATTATCAGTCGTTCCTGGCGACCGATAACAAGAAAGCCGGCGAACTGGCAGCGCAGGCGTTGATCGACAAGGTGGGCAAGGAAGGCAAGATCGCCGTCATGTCCTATGTCGCCGGTGCAGGTTCTGAAATCGGCCGTGTCGGCGGTTTCACCGATTACATCCAGATGAACTCCAACCTGAAGATCGTCGGCCCGTTCTATTCGCAGTCGCAGATGGCGACCGCGCTGAACCAGACGACCGACGTTCTGGCCGCCAATTCCGACCTCAAGGGCATTTTCGGCGCCAATGAGCCGACTGCAATCGGCGTCGGCCGCGCGCTCGCCCAGAGCGGTAAGGCCGGCAAGGTCGTCGCCATCGGCTTCGACGGCAACCAGGACCTTCAGGGCTTCGTCAAGGATGGCACGCTGGCCGGTATCGTGGTTCAGGGTTCTTATCAGATGGGTGAAAAGGGCGTGGAGACCATTTCCAAGCTCATCGGCAAGGAAAAGGTCGAGAAGTTCGTCGACACCGGTGTCGTTGTTGTCACCAAGGACAATATCGAAAAGCCGGAAGCCAAGAACGTTCTTTATTGATTGCGTGATGACGCGCCGCTTTGCGGCGGCGCGTCTTTCCAAAGACAAGCTGGAAAGTCCCTGCGATGAAAGTCTCCGATACACGTAAATTGCCGCGCCGCGCCGTCGACGTCACCGTCATGGGCCTCGGTTGCGCTCAGATGGGCAATCTCTACCGCGTCACGCCCTATGAAGAGTCTAAGGGTGCGTTCGACAAGGCATGGGAAAGCGGCATGCGTTATTTCGATACCGCGCCGTTTTATGGCTATACGCGGTCGGAGCGTCGCCTCGGCACCATGGTGACGGAGCATGACCGGAACGAATACACGCTGAGCACTAAGGTCGGACGCGTGATGGTGCCGGACGAGACAGTCGGTCCGGAGGAGGATGCCTATATAGCGCCCCTGCCGTTCCGCCCGGTCTATGATTATTCCTATGACGGTATCCTGCGTTCCTTCGAGGCAAGCCAGCAACGGCTAGGCGTTCTGAAGCCGGATATTCTTTATGTGCATGATATCGGCTCCTTCACCCATGGCGAAAAGCACCGGCATTACTGGGAGCAGCTGACCACCGGCGGTGGCTTCCGGGCGCTTGGCAAGCTGCGCGAGGAAGGATCGACGGGGGCCGTCGGCCTTGGCGTCAATGAGTGGGAAATCGTCAGCGACGCCATGGATGTCTTTGATATCGACGTCGCCATGCTTGCCGGTCGTTATACGCTGCTGGAGCAGCAGAGCCTTGCTTTCATGAACCGTTGCGCTGAAAGCGGTGTCGCTATCGTTGTCGCGGGCGCGTTCAATTCCGGCATTCTGGCCGGTAACCGCAAATTCAATTATGCCGACGCGCCTGCCGATATTGTCACGCGTGTCGATGCGCTGCAGGGTGTTTGCGGGGAACTCGGCGTCTCGCTGCAGGCGGCCGCGCTGCAGTTTCCGCTTGCCCATCCGGCGTCGGTCACGGTCGTTTCGGGTGCGCGCAATGCGCAGCAGCTCGCCTCCAATATCGAGTGGTTCGAACAGTCGATCCCGGATGAATTCTGGTCCGAACTGCACAGGCGCGGCCTGATTGCCGAAGGTGCGCCTGTGCCGGGCGGAAAGGCCTGAGGCCATGCTTATCGACGCTCACCAGCATTTCTGGCTGATGAAGGATCGCGCCGGGCAGTGGCCGCCGCCGTCGCTTGCCGCCATCTATCGGGATTTTCTCCCCGCCGACCTGTCGCCTTTGCTGGCCGCTGCCGCCGTTTCCGGCACCGTGCTGGTGCAGACGATGGAGACGGCGGCCGACACGGATTTCATGCTGGCGCTGGCGGAAAAGACCGATTTCATCAAGGGTGTGGTCGGCTGGGTGGATATGAAATCCGCCGATGCGGCGAGTGAAATCGCCCGTCGGGCAAAACATCCGGCCTTCAAGGGTGTCCGCCCGATGTTGCAGGGCATGGAGGATGTCGCCTGGATCGATGATCCGGCACTCGATCCCGCCGTGGCGGCGCTGGTAAAACATGGTCTGGCGTTCGACGCACTGGTCCTGCCGCCCAATCTGCCGCATCTCCTCGCTTTTGCCCGCCGCCATCCGCAATTGCCGATCGTCATCGACCATGGCGCGAAGCCGTTGATTGCTACCGGTCACTACAGCGACTGGCGCAAGGATATGGCCGCTCTGGCGGCTCTTTCCAATGTCCATTGCAAGCTCTCCGGTCTGCTGACCGAGCGCGGTGAGCAGCGGCCGGAAGCGGTACGGCCTTATGCCGAGACCATTCTGGAACTCTTTGGCGGCAACCGCGTGATTTTTGGCAGTGACTGGCCGGTGTTGCGGCTGGCGGGCGATTATCAGGCATGGCTGGATTTCTGCCGAGATATCGTGCCGGCAGAGGACCATGCGGCAGTTTTCGGCGGTAACGCCGTTCGTTTTTATTCCCTTTCCCACAGGTGATGCATGCTGGCGATTTTCTGCGAAACCCCAGGTCAACTCGTCTCCAAGGAACTGCCAAAGCCAGCGCGTGGCGAAGGTGAAGTGCTGGTGCGTATTCGCCGCATCGGGGTTTGCGGCACGGACCTGCACATCTTCACCGGCAACCAGCCTTATCTTTCCTATCCGCGTATCATGGGCCATGAGCTTTCCGGCACGGTGGAAGAGGCGCCGCAAGGCAGCCATCTGTCCGCCGGCGATGTGGTCACCGTCATTCCCTATATCTCGTGCGGCAAATGCAGCGCCTGCCTGAAGGGCAAAAGCAATTGCTGCCGCAATATCGGTGTGCTGGGCGTTCATCGCGATGGCGGCATGGTCGAATATCTGAGCGTGCCGCAGCAATTCGTGCTGAAGGCGGAGGGGTTGAGCCTCGATCAGGCGGCGATGACCGAATTTCTGGCTATCGGTGCGCATGCGGTGCGCCGTGGCGCAGTCGAGAAGGGGCAGAAGGTTCTGATCGTCGGCGCCGGCCCGATTGGCATGGCGGTTGCGGTTTTCGCGGTTCTCGATGGCGGTGAAGTGACCATGATTGATGGGCGCACCGACCGGCTGAATTTCTGCAGGGAGCATCTCGGGGTCGCACACACGGTGACACTCGGCGAGGGCGACGGGGATCGCCTCTCCGACATTACCGGCGGCGATTTCTTCGATGCGGTCTTCGATGCGACCGGCAATCCGAAAGCCATGGAGCGCGGCTTTTCCTTTGTCGGCCATGGCGGTTCCTATGTGCTGGTCTCCATCGTCGCCAGCGATATCAGCTTCAACGACCCGGAGTTCCACAAGCGGGAGACGACGCTGCTCGGCAGCCGCAATGCCACGCCCCAGGATTTCGAGCGCGTCCTGCAGGCGCTGCGGGAAGGCAAGGTACCGGAAGCATTGATCACCCATCGCATGACGCTTGCCGATGTGCCCTCCAGATTCGCCGGCCTGACCGATCCGAAGGCCGGCGTTATCAAGGGCATGGTGGAGGTCGCATGACGCCCGATACGCCCATCCTGCAATTCGGCACCAGCCGCTTTCTTCTGGCGCATGCGGATCTCTTTGTTTCGCAGGCGCTGGACAAGGGCGAGGCTCTCGGGCGCATCGCGATTGTCCAGACGACCGGCAATGCGGAGAGCCTGAAGCGTGTTGCGGCACTGAACGGCGGGGGACCCTACCCCGTGCGTATTCGCGGCATCCGTGATGGGCAGGAAGTGGATGAGGAAATTCAGGGCGGGGCTGTCGCGCGGGCATTGACGGCTGCGACCGACTGGGCCGAAGTGCGCCGCCTTGCCTGCGAGGCCGACGTCATTCTGTCCAATACGGGCGACCGCGGTTATGAGCTGGATTCGGCGGATAATGCTGGGCTTGCTGGCGATTTCACGGTCGTACCGAAAAGCTTTCCGGCAAAACTCTGCATGCTGCTGCTGGAGCGTTTTCAGCGCAATCCGGAAGCACCTGTCTCCATCTTCCCCTGCGAGCTCGTGCCGCGCAATGGCGAAAAGCTGAAACAGGTCATTCGCCGGCTTGCCGATGAATGGCAATTGCCGGCGGGTTTTGCCTTTTATCTGAATGAGAAGTGCCGTTTCGCCAATAGTCTGGTGGATCGCATCGTCTCCGAGCCTATCGACCCGGTGGGTGCGGTGGCGGAGCCCTATGCACTCTGGGCTATAGAGAAGCAGGACGGGCTTGTCCTTCCCTGCACGCACCCTGCCGTGGTGCTGACGGACGATCTCGATCACTATGAAAAGCTGAAGCTTTTCCTGCTCAATCTCGGCCATTCCTATCTGGCGGAACGCTGGTTGCAGGATGCGCGCGCGAAGGACGAGACGGTGCGTCAGGCAATGGCCGACGATGCTCTCGTTGCGGATATTGAGACGCTCTGGTGGGACGAGGTTCTGCCGGTCTTTGCCGCTGAAGGCATGGGGGACGATGCGCAGGCCTATATTGGCGTGCTGCGGGAACGTTTGCGCAATCCCTTTCTCGCGCATCGGCTCTCCGATATCGCCGGCAACCACGATGAAAAGAAGCGCCGCCGCTTTGTCCCGGTCATTGCCGCGGCAGAACGGCTGGGTTTGGACCTGCCGCAGACAAAGCTGCGCGCTGCGCTCGCCACCATCAAGCAATAACGGAGTTTTTCATGCAGCGCATGGGCATGGTCATAGGCGTCAAACCGGAGATGATCGCGGAGTACAAAAGGCTGCATGCGGCCGTGTGGCCTGAAATTCTGGCGCTTATCAGCGACTGCAATATCCGCAACTACACGATCTTCCTGCGCGAGCCGGAAAATCTGCTCTTCGGCTATTGGGAATATCACGGCAGCGATATCAGCGCCGACATGGCGAAGATGGCCGCAAGCCCCAAGAACCGGGAATGGTGGTCCTTCACCATTCCCTGCCAGCAACCGCTCGAAAGCCGGAAGGAAGGCGAGTGGTGGGCAATGATGGAAGAAACCTTCCACCACGATTGAACGATTTCCTTTGACACTGACCGCGAGTGAACGGCCATGACCAAAATTACTGATCTGCGTGTTTTCGACCTGCGTTTTCCGACGTCCCAGAGCCTCGACGGTTCGGATGCGATGAACCCCGACCCGGATTATTCGGCGGCTTACGTCATTCTCGATACCGATGAGGCGGGTCTCAAAGGCCACGGGCTGACCTTCACCATCGGCCGCGGTAACGATATCTGCTGCATGGCCATCGAAGCGATGCGTCATTTGGTCGTCGGCACCGATCTTGCCACCGTCACCGAGAACCCCGGCAAATATTGGCGGCATCTGACCAGCGACAGCCAGCTGCGCTGGATCGGTCCGGACAAGGGCGCGATGCATCTCGCCACCGGCGCCGTCGTCAATGCCGTATGGGATTTGCTGGCCAAGAAGGCGGGCAAGCCGGTCTGGCAGCTCGTTGCCGATATGAGCCCGGAAGAAATCGCCGATATCGTCGACTATCGTTATTTGACCGACGTGCTGACCCGTGACGAGGCGCTTGCGATCCTCAAAAGAGCCGAAAGCGGCAAGAAGGAACGTATCGAGACGCTGAAGAGCGAAGGTTATGCCTGCTACACGACCTCGGCCGGCTGGCTCGGTTATGACGACGCCAAGCTGCGTCGCCTTTGCCAGGAAGCCATCGATGCCGGATTCAACCATGTGAAGATGAAGGTCGGCCGCGATCTGGAAGACGACATCCGCCGTCTCACCATTGCCCGTGAGGTGATCGGTCCCGACCGTTACCTCATGATCGACGCCAACCAGGTATGGGAAGTGGATCAGGCGATTGACTGGGTGAAGAAGCTCGCCTTCGCCAAGCCATTCTTCATCGAGGAGCCGACGAGCCCGGACGATATTGCCGGTCATCGCAAGATTCGTGCGGCCATCGGGTCGGTTAAGGTGGCGACCGGTGAAATGTGCCAGAACCGCATCATGTTCAAGCAGTTCATCGCCGAGGGCGCCATCGATGTGGTGCAGATCGACAGCTGCCGCATGGGTGGTTTGAACGAGGTGCTGGCGGTGCTGCTGATCGCCGCCAAATACAATCTGCCGGTCTGGCCGCATGCCGGCGGCGTCGGCCTTTGCGAATATGTACAGCATCTGTCGATGATCGACTATCTGGTCGTCTCAGGCACGAAGGAAGGCCGCGTGATCGAATATGTCGACCACCTGCACGAGCATTTCATCGAGCCCTGCGATATCAGAAATGCCGCTTACATGCCGCCGAAACTGCCGGGCTTCTCCATCGAAATGAAGCCGGAGTCGATTGAGACCTACACTTTCGAGGAATAGTCAAAGGATGACAGCGCCTCCTTGAGGCGCTGCCACTCCGTTTCGCTACCGGGAAGGCCGAAACGCATATCGTTCGGCCTTTCATCAAAAATGCGGACCAGAATGCCGTGTCGGCCAAGATGGCTGAACAGGTCTGCGGTGCGGGGATCCCGCACCAGAGTAAACAGCGAGGTGCCGCCGGCAATTGCCAGCCCCGCTTTCTCCAGCATGGCATTCATGCGCCGGGCATCTTCGGCAAGGTGCAGACGCATGGATGATTGCCATTCCCCATCCGCCAGAGCCTGCATCGCGATATGCAGCGCCGGGCCGGAAACCGCCCAGGGGCCGAGCCTTGCCTCCAGGTCGGCAGCAATATCGAGCTGCGCAATCGCGAAACCCAGCCGAACGCCCGCCATGCCGTAAAATTTGCCGAAGGAGCGCAGGACCACCAGCGCATCCTGACCGGCGGCATCTGCGAGGCTTTCGGCACCTCCTGTTTCGATGAAGGCTTCGTCCACGACGAGCAGCCCCCCCTTGCGGCGCATGGCGTCGGCCAGCGACAACAATGCGGCGCGATCCGTGATGCGGCCATCGGGATTATTGGGATTGACCACGACCGCATAATCGTGAGCCGACAGGTCGCTGATGTTTTCCACTCCGGTCACAGCCAGTCCGGCCATGCGCGCGGTTCGGGCATGTTCCGCATAGGCGGGTGAAAGTACGGCGCCGCTCTTGGCCCCGCGGGCGATAGCGATCTGCGCCAGCAATGGCATCAGCATCTGGGTGCCGGGGGAAAGCGCGACATGCCGTGCGGAAGGCGCATCGAAATGCGCTGCGGCCAGATGTCTCAATTCTTCGGCGGCGTCTGGTTCCGGCAGGCGCGCGAATGCGCTGGCGGGGATCGGCGAATGCGGGTAGGAGTGCGGATTGATCCCGGTCGAAAGGTCGATCCATGGTTCCGGCGCTTCAGGAAACATCAGACGCGCCCTGCCGAGATTGCCGCCATGACGGATCGCAGCTTTCGCCTTTTCTGGTACTGTCTCGCCCATGTTTTTTGCTCTCGCTTTCCTGTCGCTCGTGATCGAACGCCTGACCGGCTATCCGGACTGGCTGTTCAAACGCATCGGCCATCCCGTCACCTGGATCGGTTCGCTTATCGCGCTGCTGGACAAAAAATGGAACCGGGAGAGCGCGTCATTTTCACAGCGCAGGGGGGCAGGCGTGGCGGCTCTCCTCGTTTTCGTTGGGCTGACGCTGCTTGTTGCATGGTTAGCGCAATCCGTTCTCCTCTTCATGCCCTTCGGCCTTTTGTTGGTCGCCGTACTTGGCGCTTCGCTTCCGGCGCAGAAAAGTCTCGAGCAGCATGTGGAGGCTGTCGCCACTGCGCTGGAGCGCAAGGGTGTAGAAGGCGGCCGCAAAGCGGTATCGATGATCGTCGGGCGCGATCCGCAAAAGCTGGACGAGGCGGCGATCTGCCGGGCGGCGATCGAAAGTCTGGCCGAGAATTTTTCCGACGGCATTGTCGCACCTGCCTTCTGGCTCGGTCTCCTGGGCCTGCCGGGCGGCGCGGCTTACAAGGCGATCAATACGGCCGACAGCATGATCGGCCATCGCTCACCCCGCCATGAGGCCTTCGGCTGGGCCTCCGCCCGGCTGGACGATCTGGTCAATCTACCGGCCTCGCGGCTGAGCGGCGTTCTTTTCGTGGTCGCGGCGTTTTTTGTTAAGGGCGCATCACCCGGCGGGGCTATTGCCGCGATACGTCGCGATGCCCATCATCACCGCTCCCCCAATGCCGGCTGGCCGGAGGCGGCGCTGGCCGGCGCTCTCGGCTTTGCGCTCGCAGGGCCGCGCTCCTATGGCGGGCAGATGATCGAGGCGCGTTTCATGGGCGAAGGCGGCAGGGCGGCGCTGGTCGCCGGCGATATTCGCAGGGCGCTGCGGCTTGCGCGGGTTGCCGACCTGTTGTTGATCGGCCTGTTCGGACTTCTGGCGATCCTTATCGCGCTATAGCAAGCAGACGGTCGAGATCGAGGTGCTGTTCCATATGCGCCGCGAGGCGATCAAGAACGGCGTCCACCTGCGCATCGTAGTTCAGTTCCGTGTTCTGTCCGCCAAGCCGCTCAAGCCACGCGCCGCGTTGGCGGTCGTCCGAAAACAGGCCGTGAATATAGGTGCCGAAGATGTGGCCGTCAGGCGACACAGCGCCGTCTTCATGCCCATCGATTTTCGAAAACGGTAAGCTGTCGGTTCCGCTCGTGGTTTCACCGACATGCATTTCATAGCCGGATAAATAAATTCCGTCGAAACTTTTCCCTATAACGGAAACAAGCCTTTTGTCGCCGGTCAGAACAGTGTCGACATCCAGCAGGCCGAGCCCGTCGACTGTTGCCGGCGGTCCTTCAATGCCTTCGGGATCGGCAACGGTTTTCCCAAGCATCTGGTATCCGCCGCAGAGGCCCAGAACATGGCCGCCGCGTCTCACATGCGCCTTGATATCGATGTCGAGCCCCGTATTTTTCAAAACGGCAAGATCGGCGATGGTGGCTTTCGAGCCGCAAAGCAGTACCAGCCGGCAATCGGTGGGAATGGTTTCACCCGGCCGCACGCGGATCAGTTCGACATCCGGTTCCATATCCAGCGGATCGAGATCGTCGAAATTGGAAATATGCGGCAGGATCGGCACGGCAATGCGGATCTTCGCGTCAGGTTTCCGTTCAGCCGGGCCGGAAAGCCCGAGAGCATCTTCAGCCGGCAGCTTCGCGGCGTCGGCAAAATGCGGCAGGAGCCCGATGGAGGCCCAGCCGGTCTTTTCCGCAATTATCCGCATGCCGTCCGAAAACAGGGCCGGATCGCCGCGAAACCGATTGACGATGAAACCTTCGATCATCGCCGCGTCTTCAACTTCGAGCACGGCTTTCGTGCCGACGAGGCTGGCGATGACGCCGCCCCGGTCGATATCGCCGATCAGGATCACAGGCGCGTCCGCAGCTCTGGCAAAACCCATATTGGCGATATCATTGGCACGCAGGTTGATTTCGGAGGCGCTGCCTGCGCCTTCCACCAGCACCAGATCCGCCTGTTGTTTCAGGCGGTCGAAGCTTTCGAGCACGCGCGGCATCAGCCCGGCCTTCATGTGCTGATAATCGGCCGCTTTGGCATTGCCGGCGATCTTGCCCTGCACCACCACCTGTGCGCCGGTCTCGCTCTGCGGCTTCAGAAGCACCGGGTTCATGTGCACGGAAAGCGGCACGCCCGCCGCCCGTGCCTGCAGCGCCTGCGCACGACCAATCTCGCCGCCATCGGCGGTGACCGCCGCATTGTTCGACATGTTCTGCGGTTTGAACGGCATGACGGACAGGCCGCGCCTGACGAAGGCGCGGGCAAGGCCGGCCACCATCAGCGATTTGCCGACATCCGAGCCGGTTCCCTGAAACATCAGCACGCGCGCAGCCATATCAGAATTCTATCCCCGCCTGCGCCTTCACGCCCGCCTTGAAGTGATGTTTCACGAGGGTCATTTCCGTCACCATATCGGCCGCGTCGATGAGCGGTTGCTTGGCGTTGCGGCCGGTAACGATGACATGCAGATCGGGCCTTCGGCTGGAAAGCGTTTCGACCACCTCTTCCAGCGGCAGGTAATCGTAACGGAGCGCGATGTTCAGCTCATCGAGGATCAGCAGGCCGATGGTCTCATCCGCCATCAGGACCTTGGCTTCTTCCCAGGCCTTTGCCGCCGCTGCGACGTCGCGTTTCAAATCCTGTGTGTCCCAGGTGAACCCTTCGCCCATGGTGCGCCACACGACCTTGTCGCCGAACAAAGTCAGCGCCTGCTGTTCTCCCGTCGACCATGCGCCCTTGATGAATTGAACGACGCCCACCCGCCGCCCGGTGCCGAGCATGCGCAGGGCAAGACCGAAAGCGGCGGTGGATTTGCCCTTGCCGGGGCCGGTATTGATCATCAGCAGACCTTTTTCGATGGTCTTTTCCGCAACCTCGGCGTCCTGCACCGTCTTGCGGTTGACCATTTTCTGCCGGTGACGTTCGGCTTCGCTGTCGCTGATGTCGCGTGTCATCGCGTTTTCCTTTTCATCCAGCGGCGCGGGACCCGGTGCCCCCGCCATTCGGAGCGGCGACTATACCCAATTTGCCGCACCCGGCAATGTGCGGGCCACAGGGCCGCGGCATTGACCCTCACGCCCGTTCAGCCTAAGGGTAACGGACTGACGGTCTTTTCCCGGCAACGGGAAAAGCTAAGAGGGAACACGGTTCCAACCCGATTACCGGGTCATTCCGTGGCTGCCCCCGCAACTGTAAGCGGTAAGCCCGCACCGTAAAGCCACTGGACACCTCAACGGGTTCGGGAAGGCGGTGTCAGGGTGTAAAGCCGCGAGCCAGGAGACCTGCCGTTTCAGGAAAAACGTCTGCCGGGCGGGGTGCTCCGGTCAGTCGGTTAGATCGAACATCCGGTTTGCGCCTGCCCGCATGCCGTATTCGACATCCGCACCCCCGAGATTTTTTTGCAAGGCGCGGGAAACGATACGGTTTGGATATTTCAGCGACATCTTCATGTGCAGGCGGAAACACGCAGGACGAAACGGCGTCCGGCGTGACCGTCTTCGTTTGCAGAAGCTGTCGCGATGAAGCCGACCCCAATGCCGAACCGCGCCCCGGCTCGCGTCTCGCCGATGCCGTCATCGCAAAGGCGGAGGAAACGGGTGTCACCGTCCGTTCCGTCAACTGCCTCGCCAATTGCAAGCGCGGGCTTAGCGCCGTGCTGCGCAGCGCCAATGGCTGGTCCTATGTCTTCGGCGGGCTGACGACCGGTGATGCGGAAGATTTGCTGACCGGTGCGCGGCTGCTGGCTGCCGCCCCCGACGGCCTGATGCCCTGGCGCGGCCG
Source organism: Agrobacterium leguminum (assembly GCF_015704895.1). Classification (GTDB taxonomy): domain Bacteria; phylum Pseudomonadota; class Alphaproteobacteria; order Rhizobiales; family Rhizobiaceae; genus Agrobacterium; species Agrobacterium leguminum. Next base: position 292,503 of record NZ_JADQWB010000003.1, on the reverse strand, counting down.
CCCCGAACCCTTAAAGCGCGGCATGGTGGCGCGCATTCCCCCATTCGATTTTACCGAGGAGAGATCATGAGCACCCTTCTGGACCGCGTTCCCTGCACCATCGTCACCGGCTTTCTGGGGGCTGGCAAAACCACGCTGCTGCGCGGCCTTCTCGAAAAGCTGGACGGCAAGCGGCTGGCGATCATCGTCAACGAATTCGGCGATATCGGCATCGATGGCGAGATTCTCAAAGGTTGCGGTATTGAAAGCTGCCCGGAAGAAAACATCGTCGAACTGGCCAATGGCTGCATCTGCTGCACGGTGGCGGATGATTTCCAGCCCGCCATCGAACAGATTCTGAGCCGCCAGCCGAAGGTGGAGCATATCCTCATCGAAACCTCGGGCCTCGCCCTGCCGAAGCCGCTGGTGCAGGCCTTCCAGTGGCCGGCGATCAAGAGCCGCGTGACGGTGGATGCCGTCGTGGCCGTGGTGGATGGCGCTGCCCTTGCCGAAGGGCAGGTGGCGCACGACATGGAAGCACTCGCGGCCCAACGGGCCAATGACGAGGCGCTCGATCACGATGACCCGGTCGAAGAGGTTTTCGAGGATCAGGTCGCCTGCGCCGATCTTATCGTGCTGACCAAGGCCGATCTTCTTGACGATGCCGGCCTGGACAGGGCCAAGACGCATGTTCTCGAACATCTGCCGAAGGCGGCAAAGATCGTCGTGGCCTCCAATGGCGCCATCGACCCCGCCGTGCTGATCGGTCTTGGCCTTGCGGTGGAAGAGGATATCGAAAACCGCCGTACCCACCATGATGGCGAACTCGACCACGAGCATGACGATTTCGACAGTTTCGTCATCGATCTGCCGGCCGTGACCGATCCGGAAGCGCTGGCAGCCCGTATCGCCGAGACGGCGGCTGCGGAAAATGTCCTGCGCATCAAGGGCTTCATCGAGGTTTCCGCAAAGCCGATGCGCCTGCAGGTGCAGGCTGTGGGCAGCCGCGTCAACCATTATTACGACCGGCCCTGGGCTGCAGGTGAGGAACGCCGCAGCCGCCTCGTCGTCATCGGCGAAAAGGGTATCAACCGCGAAAAGATCGAACAGATGCTGGCCGCCTGACGATGCACATCCTCGCTACCACATCCTCGTCTCTGGACGACCTGATCGAGCCGGTTGATCTCAACCAGCCCCGGTCGGATGTGGTGATGCTGTCGTTTTCGGCAAGCGATCTGGCCGGCTTGGAACAGGCCTGGCGGCGAACAGAGGGTGTGCTCCCCTCCCTGTCAGCCGCCAGCCTCTCCGAGCTTCGACATCCCATGTCGGTCGATCTCTGGATCGAAAAGACGGCGGAACATGCCAAGGTTATTCTTATCCGGATTCTCGGCGGTGCGGAACGCTGGCGTTACGGTGTCGATCAGCTTTCCATTCTTGCGCGCAGGCGCGGCATCAAGCTTATGCTTTTGCCGGGTGAGTGCAGCGAAAGGGACGAGAAACTGGAAGCGGCCTCGACCGTCGATCGGCGGATTTTGGCCTCGGTCCTCTCCTTCTTTCGCGAGGGCGGGCAGGAGAATATGGACCGGCTTGCCCTTGGTCTCGCCGCTCTTGCAAGGGGCGAGGCATGGCCGAATATCGAAGCCGAACCGCTGCCGAAAGCCGGTTTTTACCGGCCCGGCAGGGGCGTTGTGGGTAGGGCGGAAGCCTGCGCGGGTTTTCCCGACGGTGCGTCCCTTCTGCCCATCCTCTTTTACCGTTCCATGCTTCTGGCGGCAGATGCCGCACCGGTGGATGCGCTTTTCGAGGCGCTCTCGCGGCGCGGTTTTGCACCCTTGCCGATTTTTGTCAGCGGTCTGAAGGATGGCGAGGCGATCCGTTTCCTCGAAGCGGCGCTGCCCGATCTGAAGCCCGCCGCCATCATTGCCGCCACCGCCTTCGCCAGCCAGACGGATGACGACGGCACAACCCTGTTCGACCGTCTCGGTGTACCGGTGTTTCAGGTGGTGATGGCGACGACGCGGCGGGACGGATGGGCGGAAAATGCGCGCGGTCTCAATCCCTCCGATCTTGCCATGCATGTCGTCCTGCCGGAACTGGATGGCCGGATTCTCGCCGGTGCGATCTCGTTCAAACAGGCGCGCGTGGATGGCGGCGCGAGTTTGCTCAATGTACCCGAGGCCGATCGCGTCGAGCAGGTGGCAAATCGCATCGCCGCTTTCCTGCGGCTGAGGAATGCCCTTCCACGGGATCGCCGCATCGTCATTCTGATGCCGGATTATCCCGGTGCGGCGCCCGGGCGAACCGGTTATGCCGTCGGTCTCGATGTGCCGCAAAGCGTTCTCGAAATGATGCGCGATCTTGCCGGGGCCGGTTATACGGTCAAGGATATTCCTAAGACCGCGCGGGCGTTGCTCGACTGCGTCGAGCAACAGGAAGCGGCAATTGATCTTTCCACCTACGAGGCTTTTTTCTCCACCTTGCCGCCGGCATCTGCCGGGTCCGTAAACGCGACATGGGGCGTGGCAACCTATGACGATGCACTCGTCGATGGCGCATTCCGGTTCCGCGCTGCCCGTTTCGGCGAAGTGTTCGTGGTGCTAGCGCCGGACAGGGGCCGCAATGAGGATCGCCGGGTGGACTACCACGACCCTGCCCTGCCGCCGCGCCACGCGCTTGTTGCCTTCGGTGCATGGATGCAGCGGATTGCGGGCGCACATGCCATCGTGCATGTTGGCGCGCACGGCACACTGGAATGGCTGCCGGGCAAGACGGTGGCGCTTTCCCGCAATTGTTTTCCCGAAATCGTCACCGGCTCGCTGCCTGTAGTCTATCCTTTCATCGTTTCCAATCCGGGCGAGGCGGCCGTCGCCAAGCGACGGATCGCGGCTGTGACCATCGGCCATGTCCCGCCGGTGCTGGTCAATGCCGGGCTTTCGCCGGAACAGTCGGCGCTGGAGCAGCTGGTCGATGAATATGCGCAGGCGGATGGGCTGGATCGCCGCCGGCGTGACCGGCTGGCGAAACTGATCGTCGAAAAGGCGTTGGAGACCGGGCTTGCGGCGGAAGCGGGCGTGGCTGCGAAGGATGATGCCGATGCGGCCCTCTCACGCATCGACGCCTTTCTCTGCGACCTCAAGGATTTCGCCATCAAGGATGGCCAGCATGTTTTTGGCCGCTGTGTAAAAGACGAGACCGACCTTCTGAGGCTTGAAAGCGCCAAATCGGAAAAAGCTGCACTGCTGGCCGCGCTCGATGGCCGGCATATCGTCCCCGGCCCTTCCGGCGCACCTGCGCGCGGGCGGCTCGACGTGCTGCCCACGGGCCGCAATCTCTATGCCGCCGATCCGCGCACCATGCCGACGCCGACGGCGTTCGAGTTGGGCCGCATGGCGGGCGAAGAGGTGCTGCGCCATCATCTGCAGTCCCATGGCGACTGGCCGAAACATCTGGTTTTCGATCTGTGGGGCAGCGCCAGCCTGCGCAATGGCGGTGAGGATGTGGCGCAGGCGCTGCATCTGATGGGGGCAAGACCGATCCACGACCACGCTACCGGCCGGGTCACCGGTATCGAGGTTCTGCCGCCGGCGAGCCTGGGGCGGCCGCGAGTCGACGTCACCTTTCGCATTTCCGGCCTGTTCCGCGACATGTTCCCGGCGCTGATCGCGCTTCTCGACGCCGCCGCCAAGGCCATTGCGCGGCGGGAGGAAGCGCCGGGCGACAATCCGCTTGCGGAAGAGGCCGCCACGCTCGGACATATTCCGGCGCGCATTTTCGGCTCCGCGCCCGGCACCTATGGTGCCGGTATCGAAGAAAAGCTTGCCAGCGGCAAATGGGACGAACGCGAGGAGCTGGGGCAGGCCTATCTCGATGCGGCGAGCCACGCTTTCGGCGGTGCGGACGGGCTGGAGATTTTCGAAGATACCGGTTTTGTGGAGCTGGTCAGGCGCGCCGATCTTCTTGTTCATACCGGCGACGATCCGGGCCGTGACCTTCTGGACGGTTCTTCGGATGTCGCCTTCATCGGTGGCTTTTCCGCCGCGAAAGCTGTGCTTGGCGGCGTCGCCGATATTGTTGCACTGGATACGACAGATCCGGCGCGTCCGCGTGCAAGGTCGATGACGCAGGCGTTGACGCGGGTGGTGCGCGCGCGCGCGGTCAATCCCCGCTTCATTGCCGGCCAGATGCGGCACGGTCCGCGCGGGGCGGCGGAATTCCTCGAGACGGTGGACCGGTTGATCGGCTTTGCCGAAACCACCCATGCGGTGTCCTCCTCGTTGATCGAGGCGCTTTACGATGCCTATTTCGGCAATGAGGATGTGCGCGATTTCATCCTGCGGGAAAACCCGAAAGCGGCGCAGGTGATGGCCGAACGCTTTTTATCCGCCCGCCGTCGCGGGCTGTGGCACAGCCGCCGCAACGCGGTGGATGCGGAACTTGAAATGCTGGTCCTGCCGCGCTCCCAAAGGGTGGAGGCGTGATGATGGCCGTTGCCGATCCCGTTCAGCCATTTGGCCGCCGTGGCCTCTGCCCGGCCCTGTCCGCTCCCATGCGCACCGGCGACGGTTTTTTGTCGCGGATCGCTTTCGAGGCGGACATCGACCCGCGCGACATGGTGGTGCTTTGCCATCTTGCCGAGCGGCATGGCAACGGATTGATCGACATTACCGCCCGCGGCAGCCTGCAATTTCGTGGCCTGACGCCGGAAAGTGCCCGCGCTCTGGAAAAAGACGTTCTGGCGCTGGATTTGCCGTTGCGTGCGGGGCTCGCGATCGAGACTTCGCCTCTCGCCGGTCGGGATGACGCGGAGATTGCTGATGGTGGCCCTCTCGCCGAGGAGATTCGAAAAGAGGCCGATAGGCTTGTTCTCCATGAAAAGCTTGCCGCTAAAATGTCTGTCGTCATTGATGGCGGCGGGCGCCTCTCCATGGAAGATTTGCTGGCCGATATTCGCCTGAAAGCGGTCTCTCTGGATGATCGGGTCCTCTGGCGGCTACTCGTGGGTGGGCCGGAAAGCAGGGCGCTGAGTGCGGGATTGGTCGAGGCGGACGCGGCGGCGGGTGTAGTCCTGTCGCTGCTCACCTATCTGGCCGGCGAAGGGCCGCTTGCCCGTGGCCGCGATCTGGACCATTCGACGATAAAAGCAATCTGCGGTGATCGCCTGCTGGATCGTGTGATTGTTGATGACACCAGGACGGCTTCTGCGTCTCTGGGACTGATGATGACGGGAAAGGATCGCTTCGCCATTGCTGTAGCGCCTGCTTTCGGGCAAATCCGGGCCTGCGATTTGTCGCATCTCTGCGAACGGGCCGGTGCTCTCGGCATCACGGCCCTGCGGCCGGCACCAAACCATAGCCTGCTATTCTTTGGATCGTCATCTGCCTGCGGCGCATTGCTTCAGATTGCAAGGGCGTCCGGTTTCATCACGACGGCAGGTGACGCGCGCTCTTCTATTGCCGCCTGTCCCGGCGCGCCGGGCTGCGCTTCGGCTTTTCTTCCCACCCATGAGTTGGCCGCCTTTGCGTCTGAGGAATGCGCCTCGTTGCTGGATGGCTCCTTCACGCTGCATATTTCCGGCTGCGGCAAAGGTTGCGCAAACCCCGCGCCGTCGCTTCTCACTTTTTCCGGCGCCGCCGATGGTCTGGCCTTTTCGATTTCGGGACGCGCCGGCGACGCGCCGGATGGCATTTTACCTTTCCAGCATCAGAGGACGGCGCTTTCGCGGCTTGCCCGTCTTTACGAAAAAGAACATAAGCCCGGGGAAAACGCCGCCACCCTGTTTGCCCGGCTGGGCAAACAGGCGATCGGTGCGGCGCTTCGACAGGATGACCGATGACCGACTATGACTATATTCGCGATGGCAATGCGATCTATGAGCGCTCCTTCGCCGTCATTCGCGAGGAGGCGGATTTGTCCGCCTTTACCGAAGAGCAGGCGGATATCGCCATTCGCATGATCCACGCCTGCGGGCAGGTGGAGGCAGCCAGCCATTTCCGCTTTTCGCCGGATTTTGTTGCCGCTGCACGCGGTGCTCTACGAGCCGGCAAGCCTGTTCTCTGCGATGCGGAAATGGTTGCCCATGGCGTGACGCGCGCGCGCCTTCCGGCTGACAATGACGTGGTCTGCACCCTTCGCGATCCCCGCACGCCGGAGCTGGCGAAAAAGATTGGCAACACCCGCTCCGCTGCCGCGCTCGATCTTTGGGCAGAGAAGCTGGACGGCGCGCTCGTTGCCATTGGCAATGCGCCGACTGCACTGTTCTACTTGCTTGAGATGCTGGAAAAAGGCGCCGCGCGCCCGGCTGCCATCATCGGCATGCCGGTTGGCTTTGTCGGTGCGGCGGAATCGAAAGACGCGCTGGAGGCAAGTTCGCTCGGCATTCCCTATGCCATCGTCAAGGGACGCATGGGTGGTTCGGCCATGACGGCTGCCGCCATCAACGCGGTTGCGAGGGCTGGCCTGTGAGTGCGGCGCTTTTCGAACATCCGAAGGGTAAACTCGTGGGCGTCGGCACTGGCCCCGGAGATCCCGAGCTTCTGACGCTGAAGGCTGTCCGCGCCATTGAAAACGCCGATGTGCTTGCCTTCTTCTGCAAGAAAGGCGGCAGCGGCAACGGTCGCGGTATTGTCGAAGCCTTCATCCGGCCCGGCACGCTGGAAATGCCGCTGGTCTATCCGGTAACCGTCGAAAGCGACAAAAACGGTAACGATTACCGTGATGCCATCGCCGCCTTTTTCGATCAGTCGGCGAAGGACATCGCTGTGCATCTCGAAGCCGGGCGCAATGTCGCCGTGCTGTCGGAAGGCGATCCGCTGTTTTACGGTTCTTATATGCACCTTCATTTGCGGCTTGCGCCATCTTACCCGGCGGAAGTCGTTGCTGGCATCACGGCCATGTCCGGCTGCTGGTCCATGGCCGGCCTGCCGCTGGTGCAGGGCGACGATATTTTGAGCGTGCTTCCCGGTACGCTCGGCGAAGATGTTCTAACGGAACGTCTGTCCGGCACGGATGGCGCGGTGATCATGAAGGTAGGACGCAACCTGCCGAAGATTCGCCGGGCGCTGGAAAAGGCTGGTAAGCTTGAAGAGGCGCTTTATGTCGAGCGCGGCACCATGGTCAACAGCCAAGCGGTGCGGCTCATCGAACGCGATGCATCGCCTGCACCCTATTTTTCGCTGGTTCTGGTGCCGGGCTGGAAAACCAGACCCTCTGCTGGTGAAAAGCCATGACGGGCAGACTGGTCGTTGTCGGCCTCGGCCCGGGCAGTGCGGTGCAGATAACGCCGGAGGCGCTTGCCGCTGTCGAGGCCTCGGAGGATTTCTTCGGCTATATTCCCTATCTCGACCGTCTATCGCTGAGGCCCGATCAACGCCGCCATGCTTCGGACAATCGTGAGGAAATCTCCCGCGCTGAACAGGCGCTGCGACTTGCAGCTTCCGGCGGCAAGGTCTGTGTGGTTTCTGGCGGCGATCCCGGCGTTTTCGCGATGGCCGCCGCGGTTTGCGAGGCGATCGAAAGCGGCCCCTCCGAATGGCGCGATATCGATTTCTCCGTCGTGCCGGGTGTGACTGCCATGCTGGCGGTCGCTGCGAGAGCCGGCGCGCCGCTTGGCCATGATTTCTGCGTTATTTCGCTGTCGGATAATCTGAAACCCTGGGGCATCATTGAAAAACGGCTGATCGCGGCGGCGGAAGCAGGTTTTGTGATGGCTTTCTATAATCCCGTCAGCAAAGCGCGTCCGCACCAGCTCGGTACAGCCTTCGATCTGTTGCGAGCACATTTACCAGCCTCGGTGCCGGTAATCTTCGGACGAGCTGCCGGGCGGGCGGACGAGCGTATTCGTGTCGTGCCCCTGTCGGAAGCCTCGAGCGACATGGCGGATATGGCTACCTGCATCATCGTCGGTTCGATTGAAACCCGTCTGATCGAGCGCTCTGGCAAAGACCCGCTGGTTTATTCGCCACGTTTTTCGAGAAGAGAGAGCTGATGGTGGATGGCGGTGAGCGCAGCTGCAATATCCGTCACGGTCGCGCCATCCAGCGACGCGTCGTTCCGCTGTTGCGGCCGGTCGATCATGATGACCGGCAGGCCGAGCCGTCGCGCTGCTTCGATCTTGCCATAGCTCGCGCTGCCGCCGGAGTTTTTCGAGATCACCGTCTCGATGCGGTTTTCTTCCAGCATGCGGATTTCGTCGTCCAACGCAAAGGGGCCGCGCGCGGTAATGTAGCGCGCATGCGGCAGTTTCAGTGGCGGCTCCACCGGGTCGACGCTGCGGATGAGATAGTTGTGCTGGGGCGCGGTTTCGAAAGGAAGAAGCTCCTGTCGGCCGAGCGCCAGAAATACATGTTTGCTTTCGTCGCCGAGCGCGGTGACAGCCTGTTCGACGCTATCGACATCATGCCACCTGTCACCCGGCTGATGCTGCCAGGCGGGACGCGAGAGGACGACCAGCGGAACTTTGGCAAGCCCTGCCGCCTCAACAGCATTGGCGGAAATCTTCGCCGCATAGGGATGGGTGGCGTCCACCAGAATATCGAAATTCTCGGTACGAATGAAATCCGCGAGACCGCCCGCGCCGCCAAAACCGCCGCTGCGCATCGGCACCGGCTGTTCGACCGGCGAGAGCGTGCGGCCGGCCATGGAGAGCAGAATTCGATAGCCGGGTTCTTCGGCCAGCCTGCCGGCCAGAATACGGGCATCCGCCGTGCCGCCAAGGATGAGTATGGAGCGTGTCATGACGTCTGAATATTCCGGAACGGGCGATGCTTCCACAGAAAAGAAAGAGAAGCCGTGGCTTTCCATTGTGGGCATTGGCGAGGATGGGCTTCAGGGGTTGGGCCGGAACGCGATTGAGGCGATAGAGGCGGCCGAGGTGGTTTTCGGCGGCAAACGCCATCTGGAACTGGCGGCCGTAGCCATTCATGGTGAAGCACGGCGCTGGCCGGTGCCGTTCGATACGGATATGGGCGATGTCGTGGCGCTGCGCGGCAAAAGGGTTTGTGTGCTCGCTTCCGGCGATCCGTTCTTTTATGGCGTCGGTGTTACGCTTTTGCGGCGTATCGATGCGGGTGAGACAGTTTGTTATCCCTCGCCTTCCGCTTTCTCATTGGCCGCCGCACGGCTTGGATGGGCGCTGCAATCGGTCGACTGCATTTCGCTGCACGGACGTTCCATCGATCTCCTGCGGCCGTATCTCCATGCCGGTGCACGCATCATCGCGCTTACCTCGGACGCCCACGCCCCGGCCTTGATCGCGGAATTGTTGTCCGATTTGGGTTTCGGCCGGTCGGAGTTCGTTTTGCTTGAAGCCCTGGGCGGAGAGCGGGAGAGGCGGCGGCAGGTCAGGGCGGCTGATTTCTCGTTTGAAGACATCGAGCCGCTGAATGTGGTGGGGATTGACGTCGTCGCGGCCGAGGGGGCCCGTGTTCTGCCTTTCACATGTGGGCTTGATGACGGCCTGTTCGAACATGACGGGCAGATCACCAAACGTGAAATCCGCGCCGTGACACTTTCCTCTCTTGCCCCACGGCGGGGCGAGTTGCTGTGGGATATCGGTGCCGGTTCGGGTTCGATCGGCATAGAATGGATGCTGTCGCACCACTCGGTCCGAGCAATCGCCATAGAACAACACCCGGAAAGGGCGGAGCGTATAGCTCGTAATGCCGAAGCTTTCGGTGTGCCGGGGCTTGAGGTCATGATCGGCGCGGCCCCTGCGGCTTTTGAAGGCTTGCCTCAGCCGGATGCTATTTTCATCGGCGGCGGCGGCAGTGAAGCGGGCGTGCTTGAAGGGGCTATGGAGGCCCTGAAACCCGGTGGGCGGCTGGTCGCCAATGCGGTGACGCTGGAAATGGAGGCGGTGCTGCTTGCCGCCCATGCGCGGCTCGGCGGCTCGATGATCCGTCTGGATGTGTCGCGGGTGACGGCTGTCGGTTCCATGTCGGGCTGGCGTCCGGCAATGCCGGTGACGCAGTGGAGCTGGACCAAGCCATGGTGACAGTGGCTGGCATAGGCTGCCGCAGAGGCACGGGTTCAGATGCTATTATTGCCGCCGTGCGCGCTGCGGAGCATGCTTTGGGCATGATGGCGGAATGCCTGGCGACTGCGCCGCTCAAAGCCGATGAAGCCGGTCTTGTGGAGGCGGCGAAAAGCCTGTCGCTGTCTCTGGAAATCGTATCGCAGGAACGGCTTGAGGCGGTTGCTTCGAAAACAATGACATTTTCACAGGCAAGCCTTGATCATGCCGGCTCGCCAAGTGTGAGCGAAGCGGCGGCGCTTGCCGCCGCCGGCGAGAATGCAAGGCTGGTCGCGCCGCGTCTTGTGGTTGGCAATGTCACTGTGGCCATCGCAACCACTGAAGATGCCCCACATGATAGCGGCTGCGCCATAGAACATGGAGAACAACAATGACGGTTCATTTCATCGGCGCCGGTCCGGGCGCCACCGATCTCATTACGGTGCGCGGGCGCGATCTTATCGCCGCCTGCCCGGTGTGCCTTTATGCCGGCTCGCTGGTTCCGAAGGCGCTTATCGAATATTGCCCGCCGGGCGCCCGCATCGTCGATACGGCTGCGCTTTCGCTGGACGAGATCGAGGCGGAATTTGTGGCCGCAGCAAAGGCCGGCAAGGATGTGGCGCGGCTGCATTCCGGCGACCTTTCCGTCTGGAGCGCCATGGGCGAACAGATTCGCCGGCTGGAGCGGCTGGGCCTCGATTACACCGTCACGCCCGGCGTACCCTCCTTTGCCGCTGCGGCCGCCACTTTGCAGCGGGAACTGACGGTGCCGGAAGTGGCGCAGAGCCTTGTGCTGACCCGCATTTCCGGGCGCGCATCCAAGATGCCTGAAGGTGAGACGCTGAAGGCTTTCGGTGCGACGGGCGCGACGCTTGCCATCCATCTCGCCATTCATGCCATCGGCAAGGTGGTGGAAGAGCTGACGCCGCTTTACGGCTCCGACTGCCCGGTCGCCATTGTCGTTCGCGCCTCCTGGCCGGATGAGCGGGTCATTCGCGGCACGCTGTTCGACATTGAGGACAAGCTCGCCGCCGAACCGGTGGAGCGGACGGCCCTGATCTTCGTCGGGCGTGGACTTGCCTCGACGGATTTTCGCGAAAGCGCGCTTTATAGCACCGACTATGTCCGGCGGTTCCGGTCTCCGAAGGAAGATGCGAAAGGCTGATGCGACGGCGTGGAGGCGGTGCGACCCTTGAGCGCGCCCTGACGATCGAACACCAGAATATCGAGCGCAATGGCCGGCGTCTTCAGCGCCGCCGCTGCGGTTACCCAGGCTTTTTCCGCCACGATCGCGCCGAGGTCTATCCCCGCGTGTTCGGCCAACTCAAAGGCGTGCGCGACCATATTGGCCTGACGGATCGCAATGGCGAGATTTTCATCTCCTCCGGCTTCCGTCGCCAGTGCCGCCAGCGCATCGAGATCGGCCAGCCCCTTCTTGGAGTGCACGTCGAGCATGCCCTGGGCAAGCTTGGTCATCTTCGCGACGCCGCCGGCAATCGTCACCCGCTCGACGGGGTGGCTGCGCAGATATTTCAGCATACCGCCGATGAAATCGCCCATGTCGATCAGCGCGGTTTCCGGCAGATCGTAAAGCGTCTGCCCGGCTTTTTCGGAGGTGTTGCCGGTGGCGCCAAGCACATGGGTGCAGCCGGTGGCACGCGCCACATCAATACCGCGCCAGATGGAGTGAATCCACGCCGAGCAGGAAAAGGGAATAACGATGCCGGTGGTGCCGAGGATGGAAATGCCGCCGACGATGCCGAGCCTGCCGTTCAGGGTTTTCTCCGCCAGTTTCTCGCCGTCGCGGACGGAAATCTCGACCTCGAAATCGGCGCTTTCTCCGGCCACTTCGCGAATGGCGGTTTCGATCATCTTGCGCGGCACGGGGTTGATGGCGGGTTCTCCCGGCGGCAAGGGCAGGCCCGGCCGGGTGATGGTGCCGACGCCCTTTCCGGCCTTGAAGATGATGCCGCTTCCCGGTTGACCTCGTCTGACCGTGCTTTCGATCAGCGCACCGTGGGTAACGTCCGGATCGTCTCCGGCATCCTTGACGACGCCGGCGCGGGCGAAGTTTTCGCCCTTTTCCTCGGTGGCGAGGGAAAATGCCGGCCTCGCGCCGCTTGGAAGTTCGACCTCGACAGGGTAAGGAAACTCGCCGGTCAGAAGGGCGGCGCAGGCCGCCTTCGTGGCGGCTGCCGCGCAGGTGCCCGTGGTCCAGCCGCGGCGAAGGGTCTTTCCATCCGTATCCATATGAATTTCTATAGCCGGGACGGCTTTTTCCGTCATCGTTAAAAAGCAGCCAAGAAGAATGTCGATAGCGCAGATTTTGAACAGCATTGCCGCAAAAGGTCCGGTCTTCGAAGCCGGCCACGTCTGGCTCGCGGGCGCAGGGCCGGGCGATGTGCGTTATCTGACGCTGGAAGTGGCGCTCGCGCTGTCTCAGGCCGATATTATCGTGCGCGATGCGCTGGTGAGTGACGATGTCATAGCGCTTGGCCCGCAGGCGGAGATTGTTTTTGCGGGCAAAAGGGGTGGCAAGCCCTCCGCGACACAGGACGATATTACCGCTTCGCTGATCGATTTCGCCGGCCAAGGCAAAAAGGTGCTGCGGCTGAAGGGCGGCGATCCGTTTATTTTCGGGCGCGGCGGCGAAGAGGCGGAGGCGCTTGTCCATGCCGGCATTCCGTTTCGCATATTGCCGGGCATGACCTCGTCGTTCACGGCGCTTGCTTCCGCTCACATCCCCGCCACCATGCGCGGCATCAGCCGCGCCGTGACGCTGGCCACAGGCCACGCAGCGGGCACGGAAGAGGATCTGGACTGGCTGGCGCTGGCGAAAACACGCGAACCCATCGTCGTTTATATGGGGCTGAAGAATATCGGCACGATCGCCAGCCTCTTGATGCAGGGTGGGCGTTCCGGCGAAACGCCGGTCGCCGTCATCATGTCGGCAACGACGGCGCAGGAGCGGATTTTCATCGGTTCGCTGGAAAGCATAGCTGACGATGCAAAGCGGGAAAATTTCGAAGCGCCGGCTTTGATCGTCATCGGCGAGATTGTTTCGATGCGGGCGCGTCTTGGAGTTTCCGGCTCATGACGGCGCGGGCGATCATCATTGGCGCGCCACGTTCGGGTTCCGGCAAGACCAGCGTGACCATCGGCCTGCTCCGGGCCTTTGCCCGACGCGGTATCAAGGTGCGCGGCATCAAGACGGGGCCTGACTACATCGATCCCGGTTTCCATGCCTTCGCCACTGGTACATCAGGTCTTAATCTGGATAGCTGGGCCATGCGGCCGGAATTGCTGCGGTATCTGTTTTTGCAGCAGACCGGGGATGAGGAACTTGTTCTGATCGAAAGCGCCATGGGCCTGTTCGACGGTATTCCGGTTGCGGAAAATCGCACGGGTTCGGCGGCGGATCTGGCGCGGCTGTTCGGCATTCCCGTGCTGCTGGTGCTCGACGTATCCGGCCAGTCGCAGACGGCCGCTGCCATCGCCCATGGTTTTGCTCACTACGATCCGGCGGTTACCATGGCGGCCGTTGTGCTGAACCGGGCGGGCAGCGAAAGACACCGGACGCTGTGCACGGAAGCCATCGAAAAAATCGGCCTTCCCGTTGTCGGCTGCGTGCTGCGTGATCCGTCGCTCATCCTGCCCGAACGGCATCTGGGGCTGGTGCAGGCCAGCGAGCATCCGGAAATCGATGCGCATATAGAACGGTTGGCGGATGCGATGGAAAAATCCATCGATCTCGATGCCCTGCTTTCTCTCGCCGCGCCGGTGAATGTGCCTTCCGGCTCGGTGGACACGGCGATTGCACCGCCCGGCCAGCGCATTGCGCTGGCGGAGGACGCGGCGTTCACTTTCCTTTATCCGCATCTCAGGAAGCATTGGCAGGCGGCCGGGGCCGAGATCGTGCCGTTTTCCCCGCTCGCGGATGAGGCGCCTGACGGGAGCTGCGATATCTGCTGGCTGCCGGGCGGGTACCCCGAGCTTTTTGCCGGAAAGCTTGCGGATGCGGCTGGTTTCAAGGCGGGTATTGCCCGCTTTGCTGCGACAAAGCCTGTTCATGGCGAGTGCGGCGGTTACATGGTGCTCGGAGAGGCGCTGGAAGATGCGGATGGGGTGACCCATGCCATGACCGGGCTTCTGTCCCATGCCACCAGCTTTGCGACGCGCAAGATGAATCTCGGGTACCGGCAGGCGACGATCGCGGCAAGCGGACCGCTCGGCGCGGCGGGTGATGTTCTGCGCGGCCATGAATTCCATTATGCGCGGGTTACCGATCCTGGCCGCGATGAGCCCTTCGCCCAGATTGCGGATGGGCAGGGTCGTCCGCTCGGGCCATCGGGCGGCAGGAGAGGTCTTGTCTCGGGCACCTTTTTCCATGCCATCGCCAGAGGCGGTTGATCGTTTCCGGGGGGTGCCCGTGGACCTGCGGCAAAGTGGACCAAGCTGCGAAAGTTTGTAGGCCTGGATCACGGGAAAGTGCTATAGATTTCTTTATAGGGTATGGAAGAGCGGAGTTATCTCCCGTGATCCATGCTCGGTGAAGCGTGGCGGGACCGAAAGCCGCTTCATATTTTTCGGTCCGAACCTGCTCTCGCGCATTTATATCGAGCGTGCCTACCGATGATGAAACCCGGATTTTTTGTCTCCGCTGCTCTTGCCGCATCCATTCTGCTGGCCCCCTTGGGCACCGGTGTCGATGGTATGGCTGCCCACGGCGGTGAAGACTATGCGACGCTGGAAAAGCTCGGTGCGGCACTGTTCGACGATCCCAGTCTTTCGATGAACCGCACCATGGCCTGTTCCACCTGCCATATGCAGGCCGCCGGTTTTTCCGATGCGCGGGAGAGCGATAAGGTCGGGCGGGATGTATCGCTTGGCGATGACGGTATTTCACTGGGCGACCGCAACGCGCCGACTGCAGCTTATGCCCGCTTCACGCCGCCTTTCAGCAGGAATGCGGCGGGAGAGTATGTCGGCGGGCAGTTCTGGGATGGCCGCGCCTCCCTGCTTGAAGATCAGGCGGGCGGTCCGCCGCTCAATCCCCTCGAAATGGGCATGCCAGACAAGGCCTCGGTCGTCAAACGGCTCAGGGAAAACCCGGATTATGTCGCGGCTTTCGGTACGCAGTTCGGCAAGGATGTTTTTGAAAGCGACGACACCGCCTATGCCGCGATGACGAAGGCGCTGGCGAGCTTTGAGCGGTCGGATGAGTTCTCCACCTTCGATTCCAAATATGACCGCTTCCTGCGCGGCGAGGAGAAGCTGACCGATCAGGAAGAGCTGGGTCGGGTCCTGATCTCCTCGACGCAATTCACTAATTGCAATACCTGCCATGAAATCCGTGGCGCCAAGGGCCTGGAAGACGGCCTCTTCACCAACCACAAATATTTCAACATCGGCGTTCCCGCCAATATATCGGTTCGGGCCGTGAACGGCTCCAAGCCGGGTACGGTCGATCTGGGTCTGGCGCAAAATCCTGAAGTTGCCGATGATGCCACCCAGCGTGGCAAGTTCAAGGTGCCAACGCTGCGCAATGTCGCCGTCACCGGTCCTTACATGCACAATGGCGTGTTCAAGGATTTGCGCACGGTGGTGCTGTTTTACGTGAAATATAAAAGCAAGAAGCCGAGCCGCCAGATCAATCCGGAAACAGGCAAGACGTGGGATGCGCCGGAAGTGCCTGAAAACATCGCCATGGCGGAACTGACATCCGCGCCGGCGCTGGACGACAAGCGCGTGGACGCCATCGTCGCCTTTCTGAAGACGCTGACTGACAAAAGATATGAGCATCTTCTGCCGAAGGAGGATGGGCAGGCGAACGCGCCGCCTGCCCAACCGGTTTCGTCGAGCGTTACGCCGAAAGCGCCTTGAATTCGGCGAGAACCGCGTCGCCCATTTCGGAGGTGCCGACCTGGCGGCTGCCCTCGGCCATGATGTCGGCGGTGCGGATGCCCTTGTCGAGCACGTTTGCGATCGCTGTTTCGAGCTTTGTTGCCTCATCCACCATGTTGAACGAGTAACGCAGGCACATGGCGAAGGACGCGATCATGGCGATGGGGTTGGCGATGCCCTTGCCGGCAATATCCGGGGCCGAACCGTGGACCGGCTCGTACATGGCCTTGCGCTTGCCGGTCTTGGCGTCAGGCGCGCCAAGCGAAGCGGAGGGCAACATGCCGAGCGAGCCGGTGAGCATGGCGGCGACGTCGGAGAGCATGTCGCCAAAGAGGTTGTCGGTGACAATCACGTCGAACTGCTTGGGCTTGCGCACCAGCTGCATGCCGCCGGCATCCGCCAGCATATGTTCCAGTTGAACATCCTTGAACTTGGCGGCGTGGGTTTCGGTGACCACCTGGTTCCACAGCACGCCGGATTTCATCACGTTGCGCTTTTCCATCGAGCAGACGCGGTTGTCGCGGGTGCGGGCCAGTTCGAAAGCGACGCTGGCGATGCGCTCGATTTCGAAAGTGTCGTAGATCTGCGTGTCGATGCCGCGCTTCTGGCCGTTGCCGAGATCGATGATCTGTTTCGGTTCACCGAAATAAACGCCGCCCGTCAGCTCTCGGACGATGAGGATATCGAGGCCTTCGACCAGTTCCGGCTTCAGCGAAGAGGCGGCGGCAAGTGCCGGGTAGCAGATGGCGGGGCGCAAATTGGCGAAAAGTTCGAGATCCTTGCGCAGACGCAGCAGGCCGGCTTCCGGGCGGTGCTCGTAGGGCACGCCATCCCATTTCGGGCCGCCGACGGCGCCGAACAGGATCGCATCGGCGGCAAGCGCCTTTTCCATATCCGCATCGGAAATCGCCACGCCATGGGCGTCATAGGCAGAGCCGCCGACCAGACCTTCCGAGACGGTGAAACCGGCATTGTGCGCGCTGTTCATATAATCGATCAGCTTGCGGACTTCGGCCATGGCTTCGGGGCCGATACCGTCACCGGGCAGAAGGAAAAGCGAACGAACTGTCATGAGAACCCTCCTTGGGCGGCGCGCCGAAAAACATCCTGAAGGGTTTTCGATTGCGGCGAGCGCGGCGTCAAACTCATTCCGTCCTAAACATGGCAAATCGTGTCGCAGCCGGACGGGATGGGAGGTCTCTTATCTCCGCCTCAAGGGCTTTTCAAGCAAAGCAAAAGCCGATCCGGTACGGTTTGGTACGGGATCGGCTTTTTTGAAGAGCAGAAATGTGCTCAGGCCCAGGGGCGGACCGAGGCGTTTGCCTTTTCGAAGGTGTCGATAGCGCCCGAATGTTCGAGCGTCAGGCCGATATCGTCCAGACCGTTCAGCATGCAATGGCGCTTGAATTCATCGATCTCGAAGGTGATCGTACCGCCATCGGGACCGCTGATTTCCTGACTTTCCAGATCGATGGACAGAACGGCATTCGATCCGCGCGACGCATCGTCCAGCAGCTTTTCGAGGTTCTCGGGGCTGACGACGATCGGCAGGATGCCGTTCTTGAAACAGTTATTGTAGAAGATGTCGGCGAAGCTGGTGGAGATCACGCAGCGGATGCCGAAATCGAGAAGGGCCCATGGCGCATGTTCGCGCGAGGAGCCGCAACCGAAATTGTCACCCGCGACAAGAATCTGGGCGTTCTGGTAGGCGGGCTTGTTCAGTACGAAATCCGGATTGGGCGAACTATCCTCGAGATAACGCGACTCGGCGAAGAGGCCCTTGCCGAGGCCGGTGCGCTTGATGGTCTTCAGATAGTCTTTCGGAATGATCATATCGGTGTCGATATTGACCACCGGCATGGGCGCGGCAACGCCCGTCAGCTTGGTGAATTTTTCCATCTGTCGCTTCCCGTGTTTCCCTTCAACCAAATCCGGGGCTGGTTAAGGCCCACCGGACGTGTTCTGCCGGGAAATACTGCAAAACTCATCACTTTAGAAGCGCAAACCCGCGTTCTTCGGTACGCCGCGCTCGGCGCTCTGGCATTTTTGCCGACTTGAGACGATCTCAGAGATCGATAATCGTGCCCTTACCGTCGTTCCAGACGCGCATATCGCGCTGGTTACGGGGCTTGACCGGAATGGGGGCCGGCTTCAGACGCGCGGAAAGCAGGCGGGCAGCACTGAGAACCGCGAGCACGCCGATGAAAGCGACCGTAAGCGACGCGGTGAACAGGGCGACTATCGCCAGAATTGCAATGCCGGATGCGGCGATGAAAAACGAACGTATGCCTTGCATGATCCAAACCTTTCTATCCAGACGAATGTGGGCCTTCTTCTTCCGGCTTGCAAGAGGATTCAGTGGATTGTCAGCTTGCAGATGTCACAAAAGCTTGACACAAGTGCGGCATGGTCAACTTTTCCGAAAATATTCTTGTGAGACCACGTCGTTCGTTGCTCTCCGTGCCGGCCATCAATGTCCGGGCACTGGAAAAAATCCGCGATCTCGATTGTGACGGAGTGATCCTCGATCTGGAGGATTCGGTCGCAGCCGGGATGAAGGACGAGGCGCGGGACAATCTGCAAAAGCTGTTTTCGGAAGCGCCTTTTGCAGCAGGCGAGACCATTGTCCGCATCAACCCGCTTTCCACGCCGGATGGGAAGGCGGATTTGCAGCTTGTGCTTTCCTGCCGGCCGGATGCAATTCTTTTGCCGAAGGTGGAGCAGCCGGCCGATATTCACGAGGTGGCCGATCTTCTGGCCGAGGCGGATGTGCCGGAGCACCTGAAAATCTGGGCGATGATCGAAACGCCGCTTGGTGTCCTGAATGCCGCCTCAATTGCTGACGCGGCCCATACGCCGGATGCGCGGCTTTCGGCTTTTGTCATCGGGCTCAACGATCTGCGTAAGGCAACGCGGGTGCCGGCCCTTCCTGGACGCACTTATCTCGTGCCCTGGATGATGCAGGTGGTGCTTGCCGCCCGTGCCTATGGTCTGGATGTCATCGACAGCGTCTCGAACGATTTCCGCGATATCGCCGCTTTCGAAGCCGAATGTGAGCAGGGTCGCGCCATGGGGTTCGATGGCAAGATGCTGATCCACCCGGCACAGATCGAGCCGGCCAACCGGCGCTTTGCCCCAGACGACGCCGCTGTTGCGGAAGCCCGCGAGATCATTGCCGCTTTCGCAAAACCCGAATCTGTGGAATTGAACGTCATTAACATGAACGGGCGGATGATCGAACGGCTGCATGTGGGGCAGGCCGAAAGGCTGGTCGCCATGGCCGATATCATCGCACAAAGAGAGGCAAATAAGACGTGAAGGTCTATCGTTTCATAACCGGTCCCGACGACGCGAAATTCTGTCACCGGGTCACCGAGGCGCTGAACAAGGGATGGGAACTCGCGGGTTCGCCGAGCTATGCCTTTAACGCCGCAAGCGGCGTCATGCATTGCGGCCAGGCCGTGACCAAGGTGGTCGAGGGCAAGGAATACCATCCGGATATGAAGCTCGGCGAGCAGTGAGCGGCGGTAGCCGCCCCGATCAGCGATCGGCGGCGGCCTCGTCGGCGCTTTCTTCGATCCGCTCCATGTCGTCGTCCGACAGGCCGAAATGGTGGCCGATTTCGTGGATGAGGACATGGGTGATGATATCGCCCAGCGTCTCCTCGTTCTCGGCCCAGTAGTCGAGAATGGGACGGCGATAAAGCGTGATGCGGTTCACCATCTCACCCGTTTCCATGGTGAAACGTTCGGAGATGCCGCGTCCTTCGAACAGTCCGAGAAGATCGAAGGGTGTTTCGAGCGCCATGTCCTCGAACACGTCATCGGTCGGAAAATCGGCGATCTCGATGACGAGATCTTTCGTCAGTGCGCGAAATTCTTCCGGCAGGTGGCCATATGCCTCGATCGCAAGCGACTCGAAGGCGGAAAGTGTCGGCGCATGGCGGTCCCGCCAATCGTCGGTCTGGTCTATGCGGGCCATTTCTGCTCCTTGTTGGAAGGCCCATATAAACACTTGCTGGACAAATTTCGAGACCCGACTGCTTCACCTGCCGAAAAAGCATGAAATTCTTGGCGTTACAGTTACTTTTCAAGCCGTCGTCATCTTGACATAAACGGGCGTCTCGCGTAATCGGCACCCAAATTGATGGCGTAGTGCGCCTTCTGTTTATTCCGCCCCTCAAAAGGCGGCTTCACCGGCAGACATTCAAAGGGGCATTCAGTCCTGACGGATTTCCGCTACTCCGACTGATAAAAAGACGGCCAGCTTGCATTTGCGGGCAGAGCCGGAACGAACATGAAAGGATAAAAAATGTTCGCAGTCATCAAGACCGGCGGTAAGCAGTACCGCGTAGCGGCCGACGCCGTGCTGACCATCGAAAAGCTGGAAGCAGAGGCAGGCGCAACTGTAGAATTCACCGAAGTTCTCGTTGTTGGCGAAGGCGCCGACGCCAAGTTCGGTGCTCCCTTTGTCAAGGGCGCCATCGTCAAGGCTGAAGTTGTCGAGCACAATCGCGGCAAGAAGGTCATCGCCTTCAAGAAGCGTCGTCGTCAGAACTCCAAGCGTTCGCGCGGCCATCGTCAGCATCACACTGTCGTCCGCATCACGGACATCGTTGCTGCCTGATCGGCGCGACACGGGAAACAAGGTTTAAAGGAGAACTCCAATGGCACACAAAAAAGCTGGCGGTTCCTCGCGTAACGGTCGCGATTCCGAATCCAAGCGCCTTGGCGTAAAGAAGTTCGGCGGCGAAGCTGTCATTCCAGGCAACATTATTCTGCGTCAGCGCGGCACGCAGTGGCATCCGGGCGCCAATGTTGGCATCGGCAAGGACCACACGATTTTCGCACTGACCGCAGGTAACGTGAACTTCCGTACGAAGGCCAACGGCCGCGTATTCGTATCCGTGGCCCCGAAAGCGGAAGCCGCAGAATAAGCCGGTAAGCGTCATATGCAGCCGGTGTCCCATCGACCCGGCTGAGACGTATCAGGTTCAGTCAAGAAAACAGGGGAGATGGGGCACCACCCAACTCCCCTTTTTCTTTAACCCCAAGGAGGGACTGAACCATGCAAGCTGAATTGTTGAGGGTTGACCAATCACGGTCACCCGAGGAACGGCCGAGGCCCGATCGGTCGAGGAGCGATTGCCCCGTTTTACTGTCGCAGAGGCTGGTTTTGCGCAAGCCTCACGAAGAAGACATCGACGCCCTTGCCCATCTTGCCAACAATGCCAATATCGCGACCATGGTGTCGCGTATGCCGCACCCTTACACGGCCAAAGACGCCGCGGATTTTGTGCGACGCTCCAAAGCTGGCGAGATTGGCAAGTGCGTCTATGCGATTACCCGCATGGACAATGGCGAGTTTCTGGGCTGCTGCGCGCTCGAACCCCAGGAAGACGAAAAGACGCTGGAAATCGGTTACTGGCTGGGGGAACCCTACTGGAACCGGGGTTACATGACGGAAGCCGCGCATGCGCTGATCGACATGGCCTTCCGCACGCGTGAAATCGACCAGATCGATGCCCGTTGCCGGGTCACCAACATCGCGTCGCGCCGCGTCATCCAGAAATGCGGTTTCCAGTTCCAGGGCTCCGGCATGGTCGGTTCGCTGGCGCTGGGCGGCATGGTGCCGGTCGAATGGTACAGGCTGGACCGCAAGACCTGGGTTTCGCTGAAGAGCTGGGGGGATATGGGATGAGCACGATAGAGCTTACCCGTCGCCGCGCCGCCACTGCCGTGGCGCCGCCCGGCCCCTGCCCTGTCATCGAGACAAAGCGCCTGGTGCTGCGGCCGCAGCGGCTTTCCGATGCCGGCAGCATTGCGGAATCGCTTGGCGATTTCGCCGTGACCAGAATGCTGGCCCGCGTTCCCGCGCCCTACCACAAGCAGGATGCGCTGGAATGGCTGGTCTTACGCACCTCCGGCACCCTGCCCGACTGGGATTTCGCCATTACCAGCGGCGACGATACCCTGATCGGCGTCGTCTCGGTGGAATTGCGGCACGGCGAGTGGCATCTCGGCTACTGGCTGAACCGCTTCTACTGGGGCAAGGGTTACATGACCGAGGCGGTGGCCGCCGTGGTCGAGCGGTTCTTCCGCCGTATGCCGGGAGTGACCCTTCACTCCGGCGTGTTTGCGGATAATCCCGCTTCGCTGCGCGTGCAGGAAAAACTCGGCTTCCGGGTGACCGGTTGCCACCAGGTCTACGCCACGGCGCGCGCCGCCATGGTGGCGCATATCGGTACGATGATTAAGGCTGAGGATTTCATTCAGCCGCATCGTACTTGAGGAGCATTGCAAGGCCGGTTTGATCCAAACCGGCCTTGTCTCGCGCATGGGCTTCCCGCACGATAGTCTTTGACCTCGTGAAGAAGCGCTTGTATTCGAAACGACGATATTTTTGTTCGACGCAACGGCAAGATTGTTGCGTCCGCAAACCGACAGAACGGCAGTCCGATGAAATTTCTCGATGAAGCAAAAGTCTATATCAAGTCCGGCGACGGCGGCGCAGGCGCCGTTTCCTTCCGGCGCGAAAAATTCATCGAATTCGGCGGTCCTGACGGTGGCGATGGCGGACGCGGCGGCGATGTCTGGGTTGAGGTGGTCAACGGCCTCAACACGCTGATCGATTTCCGCTTCCAGCAGCATTTCAAGGCCTCGATTGGACAGCACGGCATGGGCAAGACCCGCACCGGCGCCAAGGGTTCGGATGTGGTGCTGAAGGTGCCCGTCGGTACGCAGATCTTCGAGGAAGACAATGAGACGCTGATCGTCGATCTGACAAAAGAAGGCCAGCGCTTTCGTCTTGCCGCCGGCGGCAATGGCGGTTTCGGCAATGCCTATTTCAAGTCGTCCACCAATCAGGCTCCCACCCATGCCAATCCGGGCCTCGCAGGCGAGGAAAAGACGGTCTGGCTTCGCCTGAAACTGATCGCCGATGCCGGTCTCGTCGGTCTGCCCAATGCGGGTAAATCCACGTTCCTTGCGACGGTCACCCGTGCGCGGCCGAAGATCGCCAACTATCCCTTCACCACACTTCATCCGAACCTGGGCGTCGCGACCATCGATGGCCGTGAATTCGTGCTGGCCGATATTCCGGGCCTGATCGAAGGCGCGCATGAGGGTGTGGGCATCGGTGACCGTTTCCTCGGCCATGTGGAGCGTACCCGCGTGCTTCTGCATCTCGTTTCCGCGCAGGAGGAGAAAGTCGGCAAGGCCTATAAGACGGTCAAGGCCGAGCTGGACGCCTATGGCGGCGGGCTGACCGACAAGCCGGAAATCGTGGCGCTGTCGCAGATCGACGTGCTCGATGAAAAAGAGCTGAAAAAGAAGGCCAAGGAACTGGAGAAGGCCTGCGGCCGTCCCCCTCTACTTCTCTCCGCTGCCGCCCATATCGGCATGACGGAAGCGCTGCGCGCCCTTCGCGATGTCATCGTCTCGGCGAGCAATGGTGGCGAAACCGCCCTGCCCGACCGGTCGATGCCGCATGAGGACAGCGAGGCCGAGGAAGAGGACGACCGCCTATGAGCCTGACGCGCAAGCCGCTGGCGAGCCATCACCGGATCGTCATCAAGATCGGATCGGCGCTTCTGGTGGACCGTAAGACCGGTCTCAAGAAAGACTGGCTCGACGCCATCTGCGAGGATATCGCCGCGCTGAAGAAAAACGGTGCGGATGTGCAGGTTGTTTCTTCGGGCGCCATCGCGCTTGGCCGCACCGTGCTTGGCCTGCCTTCCGGTGCATTGAAGCTGGAAGAAAGCCAGGCGGCGGCGGCTGTCGGCCAGATCGTGCTGGCGCGGGCATGGTCGGAAAGCCTGTCGCGGCATGAGATCGTCGCCGGCCAGATTCTTCTGACGCTCTCCGATACCGAAGAGCGTCGTCGTTATCTCAATGCGCGCGCCACCATCAACCAGTTGCTGAAGATCGGCGCTATCCCGATCATCAATGAAAACGATACCGTGGCGACCACCGAAATTCGTTATGGCGACAATGATCGTCTGGCGGCGCGTGTGGCGACCATGACGGGCGCCGATCTTCTGGTGCTGCTTTCGGATATTGACGGGCT
This sequence comes from Agrobacterium leguminum, assembly GCF_015704895.1. Lineage (GTDB taxonomy): Bacteria > Pseudomonadota > Alphaproteobacteria > Rhizobiales > Rhizobiaceae > Agrobacterium > Agrobacterium leguminum. The sequence goes on along the minus strand of NZ_JADQWB010000003.1, from coordinate 268,544 downwards.
TTACACGGCTCCCCCGCATCTCGATCCCGACGCGAAATTCCTTGAGACGATCGCCGATATTACGCCCGAAATCGAGGCCATGGCAGGCGGTGCGGCATCCGAGCTTTCACGCGGCGGCATGCGTACCAAGATCGATGCGGGCAAGATCGCAACCGCTGCCGGCTGCGGCATGATCATCGCCTCCGGCAAGACGCTTAATCCTTTGAAGGCTATTGAAAACGGCGCGCGCTCCTCATGGTTCGCGCCTTCGGGAACACCGGTGACGGCGCGCAAGACGTGGATTGCCGGGCAATTGCAGCCGGCCGGCGAAATCCATGTGGATGCCGGTGCGGAAAAAGCTCTCTATGCCGGAAAAAGTCTGCTTCCGGCGGGAGTGCGACTGGTTAAGGGCAATTTCGGCCGTGGTGATGCAATCGCCATTATCGGTGCAGAAGGCCGTGAAGTCGCTCGTGGTCTTGCGGGTTACGATGCTGAAGAGGCGCGTCTTATCATCGGTCACAAGTCCAACGAGATCGAGGCGATCCTCGGTTATGTCGGGCGGGCGGCCATGATTCATCGTGACGATCTGGTGATGACGGGCGCTGCCGTCAAAGTTAAAAATGCAAAAAAGGATGAGGTCCATGCCTGAACAGGCCGTGAAGCAGAGCCATGATATTGACGCGCTGATGATCACCATCGGCGCTCAGGCGAAAGCTGCTTCGCGACCGTTGTCCATCGCCGGTACAGACCAGAAGAATCGCGCGCTGCTTGCCATGGCCTCCGCCATTGAGGCATCCAAGGATACGATCCTTGCCGCCAACAGGAAAGATCTGGCTGCGGCGGAAAGCGCAGGCCTTGCCGTTTCCTTCGTGGACAGGCTGACCCTCAACGATGCAAGGATCGCCGGCATTGCTGAAGGCATCCGTTCGGTTGCGGCGCTGCCCGATCCGGTCGGCGAAGTCATCGCCGCCTGGGATCGTCCGAATGGGCTGAAGATCGAGCGCGTGCGCACGCCGCTCGGCGTCATCGGCGTGATTTACGAAAGCCGCCCGAATGTGACGGCGGATGCCGGCGCTTTGTGCCTCAAGGCGGGCAATGCCGTCATCCTGCGCGGCGGCTCCGATTCGCAACATTCATCGCGTGCTATCCATGCCGGCCTCGTGGAAGGCCTGAAGATTGCCGGTCTTCCGGAGCATGCCATTCAGCTGGTGCCGGTGACCGACCGCGCCGCTGTCGGCGCGCTTCTCAGCGGCCTGAACGGTACGGTTGATGTCATCGTGCCGCGCGGCGGCAAAAGCCTCGTGGCGCGCGTGCAGTCGGAAGCCCGTGTGCCGGTCTTCGCGCATCTGGAAGGCATTTGTCACGTCTATATCGACAAATCCGCCGATCTCGACATGGCGAAACGCATCGTCGTCAATGCCAAGATGCGCCGCACCGGTATTTGTGGGGCGGCCGAAACGTTGCTGGTGGATGCCGCTGCCGTTTCCACGCATCTTACGCCGCTCGTCAAAGCCTTGATCGAAGCCGGCTGCGAAGTACGCGGTTCGCAGGCCGTTCGCGACGTGGTGGCGGGTCTCACGCCGGCAACGGAAGAGGACTGGCGCACCGAATATCTCGATGCGATCATTTCGGTCGCCGTGGTGGACGGTATTTCGGGCGCGATCGAGCATATCGGCACCTATTCGTCCAACCACACCGAGGCGGTGATTGCCGAAGATCCCGATGTGGTCGCGCGCTTCTTCAACGAACTCGATTCGGCCATCCTGTTGCACAATGCTTCGACGCAGTTCGCGGACGGCGGCGAATTCGGCATGGGTGCTGAAATCGGCATTGCCACGGGCAAGATGCATGCGCGGGGCCCGGTTGGCGTCGAGCAGCTCACCTCGTTCAAATACCGGGTGCATGGCACCGGCCAGACACGGACCTGATATTTGCCGGCTGACAAGCGCCTCGACAGACGTTATCTCACCATGCCGCATGTGGAGCGCGGCATGGTCGTCGGCCTGTTCGGTGGTTCTTTCAATCCGCCGCATGCGGGTCACGCGCTTGTGGCCGAGATTGCGCTGCGCAGGCTCGGTCTCGACCAGCTCTGGTGGATCGTCACCCCGGGCAACCCGCTGAAAAGCCGTTCGGAGCTAGCGTCTCTGGAAGATCGCATCGCCGCCTGCGAAAAGCTGGTCCACGATCCGCGCATCAAGGTGACGGCCTTCGAAAAATCACTGGGGATGAGCTATACGGCCAATACGCTTGCCAAGGTGAAGGCGAAAAATCCGCATGTCCGTTTCGTCTGGATCATGGGGGCGGACAATCTGAAAAGCTTCCATCGCTGGCAGAAATGGCGGCGGATCGCCGAGACATTCCCGATTGCCGTGATCGATCGGCCAGGTTCCACGCTCTCTTATCTCTCCTCCACCATGGCGCAGGCCTTCAGCCATGCACGGGTGGATGAGGACGATGCCGGCGTTTTGTGGAAAAAAGCGGCCCCTGCCTGGGTTTTCATTCACGGTCCGCGCTCCACGCTCAGCTCCACGGCGCTGCGCAACGGTCGTAAATGACGCCTTCGATCACAAATGATGTATGTGCCGGGTGTCGAAGGGTCCATATCTTGAAAAGTTAATGCTTTGATGCCACCTTCATTGTGTGACGCAGAGAATCGCGTCGCCAGTACCTGTTTTGTCATTCTTGGAAAGGAAAACCTCTGACAACAGTACACGCCAAGGGAAGAGCATTTGTTGCTATCCCGAAGGGCCAGGACAGTGGCGCCGATGCCGCCGGCCATGCCCTCGAAACCGTCCTCGCGAGCCTCGAGGACTCCAAGGCTGAAGATATCGTCTCTCTCAACATTGCCGGAAAATCGGCGCTTGCGGACTACATGGTCGTGGTCTCCGGGCGGTCGAACAGGCATGTTTCGGCGATTTGCGAGCATCTTCTCAAGGACATGAAGGATGAAGGGTTCGGAAACGCCCGCGTCGAAGGTCTCGAGACCGGAGACTGGGTGCTGATCGATACCGGCGACATCATCGTTCACGTGTTCCGCCCGGAAATCCGCGCCTTCTACAACATTGAAAAAATGTGGGCGACGCCGGACATGCCGGAAGAGACGCTGCATTGATGCGGTGAGCCTTTGAGCGAGTGCATCGCTTTTGCCGAAGATCATATCTGACTTCGGAAACGGTGCCTCTGGCCGGAAATCAGACCGGCCGCATAGGAATCCGCAGGCTATGCTGTTAAGAGCGTGACCCTGTTGGGTCACGACGAATGCAGGTTTGCGATGCGGATTTCAATTTTTGCGGTGGGACGGCTGAAATCCGGCCCCGAAAAGGATCTTGCGGCCCGTTATATCGAGCGTCTGGCAAAGACCGGCCCGGCGATCGGGCTGGAGTTTTCGCGGGTGATCGAGGTTGCCGAAAGCCGCGCTTCCAATGCGGAGACCCGCAAGCGCGAAGAAGCCGCGATGCTGGAAAAACATCTGGTTGACGGAGCAGCCCTCGTCCTGCTGGACGAGCGCGGTAAGGCGCTGGACAGTCCTGCCTTTGCTTCATTCTTTGGCGATTTGCGCGATAGCGGCAAGCGCGACCTCGTGATCGCCATAGGCGGAGCCGATGGGCTCGATCCCGCGCTTTACGACAAGGCGACCGCCGTTCTCAATCTCGGAAAGCTGACATGGCCGCATCAGATCGTTCGTATCCTGATCGCCGAGCAGCTTTACCGCGCCGTCACGATCCTCTCCGGTCATCCCTATCATCGCGTTTGATCGGGTTTCGATTCAGATAATTGTCTCAATTTCAACATGAAGCTCCGCGACACCGCTGACAGCGCACGGCTTTGGCGGCGGCCTTTCCAGGGCCTCTTGGAAGATCGCGGCAAAATCCCTAATATCGGCGCTTCTGCTTCGGCATCAAAGAAAGTTCACATGGACAACAGGCCTCAACGAAAACGGCACGCTGCCCTTGCGGGCGCGGTTATTGCTGCTTTCGTCATGGGCATCGGTCCGACCTATTCGCGGGACGATGCGGGCGCCGTTCCGGCCGCTGGCGATGATTCGTCGCCGGATGCGCTGCAGACGCTGGAGAAGCGTCGCGACCAGAACCGGCAGGATCTGGAGGAGCTGGTCGACAGCATCGGTCTTTCGGAAGACAAGACAAGGAAGCTTGAGGAAAGCATCGCCTCCCTCAATCAGGACAGCGCCCGCATCCGGGAAGAGCTGATCGCATCGGCTGCCCGGCGCAAGGCGCTGGAAACCAAGATCAGCGACGGTGAGGATCGCCTGGCCAAGCTTTCGGTGCGCGAGGATGGCGTCAAGGCGTCGCTGCGGGAAAGACGCGGCGTGCTGGCGGAGGTTCTGGCGGCGTTGCAGCGCATGGGCCGAAACCCGCCCCCCGCCCTTCTCGTCTCGCCGGAGGATGCGCTTGCGTCCGTGCGAAGCGCCATTCTTCTCGGCGCCGTCGTGCCCGGCATTCGCGGTGAAACCGACAAGCTGGTTTCCGCTCTCAAAGAATTGACCGATCTGAGACAGGCAATCGCTCGCGAAAAGGACGATCTTACGGGTATGATGACGGCAAGTCTGGAAGAGGAAAAACGTCTCGACCTGCTGATTGCCGAAAACGATCGCAAGAATACCCAGACGGCGGCGGAGCTGGACGCGGAACGCAAGCGATCTGAAGAGCTTGCGAGCAAGGCGACGAGCCTCGAGGGGCTGGTCAGTTCGCTCGAAGGCGAGATTACCTCGGTGCGGGAGGCGATGGAAAAGGCGCGGGCGGAAGAGCAGCGCCTGGCCCGTCTTTCGGAGGCGGAACGCGAAAAGGAGCGGGCCGCGGCCGAGGCTGGAATGCCCGATAAAAACCGTATTGCGCCCGCATATCCCTTCGCGAGTTTGAAGGGAAAGCTGGAGCTGCCGGTTACCGGCGAGGTGCTGCGGCGCTTCGGCGATGCGGACGGAACGGGCCACTTTTCCAAGGGAATTGTCGTCGCGAGCGGACCGGAAGCCATCGTGACGGCGCCTGCAGACGGCTTCGTGGTGTTTGCCGGAGATTTTCGCAGTTATGGCCGGATGATCATCCTCAATACGGGCGATGGATATCATGTGGTGATGACGGGCATGGACAATGTGAGGACGCGGCAGGGAATGTTCGTGTTCTCCGGAGAGCCCATCGCCTCCATGGGTGCAAAAAGAGTAGCGAGTGCAGCAGCATTGGCGCTGGAAACCGACAGGCCAACGCTCTACATTGAGTTCAGGAAAGATGGTGTACCGGTTGATTCTCAACCGTGGTGGACCGCAAAAAATACCGGAAGGGCGCACAATGATTCGTAAGGTTTCGCTTCTCCTTATCGGTGGGCTTATGGGCGCCACGGCGATGAGCGTGATTTATTCGGCGAGCATGCCGGCACAGGCGGCCGGGCCTTCGACCTATAAGGAACTGTCGATCTTTGGCGATGTGTTCGAGCGCGTGCGCGCACAATATGTGACGCCGCCGGATGACGAGAAGCTGGTGGAAAACGCCATAAACGGCATGCTGAGCTCGCTCGATCCGCATTCGAGCTTCATGAATGCCAAGGATGCCAACGACATGCGCACCCAGACCAAGGGTGAATTCGGCGGTCTCGGCATCGAAGTGACCATGGAGAACGAGCTCGTCAAGGTCATTACGCCGATCGACGATACACCGGCTTCCCGCGCAGGCATTCTCGCCGGCGACTTCATTTCGGAAATCGACGGTACGCCGGTTCGTGGCCTGAAGCTGGAACAGGCGGTCGAAAAGATGCGCGGCGCGGTCAAGACGCCGATCAAGCTGACGATCATCCGCCAGGGCGCCGACAAGCCGCTCGAATTCACCGTCATGCGCGATGTCATTGCCGTTCGCGCGGTGAAGTCCCGCGTCGAGGGCGACAATGTCGGTTATCTGCGCGTCATCTCCTTTACCGAGAAGACCTATGACGATCTCGAAAAGGCGATCAAGAAGATCAAGGCGGACGTGCCGGCCGACAAGCTGAAGGGTTATGTGCTCGACCTTCGCCTCAACCCGGGCGGTTTGCTCGATCAGGCGATCAATGTCTCCGACGCCTTCCTCGAGCGTGGTGAGGTCGTTTCGACCCGTGGCCGTAACCCCGACGAGACCCGCCGCTTCAACGCGACGGCAGGCGATCTGACCGATGGCAAGCCGGTAATCGTGCTCGTCAACGGGGGTTCGGCTTCGGCTTCGGAAATCGTTGCCGGCGCCCTGCAGGATCTGCGCCGTGCCAACGTGGTCGGCACTCGCTCCTTCGGCAAGGGTTCGGTCCAGACGATCATTCCGCTCGGCGAGGCGGGCGCGCTGCGCCTGACCACGGCGCTCTATTACACGCCGTCGGGTAAATCGATCCAGGGTACGGGCATTGAACCTGATATCAAGGTGGAGCAGCCATTGCCGCCCGAGTTGCAGGGCAAGGTGACCACCGAAGGTGAATCCGGTCTTTCCGGCCACATCAAGGGCCAGAGCGAAACCGACGAAGGTTCGGGTTCCTCCGCTTATGTTCCGCCGGAAGCCAAGGACGACATCCAGCTCAACTATGCTCTGGACCTGTTGCGCGGCACCAAGACGGATCCGTCTTTCCCGCCGAACCCGGAAAAGGCTGTGGTCAACAAGCAGTAAGATAGTGCGCCGGGCAGCCGGCGCATTCCATTTATTGCCCAACCGTTTGGACGGATCGTTCATTGCCTTCGGACCTGCGAAAACCGCTTCTGGGTCGTCAGAAAAAAAGCGCCGGTATCAACCGGCGCTTTTCCGTCATTATGGCTCTGTCGGTGCTTGCGGTTTTCTCAATCGGCGGCCTGTCCGTCTATACGGCGCTTTCGCCCGGCAATTTGCAGAAGACGGCGAGCGGGCCGGATGCACAGCCTCAGCTTGCCGAAAAGACACCTGAAACCCCAGCGGCCGAGGCAACGGCGCCCGCTGACGCTGCCGCTCTGCAGCCGCAAAGCGGGCGCTCCGGCGCCAACATTAATCGTGAGACAATGCCTGATGGCAATGTCGTATCGGTTTACTCTCCCCGCCCTCGCGAGGGTGATGGGCCGGTGCTGATGAGCGGCCAGACCTATGGTCAGGATCCGCGCATGGCGACGCGACCCAATGAGGAACTGCTGGAAGAAACCGCATTCGGCAGATTGCCGGTTGTCGGTGCGGACGGTTTGCGGCCGATGGAGCAATATGCGCGGCCCTGGTCTGGTGCACGCGGCACCCGTGTGGCGATCGTGGTCGGCGGGCTGGGTCTCAGCCAGACGGGGTCGCAAAAAGCGATCCGGGAGCTGCCGCCGGAGGTGACGCTCGGTTTTGCCGCCAGCGGCAACAGCCTGCAGCGCTGGATGCAGGAAGCGCGCCGACAGGGGCATGAAATCCTTCTGCAGATACCGCTTGAGCCTTTCGGTTACCCCGGCACCAATCCCGGCCCGGACACCCTGCTGGCGGGTGATCCCGCCAAGGTCAACATCGACCGGCTGCATCGCTCCATGGCGAAGATCACCAATTACACCGGCATCATGAATTATCTCGGCGGGCGTTTCCTTGCCGAGCAGGCGGCGCTGGAGCCGGTAATGCGCGACATCGGCAAGCGTGGCCTGCTGTTTCTGGATGACGGTTCTTCGGCGCAGTCGCTGAGCGGCGGTATTGCCAAGGCGATTTCCGCCCCGCAGGGTTTTGCCGATATTCTGCTCGACGGCGAAGTCACCGAAGCTGCCATTCTGCGCAAGCTGGACGAACTGGAACGAATTGCACGGCGTAACGGCCAGGCGATCGGCGTTGCTTCGGCTTTCGATGAAAGCGTTGCCGCGATCTCCAAATGGTCGCGCGAGGCTGGCGGGCGCGGCATCGAGATTGTCGGTGTTTCTGCGCTTGTTTCCGGGCAGGCAGGGCAGTAAACCTTGCGTGCGGCCATTTCTGGCGCTCAGACAGTGCGGGTTTCCAATGACAATCAAAGCAGAAGATTTGCCTTATCGTCCCTGTGCGGGAATTATGGTGCTGAACGCCGAGGGCCTTGTCTGGGCCGGCAGGCGCATCAAGGAAGGCAATTCCGAATATGATGGCTCACCGCATTTGTGGCAGATGCCGCAGGGTGGCATCGATGACGGTGAGCGGCCTTTGACGGCCGCCATTCGCGAACTCTACGAAGAAACAGGCATGAAAACGGTGAGCCTGCTTGCGGAGGCGAGCGACTGGATTCACTATGACCTGCCACCTGAACTGATCGGTATCGGCCTCAGGGGCAAATATCGCGGGCAGGCGCAGCGCTGGTTTGCTTTTCGTTTCGAAGGCGACGAAAGCGAGATCCAGATCGATCCGCCGCCGACCGGGCACACGGCCGAATTCGACGCGTGGGACTGGAAGCCGATGGAAAGCCTGCCGGAGCTCATCGTGCCGTTCAAGCGCGCGGTATACGAGCAGGTCGTGGCGGAGTTCCGGCACCTTTCCGGCAAATAAAAAAGGCGGCCAAGGCCGCCTTTTCTGTCCTGTCGCCAGTGCTTATTCCGCTTCGTTGGCGGAATCAGCGTTGAGCTGGCCGTATTTTTCCTCGCCGATCTTGCCGAGCAATTCGAGCTGGGTTTCGAGAAAGTCGATATGGCCTTCCTCGTCGATCAGCAGTTCTTCGAAAAGCTTCATGGAGACGTAGTCTCCGGCCTCATAACAGATATCACGCGATTTCTTGTAGGAGGTGCGGGCGTCATATTCGCCGGCAAGGTCGGATTCCAGAACTTCCTTGACGTTCTGGCCGATGCGCAGGGGCGCGACGGTCTGAAGGTTGGGATGGCCTTCAAGGAAGATGATGCGTGCGACCAGCTTGTCGGCGTGCTGCATTTCCTCGATGGATTCAGCACGTTCCTTTTTGGCGAGCTTCGTGTAGCCCCAGTCTTCCAGCAAACGATAGTGAAGCCAGTACTGGTTTACCGCACCGAGTTCGAGAAAAAGGGCCTCGTTAAGCCGCTCGATGACTTTTTTGTCGCCTTTCAATGTCCGCTCTCCTGTTCTCTTCATGGAATTGTTTCAGGCGGGACATAAAATCAAAAACATCGGCCTCAGTCGAGTGGCGACGGGCATGATATTCTTCGGTGGTTTTGATGATCAGGTCGACAACGGTGGGGAAACAGCCGCAGCAGCGGCCGCGTTTTTCCATGGCGTGATACACTTTTGCAGGAACGATGAGCTGCCAACAGTCCTCGTCGAGGAGCTCGTTGATGACGTCCCGGATATCGTGATCGGTTATGTAATTGCAGCTGCAAACCAGCATGATGGACTGCCTGTATGACGCAACACGTTGTTTTCGTTCTTAAACCAAAACAGGACAGCAAATGTCAAGAAAAACCTCTTAATGAGTCGCTGAGGATTTTCTAGACTCATTCTAAACTATACAAAAACTATCGTATTTTCATTAGTTTAGGCTGCGTGTCATTCCAGTGTTTCATCTTCAAGTTTTTGTGCGCAGCAAAATTATCAAAGCTGAGATCACGGAAAGTTTACTAGGTTCAGGCGGCCGGGAAGGCAGGATCGACGGCCTCAGGCGAAATATTGTCCGCCGTTGGCCGTCATGGTCGAACCGGTGATGAAACCCGCCTCGTCGGAAACCAGAAACAGAACGCAGCGTGCGATTTCTTCCGGCTCACCCAGCCGTCCAACGGGAATTTGCGGCACGATCCGTTCCGCCAAAACCTTCTCCGGTATAGCTCTCACCATCTCCGTGCCGATATAGCCGGGGCAGATGGCGTTGACGGTGATATTGCGGCTGGCGCCTTCCTGGGCGAGCGCCTTTGTGAAGCCGATGTCGCCCGCTTTCGAGGCGGAATAATTGGCCTGTCCCGCCTGACCTTTCTGACCATTGATGGAGGAGATGTTGACGATGCGGCCGAAGCCGCGGTCGCGCATGCCCGGCCATACGGGATGGGTCATGTTGAACACGCCGGTGAGGTTGGTGTCGATCACCTCGCGCCATTGCTGCGGCGACATTTTATGGAACATCGCATCGCGGGTGATGCCGGCATTGTTGACGAGCACCTCGACGGGACCGAAGGTCTCTTCCACCCTGGCTATGCCATTGACGCAGGCGTCATAGTCGCGCACGTCCCACTGAAAAGCGGGGATGCCGGTTTCTTTCTGGAATGCTTCCGCCCTGTCCGTCGTAAAGGCGTAATTGACGGCCACCCGGTAGCCGGCCGCCTGCAGGGCGCGGGCGATTGCGGCGCCTATGCCGCTCGTCCCGCCGGAAATCAAAGCAACCCGGCTCATATCGGCCTCCATGACCTGTCATTGAAGCGCCTGCATATGCGAGGATGCTTCCATATCTTGCAGAACTTGTTCGTTGTGCTCACCGGCCACAGAAATGCGGCCAATGGGAGGCCGCTTCTACCCTATTGCGCGCTGAACCGGAATTGCTTTTTGGCAAGTCGTGCGGCGGTTTCAGGGCGCTTCGATGCACATGGCGACACCCATGCCGCCGCCGATGCAGAGCGTTGCGAGACCCTTCGACACGTTACGGCGGCGCATTTCGAAAATCAGGGTGTTGAGGACGCGCGCGCCGGATGCGCCGATCGGATGGCCGATCGCAATCGCTCCCCCATTGACGTTGACGATAGCAGGATCAAGGCCAAGTTCGCGCACCACGGCGCAGGATTGGGCCGCAAAGGCTTCGTTGGCTTCCACAAGACCAATATCGCTGATCGACCAGCCGGCCTTGGCCAGCGCCTTGCGGGAGGCGGGGATGGGGCCGGTGCCCATGATCTGCGGATCGACGCCTGCCGTCGCCCAGGAGGCGATACGGGCGAGCGGCCTGATGCCGCGCTTTCCTGCTTCCTGTTCCGACATCAAAAGCGTGGCGGCGGCGCCATCGTTCAGACCGGAGGCGTTACCGGCCGTGACCGTCCCTTCCTTGTCGAAGGCGGGGCGCAGCTTGGCCATGGTTTCCAGCGAAGCCCCGGCGCGGATATGCTCATCTGTATCAATGACGATATCGGCCTTACGGCCCTTCACCGTGAAAGCCACGATCTCGTCTGCAAAACGGCCGGCGCTTTGCGCGGCTTCGGCCTTGTTTTGCGATGCGACGGCGAATTGGTCCTGCTCGTCGCGGGAAAGCTGCCATTGGCGGGCAATGTTTTCAGCAGTGATGCCCATGTGGTAGCCGTAAAAGGCGTCGGTGAGGCCATCTTTCAGCATGGTGTCGATCATCTTGAAATCGCCCATCTTCACACCGCCGCGCAAATGGGCGCAGTGAGGCGCCATGGACATGGATTCCTGCCCGCCGGCAATGACAATGTTCGCGTCGCCGGTCGCGATCTGCTGCATGCCGAGGGCCACGGCGCGCAGGCCGGAGCCGCAAAGCTGATTGAGGCCGAAGGCGGTCGCTTCCTGTGGAATGCCGGCCTTCATGGCAGCCTGCCGCGCCGGGTTCTGCCCCTCGCCCGCCGTCAGGACCTGACCGAGAATGACTTCATCGATTTCGTTCGCCGCGACACCGGCGCGCTCCAGCACGGCGCTGATGACGGTCGCCCCGAGTTCATGGGCTGGCGTATTGGCGAAGTGGCCATTGAAAGAGCCGACGGCTGTGCGCGCGGCGCTGGCAATCACGATTGAAGGCAGGGTCATCAGTTTTCTCCTCACTTGCGGGCGGAGACTGGCAAAGCTTTCAATACAAGTCAAATGGCGAAAGTTGCTTTAAAAGATGTTGCTAAATCACGCTGGAATCTTGCGGAAAATTGCTGCGCAAAAAACAAACTGTTGCGATGCACAAAACATTTGTCAGAGGGCTCGTTTTGCGCATACACTTTGCACCGGGAAGAGCAATAACACCAAAAAACAAGAAAATACCATCATCGCGAGGAGGCGGGCATGGCGAAACACGACGGCGAAACAATCATTAAAAAATACGCCAACCGGCGGCTCTACAATACCGGCACCAGCACCTATGTGACGCTCGATGATCTGGCGCAGATGGTCAAGCGCGGCGAGGACTTCAAGGTTCAGGACGCCAAGTCGTCCGAAGACATCACACATGCGGTGCTGACGCAGATCATCGTCGAACAGGAGGCCAAAACCGGCAATACGTTGCTGCCGACGGCGTTTCTGCGGCAATTGATCTCCTATTACGGCGACCAGATGCAGATGGTCGTGCCGACATTTCTCGAACATTCGATGAAGACCTTCTCCGACCAGCAGAGCCAGATGCAGGAGCATATGGCGAAGGCTTTCGGCGATGGCTCGCTTGCCCGCAATTTTCAGGCGCCGTTGCAAATGATGGAAGAGCAGATTCGCCGCAATACGGAACTGTTCCGGCAGGCGATGCAGGGTTTTACACCTTTCGCAATGCCGCAGGCGCCCAAGGAAACCCGCAAGCCGAATGCATCCGAAATCGATGAGCTGAAGGCGCAGTTGCGCGCATTGCAGCAAAAGCTCGATCAGCTTTGATCCTGTCGGGCCGATGCTCGGTTTCAGCAAACCGCATCGGCTTTTGCTTCAGACTATCAGCCTGTCGTTCTTTCCGGCACGCGCAGCAACAGCAGGAACCCGGATCCCAGAAATACGATGAGCGTCGCCATGCCGATATGGGCGGAGCCGCTTATGGTGGTTGCTATGGAAAACGACAGCGTCGCCATGAAGCTGGTGGCGCGTCCGGAGAGCGCATAGATGCCGAAATAACGGCCCGCCTCCGCAACGGTGATGTTGCGGGCGAGATAAGATCGTGACGAGGCCTGAACGGGACCGAAGGCAAGGCCGATCAACACACCATAAAGCAGATAGGCTTTTTCCGCGCCGGTGGCGAAGATGCCGCCATTATCTGCGGTCGACAATTGTAGCAGGCCGAACAGGGTGGAGTCTTTGTCTGTCGAGACGAGTCCGAGCGTCGCGAGCAGCAGGAGCGACAGGCTAATCAGAATGGTGATACGAGAACCGAGTGTCTGATCGACGCGCCCGGCCGTGAAACAGCCTGCGATGGCAACTATATTAAGCAAAATGCCAAAAAGGCCTATTTCCATAGTCTCCCAGCCGAACATTCCGGCAGCAAACGTTCCTCCGAGGATGATGAGCCCATTCACGCCATCCTGATACAGCATCCGGGCGATGAAAAATCGTAGCAGAAGCGGGCGGCTGCGCAGCTCACGCAACGTGTTGTTAAGTTCAGAAAGCCCTGAGCGGATCGCCGCGCCGAAGGGCAGGCCCCTTCTCGCATCGGGGGTGAACAGGAACATTGGTAGAATGAAGACGAGATACCAGATTGCGGCAATTGGCCCGGTTACCCGCGCATCCGCACCGCTGGCGGGGTCCAGTCCTAAGAGCGGAGTAATTCCGGCCAATGTCAGCCCGGTTTTAGGGCTTGCGGCCAGAAGCGTCACCACGGCGATCAGCACCACCATCCCGCCGAGATAACCAAGCCCCCAAGCGAGATTGGAAATGCGCCCGACATTTTGCGGATTGGTCAGCCTCGGCATCATGGAATCGTTGAAGACAATCGAGAATTCGGCCGCGATGGAAGCGAGGATAATACAGATAATCGGCAGGATGAGCGGCGATCCCGGTGTTGCGAACCACAGGAAAAAGAGACTGACAATCTTGATAACGGCAAAGAAGGCGATCCACGGTTTGCGTGCGCCGGACTGGTCGGCGATGGAGCCGAGAATGGGGGAGAAGAGGGCGATGATGATCGACGACACCGTCGCCATGTTGCTCCATGTCGCCTGCGCCGAAATCGGATCGTCGGTGAGCCGTGCGACGAAATAAGGCCCGAAAACGAAGGTCGTGACGACCGTAAAGAACGGCTGCGCCGCCCAGTCGAACATCACCCAGCCCCAGATGCCGCGTTTGGCAACCACTGTTTCCGCATTTGGGGAAGGGACAGTCATTCATCGTCCTATCGGAAAATCGGGAAATAAAATGCGTGATGCGGGTGCATCCATTTTGTCTGGCGCCATCCGGGTGGACCCGGATGGCGTTTTTGAGGCTGCCGATCAGCGTGCCTGAACGATATCGCCAAGCAGCCCGGCCGCGACCGTCAGACGGGCAAGGTTGGTATCGCCGCTGTCGCTGAGCGCGCCGAGTTCGGAGACGATGCGGTTGACCCGCACGCGGTCCGCCGCATACCAGGCCTGAACCGGATCCTTTTCTTTGGCATATTCGGTCAGTGCGGAGATGACGATTCGGCGTCGCGACGAGGAGATCTGGTCCTGGCTGCGCAGGAGAGCCAGACTCTCGTAATGATCCGCCGGTGTGATGCGCTGGCTTGCATCCAGCAGACGCGCGACGCGGAAGGTCGATGAGACGGTGGCGTAGCTTTCGGCGGCGCGGGCAAGCGTGGTGCCGGCGCTTTCGGCGATGCGCATGATCTCCGGCACATAGACGAGCAGGGAAAGCGTATCGAGTTCCTCCAGAAGACCGGAAGGAACGCCGTCGATTTCCGTGACGCCGAGTTCGCGGCGATACTTCGCCGCTGCCGGCGATAGGGTCTTGATCGCAGTTTTCAGGCGCTCGATTTCGGTCGCCATGTCACCTGCGGCCGCACCCGCGCTCCCGGTTTGCAGGTAAAGCCTGCTCGCATCCGAGAAGATACGCGTGATCGTGGCATAAAGCCCGTTCTGGACTTCACCGCCGACCTTGCCGTCAAGCGCGTCGACTTCGCTCCACAGGCGTTTGAGACCGAAACCATCCTCGACGATCACTGCCGCCTTGACGACGTCGGCCGCCAGAAGGCCGCTCGCATCGGCAAGTTTCTGCACAAAGCCCGGGCCGCCGCGATTGACGACGGCATTGGCGAGTGCGGTGGCGACGATTTCGCGATGCAGACGATGCGATTTGATATCGTCCGCATAGTTCTTCTGCATCTTGGCCGGGAAATAATCGACCAGAAGATGCTGGAGATAGGGTTCGTCGGGAAGCGTGCTTGCCACCAGTGCGTCGAACAAAGTGAGCTTGGCATAGGAGAGGAGCACGCCGATTTCCGGCCGGGTCAGCGGTTTGCCGGTGGCGTATCTTTCGCTGAATTCGGCATTGTTAGGCAGGGTTTCGACCTTGCGGTTCAGTTGCCCGGTCGCCTCCAGCGCGCTCATCAGGCGGCCGAGCTCTTCGCGGTTCGAAAGGCCCAGCCGCTCCGTCAGCGAGATCGCCAGCGATTGCAGGTAGTTGTTGCGCAATACCAGCTGCGCCACTTCCGGCGTCATGGAAGCGAGAAGCTGGTTGCGTTTCGGCATCGTCAGGCGACCGCTGTTCACGGCGGAGGCAAGCGCGATCTTGATGTTGACCTCGACGTCTGAGGAGTTCACGCCGGCCGAGTTGTCGATGGCGTCGGAATTGCAACGTCCACCCGAAAGCGCATAGGCGATGCGCCCCTTCTGGGTGATGCCGAGATTGGCGCCTTCGCCGATGACCTTGGCGCGCAGCTCGGTTGCGTTGACGCGGATCGGGTCGTTCGCCCTGTCACCCACCTCGGCATTGGTTTCCACCGCCGCCTTGATGTAGGTGCCGATGCCGCCGAACCACAGAAGATCGGTTGGCGCCTTCAGGATGGCCGTCATGATCTCGAAGGGCGTAGCGACGGATTTGTCGATGCCGATGGCGGCCACGGCTTCCGGTGTCAGCGTCACCGATTTTTCGGAGCGCGAGATGATCATCGCGCCGGCGGAGAGGGTCGAACGATCGTAATCCTGCCAGCTGGAACGCGGCAGTTCGAAAAGCCGCTTGCGTTCGGCAAAGGACTTGTCGGTGTCGGGATCCGGATCGATGAAGATGTCGCGGTGGTCGAAGGCGGCAATCAGCCTGATCTTTTCCGACAGCAGCATGCCGTTGCCGAAAACGTCGCCGGACATATCGCCCACGCCCGCCACCGTGAAGGGGGTGGTCTGGATGTCGGTGTCCATTTCACGGAAATGGCGTTTCACCGTTTCCCAGGCGCCACGGGCAGTAATGCCCATCTTCTTGTGGTCGTAACCGGCCGAACCGCCCGACGCGAAGGCGTCGTCCAGCCAGAAACCAGCCTCATGGGCAAGACCGTTCGCCGTATCGGAGAAGGTTGCCGTTCCCTTGTCGGCGGCGACGACGAAATAGGGGTCGTCACCGTCGAGCCGCAGCGTATCGGCTGGCGGCACGATGGCATCGTCGATGATATTGTCGGTGATGGACAGCAGGGTGCGGATATAGGTCTTGTAGGCCTCGCGGCCGGCGTTGAACACCTCGTCGCGGGAGCCGCCGGCCGGCAGGTTCTTCGGGAAGAAGCCGCCCTTGGCGCCGACCGGAACGATCACCGCATTCTTGACCTGTTGCGCCTTGACGAGGCCGAGCACTTCCGTGCGGTAATCCTGGCCGCGATCCGACCAGCGCAGAC
The DNA here is from genome assembly GCF_015704895.1 of Agrobacterium leguminum. Lineage (GTDB taxonomy): Bacteria > Pseudomonadota > Alphaproteobacteria > Rhizobiales > Rhizobiaceae > Agrobacterium > Agrobacterium leguminum. Next base: position 252,242 of record NZ_JADQWB010000003.1, on the reverse strand, counting down.
CGCCGCGCGCGACCTTGCCGAAGCGCAGATGCACGCCTTCGACCTCTGTTCCGTAGACGAAGATTTCGCGGAAGGGACGTGGGTCGGGCAGGCCGTCCAGATGTTTCGGATCGAACTTGAAGGCCAACAGGTCACGCGGCGTACCATCGGCATTTTTCTGGAAGTAGTTGGTGCGCAGCGTCGCGTCGATGGCGTTGACGTAACGCCTGAGCGTGCGGTCCTCATCGAGATTGGGAACGCCGCTCAACGCCGCTTCGATTGCCTTGTGTATTTCGGCGAGTTTCTTCAGCCGCTTCTTTTCGTCGACGGACGGATCGAAGCCGGCTTTGAACAGCGCGAAAATATTGCGGGAAATCGCCGGATACTTATAGAGCGTTTCGGAAATATGCTCCTGCGAATAGACGATGCCGGTCTGGCGGAGATAACGCGCATAGGCGCGTAGCACGGAGACTTCGCGCACGGTGAGGCCGCAGGCGAGGATCAGGCGGTTGAAGTTGTCATTGTCGACCTTGCCGGAGAAGGCGGCGAGGAACGCCTCTTCGAGTTTCTGTCCATAGTGCGGCAGATCGAGCGTCGTTCCCTTGGCGACGGACAATTCCATGTCGTGCAGCACGATGTCGCGCTTTTCGCCGTCTGAAACGACGCCGATATCGAAGGTGCGTTCGCTGATGACGTTGAAACCGAGATTTTCGAGCAGCGGCACGCGGCGTGAAAGCGGCAGGTGGCCGTCGCGGTGGAAAATCTTCAGCGACAGCGTTTCCGCCGATTGACCTTCCTGCTGGTAAAATTCGATGCGGACCGGCTCACCCTTCGCGGCGCCGAGAATATCCGGCATGTCGCCGATCGCTTCTTCCGGCGTGAAGGCTTCCTGATAGGCCTGATCGACTTCCAGTACCGGCGCTCCCGGCTCGGAGAGGGCGACGAAATGGTCTATCCAGCGCGCCGCAATGTCGCTGACGGCGTCTTCGAGCTTGTCCTGGGCGATGCGCGGCGTCTTGCCTTCCGTTCGGCCGACAATGAAGTGGACGCGGGCGACGGCGCCTTCGGGGAAGGCGGGGTAATAGGCGGAAATATGCCCGTCATAGACCCTGCTCAGATAGTCGCCGATCTTCTCGCGTACATAAGAATTATACTCCTCGCGCGGAACGAAGATGATGGCCGAAACGAAACGGTCGAAACGGTCGATACGTGCAAGCACGCGCACGCGCGGACGGTCGCTCAGTTCCATGATCTGCTCGACGAAGCGGATCAGAAGATCGGTTTCGATCTGGAAAAGATCGTCACGCGGATAGGCTTCCAGCGTGTTCTGCAGGATACGCCCTGAGTGGCTGTTCGGATCGAAGCCGAAATGCCGCTCGACTTCCGCCACCTTGGCGCGCAGCAGCGGTATCTGCTTGACCGAGCGCGTATAGGCGGTGGCGGTGAAGAGACCGACGATGCGCAGTTCGCCGATGACATTGCCGTCCTCGTCGAAGCGCTTGATGCCGATATAATCCATATAGGCGCGGCGGTGCACGATGGATTTCACATTGGCCTTGGTGACGATGAGGAAATCCGGGCCGTCAAGGAAGGCAAGGATTTCCGGCGTCGTCGTCACGGCATTCTTGCCGAGACGCAGCACGCGCACATCCGGATCGCTGAGGCTGCCGAGACCGACGCCATCACCGCGCTCGATCTTCGCGTTCTTTCCCTTGCCGGAATAGGTGTAGTCACGCATGCCGAGGAAGGTGAAATTGTCGTTGCGAAGCCAGTTGAGGAATTCGACGGCTTCCGCACGCTCGGTCTTGCGCCGTGACGAACCGCGCTTGGACAATTCATCCAGAGCCTCGTCGAGTTTCGCCAGCATGGGCCGCCAGTCGCGATAGGCGAACTGGACCTGCGTCAGCACGAAGCGCAGTCTTTCTTCCAGCGCTGCGGCGGCTTGCGGCGTGAGCGGCGCGATATGCAGCTGGATGAGGCTGATATTTTCAGCGGGATCATCCTCGGGTTCCGCAAGACGATAGCCCGCCTGCGCGCTTTCGTCGCGCACCAGGATCGGGTGCACCGCGAGGTAAAGACCGCGATAGCTGCTGGTGACCTCGCCCATGACGGAATCGTAAAGGAAGGGCATATTGCGGCCGATAATGGTCAGGACCGTTACCGGAATATCCCGTGGCGAAACGCCCTCCACCTGGGAGATGCCGATGTACGGAGCGTCTCCGGTCCAGTGCGAAAGCGTCTCGAAACTGTGAGCGGCGCTCGCAGCGAGCATCTCCGCGGAATAATATTCTATATCGTCGGCGCTTGCCCTTCCATAAAGAATACCCGGATCAAGAAATTGGACATTTTCGGCAATTGCCTGCTGGCGCGCTTTTTCGATCTGTTTTTCGCGTTTTGGATTATTTCTGTAGCCCATTTGACGTGGATTCCTCCAAAAATCACACTTTAATATAAAAAAGCATCGCCAATTTGCGGATTTTGCCTTTTCAGTCGAATCGGATATTGGCGTGGAATTACGAAGAGTTTAAGAGGCTTTCGTGTTTCTTCAGTCGGTAAGTGAAATTTTTTTGCTCCTTTTGCCATGAGGGCCTGTCACGAAGCATTTTGACAGTATTTCTGCGGCTAATTTTTAGGCGGTTCTTTGGCTGCCATGTGATGTTGCGGCCACGGTCGAAGCAAATTATTGATTTGCGCCTATTTTTGTGGTACACCAACGACACTGATCCACAGCGTGGCATTTGTGTGCCCAAAAACACCACGAAAGCAACACCTCTTTTGCACGCGGTTTCCGTGACATATCGAGCGTTTACGTTATCGAACCCCGCAAGACGGGAAGGTGTGTTTTTGCGTGCACGGCTGGACCAGTGCGGAGTCACCTGACGGTTCCCCCGTCTCATCAGGGCCTGACCGACCCAACCCCGGCATCCCCGGGTATGTAACAGGGAGTTTTTAGAACGAATGACGACCCAGCAGAAGAAATCTCCAGCACATCACGGTTTCAAGACCGGTGAAGCGATTGTGTATCCCGCTCATGGTGTCGGTACCATTTCTGCAATCGAGGAACAAGAAGTCGCCGGCATGAAGCTTGAGCTTTTTGTCATCGATTTCGAAAAAGACAAGATGCGTCTTAAAGTTCCCGTCGCCAAAGCCGTCAGCATCGGCATGCGCAAGCTTTCCGAAGGCGATTTTGTCGAGCGGGCGCTGAAAGTGGTGCAGGGCAAGGCGCGTGTGAAGCGTACCATGTGGTCGCGCCGCGCACAGGAATATGATGCGAAGATCAATTCCGGCGATCTCATCGCGATTGCGGAAGTCGTGCGCGATCTCTACCGTGCGGAAAATCAGCCGGAGCAGTCCTATTCCGAGCGTCAGCTTTATGAAGCTGCTCTCGACCGCATGGCGCGCGAAATCGCCGCTGTCAACAAGATGTCTGAAACCGAGGCTGTTCGCCTGGTGGAAGTGAACCTTGCCAAGGGCCCCAAGCGCGGCAAGACCGTCGAAGAGGACGATTCTCAGGACGAAGCCGCTTAATAACCGGCTTTTTCCCTCTAAAAAAACCCGCCTTGATGGCGGGTTTTTTGTTGCCCGATTGCAGGCTGAAATTCACAGGATGCGGATTTTCGTGCCTTTGCGCAGATGCGGCAGGATGCGCCGCATGTCACGGGGATGGAGAGCGACGCAGCCCGCGGTCGGCTCATATCCCGGTCTGATCAGATGCATGAAGATCGCCGAGCCGCGATTGCGGCTTCTCGAGGTGATATTCCAGTCGAGCACCAGGCAGACGTCGTAGAGGCTGTCCTTCCGCATCATCTCTTCATGGCTCGGGGCGAAGGGCGCCTTGACCAGCCTGTTGTAATTGGGACTACGGGGCTCGTCGCACCACAGCATGGACTTGCGTGTTCGCTGCATCGGCAGTGCCGTGGCGATGCCGGGAAGGCGGTCACCGCGATAAAACCCGTGCAGCAGGCCGATGGTGGAGATGGGAGATTTTCCGTCTCCTTCACGTTTCAATGCAGTGCGGCCATTGCGTCCGATCGCGGCTGGAAAGGTGAGATGTCCGAGTTGGACGATGGCGCGGTTGATTTTCGAGGGGGCCGGCCGAACCATGAGCGTCGATGCGCGTTTACGTTGTCTTACGGGCTGGGTGCTCATGTTTTTCACGAGATTTTGCTTTGCAGGTTATTTAACGTGAAGTCATAGCACTTCGTTATATCATGGCAATGGGTTGACCTTTTATCGGCAAACCGCTGAATTGGCTGATAATTAGAGCGCCGGGCGTCTTTGGGGATGCACAAGGCACGCTCTAACTCTTTTAAACTACGCGTCGTGTCTCTCGAAAATCGAGCCTGATTTTTGGGCCGATGCGCTAAAGTAAGAAAGGCTGAGAATCCGAATGACGGCTCGCACTATCCTTCTGGTGGACGATGACGACGATCTTCGGGAGACGCTGACCGAGCAATTGTCTCCCTATGAGGAATTCTCGCTGCTCAGCGGCGCCAATGCCGCGCAGGCGATGCAGACCGCCAAGACCGCCCAGGTCGATCTTCTGATCATGGATGTAGGCCTTCCGGACATGGACGGCCGTGAGGCGGTAAAGCTGTTGCGCAAGGGCGGCTTCAAGGCGCCGATCATCATGCTGACCGGGCATGATACCGATTCCGATACTATTCTTGGGCTGGAAGCCGGGGCGAACGACTATGTGACGAAACCCTTCCGTTTCGCCGTGCTTCTGGCGCGTATCCGGGCGCAGCTGCGTCAATATGAGCAGAGTGAGGATGCGGTTTTCACCGTCGGTCCCTATCAGTTCAAGCCCAGCCAGAAGCTGTTGACGACGGAGGACGGCAAGAAAATCCGCCTGACGGAAAAGGAAGCGGCGATCATCCGTTATCTCTACCGCGCCGGCAGCACCGTCGTTACCCGCGACGTCCTGCTGGAAGAGGTCTGGGGTTACAATTCCGGCGTGACAACGCACACGCTGGAAACGCATGTCTATCGTCTGCGCCAGAAGATCGAACGCGACCCCTCCAACGCCGAAATTCTGGTGACCGAGAACGGCGGATACAAGATCGTTCCCTGAGCAGGGGGCTCTTTGCACCTGTCATGTGTCCAAAGCTCACGCTGCGCGTCCGAAAAGGCGCGCGGCGTTCTAACAGCTTGTATTTTGAGGGCCGATATTGGAAAACCGCTATAGTGGTGCAGGCGTTTTTCCGGAGTAACGATCGACATGGCCTTGACGGACGATATCATGCTGCTGGGGCAAGTGCCGTTATTTGCTGGGTTCAGCGATGACCAGCTGCGGCTTATCGCCTTCGGTGCGGAGCGCCGCCGTGTATCGGCCGGACAGACATTGTTTCGGGAACACTCACCGGCCGAATGCGCTTTTGCGGTGACGGCTGGCCATTTCGAGCTTTTTACGGCAGGGCGGGATGGCAAGCCCGTGCTGCAGGCGACGCCGGGCAAGGGGGCGCTGCTTTCGGAGCTTGCGCTTTTCACGCTCTGCGAACGGAAGTTTACTGCCGTGGCAGCGGAGGATTCCGAAGTCATCCGCATAACGCGCATCCTCTTCCACCGGCTGGTGGAGGAGTTTCCGGAGGTTGCCGATATCGTATCGGCGCGTATTCGCGACAATATCGCGTCGCTGGCGGCGGGTGCGGCCCGTTTGCAGAACCGCTTCGTCTGACGCCAGATAATTCCGCCTGTTCAGAACCGGAAATGGGCGGTGACGGGAACATGGTCGGATGGCCGGTTCCAGCCGCGGGCCTCGCGCAATATGTCGATTTTTTCGAGCGAGGAACCGAGATCCTGCGAAGACCAGATGTGGTCGAGGCGGCGGCCGCGATCAGCCGCTTCCCAGTCCTTGGCGCGGTAGCTCCACCAGGTATAGATTTTTTCCGTCTCCGGCACATTCAGGCGCATCAGATCGAGCCAGTTGCCCTTCTTCATGATGTCAAGCATGCCTTCGGTTTCGACAGGCGTGTGGCTGACGATCTTCAGAAGCTGCTTGTGCGACCAGACGTCATTTTCGAGCGGTGCGATGTTAAGATCGCCGACGAGAATGGACGAGGTGCCAGGCACGCCGTCGGCGCGCAGCGCCTTCATTTCCTCGATGAAATCCAGCTTGTGGCCGAATTTCGGATTGATCGAGCGATCCGGCTCGTCACCGCCTGCCGGCACATAAAAATTATGCAGCCGCACGCGGCGCGATCCGACCTCAAAAATCGCGGAAATGTGGCGTGCGTCGCCGATACCGCAATAGTCCTGTCGATGATCTTCGGTCAGCGGAATCTTCGAGGCGATGGCGACGCCGTGATAGCCCTTCTGGCCATGGATGATGACATGCTCATAACCGAGCGCCTTCAGCGGCTTCATCGGAAACTCGCCATTCGGGCATTTCGTTTCCTGCAGGCAAAGAATGTCGGGTTTGTAACGTACCAGAAACTGCTCAACGATCGGCATTCTGAGCCTGACCGAGTTGATGTTCCAGGTGGTTATCGAAAACGACATGCATGTGCTCCGCTTTTACTGCCGCGAACCGCTTGGTTCGTGACATGTTTCCGGGGCGCAGGCTTATAACATCGCGACGAAAACGGGAATGTATTTTAGCGGTAAAATGAAAAAGGCGACCGCAGGGCCGCCTTTTGAAGAGCTCTTTTGGGGCTTAAAGCCTCAGCCGCCTTTGCGAACTTCCTCGTAATTGATGTTGAAGACGCGTTCATCGAGGTTCACGCCGGTCTGGACGTTGAAGATCATGACGGTCGTGTCCTTGTTCTGGGCGTCGGTCGTGGTCCATTGCCTCAGATCGAAGGTCTTCGGATCGAACATCAGGGTAATGGTGGAATCGCCGAAGACGCTCTTGTCGCCCAGCACGATGGTGGTCAGGTCCGATTCTTCCTTGACGTTGCGAACCTTTTGGTTGCCGAGATCGATCTTGTCGGACAGAAGCAAGCTGAGCGGCGTCTTGGAGAGCGGATAAAGATCCCAGGTCTTGAGCTTCATATTGCCGATGACGACGTTCTTGCCGTCGGCGATGACCCGCATGGGCGAGGGGTCTTCGTAATTGAAGCGGAGTTTGCCGGGGCGTTCGATGTAGAACTTGCCGCCGGTCTGTTCACCGCGCGGGCCGAACTGGACGAATTCCCCCATCATGGTTTTGACCGACGAGAAGTGATTGGCGATTTTCTGCGCTGTCGCCGTGTTGCCGGCCGCCTGGGCAAAGGCGTCAAGCGGCGACAGGCCGGCCATGATTGCGGCCATGGAAAATGCCGTCAGCACGCCACGACGCGTCACGCCGTTTTGCGGTGTGTTTGCGTTGGCCGTTTCGCCGGTGGTGAGGTCGTTCATTCTATTCTCCTTCATCGCAGCGATTGTCCGCACAAAAGGCGGCGGCTTCATGACGTTGAAAGCGTGGAATAACGCTTCTTCGCCCCGCTTGGTTGCGGACGTTACCGCTCGATGATGTCTGCTTCCGTCGGTACGAGTATTTCGCGTTTTCCGGCGTGGTTGGCGGGGCCGATAATGCCCTCCTGCTCCATGCGCTCGATCAGCGAGGCGGCGCGGTTATAGCCGATGCCGAGACGCCGCTGCACATAGGAGGTGGAGGCTTTGCCATCGCGAAGCACGACGGCCACGGCCTGATCGTAAGGGTCTTCGGAATCGGAGAAACTGCCGGCGCCGGCCGGGCCGCCGCCATTGCCTTCCTCGTCGTCTTCCTCGGTAATCGCTTCCAGATATTCCGGTGCGCCCTGTGTCTTCAGATAGGCGACGATCTCTTCCACCTCGTTGTCGGAGACGAAAGGACCGTGCACGCGCTGGATGCGCCCGCCGCCTGCCATATAGAGCATGTCGCCCATGCCGAGCAGCTGTTCCGCGCCCTGCTCTCCAAGGATGGTGCGGCTGTCGATCTTCGACGTTACCTGGAAGGAGATGCGGGTCGGGAAGTTTGCCTTGATCGTGCCGGTGATGACGTCGACGGAGGGGCGCTGGGTGGCCATGATGACATGGATGCCGGCGGCGCGCGCCATCTGCGCCAGGCGCTGCACCGCGCCTTCGATGTCCTTGCCGGCGACCATCATCAGGTCGGCCATCTCATCGATGATTACGACGATATAGGGCAGGGGCTTCAGATCGAATTCTTCCGTCTCGTAGATCGCCTCGCCGGTCTGGCGGTCGAAGCCGGTCTGCACCGTGCGGGTGAGTATCTCGCCCTTATCGAGCGCCTGCTGCACGCGGCTGTTGAAACCGTCGATATTGCGCACGCCGATCTTCGACATCTTCTTGTAGCGCTCTTCCATCTCGCGCACCGTCCATTTCAGCGCCACGACGGCCTTTTTCGGATCGGTAACGACGGGAGAGAGCAGATGCGGAATGCCGTCATAGATCGACAGTTCGAGCATTTTCGGGTCGATCATGATCAGGCGGCACTGTTCCGGCGACATGCGGTAAAGCAGCGACAGGATCATGGTGTTGATGGCGACCGACTTACCCGAACCGGTGGTGCCGGCAACGAGAAGATGCGGCATCTTGGCGAGATCGGCGATGACGGGTTCGCCGCCGATGGTCTTGCCGAGCGCCATCGCGAGTTTGGCCTTGCTGTTTTCGAAATCGCGGCTGCCGATCAGTTCCCGCAGGAATACGGTTTCGCGCGTCTGGTTCGGCAGTTCGATGCCGATGGCATTGCGGCCGGGAACGACGGCGACGCGGGCGGCAATCGCGCTCATGGAGCGGGCGATGTCATCGGCAAGGCCGATGACACGCGAGGATTTGATGCCGGGTGCCGGTTCCAGTTCGTAGAGCGTGACGACCGGGCCGGGGCGGACATGAATGATTTCGCCCTTGACGCCGAAATCCTCGAGAACGCCTTCCAGAAGGCGGGCGTTCTGTTCCAGCACTTCCTCGCTCAGCATATTGTCGCGAACGACATTCTTCGGCTCCGCCAGAAGATGGACCGTGGGCAGCTGGAAACCGTCTGCGGCGATGAAAGAGGCCTGCGCTTCCCTTGCCACGCGCTCGCTGGGCTTCGGGCGTGCGGAAGGGGCGGTTATTCTGGGCTGCCCGCGTCCCGGCGCCTGTCGGGCGGTGAATTTCTGGTCGGACTCGTCGTCGGAGAGAATGCCGTTCGGCAGCCGGCGTCCATCCGCGTCGAAGGGTTGTTCGTCATCCATGTCCTCGTCATGATCGAGCGCGATGGAGGGAGGCGACATCTGGCGACGCGATGCGGCGCGTTCTTCGAAAGACGGCTCTGCGCGCTGGTCGAGGCGGTTGATCGCGGTCTTGAGGCGCGACGGTTCGTTCAGCGTGCCGAATTCATATTCGTTGAAGTCGTAAGGATGTTCGAATTCATCGTGCAGGGATTTAGACTTCAGACCGAACAGGCGGCGCAGGCGCGCCTGGGTGATGTACCAGTAATGCGCCAGTGCGCCGAAGGCGAGCATATTGGCGAAGAAACCCTCGCCGTCGTCTTCATCATCCTCTTCGGCCTCACGGGCGGCGCGGGCCTTGCTGGTGGCGACGGGAGCGGCTTCTTCGCGTTCCAATTCGTCATCCAGACCGCCAACGACACCGGCGGCAAACAGCATCAGCCATGCGGCAGGCGCCGCAAATATGACACCCAGTACCGTGGCAATCGTGCCGGTGGGGTAAGCGCCGATAAAAAGGGCGGGAAAACGCAGGATCATGTCACCGATGACGCCGCCGATGCCGTTCGGCAGCGGCCATGTCACGGGGGCCGGAAAACAGCCGAGCGAGGCGGCGCAGACGATGGCGCCTGCGACCCAGGCCACGAGGCGAACGGGTATGCGGTGGAATTTGCGGCCGGCGATCAGCGCGATCGCCCAGGCGATGACGGGCAGGAGCGAGATGATTGCGGAAAGCCCGAGGAACTGCATCACGATATCGGCGAAAATCGCACCGCCGTAGCCCAGAAGATTGGTGGGCTGGTTTCCTGTCGCGTAGGAGAGGCTCGGATCCGCGACATTCCATGTCGCTAGCGCGGCGATGCCCAGTGCAATCGTGGCCAGCAGAGCGAAACCGGCGAGAGCCATGATCTGACGCACGAAAAACGCCGTCAACACGAAGCGCGTGTGACGACCATCGAATGTCGGAGAATGCATTCTGCCCATGTCCCTGAACCCGTCGTTTTATGGTTTCGGCAAGATCCGGCAGGAGACCTGATCCCGGATTGACAGGGAAAACTAACCGCTTGCTGGTTAATGTCGTGTTAACCATGCGGTTTTTTGAAGCGCTTCGGATTTACGGCAAAGAAAAAGGCCCGCCGGAGCGGGCCTTCTTTTGGGAGAGGGGATGGAGAACCCCTTTTCCCGGATATCAGGAGTGGTAGGCGGCTTCGCCATGGGTTGCTAGGTCGAGACCTTCGCGTTCGGCTTCGACCGGAACCCGCAGACCGACGATCACGTCGACGATCTTGTAGAGGATCGCGGAGACGATGGCGCACCAGACGATGGTGATGGCGACGGCGACGAACTGCGTCCAGAGCTGCGAGGCGATGGAGAAGTCTTCCTTGCCCGTGCCGCCAAGCAGCGGCGAGGTGAAGATGCCGGTGCCGAGAGCGCCGATGATGCCGCCAATGCCGTGGACGCCGAAGACGTCGGCGGTGTCGTCATAACCGAACTTGTTCTTCACCACGGAGACGAAGAAGTAGCAGATCGGCGAGACGATGAGGCCGAGAACGATGGCGCCCATCGGGCCGACGGAGCCGGCGGCGGGGGTGACGGCGACGAGACCGGCGATCATGCCCGAAGCGGCGCCCAGCATGGAGGCCTTGCCGCGGGTGAAGCTTTCAACTAGCGACCAGGAAACGATGGCGGCTGCGGTTGCGAGGAAGGTGTTCATGGTTGCGAGAACCGCACCGCCCGAAGCTTCGAGGTTGGAGCCGGCGTTGAAGCCGAACCAGCCGAACCACAGCATGGCTGCACCGACGAGGGTCAGCGTCATCGAGTGGGGGGCCATCATGTCCTTGCCGAAGCCGGTACGCTTGCCGACCATGATCGCGCCGATCAGGCCTGCGATACCGGCATTGATGTGAACGACGGTGCCGCCGGCGAAGTCGAGAGCGCCCATGCCGAAGATCAGGCCGTTTGCATCCCAGACCATGTGAGCGATCGGGAAATAGACGAAGGTGGCCCACAGGATGGTGAAGAGGATGACGGCGGAGAATTTGACGCGTTCTGCGAAGGCGCCGATGATCAGCGCCGGCGTGATGGCCGCGAATGTCATCTGGAAGGCGATGAAGGTGTATTCGTAGATCACGACGCCCTCAGAGAAGGTTGCCGAGGTGCTGTCAAGCGAAACGCCCGACAGGAACAGCTTGCCGAAACCGCCGAAATAAGGGCCGGTGCCGCCGCCAAAGGCGAAGGAGTAACCGTAGATTACCCAGACGAGCATCATGACTGCGCCGACGACCGTGCACTGCATGAGAACGGAGAGCATGTTCTTTGTGCGGACGAGACCGCCGTAAAACAGGGCCAGGCCCGGAATGATCATGAAAAGCACGAGGATCGTCGCGACATACATGAATGCGGTGTCGGCTTTTTCCGGAACGGGCGCTGCGGCTGCTGCCGGCGCGGCATCCTGGGCAAAGGCGATGGCCGGAGCCATCAGGGCCGCCGCTGCGGCGCCCAGCTTGCCGAGCGTTGAAAACTTGTTGAGTTGCATAGCTAGAAAACTCCCCTGTCAGCCGTGCTTCAAAGCGCTTCTGTGTTGGTTTCGCCGGTACGGATGCGCACGGCCTGTTCGATAGAGTAAACGAAGATCTTGCCGTCACCGATCTGCCCGGTCTTTGCCGCAGACGCGATCGCTTCGACAGCCTTGTCGACGACGTCGGATGGAACTGCGATCTCGATCTTCAGCTTGGGAAGGAAGCTCACCGCATATTCCGTGCCGCGATAAATCTCGGTATGCCCCTTCTGGCGTCCGTAACCCTTTACCTCGGTCACGGTCAGGCCCTGGATGCCGACGCCGGTGAGCGCTTCGCGCACTTCATCCAGCTTGAACGGCTTGATAATGGCCATCACAATTTTCATCTGGTTTCCCATCCTTTGTTTTGTCCTCGGCACGGAGCCGACTCTCCTGCCGCTGGCAGATCAGTAACAGCGACTGCGGACATACATTCAAAGGGCGTGCCAGTTTTGAGTGTGTATCTAACGTATTGAAATATAAAACTTATATGAAGGGCGTCTGAAAAAGGGGCATTTGTCGCCAAAATTTGCGTCTATTAAATGTGCGATTTTCAAAAAAAGCACATTATTTAATCATTTGCCCTTTTGCGGATCAAACCCTCCTGCGCCACGGAGGCGACCAGTTCACCCTGTCTGGTGAAAATATTGCCACGGGTCAAACCGCGTGCGCCGGAAGCGCTGGGGCTGTCCTGTGTGTAGAGCAGCCAGTCGTCCAGCCGGCAGGGGCGGTGGAACCACATGGCGTGGTCGAGGCTCGCCACCTGAATGGACGGATCGAAGATGGTCGTGCCATGGGCGTAGAGCGAGGTGTCGAGCAGGGTCATATCCGACAGATAGGCGAGAATGGCCGATTGCAGGCGCGGATCATCAGGCACATAGCCGACGGCGCGGACCCAGATATCCTGCTGCGGTTCGAGTTTTTCCTTGGAGATATAGTGGGTCAGCGATACCGGCCGTATCTCTATCGGCCGCTTGTTGCTCCAGTATTTGCGGATAGAGGCAGGCGCCTTGGCAAGAAAGGCTGCCTGCATCTGCTCCTCGCTCATCAGTTTTTCAGGCGGCGTCACGTCAGGCATTTTGATCTGATGGTCGAAACCATCCTCGAATATCTGAAACGAGGCCGACATGGAAAAAATGGCCTTGCCATGCTGGATGGCGACCACCCGGCGTGTGCAGAAGCTCGCGCCGTCGCGGATGCGTTCCACCTGGTAGACGATTGGCACCAGCGGATCGCCGGGGCGCATGAAATAGGCATGCAGCGAATGCACGAAACGGTCGTTATCCACGGTCCGCTGCGCGGCGATCAGGGCCTGCGCGATGACCTGGCCGCCGAAAACCCGCTGCCAGCCGATCTGCGGGCTTTCGCCCCGGAACAGGTTCTCTTCCAGCTTCTCAAGATCGAGTGTGGCGATGAGATTGGCCATCGGGTCTGACGTTTGCGAGGGATGCGACATTTTTTCGGCCTGCTCCGGCTGTAGGAAGACGTCACATGGTCTATAGTGCGCCGATGATGCGTGCACAAGATTTGAGGAGAAGCGCGATGCTGGACGTAGTGGTGGCAGGCGGCGGATATGTCGGTCTTTCCGTTGCTGTCGCAATCAAGCAGGCGGCCCCGCATCTTGATGTACAGGTGGTTGAGGCCTCTCCCGAGGATGTCTGGTCGAAGGACGTTCGCGCTTCCGCCATTATTGCGGCAGCCACCCGGATGCTCGATGTTTTCGGCATATGGAACGAAATCGAGCCGGAAGCCCAGCCGATACACAAGATGATCGTCACCGATTCGAAGACCGCCGATCCGGTGCGTCCCGTGTTCCTGACTTTCGACGGCGCCGTGGAAGAAGGCAGGCCGTTTGCCCATATGGTTCCGAACGTCGCTCTGGTGGGCGCATTGCGAGGCCTGTGCGAGCGCCTTGGCATAAAAATCCGTCACGGTCTCAGTGTTTCCGATTTTACCGCGGGTCCCCAGTCGACGGCCATTCGCCTTTCCGACGGGTCGACGCTCGAAGCGCGATTGCTGATTGCCTGTGACGGCGTTCGCTCCGCACTCAGGGACATGGCCGGTATCAAGACCGTGCACTGGGCTTACGATCAGTCCGGTATCGTGACGACGGTTGAGCATGAGCGGCCGCATGAGGGCTGCGCCGAGGAGCATTTCCTGCCATCCGGCCCCTTCGCCATCCTGCCGCTGAAGGGAAACCGTTCTTCACTCGTCTGGACCGAACGCACGGCCGATGCCGACAGGCTGGTAGCTTCCGACGATCTGGTGTTCGAGGAAGAACTGGAGCGCCGGTTCGGTCACAAGCTCGGTCCTCTTCGTCCGGTCGGTCCCCGCCGCGCCTTCCCATTGGGTCTGACGCTGGCGCGCTCTTTCGTTGCACCGCGTTTCGCGCTTGCGGGCGATGCGGCGCACGGCATTCACCCGATTTCCGGGCAGGGCCTCAATCTTGGCTTCAAGGACGTGGCGGCTCTCGCCGAAACCGTGGTCGAGGCCGACCGGCTCGGCCTCGATATCGGCTCACTCAACGTTCTGGAGCGTTACCAGTCCTGGCGGCGTTTCGACACGTTGCGGATGGGCGTGACGACGGATGTGCTGAACCGGCTTTTCTCCAACGATATTGGCCCTATCCGTATCATGCGTGATTTCGGTCTCGGCGTGGTGGATCGTTTGCCGGGTCTCAAATCCTATTTCATCGGTCAGGCCGCCGGAACGACGGATGCTAATGCGCCGCGTCTGCTTGCCGGCGAGGCGCTCTGACCCGACCCTTCGTCATCTTTCGGATCGGCTTTTCCGGGATTGCCGCTTGACAGCCGATTCCGGGATTTTCCGCCCGTCGGCTTTACCGTAAAGCCGAATCCGGCCAAGGACTTATCCGGATTCATAATCTGGTATGGTCTGCGCCATCGCCAACCAGATATTGCGGAGAACAAAAGCTGAATCCCATCGAGTCAGCGATTCGTATTCGATTCGTTCGCAGACTGTTCCGCTGCCGAATCGATTTCATTTTCGCCGGATTCTTTTTGTTTATTCAACTGGTTGAATCTGAACGGAAAATTCCGTCGACAGGTCGCCCTGCGCCACTTTGCGGGTGAGGCCTATTGCCTTTGTCAGCGGGCGTTGCCATGTGTGGTGCGTGAGGCCCGTATCGGTGATGCCGGGCGCACGGCAAGCAGATGAAGTCGATTCGCGGATAGTACGTTGAATTTTCGCCCCATGATCCTGAGCGGCCGCGGTGTCACGGCCGTTCTCGGCCCCACCAATACTGGCAAGACCCATTACGCGATTGAGCGGATGGTCGCGCATGGCAGCGGTGTCATCGGCCTGCCGCTGCGTCTTCTGGCGCGGGAGGTCTATACCCGCCTCGTTGAAAAGGTGGGGGCGCCGAATGTGGCGCTGATTACCGGCGAAGAAAAAATCGCACCGCCCAAAGCCAAATATTCCGTCTGCACGGTGGAAGCCATGCCGCGCGAGACGACGGCCGCCTTCGTCGCGATCGACGAGGTGCAGCTGGCGGGCGATCTCGAGCGCGGGCACATCTTCACCGACCGGGTGCTGCATCTGCGCGGGCGGGAGGAAACGCTGCTGCTTGGCGCCGGCACGATGCGCCCTATCCTCGAAAAACTGCTGCCGGGAATTACCGTTGTGGAACGCCCGCGCCTGTCGCAGCTCTTTTATGCGGGTCAAAAGAAGATAACCCGCCTGCCGCAACGCACGGCGATTGTCGCCTTTTCCGCCGATGAGGTCTATGCCATCGCCGAGCTGGTGCGCCGCCAGCGCGGTGGTGCTGCCGTGGTGCTGGGCGCGCTTTCGCCGCGCACGCGCAATGCGCAGGTGGGGCTCTACCAATCCGGCGATGTCGAATATCTTGTCGCGACTGACGCCATCGGCATGGGTCTCAACCTCGATGTCGACCATGTCGCCTTCGCGCAGGATCGCAAATTCGACGGCTATCAGTTCCGCAATCTCAATCCCGGCGAGATCGGCCAGATCGCCGGCCGCGCCGGCCGCCATCTTCGCGATGGCACATTCGGCGTGACGGGGCGTGTCGATCCGTTCGATGACGAGCTGGTGGAACGGATCGAAACCCATCAGTTCGATGCGGTGAAGGTTCTGCAGTGGCGGACGAAAAATTTCGATTTTTCCTCCATCGCCAATCTGCGCCTGAGCCTCGATGCCGCGCCGGCGATCCAGGGACTTTCGCGCGCCCTGCCGGCAATCGACCAGCAGGCGCTGGAATATCTGTCGCGTTATCCCGAGATCATCGATGTGACGACGACCGATTCGCGGGTGGAAAAACTCTGGGAGGCGTGTGCGCTTCCCGACTATCGCCGTATTGCTCCTGCCCAGCATGCCGACCTGATCTCCACGCTCTATTTCGACCTCGTCAAACGCGGGGCGGTGAACGAGGATTTCATGGCCGAGCAGGTACGTCGCGCCGACCGGACGGATGGAGAGATCGATACCTTGTCTGCGAGGATTGCGCAGATCAGAACATGGACTTATGTATCGAACCGCCCAGGATGGCTTGCCGATCCGACACACTGGCAAGAAAAGACTCGGGAAATCGAGGATCGATTGTCCGATGCGCTACATGAAAGGTTGACGAAACGCTTTGTTGATCGCAGGACATCTGTGCTCATGAGGCGCCTGAGAGAGAATGCGATGCTTGAAGCTGAAATCAGTGTAAATGGTGATGTCTTCGTAGAAGGTCATCACGTCGGCCAGTTGGCCGGGTTCCGGTTCACGCCGGTGCCGGGAATGGAAGGGCCGGATCAGAAGGCCGTGCAGGCTGCGGCGCAGAAGGCGCTCGCGCTCGAATTCGAGGCGCGTGCCGCGCGTCTGCATGCCAGTGGAAATGGCGATCTCGCTTTGAGCTCCGATGGTCTGGTTCGCTGGTTGGGCGAACCGGTTGCCCGCCTTTCGGCCGGCGACAACATCATGAAGCCACGGGTGATCCTGCTTGCCGACGAGCAGTTGAACGGCAATGCCCGTGATCACGCGCTGGCGCGCGTCGAGCGTTTCGTCAATCATCAGATTGCGACCGTGCTGAAGCCGCTGGACGATATTTCCCGCGCCGAAGACCTTCAGGGTCTGGCGAAGGGTCTGGCGTTCCAGCTCGTGGAAAATCTTGGCGTGCTGTTCCGCCGCGACGTTGCCGAAGACGTGAAGTCTCTGGATCAGGATGCGCGCGCCTCCATGCGCCGTTACGGCGTGCGTTTCGGCGCCTACCACGTTTTCCTGCCTGCGCTTCTCAAGCCCGCCCCGGCGGAGCTTGTGACGCTACTCTGGGCTTTGAAGAATGACGGTCTCGGCAAGCCGGGTTACGGCGATCTCATTCCGGTGCTGGCCGCAGGTCGTACCTCGGTCGTCACGGATGCCAGCTTCGAGCGTATGTTCTACAAGCTCGCCGGTTTCCGCTTCCTCGGAAAGCGCGCCGTGCGTATCGACATTCTAGAGCGCCTGGCCGATCTCATCCGCCCGCTGCTGCAGTGGAAACCCGGTCAGCAGCCGCGTCCGGAAGGCGCCTATGACGGTCGCCGTTTCACGACCACGACCGCCATGCTTTCCATTCTCGGCGCGACGCTTGACGACATGGAAGAAATTCTGAAGGGCCTCGGTTACCGCGCCGATCAGGTGACGGCGGAAGAGGCGCAGGCCTTCCTCGCCAGCCACGCCGGTGCCTCTGCTCCGGCTGCCGCGGAAGCGGCGACGGCTGAAGAGGAAAGCGTCGAGACCGAGGAACACGAGCCGGCTTCCGAAGAACAGGTGTCCGAGACGGCGGCTGCTGTCGAAGGCGAAGCTGTCGAGGCGCCGGTTGCGGAAGCTGCCAGCGAAGAGGCTGTCGTAGCCGAGGCCGTGCCGGAAAGCGCTGAGGCCGCCGAGCCCAAGCCCGTTCTTCTGTGGCGTCCGGGTGGTCGCAACGAAAATCAGCGTGGTGAAAACCGTCGTCCCGGCAATCGCGGTCAGGGCCGTGGTGAAGGAGCGCGCGAACAGGGCGAGCGTCGCGGTGAAGGTCGTCGCGACAATCGTGACGGTGCAAACCGCGAAGCTGCCAATCGCAGTGGCGACGGCGAGCGCAAGCGCGATGGCGGACGTCCCGACCGTAGCAACAACCGCAACAACGATCGTCACGATCGCGGGGAGCGCAAGGACCGGCCGGAACGCAATGACCGTGGCGGAAAGCCGCAGGGTCAGCAGCGCTTCGAAGCCAAGCCGCCGCGCAAGGAAAAGCCGCTCGATCCGGATTCGCCCTTCGCAAAGCTCGCTGCCCTCAAGGAGCAGCTGAAGAAGTAAGCCCATGGGACGCAGCGAACAGCCACTGGAAAGCACGCGTCAGCGTCTGGACAAGTGGCTGTTCTTTGCCCGCATGGCCAAATCCCGTTCGCTTGCCCAGAGCTACATTCAGTCGGGCCACGTCAAGGTCAACGGCATTGCCATTCGCCAGTCCAGCCATGTGGTGAAGGCGGGCGACAGGCTGGAGATCGGCTTCGAGCGGATGGACAAGGTGCTTGTCGTCAAGTCCGGCGGAACACGGCGTGGACCCTATGACGAAGCCAGACTTCTCTATGAAGACGAGACGCCGCCGCGGGAACCTTCCGACAGGCTGACACCTCTCGAGCAGGCGTTGCGCCAGCCAGGCAGCGGGCGTCCCACCAAAAAAGAGCGCAGGGCGCTCGACAGATTTCTGTCTGACAGCGACGGAAGCAAAGATTAGAATAAACCTCCGGGTCGCACCCGTTTTTCAGAATTGTTTATCCTTGCTATCTGCAAGCAAAGGCATTACGTCACTTGCGAAATTGCCCTGTCTGAATTCCGGGCGACGGCTTGTGTTCCGAAGCCCACAGACCCGGCCTGCATATTCTGGAGTTCATCATGACATATGTCGTGACCGACAATTGCATCCGCTGCAAATATACCGATTGCGTTGAGGTCTGCCCCGTCGACTGCTTTTACGAGGGTGAAAATTTCCTCGCGATCAATCCCGACGAGTGCATCGATTGCGGTGTCTGCGAACCGGAATGTCCCGCCGAAGCCATCAAGCCCGATACGGAGCCGGGTCTCGATAAATGGCTGAAGCTCAATGCCGAATATGCGGCAATCTGGCCTAATATCACGATCAAGCGCGACCCGATGCCGGAAGCCAAGGAAATGGACGGTGTCGAAGGCAAGCTCGAGCTTTATTTCTCCGCCGAGCCCGGACAGGGCGACTGAGTTTTTACGGCCTGACCGCGAAACCATGATTTAAAAAGCCCTCGCAGCAGCAGCGCGAGGGCTTTTTGCTGGGCCTCATCCGCCGCGGCCGGATTGCAGCGTGGTCGACAGCAATGTCAGAAGGGCCACGCTTTCCTCCAGGCTTTGCCGCTGACGGCTTTGCAGGATGGCGGCCTGCAGACGGTTCATCTCGCGGGCGATCGCCGCTGGCTGCCAGGTTCGCAGTGCTCTTTCGATGATGGGTTTTCTGCGGAAATGGATGTGGCGTCCAAGTGTCTGCATGACCTGACCGGCCTGCAGTTTTTTCTCATCCATTTCGGCCCGCATCTGGTCGAGCAACTGGAATTGCTTGAGGCACCCCTGGAGCACAAGGAAGATCGGGGTCTTCGAAGAGACGATCTTCTGCGTCGCGTGGAAAAAGGCGTTTCTGTCGCCTTTCAGAATGGCGTCGACGGCATCGTCTGCGGAAACTGTGCTGGCGTCTCCGATGATCGCCAGCACATCGTCTTCCTCGACCACGTCGGCTCCGCGACAATAGAGCGCCAGCTTGCGGATTTCGTTGCGCGAGGCAATACGGTCACCACCCAGGGATTCGATTAGCCTCTGTCGTGCGGCTGGTGCAATGCGCAGATTATCGGCGGAGAGTTCCTGATCGATCAATGCGTTCAATGAGCGCGCATCGTCGGCATAGCAGGGAATCGCAGCGATGGAGCGTGCCGGTTCTGCGATCTTGCGTAGTCCCGTACCCTTCTTGATGTCGCCTGCTTCGATGATGAGGAAGCTCGCTTCCGGCGGTGTCTCGGCAAGAATCTGCAGCGCATCCACCAGCGCCTTTTCGGCCGCAGCACCTTTTACCCAGACGAGTTTTTCGCCGCCGAAAAGGCCGATGGCATTCACCTCGTCGAGCAGGCGGCCGGGGTCGCCCTGCAGATCGGATGCGGTCAGTTTCAGCGATGCGAAAGCGTCATCGGGATCGATACCGGTCTTTTTGGCGATGACGCCTGCGCGCTCCGACACGAGACCGCGATCCGGGCCGTAAAGGACGAAAACGCGAAAGCGCTCCGCCGGATTTTCGGCGAAGCGCTCAAATTCATGGGACTTTATCTCCGTCACGGCCGCCGCTCTCAGCGGCCGAGCGTGGCGGCGATATCGGTGCGGATGATTTCAGCCAGTTCCCGGGCCGCACGGTTCTCGGCGTCGCGGGTTGCCCGGATCTTGGCGAATTCCTGCTGCGGCAGGTCCACCTGCGCTGTTACGCTGCGGCGTGCGGAGCGCAGGATTTGACCGTCGGAAACGCGTGTCAGCACATATTGACCGCTCATCACGACACGACCAGGGTAGGGACCATCGTAATTGTTGTTCGCGCGGGTCGTCAGGTCGTAATTCTGCACTTCCGTTGACGTGGCGCTCGAGCTTACGGAAATCTTGACGTTATATTGCGCCGTGGCGGGTTCGCCAGCGCCGCCGGACATCAGAAAGATCAACTGGTTGCGGACTTCCTGCCCGACTCTGCCACCGACGTCGGAGACGCTGACGGCCGCCAGTCTTTCCTTGGTTCCGGAAGCTTCCCCATAAAGCGGGCGCACCTGGCAGCCTGCCAGAAGACCAGCCATCGTCACGACGGAAATTGCTGCCGCGACGCGGCCCCATCTTGAAAAAACGTCAGACAACAATGTTCACAATCCTCTGCGGAACCACGATGACTTTCTTGGGCTCGCCACCGGCAAGAATGGATTTGACGGCATCCAGCGCAAGGGCGGCCGTTCGGACCGCATCTTGATCCGCATCGCGCGCGATTGTCAATTCGCCACGCTTCTTGCCGTTGACCTGCACGGGCATGACCACATCGTTTTCCTCGACCAGCGAAGCGACGAAGGCCGGCCACGGCGTCTGGGCCACGAGGCCCGTATTGCCCAGTGCGGACCAGCATTCTTCCGCCAGATGCGGCGTCATGGGGGCAATGATGCGGATGAGGATTTCGACGGCGTCGCGCGCGGCCGCCTTGACGTCCTCAGGTTTGCCGCCAGAAGCAACATCGGCGAGCGGGCCGGCCAGCGCATTGACCAGTTCGTAGATGCGGGCGATGGCCTTGTTGAAGGCGAGCTTGTCCAGATCTTCCTGAACAGCCTTCAGCGTCTTGTGGGCCGCCTTGGAGGCCGCCAGCCCTTCGCCTTCGATCGCAGGCTTCGGCTGGACGGTTCTCAGCTCTTCCGCCGCTTCGCCGATGATGCGCCAGACGCGCTGGACGAATCGGTTTGCGCCTTCCACCCCGGCTTCGGACCAGATGACGTCGCGATCGGGCGGAGAGTCCGACAGCACGAAGAAGCGTGCGGTATCGGCGCCGTAGGATGCGATGATATCGTCGGGGTCGACCACGTTCTTCTTCGACTTCGACATCTTCTCGATGGAGCCGATCTTCACCTCTTCGCCGGAAGAGAGCAGGAAGGCGCGGCGCGTGCCGTCGTTTTCCTCGATCCTGAGTTCGGCCGGCGGCACCCATTCGCGTGCGGTGCCTTCGCCGCGGCTATAGGTCTCGTGCACCACCATGCCCTGCGTGAACAGGCCCTTGAAGGGTTCCTTGACGCCGACATGGCCTGTCTCGCGCATGGCGCGGGTGAAGAAGCGCGAATAGAGCAGATGCAGGATCGCGTGCTCGATGCCGCCAATATACTGATCGACCGGCAGCCAGTGGTTGGCGACCTTCGGATCGGTCGGTGCGTCTTCCCACGGCGCGGTGAAGCGCGTGTAATACCAGCTGGAATCGACGAAGGTATCCATCGTGTCGGTTTCGCGACGCGCGTCATGGCCGCATTGCGGGCAGGAGACATGACGCCAGGTGGGGTGCCGGTCCAGCGGGTTGCCGGGCACATCGAAAGTCACGTCGTCGGGCAGCTTGACCGGCAGGTCTTTTTTCGGGACCGGTACGACGCCGCAGACTTCGCAATGGATGACCGGGATCGGGCAACCCCAATAACGCTGGCGGGAAATGCCCCAGTCGCGCAGGCGGAAATTGACCTTGCGCTCGGCCTGCGGCGTGTTGCCCAACGTCTGCGCAGAAAGCTTCTGCGCCATCGCCTCAAAGGCGTCAGCCGTCTTCATGCCGTTCAGGAAGCTGGAATTGATCATCACGCCGTCATCGGTAAAGGCGGTATCATCGATGGTGAAGTTTGCAGCATCGGGGCCTTCAGGGGCAACGACAGCCACGACCGGCAGGCCGTATTTGCGGGCGAAATCCAGATCGCGCTGGTCACCCGACGGGCAGCCGAAGATCGCGCCGGTGCCATAGTCCATCAGCACGAAATTGGCGACATAGACCGGCAGCTCCCAGCTGGGATCGAGCGGATGCACGACCTTGACGCCGGTATCGATACCCTTCTTTTCAGCCGTTTCGAGTGCTGCGAGCGAGGTGCCATGGCGGCGGCATTCGTCGCAGAACTCGGCAATTGCCGGGTTGTTAGCGGACAGTTCTCTCGCCAGCGGGTGGTCGGCGGCGATTGCCAGGAAGGATGCGCCGAACAGGGTGTCCGGGCGCGTCGTATAGACGGTGATGTCGGAGAAACCTTCCGGTGCCGTGTCGGCAACGGTCTGCCAGCGCAGTGACAGGCCTTCGGAGCGGCCGATCCAGTTCTTCTGCATAAGGCGCACTTTTTCCGGCCATTGGTCGAGCGTATCCAGCTCGTCCAGCAGGTCCTGGCTGAAATCGGTGATGCGGAAGAACCATTGCGTCAGCTCGCGCTGTTCGACCAGCGCACCGGAGCGCCAGCCGCGGCCGTCGATCACCTGCTCGTTGGCCAGAACGGTATGGTCGACCGGGTCCCAGTTCACTTTGGATTGCTTGCGGTAGACCAGACCCTTTTCCATGAAATCGACGAAAAGCGCCTGCTGGCGGTGGTAATATTCCACGTCACAGGTGGCGAATTCACGTGTCCAGTCCAGCGACAGACCCATGGATTTCAGCTGGCCGCGCATGGTGGCGATGTTCTGGTAGGTCCAGTCTTTCGGGTGAACCTTGTTCTGCATGGCGGCGTTTTCGGCAGGCATGCCGAAGGCGTCCCAGCCCATCGGGTGCAGGACGTTGAAACCGCGGGCGCGCTTGTAGCGGGCGACTACGTCGCCCATGGCATAATTGCGGACGTGGCCCATGTGGATGCGTCCCGACGGATAGGGAAACATCTCCAGAACGTAATATTTCTCGCGCGGATCGCTGTTGTCGGTAACGAAAACCTTGTCTTCGTTCCATTTCTGCTGCCAGCGCGGCTCGGCGTCGCGAGGATTGTAACGTTCGATGGCCATTGTTTAGAATTCCGGGTATCGAGGGGAAAAATTTGCGCTGACCTTCACCATGAAACGACCGGGGCGTCAAGTTTGGCGGGGCATTCGGGCGTTCAATCTTGGCCAGCGTGCCTCAAATGGTGCTAAACCCGCTTGGCATCAAGGCAATCGGCGTCTAGTTAGCGTTGCGAATGGTTCAAATGAAGGTCTTGTGATGGAAATCGAAGCACGTCTTGAGGATGTCAGGCAGCGCATTGCCGATGTTGCGGAAAAATCCGGACGCAAGGCGGCGGATGTTGCCCTCGTCGCGGTCTCGAAGACCTTCGAGGCGGAGGCGATTCAGCCGGTCATCGATGCGGGCCAGCGCGTGTTCGGCGAGAACCGCGTGCAGGAGGCGCAGGGCAAGTGGCCAGCGCTTAAAGAGAAGGCGCCTGATATCGAGTTGCATCTGATTGGCCCGCTACAGTCCAACAAGGCAGCGGATGCCGTGGCACTGTTTGATGTCGTCGAGAGCGTCGACCGCGAAAAGATCGCCCGCGCACTTGCCGAGGAATGCGGTAAACAGGGGCGCAGCCTTCGTTTTTATGTGCAGGTCAATACAGGGCTTGAGCCGCAAAAGGCGGGTATCGATCCGCGTGAGACCGTGGCTTTCGTCGCCTTTTGTCGGGATGAGCTGAAATTGCGGGTCGAAGGACTGATGTGTATTCCGCCGGCGGATGAAAATCCGGGTCCGCATTTTGCGCTTCTGGCGAAACTTGCCAAACAATGTGGGCTTGAGAAGCTTTCCATGGGCATGTCGGGCGATTTCGAAACCGCCGTGGAATTCGGCGCAACGAGTGTCCGTGTGGGCTCGGCGATCTTCGGTACGCGATAAGGCTGCAAATAAAAAACCCGGCGCTGAGGCCGGGTTTTCAAACTCTAAAAGACGTTCGATCAGTAGTGATCGTCTTCGTCTTCGTCCTTCTGCGTAGACTTCAGCGAGCTGAGCTTCTTGAAGACCGCATCGGCGTCGATCTGCTCGTCTTCCTCGCGCTGGAAGCTGTAGTCCAGACCTTCCGTCACCGTTGCCGGCTGCAGCGTATTGTCGAGTTCTTCCGCGGTCGGAAGCGGACGGCCGCGCGAGGCGCGTTCGACTTCGAGGTCGAGATCGATCTGGCTGCAGAGGCCGAGCGTCACCGGGTCCATCGGCGTCAGGTTGGCCGAGTTCCAGTGGGTACGGTCGCGAATCTGCTCGATCGTCGACTTCGTGGTGCCGACGAGACGCGAGATCTGCGCATCCTTCAGTTCCGGGTGGTTGCGAACAAGCCAGAGAATGGCGTTCGGACGGTCCTGACGCTTGGAAACCGGGGTGTAGCGCGGGCCGCGGCGCTTGGATTCCGGCACGCGGACCTTCGGCTCGGAAAGCTTGAGCTTGTGGTTCGGATTGCCTTCGGCGCGGGCGATCTCGTCGCGGGAGAGCTGTCCGGTTGCAATCGGATCGAGACCCTTGATGCCCTGTGCGGCTTCACCGTCGGCAATCGCTTTGACTTCGAGCGGATGCAATTTGCAGAACGTGGCGATCTGATCGAACGACAGCGCGGTGTTGTCAACTAGCCATACAGCCGTAGCCTTTGGCATGAGCAATTGTTGAGCCATAGATACAGTCCTTCTGTCCGTCCGCGCCGGTGTCGCGGGCCGTGGGTATCAACCACTAATTTCCGGGATATGGGGGCTCTATAGCCGCATTGCATCAGAATTGCAATTCTTTGCGAAACAAATGACCTTTGTCTAATTGCCGTGCGGATTTGAACTGCTATGAATTCAACACATGCCTGAGGTGGGAGTCTCGGGCCACGTTAAAAGCCATATCGGTTCCAGGAGGAGTTCATGTCTGCCAAAATCTACCCGGTTCTCAAATCGGCGAAGGCCCGCACGCTCATCGACAATGAGCGTTACCAGAAATGGTATCAGGAGAGCGTCGAGGATCCGGAAAAGTTCTGGGACAAGCACGGCCGGCGGATCGACTGGTTCAAGCCCTATACCAAGGTCAAGAACACGTCCTTCAAGGGCAGGGTGCCGATCAAGTGGTTCGAGGACGGCCTGACGAACGTTTCCTATAACTGTATCGACCGGCACCTGAAGACGCATGGCGAGCGCACGGCGATCATCTGGGAAGGCGACAATCCCTATATCGACAAGAAGATCACCTATAACCAGCTCTATGACTATGTCTGCCGTCTGGCGAATGTGCTGAAGAAGCACGGTGTCAAGAAGGGCGACCGCGTCACCATCTATATGCCGATGATACCCGAAGCGGCTTACGCGATGCTCGCCTGCGCCCGCATCGGCGCCATCCATTCCGTCGTGTTTGGCGGGTTCTCGCCGGAAGCGCTGGCGGGCCGCATCGTCGATTGCCAGTCCACCTTCGTCATCACCTGCGATGAGGGCGTGCGCGGCGGCAAGCCGATCCCGCTCAAGGAAAATACCGACAAGGCGATCGATATCGCCGCCAAACAATATGTCATCGTCAACAAGGTTCTGGTGGTGCGCCGCACCGGCGGCAAGACCGGCTGGGCGCCCGGCCGCGATATCTGGTACCATCAGGAAATCGCCACCGTGAAGCCGGATTGCCCGCCGGTGAAGATGCGTGCGGAAGACCCGCTATTCATCCTCTATACGTCCGGCTCCACCGGCAAGCCGAAGGGCGTGTTGCACACGACGGGCGGCTACCTCGTCTATACGTCGATGACGCATGAATATGTCTTCGACTACAAGGATGGTGAGGTTTTCTGGTGTACGGCCGATGTCGGCTGGGTCACCGGCCATTCCTATATCGTCTACGGGCCGCTTGCGAACTGCGCGACGACGCTGATGTTCGAAGGTGTTCCCAATTTCCCGGATCAGGGCCGCTTCTGGGAAGTCATCGACAAGCACAAGGTCAATATCTTCTACACCGCGCCGACGGCGCTCAGATCGCTGATGGGGGCGGGCGACCAGTTCGTCCAGCGCTCCTCGCGCGAGAGCCTGCGGCTTCTCGGGACGGTCGGCGAGCCGATCAATCCGGAAGCCTGGGAGTGGTATTACCATGTGGTCGGCGAGGACAAGAGCCCGATCGTCGACACCTGGTGGCAGACGGAAACCGGCGGCATTCTCATTTCGCCGCTGCCGGGCGCGACCGATCTGAAACCCGGTTCGGCCACAAGGCCGTTCTTCGGCGTGCAGCCGCAGCTCGTCGATGCCGAAGGCAATGTGCTGGAAGGACCCGCTGACGGCAATCTCTGCATCATCGATAGCTGGCCGGGCCAGTCGCGCTCCGTCTATGGCGATCATCAGCGCTTCGTCGATACGTATTTCTCGACCTACAAGGGCAAGTACTTCACCGGCGACGGTTGCCGGCGTGACGAGGACGGCTATTACTGGATCACCGGCCGCGTCGATGACGTACTGAACGTTTCCGGTCACCGCCTTGGCACGGCCGAGGTGGAGTCGGCGCTGGTGTCGCACCACCTCGTTTCGGAAGCGGCCGTGGTGGGTTACCCGCATGCCATCAAGGGACAGGGCATTTATTGTTATGTCACGCTAATGGCGGGCCAGAATGGTGACTATGCGCTGCGTGAGGAGCTGGTGAAGCACGTGCGCAACGAGATCGGACCGGTTGCGACACCTGACAAGATCCAGTTCGCGCCGGGCCTGCCCAAGACCCGCTCCGGCAAGATCATGCGGCGCATCCTGCGCAAGATCGCCGAGGACGACTTTGGTGCGCTGGGGGATACGTCGACGCTCGCCGATCCGGCGGTGGTCGAAGATCTCATCGCCAACCGGCAGAACCGCACGGCGTGATCTTTTGGAAAGGCCGCTTCGGCAGCCTTTTTTCTGTCGGCTATTTTCACAAACAAAAACACCCGGAGGCGGAACCTCCGGGTGTTTTTAATTGTATCCGGTAAGGATTACTGGCCGCGGATCTTCTTCAGGTCCGCCAGAACGGCGTCGACGACGTCTGCGCCGATTTCAGCCTTGTGCTTTTCGTAGACGACCATCGACTTTTCGCGGATACGGGTCTGCTCTTCTGCAGACAGCGTGTTCACTTCGAGGCCGGCAGCCTTGATCTTCTCCAGCGACTTCTGGTTCAGTTCGCGGATGACCTTGCGCTCTTCGTCGCGGCCGACGACTGCGCATTCACGCAGGGCGGTCTGCTCTTCGGGCGTGTAGCTGTCGAAGATCGGCTTGGAGAAGAGGAAGAGGAACGGCGTATAGGCGTGGTTCGTCTCGGTGATGTATTTCTGCACCTCGTAGAACTTCGAGGTGTCGATCGTAACATAGGGGTTTTCCTGCGCGTCGATCGCGTTGGTTTCCAGCGCCGAGAAGACTTCGCCGAAGGCCATCGGCGTTGCATTGGCGCCGAGGTTCTGGAAGGTGTCGAGGAAGATGTTGTTCTGCATCACGCGGACCTTAAGGCCCGAGAAGTCTTCCCACTTGTTCACGGCATGCTTGGAGTTCGACAGGTTGCGGAAGCCGTTTTCCCAGTAGGCCAGGTTTACGAGGCCCTGTTCTTCCAGCTTCTTGTTCATCATGTCGCCGAAGGCGCCGTCCATGACGGCATCGGCTTCCTTGGCGTTGGCGAAGAGGAACGGCAGGTCGAAGACGCCGAGCGACGGGATGAGACCGACGAGCGGCGACGAGGACGTCACGACCGCTTCCTGAACGCCGGAGCGCAGGGCCTGTGTCGCCTGAAGGTCACCGCCGAGAGCGCCGCCCCAGAATGCCGTCAGCTTCAGCTTGCCGCCGGACTTGTCGTCAAGGCAGGCCTGCATGGCCTTGATGCCGTTGCCGACCGGATGATCCTGGTTGATGCCGTTCGAAACGCGGATATTGCGGCTGTTGAATTCGGCCATTGCCGGAGCGGCGGCGCCAACGGCGAAAGCGATGGCCGTGGTGGTCAGAAGAAGCTTTCTCATAATATCCTCCCTTGGATTGTTTGCGAGAAGCAGGTTGAATTAACGAAGATACTGCAGCGGTACGAGGACGATGTCTGGGAAAATCACCAGCAGCGCCAGTACGATGGTTTCAGCAACGAGGAACGGCCAGACGCCGACCGTGACCTTGCCGAGCGGGATGCGGCCGACGCCGCTGACGACGTTCAGCACCACGCCAACCGGAGGAGTAATCAGGCCGATGGCGTTGTTGATGATGAAGAGAACGCCGAAGTAGACCGGGTCGATGCCCGCCTGTTTGACGATAGGCATCAGAACAGGCGTCAGGATCAGGATGGTCGGCGTCAGGTCGAGTGCGGTTCCGACAATGAAGACCAGCACCATCATTGCGGCCATCAGAAGCATCGGGCGGTCGATCAGCGGCTCGATATAACCTGCGACTTCATTCGGAATGTTCGCTGCCGTGATGAGCCATGCGGAGACGAGTGCTGCGCAAACCAGGAACATGATGATGGACGTGCTCTTGGCGGCGCGCAGAAGCACGTGGAACAGATCGGCCGGTTTCAGTTCGCGGTAGATCACCATACCGACGAAAAGCGCGTAAACAGCCGCAACCACGGCAGCTTCTGTCGGCGTCATGATGCCTGCCTTGATGCCGCCGAGAATGATGACCGGCATGCCGAGCGCCCAGCCGGCGCGTGCGGTTGCTGTCAGGCGTTCCTTGGCGGAGGTTTTCGGCAGCGGCTTGACGTTATCCTTACGGACCACGATCAGCCAGGCGATGATGAGCGATGCACCCATCAGAATGCCGGGAACGATACCCGCAAGGAAAAGCTGGGTGATCGAGACGTTGGCGGCAACACCGAAAACGATGAAGGCCATGGATGGCGGGATGACCGGGGCGATGATGCCGCCTGCGGCGATGAGGCCGCCGGAGCGCGGAATATTGTAGCCGGCCTTCGCCATCATCGGGATGAGGATTGCGGCAAGGGCTGCGGTATCGGCTGCGGCCGAACCGGAAATGCTGGCCATGATGATGGCTGCAACGATGGCCACGATGCCGAGACCGCCACGGATATGACCGACGAGTGCGATTGCAAAGTCGATGATGCGGCGGGACAGACCACCGGAATTCATCAGTTCGCCGGCCAGAATGAAGAAGGGGATGGCAAGCAGCGTGAAGGTGTCCGCGCCCGAAATCATGTTCTGGGCGATAATCGCGGTGTTGAACATGCCCATGTACCACATGAGCACGACGCCGCAGAACATCAGCGAGAACGCGACGGGAACGCCAATCGCCATGGCCCCCAGCAGAGAGCCGACAAAAACGAGAAGTGTCATGGTATCAGCGCTCCGAAAGCTGTTCGATCGTCAGATTCTCGCCCGCGAACTGGGCGATTTCGTCTTCTGTCACGCCGCCCGTCAAGTAACGGTACAGGCGTTCCAGTGCGATGATGAACATCAGGCCGCCGGTGAACATGCCGACGCCATAGACCCAGATCATCGAAAGCTTGGTGACGGGCGCATGCATGCTGGCGTTGATGCCGGACTGCTTCCAGGTGCCCCAGAAGAAGATGGCGGAACAGGCCAGAATGATGATGTTCGACACGATCATGCAGACGATGCGGGCGCGACGGGACAGAAACATCACGAGCGTTTCGATGCCCATGTGGCTGTTCTCACGGAAGGTCAACACGGCGCCGATGAAGGTCAGCCACACGAAGAAATAACGCGACAGTTCTTCCGAGATGTTGATGCCGGAGTTCATCGTATAACGCATGACGACGTTGACGAAGACCATGATCGACATGCCGGCGAGCAGCAGGACGAGAATGATTTCGAGAATCCGGTAAAAGAGATTGATGGTCTTTTGCATTTTCCCCTCCCGAAGAAATATCTAGAGCAGCCCTCGTTTCGCCAGGTTGCGCATGAGGGCCGCGGTGCCGAATGTCCATTCCGGGCATTCGTCGGTCGTGGTGACCCAGTTGATCAGCTTACCGAGCTTGGGCGTGGAGATTTCGACACGGTCACCCTTTGAATGGGTGAAACCGAGGCCTGGGCCATGGCGATCCTTCACCGGCGCGAACATCGTGCCAAGGAAAAAGACGGCGCCATCAGGATATTGGTGGTTACGGTTCAAGAGCTGCGAAGCGAGGTTTTCCGGCGTGCGGCTGATCGCTTCCATGGGGCTGACGCCCGTCATGGTGAAACCGTCTTCGCCTTCGACCAGAAGCGATATCTGCGACTTCTTCACATCTTCAATGGTGAAATTGCCGTCAAACAGGCGGATGAAAGGGCCGATGGCGCAGGAAGCGTTGTTGTCCTTCGCCTTGCTGAGCAGCAGGGCAGAGCGGCCTTCAAAGTCGCGCAGGTTGACGTCGTTGCCGAGTGTTGCGCCAACGATGCGGCCGTCGGAAGCGATGGCAAGCACCACTTCCGGTTCCGGGTTGTTCCATTGCGATTTCGGGTGAACGCCGATCAGCGCGCCGCAGCCGACGGAAGCCATGGCCTGCGCCTTGGAGAATATCTCCGCATCCGGGCCGATGCCCACTTCCAGATATTGTGACCAGAGGCCCATTTCCTGGAGCAGTTTCTTCACTTCGGCCGCTTTTTCGGAGCCGGCCTCAAGTCCCTTGAGATTGTCGCCGAGAACCGGCGCCAGCCGTCCGCGAATTTCTTGCGCACGCAGCGGGTCGCCCTTGGCCTGCTCTTCGATCACGCGTTCCAGCATGCTGTCGGCGAAGGTGACGCCGGCGGCCTTGACGGCCTGAATGTCGTTGGGGGCAAGGAGCTCGCCGGCGGAACCGTCCAGAAAAGCTTCCAGTGCGCCGAGTGCGACGAAAGTGCCAGTGTCGGCGAGCCGCTCCAGCAGATCGGTCTTCTCCAGAAGTTCGGACATGGTAGGGGAAATCGAAGTGAGGTCATAAAGTACGCCGCCCTTCAGCAGGACGGGGCAGGGGCCGCCTTCGCTTTTCGACCAGACGCGGCCGACGAGCAGCGCGTTTTCGAAATCTTCAGGCAAAATTGCGGTAGCGTCGATGGACCTTGTACCGGTCATGTAGTCCTCCCCTTCAGCACCCGACAGGCCGCCTCCTGCGGTCTTATTGTCTGGATGTCTGACAACCTAATCCCATTCTTCTTAGTATGACTTTTGTTACGAGTCTAGCGGCCTTGCCGACAAAATTATCGTGTTTCGCGTCTCAATTCCCGGAAAGCCGTAAACCTGTCCTATAGCTTTGCCGGCGTGCTCATTTGCTGCTCAGAAGATATCCAGTTCGAGATTGACCCGGCTGGCTGCGCCGATCAGATGCTTGCGCATGGCGTTCTTGGCGGCAGTGGCATCGGCCTTCTCGACGGCTTCGTAGATTGCCACATGTTCGGCGATCGTCACCTCGAGAATTTCACCAAAAACCGCGCGGGAGAAAGCGATGTTGATGGCGGAGCTGATGCGTTCTGCGATGAAGCCGAGGAACATCAGGAAATATTCGTTCTCAGTCGCTTCCGCCAGAATGCGGTGGAAGTCGAGATCGGCGGCAACGCCTTCCGTCGACCAGTCATCGGCGGTTTTCATCTTTTCCAAAGCTGCCGCCAGCCGCGTCAGCTGCTGCGGGCTGCGGTGCAATGCGGCCAGCCCCGCCGCCTCTATTTCCAGCGGCATGCGAAGCTGAAAAAGATCGCGGAAATTTTCCGGGTCGTTCAGCCGCGACCGCTCGATGCGGATGGATAGTCGTTGCCGGGGATCGGTGACGAATGCGCCGACACCCTGTCGGGTTTCGACAAAACCCTCGTTGCGCAATTGTGCGATCGCTTCGCGGATGACCGAACGGCTGACGCCGAAGGTTTTTGCCAGAACATGTTCGGTCGGCAGCCTGTCACCCGGTCCGAGCTTCGAATCATTGATTTCGCGCGCAATCTCCGCGGCGATACGGCCGGGCAGATGGTCGTTGCGATGTATCTGATTGAACTCCAGCGTCATGGTTGCTCCCGTTCCACAGAAACGATTGGTTCGTTTTCCCGCGGCAGGCGACTTCCTCCTTCGCCATCAGCGGGGTTTTCAAAGGCGGCGTTTTCAGCCGCCTTTGCCGTTCCTCGATTAGCTATCCGGTTGCAGGGTTATCTGGCAACCGGGATTCATCCGCAAATCAGGGTCGAAGGTGTTTTTCAGGCCGGTGATCATCCGGCGCTGCACGTCGGATAGCCGGCTCTCGAAATCGGAGCGTTTCAGACGACCGATGCCGTGCTCGGCGCTGATGCTGCCGACGTAGCGGTCGAGGACCTCATTAACGAGTGTCTTGGACTTGTAGATGAGGGCCTCGCGCTCTTCCGGCGTCGAACCGTTCGGCGGCAGCACGTTGAGGTGGACGTTGCCGTCTCCAACGTGGCCATAGGAAACCGCGAGGCACTCCGGCAGTTTTTCTGCCAGTTCCGCCTCGGCTTCGGCCACGAAGGCCGCGAGTTTCGACAAAGGTACGGAAATGTCGGTACGCATATGCGCGCCGCGCAGCGCCTGGCCTTCGTTCATGCCCTCACGGAAGAGCCATAGCGATTGCGCCTGCGCGCGCGAGGAGGCGATGACGCCATCCAGCACCAGACCGTCTTCCATGACGCCCTCGAGGAAGCGTCCCATCAGGTCGGCGGTATCCACCAGGCCCGAGCCGGAAATTTCCATCAGCACATAGGCCGGATAATCGCCGGCGATCGGCATCTTGAGATCGGGGATAGCTTCAATCGCCAGTGTGAAGGCGACAGGCGGCATGAATTCGAAGGCGGACATCAGGTCGCAGCATTCGCGGCGTGCGCGGCGGTAAAGCTTGATGGCGTCATCAAGCGAATTGAGGCCGAGCAGCGCCGTCTCGACATGTTCGGGATTGGGGTAAAGCTTGACGGCAACGGCGGTTATGATGCCGAGCGTTCCTTCCGCGCCGATGAAGAGCTGCTTCAGATCGATGCCGCGATTATCCTTGCGCAGCGTCGACAGCCCGTTCCAGATGGTGCCATCAGGCAGGACCACTTCCAGACCCAGCACCAGTTCGCGGGTCATGCCGTAGCGCAGGACATTGATGCCGCCGGCATTGGTGGAGACGTTGCCGCCGATGCGGCAGCTGCCCTGTGCGCCGAGCGACAGAGGGAAAAACATGCCCTTGTCCTGAACCGCATCCTTGAATTCCGAGAGAATGCAGCCGGCTTCCACGACGGCGGAAAAATCGTCGCTATCGATGGTGCGGATGGCGTTCATGCGCTCGAGGCTCAATACGACCTGATGCTTGGGGGCATCGGGAATGCCACCGAGCACCAGTCCGGTGTTGCCGCCCTGGGGGATGATGGCGAGGCCGAGTTCCGCGCAGGCGCGAACCGTGTCGGAGACTTCCTTGGTCGACCGGGGGCGGATGACGGCCACGGCCGAGCTGGTGACGTCGCCGTGCCAGTCGCGGCAATAGCGCAGCATGTCTTCCTGCGATGTCAGCAGCAAAGCCTCGCCGAGCCTGTTCTTCAACGAGAACCGCAATTCCTCGATATCGGTTTCGCTCACGATCGTCATTCCACCCTCTCCGTCCAATCCGCCCTAAATTTCCGGACAGGGCTCTTTCGCCCTTGCTTTTGCCGGTTTGTGAAAAAATACTATTTTCAATCCGATCATATAAGGTTATCAGACAACCTTACAAGCTAATTTATCGGCGACTGGCCGATGATGTTTTTTCGGTCCCGGGAGAATGGCCGGGACAAAGAGGAGGAAGACATGCATATCGCAATCATCGGCGCCGCAGGCATGGTTGGCCGCAAGCTGACGCAGCGTCTCGTCAAGGATGGATCGCTGGGCGGCAAGCCGATCGACAAGTTCACGCTTATCGACGTGTTCCAGCCCGAAGCGCCCTCCGGTTTTTCCGGTACAGTCGATGCGCGTGCCGCCGATCTCTCCGCGCCGGGTGAGGCCGAAAAGCTGGTTGAAGCCCGTCCCGATGCCATTTTTCACCTCGCTGCCATCGTCTCCGGTGAAGCCGAACTCGATTTCGACAAGGGCTACCGCATCAATCTCGACGGTACGCGTTATCTCTTCGATGCCATCCGCATTGCCAATGGCAAGGATGGTTACAAGCCGCGCGTGGTCTTCACCTCGTCCATCGCCGTTTTCGGTGCGCCGCTTCCCTATCCGATCCCGGACGAGTTCCACACCACGCCGCTGACCAGCTATGGTACGCAGAAGGCGATCTGCGAATTGCTGCTGTCCGACTACAGCCGTCGCGGTTTCTTTGACGGCATCGGCATTCGCCTGCCGACCATCTGCATTCGTCCCGGCAAGCCGAATGCGGCCGCCTCCGGCTTCTTCTCCAATATCCTACGCGAGCCGCTGGTCGGCCAGGAAGCGGTTCTGCCGGTGCCGGAAAGCATTCGCCACTGGCACGCTTCGCCACGTTCCGCCGTCGGCTTCCTTATCCATGGCGCAACGATTGACGTCGATAAGGTCGGCCCGCGCCGCAACCTGTCGATGCCAGGCCTCAGCGCCACCGTCGGCGAGCAGATCGAAGCGCTGCGCAAGGTCGCTGGCGAAAAGGCCGTTGCCCTTATTCGCCGCGAGCCGAACGAGATGATCATGCGCATGTGCGAAGGCTGGGCCCCCGGTTTCGAAGCCAAGCGTGCCCGCGAACTCGGCTTTACGGCTGAAAGCTCGTTCGAAGAGATCATTCAGGTTCATATCGAGGACGAACTGGGAGGTTCACTGAAATGAGTGTCGACGGGGAGGAGAAGAAGCGGTCCGTTGCCTTTATCGGCACGGGCCTGATGGGCGGGCCGATGGCCCGGCGCCTGCTGGGCGCCGGCTTTTCGGTCACCGTCTGGAACCGCAGCGTCGATAAGGCCGAGGCACTGGTTGCCGATGGCGCGGTCGTCGCGGCATCGCCGGCGGAGGCCGCCAAAGGCGCCGATATCGTCATCACCATGCTGAGCGACGGCAAGGCTGTTGGCGAAGTACTGTTCGAGGCGGGTGTGGCCGAAGCGCTGAAAAAGGGTGCTGTTGTCATCGACAGCAGTTCGATTGCGCCGCCAATTGCGCGCGAACATTCCTCCCGGCTAGCGGCGATGGGCATTCAGCATGTCGATGCGCCGGTTTCCGGCGGTGTGCCGGGCGCGACCGCAGGTACGCTTGCGATCATGGCGGGTGGCGATGAGGCGCTGATTGCGGGCCTTGCGGATGTTTTCGCGCCGATGGGCCGGCTCACCTATGTCGGTCCCTCGGGTGCTGGCCAGCTCTGCAAGCTCGCCAACCAGCAGATCGTCGCCATCACCATCGGCGCGGTTGCCGAGGCGATGATGCTGGTGGAAGCGGGCGGCGCATCGCGTGAAGGGTTCCGCAACGCCATTCGCGGCGGTTTTGCCGAAAGCCGGATACTGGAACTGCATGGCGACCGCATGGTGAAGCGCAATTTCGTACCTGGCGGTCCCTCCAAGTTCCAGCTCAAGGATCTGAACGGCGTACTGGCGACAGCGAAGGATCTGTCTCTCAACCTGCCGCTTACCCAGCAGGTGACGCGGGAATTTGACGATTTCGTTGGTGATGGCGGTGCCGATATCGACCATAGCGGCATCCTGCTTTACCTCGAAAAACTGAACAACCGGGAACAGGGCTGAGGCAGGTTCATGAGCGACGAGAAGACACCGATGCGCCGCCTGCGGTCGCAGGACTGGTTCGACAATCCCGACCATCTCGACATGACGGCGCTCTATCTGGAGCGCTTCATGAATTACGGCGTGACGCCGGAAGAGCTGCGTTCCGGCAAGCCGGTCATCGGCATCGCCCAGAGCGGCAGCGACCTGACGCCCTGTAACCGCGTCCATGTGGAACTGGTCAAGCGGGTGCGGGACGGCATCCGCGATGCGGGCGGCATTCCCATCGAGTTTCCGACCCATCCAATGTTCGAAAACTGCAAGCGCCCGACGGCGGCGCTGGACCGTAATCTCGCCTATCTCAGCCTTGTGGAAGTGCTTTACGGTTATCCGCTCGACGGTGTCGTTCTGACCACGGGCTGCGACAAGACCACGCCTTCGGCACTGATGGCGGCAAGCACGGTGGATATTCCGGCCATCGTCTTGTCCGGCGGGCCAATGCTCGACGGCTACCATGATGGCGATCTGGTTGGTTCCGGCACGGTCATCTGGCGCATGCGCCGCAAATACGGCGCTGGCGAAATCACCCGTGAGGAATTCTTGCAGGCGGCGCTGGAATCTGCGCCCTCCGTTGGCCATTGCAACACCATGGGCACCGCGTCCACCATGAATGCCATGGCGGAGGCGCTCGGCATGTCGCTCACCGGCTGCGGCGCGATCCCTGCCGCTTACCGTGAACGCGGCCAGATGGCCTATCGCACCGGTCGCCGTGCCGTCGAGCTGGTTGTCGAGAACATCAAGCCTTCGGACATCATGACGCGCGAGGCATTTCTGAACGCGATCCGCGTCAATTCGGCAATCGGCGGTTCCACCAACGCCCAGCCGCATCTGGCAGCGATGGCCAAACATGCGGGTGTGGAGCTTCGCGAGGAGGACTGGCAGGTCCACGGTTACGACATTCCGCTTATCGCCAATGTCCAGCCAGCCGGCAAATGGCTGGGTGAGAAATATCACCGCGCCGGCGGCACGCCCGCCATCATGTGGGAGCTTCTGAAGGCGGGCAAGCTCGACGGAAGCTGTCCGACCGTGACTGGCAAAACCATGGCGGAAAATCTGGAAGGGCGGGAATCGACCGACCGCGACGTGATCCTGCCTTATGACAGGCCGCTGAAGGAACGGGCCGGTTTCCTCGTTCTCAAGGGCAATCTGTTCGATTTCGCCATCATGAAGACGAGCGTGATCTCGGCGGAATTCCGCCAGCGTTATCTGAGCGAGCCGGGCCGCGAGGGCATTTTCGAGGGCAAATGCGTGGTGTTCGATGGTTCGGAAGACTATCACGCCCGCATCAACGACCCGTCCCTCGATATTGATGAGCGCACCATTCTCGTTATTCGCGGTGCTGGGCCGCTCGGCTGGCCGGGTTCGGCAGAGGTCGTCAACATGCAGCCACCGGATGCGCTGTTGAAAAAGGGTATCACCAGCCTGCCGACGATCGGCGACGGCCGGCAGTCGGGAACGGCAGACAGCCCCTCCATCCTCAACGCCTCGCCGGAAAGTGCGGCCGGCGGTGGGCTGGCATGGCTCCGTACGGGGGATGTGATCCGCATCGATTTCAATGAGGGCGAGTGCAATGCGCTGGTGCCGGATGAGGAGCTTGCCGCCCGCAAGGCCGATGGCATTCCAGCTGTTCCCGCGGATGCGACGCCATGGCAACGCATCTACCGCCAGTCGGTGACCCAGCTTTCGGATGGCGCGGTTCTGGAAGGGGCCGCGGATTTCCGCCGGATTGCCGAGAAGATGCCCCGGCACAATCATTGATCGCATAGGACAAAATCCCCGGCCACGTCCGGGGATTTTTCTTTTCCGGGCGGTTTCGCAATTGATTGCGACCTCTTAATGTACCCGCAAATCCGCATCACAGGGGCAGGACATGACAGATATTTCGATGATAGAGGCCGCGCGTGGGCGCATCGGCAACCATGCGGTTCGCACACCGCTTCTCTCATCACCTTTTCTGGATGAGATTGCCGGGCGGAAGCTGTTCGTAAAGGCCGAATGCCTGCAGAGAACGGGTTCCTTCAAGTTTCGCGGCGGCTGGTCGGCTGTCTCCGGCCTTCCGGCGGAGGTGCGCGCCAAGGGCGTGATCGCCTTTTCCTCCGGCAACCATGCGCAGGGCGTGGCGCTTGCCGCCCGGCTGCACAATGTTCCCGCCGTCATCATCATGCCGTCGGATGCGCCGAAGATCAAAATTGACAATACCCGGGCCTTTGGCGCGGAGGTGGTGCTCTATGACCGTGCTAACGAAGATCGCGACGCCATCGGAGATCGCATTTCTCGCGAGCGTGGGCTGACGCTGATCAGGCCCTATGACGAACCGCTGGTCATTGCCGGGCAGGGGACAGTGGGGCTGGAGATTGCCGAACAGGGCGCGGAGTTGGGCATCGGTGCGGCCGAGGTTCTGGTGCCCTGCGGTGGCGGCGGCCTCACCTCCGGCATCTCCCTGGCACTCGCAGCAAAAGCGCCGAACTACAAGGTCAGGACGTCGGAACCGGAGCGGTTCGACGATGTGGCGCGCTCCCTCGCTGCGGGTAAGATCGAGCGTAACGCCACGACCTCGGGCTCGATTTGCGACGCGATCGTCACGCCGCAGCCCGGCAACATTACTTTCCCCATCATGGCCGGGCTCTGCGGAAAAGGCATTGCCGTGACCGAGGAGGAAGCGCTGCGTGCTATGGTTCTCGCGTTTAACCGGCTGAAGATCGTTGTCGAACCCGGTGGCGCGGTGGCGCTGGCGGCGGCCCTCTTCCACGGCGATGAACTGGAAAGCGAAACGGTGATCGCGGTCGCTTCCGGCGGCAATGTCGATCTGGAGATCATGGCCGGCGCGCTCTCTCGTTTCGGTTGAGGTCAGGCCTCGAGCCGTGCCGCGACCTCGCCGGCAATCGCCAGCGAGGCGGTTAAGCCGGGGCTTTCTATGCCGAAAAGATTGACAAGGCCGGCAAGGCCGTGGGTTTCCGGTCCGTCGATGCGGAAGTCCATGGCCGGTTCGTCCGGGCCGGAAATCTTCGGCCGGATACCGGAATAGGCCGGGATCAGTGCGTCATGAGGAAGGCTCGGCCAATAGCGCCTTATAGCGTCTCCAAAACCCTCCATGCGGCGGGGATCGACCGCATAGTCGATGGTGTCCACCCACTCCACATCCGGCCCGAAACGGGCCTGGCCGGCGAGATCGAGCGTGAGATGCACGCCGAGGCCATGGGTGTGCGGTGCTGGGTAGATCAGCCGTGAAAACGGGGACTTGCCGGCCAGCGAAAAATAGCTGCCCTTGGCGAAACGCGCCTGCGGAATAACATCCTCCGGCAATCCTTCAATCTTTCTTGCCACCATGGGTGCAACAAGCCCGGCGGAATTGACGAGCAGCCGGCATGTCAGGCTGGTGGGCTCCGTTCCGCCGACATGAACGCGGAAACCATTGCCCATCGCCTCTGCCTTTTCGAAGGGTGCGTTCAGGGCAAGGGCAGCGCCATGATCCTGCGCGTCTCCAAGCAGCGCCAGCATATAGCCGTGGCTATCGATGATACCGGTCGAGGGCGATATCAGGGCTGCGACGCAGGCGAGCGCGGGTTCGAGCAATAGCGCCTGTTGCGCATCGATCAGCTCAAGGTCGTTGCAGCCGTTAGCTTTGCCTTTTTCGCGCAGGGTGGTGAGCATGGCCGTCTCTTCATTGCTCGTAGCGACGATGAGCTTGCCGCAACGACGATGTGAAACGCCGTGGCTTTGACAGAAGGCATAGAGCCGCTCCTTGCCCTCCACGCAAAGTCGGGCCTTGAGGCTTCCGGCCGGATAATAGAGCCCGGCGTGGATGACTTCGCTGTTGCGGGAGGAGGTGGCAGAGCCGAATTCCTTCCCGCTTTCGAGGATGATGACGGTGAGGCCGCGCATCGCCAGTTCACGCGCTGTCGCGAGCCCTATCACCCCGGCTCCGATGATGATGGCGTCGATATCCGTCATGGTCTTGTCCGTGCCCGCCACCGGTTTTGAACGGAAATGCCCTCCACCGCGTTGATCCTGCGCAATGGGTAGATTGATGCTTGCCGGTGGGCAAGTCGCAATCGGTATTTTTCCCGATGCGCCAATCTTATGGAATTTTATCTCTACTGAAACAGTGGGGAATAAAGCTATTCTATGAGTGAAATAAGCAATGCCCGCTTTGAAGGGCCGAGCAGGAAGGGAGTGTACAATGTCTTATTCCAAGGCAGGAAAAGTAAAAGACTTTGTCTCGCAGCCCCAGTCGCCGCGCAACTGGAAAGATTCGGTTCATGCGGCTCTTGTCGGCGTCTGCGTGGCTTTTGTCGCCGCCGTCATCTTCGGTCTCGTTCCCTGATCCTCCCGATTTTCTCATCAGGTAATTTGAGAATAAAAGGCCGGTCGCTCCTCCGACCGGCCTTTTTCATGACCGCTCACGCCTTCAGGTAATCTTCCGCCAAGTCAACCCAGAAAGCGGTTCCGATCGGCAGGATATCGTCGTTGAAATCGAATTTCGGATGGTGCAGCGGCGGGTCGTTATCGGTGCGCGCGGTGCCGAGGAAGAAATAACAGCCTGGCCGTTTCTCCAGCATATAGGCGAAGTCTTCCGCACCCATCGATGGGCGCTGCATCTCGGCTACCTTTTCAGGCCCGGCAAAACGCCGGGCGAGATCGGCGACATAGTCCGTTTCCGCCTTGTGGTTGACGGTTGCATTGTAACCGCGCTCGTAATCGATGGTGACGCTCATGCCGTAGCTGGCCGCCTGGCCTTCGGCTATCGCCCGGATGCGCTTTTCCAGCTCGTCGCGCACGCCCGGATCGAAGGAGCGGATGGTCAGCAGCATTTCCGCCGTTTCGGGAATGACATTGCTGGCAGCACCGGCATGGAACGCGCCAACGGTGACGACTGCCGATAGTTGCGGATGGATGTTGCGGGACACCACGGTTTGCAGCGCCATGACGATGCTTGCGCCGGCCACGATGGGATCGGCCGCATCCTGCGGTTCGGCGCCGTGGCCGCCATATCCGTTGACTGTGATCTTGCACTCGTCGACGGCGGCGAGGATAGGCCCGTCGCGCAGCACGAATTGCCCGAAGGGCACGCCGGGATCGTTGTGAAGGGCAAAAACCGCATCGCAGGGAAAACGTTCGAACAGCCCGTCTTCGATCATGATGCGGGCGCCGCCGAAATTCTCTTCCGCCGGCTGGAAGATCAGATGCAGGGTTCCGTCGAAATTTTTGCGCTCGGCAATGATCTTCGCCGCGCCAAGCAGCATGGCGGTGTGGCCGTCATGGCCGCAAGCATGCATCACGCCCTGATTGGCGCTCGCATAATCCGCACCGGTTTCTTCATGGATCGGCAGGGCGTCGATATCGGCGCGGATGCCGAGCGTGCGGGTGCTGTCGCCATTGCGGAGTGTGGCGACGACACCGGTTCCGGCCAGTCCCCGCGTAACCTCATAACCCATTGCCGCCAACTGTTCGGCAATAAAATCCGACGTTTTGAACTCCGAAAGGCCGATTTCGGGGTTGCGGTGCAGGTGGCGGCGAATGGCCACCACATCCGGCATATGGTTGGCAAAGGATGCGAGATTTGCGGTCTGTCTGGTCATTTTTAAAGTCCCGGGTTCGGCCGTTTTTTCCGGCGCCTTTTGCAAATGACATAGCAGCATATGCAGCCATGCGTAAGGGGCGTAGCCTGCCCGGAAATGCCCCGAAATTCAGCGCTTGCATCGTGCCGCCACAGGTGGCATGGAACTATTGACGTCCTGGGGCATTAGCTTCTTTCGGATGTAGCGCGGGCCTTTCGGTTCGTGTTGCCCTTCAGGTTGTCAACGGGGGATTATCGGACGTTGCGCGAACAGTTTTCGCCATCGGGGAGGGTGCGAAATCCGGTCGGAACGGCATTGCCGGGCCGAACGACGCGATTTTCTTTCCTTCACCAAAAAAGCCCTGTCCGCGCCGATCTCCAGCTTCGCAGATATTCCGGAATAATGATGCTGCAGCATGACGCGCCTGCGGATGTTCCGCACTTGACGATCCGTTCCGCACAGCGTCCGGTCCGGTTCACCGAAGGTTCAGGATAAGTCATAAATATAGCGTTGCCCGATTTTCGTGTGTGTTCCCGCCACGGACGAAATGCCGGTCAAGTCGAACAAGTTTCCATAAAGTTCAGAATACGAGCCCGATGTCATTTCATATTACCCCGACCGCCGCCGCCCGTGATTCCGAGACGAAGCAGATCGATCACAACGATTCGATCCGCGCGTCCTATATGACGGTGGAGGAACTGCATGATGCGGGCGCCGCGCTTTCGCGCGATGGCGCCGACAGTCTTCCCGGCTTCATGGAATTCGATTTCTTCGAGCGTCATCGCGAGAACGAGAAGGAAATCCTCAGGGTCTATCGTACCACGGCCGTCGATGCGGAAAATGGCGCGACGATAACGCCGGCGGCGGAATGGCTGCTCGACAATCACTACGTCATCGAAGAGGCGATCCAGGAAGTCCGCCGCGATTTTCCGCGCAAGTTCTATCGCCAGCTGCCGACGATGACGGTGGGCGGCGTGACGATCCCGCGGGTCATGGCGCTCGGCTGGCTTTATGTCGCCCATACCCACAGCACGGTTTCGCGCGAAAACATGACGGCGCTGGTGGATGGCTATCAGACCTCGAAGACGCTGCAGATCGGCGAATTGTGGGCTTTGCCGTCGATCATCCGTTTCGTCCTCATCGAAAATCTCCGCCGCATCTCCATTCGTGTGGAGCGTTCGCGCCGCATGCGCCAGAAGGCGAATGAGGTCGTTGATGAAATCATCCGTCTGAACGATGCCGAGGCGTCGGCCGCGCTTCTCAAGCAGGTCGATTCGCTGGTTGACGATCCGACTTTCGCGACGCAGTTCCTCTATCGTCTTCGCAATGGCTCACAGACCTCCGGTTTGGCGGTTGCGTGGCTTGAAGAGCGTCTTCATGCTGCCGGCACCGATGCCGAAAACGTCATGATGTCGGAACATAATCGCCTGGCATCCGGCAATGTGACGATGGGCAACATCGTCAAGAGCCTGCGCGAAATCGACGATACCGAATGGTCGGTGTGGTTCGAGGAAGTCAGCCATATCGACAAGGTTCTGCGCGAAGAGACCGACTACGAGGTTCTCGATTTCGGTTCGCGCAACACCTACCGCAACACGATCGAACTTCTGGCGCGCCGTTCTCCCAAGACCGAAGTCGAGGTGGCGCGCGCCGCCGTCGAAATGGCGCGTTCGGAGACGCCGGCGGGTGCGGATGAAACCCATCGCGTCAATGTCGGCTCCGTGCTTGTCGGCCAGCGCCGCTTCGAGCTTGAAAAGGCTTTGGGTTACCGGCCGCTGGTATCGCAGCGCATCGTGCGCTCGATGCGCAAGTTCAACTGGCTGGCAATCGCCGCGCCGGTGCTTCTGATCACTGCGCTCGCCATGCTTGCTGTCGGCTGGTTCCTGGCGCAGGCGGGCATGCCCTGGTATGTCGTGACCGCGTTCCTGCTGATGTTCGCATTGCCGGCATCCGAAGGCGCGACCGGCCTCTTCAACACCCTCGTCACCTTCTTCGTGAAACCGTTCCGGCTGGTCGGATACGAGTTCAAGAACGGCATTCCGCAGGACGCCCGCACATTGGTCGCCGTGCCCTGCATGCTGACCAGCCGCGACAGTGTCGACGAGATGATGCGCAATATCGAAGTGCATTATCTCGCCAATCCGCATGGCGAGATCTACTTCTCGCTGGTGAGCGACTGGCGCGACGCGCAATACGAGCAGTCCGACGATGACCTCGAGATTCTCGATTATGCCAAGCGCGAGCTTGCGGCGCTGAACAGCCGTTATGCCTTTGATGGCAAGACGCGCTTTTACCTGCTGCACCGCCGCCGCCTCTACAATCCGGCCGAAGGCTGCTGGATGGGCTGGGAGCGCAAGCGCGGCAAGCTGCATGAACTGAACATGCTGCTGCGCGGCGACAAGGATACGACCTTCCTCGGCGGCGCGAACGTCGTGCCGGAGGGCGTG
Organism: Agrobacterium leguminum; assembly: GCF_015704895.1. Classification (GTDB taxonomy): domain Bacteria; phylum Pseudomonadota; class Alphaproteobacteria; order Rhizobiales; family Rhizobiaceae; genus Agrobacterium; species Agrobacterium leguminum. Next base: position 208,517 of record NZ_JADQWB010000003.1, on the reverse strand, counting down.
AAATACGTCATGACACTGGATGCCGATACGCGCCTGATGCGCGATGCGGTGACCAAGCTCGTCGGCAAGATGCACCACCCGATCAATCGCCCGGTGATCGATCCGGTATCCGGACGGGTTGTCGAAGGCTACGGCCTGCTGCAGCCGCGCGTAACGCCCTCACTGACGACCGGCAAGGACGCTTCCGTCTTCCAGCGCGTCTTCTCGATCAACCGCGGTATCGATCCTTACGTCTTTACCGTTTCCGACGTTTATCAGGACCTGACCTCCGAAGGTACCTTTACCGGCAAGGGTCTTTACGATGTGGATGCCTTCGAGGCGGCGCTGAAGGGCCGCATCGAGGAAAACTCCATCCTCAGTCACGATCTGCTCGAAGGCTCCTTTGCGCGCTGTGCGCTGGTGACCGACGTGGAACTGGTGGAGGACTTTCCGACCCGTTACGAGGTGGAAGTGTCGCGCCAGCATCGCTGGGCGCGTGGCGACTGGCAGCTTCTGCCCTTCATCCTTGACCGTGCCCGTGGCGTTACCGCCATCGGCCGCTGGAAGATGGTCGACAATCTGCGTCGCTCGCTGACGCCGATCGCCTGGTTCTTCGCCTCGATCCTCGGCTGGTATTTCATGGATCCGCTCGGTGCGCTGATCTGGCAGATCCTGCTGATCTTCTCGCTGTTCGTCGCGCCCACGCTGTCTCTGCTGTCCGGTCTCGTGCCGCGCTCCACCGATATCGTGCCGCAGGCGCATTTCCATACCATCTGGTCGGAAATCCGCGCCACCAATGCACAGGTTGCGCTGCGCATCGTCTTCATCGCCGATGCCGCCTGCATGATGACGGATGCGATTGCCCGTTCGCTTTACCGTCTGCTGGTCAGCCACAAGCTGATGCTGGAATGGCGTACCGCCGCCAGCATGCAGTCGAGCGCGCAGGGCAGCATCATCGATTATTATCGCCAGATGTGGCATGCGCCCGTGGTGGCGATGCTTGGCCTGCTGTTTGCGGCGCTGCCGGGCGATAACGCCTTCCTGATCGGCATTCCCTTCACGCTGCTCTGGGTTCTGTCTCCCGCCGTTGCCTGGTATGTCAGCCAGTCGGCTGAAACCGAAGACCGGCTGTTCGTTTCGGAACACGTCTCTTTCGAGCTTCGCAAGATCGCACGCCGCACCTGGCGTTATTACGAGGCCTTCGTGACGCCGCAGGAAAACCACCTGCCGCCGGATAACTTCCAGGAAACGCCGGAGCCCATCGTCGCTTCGCGTACTTCGCCCACCAATATCGGCGTCTATCTGCTTTCCATTATTTCGGCCCGCCAGTTCGGCTGGATCAGCTTTGCCGATACGCTGGAGCGGATCGAGAACACGATCCAGACCGTCGAGAAGATGGAAAAGCATCGTGGCCATCTCTACAACTGGTATCATACCGACACCTTGCAGACGCTTGGGCCGCGCTATGTTTCGGCGGTGGACAGCGGCAATCTCGCCGGCCACCTGATCGCGGTTTCGTCCGCCTGCCGTGATTGGGCGGAAGCGCCGTCCGCGCATCTTCAGGGCAATCTTGACGGTATTGGCGATGTTGCCGGCATTCTGCGTGAAACGCTGAAGGCGCTGCCCGACGACCGCAAGAACCTGCGTCCGTTGCATCGTCGTCTTGAGGAGCGCATCATCGGCTTCTCGAACGCTCTGGCCTCGGTCAAGCGCGAGCATGAATTCGCCTCGATCCGTGTCATCAATCTCGCGGTTCTTGCGCGCGATATCCAGAAACTCGCAACCAACGTCGATCACGAGGTGAAATCCGCGCAGAGCGCGGAAGTGACCCGCTGGGCGCAATTGCTCGTCGATTGCTGCGAGGCGCATATTTCCGACAGCGCCATCGACCTCACCAACATGGAGCCGCTACGCCAGCGCCTCGCATCGCTGCGCGACCGCAGCCGCAACCTCGCCTTCTCGATGGATTTCACCTTCCTTTACCGCAAGGATCGCCGTCTTCTGTCGATTGGCTATCGTGTCGAAAGCAAGGAGCTGGACGAGGCCTGCTACGACCTTCTGGCTTCCGAATGCCGCCTGACCAGCCTCTTCGCCATCGCCAAGGGCGATCTGCCGACCGAACACTGGTACCGTCTCGGCCGCCAGGTCGTGCCGATCGGTGCGCAGGGCGCGCTGGTTTCCTGGTCCGGCTCGATGTTCGAATATCTGATGCCGCCGCTTGTCATGCAGGAGCGTCAGGGGGGTATTCTCAACCAGACCAATAATCTGATCGTCAAGGAACAGATGAACCACGGTCGTCGTCTCGGCACGCCATGGGGCATTTCCGAAGCGGCGTTCAACGCCCGCGATCACAACATGAACTATCAGTACACCAACTTCGGCGTGCCGACGCTTGGTCTGAAGCGTGGCCTTGGCCAGAATGCGGTGATCGCGCCTTATGCGTCGATCCTCGCCAGCCAGTACGATCCTGACGGTGCGCTCGAAAACCTCGACAAACTGCGCAAGCTTGGCGCGCTTGGCCAGTACGGTTTCCACGATGCGGTGGATTTCACGCCGACACGTGTGCCGGACGGCAAGGTCTGCGCAGTGGTCTACAATTACTATGCCCACCATCACGGCATGTCGATTGCGGCCGTCGCCAACGTCGCTTTCGATGGCGTGCTGCGCGAACTCTTCCATTCCGATCCTGTGATCGAGGCGGCCGAACTGCTGCTGCAGGAAAAGGCGCCGCGCGAAGTGCCGGTCATGAGCGCGAAATACGAGCCGGAGACCCCCGGCAAGGAACAGGCAGACCTGCTGCGTGCGGAAGTGCGCTCCATTGCCGATCCGGCTGTGCGTGACCGCGAAGTGGTGTTCCTGTCGAATGGCCACTACTCGACCATGCTCACCTCCACGGGTGCCGGTTATTCGAAGTGGAACGGCCAGGCGATTTCCCGCTGGAAGGCCGATCCGACGGAGGATCGATGGGGAACCTTCATCTTCCTGCGCGACACCACCAATGGACAATGGTGGAGCGCGACGGCGGAGCCGCGCGTTATCGAAGGTGAAAAGACCAAGACGATCTTCACCGATGACAAGGCCGAGTTCCACAAGACCACCGGCGATCTGCAGAGCGTGGTCGAATGCATCGTCGCCACCGAGCATGATGCCGAGGGCCGCCGCGTCACCCTGCTCAATGTCGGTTCCGAGGATCGCTATATCGAAGTGACCTCCTATATGGAGCCGGTGATTGCGTCGGAGGATGACGACAACGCCCATCCGCTGTTCTCGCGCATGTTCGTGCAGACGGAGATTGGCCGGCGCGGCGATGTTATCCGCGCATGGCGCAACCGTCGCAGTCCGAACGAGCCCGGCACCGTCATCGCGCATCTGGCCGCCGACAATGCCGGCCCGTCGCGGCCGACGGAATTCGAGACGGATCGCGCCAAGTTCATCGGTCGCGGACGTTCGCTGCGCGAAGCGGCGGCTTTCGATGCCGGTGCGACGCTTTCAAGCACCGACGGCTTCACGCTTGATCCGATCCTGTCGCTGCGCCGCACCGTGCGCGTGCCGGCGGGCAAAAAGGTGAGCGTGATCTTCTGGACGATCGCCGCGCCAAGCCGCGAGGAAGTCGACAAGGCAATCGACCGTTATCGTCATCCGGATGCCTTCGCGCATGAACTCGTGCATGCCTGGACGCGTACGCAGGTGCAGATGCGCCATGTCGGCGTCACCTCGCAGCAGGCGGCCGCCTTCCAGCATCTCGGCCGTTATCTGACCTATCCCGACATGCATCTGCGTGCGGATTCGGAAACGCTGAAAACGGGTCTCGCCTCGCAGCGCGCTTTGTGGCCGCTTGCGATTTCCGGCGATTTCCCGATCTTCAGCCTGCGCATCAACGACGATATGGATATGGATATCGCCCGTGAGGCGCTGAGCGCCCATGAATATCTGCGTTCACGCGGCGTGATCTTCGATCTCGTCATCGTCAACGAGCGGGCTGCGTCCTATGCGCAGGACATGCAGCATGCGCTGGATCATATTTCCGAGGCGCAGCGCCGCATCAATCCCGCCGATGGTGGACGTCCGCACGTCTTCTCCGTGCGCCGCGACCTGATGGATGAAGAGACGTGGAGCGCGCTTCTCGCCGCTTCCCGCGTCGTTCTCCATGTGCGCAATGGCAAGATCGTCGACCAGATCAACCGCGCGGTATCGCTGTTTGCGGCCCATCGCGGTCCTGACGGCACGAGCGATGCAGCACAGGCCCGCCTGCCTGTTCCGGTCTTCCCTGTGGCGGAGCCGGTGGAGGATGCGGGCGATCTCGATTTCTGGAACGGTTTCGGCGGTTTTGCCAGAAGCGGTCAGGAATATGTCGTGCGCCTCAATGGCGGGCAGTCCACGCCACATCCGTGGATCAACGTCATCTCGAACGAGAATTTCGGCTTCCATATTTCGGCGGAAGGTGCCGGTTTCAGCTGGAGCCGCAATTCGCGCGACTATCAGCTGACACCCTGGAGCAACGATCCGGTCATCAACCGGCCGGGCGAGGCCTTCTATGTCGCCGATGTGGAGACAGGAAAGCTCTATACGCCCTGCGCCGCGCTGTCGCGCGATCCCGAAGCCATGTTCGAAACCCGCCATGGCCTCGGTTATTCCGTGTTGACGGGCGTGGCCGATACGCTTGAGGTGGAGCTGACGCAGACCGTGGACCGCGAAAAACCGGTCAAGCTCTCGCAGGTCATCGTTCGCAACAAGGGTTCGAAAAGCCGCCGGCTGAAGGTCTATGCCTATGTGGAATGGGTGCTCGGCAATAACGGCCAGAAATCCGCGCCGTTCATTCTGAGCAGGCACGATGCCGGCAACAATGCGATCTTTGCGTCGAACCCCTACAGCATCGATTATAGCGCCCGCACCGCTTTCCTGACGCTCGACAGCGAGGCGAGCGGCTTCACCACCAGCCGTCGGGAATTCATCGGTCGCTTCGGGTCGGCGCAGGCGCCGCAGGGCATCGTGTCCGGCGCCGCACTCAGCGGCAGCACCGAGGTCGACGGCGATCCCTGTGCTGCACTGATGCAGGAAATCCACCTGAAGCCCGGCGAAGAACGGCATATGACCTTCATTCTCGGCGACGCCGACAATGCGGAAGAGGCCGAAGCGCTGGTGAAGGATGTTCGCAAGGCGGACTTCCAGACGGTGCTGGATGAAAGCAAGGCGTTCTGGACGGGCTTTACCGGGCAGTTGCAGGTTTCCACGCCGGATGCCGGCTTCAACCACATGGTCAATAACTGGCTGCCCTATCAGGCGCTGGCATGCCGCATTCTGGCACGTACCGCCTTTTACCAGTCGAGCGGCGCCTTCGGTTTCCGCGACCAGTTGCAGGATACGCTGGCCTTCCTGCTCTACCAGCCGGATCTCGCCCGCAAGCAGATCCTGCGTGCGGCAGGCCGCCAGTTTCCGGAAGGCGATGTGCAGCACTGGTGGCTGCCGCTGACGGGCGCTGGCGTTCGCACCACCATTTCGGACGATGTGGTCTGGCTCGCTTATGCGATCAACCAATATGTCTCGGCCACGGGTGATGCCGCCATCCTCGATGAAAGCATCCCCTTCCTGAAGGGCGCAGCGTTGATGCCCGGCCAGCATGACGCCTTCTTCCAGCCTGAGACCAGTGACAGATCCGCCACGCTTTACGAGCATGCGGCCCTGGCGCTCGATCTTGCCATTCATCGCACTGGCGAAAATGGCCTGCCGCTGATCCTCGGCGGGGACTGGAACGACGGCATGAACCGTGTCGGTGTCGGCGGCAAGGGCACGAGCGTCTGGCTCGGCTGGTTCCTGTCTGGAGCGTTGCGCGATTTCATCGAGATTGCGGAAAAGCGTGGCGATACTGATCGTGTCGGCAAATGGGCGGCGCATCGTGAAAAGCTGCGCAATGTTCTCGAAACGGCGGGTTGGGACGGCAGCTATTATCGGCGTGGTTATTTCGATGACGGTACGCCGCTCGGTTCCGCCGAAAGCGAGGAATGCCGGATCGATTCGCTCGGCCAGAGCTGGAGCGTTCTCTCCGGCGAAGGCGAAGAGGCTCGGTCGCGGCAGGCAATGGATGCCGTCATGGAGCATCTGGTCGATGAGCAGACCGGTATCATCCGGCTGTTCACGCCGCCCTTCTCGCGTGCGCCGCATGATCCGGGTTACATCAAGGGATATCCGCCGGGTGTGCGCGAAAACGGCGGACAATATACCCATGCGGCGACCTGGGTGGTTCTCGCCCTTGCGAAGCAGGGTAGGGCACAGGAGGCATGGAATTGCTTCAAGCTGCTCAATCCCGTCAATCATGCGCTCGATGCGGCAGCGTCGGAAACCTATCGGGTCGAACCCTATGTGGTGACTGCGGATGTCTACGGTGAAGGCGCTTATGCGGGCCGTGGCGGCTGGAGCTGGTACACCGGTTCCGCCGGCTGGCTCTACCGCGCCGCCGTCGAGGGTATTCTCGGCATCACCCGCACCGACGGCAAGCTGCATATTTCGCCGTCGCTGCCGGAGGACTGGAGCGGTTTCTCGGTGAAGATCACGCTCGACGGTAAGGCCAGGGACATCGTCGTAAGCCGCAAGGCCGATACGGCGGAAATCTCCGTTTCCGTCGATGGCAAGGCCCTGTCGGCAGATGACCGGGTGATCCCCTTCGACTGAGACGATCAGGTCTCCGTTCGCCTTTAAACTCAGGCTCCCGTGGTAACGCGGGGGCCTGAATTTTTGTGGGCTACCCTGGCCTCTGACTCAGTTAATGGGTCGGATCATGGCACGGAACCGGGCTCCTTCGCAGCGTCGGCTGGAAGCTCCCGCAGCACCGAGATAGGGTCATATTGGCGAAGGTTTTGATGGCGTGGTGCCGGATCGTCCGGTGCGGACTGTCTCGTCAATCTTTTCGAGAAAAGCAGCAGTCGCGAATAGTCGGTCGATCGGAAGGGAGTTATCTTGCAATTCAGCGCATCTTTCACAGAACTTGCACTGTTGGCGTTGCTCGCCATTCTTTCCCTGGCGTTGTCGTGTTGGTTGGCGCGCTACCCACGCAAAACGAGCGTCGGAATAATGCTTGGTGTGTTGCTTGGAATTTTCCTGGCCAATCTCGCAGCAGGTATTGTCGCCTTTCTGGGAAATGTCCTCCCCTTCGGGCAGATCGATTTCTGGCTGGCAAGTTCCCTGACCGGAATTCTCCAATAGACGACCTGTGATCTGGCGGAGCCGTTGGGAAGCGCACAAAGAAAAAGGGCGGACAACATGCTGTCCACCCTGTCTTCATTCCGTCAGCCAGGCCCTCAGGAGGCAATGGCCTTTGGCCGGGGCTGCTGGTTTTCGTCTTCCGTCAGCAGGCCGCTGGTGCGCAGCAGCGAGGTAAAGCGTCCACCGCGCTGGCTCAGCTCATCGAAGGTGCCCTTTTCGATGATCCGGCCCTGATCGAGGAAGAGGACGAGATCGGCATCGCGGACCGTGGAAAGGCGGTGGGCGATGATGAAGGTCGTACGGTTCTTTCTCAGCGCGTCCACAGCGGCCTTCACGCGGGCTTCCGTTTCCACGTCCAGCGCACTGGTCGCTTCGTCCAGAACCAGAATGGGGGCGTTCTTCAGTATGGCGCGGGCAATGGCGATGCGCTGGCGCTCGCCGCCGGACAGGCGGTTGCCGCGTTCACCCACCTGGGTTAGATAGCCGTTGATGCGGCTGTCGATGAAATCCGTCGCCGCTGCGGCTGCCGCTGCTTCCACCACTTCCGCATCGGTGGCCGATTCACGGCCGAGGCGGATGTTTTCGCGAATGGAGCGGTTCAGCAGGCCGGCATCCTGAAACACGGTGGCGATGGAGTTGCGGAGCGAATTTTTCGTCACCGTCGAAATATCGGTTCCATCGATCAGAATCTGGCCGGAATCGGGATCGTAGACCCGCTGCAGAAGGTTGATGAGCGTGGTCTTGCCGGCACCTGTCGGCCCGACGATAGCGACTGTCTCGCCGGCCTTGGCCGTGAACGAAACGTCGTGAACGCCCTGCTTGGTGTTGGCGAAACCGAAATTGATGTTGCGGAACTCCACCGTGCCGGAGACATTCGACAATTCGCGCGCATCGCCCGGTTCTTCCCGTTCCTTGACGGAATCTTCCAGCACGAAGAAATCCTCGAGCTTGGCGCGAGCTTCGAAAATCTGCGTCACGAATTGGCGCATCTGATCCAGGCGGCCGATCAGGAGATTGGCGAAACCGATGAAGGCGATGACATCGCCAACGCGCAACTCGCCGTTCTTCACCAGCACGGTGCCGATGACGAGGATGATCATCATCGAAACGGTGGAGGCCGTGCGGTTCAGAGCACTGGCGAAGGCCCACCAGTCGAGCACCGGATATTGCGCGCTCAGCAGCTTTTCGGTGAAAGATTTCAGCGCCTTCGTTTCGGCCTCGATGCGGTTGTAGCTGTGCAGCACCGAGACGTTGCTGATGGAATCGCTGACATGGGCAAAAACGCTGTGATAGTGTTCTTCAACCGAAGCCTGGCCGTCCTTGGTGCGGCCCATCACCCACTTACCGATGAACCAATAGACGATACCGAGGCCGATCAGCACGAAGCTGAGGCGCAGGTCCATGGACATGGCGGTCGGCACCAGCAGCACCAGTGCGACGAAGGTGGCCAGATGCGTGCGCATGAATTCGAGCCACAGGCCGAACAGCGTTTCGCTGGCGCGCAGCAGCGTGTGCAGGGCATTGGATGTGCCGCGCTGATGGTGCCAGGAAAGCGGCATCGAGATGATGCGCCCGAAGGCTTCCGTCAGGAGCGAAGCGCGCCGGCCATGGGCCAGCCGGTCTGCCTCGCGGGCGACAGCCACATAAGCGACGGTGTTGAAGACACCGAAACCCGCCCAAAGGATAAGGATCGGCGTGACGTTGGTGCCGGAAGAGATGGCGTCGATGATCCGGCCGAACAGCACCGGTTCGGCGATGGTGATCGCTGCAAGAATGACGTTGGCGATGACGACCACCGTCACCCGCCATTTATGTACGGTCAGATAGCGCAGAGCGCGTGTGTAAACCTGAAACAAGGTCAAATTTTCAATCCAGTCCGAGCGTCTTTTTCGAGCGGTTGTTTGTTCGGCCTCAAGGCAAGTTATTTTAGCAAGGTTGCATGAGACGGCGAAATTTGTGTAATTATCGCTCTTTCTGTCTGAATGGCGGCTTAACAGATTGACCGCGCGTGCGAACCGAAAAAAAACGAACCCGATGTTTCCCGGGACCTGCCGTCACAAGATTTCGCATCTTCGTTTCAGGGATTGCTAACGACGATATGTTCAATCTCAACCGACCGGCGCCCGAGTAACATGACGTCATCGCGGGACCACGTCCTTCGTGTCATTCCCTTCAAGCCAAGCTCCGGACCACGTGTCTTTATGCATGATATTCTTCACTTCATCTCTGCGTGTTACCAGGCGGGAAGCGCCGACCGCGTTCGTTCCGAATTTGCAACGCTCATTCGCGAATACGGTTTCGAATATTTTCTAGTCAGCAGGCGGATGACCGGGGAGCTCGCCTCCACCGGACACATCCTTGCGCAACATCTTCCCGAAGGCTGGCTGGAGGTCTACAGGGCCAAGAAATACAATCTCGTCGATCCCGTCCGCAAGGTGATCGGCATGGTGCACAAGCCATTTCAGTGGAAGGAAGCGCTGGAGGGCCTGCCGCGTGCTATGCATCGCAAAAGGGCGAGCGTCTTTTTCCACGATGCCGGCCGGTACGGTCTGCAGGGTGGTTACGCCTTTCCCGTACATGGCCGTGCGGGCTTCATCGGTGCGGTCTTCATTGGCGGCCAGGATCGGCAATTGCCCTCTTTGCAGGTGGAACTGCTCGATGCGGCCACACGTGCCGTGTTCTGGCGCCTGCTCGATCTTTCTGGGCAAGCCCATGGCTTCAGCAATGCCCCTGACGTTTCCGCCCTCGAGCTTACGAGGCGCGAAATGGAGGTGCTGACGCTGATGGCGGACGGCATGACCTCCACCGAAATTGGACGCCAACTATCGATCTCCAACCACACGGTCGATTGGTATATCAATGGAATCCAGCGCCGTTTCAGCGCCAAGAACCGGCAGCATACCGTAGCGCTTGCTTTTCGTCATGGTTTGCTGAGCTAGCGCAAACAGGACAGTTCTCGCCGGAATTGCCCTTTCCAAGACCGGGTTTTGCTGCTTAATTCCGCAGTGCAGCAGAAATTTTGTTTTGGCGTGTGGGGAGACCGTCTTGAAAATATCGAAAATACTTGTTGCCAACCGATCCGAAATTGCGATCCGCGTTTTCCGGGCAGCGAACGAGCTTGGGATTAAAACCGTTGCGATTTGGGCGGAAGAGGACAAGCTGTCTTTGCACCGCTTCAAGGCGGACGAATCCTATCAGGTCGGCAGGGGTCCGCATCTCGCCAAGGATATGGGACCGATCGAGAGCTATCTTTCGATCGAGGAGGTTATTCGCGTAGCCAAACTCTCCGGAGCGGACGCGATCCATCCCGGTTACGGTCTTCTGTCTGAAAGCCCCGAATTCGTGGAGGCCTGCAACAAGGCCGGCATCACCTTCATCGGACCGACGGCGGATACGATGCGCCAGCTCGGCAACAAGGTGGCTGCGCGCAATCTGGCGATCTCGGTCAACGTCCCCGTTGTTCCTGCTACCGATCCGCTGCCCGACGATATGGCGGAAGTGGAGCGCATGGCCGAGGAAATCGGCTATCCGGTCATGCTGAAAGCCTCCTGGGGCGGCGGCGGACGCGGCATGCGCGCCATCCGCAGACGAGAGGATCTCGCCCGCGAGGTGACGGAAGCCAAGCGCGAGGCGAAAGCCGCTTTCGGCAAGGACGAGGTCTATCTGGAAAAGCTGGTCGAGCGTGCGCGTCACGTCGAAAGCCAGATTCTCGGCGATACGCATGGCAATGTCGTGCATCTGTTCGAGCGTGATTGTTCGATCCAGCGCCGCAATCAAAAGGTGGTCGAGCGTGCGCCCGCGCCCTATCTCACCGAAGCGCAGCGTCAGGAACTTGCTGCCTACTCCCTGAAGATCGCCGCCGCGACCAGCTATATCGGCGCCGGCACGGTCGAATATCTGATGGATGCCGATACCGGCAAATTCTACTTCATCGAGGTCAATCCGCGCATCCAGGTGGAGCATACCGTCACCGAAGTCGTGACCGGTATCGATATCGTCAAGGCGCAGATCCATATTCTCGAAGGCGCCGCCATCGGCACCGCGGAATCCGGCGTGCCTCGCCAGGAGGATATCCGTCTCAACGGCCACGCGCTGCAGTGCCGTATCACGACGGAAGACCCCGAACATAACTTCATTCCGGATTACGGCCGTATCACCGCCTACCGTTCCGCCTCTGGCTTCGGTATCCGTCTGGATGGCGGTACTTCCTATACCGGCGCTGTCATCACCCGCTATTACGATCCGCTGCTCGTCAAGGTAACGGCCTGGGCGCCGCAACCGGATGAGGCGATCAACCGCATGGACCGCGCGCTGCGCGAATTCCGTATTCGCGGCGTGGCAACGAACCTCACCTTCCTCGAAGCCATCATCGGTCACGACAGTTTCCGCAACAATACCTATACGACTCGCTTCATCGATTCGACGCCGGAGCTGTTCGCGCAGGTCAAGCGTCAGGACCGCGCCACGAAGCTCCTGACCTATCTTGCCGACGTGACCGTCAACGGCCACCCGGAAACCAAGGGTCGCGCCAGGCCGTCCGAAAAGGCGGCAAAGCCCGTCGTGCCTTATATCGATGCGCCGACGCCCGATGGCACCAAGCAGTTGCTGGACAAGCTTGGCCCGAAGGGCTTTGCGGACTGGATGCGCAATGAAAAACGCGTTCTGGTTACCGATACGACCATGCGTGACGGGCACCAGTCGCTTCTGGCCACCCGCGTTCGCACCCATGATATTGCCCGTGTCGCCAGCGTTTACGCCAAGGCGCTGCCGCAGCTTCTCTCGCTGGAATGCTGGGGCGGGGCGACGTTCGACGTTTCCATGCGCTTCCTGACGGAAGACCCATGGGAGCGTCTTGCGCTGATCCGCGAAGGCGCGCCCAACCTGCTGCTGCAGATGCTTCTGCGCGGCGCGAACGGCGTCGGATACAAGAACTATCCCGACAACGTCGTGAAATACTTCGTCCGTCAGGCCGCAAGGGGCGGGGTCGATCTTTTCCGCGTCTTCGACTGCCTGAACTGGGTGGAGAATATGCGTGTCTCGATGGATGCGATTGCCGAGGAGAACAAGCTCTGCGAGGCGACCATCTGCTATACCGGCGATCTGTTGAATTCGGCGCGTCCGAAGTACGATCTCAAATATTATACCAACCTTGCCGCCGAGCTTGAAAAGGCCGGGGCTCATATCATCGCTGTCAAGGACATGGCAGGCCTGTTGAAACCGGCCGCCGCCAGGGTTCTGTTCAAGGCGCTGCGTGAGGCGACCGGTCTGCCGATCCACTTCCATACCCACGATACCTCGGGCATTTCCGCCGCGACCGTTCTTGCGGCCGTGGATGCCGGTGTCGACGCTGTCGATGCTGCAATGGACGCCTTCTCCGGCAATACGTCGCAGCCATGCCTCGGCTCGATCGTGGAGGCGCTGGCGGGATCGGAACGCGATACGGGTCTCGATACCGAATGGATCCGCCGCATTTCCTTCTACTGGGAGGCTGTGCGCAACCAGTATGCCGCCTTCGAGAGCGATCTCAAGGGACCGGCCTCGGAAGTCTATCTGCACGAAATGCCGGGAGGCCAGTTTACCAACCTCAAGGAACAGGCTCGTTCGCTGGGTCTCGAAAGCCGCTGGCACGAGGTGGCTCAGGCCTATGCCGACGCCAACCGCATGTTCGGCGATATCGTCAAGGTGACGCCGTCTTCCAAGGTCGTCGGTGACATGGCGCTGATGATGGTCAGCCAGGATCTGACGGTGGCCGACGTTGAAAACCCCGATCGTGAAGTGTCTTTCCCGGAATCGGTGGTGTCGATGCTGAAGGGCGATCTTGGACAGTCGCCCGGCGGCTGGCCGGCAGCCCTGCAGAAAAAGGCGCTGAAGGGCGAAGCACCCTATACGGTTCGTCCGGGTTCGCTGCTGGAAGATGCCGATCTCGATGCCGAACGGAAGGTGATCGAGACCAAGCTGGAGCGCAAGGTCGACGATTTCGAGTTCGCGTCCTATCTGATGTATCCGAAGGTGTTCACGGATTTCGCACTGACAGCCGAGACCTATGGCCCGGTTTCGGTGCTGCCCACCCATGCCTATTTCTACGGCATGGAGGACGGCGAGGAACTGTTTGCCGATATCGAACGCGGCAAAACGCTGGTCATCGTCAATCAGGCCTCGTCCGGTACGGATGACAAGGGCATGGTGACGGTGTTCTTCGAGATCAACGGCCAGCCGCGCCGCATCAAGGTGCCGGATCGTGCCCATGGCGCTTCCGGCTCCGCCGTGCGCCGCAAGGCCGAGCCCGGCAATGCCGTCCATATCGGCGCGCCGATGCCGGGCGTGATCAGCCGCGTCTTCGTCAATCAGGGCCAGGAGGTCAAGGCTGGCGACGTGCTGCTTTCCATCGAGGCGATGAAGATGGAAACCGCGCTTCACGCCGAACGCGACGGCAAGATCGCCGAAGTTCTGGTGCGCCCCGGCGATCAGATCGATGCGAAGGATTTGTTGATCGCTTACGGGGAATAAAGCCGTATCCGATCATTGATGAGTGTCAGACGCCCGCCTCTCCGGCGGGCGTTTTTTGTTGCGCAGCCGTAAAAACTCGAATATGCATGTTAGTGCACGTTTATTCCGGTTTATGCATGGGTTCCGATGAGCGATCATTTTGTCAGCGAGCGGCAGGCGCTCATCCTTGCGCAGTTACGGCAAAGCGGCCGGGTGCTGGCGCAGGATCTCGCGCAGAATTTCGGCGTTTCCGAAGACACCGTGCGCCGCGACCTGCGTGAGATGGCAGCCCGGGGAGAATGCCTGCGGGTTTATGGCGGGGCGTTGCTTTCCGACAGCAAAACGGTGCCGCTGAAGACGCGCATTGCCGAGGATGCCGACCGCAAGGCCCTGCTGGCGCGCGCCGTTGTCCCGCTTCTCGAGCCGGGCATGGTCGTCTTCATCGATGCCGGTTCCACCAATCTCGCCATTGCAAGGGCGCTTCCTGCCGGGCTCAACCTGACGGTGGTGACGAATACGCCCGCCATTGCCGCTGAACTGACGGGGCGGGCCGATATCGATCTGGTGCTGATCGGCGGCAAGGTCGATCCGGCCGTAGGGGCTGCGATCGACGCCATGGCGCTTCGGCAGCTCGAACTGATGCGGCCCGATCTCTGCATTCTCGGTGTCTGCGGCGTTGCGGCCGAGACGGGTCTGTCGGCGGATGTTTTCGAGGATGCGGTGTTCAAGCGGCTCGCCTGCAGCGCCAGCCAGCGGATTGTCGCCGCCATCACCACGGAAAAGCTCGGCCACAGGGCAGCTTTCCATGTGCATGATTTCTCCCCACCTCTTTCCCTCGTGCTGGAGCAGGATGCCGACCGCGCATTCGTCGAGGCGCTGTCGGCAGAGGGCGTACAGATTTATTGCGGCGATGATGACGTCGCTCAGTTTTCTCATGGTCAAGTCTGAAGGATATTGCCGATGAATGGCCCCACGACATTTTCGCCGACAGGCATACGCTCGTCCTATCTGACGCGGCACAGGCTGGGCGTTTCCCTGCTGTTCTTGATGAACGGTTTCATGATGGGGTCATGGGCGCCCAAGATTCCGGAATTTGCGGCGCGCCTGTCCCTCAGTGAGAGCGCGCTCGGCCTGATCATTCTGGTCTTCGGTATCGGTTCGCTGGTTTTCATGCCGATTGCCGGTTCGCAGATCGCCCGTTTCGGCTCGCGTACGGTCAGTCTCGTCACTGCGGCGATCTTTTTGCCGACTCTGCTTTTCATTTCCTGGGCGGGCACGGTGTGGGCCGGGGTGATTGCGGTGTTTCTGTTCGGCGGGCTGACGGGGGCGATGGATGTCGCCATGAACGCCAATGCCGTGGCGGTGGAACGGGATATGCGCCGCGCCATCATGTCGTCGTGCCACGCCTTCTGGAGCCTTGGCGGCCTGATCGGCGCCGGTCTTGGCGGTTATCTCATCACGGCCATCGGTGTGCAGGGACATGCCATTGCGCTAACCGTCATCGCGCTCGTGCTGCTGGTCATCGCGTGGCCGCGCGTCCTTGCGGATCGTCCGCATCCGGAGGAGGAACGCCCGAAAGGCGGCCTGCCGCTGACGCCGCTGCCGTGGATCATCGGCCTGATGGCGCTGTTCTCGATGATTCCTGAAGGCGCTATCCTCGACTGGGGCGCGCTTTATCTGCGCAATGAACTCGGCGCTTCGGTGTCGCAGTCCGGTTTCGCCTTCGCGGCCTTCTCCATGACCATGGCGGCCATGCGTTTTGCCGGCGATCTGGTGCGTGACCGCTTCGGCGCCGTGACGACCCTGCGCTTCTGTTCGGCCATGTCGATTATCGGTCTTATGATTGCCGGTCTTGCGGGAAATTCCACTATCGCGATCATCGGCTTTGCGATTGCCGGCATCGGCATTTCCAACATGGTTCCCATTGCCTTTTCCGCCGCCGGCAACATGCCGGGACTGGCGCCCGGCATTGGTCTCTCGGTGGTCACCACCATGGGCTATTCCGGTATTCTGGTGGCGCCATCGGCCATCGGCTTTATTGCCGAACATACCGGCCTTGCCAGTGTCTTCATCGCCCTGCCGCTCTTGCATGTGGTGGTTCTGCTGCTTTCGCGGCTCGCCCGCCATGCGGATGGTGCGGGCAAGGAATAGGCGTCTCGAATTTTGCCATGATTGCGGTAAAGTAGAAGCTCTCATGCGTTGGGTGTTGACAAGCAGGCTTGCCTGTTTCACCTCAATTGCCAGACCTTGCCGCAAGCTCCAGAGACCGCCATGACGTCACATGCCGATTACGATCCCAAGCCCCGCCGCGCATCCGTCGCCGTAGACGTGGGCGGTGTCATCGTCGGTGGCGGCGCGCCCGTCGTCGTGCAGTCGATGACCAACACCGATACGGCGGATATCGACGCCACCGTGCAGCAGGTGGCGGCGCTCTTCCGGGCCGGTTCGGAAATCGTGCGCATCACCGTTGACCGCGACGAGAGCGCGGCCGCCGTGCCGAAAATCCGTGAGCGGCTGCTGCGGCTTGGGCTTGATGTGCCGCTTGTCGGCGATTTCCATTATATCGGCCACAAGCTTCTGGCTGATCATCCGGCCTGTGCCGAAGCGCTGGCGAAATACCGCATCAATCCCGGCAATGTCGGTTTCAAGGACAAGAAGGACAAGCAGTTCGGCGAGATCGTCGAAATGGCGATCCGCTACGACAAGCCGGTGCGAATCGGCGTCAACTGGGGGTCGCTCGATCAGGAACTTCTGACGACGCTGATGGACAAGAACAAGGAGCAGGGCTTCCCGCTCTCTGCCCGTCAGGTCACGCGTGAGGCCATTGTTCAGTCGGCGCTGATTTCCGCCGAGCTTGCCGAAGAGATCGGCCTGCCGCGCAACCGCATCATCCTGTCGGCCAAGGTTAGCCAGGTGCAGGACCTGATCGCCGTTTATTCCATGCTGTCGGAACGCTCCGATCACGCCCTGCATCTCGGTCTCACCGAAGCGGGCATGGGCTCCAAGGGCATCGTCGCCTCGTCCGCCGCCATGGGTTACGTCTTGCAGCACGGCATCGGCGATACGATCCGTGTTTCGCTGACGCCGGAGCCGAATGGCGACCGCACCCGCGAAGTGCAGGTGGCGCAGGAACTGCTGCAGGTCATGGGTTTCCGTCAGTTCATTCCGGTCGTTGCGGCATGTCCCGGCTGCGGGCGCACCACGTCCACCGTTTTTCAGGAACTTGCCCAGAACATCCAGAATGATATTCGCAAGAACATGCCGATCTGGCGTGAGAAATATCCGGGTGTCGAGGCGCTCAATGTCGCTGTCATGGGCTGTATCGTCAACGGTCCCGGTGAAAGCAAACATGCCGATATCGGCATTTCCCTGCCCGGAACTGGCGAAAGTCCGGCAGCGCCCGTCTTTATCGACGGTGAAAAGGCGCTGACCCTGCGTGGTCCCAATATCGCCGCCGATTTTGAAGCGCTTGTGATCGATTACATCGAAAAGCGTTTTGGCCGGAAAGATGCGGCGGAGTAAAGAGTACCGTGAAAAGGCCGGAATTCCACTGTCATACCTCCTGAACCTCTCGGAGCATCAAAACACATGATCAAAAAAATCGCGATCGTCGCCCTTTGCGGGACCTATCTTTCCGCCTGCACCACCACCGATCCCTATACGGGTGAACAGAAGATGTCGAACACGGCGGGCGGCGCCGGCATCGGCGCCGTGGTCGGTGCTCTGGGCGGTTTGGCTGTCGGCGGTTCGCCGACCGGTCGCCGTAATGCCGCGCTTATCGGTGCGGGCATCGGCGCGCTCGCCGGCGGCGCCATCGGCAATTATATGGATGGCCAGGAAGCCGAGCTTCGCGCCCAGCTTCAGGGAACCGGCGTTTCGGTTACCCGCCGAGGCGACAGCATCGTTCTCAACATGCCGTCGAACATCACCTTCGCGACGGACCAGGATCAGGTCATCCCGCCATTCTATCAGACGCTCGATTCCGTCGCCATCGTGCTGAACAAGTTCAACCGCACGCTCATCGACATCAACGGCCATACCGATTCGACCGGCAGCGCCGGTTACAATCAGGGCCTTTCGGAACGTCGTGCCGCATCGGTCGCCAATTATCTCGGCGCGCGTGGCGTCGACCAGCGCCGTATTTCGACGCTCGGCTTCGGCCCGTCGCAGCCGATCGCTTCGAATGCAACGCCGGATGGCCGCGCCCAGAACCGTCGCGTCGAAGTGCTGATTTCGCCGCTCAAGGGCTGATTGGATAATGAAAAGCTGAGTGGAAGCCGCTCAGCTCTTTCGTTCAGCGATGAATCTGGCGGCCGCGATGAGAATCGCGGCCTTTTCTCCATAAGGGGCCAGCAGTTCGCTGGCTTCCGCCACTTGCTCCCGCAGCTGGTTGCGTGCCCAGTCCTCGCCGCGCAGCGCCACAAGCGTTCCCTTGCCGCGCGCGGCGTCCTTGCCGGTTGCCTTGCCCATGGTGGCGGCATCGGCCGTCAAATCCAGAAGGTCGTCGGCAAGCTGGAAGGCGAGGCCGATCTTTTCGCCGAAGAGACGCAGCCTTTGCCTCTCGGAAACATCGCGGCCGGCGATGATTGCGCCCGCCTCGCAGGCAAAACGCAGCAGTGCACCGGTTTTCATAGCCTGCAATGTAATGACGCCGGCTTCATCGGGTGCTTTCTTTTCCGCAGCGAGATCGAGCGCCTGGCCGCCGGCCATGCCGCCGATGCCCGCTGCGCGGGCAAGCGAGAGTACGAGCGCGGCCTTGCGCTCGGCCGCGAGCGGATTTTCGTCCGATGCGATGATATCGAAGGCAAGCGTCAGCAGGCTGTCGCCGGCGAGAATAGCGGTTGCCTCATCGAATTTGCGATGCACGGTCGGCTGGCCGCGGCGCAGGTCGTCATCGTCCATGGCCGGCAGATCGTCATGAACAAGCGAATAACAATGGAGGCATTCAAGTGCCGCGCCGACATAAAGGGCGGCTTCGGCATTCCCGCCTGCAAGGGCGGCACTTTCGATGACGAGGAAGGGCCGCAGGCGTTTGCCGCCGTTCAGCACGCCATGGCGCATGGCGTCGAGCAGGTTTTGCGGACGCGTGATCTCATCCGCGCGGGCTTCGCCGGAAAGCAGGCGGCCAAGCAGGGCTTCGGTTTTAGCCGCGTTTTCGCGCAGCTTCTTTTCGAAATTTGTCATCGCAGCGTCCATGCCGCGCTCTTTGGCATGCCGCGCGAATGCAGGCAAACCTTTTCGTGATTCCAGAGGTGCAACTATTTGAGCGGACTCGCCTTGAAGGCGGCAATGGACTATGAAAGGCTTCAATTGGTGCGGGGCTTTGACGAATATTGAGCAGTACGCCTGAAAGCGACGCAGATTACGCCGTGCTGGCGGAAGACCGGAGCAGTCCGAAGGTGGATTTTCGCACGTTGGCAAAGCGTATCGTCATGACCTTGCTGGCTTTGCTGATCCTGCCCTATCTGCTGATTCCGGTTTATGCGCTGCCGTTTATCCGGCCGGTCTCGACGCTGATGCTCGCCGATCTGGTGACCCTGCAGGGATATGACCGGCGCTGGGTGCCGCTTGAGGATATTTCGCCGCGCCTTGTGCAATCCGTGATGATGTCCGAGGACGGGCAATTCTGTTTCCATGGCGGCGTGGACTGGAACCAGATGCAATCCGTGGTCAGCAATGCGCTCGACGGGGCCGCGACGCGTGGCGCCAGCACCATTCCGATGCAGACGGCCAAGAACCTGTTTTTATGGAACGGACGTTCGTTTTTGCGCAAAGGGCTGGAGTTGCCGCTGGCGATTGCCGCCGATTTCGTCTGGTCCAAAAAACGGATGATGGAGATTTATCTCAACGTTGCCGAATGGGGACCCGGCATTTATGGAATCGAGGCTGCCGCCCAGCATCATTTCAAGGTGCCGGCCGCAAAACTCAGCTCCCGTCAGGCGGCGCTGCTGGCTGTGTCATTACCCAATCCAATCGACCGCGTCGCCAGCAAGCCGGGACGCGGGCTGCAACGGCTTGCCGGCCTTATAGAACGCCGCGCCCGCGCTTCCGGCGGCTATGTCGGCTGCGTGCTGGATTGACCCCGGCGCGCCGCTTCAGCCTTTCTTGAAAATATAGTCGGTTTCCTGTCGCAGGGTTTCGCCTGGCCGCAGGATGGCGTGCGGGAAATCCGGGTGGTTGACGGCGTCCGGCCAAATCTGCGTTTCCAGGCAGAAACCGGCAAAGGGGCCGTAGTGACGGCCATCGAGGCCCGGAACGGGAACGTCCAGTTTGAAGGCCGAATAAAACTGCACACCGGGTTCGGTGGTGTGAACCTCAAGGGCGATATCGGAGGCCGGCGAATAGGCGCGGGCGACCTTGCGTTTTGCGCGGCGCTCGGGCGACAGGCAGAAATTATGGTCGTAGAGAACCTGCTCGCCATTCTCCTTGCGCCGCATCGGTGTCGGGTGGCGCAGGTCGAAGACGGTGCCTTCAACGGAGCGGATTTCGCCCGTCGGTATCTGCTTGTCATTGGTGGGCAGGTAAAAATCAGCCGCGATGCTGATCTCATGCCCAAGTGCGGTGTCTGCGCCATCGAGATTGAAATAGGAATGCTGGCAGACATTGGCGATGGTCGGCTTGTCGGTCACCGTTTCATAGACCACCGAAAGCACGCCGCCGTCGAGGATCGTATAGGTGGCCGTGACCGTGCAATTGCCGGGATAACCGGCGCGGCCATCGGGGTCGATGATCTGCAGAACCGCGTGGCTTTCGCCATGTTCCATCAGCATCCAGTTGCGTTTTCCCATGCCGTCGCTGCCGCCATGCAGGTGGGTTACGCCTTTTTCGTTGAGCTCCAGCTGGTATTCGTGCCCGTCGATCGAGAACCGGCCGTCGCCGATACGGTTGGCGTTGCGGCCGGGGGTGGCGCCGAAATAGGAGGAATATTTGTAGTCCTCGAACCTGTCGAAGCCGAGAACGAGCGGCGGCTGGTGACCCTCGAGGCGCAGATCCTGAATGACCGCGCCCCAGGTGATGACCTTGGCCGTCAGCCCGCCTTTCGAGATGGTGACGCGTTCGACTTTTTCGCCGGTCGCCGTGAAACCGAAATTCTCCCGCGCCGCCGCGTCGCTCATCTCGTCATTCTCCCTAGTGTTGCGAATTGCCGGGCGGACGTTGCGTCATTTTCCGGCAATTCGCAATCCCGCAATTTACGCCGCCAGTTGCCCGATGGCTTCGAGATCATAGGGTGTCGTCTGGTATATCTCGTTGATCCAGTTGCCGAAAAACAGATGGGCATGGCTGCGCCAGCGGTTGAGCGGGGCAAGCTCCGGATCGTTGTGCGGAAAATAATCATGCGGCAGCTTGATGGGCACGCCGGCATTCGCGTCACGGAAATACTCGTCCGAAAGCGATGTCGAATCATATTCGACATGGTTGAACATATAGAGCCTGTTGCCCTCTTTCTCATGCACCAGACAAACGCCCATTTCCTCGGATTCCATCAGGATTTCGAGTTTCGGATGTTTTTCGATATCGGCGCGGCGTACTTCCGTCCAGCGCGAGACCGGGACCTGGAAATCATCCGAAAAGCCGTTCAGATAGATCGATGAGGGGCAGAGATTGCGGTGACGGTAGACCCCGAAAGCCTTTTCCTTCAGCTCGTGCTTCGGTACGCCATGGAAATGATAGATGGCGGCCATCGCGCCCCAGCAGACATTCAGAGTCGAATGGACGTTGGTCTGCGTCCATTCGAAAATTTGTCGCATTTCGTTCCAGTAGGTCACGTCTTCATAGGCCAGCGTCTCCACGGGCGCGCCGGTAATGATGAAACCGTCAAACTTGCGGTGGCGCACTTCCTCCCACGTCTCGTAAAAGGACAGAAGATGTTCTTCCGGCGTGTTCTTGGCGCGATGGCCGCCGATCCGCACCAGCGACAGCTCCACCTGCAGCGGCGAGGCGCCGACGAGGCGCGCCATCTGGATTTCCGTCTTGATCTTGTTCGGCATGAGGTTGAGAAGCCCGATCTGGAGCGGGCGGATATCCTGCCGGATGGCCGCCGTTTCGGTCATGACCCGCACGCCCTCATGAACGAGGGTCTCAAAAGCGGGAAGCGTATCGGGAATCTTTATCGGCATGTCGAACTCTCTTTTCCGGATCACGTAAAGAACGTTGCGAAAACAAAAAAACCGGCAGCGAAATCGCGACCGGTCCCAGGAAATTGCCCTTTTCCTCGACCCTTTAGCGACTTCTTTAAAGTGGCTGCAAGCCGGTCGGCAAATCACCACTGAGGCGTTTCATAATCCCGAAGCCGGCGAAAATCAATATAGGCCGATTTCATCGGGTTTCCGCTTTCCATTTTTGGCCGAGGTGCGATAAGGCAGGGCATGGATAAAGAGCGCTTCACCATTCTGCTTGGCGGCGATGTTACGGTGACCGATCGTCTGCAAGAGGCGGTCGCGGATAGCCGTGTGATTGCGGCCGACGGCGGCATGCGCCATGCCGGGCCGCTTGGCCTTGCGCCGGAGTTGTGGGTCGGGGATTTCGATTCCGCCAGCAAAGAGTTGCTGGAGGCCTGGCCCGATGTAGCGCGGCAGCCATACCCGGCCGCAAAGGCGGTGACGGATGGCGAGATCGCGGTATCGGAAGCTCTCTCCCGTGGAGCGCATTCTTTGGTGCTTGTCGGTGCGCTTGGAGGCGCGAGAAGCGACCATGCGCTTCAGCACCTTCTTTACGCGGTGGCGCTCGCCGAACGTGGTATCGACGTTACGCTGACCTCCGGTGAAGAAGAGGCGCGGCCGCTGCTTGCCGGTTCGCTGGATATCGATTTGCCGCCCGCCTCGCTGTTTTCGGTTGCCGGATTTACCGCCCTTGAGGGGCTCGATATCGGCAATGTGCGTTATCCGTTGAAGGATTTCGCGCTTGCTTTCGGTTCGTCCCGCACTATTTCCAATGTCGCGAATGGCGGCCCCGTGCATTTCTCGCTGAAAAGCGGAAAAGCCATCGTGCTCGCCCGCCCTTATGATCTGACCGGAGCCTGACGCCTTGGCACCCCCAATTTTGAAACTCGATGACATCAAGCTGACTTTCGGCGTGACCCCGCTGCTCGACGGCGCCAATCTCCAGGTGGAACCGGGCGACCGCATCTGCCTTGTCGGGCGCAACGGTTCCGGCAAGTCCACCCTGATGAAGATCGCCGCGGGTCTGGTCGAGGCGCAGTCAGGTGAGGTTTTCCAGCATCCGGCCGCCACCATCCGTTATCTCGAGCAGGCTCCGGATTTTGCCGGTTACGACACGGTTCAGGCCTATGCCGAAGCGGGGCTCGGCCCCGGTGACGATCCCTATCGCGTCACCTATCTTCTGGAGCATCTTGGCCTCACCGGACAGGAACATCCGGCGAGCCTTTCCGGCGGTGAAGCGCGACGTGCGGCCCTTGCCCGCGTCATGGCGCCGGAACCCGATATCCTGATGCTGGACGAACCGACCAACCATCTCGATCTGCCCACCATCGAATGGCTTGAAAGCGAGCTGCAGCAGACGCGCAGCGCGCTGGTGCTGATTTCGCATGACCGGCGTTTTCTCGAAAAGGTCTCGACCTCGACCGTCTGGCTGGATCGTGGCCAGTCCCGTCGTCTCAATCGCGGTTTTGCCCATTTCGAGGAATGGCGCGACAAGGTGCTGGAAGAGGAAGAACTGGAACAACACAAGCTCGGCAAGGCCATCGAGCGTGAAGAACACTGGATGCGTTATGGCGTGACCGCAAGGCGCAAGCGCAACATGCGCCGCGTTGGCGAGCTTCAGGCCATGCGTGCGGAATATCGCGGCCATAAGGGACCGCAGGGCACGGTGCAGGCGACCGTTACCGAAGGGCGTGAATCCGGCAAGCTGGTCATCGAGGCCGAGGCCATCACCAAGGCTTATGGCGAGCGCGTGATCGTCGCGCCGTTTTCGCTGCGCGTCCATCGCGGCGATTGCATCGGTTTCGTCGGCCCGAATGGCGCCGGTAAAACCACGCTTCTGAAGATGCTCACCGGCCAGCTGGAGCCCGATAGCGGCACGGTGAAGCTCGGCACCAATCTGGAAATCGCGACGCTCGACCAGAAACGCGAGGATCTCAATCCCAACGATACGCTCGCGCATTATCTGACCGATGGCCGCGGTGAAAATCTGCTGGTCAACGGCGAATTGAAGCATGTGACGGGCTATATGAAGGATTTCCTGTTCCAGCCGGAACAGGCCCGTACGCCGATCCGCAACCTTTCTGGTGGCGAGCGCGCGCGCCTTATTCTGGCACGCATTCTGGCGCGGCCGACCAATCTTCTGATCCTCGACGAGCCGACCAACGATCTCGATATCGAAACGCTCGACCTGCTGCAGGAAATCGTTGCGGGCTTTTCCGGCACCGTTATCCTCGTCAGCCACGACCGCGATTTCCTCGACCGCACCGTCACCTCCACCATCGCGCCCGTCAATCCGGATGAGCCGGACGGACGATGGATCGAATATGCCGGCGGCTATTCGGACATGATGGCGCAGCGCAAGGGCGCGGCGGAAGAAAAGCGCAAGGCTGAGAAACAGGAAAAGGCGAAGGCCGCACCTTCCGCCTCTGCATCGCAGGATCCTTCAAAGGCCAAGGGCAAGCTTTCCTTCAAGCAGAAATTCGCGCTCGAAAACCTTCCCAAGGAGATGGAAAAGGCGCAGGGCGAAATCGCAAAACGCGAGCAGCGCATGGCCGATCCGGAACTTTTCACAAAGGACCCGGCGGCCTTCAACACGCTGGCGCAGGAAATGTCGAAGCTGCGCGACAAGCTGGAGGCCATGGAAGAAGAATGGCTGGAACTGGAGATGCTGCGCGAGGAACTGGAGGGCTGAAGGTAATCAGTTCCCCGTTTGGCCGGTCCTCCTTCGGCCTTTGACAGAAAAGCTGAATTGCCGTTCTATGCCGGCGTTCGTTTGGAGGAGTTGTGAAAATGCGCATGATTTTCGTCAATCTGCCGGTCAAGAATATCGAGACATCAAGAAACTTCTTCACTGCTCTCGGTTTCAGCTTCAACCCGGAATATTCGGATGACCGCACGCTATGCATGATCGTGGAAGAGAATATCTTCGTGATGCTTCTCCAGGAGGGACGTTTCCGCGATTTCATCAACGGCGACATTGCCGACGCGACGCGAACCACCGAGGTTCTGACCTGTCTTTCCGCCGGAAGCAGGGAGGAAATCGACCGGATGATCGCCACGGCGCTTGCCTCCGGCGGCAGCGGCTGGAAGCCTGTTCAGGACCATGGCTTCATGTATGCCGGCAGCTTTCAGGATCCCGACGGGCACGTCTGGGAACTGGTGCATATGACGGAACAGGGCTGACATCGGCCATCTTGCCAATCGGAGACGGCGGGACTACACCATCATCTTGATCTAACGGGGTGTCTTTTGCGCTTGGGTGCAAAAGGCTGAGAGGCTTGCCAACCCGAAGAACCTGATCCGGTTCATACCGGCGGAGGGATTAGACGGCTTTAACGCAGGCGGCTATTTCCCTATCGTTTTTTTGAGGAGATACCCGTGCGCCGTCGTCTTTTCCTGAATTCCCTCGTTGCCGCCTCGCTGTTTCTGCCCGGTCTTGCCGTCGCACAGGATAGACAGGAACTGACTGTCTACACCTATGAAAGCTTCGTTTCCGAATGGGGTCCCGGTCCCAAGGTGAAGGAGGCCTTCGAGAAGGTTTGCAATTGCACGGTCAATTTCGTCGGCGTGGCCGATGGCGTGGCGCTGCTCAATCGTCTGAAGCTTGAAGGGGCGGGGTCCAAGGCGGATGTCGTCGTCGGTCTCGACACCAATCTTGTCGCGGAAGCAAAACAGACCGGTCTGTTCGATGTCAGCGGCATCGATGCATCGGCGGCCAAGGTGCCAGGCGGCTATACGGACGATGTTTTCGTTCCCTATGACTACGGCCATTTCGCTGTCATTTATGACACGCAGACGGTGAAAAACCCGCCGACGAGCCTGAAAGACCTCGTGGAAGGCGACCCCTCGCAGAAAATCGTCATTCAGGATCCGCGCACCTCCACGCCGGGGCTTGGCCTGCTGCTATGGGTGAAATCGGTTTACGGCGACAAGGCCCCGCAGGCCTGGGAAAAGCTCAGGAAGCGCATTCTCACCGTTACGCCGGGCTGGTCGGAATCCTATGGCCTCTTCACCAAGGGTGAGGTGCCGATG
Source organism: Agrobacterium leguminum (assembly GCF_015704895.1). Classification (GTDB taxonomy): domain Bacteria; phylum Pseudomonadota; class Alphaproteobacteria; order Rhizobiales; family Rhizobiaceae; genus Agrobacterium; species Agrobacterium leguminum. Next base: position 182,664 of record NZ_JADQWB010000003.1, on the reverse strand, counting down.
GTGCTCTCCTACACCACCTCGCCCGCCTATCACATGGTCGCTGAAAAAACGGATCGTTATCAGGCCGCCGCCTTTTCCGAGGGGCATTACATCCAGATCGAGGTTTCCGGTCTCCTTAAAAACGCGCCGCATAAGGAACTGGCAAAGCAGTTCCTCGCTTTCACGCTGACATCCGGTTTTCAGGATGCCATTCCGGAAAACAACTGGATGATGCCGGTTGCGGCGACCTCGAAGCCCTTGCCGGAGGCGTTTTCAAAACTCGTGGTGCCGCAGAAGACTTTCCTGATGGATCCGGAAGAGGTGGCGAAGAACCGCAAGGCATGGATCGATGAATGGCTTGCCGCCATGAGCATGAATTGAGGAAGAGGCACACCCGCGCATGATGCTGCGTCGCGATTACCGGCGGTCGATCATTTTCGGAACGGCGGCTTTTGCCGCCGTTTTCCTGTTCATGGCGCTCGCGGTTGCGGCTCTCCTGTCCTTCGATGCCGGCGCGTCCGCCGCCGGCATCATGGATGCCTATACGTTGCGCATCCTGCGTTTCACGCTTTATCAGGCAACGCTTTCAACCCTTCTTTCCATTGGTCTCGGCCTGCCGGTGGCGCTGGCGCTTTGCCGTCGGCGCGAGTTTCCAGGAAGGATCTGGATCATCAGACTGATGGCGGTGCCGATGGGTCTGCCGGTGATCGTCGGCGCCTTCGGTATCATCACCATCTGGGGCAGGCAGGGCGTTTTGAATTCGGCACTCGTTTTTGCCGGGGCGGATGAACCTTTCAGCATTTACGGCCTGTCTGGCATTCTTATTGCCCATGTGTTTTTCAATCTGCCGCTTTCGGTGCGGCTGATGCTGGCAGGGCTGGAGCGCATTCCGGGCGAATATTGGCGCATGGCCGCGAGCCTCGGCATGGGGCCGGTTTCGATTTTTCGGTTTATCGAATGGCCGGCGGTCGCGCGTCTCGTTCCCGGCATTGCCGGGCTTGTCTTCATGCTGTGCGCCACCAGCTTCACGCTTGTTCTTCTGTTGGGTGGCGGGCCAGCGGCAACGACGCTGGAGGTGGCGATCTATCAGGCGCTGCGGTTCGATTTCGATCCGCAGCGGGCGATTGCACTTTCGGTTTTGCAGATTGCCCTCACCGCAATCCTGCTCGGCCTTCTTGCCTTTTTGCCGTCGCCCGAAGCGGAAATTCCCTCGCTTGGTCGTTCCCTTCGCCGTTTCGATGGAAAGGGCATCGGTGCCCGCCTCTGGGATGGCGCGGCAATCGTGTTCGCTGTTCTGCTGATCGGCCTGCCGCTTATCGCCATCGCTGTCTCGGGTTTGAGGGCCGATCTGCCGCGTCTTCTGTCCGCGCCGATTTTCCTGCGCGCGGCGGCGACCAGTCTTGCAATCGCCGCACTCTCCGCAGCCCTTGTCGTGCTTTGCTGCATGGCGATCATCGGCGCACGCCAGGCGATAGGCTCCAGACGGCAGGCAGGGCAACCCCTGCGCTTCCTCTCCGCCATGCTGGGGGCAGGGTCTTCGCTGGTGCTTTTGGTGCCGCCAGTCGTATTGGGAAGCGGGTGGTTCCTGTTATTGCGGGTTTTCGGCGATGTCAGCTTCTATGCGCCCGTCCTCGTGGCGCTGATCAACATGCTGATGGCTTTGCCGCTTGCCATGCGGGTGCTGGAGCCGGCCTGCACCAGTCATTTTTTGCGAACCGGCCGGCTTTCCGCCAGTCTCGGGCTTCAGGGCCTGACGCGGCTGCGGTTCGCCGATCTTCCGGTTCTGTGGCGGCCGCTGGCCATGGCGTTTTCCTTCGCCATGGCCCTGTCTCTCGGCGATTTAGGCGCGGTTGCCCTGTTCGGATCGGAAAGTTTCGTCACCCTGCCATGGCTGGTTTATAGCAATATGGGCAGCTATCGTACCAATGATGCCGCCGGTTATGCCTTCCTTCTCGGTGTCGTCTGCCTGCTGCTTGCCGCAGGCGGTGTCGCACGGCAATCCCAATCAGCAAGGGCGAGCATATGACAGGCGATGATTTTGCCGTTGAACTGGACAAGGTCAGGCTGCGGCTTGGAACACAGGATTTCGACCTCGATTGCACATTCCCGCAGAGCCGGATAACCGCCGTCGTCGGCGCGTCCGGTTCGGGCAAGTCGACGCTTCTCAACCTCGTCGCCGGTTTCGAGGCGCCGGATTCCGGCCGCGTGATGATCTGCGGGCAGGATATGACAGCGCTCGATCCTTCGGAAAGACCGGTCTCATCGATCTTTCAGGATAATAATCTGTTTGCGCATCTCGATATCTTCACCAATGTCGCTCTCGGTGTCAGCCCCGGGCTGAAATTGCGGGCGGAAGACCGGGAAAGGATTGAGATGGCGCTTGCACGTGTCGGCCTGGCGGGTTTCGATAAACGTTTGCCGGGCACGCTTTCCGGCGGAGAAAGGCAGAGAGCGGCGCTGGCGCGTGCGCTGGTCAGAAAAAAACCGGTCATGCTGCTCGATGAGCCCTTTGCCGCACTCGATCCGGGATTGCGGGCGGGTATGGCCTCCCTGCTTCTCGACTTGCATGGAGAAACAAAAAACACGGTGATTATTGTCACCCACCATCCCGAAGACATAAAGAAGCTGGCGCAGCAGGTGGTTTTTCTTGATCGCGGCCGGGTTGTCTATGTCGGCTCGACCGCAGATTTCTTCGCCACACAAAATGTGAAGGCGGTGGACAGTTTTCTGAACGGGTGATCGCCTTATTTTCGACGTGTGCCGCTGGCAATCGCTTTAGATGACTTCAATGGCGCTAATTTGCACTTGCCAGTTTCAAGTTGTTGCCCGAGAAAAGATGGGAATTATTGCGTTCTTCAGGAATAATCCGGACTTGATGGATCGTTTTTACCATTTCGGCATTCATCGCCCGTTGGGGCGAATCTGTTATTCTGGTCTGCAATTAACGGATGATCAGGAACGTTAGGGGCAGGCATAGAGAATGAGAAATAGCATGACTGCACAGTGGAGGCTCTTCTCCCGTTCAGGCCTTCGCCGTTCGGGCAGGATGGCTGCCGCCTGTTCCGTGCTGACCGCGTCTGCGGTGTTCCTGTCGTCGTGCCAGTCTCTCTTCAGCCCGGCCTACCAGTCCACCCTGCGCCCGTCGGATAATCCGCAGACCGTGGAAGAGGTGCAGAAGAATGATCCCCGTGCCCAGATGGGTGCGCGCGAGCATCCGCGCATCGTGGCGAGTTATGGCGGTGAATATCGTGACGCCAAGACGGAGCGGCTTGTCGCGCGTATCGCCGGCGCTCTGACGGCCGTTTCGGAAAACCCGCAGCAATCCTATCGCATCACTATCCTCAACTCGCCGGCCATCAACGCCTTTGCTCTGCCGGGCGGATATCTTTACGTAACGCGCGGGCTTCTGGCGCTTGCCAACGATGCTTCGGAAGTGGCCGCCGTGCTTTCGCATGAGATGGGCCATGTCACCGCCAATCACGGCATCGAACGCCAGCGCCGCGAAGAGGCGGAGGTGATTGCCAGCCGCGTGGTTGCCGAAGTGCTGTCGAGCGATCTTGCCGGCAAGCAGGCGCTTGCGCGCGGCAAGCTGCGGCTCGCGGCCTTTTCGCGCCAGCAGGAATTGCAGGCGGATGTGATCGGCGTGCGGATGCTGGGCGAGGCCGGTTACGACCCCTTTGCCTCGCCGCGTTTTCTGGATTCCATGGCGGCCTATGCGCGGTTCTCTTCTGCCGATCCCGAAAACGACCAGAGCCTCGACTTCCTTTCCAGCCACCCCAACACGCCGCAGCGCATCGAGCTTGCGCGCCGTCATGCCCGCGCCTTCGGCCAGGACGGCCAGGTCGGGGATCGTGGTCGCGACTGGTTTCTGGATGGCATAGACGGCCTGCTTTATGGCGATAGCCCGCAGGAAGGTTATGTCCGCGGCCAGACGTTCCTGCACGGAACGCTCGGCATTCGTTTCGATGTGCCGGAAGGTTTCGTCATCGACAACAAGGTCGAGGCCGTTCTGGCGACGGGACCGGGCGATATGGCGATCCGTTTCGACGGCGTCGCCGATCCGAAACAGACGACCCTTGCCAATTACCTGACCAGCGGCTGGGTTGCCGGCCTGTTGCCGGAAACCGTCAAGGAAACCCAGATCAATGGTCTGGAGGCTGCGACAGCCCGGGCAAGTGCGGATAAATGGGACTTCGACGTGACCGTCATTCGTGTCGGCCAGCAGATATTCCGTTTCCTGACCGCCGTGCCGAAGGGCAATACACAGCTCGATTCCATCGCCAATACATTGCGCACCAGCTTCCGCAAGATGACGCCACAGGAAATCGCCTCGCTGAAGCCGCTCAGGGTACGGGTGGTGACGGTGAAGCCCGGTGAAACCGTGGCGACGATGGCGGCGCGGATGATGGGAACCGACCGGAAGCTCGACATGTTCCGCATGATCAATGCCATGAGCGCCACGGCCACCATTCAGCCGGGCCAGCGGGTGAAGATCATTTCGGAATGAGCTGACGGCCTCTCATTCACCGGTTGCCTGAGACAGGTAGGCGTGAACGAGTGCAATCATTTCCCGTCTGACTTTGGGCGACTGCAATTCTCCGCGGCGGGCGGCACTATGAATGATGCCGTCAATGGCATCGGATACGATCAGCGCCGCGGTTCTGCTTTCGCCCTTTGTGCCGGCCGTCATATGTGCCGCGATCGCTGCAGCGTAGAGACCGAGATATTCCTGTTCGAAAACGCTGTTGGGATCGTTCGTCCCTTCGTGGCTGGGCGCATCGTCCAGAAGGACCTTGTGAAGACCGGGATGGATGCTGTGGACCCCGATCATGCCGGTCACGAGCTCTTCCACGAATTTCGCAAGCGATTGCCGCTTTTGCGAGACGCTCTTCATGACGGAGAGACAGTCCTCGAGGTGACGATGGCGCACCGCTTCCACGATTGAAATCTTGTCCGGGAAATATTGATAGAGCGAGCCGATGCTGACACCAGCCGTTTCGGCGACCCTGTTCGTGGTAAAACCCGCCCAGCCATGATCGCTCAAAATGCGAGCCGCCGCGTGAATAACGGCATCGACCGTGGCGCGGGAACGCTCCTGACGCGGCTCCTTGCGCATCTCGGTCTTCCGCTTTGCAATGCGAGTAGACAAGGCATCCTCCATGGCGAAAATATAAACATAGTGCTCACATTTTTCAGATGTAAAGGATATTGCGATGAGGGATCTGCTCAGGAGCCTGCTCGGCTATCACCAATGGGCGAACAGGGACTTGTTCGAGAAGCTGAAACACCTCGATCCCGTCCAAAATGCATCCCAACGGCACACGGCAATCCGGCTGATCAATCACTATTACGTCGTCGCGAGGATTTTTTCGGGTCACCTCACCGGAACGGCACATGGCTTTCTCTCGGATAATACCGAGGCAACGCCGCAGCTGGATGATCTTGCGAAGGATGTCGCCGCTCTCGATGGCTGGTATCTCGATTATCTCGAGAAAACATCGCCGGCATCGCTTGGCGAATTCGTCGCCTTCACCTTCACGGATGGGGACAAGGGTTACATGTCCCGCGCTGAGATGATCTCACATATGGTTCTGCATGCGGGCATTCACAGGGGCGAGGTCGCGCGTATTTTGAGCCAGCTCTCCATCACGCCGCCCTGGGATACTTTTGCCGTGTTTCTGCACGGCACGCAGCCGCAGCGGCGTTTGCAGGGACTATAATAAAAACCACCCGCCCCCTGCGGGGGACGGGTGGCTTTCCTGCAACGATGGCCTCAGGAGCTTATTGCCACTCACGCACGTCGACGAAATGACCGGCGATCGCCGCCGCTGCCGCCATGGCGGGGGAGACGAGGTGGGTGCGGCTCTTGTAGCCCTGACGGCCCTCGAAATTGCGGTTCGAGGTGGAGGCGCAGCGTTCGCCGGGTTTCAGGCGATCGTCATTCATGGCAAGGCACATGGAGCAGCCTGGCTCGCGCCATTCGAAACCGGCTTCGAGGAAAATCTTGTCCAGACCTTCCTTTTCCGCCTGTTCCTTCACGAGACCGGAGCCGGGCACGATCATGGCCGAAACGGTGGGAGCGACTTTACGGCCGTCGACGATCTTCGCCGCCGCGCGCAAATCCTCGATGCGGCCGTTGGTGCAGGAGCCGATGAAGACACGGTCGATGGCGATATCGGTGATGCGCGTGCCGGGCTTCAGGCCCATGTAGTCAAGCGCACGCCACTTGGAAGCGCGCTTGTTTTCTTCCTCGATATCATCGGGATTGGGAACAATGCCTTCAACGGAGGTCACGTCTTCCGGAGACGAACCCCAGGAGACGATGGGCGGCAGGTTGGCCGCATCCAGCACCACGACCTTGTCGTAATGGGCGCCTTCGTCGGATTTCAGCGTTTTCCAATAGGCGATGGCCTGTTCCAGCGTTTCGCCCTTCGGCGAGCGCGGCTTGTCCTTGATGTAATCGAAGGTGGTTTCGTCAGGTGCGATAAGACCCGCACGGGCGCCGCCCTCGATGGTCATGTTGCAGACCGTCATGCGGCCTTCCATGGAGAGCGAACGGATCGCCTCGCCGGCAAATTCGATCACGTGGCCGGTGCCGCCAGCCGTGCCGATCTCGCCGATAATGGCGAGGATGATGTCCTTGGCGGTAACGCCATCGGGAATTTTGCCGTCGACACGCACCAGCATGTTCTTGGCTTTCTTCTGGATCAGCGTCTGCGTCGCCAGAACGTGCTCCACTTCCGAGGTGCCGATGCCATGCGCCAGTGCGCCAAAGGCGCCGTGGGTCGAGGTGTGGCTGTCACCGCACACGATCGTCATGCCCGGCAGGGTGAAGCCCTGTTCGGGGCCGACGATGTGAACGATGCCCTGGCGCTTGTCGCGCTCGGAATAATATTCGACGCCGAAATCCTTGGCGTTCTGCGCGAGCGCTTCCACCTGAATGCGGCTTTCCTCGTTCTTGATGCCTTCCAGCCGGTCGGCTGTGGTCGGAACGTTATGATCGACAACGGCCAGCGTGCGGGCAGGCGAATGCACGGGGCGACCGGCCATGCGCAGGCCTTCGAAGGCCTGCGGGCTCGTCACCTCATGGACGAGGTGACGGTCGATGTAGAGAAGACAGGTTCCGTCCGGGTCACGATTGACGACGTGGTCGTCCCAGATCTTGTCATATAAGGTGCGGGGTGCGCTCATGGCTCTATGCCTTGTCATGGAAAAGGGTAATCAGGGTTCAGAAAGGCGTGGACAGCGGTGCTGTCAGGCGAGCCTAAGTCGGCTGGTGAGCGCCCCGGAAACGCGCGCAAAGAACCGTGCCGGCAGACGCTTGTGGTCCTGCAGCACATAAACATTCTGCGCGAGACATCCGAATTTAGATCCCATGGCAGCCTTCATAGCAGATCGCCGGTTTTACGGCAATATGAATGCGCATAGCCCGGAACGCGACGGCTTGGCATTTTCTATATGCACTGCATCACGGCTGAAGGCCCGTAACGGGCCAGTCCTGCTAGGGTTCTCCAATGGTTATGATGCAATGCAACTTGCGTATTTTGCGATGCACATATAGATGGGTTCCCTTATCATTTGCGTTTCGACGAGAAATCGAAGGGAGGGAAAAGCATATGGTATCCGAAAAAGCCCTTATCTCGAAGATCACCTGGCGGCTGATGCCGTTTCTTGGCCTTCTCTATCTCATCGCTTATATCGACCGCCAGAATGTCAGCTATGCCAAGCTGCAGATGGTCGATGCGCTGAGCCTCAGCGAATATGCCTACGGTCTTGGCGCTTCGCTGTTCTTCATCGGTTACTTCATCTTCGAAGTGCCGAGCAACCTGTTCCTCAACCGTTTCGGCGCCAGCAAATGGTTCGCCCGTATTCTGGTTTCCTGGGGCGCCGTCACCATCGCGCTTGCCTATACGCAAAACGCCACGATGTTTTACATCCTGCGCTTCCTGCTCGGGCTTTGCGAAGCGGGATTCTTCCCCGGTGTGCTCTTCCTGATGACGCTCTGGTTCCCGCGCGATTATCGCGGCCGCATGATCGGCCTGTTCATGATTTTCAGCGCGCTTGCCAATGCCATCGGCGCGCCGCTCGGCGGCATGCTACTCGATCTGGATGGTTTCCTCGGTTATGCCGGATGGGAATGGGTATTCCTCGCCACGGGTATCCCGGCCGTCATCGCCGGCATCGTCACCTTCTTTTATCTCGACGATACCCCGGAAAAGGCGAAGTTTCTGACTCAGGATGAGAAAAACTGGTTGAAGAATCGACTGGCCGAAGAAAACAAGGGCATGGAAGAGCATGCCGAGGACGGCTTCAAGGCGCTGGTCAATCCGCGCGTTCTGTTCATGGCGCTCTGCTATGTCGGCTTTCCGCTGGCGGCCTATGGTCTCAGCTACTGGCTTCCAACCATCGTAAAGAGCTTCGGCGTTTCCAACACCGCCAATGGCTTCATCAACATCATCCCCTGGGTGATTGTGGCCATCGCCCTGTTCGTTGTGCCCCTGGCCGCCGACAAGGCAAAGAACAAGACGCCTTATATCGTTGGTCCCGCCTTCATCGGCGCCTTTTGCCTGTTGATGTCGGCATTGCTGAGCGATCCGGTCTTGCAGTTCGCCTTCCTCTGCATCGCCGCCGCAGGCATCTTTGCCGGCCAGCCGGTGTTCTGGAGCCTGCCCGGCCGCTTCCTCAAGGGAGCAGGGGCGGCCGCCGGCATCGCCGCGATCAATTCCGTCGGTAATCTGGGTGGCTTCGTGGCGCAGAACGTGGTGCCCTGGATCAAGGATCAGACCGGCAGCACCATTGCGCCGATGTTCTTCCTTGCTTTCTGCCTGGCGCTTGCTGGCGTGCTGGTCATCGTCGCAACGCGTAGAATGGGCAATCAGGTCAAGGCGGCTTGACTGGACGATTGCGATAGCTGACGCGATTGCCTACCGTTTCATGAGCAAAAAATTGTGGCCCGGATTCTTCCGGGCCACAATCATTTCAGGCTATGAGAAATGAAATTCTCTTTGAGACAATTATGCAGTGAACCAATCGCTGCCGCTGAGGTGGACGTCGGACAGAACGATCTTCTCGCCTTTGTGAGCTCCATCGACATTATAGCTTAAGATCGTGTCTGATTCGTAAGTCGACAGCGTCCAGTCGCCAATTGTCGTCCCGACCAGCTTCAGCTTGTCCATAGACGCATTGAAGCCGTTGATGGTGTCGGTAACAATGCTCTTGGCCATATCGCCAAGATTGAAAACGAAGGTATCAGCGCCACCGCTTGCAATGATGCGATCGACACCCGTGCCGCCGGTTACCAGCGAGGAAGCCAGCTTCACTCCGCTCAGGTCGATTTTGTCGTCACCGGCGCCTGCATTGATGGTGACATCGGTGAAACTGCCGTCGGTTACGCCAGCGCCACCATTCACAGCCTGGGCGAGAATACCGCCCGTACCTTCGGCTGAGGTGTCGTTGAACGACTTTCCTGCCTTGAACGTGATGGTGTCGTTGCCAGCACCTGTGTCGACATTGAAGGCATTTGACCAGAATTTCTCGTTCGAAACGAGAGAGACGGTGACCGTGTCGTTACCCGAGCCCGTGGAAATATTGCCGCGCTTGGCGTTGAGGACTTCAACGTTGGATGAACCCGTGCCGCCGAGGTGAACATCGACGTGAACGAAATCCTTGAACGAGAGGTTTTCGGATGTGTCGGATTTGGCGAGGACGTTTTTAACGGAATTCCACGCCGTCGTCACGTCGAAATTGAAGCTGTTCGTGTCGGCATTGTATCCGACAGCGATCTTGGCACCCGGGGCGGCCTGAACGATGCCGGAATTGAGCGAGGAACCGGTCTTGGTCTGCGTAGTCGCTTCATCGAGGAGTTTGTATGTTTCCTGATCGACCAAATTGGTAAGCGAAGCGACCGTGTAGGCGCCACCATTACCAAAAGTTACTTTTAACGCCATTTTACACTCCCATAAATTTTTGAGAAATCGATGAATTGAAATTAAATTTATAATAAATATTGCGGGTGATATTTAATACGTAAAAAATGATAATACAATATAAGAAATTGTTTTTTTGAATAAAGTGCGTCTTTAACGTGTTGCGGAAATTCCTTTCGCAAAATTATGCAGTGAAAACTGTTTATTCCTGCACGAAGGTCTTTTTGAGCCTGTCCTGGAACGGCTTCACAAAATAAGAAAGAACACTCCTTTCGCTGGTTTGTATGAATACTTCGGCGGGCATGCCGGGATATAATTTCCCGCCGGGCAGATGACCCATTCCGGCCTTGTCGGGTTTGATGCGCAGCGCGTAATAAGATGTGCCAGTTCGGGAATCCGTCTGCAGATCGGGGGCGACGACAGCAACTTGCGCGCTCAAATCCGGCGTCGTGCTTTGATTGAATGCCGTGAAACGAATGGTAACCGGCTGCCCGACGTAAATCTGATCGATGTCTCGCGGGGTTATATTGGCCTCGATGGCAAGCTCATCCTGCTCTGGCACCACCAGCATCAGGACTTCACCCGGTTGAATGACCCCATTTATGTTGTGCACCGAGAGCTGGTAGATGCGACCGGCAATCGGCGAGCGGATGTCGAGGCGATCCAGCTGGTCGCGCGTTGCCGCCAGCCGCTCTTCATATTCCGCGACGGTCGCTTCGATCGATGTCAGATCTTTCGTGACTTCCGATTTGCGGTCTTCATCGAGCTGAAGCAATTGCAGGTCCAATTCGCTCAGCTTGCCCACCGTCTGTGCCCGGGCGGCGATATATTGGCCCTGCTGACCTTCGAGATTGGAAAGCTGGCGTTTGAGGAGATTGAGGCGCTGAAGCGTGACAAGCCCTTTTTTGAAGAGCTCGTCCGTCTTGGAAACGTCTTCCTTTACAATGGCAAGCTCATTGTCCGTTGCCTCCACCTGCACCTCGAGGCCACGCGCCTCGTCGGCGAGCTGATCCTTGCGTGTTCCCAGCTGCTTTTTCATGCCGATCAAGGCGTTGCGACGGCTGTTGAAAAGGTTCTGTTCGCTGTCGATAAAGGTCTTGGCCGCCTTCGAACTCGTCAGTGCCGCCAGATCTTCCTGCACGGTGAAAGACGGCGCTTCGGCAATTTCCGCACGCAGACGAGCCCGACGCGAATAAAGCTGCGCAAGCGTATTTTCGACGATGGAGAGGTTCGCCTGCACGACGGTGGCGCTTAGCCGCAACAGGATCTGACCGGCCTCGACCCTGTCACCTTCGGCAACATTGATCTCACTGACGATGCCACCGGAAAGATGCTGGATTTTCTTGGAGTTGCCTTCAACGACAACCCGGCCCGTGGCCACCACTGCGCCGGCAAGCTTTGCAAAAGCCGCCCAGCCGCCCAATCCGACGAGAAGGCCAAAGGCGAGAACGACCACTGCGGTCGAGTGCCTGAGAATGGACGCATGCGTCATGCCGGGTTTTTCCGCCTCAACCATTTTCGCTCACCCGGTTTTCAATCTTGCGCGTTTCTTCCTCCTCAGGCACCTGGCGGATGTTCTGCCGCAGGATTTGCGCGAGCACCTCCTCCTTGGTGCCAAAGCGCAGCATCCGGCCGTTGTTCATCACCATCACCAGATTGACGCTTTCAATGGCGCTGGGGCGATGGGCAATGACGACGACAATGCCGCCGCGCGCTCTGATGTCGCCAATGGCATTGCGCAGGGCCGCTTCGCCTTCGCTGTCCAGATTGGAGTTCGGCTCATCGAGAAGAACGAAGAAGGGTTCGCCAAACAGTGCGCGGGCAAGGCCGATACGCTGTTTCTGCCCGCCTGATAAAGCCTCGCCACGGTCGCCAATATAGGTATCGTAACCGTTGGGCAGGTTGAGGATCAGCTCATGCACCTGCGCGGCCTTTGCTGCGGCGACAACCGCTTCCGCTGTCGCATCGCGGTCGAAGCGTGCGATATTCTGCGCCACGGTGCCCGGCATCAGTTCCACCTGCTGGGGCATGTAGCCGATGGATTTGCCGAGAAACTCGAAATCCCACTGGTTGAGCGCGGCTCCGTCAAAGCGGACGGAACCGCGTTCATAGGGCCAGATGCCTGTCATCAAGCGTGCCAGCGTGGATTTGCCGGAGGCGCTTGGGCCGATGATGCCGAGACCATCGCCTGCGTTCAGCGTGAAGGAAATATCGGCGACCGTATCGCGCGCGCCATTTGGCGGCCCACCGGTTACACGGTCAACCGCGACGGTATATTGCGGGCGGGGCAGGGAGAGCGGCGGCGAGGGTTCGCGCACCAGTTCCAGGAACTCGTTGACGCGTTTCCAGCCCTGTCTTGCGGTCATGAAGCTGCGCCAGTTTGCAATCGCATGTTCGACAGGGCCGAGCGCCTTTGCCGAAAGGATCGAGCCTGCGATGATGCTGCCCGCCGATGCATTGCCGTCGATGACAAGCACGGCGCCGATGGCCATGACGCCGGATTGCAGCAACAGGCGGAAGGTTCGCGACATGGCGCCGAGCATGCCGGCCGTATCGGATGTCGACAGGGTGACGGCACGGTATCTGGAATGCAATTCGTCCCACATGGATGTCACCGCCCCCATCATGCCCATGGTCTTGATGGATTCGATGTTGCGCTGGCTGCTGCCGACGAGGACGTTTCTTTGCCCTCGCGCAGTATAAGCCTGCTTTGTCGCCCTTTCGGTCAGCCAGTTCGTAAGGAGCGTCAGCACGATGAGAACTACGGCTCCGCCGAGCACAGCGAACCCGATCCACGGATGCAGGGCAAAACAGATCAGCAGATAGATGGGCAGCCAGGGAATGTCGAAGAAGGTGGCCGGTCCCGGTCCTGAGAGAAACTGACGGATCTGATCGAGATCGCCGACGATCTGCAGCCCATCGATCTTTCCCGAGGCAAGGAGCGGTGCACTGATCGACGCCCTGAAAAGCTTCTGATTGAGCGCGTCGTCCATATTGTCCGAAATGCGCGCCAATATGCGGCCTCGCAGCGCGTCAAAACCCATAAGGAACGCGTAGAGAACGATCAGGAGAACGACCAGTGCCACAAGGGATGGAATGCTCTTGCTTGGTAGAATGCGGTCGTAAACTTCCAGCATGAAAAGCGAGCCGGAAAGATTAAGAATGTTCATCAACGCGCTGGCGAGACCAACGGCGAAAAAAGCGGACTTATTTTTTGTTAAAAAAGAATTAAATAAAAACATAATAACACCTGAAACAGCAAGAAAATCGCACAATAAATGGAATTAGGCAATGCTGTTCGAGGATGGGCTAAAACACTCGAGCAGGAAATCAGGCAGGCATTTGTTGCCGGTCGAAATCTGCCGCATCTTTCCGCAAAGGAAATGACTGAAAGAGCTTCGGTATTCTCAGGCCCGCCAATGTTCGCCAAGCGCGGCTTTCAAGCCGCATGCGTGTCTTGCTACGTTATATCGGCGCAACAAAAAAGGCGGCCCGAAGACCGCCTTTTGATCAATCCATCGAAATGGAAATCTTATTCCGCTGTGGCTTCCGCAGCCTTTGCTGCTTCTTCCGCTGCCTTGGCTTCTGCGGCTTCGGCTGCTGCCTTCTCGGCGGCGAGAGCCTGTGCTGCTGCTACCTTTTCGGCTTCCAGACGTGCCTTTTCGTCGGCAAGCGCCTGACGCTCGGACTCGTTCAGCTTGCGGGCGCGCGTACCGGTGTTCTCAACGATACGGGCAGCCTTGCCGCGACGGTCGCGCAGGTAGTAGAGCTTCGCGCGGCGAACCTTACCGCGGCGAACGACTTCAACGCCTTCGACCAGCGGGGAGTAGATCGGGAATACGCGCTCGACGCCTTCGCCGTAGGAAATCTTGCGAACGGTGAAGCTTTCGGAAAGACCGCCGCCGGAACGGGCGATGCAAACGCCTTCGTAAGCCTGAACGCGGGTACGGTTACCTTCCGTCACGCGAACGTTGACGCGCAGGGTGTCGCCCGGAGAAAACTCGGGCAGGGTGCGCTTTGCTTCGATCTTGGCGGCCTGTTCGGCTTCCAGCTGCTGAATGATATTGGTCATGTTAACCTCTGATTTCTTCTGAAACAGCCAGAGCGCTCAACGTTTCGTCTGTCGGTCAATGCCTTCAGACCATGCCTTTCGGCAGGAGCGGGTTCGCCATTCTTTGCTTTCGGTTGGGATATTTCCCATTTCCACGCGGGCACATACACGAGGATGCGCCGTTTGTCATCCCTTTCATGACAATATTTTATCAATTACGCGCCGCGTTCCGGCAGTTGCGAAGCGGCGCGCTGGCGGATATGGGATGGGAACCTTGGGAGGGGCCATGTCCATATTCATCGTTCTCATGCTGTTTGTCACCGGCTTTCTGTCGGGTGTCGTCAATGCGATTGCCGGTGGCGGCACTTTCCTGACCTTCGGAGCGATGACGCTGGCTGGCCTGCCACCCATTGTCGCCAATGCCACGTCGGCTATCGTGCAGTTTCCGGGTTACATCACCTCCGTCATCGCCTACGGGCCGGAAATCCGCGCCCATTGGCGCGAGGCGATCCTTCTGTCGGGCGTTTCAATCGTCGGCGGGCTGGCCGGATCGCTTCTGCTTTTGTCGCTCGACAATCCCTCCTTCCGCCAGCTCGTGCCATGGCTGCTTCTCGCTGCAACCGCCGTTTTCGCTGCCGGCCCGTGGCTGCGGCCGAAAGCGAGCGCCGAACGTTCGCCCGGCAATCTGCAGAGCCTCGTCTTTCAGGGTCTCGCTTCCGTCTATGGCGGGTTTTTCGGTGCCGGCATGGGCATCATGATGCTGGCCATCCTCGGAATAACCTCGGGCGGCAGCTATCATCATCTGAATGCGCTGAAGAACCTCTTGTCAGTCGTGATCGCTGTCATCGCAATCACGATCTTCGTCAGCGGCGGTGTCGTTTCCTGGTGGGCGGCGCTCATCATGTTCCCTGCGGCAGCACTTGGCGGTTATGCGGGCGTGCATACGGCACGGCGGGTGCCGCAGTGGATCATCCGCTGGCTGGTGATCGCCGTCGGGCTGGTGCTGACGGCCTATTATTTCGTTTCGGCCTGAGCCTTTACCAGAAGGTCCGGACGTCTTTCCTGCGTCAGCTTCAGCGCCTGTTCATGACGCCACCTGTCGATGACAGCGTGGTTGCCAGAGGTGAGAACGGCTGGGATGTCGTGGCCTTCCCAGACCTGCGGGCGGGTATAGTGCGGATGCTCCAGCAGTCCGCCTTCGAAGCTCTCATGCACACCGGAAAGATCGTTGCCCATAACGCCCGGCAGGATACGGACGACGGCGTCAAGAAGCGTCAGCGCCGCCGGCTCACCGCCGGAGAGGATGTAATCGCCGATCGACACTTCCTCCAGCCCGCGCGCCTCGATCACCCGCTGGTCGACGCCTTCGAAACGGCCGCAGACGATAATCGCGCCTTCTCCGGCCGCCAGTTCACGCACACGGTTTTGCGACAGCGGCTTGCCGCGCGGGCTCATCAGCAGCCGCGGCCGTGTATCGCCATCCGAAACATGGTCGATGGCCGCAGCCAGAACATCGGGTTTCAGCACCATGCCGGCGCCGCCGCCTGCCGGCGTGTCATCGACGCTTCTGTGTCTGTCGGTGGCAAATTCGCGGATCTGTACGGCGTCCAGCGACCATTGCCCCCGCTCCAGCGCCTTGCCGGCCAGCGAATATTGGAGATGCCCCGGAAACATTTCCGGGTAGAGCGTCAGCACGGTCGCCTTGAAGGTCATGGATTATTTCTTGCCGAACGGCGATACGCCGGTTTCGTCCTTGTCGTCGGGATTGTCGATCAGGCCGGCGGCCATCGGATCGATGAGAATGCGCCCGGCTTCCAGATCGATCTCAAGCACGGCCGCCTCCGAAAAGGGGATGAGGGCGGGACGACGGCCGGCACCTTTCAGTTCCAGCAGATCGCCGGCGCCGAAATCATAGACGGCGCTGACGGCACCGTAGCTTTTGCCCTCGGCGTCAACGGCTTCCAGCCCTTCCAGATCGGCATAATAAAACTCGTCATCATCAAGCTCGTCATCCGGCAGATTGTCGCGTTCGATGAAGAGTTCCAGCCCGTTCAGGCTCTCGGCTGCATTGCGGTCATTGATGCCCCGGAAACGGACGACGACGACATTCTTGCCTTCGCGCAATTCCAGAATTTCGAAGACCCGGCCATCGGCAGTGACAAGATTGCCATAGTCGCCGAGCGCCAGGGGATCGCCCGTATAGGTGCTGACACGGACTTCGCCGCGCAGGCCCTGCGCGCCGCCGATCTTTGCCATGAGTACCGGGTTTTCCAGCTTTGCCATCGGGCCGTCCGTCTTCTGGTGTTGGTTGCGTCAGCTTTAAGGTTTGTTGACGCCAAAATAAACAAAAAACGGGCGGCATGGAAAACCACGCCACCCGTTTTTCAAAAGTTACCGTGCAGATTATTCTGCAGCAGAGGCTTCTGCAGCAGCAGCGGCTGCATCTTCAGCCTTCTGCTTCTTTTCAGCAACGCGCTCCAGGGCGCGCTTGCCCGGCTTTGCCTTTTCCGGGTTGCTGCGAGCGGCGCGCTCGGCAAGACCGGCTTCGGCGAGGAAGCGCAGAACGCGGTCGGTCGGCTGTGCGCCCTTGGCGATCCATTCCTTGATGAGATCAGCCTTCAGCTCAACGCGCTGCGGGTTGTCCTTGCCGAGCATCGGGTTCCAGGAACCGACCTTCTCGAGGAAACGGCCGTCGCGGGGCGAACGGGCGTCAGCAACGACGATCTGGTAATACGGGCGCTTCTTGGAACCACCGCGTGCGAGACGAATTTTCAGTGCCATGTTATTTACTCCTTAGGATGGCTTGTCCGCCGTTCAGGCGGTCTTTTCGGTGCCGCCATGTTCGGCGGCGATTGCTTCATGATGCCGGATGACTTCCTTGATGATGAAGTTCAAGAACTTCTCGGCGAAATCCGGGTCCAGATTGGCATCCTTCGCCAGGCGGCGAAGGCGTTCGATCTGGTATTCCTCGCGCGCCGGGTCGGCCGGCGGCAAATTGTACTTTGCCTTCAGCACGCCCACCGCCTTGGTACAGCGGAAACGTTCGGCAAGAATGTGAACCAGTGCGGCATCGATATTGTCGATCGACTGGCGGTATTCGGAAAGCTGGGCTTTCACCTCTGCATTGCTCACGGGTGTCCCCCTCACTTCTTTTTCGGAAAGCCGGGCAGGCCCGGCATGCCGCCAAGACCCGGCAGCTTGGCGCCACCCAGACCCGGCAATCCGCCCGGCAGACCGCCAAGACCGGGCATTGCGCCCGGCTTGCCGAGACCGGCGGCTTCCGCCTGCTTCTGGAGCGCCTCGAGCTGCTTCGGATCGATGTTCGACAGGTCAGGCATGCCGCCGCCAAGGCCACCGAGGCCCATCTTGCCGGCAAGGCCGCCCATCATCTGCTTCATGATGCCGCCTTTGCCCTTGCCGCCCATGGCCTTCATCATGTCGGCCATGCCGCGATGCATCTTCAAGAGCTTGTTGATTTCGGCGGCATCCGTGCCGGAACCGGCGGCGATGCGCTTCTTGCGGCTGTGTTTCAGAATATCCGGATTGGCGCGCTCGGCCTTGGTCATGGACGAGATGATGGCGATCTGGCGGTCGAACATCTTGTCGTTCAGACCGGCCGAAGCCATCTTGTCCTTCATGCCGGCCATGCCGGGCATCAGCCCCATGATGCCGCCCATGCCGCCCATCTTCTTCATCTGGGCAAGCTGGTCGGAGAGATCGTTGAGGTCGAACTTGCCCTTGGCCATCTTCTCGGCCATGGCGCGGGCTTTTTCCGCATCGATGTTTTCGGCGGCCTTTTCGACCAGCGAGACGATGTCGCCCATGCCGAGAATACGGTCGGCGATACGGCGCGGATGGAACTCGTCGAGTTCGTTCATCCGCTCGCCGATACCGATCAGCTTGATCGGCTTGCCGGTGACGGCGCGCATGGAGAGAGCCGCACCGCCGCGTCCGTCGCCATCCATACGGGTCAGCACGAGGCCGGTGATGCCGACGCGCTCATCGAAGTTGCGCGCCAGGTTGACGGCGTCCTGACCGGTCAGCGAATCCGCGACCAGCAGGATTTCATGCGGGTTGGACTTCTTCTTGATGTCGGCCATTTCCAGCATCAAGGGTTCGTCGATGTGCGTGCGGCCGGCGGTATCGAGAATGACGACGTCATGCCCGCCGAGCTTGGCGGCCTGCACGGCGCGCGCGGCAATATCCGTCGGCGACTGGCCGGCGATGATAGGCAGCGTGTCGACGCCGGTCTGGACGCCGAGCTGGCGAAGCTGTTCCTGGGCGGCCGGACGACGCGTGTCGAGAGATGCCATCAGCACCTTCTTCTTATCGCGGTCGGTCAGGCGCTTGGCGATCTTGCCGGTGGTGGTGGTTTTGCCCGAGCCCTGCAGACCCACCATCATGATGACGACGGGGGCGGGGGCATTGAGATCGATGGAGACGCCTTCGGTGCCGAGCATCTCGACAAGCTCGTCATGCACGATCTTGACGACCATCTGGCCGGGTTTGATCGACTTCAGGACGGCGGCACCGACGGCCTTTTCACGCACCTTATCGGTGAAGGAGCGCACGACTTCCAACGCCACGTCCGCTTCCAGCAGCGCACGGCGAACCTCGCGCAGGGCGGCGGCAACATCGGCTTCCGTCAGCGCGCCACGGCCGGTCAGTCCATTCAGAATGGAACCAAGGCGGTCCTGGAGGTTTTCAAACATCGTTTCTTCCTTCTTCGTTCCGGGGTTTCCGAAACGTCGGTGCTTTCGCTGCCAAAAACAAGACGCAAAGCCAAAAAGCACCCGAGGGCGCATCGCGCTGTCGGGTGTTGACCTCCGGGATCTCTTTATACCTTTGCGGGTCCCGGTCGGCGGCTTGGAGTCATGAAACTGCCAGCTGATGGGCGGGATAAACAGGAAAGCGCAGGAAAAGTCAAGGCGCCGCGGGTTTGCGGCCGAAAAGGCCCGCATTTCATCTTTGCGTGATTGGCCGCAGGCGGCCATTGGCGGCGCTTGAACGGCGCCATTCCGCTCCCTATACCTTTAGGATGAACCGTCGAAACTTCTTTCGCTTTTCCACGCTTGGACTGCTCGCTCTGGCGGGCGGCGCTCTCTATGCCCGTCGTTCGAGCGCCAGCGCCTATTATAGCGGCCCGATCTCCGATCATTTCGACGGGGTGCGCTTCTTCAATCCCGGCGGTTCGCCGCCCGGCAATTTCATGGGCCTTATGAAATGGCGCTTCAATGGCGAGCGTGCCACATGGCCGGAAAGCTATCCGAGCCCTTTTCCCTTCGCAAAACCGGAAGCCCGGATCGAAGGCAGGGACATGCGCGTCACTTTCGTCGGCCATGCCTCCTTCCTTATCCAGACGGCGGGGCTGAATATTCTCATCGATCCGGTGTGGTCGCAGCGCACCAGCCCGTTCAGCTTCGCCGGTCCCAAGCGGGTCAATCCGCCCGGCATCCGTTTCGAGGACCTGCCGCCCATCGATCTGGTGCTGGTGACGCATAATCACTACGACCATCTGGATATGGAAACGCTGAAGCGCCTGCATGTGGCGCACAAGCCGCTCTTCATCACACCGCTCGGCAATGACGCCATCATCCGTACCGGGGTCGAGGCAGCCCGCATCAAGGTGGGCGACTGGGGCGATGTGGTGGAGACGGGTTCGGTTAAAATTCATTTCGAGCCGTGCCATCACTGGTCGGCCCGCGGTCTGAACGATCGGCGCATGGCGCTATGGGCTGCCTTCGTCATCGAAACGCCGGGCGGTAAAATCTACCATATCGGCGATACCGGCTTCCACGAAGGCCTTAACTATCACGCCGCGCGCAAGAAGCACGGCGATTTCCGCCTCGCCAACCTGCCCTTCGGTGCTTACGAGCCGCGCTGGTTCATGAAGGGCCAGCATCAGAACCCGGCGGAAGCCGTGGAAGGCATGAAGCTTTGCGGTGCGGCGCATGTCTGCGGGCACCATTGGGGCACCGTGCAGCTGACCGATGAGGCGGTGGACGCCCCGCTCGTGGCGCTCAAGGCGGCACTGAAAGAGCAGGGGGTGGATGAGAGCCGTTTTCAGCCCATGCGCCCCGGCGAGGTTTTTGACGCTCCTTCCGCCTGATCGCTGCCCCGTTTGCGCCGTAACAGTCTGGTAATTTGCCGGCCTTTCCGCCATATAGGGCGAAAGCGCGGGGAAATTCCCTATGCAATCCGATTTTCAGACAGTTTTCAGGTTTAGGGCAATGGCGGATACGGTCGAATTTGCAAAGATGAACGGGCTTGGCAACAAGATCCTCGTTATCGACATGCGCGGCCGCAAGGATATGGTCACGCCGGCGGCGGCGATTGCGCTGAACGCCGATCCTTCGACCCAGTTCGACCAGATCATGGCCATTCACGATCCGCGTGTCAGTGGCACGGATGCCTTTATCGACATCCTCAATTGCGATGGCACCAAGGCGCAGGCCTGTGGCAACGGCACGCGCTGTGTGGTGCAGGCTCTGTCTTCCGAAACCGGCAAGACGAGCTTCACCTTCCAGACGGTAGCGGGCATCCTCAACGCCGTCGAACATGAAGACGGCATGATTTCCGTCGATATGGGCCTGCCGCGTTTCCGCTGGAGCGACATTCCGCTTTCGGAAGAGTTCCACGATACCAGCCGCATCGAATTGCAGATCGGGCCGATCGACGCACCGATCCTGCATTCGCCGGCCGCCATGTCCATGGGCAATCCGCATGCGATTTTCTGGGTGGATCGCGATCCGATGGAGTTCGATCTCGAACGCTTCGGGCCGCTGCTCGAAAATCACCCCATGTTCCCGGAAAAGGCCAATATCACGCTGGCGCAGGTGATTTCCGACAGCGCGCTGCGCACCCGCACCTGGGAACGCGGCGCCGGGCTGACGCTCGCCTGCGGTTCGGCCGCCTGCGCTTCAGCGGTTTCTGCGGCGCGCACGGGCCGTACCGGCCGGAAGGTCACCATCGATGTCGCCTCCAGCCCCATCCGTGTGCCGCTGACCATCGACTGGCGCGAGGACAATCATGTCATCATGACAGGCCCTGCCGAATGGGAATGGTCGGGTTCCGTCGATCCCGTCACCGGCGTCTGGGCGCGCGATGCGGTCGAGCGGGGGGCTGTATGAGCGGCGTCGAGGTCATAACCTTCGGCTGTCGTCTCAACACCTATGAATCGGAAGTGATGCGGGCGGAGGCTGAAAAGGCCGGGCTCAACAATGCCGTGCTGGTCAATACCTGCGCCGTGACGGGCGAGGCCGTACGTCAGGCGCGCCAGGCCATCCGCCGGGCAAGGCGCGACAATCCGCACGCGCGTATCATCGTTACCGGCTGCGCCGCCCAGACCGAGAAGCAGACCTTTGCCGAGATGCCCGAGGTGGATGCGGTGCTGGGCAATGAGGAGAAGCTGAAAAGCGCCTCCTATCGTGCGCTGCCTGATTTCGGCGTCTCGGCGGAAGAAAAGCTGCGCGTCAACGATATCATGAGCATCAAGGCGACCGCGCCGCAGATGGTGAAGCACATAGACGGGCATGTGCGCGCCTTCATTCAGGTGCAGAACGGCTGCGATCATCGCTGCACCTTCTGCATCATTCCTTATGGGCGCGGCAATTCCCGCTCCGTGCCGATGGGTGCCGTGGTGGATCAGGCGCGCAGGCTGACGGAAAGCGGCTATTGCGAGATCGTTCTGACGGGGGTGGACGCGACGAGCTATGGCGCGGACCTCCCGGGCGAGCCTTCCCTCGGTTACCTTGCGAAGACGTTGCTCAAGCAGGTGCCGGACATCCTGCGGCTGCGGCTTTCCTCCATCGACAGTATCGAGGCCGACCACCATCTGATGGATCTTATTGCCGATGAGCCGCGTTTCATGCCGCATCTGCACCTGTCCCTCCAGCATGGCGATGACATGATCCTGAAACGCATGAAACGCCGCCATTTGCGGGCTGATGCCGTTCGTTTCTGTCACGAGGTGCGGTCATTGCGGCCGGACATCGCCTTCGGGGCCGATATGATCGCCGGTTTTCCGACCGAGACGGAAGAGATGTTCGAAAACGCCGCGACCCTTGCGGAAGAATGCGGCATTTCCAGCCTGCATGTCTTTCCCTATAGCCCACGTGCGGGCACGCCGGCGGCGCGCATGCCGCAGCTTGACCGGGCTTTGGTGAAGGAGCGGGCGGCGAGGCTTCGGGAGCGCGGCGAGGCGCTGAAGCTGGCGCATCTGCAAAATATGGTGGGGTCGGTGCAGACGATCCTCGTTGAAAACAACGGTTTTGCCCATACCGACAATTTCACGCTGGTGGAGGCACCGCATCTTGCCCCGCGCACTCTTGCGCAGGTTGCGATTACCGGCCACAACGGCAAACATCTGAACATGAAGCTTCTGGCGGCGGATGCGGCCTGAGGCGGCACAAGAGAAAATACACGGGAACGACCATGGCCCTCGGCTTCATCAAAAAAGTCTTTTCGTTCGGCAAGGACAAGGCCGAAACGGACGACCGGCCGCAAGAGGACGCCGCGCCTGAGCGCGGTACTGAAAACGCTTCCTTCGAAGCGGCGCTGAGCGACGCCGAAGCGCATGGCCCTGTCGAGAAGGACCCGGTTTCCGAACTGGAGATGGAGACGGCCGGCGGACCAGCCCCGGACGAGGCGACGGACGTGGTCCTTTCCGACGATGACGAGGAAGAGGACGCACCGCTTCTGCCCGGTGCCGAGCTTTCCGGCGATATGGGTGTAGTGCCGCTGTCGTTGCTACAGGCGGAAGCCGCCGCCGAAGAGCAGGTCGAATCTGCCCCCGAAGCAGCGGATGTCGTGCTGGATGCGGATGCGATGGATGCGCTGCTTGACGAGGCCGAAGCCGCGACTGCCGCCGAGCCCTCCGCTATACCGCCAGCTCTACCAAAGGGTTTTTCGTCCGCCAGTGAGCGGCAGGAGCCTGCCCCTGCCGCACCGCAGGTAAAACTGACATGGTTTCAGCGCCTGCGGGCAGGGCTTGCCCGCACGTCGTCGCAGTTGACCACACAGATTTCGGCGCTTTTCACCAAGCGCAAGCTGGATGAGGATACACTCGACGAGCTTGAGGATCTTCTCATCCAGTCGGATCTCGGTGTCGAGACCGCCATGCGCATCACCGGCGCCCTGTCTTCCGAGCGTTACGGCAAGGATGTGAGCGGCGAGGATGTGGCGCGCATCATGGCGGGCGAGATCACCAAGGTCCTGAAGCCTGTCGCCAAGCCGCTTGAACTCGATCTTTCACACAAGCCGCATGTCATTCTCGTTGTCGGCGTGAACGGTACGGGCAAGACGACGACCATCGGCAAGCTTGCCGCCAAGCTTTCCGGTTCGGGCCTCAAGGTGATGCTGGCGGCCGGCGATACGTTCCGCGCGGCGGCCATCGAGCAGCTCAAGATCTGGGCGGACCGCACCGGCTCGCAATTCATCGGCACCAAGCTCGGCGCAGATGCGGCCGGGCTTGCCTATGACGCCTATGAGCAGGCGCGGGCGCAGAAGAGCGACGTTCTCATCATCGATACGGCCGGCCGCCTGCAGAACAAGACGGAACTGATGGCGGAGCTGGAAAAGATCGTGCGCGTGCTCGGCAAGCTCGATCCCGACGCACCGCACACCGTGCTGCAGACGCTGGATGCGACAACCGGCCAGAACGCCATGAACCAGGTGGAAATATTCCGCAATGTCGCGGGCGTTTCGGGCCTGATTATGACAAAATTGGATGGCACGGCGCGGGGCGGTATCCTCGTCGCCATCGCTGCCAAACACAAGCTGCCGGTTTATTTCATCGGTGTGGGTGAAGGTGTTGATGATCTGGAGCCCTTCGAGGCGGAAGATTTCGCCAAGGCCATTGCGGGAGTTTGAGTATGGATATTGAAAGCAATTCCAAGGAAAGCGAAAAGATGGTGGCGGAAATCAGCCCGCTCCTGAAATTCGTGCTCGAGCTTGGCCCGCTCATGGTTTTCTTCTTCGCCAATTCCCGCGGCGAATGGCTGGCCTCCACCTTCCCCGTGCTGACGGAATTCGGCGGACCGATCTTCATCGCCACCGGCCTGTTCATGATCGCAACGGCGCTGGCGCTTTCCGTCTCATGGGTGCTGACGCGCAAGTTGCCGATCATGCCGCTGATATCGGGCATCGTGGTGTTCGTGTTCGGCGCGCTAACGCTTTGGTTGCAGAACGACACCTTCATCAAGATGAAGCCGACCATCGTCAACACGCTGTTCGGTGTCATTCTGCTCGGCGGCCTGTTCTTCGGGCAATCGCTGCTCGGTTATGTCTTTAATTCCGCCTTCAGGCTGACGGATGAAGGTTGGCGCAAGCTGACGCTGCGTTGGGGCGTATTCTTCCTCTTTCTTGCGGTGCTGAACGAGGTCGTCTGGCGCATGTTCACCACCGACACCTGGGTGGCCTTCAAGGTGTGGGGTACGATGCCGATCACCATCATCTTCACCATGGCGCAAATGCCGCTCGTCATGCGCCATTCGCTGGAACCGCTTAACAAGGACGAAAAATGACCGTTGCAGAGATGTCGGCTTCCCGTTCGCGCTCGCTCAAATGGTTCGGCGTGGCCGCCGGGCTGCTTCTCCTGCAGATCGTCATCCTTTATTTCATGGGCCGCATTCCGATCTGCGAATGCGGTTATGTGAAGCTGTTCGAGCCGGGCGTGAACACGCCGGGCAATTCCCAGCATCTGGCCGACTGGTATACGCCCTCGCATATCATTCATGGCTTCCTGTTCTACTGGTTCGCCTGGCTGCTGTTCCGCAACAGACCGCTTTCCATGCGGCTGTCGCTTGCGGTTCTGGTGGAAGCAGCATGGGAAATCCTTGAAAACTCGCCTCTCATCATCGATCGTTATCGGACCGCGACGATGGCGCTGGGTTACACCGGCGACAGCATCCTGAACTCGGCGATGGATACCGTCTTCATGGTGCTGGGTTTCCTGTTCGCCGCCCGTGTGCCGGTGTGGCTGACGGTGGCGATCGCCATCTTCTTCGAAATCTTCACCGGCTGGCTGATCCGTGACAACCTGACGCTGAACGTGGTGATGCTGCTCTGGCCCGTGGACGCGATCAAGGAATGGCAGAACGCGCTCCCGCAAATGTGAACGGGTTTTCCCGGGCCGCAGTCCGAAAGGGACGGAAGCCGCACAATATATGCAGGTTTTCTTAATGGCATTGCGGTAGTGTCAGGCAAAGGCTCGTCTCTCCCTCCGGCAGAACCCATTGCAAGACAACTTCGCCTATCTTCTCCCCTTCATCATGCTGACATTCGGCGTGGTGTTCCTGTTCCTGCAAAGGATCGGTCACGCTTCCGCCCGCTATTGGGGTATAGGATATCTTTCGGCGGCCTTCGGTTTTGCGACACCTCTGGTGCTCGGCGGCCTGCCTTTCGAAATACAGGCGATTGTTTCGAACCTGTTGTTTTTCTCCGCCTTCTTCCTCTATGGCCACGCTCTGCTCGTGCATTTCGGGCGGCCGCTTTATATCACGGCCAGGCTGTCGATTGTGGTGGCCGCGGTTTTGCTGGTCTCTTTCCATGTCTTCGTCACGCCGGATCTGAAACGCGAGCTTGTCATCGGCGACTTCGTCTGTGCCCTTTTGCTCGCGATTCCGGTCTGGCTCGTGCGAAAGCGGCCGGTGGCGCTTGCCGACAGGCTGATGGTGGGAATTGCCTGTCTTGTGGTGCTGGAGACGCTGGTGCGCATCGGCATGCTGCTGGTGATGACGCCGGGCGGCTCGATGATCGAGCTCAGCGAATTCTTCGAATCCGACTATGCTTTCTACATGCAGCTTGCGGCGAGCATCTTCGGCTTCCTGCTGGCGCTCTCCGTGCTCGCGAGCCAGATTTCCGTCACCGTCGACCGGCATCTGCATGCGGCAGAGCATGATCCGCTGACGGATGTGCTGAATCGGCGCGGCTTCGACCGCCGAGTTCCCGATTTTCGCAACGATACCCCTGAGGGTGCGGTCATCGCCTGCGACATAGACCACTTCAAGCGTATCAACGATGTTTACGGTCATGCGGCCGGAGATATCGTTCTCATCGGCCTTTCCGATCTGCTCAGGCGAAATGCGCCCGAGGATGCGCTGGTGGCGCGCTTTGGCGGTGAGGAATTCGTGGTCTTCCTGCCCGGCCAGACAGCCGCCGCAGCCGGCCAGCTTGCCAATGGCATGCGGACAGGCCTTTCGTCGCTGGATTGGCGCAACCGGGGCGTAACCAGCCAGATCACCGCGAGCTTCGGTGTCTCGGCCGTCGCGAGGGGAGATCATTCCATTCATGACGCCATCAAGCGGGCCGATGACAGTCTCTATGCCGCAAAACGCGGCGGTCGCGATCAGGTGGTGCTGGAAGGCATACGTCTGCCGGCTGAAGGCCCTTCGCTGAGGGTCGTTACCAAGGGGTGACGCCTTACCGAGCGGTTATTTCCCGGCTGCGGCCGCGATGGCTGGCAGCAGGTCGCGCTCGACGCTGCGGGCATCGAAGGGGCCGACCTTTTTATAAAGGATCGTGCCATCCGCGCCGACCAGATAACTTTCGGGAATGCCATAGACGCCCCAGTCTATCGCGGCCTTGCCGTTCGGATCGACGCCTATCGCAGCAAAGGGATTGCCGAGTTCGCCGAGGAAGCGCAGCGCATTATCCTGCTTGTCCTTGTAGTTGATGCCGACGACGGTGATGCGGCTGTCTTTCGCCAATTCCTGAAGCAGCGGATGCTCCTGCCGGCAGGGAATGCACCAGGAGGCGAAGACGTTCACCAAAGTCAGCTTACCCTTGATGGCGGCATCGGTCAGCGCCGGCAGGTTGGAGCCTTCCAGCGGCGGTAGCGACAGGGTCGGCGCCCTGGTGCCGATCAGCGCCGAGGGAATGGCGCTGATATCCAGGCCGTTCACATCCTGATCGTAAAGCATCTTGCCGGCGACAAGGGCGAAACCACCGAACAGCAGCAACGGCAGAAGCGCAAGCGCATAGCGTGCACGGCCTGTCGTTTTGGCCTTGGTGTCGCGGTCAGCCTGCGTCATTGCACGTCACCTGCGGAACCGGCTCTCGCCCTGCGGCGTACGCCGGATGCCTCTAGTTCCTTCAATTCCTGTTTGCGTGCCTGACCGTCCACGACGACCCAGGCGATGAGACAGAGAACGACAAGGCCGGTCGCCGCATAGGACATGCCGATATAAAAGGCGTGCGTCATCACTTTAGCCCTCCCGGTTCGCCATGCGGGCGGCGAGACGCCGCTGTGCGGCCACGCGCCGACGCCAGATTTCGTTGCGCATCGCGGCGATGTGTAGGGTGAAGAACAGCAGCGTGAAGCCGACGGCCATGGTCAGCAGCGGCCAGAGGAATTCCGCATCGATGGCGGAACCGCCCATGCGGATGACGCTTGCCGGCTGGTGCAGCGTGTTCCACCACTCGACCGAAAATTTGATGATGGGGATATTCACGAAACCGACGAGGATCAGCACGGCGCTGACGCGGGCGGCTCTCGACGGATCGTCCATGGCGCGGTTGAGCGCGATCAGCCCGAGATACATCAGGAAAAGCACGAAGACGGAGGTCAGCCGTGCATCCCACACCCACCACGTCCCCCACATGGGTTTACCCCAGAGCGAGCCGGTGACGAGCGCAATCAGCGTGAAGGCCGCGCCGATGGGGGCAGCGGCCTTGTGGCTGACATCCGCCAGCGGGTGACGCCAGACGAGGGTGCCGATAGCGGAGACCGCCATGACCGAATAACACATCATGGCGAGCCAGGCTGAGGGCACATGCACATACATGATGCGCACCGTATAACCCTGCTGATAATCGCCTTCGGTGGTGAAGGACAGATAAAGACCGACGGCCAGCACCAGCGCCGTCAAGGCAGCGAGCCAGGGCAGAATGCGTGCCGCCAGCGCCAGAAACCGGG
Organism: Agrobacterium leguminum; assembly: GCF_015704895.1. Classification (GTDB taxonomy): domain Bacteria; phylum Pseudomonadota; class Alphaproteobacteria; order Rhizobiales; family Rhizobiaceae; genus Agrobacterium; species Agrobacterium leguminum. The sequence continues at coordinate 154,793 of NZ_JADQWB010000003.1, read as the reverse complement.
TGGGATTGGCGAGATCACTGAATTTGGTGATGGTGAAGGTCTGCTCGTTCATGCCGTTTGTGTAACCCGAGAATGGCTGCCCCGCAATTGATCCCTGTCAATCGGGGATCGTCTGGTGTGGTTTCATCAATCCATAACATTGCGCAGCGCCAAAGCGGCGAAGAAAGGTCCGGTCACGGCTGAAAATAACGTGATCGCGCTCAAAATGAGAAATGGCGGCATGAAGGGCGCCGGGTCCTGTACCGCCGCATAGGAGGCGCTGACGCCGAAGATCAGCACGGGAATGGCGAGCGGCAGGACGAGGATGGAAACCAGAAGCCCTCCGCGCGGCAAAGCAACGGCAACCGCCGCCCCTACCGCGCCGATGAAGGTGATGGCGGGTGAGCCGACGAGAAGGGTAAGCATCACGGCGCCGATAGCCACCTCGTCCATGTTCATGAAGAGGCCAAGCAGAGGGGAGGCAAGCACCAGCGGTAGACCGGTCGTGACCCAGTGTGCCAGGCATTTCACGAACACGGTCAGCACCAGCGGGGTTTCCTGCATCAGGATCAAATCGAGGGAGCCGTCATCCCGCTCGGCTTGAAACAGCCGGTCGAGGCCGAGAAGGGCGGAGAGCAGCGCGCCGATCCAGACGATGGCCGGGCCGATGCGCGCGAGCAGGTTGAGATCGGGGCCGACGCCGAAGGGAATGACGGCAACCACTGTCATGAAGAACAGCACGCCGATCAGCGCACCGCCGCCGGCGCGGATGGAGAGTTTGATGTCGCGGAGGAGGAGGGCGGTCATTGGGGTGCCCTCGAGTTCGCGGCGTTACCCCCCTCTGCCCTGCCGGGCATCTCCCCCTCAGGGGGGGAGATCGACCTGCGGCTGGGTCTCGTCCATCTCAAAATTTGAGAATGGAGTGATGGAAGGGCGTCTTGCCAATCTCCACCCTTGTGGGGGAGATGCCCGGCAGGGCAGAGGGGGGTATGCCCCGCGCACATCGCCCTCATACCCAAGCCTCCACACCCACAAACCCCGTCATCTGCAATTCCCGCGCGCTCTCCAGCCCCAAAGGCTGATGCGTCGCGGCCAGAACGATGCCGCCTTTCCCGAGGTGGTTTTTCACGAGATCGGTAAACATCCCGTCCGCAGCCTTGTCGAGCGCCGCCGTCGGCTCATCGAGAATCCACACCGGTCGCCATGCAATCAAAAGTTTCGCCATGGCAAAACGCCGCTGCTGGCCGGCTGAGAGATAACCGAAAGGCAGGTGGGTAATACCGGCGAGGCCGACGATCTCCGCCGCCTCATCGATCGCCACGCCCGCACCGCCGGAAAAATCGCCGAGGAAGTCTTTCCAGAACCGAAGATTCTCCGAAACGGTCAGTTCGGTTTTCATCGCATTGCGATGGCCGAGATAGTGGCAGGCCTCGGACGGGCGCATGTCAGCTTCGATTTCTTTGCCGGCTATCTTTATTCGTCCCTGTTCGGGCCGCAGCAGGCCGGCCACCGTGCGCAGCAGGGTGGATTTTCCTGAACCGTTGCGACCGGTCAGCACAAGAGCCTCACCGTCGCTTAACTTGAAGGAAATATTCATGAATATGAAATCTTCGCCGCGTCGCACGCCAAGATTTTCCGCCGTCAAATCCATGCTGCGGTTCCGATTACGATTTCGTCGTCTCGATCATAAAAAAATCGATTAGGTTCGTTGAATGGTCTGGCACGTTTTAGAGAAATTATCTATATGGGTGTCAACACGCCAGCGGCCGGCGTGAACATCATCTTGCGCCGGACTTGACGATTGCGAGGAGCAATTTTCACGTGCGGACAGCGGAAATGGTCGTACCCGCATCCTGATGTGCATGAGTGCATAGGTGTCCGCACGCACGTGTTGGCTATCAGAGTAAGCGGGGTTTTTATCCATGCCCAAATCACTCGACAGTTTCCAATGTCGTTCCGTCCTTACCGTTGACGGTAAGGAATACGTCTATTTCAGCCTTCCCAAGGCTGAAGCCAATGGCCTGAAGGGCGTTTCCAGGCTGCCCTATTCCATGAAGGTTCTGCTCGAAAACCTGCTGCGTTTCGAGGACGGCCAGTCCGTCACCAAGGAACACATTCTGGCGGTTTCCGAATGGCTGAACAACAAGGGCCTGACCGAAACCGAAATCGCCTATCGCCCCGCCCGCGTTCTGATGCAGGACTTTACCGGCGTTCCCGCCGTTGTCGACCTTGCCGCCATGCGTGACGGCATCAAGGCCCTTGGCGGCGATCCGGAAAAGATCAACCCGCTGGTTCCCGTCGATCTCGTCATCGACCACTCGGTCATCGTCGACGAATTCGGCACGCCGAGCGCCTTTGCCCGCAACGTCGAGCTGGAATATGAGCGCAACGGCGAGCGTTACCGCTTCCTGAAGTGGGGCCAGCAGGCGTTCGAGAATTTCCGTGTGGTTCCGCCCGGCACCGGCATCTGTCACCAGGTCAACCTCGAATATCTCGGCCAGACCGTCTGGACCAAGGAAGAGGATGGCGAGACGATTGCTTATCCGGATACCTGCGTCGGCACCGATTCGCACACGACCATGATCAATGGTCTCGGCGTTCTCGGCTGGGGCGTTGGCGGTATCGAGGCTGAAGCGGCCATGCTCGGCCAGCCGGTCTCCATGCTTCTGCCCGAGGTTATCGGCTTCAAGCTGACCGGCAAGGTGAAGGAAGGTGTGACCGCGACCGACCTCGTGCTGACCGTGGTTCAGATGCTGCGCAAGAAGGGCGTTGTCTCCAAATTCGTCGAATTCTTCGGCCCCGGCCTCGATTCGATGTCTCTGGCCGACCGCGCAACCATCGGCAATATGGGTCCGGAATATGGCGCGACCTGCGGCTTCTTCCCGGTCGATAGCGAGACCATCAATTACCTGACCATGTCCGGTCGTGCCAAGGACCGCATCGCGCTCGTCGAAGCCTATTCGAAGGCGCAGGACATGTGGCGCACCGGCGACGGTTCCGACCTCGTCTTCACCGACACGCTGGAACTCGACCTTGGCGACGTCGTGCCCTCCATGGCCGGCCCCAAGCGTCCGGAAGGCCGCCTGCCGCTCGAAACCATCGCGCCGAATTTCGCGACTGCTCTTGAAAACGACTATAAGAAGCCCGGCCAGCTTTCGAGCCGTTATGCGGTCGAAGGTGAGGCTTTCGATCTCGGTCATGGCGATGTGGCGATTGCCGCCATCACCTCCTGCACCAACACTTCCAACCCCTCGGTTCTCATCGCTGCCGGCCTTCTCGCCCGCAACGCCGTCGCCAAGGGGCTTAAGTCCAAGCCGTGGGTGAAGACGTCGCTGGCACCGGGATCGCAGGTCGTTGCCGAATATCTCGACAAGTCCGGTCTGCAGAAGGATCTCGACGCGATCGGCTTCAACCTCGTCGGCTTCGGCTGCACGACCTGCATCGGTAACTCCGGTCCGCTGCCGCCGGCGATTTCCAAGACGATCAACGACAAGGGCCTGATCACTGCCGGTGTTCTCTCCGGCAACCGCAACTTCGAGGGTCGTATTTCGCCGGATGTCCAGGCGAACTATCTGGCCTCGCCGCCGCTCGTCGTGGCCTATGCCCTTGCCGGCACGGTCCAGAAGGATCTGACGAAGGAGCCGATCGGCGACGATCAGAACGGCAATCCGGTCTACCTCAAGGATATCTGGCCGACCTCCAAGGAAATCCAGGAATTCATCCTGAAATACGTCACCCGTGAGCTTTACGAAACAAAGTATGCCGACGTGTTCAAGGGTGATGCGAACTGGCAGGCCGTTCAGGTTCCGCCGGGCCAGACCTATGCCTGGGACGACCAGTCGACCTATGTTCAGAACCCGCCCTATTTCGTCGGCATGGGCAAAAAGGGCTCGGGCCTCAAGAACATCAAGGGCGCCCGCGTCCTCGGTCTCTTCGGCGACAAGATCACCACCGACCATATTTCTCCGGCCGGTTCGATCAAAGCTGCTTCGCCTGCCGGCGCCTATCTGACGGAACATGGCGTTGCCGTTGCCGACTTCAACCAGTACGGCACGCGTCGCGGCAACCATGAAGTGATGATGCGCGGCACCTTCGCCAATATCCGCATCCGCAACCACATGCTCGGCCCGAACGGCAAGGAAGGTGGCTACACCATCCATTATCCGTCCAAGGAAGAGATGTCGATCTATGACGCGGCCATGAAATACAAGGCGGAAGGCGTCCCGCTCGTCATCTTCGCCGGTGTCGAATATGGTAACGGTTCGTCCCGCGACTGGGCGGCGAAGGGCACCAACCTGCTCGGCGTCAAGGCCGTCATTGCGCAGTCTTTCGAACGTATCCACCGTTCGAACCTCGTCGGCATGGGCGTCGTTCCCTTTGTCTTCGAGGAAGGCACGACCTGGGCAAGCCTCGACCTCAAGGGTGATGAAATCGTCGAGATCGACGGGCTCGAAGGTGAAATCAGGCCGCGTGAAAAGAAGATCGCCAAGATCACCTATAGCGACAGTTCGGTGAAGGAAGTTCCGCTTCTTTGCCGCATCGATACGCTGGATGAAGTGATCTACATGAACAACGGCGGCATTTTGCAGACCGTTCTTCGCGATCTGGCCGCATAAAGCTTCAACAATCGAAGACGCCGGGAGAAATCCCGGCGTCTTTGCATTTCATCGTCTCTTTTTTTGTGATTGTCGCTCACCCCTTCGTGACTTTCTATTGAAGGGCAATAGACGTTATTTTCCGGTTTGCATCCCGGCAGGATTGATCGCATCAATTCGTCTGGATCTCTTCCGGACAAAGGTTTTTGTAATGCCGCTGAAATTTCCCCTGTCGATATGTCTTCTCGGCACGTTCCTCGTCACCTCCGCGCAGGCGCAGGAGGCCGTGAAGGGCGTCGTCGAATTGTTCACGTCGCAGGGATGCTCATCCTGCCCGCCGGCCGATGAAGCCCTGCGCAAGATGATCCAGAAGGGCGATGTCGTCGGTCTTTCCTACCATGTCGATTACTGGAACTATCTCGGCTGGACGGATTCGCTCGCCTCGAAGGAAAATACCGACCGGCAATATGGTTATATGCGCGCGCTCGGCCGCAACGGGGTCTATACGCCGCAGGCCATTCTGAACGGCCGCGACCACGTCAAGGGTGCCGATGTTCGCGGCATCTATGACAGGCTGGATGCGTTCAAGCGCGAGGGCAAGGGACTGAACGTGCCGGTCTCGTCGAAATTTGCCGGTGACGAGGTGGAGATCGATATTGGCGCCGGCAGCGGCAAGGCCGATGTCGTCGTCGCCTATTTCACGCGCGAACAGACCGTGGATGTGCAGAAGGGCGAAAACCAGGGGAAAAAAATGTCCTACTGGCACAGCGTCTATGATGTGCAGACAGTCGGCATGTGGGATGGTTCGCCGATGACGGTGAAGCTTCCGGCGAGCGTGGTGGCCAAGGTGAAAAAGGGCGGCTGCGCCGTGCTGTTGCAGACGGCCAATGCCGGCGGCGATCCCGCGGCAATCGTCGGCGCAAGTATCCTGCTAGGAAACGAAAACCCCTGATCGCCTGTCGGGCGATGGAAGATCCGGTCCGGGCATTGGGGGCTGGGGGTAAAGGGTCAATGCACCGGACCGGGTCATCTTGGTGCCTAGGCATCAATTGACAATAGGACTATTCCACCCAATTCGGGCCATGGTTTGACCGAAATACGGCAGCCCATGTGAAAATGGCTGCCTAAATGGTTACCATTTTTAACCCCTGCTTTTGCCGTTGGCAGCGTTCGTCGGGGAATCGGCGCGCGCAATTCTGCGCTGCCGTCTTCCGGTTCCACTTCGCATCGAAGGCTTGTCGAACCTTTCCCGGAATTCCCTGTCCCGTGCGCCATGCCGGTGCAAAGACTTGCAATTTCGCCCTCTCAGGCTCACACTGCACGGATGATTTGGGTGGAATCGGAGGTATTGGATGACCGATCAACCGGATGTGCAGCAGGTGCAGACCGCTTCACGTGACAATTCCACCGTTATCGATCTCCGCGAATATAAAAAGAACAAGGACCCTTTGCCGGTCACCTTTCACCGCCGCGAGCTGGATGCGATCCTGCGCATCTATGGCCGCATGGTGGGAGAGGGCGAGTGGCGTGACTACGCCATCGATCACCTCAAGGAAAAGGCGGTATTTTCCGTCTTCAAGCGTTCAGGTGAAATGCCGCTTTTCAGGATCGAGAAAAACCCCAAGCTGGCTGCGAAACAGGGCGCCTACTGCGTGGTGAACACGGATGGCCGCATTCTCAAGCGAGGGCATGAGTTGCTGCAGGTTCTGAAGGTCTTCGACAAGGTTTTGAAGCTCATCGAGTGAGCTTTCGCAAAAGCGGACTGCCCGCCTCTGGGGGACAAGGGTGAAGAATCTTCCCAAATAAAAAGGCGGCCGAAGGGCCGCCTTTCGTATGTCTGGCAATCCAACTCTTAACCTTAGTCGTCGCGGTTTCCGAGGAACTGCAGGAGGAAGGTGAAGAGGTTGATGAAGTCGAGATACAGCGTCAGTGCGCCCATGATGGCCTTGCGGCCAGCGACGGCAACATCGTCAGCATCGAAATACATTTCCTTGATCTTCTGGGTGTCGTAGGCGGTCAGGCCTGCGAAGATCAGCACGCCGATCGCGGAAATCGCGAACTGCAGGGCGCCGGAGCCAAGGAAGATATTGACGATGGAGGCAATGATCAGGCCGAACAGACCCATGATCAGGAACGAACCGAAACCGGAAAGATCCTTCTTCGTCGTATAACCGTAAAGCGAGAGCGCGCCGAACGAGGCAGCGGTCACGAAGAACGTCTGCACGATGCTTCCTTCAGTATATCGCAGGAAGATCGACGACAGCGAAACGCCCATCAGAGCAGCGTAAACCCAGAAGGTCGTCTGAGCGGCGGAAACGCTCATGTTCTGAATACGGAAGCTAAGGAAGAAAACCAGTCCGAGCGGAGCCAGCATAACGACCCAGCGCAGCGGTGACGCATAAACCAGGGCGCCGAGGGAGGTCAGCATCTTGCCGTTCGGCAGCGTGGCAACCGCCGCTGCGGGATCACTTGTCGTCGCGAGCATGGCAAAGCCGAACGCTGCAACGCCGGTGATGACCAGAGCCAGCGCCATCAGGTTATAAACCTTGAGCATATAGGCGCGAAGACCTTCATCGATCATCGCACCAGTCTGAGCACGGTTCTGCGCCATGCGGTTCTGGTAGTTATTGAAGTCAGCCATTGTTTCCTCTTTTGAGCTCCGTGATTGCTACGGTGTCGGGATACCTCCCGGGCGCCGCTGCGGAGCTTCAGCAAGCCTGCTCAAGAATATGATGGCAGAACGTGTTCTATACAAGGCCTTTTCCCGTCGAAAAGACACCATATGCGCGAAAAGCGCTCACGTTTTGGCGATCATTACAAAGAATTAATCGTTAAAGTTAAGCGGCGCACAACCGACGATCATTCACCTGCCTGCCGGAGAACCGGAGCCGCTTTCTGCCCGAGAATCCGCCATGTGCCGATGAGGCCGATGCCCACCGTCATGACGAGGGCGACGACGAGGGTGCCGATCGCCACATCCGGCAGGAAGCTGGAGGGCAGCTTCATGATGCGGGCGATCACGAACCATGCGGAGACGCCGCCGGCGAAAAGTGCGAAGACGGCGGTGGCGAGGCCGAGCATCATATATTCGTAGGAGAAGGCGCGGATGAGCAGGTTTCGTGTGCCGCCCAGCGTTTTCAGGATAACCGCGTCATGGGTACGGGCGCGGTTTCCGGCGGCAAGAGCGCCGGCGAGAACCAGGACGGAGGCGATGAGGGCAACGGCGGCAGCGGCGCGAATGGCGGTGGCAAGCTGGCCGACGAGCCGGTTGACGACGTCGAGCGCATCCTTCACGCGCACGCTGGTGATCGTCGGATAGGCGTTGGTGACAGCGCGCAGGATACGGCCTTCGTCGGCGGCGGTTGCCGAAGGGTCGGCGAGTGTCGCCAGCCATGCATGCGGCGCGCCGCGGAAGGTGTTTGGCGAAAACACCATGACGAAATTGATCGACAGGGATTCCCATTCGACATTGCGCAGATTGGCGATCCTTGCCGTTATGCTGCGGCCGAGCACGTTGACGGTCACCGTGTCGCCAATCTTGAGACCCAGTTCTCCGGCTTCCTCGGCCGCGAAGGAGACCAGCGGCTCGCCGCTATAGTCCGGTCCCCACCAGCTTCCTTCTGTGAGAGTCGCGTTTTCGGGGATATCTTGCGAATAGGTGATACCCCGGTCGCCGCGCAGCACCCAGCGCCCGGCCGGAGGCACCTCCATCTTCGTGACGTCCTCGCCGTTGAGCGCCAGGATGCGGCCGCGCAGCATCGGCACTTCGGTCAGCGCGCCTTCCGGCGCTTCCCGTTTCAGAAGGTTGCGGAAGCCCTGAAGTTCGCTGCCCTGAATATCCACGAAGAAGAAATTCGGTGCGCGGTCCGGCAGGCTGTCCGTCAGTTCGCGGCGCAGATTGCCGTCAATCAGCGTGAGCGTCACGAGCAGGGTCAGGCCAAGGCCGAGGGAGAGGACGACCGAGGGGGTGAGCGCACCCGGCCGGTGAATATTGCCGATCGCCAGCCTGAGCGCAGCCGAATGAACGCGCGGACTGCGCTTGGCGATGGCTTTCACGCCGGAGGCAACGAGCCGCAGCACCACAAAGGCAAAAGCGATGGCCGCGAGGAAGACCGAGGCGATGAAGCGGTCTTCCGCCGAGAGGATGGCAAGGGCGGCGAGCGCCGCCAGAAGCAGGCCGGTTGCGGCCAGATAGGGCCAGGACGGCCAGCTGCCCTCCTCGAAACCCTGTTCGCGGAAAAGCGCCGTTGCCGGCACTTCGCGCGCCTGGCCGAGCGGCACGATGGCGAAGGCGAGCGTCGTCAGGAGGCCGAACAGGGCGGCGAGGCCGAGAGCGCCGGGATAGAAGGCAAGCTCTTCCGGCACGGGCAACACGCCCTCCAGAAACCGCATGGCGATGAGGGGCGCGACGGCGCCGACCACGAGGCCGATGACAATGCCGACGGCGGCAATGAAGGCGATCTGGAAGAGATAGGTCATGGTGACCACCGAGGCCGGCGCCCCCAGGCATTTCAGCGAGGCGATGGTGGTGCGCTTGGAATCCAGAAACGCGCGAACGGCATTGGCAACGCCGACACCGCCGACGATGAGGGCGGTGAGGCCTACCAGCGTCAGGAATTGCGAGAAGCGATTGACGTTTTCGGTGAGTGATGGGGCCGCCCGGTCACTGGTGCGGATGGACCAGCCGGCATCGGGAAAGGCCTTGTTGGCCACATCGGTCATCGTTGACCGTGCCGAAGGATCGTTCAGCCTGATCTTGTAGGCATGCTCGACCAGACTGCCGTTCTGAACGAGGCCCGAGGCGAAAAGGGCGTCGCGGCTGACCATCAGTCGTGGAGCAAAACCGAAACCGTCGGAGAGAGCATCCGGCTCGTCGACCACGGTGCCGGTCAGTTTCAGCTTCACATTGCCGAGCAGGATTTCATCACCGACCTTGACGCCGAGCCGTTCCAGCAGAAGCGGCGCGGCAATGGCGCCATAGGTGTCGCCGTTTCCGGCCAGAAGCTCGCTCAGCGGTCGGTTCGGCTCGGCAACGAAGGTGCTATAGAGCGGGTAAGCGCCATCGATAGCCTTCACTTCCGTCAGGGTCTGTTCGGACCCGTCGGCGAGGCGCGCCATGGAGCGCAGCCCGGTGGAAACCGCGACGGTGCCGAGGCTGTCTAGATAGGCCCTCTCTTCCTGTGTCGCTTCCCTGTTGCGCAGTTCGAAACGCACATCGCCTGCCAATATGGACTGACCTTCCGTGGCGATGGCGCTGGTGACCGCGCGCGAGACGGAGTTGACGGCGGCGATGGCGCCGGTTCCAAGCGCGATGCAGGCGAGGAAAATGTAAAAGCCGCGTAACCCGCCGCGAATTTCGCGCCGCGCGAGCCTTGCGGCGTTTCTGATATTGGCAAGAGACGGGATAATGGATCCGGTCATGCCGACACCGCCCGCGCCATATGGGAGGTGGCGCTGTCGCCCTCTATCTCGCCGGAGCGCACCTTGATCTGGCGTGAGCACCGGGCGGCAAGCGACGGATCGTGGGTGACGAGGATCATCGTCATGCCGCGTTCGGCCTGTTTGGCAAAGAGAAGATCGGCGATCTGCCTGCCGGTATCGGTATCGAGATTGCCGGTCGGTTCGTCAGCAATCAGCACGGCCGGTGAGGGGGCAAGCGCGCGGGCGATGGCGACACGCTGCTGTTCGCCGCCGGAGAGCTGGCCGGGATAGTGGTTGAGGCGTTCGCCGAGACCGACGGCGACGAGCTCGCGTCTGGCGATCTCGAAGGGGTTCGGGGTGTTTGCCAGTTCGAGCGGAACGGCGACATTTTCCAGCGCCGTCATATTGGCGATGAGATGGAAGGACTGGAAAACAATGCCAATGTTGCGGCCACGAAAATCCGCCAGCGCGTCCTCGCCGAGCTTGTGCAGTTCCGTATCTGCGATGATGATTTCACCGCTATCGAGCCTCTCGAGACCGGCAAGCACCATCAGAAGCGTCGATTTTCCCGATCCGGAGGGGCCGACGATACCAACCGCCTCGCTCTCTCCGATTGAAAGATCGATGTTCTTGAGAACGTGAACGGAGGCGGCGGCATTGCCGAGCGTGAGGTCGGCTTTCTTCAGCTCTATGATGCTTTTCGTCACAATTCTCGTTCCTATATAGGGTGATGAAAACGGTCTGGCGGTCGATGCGGTCGGTATTTCAGACAATGGGAACCAAGTTAGGAAAGCCGTGATGAGATTTAAAGCTGCCCTGTTTCACTTCATCGTCATTTTTGCCGCCGCCTTTTCCGCAACTGTTGTCATGGCTCAGGAGCGGACATTGCAGCTGGTCGGACTCGGCGACAGCCTGATGGCCGGCTATCAGCTTCCCCCCACCGACAGCTACACCGCACAGCTTGAGGCTGCATTAAAGGGCAAGGGCGTCAACGTCGCCATCGCCAATGCCGGTGTGTCCGGCGATACCTCTTCCGGCGGTCTGGCGCGGGCGGAATGGTCGGTTCCCGATGGTACAGACGGGGTCATTCTGGAACTCGGCGCAAATGACGCTCTGCGCGGAATTCCCCCGGAACAGACCGAAAAGAACCTCGACACCATCATTTCCGGTTTTCAGAAGCGCAACATAGCCGTGTTGCTGGTCGGCATTATGGCGCCGCCGAATATGGGCGATGATTATGCCAGCCGCTTCAATCCAATCTTTCCGAAGCTCGCCGAAAAATACAACCTGCCGCTTTATCCCTTCTTTCTGGATGGCGTGGTGACGGATGATGCGCTGAAGCTGGACGACAAGATGCACCCCAATACGAAGGGTGTGGCGATGATGGTCGAAAAATCTTTGCCGGCTGTTGAAAGCTTCATCACGACAATCGGTGCGCAAAAAAAATAAGCACTTGCGCCCGCCTGCATTGCGTGATTCGCTATGCTTGTTCTGCCAAGAGATTCGGGGAGCTCGCCATGCCGAGACTGTTTACCGCCCTCGAAATTCCGCGCAATGCGGCTATGAGCCTCTCATTGTTGCGCGGTGGTCTGCCGGGAGCCCGGTGGATCGATGTGGAGAATTATCACATAACCCTGCGTTTTATCGGTGACATCGACGGGCGGACCGCCGATGAGGTCGTGGACAGGCTGGACCGGATCGAAAGGCCGGAATTCCAGCTCAGCCTCACCGGTATGGGGTCCTTCGGTTCCAAGAAACCGCATTCCATCTGGGCCGGGGTTTCTCCCTCGCCGGAAATGCATGCGCTTCAGGCGGAAATCGAGCGGATCTGCCAGAGGATCGGTCTCCCACCCGATCCGCGCAAGTTCATGCCGCATGTCACGCTGGCGCGGTTGCGCTCCTCCCGTGTTGACGATGTGGTGCAGTATCTTTCCGGACGCGGCAACTTCCGCACCTCGCCCTTCACGGTCGGCCGTTTCGTGCTGATGTCGTCGAAGGAATCGGTGGGCGGCGGACCGTATATCGTTGAAGAGGCGTTTCCGCTTCACGAGGCGCGGTCCAGCTCCATCTTTTCGAGCAACGATCTGCATCCTGCCAAGAGCATGTTGTAGACCTTGAGGAACCCGTCCTCGGCCCCGTAATAGGGATCGGGGACGTTCTCGCGGCGGCCAGTGGCATAGTCCATGAAGAGATGGATCTTGTGCCGCTGCCTTTCCGGGCTCGATTGCAGCAGGTTCGCCAGATTGTTTTCGTCCATGGCGAGTATCAGGTCGAAGGTCTCGAAATCCGCTGGGGTAACCTGTCTCGCCCGCTGCCGGGAAATATCGACGCCATGCCGTCGCGCCATGGCGATGGATCGCGGATCGGGTGCGTCACCCGCGTGCCAGCCGCCAGTGCCGGCGGAATCGACGGTAAGCTGATCAGACATGGCCGCGCCGTCGGCAAGGTGTCTCAAAACCCCTTCGGCCAGCGGTGAACGGCAGATATTGCCCATGCAGACAAAAAGAATAGCTGTATGTTTCATGGAATATGCGTCGATCCGGTCGTTGAAGCGTTAATGGGTCTCAAGCGGAGGCAAGTTCATGAAATATCCCAGACTCGAGCCGAACGCCATCCGGCAGGCCCTGTCGAAACTCGAGGGCTGGTCCCTGCGCGAGGACGGAGCGGCGATCGTCCGTTCCTTCAAGTTCTCCAGCTTTGCGGAAGCCTTCGGTTTCATGGCCGAATCCGCACTTGTCGCGGAAAGGCTCAATCACCATCCCGAGTGGTCCAATGTCTATTCGCGGGTCAAGGTCTGCCTTACCACCCATGATTCGCAGGGTGTGACGGAGCGGGATTTTCTTCTGGCCGAGGCCATGCAGAAGGCGGCTGGGGGCCGAAGCAATTGAACGGCGGACCTTAAATCCCATATAATAGCCGTGACCGGAGGACCGTCGATCATGGATGATGTGAAAATCGGTGAAATTCTTCTGCCGGGTGAAACCGACAGGCAGCAGGAGCGCGAGACTGTGGTGAGGGCGAAATTCTGGCCCAAGCTGAAGCGCGTGATGTCGAAGGTGCCTTTCGCACGCGATGCGGCGGCTGCCTATTATTGCGCGATCGACCGCGATACGCCGCTGCGCGCCAAGGGTATCATCCTGGCGGCGCTCGCCTATTTCATCATGCCGATGGATGCCGTGCCGGATGTGCTGGCCGTTATCGGATTCACCGACGATATTGCCGTCATCACGGCGGCGCTCGCCATGATCCGCGCCCATATCAAGATGGAGCACTACGAGGCGGCCGACGCCATGCTGAAACGGCAGCAGGAAGCCGGGTAACGCCTCTGTGATCTGCCTGTTCGGGTGAGCCCGACGGGCGACAAATTCTTGCCTGAATTTATGTGTCATACACACGGAGGAAGGGTGTTTCGCGCCCTTCTCCTCAGGGCGTCGGGAGTCGCCAATCTGTAACACCGCAAGACGTTTCCGGCATTTTATGCGTGTTGTTGACGGTTTGGTAACCGCTTCCCGACCACAATGAGAAAAGACGATCCGCACCTGAACGTGGCCGATCCAGAAACTGGGCTCGCCGATGCTTCGGGCCAATGGAAGACAATAACCCGGCAGGAAATTCTATGTTTGTAAGAAGTGTAGCAACCGCAGCGGCCATTTTGCTGACCAGCGTCGGCGTAGCATCTGCACAGTCGCCCACGCGCATCCAGCAGTTCAATGCATGGGGTGCCTATTCGTACAAATCGGGCAACAGCACCGTCTGCTACGTTCTTTCCATTCCGACCGCCAAGGAACCGGCAAGCGTCGATCACGGCGATATCTTCTTCATCGTCTCGCAGCGTCCGGGCCAGAACATTTCCTATGAGCCGCAGGCCATGGTGGGTTACCCGCTGAAGCAGGGCTCCAAGGTCAATGTGACGATCGACAACAAGAACTTCGTCATGTTCACCAAGGACAAGGCCGCCTGGGTTGAAAACGCCGCTGAAGAACCGGCACTCGTCGCCGCCATGAAGGGCGGCAAGTCGATGACCGTCAAGGCAGTTTCCGGCCGTGGCACCGCGACCTCCTATTCCTATTCGCTGTCGGGTATTTCGGCGGCTCTCAAGCAGATCGAGAGCTGCAAGTAACGCTGACGCTTTATCGCATTCAACGATGGCCGGTCATTGACCGGCCATTTGCGTTTTTGCTTGTTTGATGCTAAAGGCGCGGCAACATTGACAGGCGGATGCGCGAAAAGTGCTCCGCCTTTGATTTTCTCGACATGCAGACGATTTTCCGCCTATCCGACAGGCCGGTCGTGCGATGCATGGAATGGTGGGATAGCGTAATGTCCGTAATGCAAGCCCCTGCCGGCCTGGCAGTCAAAACCCCGCTGATCGCCAATAGCGATCTGATGTCCGGCAAGCCGTCGCTGATCGGCCTGACCCGTGAGGACATGGGCGAGGCGCTGGCCGAGATCGGCGTGCCGCAGAAGCAGGTGAAGATGCGCGTCAGCCAGTTGTGGAACTGGCTTTATGTGCGCGGCGTCTCCGATTTCGACAATATGACCAATGTCGCCAAGGAGCTTCGTGAGAAGCTGAAGGCGGCCTTCACCATCGCCCGCCCGGAAATCGTCGAGGAGCAGATTTCCAATGACGGCACCCGCAAATGGCTGATGCGGTTCCCGCCGCGCGGTGCGGGACGTCCGGTCGAAATCGAGACGGTTTATATTCCCGAAGAGGGCCGCGGCACGCTGTGCATTTCGAGCCAGGTGGGCTGTTCGCTGACCTGTTCCTTCTGTCACACCGGCACCCAGCGCCTCGTGCGCAACCTGACGGCTGAGGAAATTCTCTCCCAGCTTCTGCTGGCCCGTGATCGGCTCGGTGATTTTCCCGATGGTTCGACACCGGTTGGCGCTTATGTGCCGAGCGAAGGCCGCAAGGTTTCCAACATCGTGATGATGGGCATGGGCGAGCCGCTCTATAATTTCGAGCATGTGAAGACCGCACTTCTGATTGCTACCGATGGCGATGGCCTGTCGCTCTCCAAGCGTCGCGTCACGCTCTCCACCTCGGGTGTTGTGCCGGAAATCTTCCGCACCGGCGATGAGATCGGCGTCATGCTGGCGATTTCGCTGCATGCGGTGCGTGACGAGCTGCGCGACATGCTGGTGCCGATCAACAAGAAATATCCGCTGAAGGAACTGATCGAGGCCTGCCGCAAATATCCGGGCCTCTCCAACGCCCGCCGCATCACCTTTGAATATGTGATGCTGAAGGACGTCAATGACAGTCTGGAAGACGCCAAGATGCTGGTGCAGCTTCTGAAGGGCGTTCCGGCCAAGATCAACCTCATTCCGTTCAATCCATGGCCGGGCACGAACTATCAGTGCTCCGATTGGGCGCAGATCGAGAAGTTCGCCGATTTCATCAATCAGGCCGGTTATGCCTCGCCGATCCGCACGCCGCGCGGCCGCGATATTCTCGCCGCCTGCGGCCAGCTGAAGTCGGAATCGGAGCGCATGCGCAAGACCGAAAGGCTGGCTTTCGAGGCGATGATGATCGCCAACCACGGCGCGGATGACTGAATAAGCCGCAATTGCCGCCTGAAAGCTTGTTTTGCAGTGGTCTCCGATTGATTTCGGGCTGTCTTGTTCCTAAGAAGACGAAAACAGGGAACCAACAGGAGGATATCCATGCGCGCATTCATTCTGGCTCTCGCTGCCGCGAGCGCCCTCGTTCTGCCGGCCAAGGCTGAAAACGTCACCGTTGCTGTCACCGCTATCGTCGAACATCCGGCGCTCGATGCCGCCCGTGATGGTGTCAAGGCCGCACTTGCCGAAGCCGGTTACAAGGAAGGCGAGAACCTCAAGTTCCTTTATGAGTCCGCGCAGGGCAATCCCGGCACCGCGGCGCAGATCGCGCGCCAGTTCGTGGGCGATGCGCCGAACGTCATCGTGCCGATCTCGACGCCGTCCGCTCAGGCCGTCGTTGCCGCCACGCGCGACATTCCGGTCGTCTTCACGGCGGTTTCCGATCCGGTCGGCGCACAGCTCGTCAAGGACATGCAAAAGCCCGGCCGCAACGTGACCGGCCTTTCCGACATGCTGCCGGTTGGCGAACATCTGGCGCTCATCAAGGAAATTTCCCCGAACGCCAAGTCCATCGGCTTCATCTACAATTCGGCCGAGGCTAACTCCGTTTCGACGCTGGCCCTCTTGAAGGCCGAAGCCGAGAAGGCGGGTCTCAAGGTTGTTGAATCCGTCGCCACCAAGTCCGCAGAAGTGCAGGGCGCAACCCGCGCGCTGGTCGGCAAGGCCGATGTGATCTACGTTCCGACCGACAACACCATCGTTTCCGCTTTCGAAGCGGCTGCCGGTGTTGC
Organism: Agrobacterium leguminum; assembly: GCF_015704895.1. GTDB lineage: Bacteria > Pseudomonadota > Alphaproteobacteria > Rhizobiales > Rhizobiaceae > Agrobacterium > Agrobacterium leguminum. Next base: position 138,442 of record NZ_JADQWB010000003.1, on the reverse strand, counting down.
ATCCGAAGCCAAGATCCCGCTTTACGCCGCCGATACGGATTCCGTCGCCCGCGGTGCGGTTGCTGCCCTCGGCTTCAACTATTTCGACGTTGGCAAGCAGACCGGCGCCGTCGTTGTCCGCATCCTCAAGGGTGAAAAGCCGGGCGATATTCCGGCAACCGTTGCTGTCGGCACTGATCTGGTGATCAACAAGAAGGTCGCCGAAAAAGCTGGCGTTACCTTCCCGGAAAGCATCACCAAGCGCGCCACCAAGGTCATCGACTGAACCGAAACCAGACTGAATAACGGGCGGCGGCAAATTCGCCGCCCGTTTTACGTGGCACGAGACGGTGCCCGTCTCCGCCTGATGGCGGCAATAACAAGGACATTACCGTGAGCCAAATCGCCTTCTGGGGTGCCGTGGAGCTGGGACTGGTCTTCGCTTTCGTGGCGATCGGCGTTTATCTCGCTTTCCGGGTGCTTGATTTTCCTGACCTGACCGTGGACGGTTCGTTTCCGCTCGGTGCCGCCGTGGCTGCCGTGCTGATCATCGCCGGTCTGAATGCCTGGGTTGCGACGGCGATTGCGATGGTGGCCGGTGCCGCCGCCGGCATCGTGACCGCGACGCTTAACGTTCGTTTCAAGATCCTCAACCTGCTTGCCTCGATCCTGACGATGATCGCGCTGTTTTCCGTCAATCTGCGCGTGATGGGAAAGCCGAATGTCGCGCTGCTCAATCAGGACACGATGATATCGCCGTTTTACGGCCTCGGCCTGTCGGAATATCTGGTGCGGCCGCTGTTCGTCGGCGCGCTGGTGGTGATCGCGGTCATCCTCGTCTGGCGTTTCCTTGAAAGCGATGCGGGCCTTGCCATGCGCGCGACGGGCGCCAATGCCCGGATGGCGCGGGCGCAGGGCGTGAAGACCGGCAACCAGATCTACCTCGGCATGGCGCTTTCGAATGCACTGGTCGCTCTCGGCGGTGCGCTGTTTGCGCAGACCAACGGCTTTGCGGATGTGACCTCCGGTGTCGGCACTATCGTCGTCGGCCTTGCCGCCGTCATCATCGGCGAAACACTTTTCGGTGCGCGCGGCATTCTGATCGCGCTGATCGGCTGCGTCTTCGGCTCCATCGCCTATCGTCTCGCCATCCAGCTTGCTTTGTCGAGCGATGTGCTGGGTCTCAAGGCATCCGATCTCAATTTCGTAACGGCGGTATTGGTGGCAATCGCATTGATCCTGCCCCGACTGCGTCGCGGGGGGTCAACATCGTGATTTCTCTTTCCGATATCCAGGTCGTCTTCGGGCGCGGCACGCCGCTGCAGAAGCAGGCGCTCTCCAAGATCGATCTCACCATCGACGATGGCTCCTTCGTCACCGTCATCGGTTCCAATGGCGCCGGTAAATCGACGCTGCTCGGCGTTCTGGCGGGCGATGTCCTGCCGACGGCGGGCAAGGTGATGATCGGCGGTGCCGATGTTACCCGCAAACCGACCGCCAGCCGGGCTGGGCGGGTTGCGCGCGTGTTTCAGGACCCGCTGGCGGGCAGCTGCGGCGCGCTCACCATCGAGGAAAATCTGGCGCTGGCGGCGTCGCGCGGCGAGCGTCGCGGCCTTCTGCCGGCGCTTGGGCGCGGCCGTCGGGATTTTTTCAAGGAGCGCATCGCCTCGCTCAATCTCGGGCTGGAAAATCGTCTGAAGGACCGCATGGACCTTCTGTCCGGCGGGCAGAGGCAGGCGGTCTCGCTCGTCATGGCGACGCTGTCCGGCTCGGATGTGCTGCTGCTCGATGAACATACGGCTGCTCTCGATCCCGGCATGGCCGAATTCGTGATGGAGCTGACCCGCAAGGTCGTGTCGGAGCGCAAGCTGACGACGCTGATGGTCACCCATTCCATGCGTCAGGCATTGGATTATGGCACCCGCACGATCATGCTGCATGCCGGTGAGATCGTGCTCGACGTCTCCGGCGACAGCCGCAAGGATCTCGAGGTCGAGGACCTGATCGACATGTTCCGCAAGATACGCGGCCAGAAGCTCGACGATGATGAGTTGCTGATCGGTTGATTGTAAAAAGGCGCCGTGAGGCGCCTTTTTTGTTTGCCGTCAGCGCGCCTGCGTGAAGAAAATCTTGACGGCGAAAAGCGAAAAGACGCCGGCGATCGTATAATCCAGTCCGCGCAGAATTTTCCGGTTGCGTTGCAGCCAGGCTGAAAGAACATCTGCGGCGATCACGATGCCGATGCCGATCGGCAGCGCGACGATGATCGACCAGATGCCGAGGAAGATCAGCTTGCCGGTCACATGCGGGTCGGATGCACTGACGAATTGCGGCAGGAAGGTCATGAAAAAGATGATGATCTTCGGGTTCAGCAGGTTGACCCAGATGCCGTTCAACAGCGCCGATTTCAGGGAGGACTGCGCTTTTTCGCCGGTGCTTTTCACCATCACGAAATCCGAGCCCTTGCGGATCGCCTGAATGGCGAGCCAGACGAGATAGGCGGCTCCGCCGGTCTTCAGGATCATGAAAGCGGTCGGCGAGGCGACGATGAGGGCGGCGACGCCGAAGGCGACGAGCATCGTGTGCACGGTAATGCCGATATTGGTTCCCAGAAGCGTCATGAAACCCGCCGTCCGGCCCTCGCGCAGCGAGCGGCTGATCCAAAGCGTCATGTCAGGCCCCGGCGTCACCGCCAGAAGCAGAATGGCGATGGTGAAGGCGATCAATGTTGGCAGGCCTGGAACGAAATCCATCGCGGCACCCGTAAAATCTGGAGGTTGCCGTGCTTAACGCGATTTCGCGCTTCTGCCAATGTTTTTGAGCGCCAATGCATCGGCGCGAAAAGCCGCCGCAACGGTTACATCGCGGCGGCCCGGAACATTCAGTTTTTCAGGAAGCTGGTAAAGGCGGCGGAATATTCCGTGTGCCAGCGCGACAGCGGAGGGCGGTTCTGGACGATGTCATAGGCCGCCCAGAGAATGCGCTTTTCATCCGTCGGGCGATCCACCTCGCCATCCGGGCAGAGAATGTAGAAATCACCCCGGCCGATGCTTTCGACCATGAAGTCGACGGTCTGTTCGCCGGTCCATGCGCCTTCCGGCTTTTCCGTTCTGCCATGGGCGGTGAGACCAGTAAAAACGTAACCGGGGATCAGCAGATGGGCGGAAACCGAGCCGTTCGGAATATTGCGCAATTCGTGCTGAAGCGCTTCCGTGAAGGTTTTGACGCCGGATTTCGAGACGTTATAGGCGGGATCGCCGGGAGGCGTGGTGATGCCCTGTTTCGAGCCGGTATTGATGATGAGCGCCGGCTCGCCATGGGCGATCATGCCCTGGCCGAAAACACGGCTGCCGTTCACGACGCCCATCAGATTGACGTTGATGATTTTTTCCCAATTGGCCTGCGGGCCGAAAATGGCGCTGCCGGGCTGGATGCCGGCATTGTTCATCAAAACGTGGACGCGTCCGAAACGCTGGATCACGGCGCGCTCCAGCGCCTCCAGTTCATCGAGTTTGGATATGTCGGTCGGGATGGCGACGATCTGCGCTTCGCCGTCCTTGGCGACGGCCAGAATATCCGCATGGGCTGCGGCAAGCCTGTCGCCGTCGAGATCGACGAGCACGACACTCATGCCGAAACCGGCGAATTTGCGGGCGGCGGCAAGTCCGATGCCGGATGCCGCACCGGTGATGACAGCGACATTATCTTCCTTGAATGCGGGGTGGATGGTCGTCATAGGTTTCTCCTTCGCGTCGTTTCGGCTGTTTCCAGCGGTTTGCAACGTTGCCTGAACCTCACTGGCTTCATTCACGGTCTTCAAGTCGATCGCGCCGCTTATGATAAAGCGCGAATTTTCATAATGCATGTGACAATTGCTTCGTTCCCATCGATGCGCCCGGTCATCGCCCGCTGTCGTACCCGCCCATCAATTGTTTTGTCGCTTATCTCACGGAAAAGCGCTTCACACATTTCGGGTTGCACTGTAAAAGTGCCGAAATCCCAAGGAAATGGCGGTGTCCCAATGCCGTCATCATGCAGATGGACATCACTATGGCACTTCCGAAAGACGTTAAGAAAGTCGTTCTCGCCTATTCCGGCGGTCTCGACACCTCGATCATCCTGAAATGGCTTCAGACGGAACTCGGCGCGGAGGTCGTGACCTTCACCGCCGATCTCGGCCAGGGCGAAGAACTTGAGCCGGCGCGCAAGAAGGCCGAGATGCTGGGCATCAAGGAAATCTTCATCGAGGACGTCCGCGAAGAGTTCGTGCGTGATTTCGTATTCCCGATGTTCCGCGCCAACGCCGTTTATGAAGGCGTCTATCTGCTCGGCACCTCCATTGCCCGTCCGCTGATTTCCAAGCACCTGATCGAAATCGCCAAGAAGACCGGCGCCGACGCCATCGCGCATGGCGCCACCGGCAAGGGCAACGACCAGGTCCGTTTCGAGCTTTCGGCCTATGCGCTGAACCCGGATATCAAGATCATCGCCCCCTGGCGCGACTGGACGTTCAAGAGCCGTACCGACCTCTTGAACTTCGCTGAACAGCACCAGATTCCGGTTGCCAAGGACAAGAAGGGCGAAGCGCCTTTCTCTGTCGACGCCAACCTGCTGCACTCCTCTTCCGAGGGCAAGGTTCTGGAAGACCCGGCACAGGAAGCACCGGAATATGTGCATATGCGCACCATTTCCCCGGAAGCCGCGCCCGACAAGGCAACCGTCATCAAGGTCGGTTTCCGCAAGGGCGATGCCTGCTCCATCAACGGCGTTGAAATGTCGCCTGCGACGCTTCTTGCGACGCTGAACAACTATGGCCGCGAAAACGGCATCGGCCGTCTCGATCTGGTCGAGAACCGCTTCGTCGGCATGAAGTCGCGCGGCGTTTACGAGACGCCCGGCGGCACCATCCTGCTTGCCGCGCATCGCGCCATCGAATCCATCACGCTTGACCGGGGTGCAGCTCACCTCAAGGACGAGCTGATGCCGCGTTACGCCGAGCTCATCTATTACGGCTTCTGGTTCTCGCCAGAGCGCGAAATGCTGCAGGCGCTGATCGACAAGAGCCAGGAACATGTGGAAGGCGAAGTGACGCTGAAGCTCTACAAGGGCAATGTCATGGTAACCGGCCGCGAGAGCGCCAAGTCGCTCTATTCCGACGCGCTGGTGACCTTCGAGGACGACCACGGCGCTTATGACCAGAAGGATGCGGCAGGCTTCATCAAGCTCAACGCGCTGCGTCTTCGCACGCTCGCAAAGCGCAATATCAGCAAGTAATTCTGCTGGAATGGAAATAATGAAACCCGCTGGCGGCGACGCCAGCGGGTTTTTTCATGTCTCTCGTCTGGAGACGATGCGGAAGCCGATGTAGCTGGCGATTGCGGTGAATTCCATCACGGGGATGATGATGCCGAAGCCGGTCAAAGGCGAACCGATAAGCGAGGCTGCGGCACCGCCTGCAAACCCCGACCCCATCTGAATGAAGCCCATCATCGCCGATGCCGAGCCGGCAATATGTGGGAATGGGGCTAGGGCCGCCGTCACCATGGATGGCGTCAATAAGGCGATGCCGACTGTTGCGACCGCCACGGGTCCCATGATCGAAAGAAAGGATGGCGGTATCAGGAACACCGACAGCAGGATAAGGAGACCGCCTGTTCCCGAAAAACAGAGGCCGAGGACGACCGAACGGCGGTCACCGAGCCTCGGTGCGATATAACGCAGGGCGATGGAGCCGAAGAAATAAGCGCCGGTCTGCATCAGCATGCCGATGCCGAAGGCGGTGGGCGTCATGCCGACCTTATTGATGAGGATGAAGGTCAGCATGGTCGCCTGCGCATAAAGCGCACCGATGGAACCGCCGAGCACCAGTGCGGCCAGAAGAAAACGCGGCTCGGTGAGCAATGTCCCATAGGCCGACAGGAGGCGGCGCGGGCGGATCAGGTTTTTGTCCGGGATCGTCGTCTCGCGCAGGAAGACCACGACGGAGAAGATGGCGATGGCCCCGAGGCCGGCCATGAGGAAAAATACCGATTGCCATCCGAAAGCCGCAAGCGAAAGCCCGCCGATGGTCGGGCCCATGGCGGGGCCAACGGCCAGCATGATGCCAATGAGGTTCATGATGCTGGAGGCTTCGGCGCCCGTGAATTGATCGCGCACGATGGCGCGCGCCACTGTCATGCCGACGGAGGCGCCAATGCCCTGAACAAGCCGGGCGAAAAGCAGTACTTCAATTGTTGGGGCGAAGATCGCCAGCAGTCCGCCGCCCAGAAAGATGGAGAGGAAAACGAGGCTCGCCTTTCGCCGACCGAAGGCGTCGGATGCCGGGCCTGCGAGCAGTTGGGCGATGGCGAAACCGGCGAAGTAAAGCGAGAGGCTGAGTTTGACGGCGGATTCCGTGGTGGAGAAAACCCGCGTCAGTTCCGGCATGGCCGGTGTGTAGATCGCCATGGAAATCGGCGCCAGCGCCGTCAGCAACGCACCGAGTATGGCCGTGCGCTTTCTGGACATGATCGTTTCTGGCGACATTGCGATCAGCAGCTCTGGCCCGGCTGTTCCGGCTGGAGATTGTTGCGAAGCGTCTGCAGGAAGCTGCGGAAAAGCGCGACTTCTTCTTCGTTCAGGCCCTGCGTGGCGTGACGGACGAGTTCATCGATTTCCTGGCGCACGGCTTCCAGCATGTCGGTGGAGTTTTTTGTCAGCACGATGCGCTTGGAGCGCCTGTCCTGCGGGTCCTGCTGGCGTTCGATGAGATCGAGAGATTGCAGCTTGTCGAGATAGGCGCAGATCGTCATGGGCTCGATGCCGAGCCGGGCGGCGATATCCGACTGTTTGCTGCCATCAACGACGGCAACCGTCAGCAATGCGCGCGCTTCGCCGGGCGTCAGGCCCAGTCCGGCTTCAGAAATTCGGCGCTCAAACGCACTGTTCAGCAGGCGTGCGCCGCTGTTCAGTAAAAATGCCAACGAGTCTTTTTCGCGTTTAGTGCCCATGCTTCGCCTTTTCGTAAGTCAGCCTTACTAAAATCCCGGCGATAATCAATGGCGCATAAATCATATTGTTGAAAATCGAGTAAAGTATGTGTCAGTTCGATTGCGTTACGGTTGGCAACATAATCGACGATTGTTACGCCAAAGCAAAGAAGATCGGACATCCCGCGTTTTATTTCATCTGCCATGCCGGTCCATATCGTCGGTCAAGTCCCTTACACAGGTCACCCGCCATCGGTATCCGGCGTCTGTGCCGGCAGTTGAGGCAAAAGCAAAAATCAGGTCGCAGCCAATCTTCCTTACACCAAAGTCCGGCATTGAATTGCCGGTGGAGGCGTGCCCATATGAGCTTAAACCGGAATTGTACAAGGAAGATGAAATGCCATCCAAGACCGCGCTTTATCCCGCACTCGTTGACTGGAACGGCCACAATGGTCTGCCGAAATTCGATGCGGTCAGGGATGAGGATTTCGCTCCGGCCTTCGATGCCGCCCTTCTGTCCCACGAACAGGAAATCGATGCGATTGCCGGCAATGCTGAGAGCCCGAGCTTCGAAAACACCGTGACCGCGCTCGAAATCGCCGGAGACGATCTTTCGCGCATTTCGGCGCTGTTCTGGAACAGGGCGGGCGCCAATACCAATGGTGTGATCCAGGCGCTGGAGCGGGAGATCGCACCGAAACTGTCACGGCACTATTCGAAGATCGGCATGAACGAAGCGTTGTTCAAGCGCATCGATACATTGTGGGAAAAGCGCGGAACGCTTGGGCTGACGGGTGAGGAGAGCCGCGTTCTCGAGCGGCACTGGAAGGGTTTCGTGCGCTCCGGCGCCAAGCTGCCGAAGGACCGGCAGGAACGGCTGGCGGCGATCAATGAGGAACTTGCCGGTCTCGGTGCGAGATTCGGGCAGAATGTGCTGGCGGATGAAAAGAACTGGAAGCTTCTGCTTTCCACGGAAGAGGAACTTGCCGGCATTCCCGGTTTTCTTCGCGACGCGATGGCGGGTGCGGCCCGTGAGCATGGCGAGGACGGCAAATTTGCCGTCACCCTTTCCCGCTCCATCATCGAGCCTTTCCTGACCTTTTCCGAACGCCGCGATCTGCGCGAGCAGGCCTTCAGGGCCTGGGTGGCGCGCGGCGAGAATGGCGGCGAGACCGACAATCGCGATATCGTCCACCGCACGCTCGAACTGCGCGAGGAGAAGGCAAAGCTTCTCGGCTACGCGAATTTCGCCGCCTACAAGCTTGATGACACGATGGCGAAGACGCCCGATGCCGTGAACGGCCTTCTGGGGCAGGTCTGGGAAAAAGCCGTGCGCCGTGCGGGCGAGGAAGAGGCCGAACTGGCCGCCATCATCGCCGAGGAGGGCAGGAATCACGAAGTGCTGCCCTGGGACTGGCGGCATTATGCCGAAAAGTTGCGGGCACGGAAATTCAGCTTCTCCGAGGCGGAGTTGAAGCCCTATCTGCAGCTCGAAAAGATCATCGAGGCCTGCTTCGATGTGGCCGGGCGGTTGTTCGGGATTCGGGCGGTCGAAGTCAAAGGCGTCGCCGCCTATCACCCGGATGTGCGGGTTTTCGAAATCCGCGATGAAAAGGGCGATCTGAAAGCCATGTTTCTCGGCGATTATTTCGCCCGTCCCTCCAAGCGCTCCGGCGCGTGGATGAGCTCCTTCCAGTCGCAGCACAAGCTGCCCTTGAAGAACGGCACGGTCGGAGAAATCCCGATCATCTACAATGTTTGCAATTTCGCCAAACCGGCTGAAGGCAAACCGGCGCTGCTTTCGCTCGACGATGCGCGCACGCTGTTTCACGAATTCGGCCACGCGCTGCATGGCATGTTGTCGAATGTCACTTACCCTTCCGTTTCCGGAACCGGCGTCTCGCGCGATTTCGTCGAATTGCCGTCGCAGCTTTACGAACATTGGCTGACGGTGCCGGAAATTCTGGAAAAATACGCCCTGCATTATGACACGGGCGCGCCGATGCCGAAGGCGCTGCTGGATAAGGTTCTGGCCGCGCAGACCTTCAATGCCGGTTTCAGCACGGTGGAATTCACCTCGTCGGCGATTGTCGACATGGCGTTCCACACGCGGGAAAACGTGAGCGATCCGATGGTCGTGCAGGGCGAGGTGCTCTCCACCCTGAACATGCCGAAGTCTATCGTCATGCGGCATGCGACCCCGCATTTCCAGCACGTTTTTTCGGGCGACGGATATTCGGCCGGCTATTATTCCTACATGTGGTCGGAAGTGCTGGATGCCGATGCCTTTTCGGCCTTCGAGGAAACCGGCAACCCCTTCGATGGCGAAATGGCGCGCAAGTTGAAAGACAATATCTATTCCGTCGGCGGTTCCATCGATCCGGAGGAGGCATATCTTGCTTTTCGTGGCAAGATGCCAAGCCCGGACGCCATGCTTTTGAAGCGTGGCCTGGTATAAGGGTTCCGGTATAAAAGACTGTCATATTTCTGAGCTAGAACCTGAGTGCAGGGGGCTTATGACAAGGCCCCCCCTTTCGCATTTGCAAAAAAAAGGTTATGAGCGCGCCAAACTAAATTGGCGTTTCTCATCAATATAGCGCCCAACCTCAGAGATTTTGAACAATGGCACTTCGCAACATCGCGATCATCGCGCACGTTGACCATGGAAAAACGACGCTCGTGGACGAGCTTCTGAAGCAGTCCGGCTCGTTCCGCGACAACCAGCGTGTCGCCGAGCGCGTGATGGATAGCAACGATCTCGAAAAGGAACGTGGCATCACCATTCTCGCCAAGGCGACCTCGGTGGAGTGGAAGGGTGTCCGCATCAACATCGTCGACACCCCCGGCCACGCCGACTTCGGCGGCGAAGTCGAGCGTATCCTGTCGATGGTGGACGGCGCAATCGTTCTGGTCGATAGCTCGGAAGGCCCGATGCCGCAGACCAAGTTCGTGGTCAGCAAGGCGCTGAAGGTCGGTCTTCGCCCGATCGTCGCGATCAACAAGATCGACCGCCCGGATGGCCGCCACGAAGAAGTCATCAACGAAGTCTTCGACCTTTTCGCAAACCTCGACGCCACCGATGAGCAGCTCGACTTCCCGATCCTCTACGGTTCCGGCCGTGATGGCTGGATGAACGTCAACCCGGAAGGTCCGAAGGATCAGGGTCTTGCGCCGCTGCTCGATCTGGTTCTCGAACATGTTCCGGAGCCCAAGGTTGAAGAAGGTCCGTTCCGCCTGATCGGCACCATCCTTGAAGCCAACAACTTCCTCGGCCGCATCATCACCGGCCGCATCGCTTCCGGCTCCATCAAGCCGAACCAGGCGGTGAAGGTTCTCGGCCAGGACGGCAAGGTTATTGAAAACGGCCGTATCTCCAAGATCCTCGCATTCCGCGGCATCGAGCGCACGTCTATCGAAGAAGCCCATGCCGGCGACATCGTCGCCATTGCAGGCCTCTCCAAGGGTACTGTTGCCGACACCTTCTGTGACCCCTCCGTCACCGAGGCGATGACCGCGCAGCCGATCGACCCGCCGACCGTTACTATGTCGTTCATCGTCAACGACAGCCCGCTGGCTGGCACCGAAGGCGACAAGGTCACGAGCCGCGTTATTCGTGACCGTCTGTTCAAGGAAGCCGAAGGTAACGTTGCGCTGAAGATCGAAGAAGCCGAAGGCAAGGATTCGTTCTTCGTTTCCGGCCGTGGCGAATTGCAGCTGGCGGTTCTGATCGAAACCATGCGTCGCGAAGGCTTCGAGCTTGCCGTTTCGCGTCCGCGCGTCGTCATGCACAAGGATGAGAACGGCACCCTGCTGGAGCCGATCGAAGAAGTCGTGATCGACGTTGATGAAGAACATTCCGGCGTCGTCGTGCAGAAGATGTCCGAGCGCAAGGCTGAAATGGCCGAGCTTCGTCCTTCCGGCGGCAATCGCGTTCGTCTGAAGTTCTATGCGCCGACCCGTGGCCTGATCGGCTACCAGTCGGAGCTTTTGACCGACACCCGCGGCACGGCGATCATGAACCGTCTGTTCCACGACTATCAGCCCTTCAAGGGCCAGATTGCCGGCCGCGTAAACGGCGTTCTCTTGTCGAACGGTTCGGGCGAAGCTGTCGCTTATGCCATGTTCAACCTGGAAGATCGCGGCCCGATGATCATCGAGCCGGGTGAAAAGGTCTATGCCGGTATGATCATCGGTATTCACTCTCGCGATAACGATCTCGAAGTGAACGTGCTGAAGGGCAAGCAGCTGACCAACATCCGCGCTGCCGGCAAGGATGAAGCCGTGAAGCTGACGCCGCCGATCCGCATGACGCTCGATCGCGCTCTTTCCTGGATTCAGGACGATGAGCTGATGGAAGTGACGCCGAAGTCCATCCGTCTGCGCAAGATGTTCCTGGACGCCAACGATCGCAAGCGTTTTGAAAAGGCCAAGCTCGCTGTCTGATTGCGGCTTGTCGTTACGAATTTGAAAGAACCCGGCCTCGAGCCGGGTTTTTTTATGCGTTCGTTTTTATGTGTGCATGAGTCGAAAGGTGCTTGTGCCAAAGGTTAAGGATGCGTTAATTTTTATCGGTCGTCCACATGAATAGGCTGTGGGTAAGCTTGCCGGCGTTAACCTTTATGACTGGTAAGTTTGCGTGGCCGGGGCCAGAATCGCGTTATGAAAACGTTATCCATCGATGTTCGCCGTGCTGAACCGCATGATGCGCGCGCCATCTCCGAGGCGCACCGTCTGTCGTGGCAACAGGCCTATGCCGGGCTTATTCCGCACAGGCCGTTGACGCAGATGCTCGAGCGTCGTGGGGAAATCTGGTGGAAAAAGGCGACCAAAGGCTCCGCAACGATGCTGGTGGTGGAGGTGGCCGGTGTGGTCGCCGGATATGCGACGCTGGGCCTCAGCCGGGCACGCGGGCTGCCGCAGGACGGCGAGATTTACGAACTTTATCTCCGGCCGGAATATCAGGGCATCGGGCTTGGCTCGCTGCTGTTTACGGAAGCGCGCAGACTGCTGACCTCGCTTGGCTGCAACGGCATCGTTGTCTGGTGCCTTGAAGACAGCGATGTGGCCAATCGCTTTTTCCGCTCTCACGGTGGCCGCGATATCGCCGAAGGCATGGAAGATTTCGACGGCAAGTCGCTTCGCAAGGTCGGTTTCGTCTGGAACTGACAAACAATGCCGGGTGATTTGGCCTTGGGTTCATTCTCGCGGTCGGCCATGCGCAATTGCGATAGCCTCAAATCCCGCATTCTGCCTTATCCGTCCAAAGCCATGTTGCAATGCGGCGACTTTCCCAGTATCGAAAACCAAATCCAACCCGTCGAATGAGGGAAGCGAATGCGTATCGATGCAATTTCCGTAGGCAAGAATCCGCCGGATGACGTGAATGTCATCGTTGAAGTGCCGGTCGGTGGACACCCGATCAAGTACGAGATGGACAAGGATGCCGGTGCGCTGATCGTCGATCGCTTCCTCTACACGCCGATGACCTATCCAGGTAACTATGGTTTCGTGCCGCACACCCTGTCTGACGATGGCGACCCGATCGACGTTCTCATCTGCAACACCCGTCCGCTGGTTCCGGGCTGCGTCATCAATGTCCGCCCCATCGGCGTAATGATCATGGAAGATGACGGCGGCAAGGACGAGAAGATCCTGGCCGTGCCGGTCCCGAAGCTGACGCGCCGTTACGACAAGGTCCACAACTACACCGACCTGCCGGAAATCACGCTGAAGCAGATCGAGCACTTCTTCGAGCACTACAAGGATCTGGAGCCCGGCAAGTGGGTTAAGATGGGCGGCTGGCAGGATGTCGACGTCGCCAAGAAGCTGATCGTCGAAGCCATCGAGCGCTACAAGGCGCAGGGCTGATCTAAAGCATGTCTCCCAAAAGTGTGCAGCGGTTTTGGGACCAAGACATGCTTAAAAACAAAGATCTAAAGCGCGTCGCATGAATCAGATTAGACGCGATGCGCTTTAGTTTTCGAGCTTTTTGAATAGCTCTTCGAAATCCTCCGGGTCGGTGTCGATCCGGAGGATTTTTTTACGCGCCGTTTCGCCTGAAACGAAGCTGATGGAGGATTTCGGCAGGCCGAGTTTTTTCGCCAGCAAAACAATCAGGGCCTTGTTGGCCTTGCCGCCTTCCGGCACGGCGCTGACGCGGGCCTTCAGATGCGCGTTTCCCTCCGCATCCTTTTCCACGCCGTCGATGGCGTCCCGCCCGCCATTCGGTGTGAGGCGGACGGTCAGGCGGACATGGTCGCTATGCTTCTGCCAGCAGCCGCTCAAGCGACCATCGGGTAAAGCGTGTTCCACATGAAGGAGCGGATGAAGAAGATGATCAAGAGCACGATGATCGGCGAAATGTCGATGCCGCCGAGATTGGGTAGAATGCGGCGGATGGGGCGCAGAACCGGTTCCGTGACATTGAACAGAAAGCTGCCGATGGCGTTCACGAACTGGTTGCGGGAATTGATGACGTTGAAGGCGTAAAGCCAGGAAAAAATAGCGCTGGCGATCAGCACCCACGTATAGAGGTTCAAGGCCAGATCGATGGTCTGAAACAGGGCAAGCATCAATATCTCCGTATCTTGGTTGCAAGACATTTAGACATTGAACCGTGAACCGGCAAGTGTCGCGCCGGATCGTAATGATCTTTGGTCTGATCGGCCGGCGATCATCACAATCTGGTTCATGGCTTTGTAGAGGGATTTCAGACGAAAACCGCTCACACTTTTCGTCATCCCGCTGGTGAGGGCTGGCGATTCCCGTGATATCGCTCTATTGCAAAGCTCTCATATTGTCTCGCGAGCACCCAGCCGATGTCCCTCCCTTACGCCGAAAACCGTTTCGGTGCATTCCGGCATAGTTCCTATCGCCGCTTTTTCAGCGCCCGGTTTTTTTCCGCTTTCGCCATCCAGATCGTCAGCGTCTCGGTCGGCTGGCAGATGTATGAGGTGACCGGCAACGCCTTTTATCTCGGCCTGATCGGTCTTTTCCAGTTTCTGCCGTCGCTGCTTCTGATCCTCGTTACCGGAACGGTCGCCGACCGGCACAATCGTCGGCGCATCATGGCCATATGCCTGCTGATTGCGGCGCTGTGCGCTGCCGCTCTTCTGGGTCTTACGCTGACGCACAGCTTTTCCCCCTGGCCGGTCTTCGCCATTCTTGTCGTCTTCGGCATAGAGCGCGCCTTCATGGGACCGGCGGTCCAGTCGCTGGCGCCCAATCTCGTGCCGGTGGAGGATTTGCCGAACGCCATCGCCTGGAATTCCTCTTCGTGGCAGATGGCGTCCATTCTCGGTCCCGTCGCCGGCGGCCTGCTTTATGGCCTCGGTGCTTCCGTCGCCTATAGTGTGGCATTCGTGCTCTTCATCGTATCGGCCACGCTTGCGGTGACGATCCGCAAGCCGGAACAACGCGGCCCGGCAAAAGCCATCAGTCTCGAAACCATGCTCGCCGGGTTCAAATTCATCGCGCAGGAAAAAATCGTTCTCGGTGCGATCTCGCTCGATCTTTTCGCGGTGTTGCTGGGCGGCGCCGTTGCGCTGATGCCGATTTTTGCCAAGGAAGTGCTGACGCTCGGGCCATGGGGCCTCGGGCTTTTGCGCGCAGCGCCCGGCATCGGGGCCATTACCGTTGCGGTCATTCTGGCCTTCAAGCCCATTCGTCACCATGCAGGCCTGTTGATGTTTACCGGCGTCGGCCTCTTCGGCATCTCCACTGTGGTCTTCGGGCTTTCGCAAACTGCGTGGCTGTCCATTGCCGCGTTGGTAGTCATGGGCGCATCCGACATGGTGTCGGTTTATGTGCGCGAGACCCTGATCGCGCTGTGGACGCCGGATGAGGTGCGCGGGCGTGTGAATGCCGTGAACATGGTGTTCGTCGGCGCATCGAACGAGCTGGGCGAATTCCGCGCCGGCACCATGGCGCATGTCGTCGGGGCCGTGCCGGCCGTTGTCATCGGCGGGGCGGGCACGCTTGCTGTGGCTGTTATCTGGGCGCTCAGCTTTTCAAAGCTGCGCAGAATCGACAATCTGGACGCGCCGAACTGATGGCGATGGGCCTCAGCGCTGCGCCTTGCCCTCAAAAACCAAATCGAGAAAATTGCCGAGCCATGCCCTGAGCGGCGTGTCGAACAGCATGCGGCCTTCCAGATGCTGGCTGCCCACCTGCGCATTGGGCATGCCGAAGCGCTGCGCGCCGCGCACCACCCAGCTATGCATCATGGCGCGGGTCAGTTCGGCGTGAAACTGCAGGCCCCAAGCGTTTTTTCCATAGCGATAGGCCTGATTGGGATAGGTTTCGCCGGAGGCCAGAAGTTCGGCTCCGCGTGGCAGCTCGAACCCTTCCTTGTGGAAATGATAGACCATCTTCGGCCAATGCGGCATCAGAAGCCGCCCGTGTTCGGTGGCATGAAGCGGATACCAGCCGATCTCCACCTTGCCCTCCCTGTCGGCCTCCACCTTGCCGCCGAGATGTTTGGACAGCATCTGCGCGCCGAGACAGATGCCGAGAAAGGGTTTGTTTTCCTTCAACGGCACCTTCAGCCAGTCGATTTCGGCTTTGACGTAGTCATGAGAATCGTTGGCGCTCATCGGGCCGCCGAAAATGATGGCGCCCGCGTGTTTCTCCAGCGTTTGCGGCAGGTCGTCGCCGAGTGCAGGGCGCCTTATATCCAGACGATACCCTTTTTCCACCAGCATCTGGCCGACGCGGCCGGGCGTGGAACGTTCCTGATGCAGGACGATGAGCAGCGATGGTTGTTTTCTCTGTTGCCTGGAAGGGTCAAACAGCATCGTCTTCGTTTTCGCTTTCTTCAGCGGGCCCGGACCTCGTGGCGGCCTGCTGACGTTGCAGAACCCTGTCGCGCACGGATACACCAAGCAGGTCGGCGACTCGCCAGATCACATGGTCTTCCATTTCGCTTCGTTCGCCGTCAGCGTAAACAATATCCCATAATATGCCAATAAGCTCCACGCGCTGATCTTCATCGAGATGGCGGCGTATATCGGTGGTGAAGCGGTAATAATCGACGGCTTCCTTGCCCGCCTCCTGGCCGGCGGCGAGAAGCGCGTCCAGCTTGCCGGCATCGAGATGGTAATAATCCTGCAGTATTTCGCGCAGGCGGTCACGCTCGCTTTTCGAGACGGTGCCATCCGCTTCCATGACCTGGAAACAGAGGGCAGCCACCGCCACCCTCAGATCGTCCGGGCTGAAATCATCCCCATGCGGGCCGACGAGGTTCTGAATAAACGACTGTATTTGCTGGAACATCGATATCCTGTTCGTCAGAAGAGTTTGAGCCGGGTCTTGGGTTCGGCTTCCGCACCGGGTTTCTTGACGCCCGGATCATCCGGCGCGCCGCCGAAAAACGGCACGGCTTCCGCCTTTTCATCCGTGGCATCGGCTTCCACTGGCGCTTCGATTGTGACCGGCTTTTTCTCCTGCGGGACCGATACGGCCGGCTTGACCTCGATCGGTGCGGCCGGGGCGGGTTTCGGGTCGGCGCGTGTCTCCGGCGCGGCTTCGACAATGATCGTCTTCGCGGCCGGTTCGGCCCTTGCGGGCGCTGCGGCAATCGCGTTTTCGATTGTCAGGTCTTCGACTGGAGCTTCGAGCTGGCCGAAAGGCGCTTTCCATTCGAAAGCATCAAGACGGCCGGTGACCGGCGAAACCGGCAGCCATTTTTCCGAAACGACGCCGTCGGCCACCCAGGCGGGGTCGCGCGGCGCGCGCAGCGCCTGCGCCATCCAGTAGCGCACACGGCCCTGATCGCCGGTTTCGGCCTCCTCGATATCGGCCATCAGCAGGAAGATGCTCTCGCGCGGTTCGATCCGGGCGGCGGCCTCGGCCTTGGCCCGCGCCTTGGCGAATTCCTTGGCGTCGAGCGCAGCCTGCGCCACCGCGAACAGGGATTCGATGTTGTTGGGCTTCAGACTTTCCAGCCGCTCGGCCCGTTTCAGCCGGTCGATGGCGGTATCGCCGCTGCGTGCCCGGACATAAAGTTCGGCGATCTGCGGGTGCGGATCGTTCTTCCAGACGGGCTCCAGAACCGTGGCTGCCTTGCGCAGATTGTCTTCCCGGAGATAGGATTTCGCCGCGATCAGCGCTGCCGGAACCAGGCTCTTGGCAAGCTTGAGAGCGTGTTTGGCGTCCTCGCGCGCGCCAACCGGATCGCTTTCCAACTTTTCGCCGGCCTTGGCGGTAAGAAGCACGGCTTTCAGACGTTCCGCCTCACCGCGTTCGATAACGCCGGCCGCCTTCTGCTGGTCGAGCAGGCGGATGGCATCGTCCCACTGTCCGTTGCGGCAGCGGTTTTCCAGCGTCGCCTGCGCGGCCCAGGGCAGATAGGGAGCCTTTTCCGCTGCATCCTCGGCATATTGCTGGGCGGCTTCATAGGCGCCCTGACGGCGGGCCTCGATATAAAGGCCGCGAAGGCCAAGTTCGCGAGTCTCGGGATCGCGGGCCATGGCTTCGAATTTGCGCCGCGCCTCGTCATATTTGCCTTCGATGAGATCGGCCTGCGCATCGAGCAGATGGATCAGCGGCTCCTGATCGGCGCTGAGCAGCCCTTGAGTGCGGGCTGTCATCTTGCGGGCGAGGATGGCATTGCCGGCCCCGGCGGCGATGAGCCCGGTGGAGAGCGCCTGATAACCCCGGTCGCGTTTGCGGGCGCGGAAATAACGACGGGCGGCATTGGGTGAGGTCCAGATGGCATTGACGATCCACCAGACCAGCATGACGGCGGCGACCAGCGCCGCGATGATGGAGGCGGCGACCATCAGGCTCATTTCGATCAGCTGGCCCTGCCAGACGATGGAAAGGACGCCAGGCCTGTCGGCCAGCCAGGAGAAACCGAAGCCGAGAGCCAGAACGATAACGGCGAAAGTCAGAATTCTGGTCATGCCCTTACCCCTGCCTGCCGGTGCTGGTGATGGCGCGGTTCAACGTGCCACCGACCAGATTTTCGACCTCGATGCGTGCATCCAGCGATTTCTTGTAATCGGCGGATGTTGTCTTGGCGGCATCGGGAAGCCCGTTCCATTCAAGCGCCGCGCCCTGCAGATCGCCGTTGCGCAGCTTGTTTTCCATGCGCGCGATCTGGGCTTCTGGGGTCTCGCCCTCGATATTTCCGACCGGGCGCACCTTCACCAGCGAAAAGGCGCTTTCGGTCAGGCGTTCCATAATGCCCTGATTGGGGTCAGGCTGGTTGATCGCGGAAAGCATCGCATTGGCGACGTCAGGGAATTTCTGCATCAGTTCCGAACGTGACGGCACACCGGTTGCGGCGAAGGATTGCAGCGATGCGATGGCCGGATCGTCGGGCGTTACCTTGGACAGCGTGTCGAGTTCCGTCAGGAACGGCCCACCGCGATCGATCGCGGCCTTCAGCGCCGCGGAAGCGATGGCGCGGGCGACTTCGATATCGTCGCGCGGCTCGTTGATCTTGGCTTCCGCATCCGCAAGGCGGCGTGTCAGTTCCGCCGTCGCCGATGCCTGTGCGGATCGCTCCGACTGGAGGGTGGATTCCAGCGCGGCGATTTTTTCCGACAGTCCATCCACCTGCGGTGCCTCGCCCTTTGCGCCTTCGAGGGTTGCGATGCGCTGTTCCAGCGCGGAGGTGTCGCCGACCGGCGCATTGGCAAGCTGTTGCCGCAAGCTGCCGAGATCGGTTTTCAGTGCGGCGATTTCTTCGCTTCCCGCCCTGCCTGCATTGAAGGAGGGCAGGATGCCGGCATATTGCATGCTGCCGGCGGCGGCGAGCGCGACAAGGCCGCCGACGATACCTGCCGCGATCAGGCCGGAGGTCGCGGCCTGTTTGCGCTCCGCCGGCTGCGGTGTGGAGGGCTTTGCCGGACCTGAGGCGGAGGTCGCCGTCGTTGGTTTTGCAGCGGTGGCGCTGCTGGATGCGCTGGAGGACGCTGTGGAGCCGAAGGCCGGCTTCGCAGCAGCTGCTGCAGCCGCAGCCGCGCTCGTGTCGGTGGTGCCCGTCGACGGTTTTGTATCGGCTTTAGGCGAAACGGGGGCCGGCGAGACGGGGTCTTTCTGCCTGTCTGCGGGCTGCTTGTCTGCGGCGCTCTCAGCCTTCGGTGCCGTGGCTACGGATTCCGCTTTGCCGACATTGGGTTCGGGCTCGATAGGGGTTTTCTTGGGCTGGTCCCAGATGGGGGCGGGGTTTCCCGTTGCGGCTGCTTCGGGCTTTGTCTCTGAAACACCCGGCTCTGCGGTGGCCTCAGGTGTTTTGTCACCGGGCTTTTCGTCCGTCTTGGCAGCGTCCACGTCGGCGGAAATTGCTTTCACGTCTTTGGCGTCCAGGTCGATGGTGACCGGTTCGGCTTTGGACTTGGAGTGGCGTGGCGGCTTTCCCGATACCATGACAACCTCATTTCTGCCTGCAGTAATCTAAACCTAGTCAGTGACGGCGGCAAAGGAAAGAGGCGAGCTCGAATTAGGTTCCAGAGTTGTGGCGTAGAAGTTCGAACATCGCGGCCTCGCTCGGTTCTTCGGCGGCCTTGGCGTTTGCGCGGAAGATTTCCGGAACGAGAGAAAACACGTTGCGGCTGATGCAGATGAATTGTGTCGTTGCCAGCGCCGCCACGTATTTTTCCGTCGATACATGATGAAAAAACGCCCGCGCCGCTTCCGATGAATAGAGCAGGACCACATCGGCAGCGCTTTCGACAAGCGCCGTCTCTAGCATCGTCTCCGAAATGTCGGAGGGCAGCATCTCGTAACAATCGACCGTTCTGATCGGAATGCCGGCGGCGGTAAGGCCTTCCTCGAAGACGGCGCCACGGGGCCTGCCGGCGAGATAAAGCAGGGGCTCTTCTTCGGAAAATAGAGTCCGGTGCTCAGTCACCAGCGCGGTCAGACTCACGGCGTCGCCGGAGGCGGTGAAAATCCGTTCGAAGCCTGTTTTTCCCGCCGCTTCCGCCGTTGCTCCGCCGACGGCGAAAAGCGGTTTTGACAGATAGGGAGCCAGCCCGTCCCGTGATGTTTCCAGCGCCCGCAGCGCCTCGGCACTGGTCACCGCGATGGCCGCCAGCGGGGCGGATAGCACCGAGACGGCGCGTTCCCCATGATGGGCGGGATAAAACAGCGGAAGAAGCACCGGCGCATGGCCAAGCGCTTCAAGCTTTGCGGCCGTCCTTTCGCCCGAACGCTGCGGCCGGGTGACGACGATCCGCATCGGCTCAGCTCCAGCCTTCGAAGAAATTGCTGCCCGCCTTGGCGCGCACGTCTTCGCCGGCCTGCCGGCCGAGCTTTGCCGCATCGCGGCGGTTGCCGGAGGCTTCGATGCCGTGGCTCGTTTGGCCATCGGGGGTGAGGATCAGGCCGGAAAAATGCAATTCCTCGCCATCGCAGGTGGCGTAGCCGGCAATCGGCGTGCGACAGGAACCATCGAGTGCTGCCAGAAAGGCGCGCTCGCAGGTCACGGCATCATGAGTGGGCCTGTCGTTTATGGGTGCGAGCAGTTCGTCCATGCGCGCATCGCCGATGCGGCTTTCCACGCCGATTGCGCCCTGGGCGGGAGCAGGAGGGAATTCCTTCGGGTCGAGAATTTCCGTCGGCACATTGTCCTTACCAAGTCTCTTCAGACCCGCAAAGGCGAGAAGCGTCGCATCCGCCTGGCCTTCCTCCAGCTTGCGCAGGCGGGTATCGACCTGACCGCGGAAGATGATAACGCTCAGATCCGGCCGCAGGCGGCGGATCAGCGCCTGGCGGCGCAGGGATGCGGAGCCGACCACGGCGCCCTGCGGCAGTTCCAGCAGCTTCGGTGCGGTGCGGCCGATGAAGGCGTCGCGTATGTCTTCGCGCGGCAGGAAAGCGGACAGATAGAGCCCTTCGGGCAGAAGGGTCGGCATGTCCTTGGAGGAATGCACGGCCATATCGAGTTCGCCGGATAGAAGCTGGCTTTCCAGCTCCTCGGTAAACAGGCCCTTGCCGCCGATCTCCGATAAAGCACGGTCGGTTATCCGGTCGCCCTTGGTGGACAGCACGACGATTTCGAACATTTCTTCCGGCAGGCCATGCGCCGCCATCAGCCGGTTGCGCGTCTCGTAAGCCTGCGCGAGCGCCAGCGGGCTGCCGCGCGTGCCGATTCGGAAAGGTTTTGTTTGCATCCGCGTCTATCCATTGTTACCGGAGTTGTCTTAGACCAACTCAGCGCATGATCGCAATGAACGAACAGATTTGATGACCCCCTTTCTTCGTATCCTCGGCATAGAGACAAGCTGTGACGAAACCGCTGCATCCATTGTGGTTCGGCATGCGGACGGCCATGGCGAGATCGTCTCCGACGTCGTTTTGTCGCAGCTTGAGGAACACAGCGCCTATGGCGGCGTGGTGCCGGAAATTGCCGCGCGCGCCCATGTCGAGGCGCTGGATACGCTGGTGGAAGAAGCGCTGGAGCAGGCGGGCGTGACCCTTGCCGATGTCGACGCCATCGCCGCCACCTCCGGCCCCGGCCTCATCGGCGGCCTGCTGGTGGGCTTGATGACGGGCAAGGCCATCGCCAAGGCGGCCGGCAAGCCGCTTTACGCCATCAACCATCTGGAAGGCCACGCGCTGACGGCGCGCCTCACCGACGGTCTGTCTTTTCCTTATCTGATGCTGCTCGTCTCCGGCGGCCATACCCAACTGGTGCTGGTGCGTGGCGTGGGCGATTATGAGCGTTGGGGCACCACCATCGATGACGCGCTGGGGGAGGCCTTCGACAAGACCGCGAAACTTCTGGGCCTGCCCTATCCGGGCGGGCCTGCGGTCGAGAAGGCGGCGGCGAAGGGTGATCCGAACCGCTTCCCGCTTCCGCGCCCTATGGTCGGCGAAGCACGGCTCGATTTTTCCTTTTCCGGCCTGAAGACGGCGGTGCGGCAGGCTGCTACCGCCATCGCGCCGCTTTCCGAGCAGGATATCGCCGATATCTGCGCCTCGTTCCAGAAGGCGGTGTCGCGCACGCTCAAGGATCGGATCGGCCGTGGCCTTGTCCGTTTCAGGCAGGAATTTCCGCATACAGAAACCGAGCCTGCTCTGGTCGTCGCCGGCGGCGTCGCCGCCAATCAGGAAATCCGCCAGACGCTGCAATCGCTTTGCGATACCCATGGCTTCCGCTTCGTCGCGCCGCCGCACCGGCTCTGCACCGATAATGCCGCGATGATCGCCTGGGCGGGGCTGGAGCGCATGGCGGACGGCCGGGACCCCGATCCGCTCGAAATCCCGCCGCGCTCGCGCTGGCCGCTGGATGGCAGTGCGGAGACATTGATCGGTTTCGGTAAAAGGGGAGCCAAGGCCTGATGCAGCGGGAGAAAATCGTCGTCATCGGCGCTGGCGCCTTCGGAACAGCGCTCGCCGTCGTCATCGCGCTGGAAAACCGGCATGACGTGACCCTGCTCGGCCGCGATCCATCGCTGATGGCCGACCTCAGGAGCGACGGCGTGCACGAGGCGGCCCTGCCGGGCGTCGATCTGCCGGATGCGCTTGAATTTTCCGCCGAGCCCGATGTGCTGGCCGGCGCCGGCATCGTCCTCTTCGCCATGCCCTCGCAGGCTCATGCCGATGCGGCCCGTCATTACGGCCCTTATCTGGCTAATGACTCCATCATTGTCACCTGCGCCAAGGGTATCGACCGCAGCTCCGGCCGGCTGCTGACGGAACTTCTGGAAGCGGAACTGCCGCATCATCCGATTGCGGTTCTGTCCGGTCCGGGCTTTGCGGCCGACATAGCGCGTGGTTTGCCGACGGCCATGGCGATTGCGGCGGAAGATGCGGCGATAGCCGAGCGGCTTGCGACCACGATTTCCGGCAAGACCTTCCGGCTTTATGCCTCGACCGACCGCATCGGCGTGCAGCTTGGCGGGGCGCTGAAGAATGTTCTTGCCATTGCCGCCGGCATCGTCGAAGGCGCGGGTCTTGGCGATTCCGCCCGGGCGGCGTTGATTTCGCGCGGTCTTGCCGAAATGTCGCGTCTCATCGTTGCGATGGGCGGCAAGGCGGACACGGTGCGCGGCCTCTCGGGCCTCGGCGATCTGGTGCTGACCGCCACCAGCCACCAGTCTCGAAACCTGCGTTTCGGTATCGCGCTTGGCCGGGGTGAGGGCAAGGATATGTCCGGCGGGCTGGTGGAGGGCGCTTTCGCGGCAGCCGTCGCTGCCCGGCTCGGGGAAAGTCACGCTGTTGACATGCCGGTTACCGAAGCGGTGGCCGCTATCATTGACGGCAATCTGGATGTGGCGAGCGCCATGCAACAATTGATGACACGGCCCATCACCACTGAATGAGGGCGGGCCTTCGCTCCAAACCGCTGACGCGTTTGGAAGAGATGTTTTAACGAGGAGACGAAAATGCTGTTTGCCTTTATCTGCAAGGACAAGTCCGGCCATCTGAATGTGCGCATGGAAACGCGCCCGGCGCATCTGGAGCACCTGAACAAGCTGAATGCCGAGGGCACGCTGAAGATCGCCGGTCCGTTTCTGGATGCCGAAGGCAAGCCGAATGGCAGTCTCGTGATCGTTGACGCCGCCGATATCGATGCCGCGAAGGCTCTTGCCGATGCCGATCCTTACGCCAAGGCCGGCCTGTTCGAAAGCGTTGACGTGAAGCCCTATAATTGGGTCTTCAACAATCCGGGAGCATGACCGGACATGGCGAATTACTGGCTTTACAAGTCCGAGCCGTTCAAATGGTCCTGGGAAATGCAGAAGGCCAAGGGCGAGGCGGGCGAAGAATGGACTGGCGTGCGCAATTATCAGGCGCGCAACAACATGCGCGCCATGAAGATCGGCGACAAGGGTTTCTTCTACCACTCCAATGAGGGGCTGGATGTCGTCGGCATCGTCGAAGTCTGCGCATTGTCGCATCCGGACTCGACCGCCGAAGGCGATCTGAAATGGGATTGCGTGGATATCCGCGCCGTCTGCGACATGCCGCAGCCCGTTTCGCTGAAGGATGTGAAAGCCAATCCGAAGCTGGCGAAGATGTCGCTTGTCACTTCCATGCGGCTTTCCGTGCAGCCGGTGACGGAAGAGGAATATCTCGAGGTCTGCCGCATGGGCGGTCTCGCCAATCCACCGAAGTCACCGGACTGATGCTTCGGTGAGGACCGATCCCGAACGCTTCATTCTCGACAATACCGCCATCATGCATCCGCCGCATGTGCCGGAGTTGCGTCTTCATCTCGCCACCGAAGCCCATGAGCTGTGGCTGAAGACGGAGGAGGAGCTGGAAGCGATCGGTCTGCCGCCGCCCTTCTGGGCCTTCGCCTGGGCCGGCGGGCAGGGGCTTGCCCGCTACGTTCTCGATCATCCCGACAGCGTTTCCGGCAGGCGCGTGCTGGATTTCGCCAGCGGCTCCGGTCTGGTCGCCATCGCTGCGGCAAAGGCGGGCGCGGATACTGTTCTGGCGGCCGATATCGATCCGTGGACAGAGACGGCCATTCGGCTGAATGCGGCTCTCAATGGCGTGGACGTTGCTTTCACCGGGCTTGATCTGGTTGGGAAAGCGATTGAAGCGGATGTTCTGCTGGCCGGCGACGTGTTTTACGACCGTGCCTTTGCCGATCTTCTCGTTCCATGGTTTCTGGAACTGACGGAAAAAGGCGTGATCATCCTCGTCGGCGATCCCGGACGCGCTTATTTGCCCAAAGAGCGGCTCCGCGCGGAGGCGACCTATCAGGTGCCGGTGACGCGGGCGCTGGAAGACAGCGAAGTGAAGAAGACCACAGTGTGGCGTTTCATCTGATCAGCGCATCACGCATTTGCAGTAAACCAGCCTCTTGCCGGAAATACTCTATGGCCGGATAATGCAGACGCCATGTTCATAGGCGCAGGTGTCGCCAGCGGTTTCAGCACGGACATTGATGATTTTCGCCTTTGGCGCAAGCTGCGTGCCCGTTGCAACCGCTGCGCTTTTACGTGAAAGCCCGCCGCCGATTGCGAAATAATTGCCGTTGCCGCGAACGCGTAGCGCCGATATCGCCCCCACGTAAGTACCGCCGGAGAGGGTGGATGGCAGCCCGTCCGTGGAGAAGCTCACCTGTGATTGACGGTGTTGATAGTCGTGCTGATAATCACGTCGGCCATAAGAATTCTCTGCCGCCGCCGGAGGCACCACGGTGAAAATGACGCCTGCGACCATCATGGTCAAAGCGGCGATTCGGCGCTGTAACATGAGCCTCATTCTCCGGATTTTCTTGGTTAACCAAAGGTAAATTACACGATTCATGAATTACGTAAAGGTAAATATTTTAGGGGCGTAAATCTTGGAAACGCTCGATTTTTTATTTTGACGCAAAAAAATTCCAAAAAAAATTCGTGAACCAATCGATTAAATTGGAATCGGCCATGAAATGTGCTTGTCGTGATGCTCCCATGTGATTAAACGTCGCGGTTGGTGCAATGCACATTCTTTCGTCATGTGCTGTTGCTTGGGGGCGTCCTGTCTGATGGGCGCACGGGAAAACGCCGCGAGGTTCTGATGGCGAATGCGACTAATAACCGGCCTCTGTCGCCGCATCTTCAAGTTTACAAGCTGATTCCGACGATGGTTGCATCCATCGTGCACCGCATCACGGGCGGCGCGCTTTATTTCGGAACGCTTCTGGTTGCCTGGTGGCTGATCGCAATCGCCTCGGGTCCTGCCTATTACGACTGGGTCAACTGGGCGATGGGTACGATCATCGGCAGGCTCATCCTGATCGGATACACCTGGGCTTTGGTTCATCACATGCTTGGCGGCCTTCGCCATTTCATGTGGGATCTGGGCTACGGCTTCGAAAAGCACTTTACCACCAAGCTGGCAAAGGCCTCGTGGGTGGTGTCGATCTGTCTGACCGCGCTGATCTGGGTCATTGCCCTGATCGTGCGCTGAGGAGATTTTTCATGGATATGCGTACACCTCTCGGAAAGGTTCGCGGCCTCGGCTCCGCCAAGGAAGGCACCGACCATTTCTGGCGTCAGCGCGTGACTGCGGTCGCCAACGTTCCGTTGCTCATCTTCTTTGTCGTCTTCCTCATCAGATATGCCGGCGCCCCCTATCCTGAAGTCGTTGCGGCGCTGTCGAACCCGCTCGTTGCGGTCATCATGGCTCTGGTTTTGGTTTCCGGCCTCATCCACATGAAGCTCGGCATGCAGGTCATCATTGAAGACTACATTCACGCCGAGGTTTCGAAGCTCGTTCTTCTGATGCTCAATATGTTTTTCGCGGTTCTCATTGGCGGTCTTTGCATCTTCGCCATTCTGAAAATCGCATTCGCAGGATAATCCCGCCATGGCATCGATCAGTTCACCTTCCCAGAATGGCAAGGCTTACACCTATGTCGATCACTCCTATGATGTGATCGTGGTGGGCGCCGGCGGCGCGGGTCTGCGCGCAACGCTCGGCATGGCGGAACAGGGTTTCCGCACGGCCTGCATCACCAAGGTTTTCCCGACGCGCTCCCACACGGTTGCGGCGCAGGGCGGCATTGCCGCATCGCTCACCAACATGACGCCCGACTGTTGGCAGTGGCACCTTTACGACACCGTAAAGGGCTCCGACTGGCTGGGCGACGTCGATGCGATGCAATATCTCGCCATGGAAGCGCCGAAGGCGGTCTATGAGCTGGAACATTACGGCGTGCCTTTCTCGCGCAACGAAGAAGGCAAGATCTACCAGCGCCCGTTCGGCGGTCACATGCAGAATTACGGCGAAGGTCCGCCGGTGCAGCGCACCTGCGCCGCCGCCGACCGTACCGGTCACGCCATTCTGCACACGCTTTATGGCCAGTCGCTGCGCAACAATGCGGAATTCTTCATCGAATATTTCGCGCTCGACCTCATCATGTCTCCCGACGGCCGCTGCACCGGCGTCGTCGCCTGGAACCTCGATGACGGCACGATCCATCGCTTTGCCGCCAAGATGGTGGTTCTGGCGACCGGCGGTTACGGCCGCGCCTATTTCTCGGCGACCTCGGCCCATACCTGCACCGGCGACGGCGGCGGCATGATCGCACGCGCCGGCCTGCCGCTTCAGGACATGGAATTCGTGCAGTTCCACCCGACCGGTATTTATGGCGCAGGCTGCCTGATCACCGAAGGTGCACGCGGCGAAGGCGGTTATCTCGTCAACTCCGAAGGCGAGCGCTTCATGGAGCGTTATGCGCCTTCCGCGAAGGACCTTGCCTCGCGCGACGTTGTCTCGCGCTGCATGACGATGGAAATCCGTGAAGGCCGCGGCGTCGGCAAGAACAAGGACCACATCTTCCTGCACCTCGATCACCTCGATCCGGCGATCCTGCATGAGCGTCTTCCGGGCATTTCCGAAAGCGCGAAGATTTTCGCCGGTGTCGATGTGACCCGCGAGCCGATCCCGGTCCTGCCGACGGTTCACTACAATATGGGCGGCATTCCGACCAACTACTGGGGTGAAGTGCTGAATGCCGATGCCAACAACCCGGAACGTATCGCGCCCGGCCTGATGGCTGTTGGCGAAGCCGGCTGCGCCTCGGTTCACGGTGCCAACCGCCTCGGCTCCAACTCGCTGATCGACCTCGTGGTCTTCGGTCGTGCAGCCGCGATCCGCGCCGCTCAGGTCATCAATCGTGACGAGGCTGTTCCCGCCCTCGATACGGCTGCCTGCGACAAGATCATGGAGCGCTTCAACGGTCTGCGTTACGCCAACGGCTCGACGCCGACGGCGGTGCTGCGCGACAAGATGCAGCGCGCCATGCAGGACGATGCGGCCGTGTTCCGCACGCAGGAATCGCTGGAAAGCGGTTGCCAGCGCCTTTCCGCCATCTGGAAGGAACTGCCTGACGTCAAGGTCACCGACCGTTCGATGGTGTGGAACTCCGATCTGGTCGAGACGCTCGAGCTGCACAACCTCATGGCCAATGCGATCACCACGGTCTATGGTGCGGAAGCGCGCAAGGAAAGCCGCGGTTCGCACGCCCGCGAGGATTTCGTCGACGGTCCGTTCGCCGGTCGCGACGACGTGAACTGGCGCAAGCACACACTTGCCTGGGTCAGCCCGGAAGGTGACGTCAAGCTCGACTATCGCCCTGTTCACACCGACCTCATCGCTGACGGCATTGATCCCAAAAAGATCGAGCCGAAGGCGCGAGTATATTGATCATGGGAAAGCGCATCGGTCTTGTTTTTTTGATTGGTGTTCTAGCGGCTGCCGCACCTGCGGTGGCTGCTGAGCGCTACAAGTTGCGTGCTCCCGGTGGGAATACTGCTGCGGTTTTCAACGACGTCGGCGTATGGAAAACCGCCAAAGCAGCGATGAATGCCCGTATCTCGGTTGGTAATCCGGTTACGGCGCAGAATTTGGAATGCGTCGCCAGACCTGGCACAAAAGCCGAGGTCATAAAGCGCGAAGGCTCGGTCGCTTATGTGCGAGCCAGCGACGCGCTGTTCGGTGGTTGCAAGGGTTATGTGAAGTCCGAATTCCTGTCGGCATACTAGGATTTTATCATGGTTGAACTCGCTCTCCCCAAGAATTCCCAGATCAGCGAAGGCAAGGTCTGGCCCAAGCCGGACGGCGCCACGAATGTGCGCGAATACCGCATCTATCGCTGGAACCCGGATGACGGCCAGAACCCGCGCATCGACACCTATTATATCGATGTCGACGATTGCGGGCCGATGGTTCTCGATGCGCTTCTCTACATCAAGAACAATATCGACCCGACGCTGACGCTGCGCCGCTCCTGCCGCGAAGGCATCTGCGGCTCCTGCGCCATGAACATCGACGGCACCAACACGCTCGCCTGCACCAAGGGCATGGAAGAGATCAACGGCACGGTAAAGGTTTATCCGCTGCCGCATATGCCCGTCGTGAAGGACCTCGTTCCCGATCTGTCGAACTTCTACGCCCAGCATCGTTCCATCGAACCCTGGCTGAAGACGGTTTCGCCGACGCCCGCCAAGGAGTGGAAGCAGAGCCATGAGGACCGCCTGAAGCTGGACGGTCTTTATGAGTGCATTCTCTGCGCCTGCTGCTCCACCTCCTGTCCCAGCTACTGGTGGAATGGCGACCGTTATCTTGGTCCGGCCGTTCTGCTACAGGCCTATCGCTGGTTGATCGACAGCCGCGATGAGGCAACCGGCGAGCGTCTCGACAATCTCGAGGACCCGTTCCGCCTTTACCGCTGCCATACCATCATGAACTGCGCGCAGGCTTGCCCGAAGGGCTTGAACCCGGCCAAGGCGATCGCGGAAATCAAGAAGATGATGGTCGAGCGTCGCGTCTGAAGGCGATTCGCTGACGACAGAAAATTTAGCGGGCCGCGGTCTCGACCGTGGCCCTTTTTACAACCCGGCGTGGGAAAATTCGGTAAAAATCGACCGAAATGGTAATTATCCCGGCCATCGCTTGCGCAAGATAAGGCTTTGGTAATAATTCAGCCTTCTTGTTTGATCATGATCTTTCCGGAAGCGAGAGAATCGGGAGCTTGATATGCAATTCAGATATGTGGTGACGGGCCTTGCGGTTGTGATGACTCTCGCCGGTTGCCAACGTACCTCCTACGATTACAACAACAACGCCAGCAACAATCCCGGTTATACGCCGCCTTTGCAGGCGCAGCCGGTGCCCTCCGTCCAGTCCGGCGCCCTGCCGCCGCCCGGTGGCGCCACGGGCGGCCAGTTCCCGTCGGCACCTGCCTCGGCCGCTCCTGGCGGAACCAATGTCGCTTCTGCCGCTCCGCCGGCAGCCGCACTTGACGTTACCAAGGAATCCATGGTCGGCAACTGGCGCGTTTCCAATGGCGGCGCCAATTGCGACATGTTCCTGACGCTCACCAATCTCGGCAGCGGTTCTCGTGGCGGCACGCGTGGTTGCGCGGGCGAGCTGACGGCGATGGGGTCCTGGGAAGTGTCCGGCAAGATGGTTCTCTTCAAGAACCGTTCGGGTGACACGATTGGCCGCGTCTACAAGAGTGCCGATGCGCGCTTTGATGGCACCACCAATAGCGGCCAGCCGCTCAGCCTCAGCCGATGAGTCTATCCGGTGCAGCCGGAACGCTCTTTTCGCTCTAAGCCTGTCCATTCGTCGCGGGTGCCTTTGTGCGCCCGCGTCCGAGGCGTTTATCCATGAAGCCCTTGCCTGACTACAATCATAGTGTCGTTGAACAGCTCAACGCATTGACGGCAGCTGGCAGCTTGCAGGCCGATGCCGCCCAGCTTGGCGTGGCGGCGCATCTGGATCGTATCCTTGCCGATCTGAAGGCGCGGAAGCCCGCCAAGAAGAAGAGCGCGCTCGGCTGGATGTTTGCGCGCAAGTCCGGACCTGCGGCAGCCGTCAAGGGACTATATGTCTATGGCAGCGTCGGCCGCGGCAAGACGATGCTGATGGACATGTTCTACGAGATGGCGCCCGTTTCTTCCAAACGGCGCTGCCATTTTCATGAGTTCATGGCGGATGTGCATAATCGCGTGCATGCGCATCGGCAGAAGCTGAAGAATGGCGAAACCAAACAGGCAGATCCGATTCCGCCCGTCGCGGCGCAGCTCCTGGCGGAAGCGGAGCTTCTGTGCTTCGACGAATTCACGGTCACGGATATTGCCGATGCGATGATCCTTGCGCGGCTGTTCAGCGAGCTGTTCGCCAATGGTTGTACATTGGTGACGACCTCCAACGTCGTGCCGGACAATCTCTACAAGGATGGTCTCAATCGTGGCCTGTTCCTGCCGTTCGTCGATCTCTTGAAAAAGCATGTGGAGGTGGTGACGCTGGACAGCCCCACCGATTACCGGATGGAGAAGCTGGAAAGCCTGCCCGTCTATGTCACGCCGCTCGACGGTTCGGCGGATCAGGCGATGGACATGGCATGGCGGCACATGATTGCCGGTCACCTCGTTGCACCGACCGAGATACCGATGAAGGGCCGCTCCATTCTGGTGCCGCGCGCCAGCGGCCGGGTAGCCCGGTTTTCCTTTTCCGATCTCTGCGAAAAGCCGCTTGGGGCTTCTGACTTCCTTGCCATCGCCAATCGTTTCGATACGGTCTTCATCGACCATATCCCGTTCTTGAATGCGGACAAGCGCAACGAGACCAAGCGTTTCATCATTCTCATCGATGCGCTTTACGACCACAGCGTCAGGCTTTTTGCCTCTGCTGCCGCCATGCCGGAAGACCTGCTCGGCAAGCGCAAGGGGACCGAAGGTTTCGAGTTCGATCGCACCGCCTCGCGCCTGTTTGAAATGCGCAGCGCGGATTATCTGGCGCTGCACCACGAAAAACGCCAGAAAGTTTGACACTTTCGTGACGTATTTTCTTACGTTTACGTAAGAAAATAATGATCTAAACGATTGAAAATATTCACCAGAAAAGAATCTGTTGCCAATTTTAGCCAATGGGGCTAATCGGAGTGCGACAATTTGGCTGCCGGTTTGGCGCGGTGAAATTGAATTGAAGCTCAAGAGGAAGCATTCGATGGCTCGCAAAAAAATTGCACTTATTGGTTCTGGCATGATCGGCGGCACGCTGGCGCATCTCGCCAGCCTGAAGGAACTGGGCGATATCGTCCTCTTCGATATTGCCGACGGCATCCCGCAGGGCAAGGGTCTGGATATTGCCCAGTCCGGCCCGGTTGAAGGCTTCAATGCAAAGCTCACCGGCGCTTCCGATTACGCCGCCATCGAAGGTGCTGACGTCTGCATCGTCACCGCTGGCGTTGCCCGCAAGCCGGGCATGAGCCGCGACGATCTTCTCGGCATCAACCTCAAGGTCATGGAGCAGGTCGGCGCCGGCATCAAGAAATATGCCCCGAACGCTTTCGTCATCTGCATCACCAACCCGCTCGACGCGATGGTCTGGGCGCTGCAGAAGTTCTCCGGCCTGCCCAAGAACAAGGTCGTCGGCATGGCCGGCGTTCTCGACAGCGCCCGTTTCCGCCTGTTCCTCGCCGAAGAATTCAACGTTTCGGTTGAAGACGTCACCGCCTTCGTTCTCGGCGGCCACGGCGACACCATGGTGCCGCTCGCACGCTACTCCACGGTTGCCGGCGTTCCGCTGACCGATCTCGTCAAGATGGGCTGGCTGACGGCCGAGCGCCTCGAGCAGATCATCCAGCGCACCCGTGACGGCGGCGCGGAAATCGTCGGCCTGCTGAAGACCGGTTCGGCCTATTACGCGCCGGCCGCTTCGGCAATCGAAATGGCTGAATCCTATCTCAAGGACAAGAAGCGCGTTCTGCCCGCCGCTGCCCACCTCTCGGGCCAGTATGGCGTCGACGACATGTATGTCGGCGTGCCGACCATCATCGGTGCCGGCGGTATCGAGCGCATCATCGAGATCGAACTCAACAAGGAAGAAGAAGCCGCCTTCCAGAAATCCGTCGGCGCTGTCGCTGGTCTTTGCGAAGCCTGCGTCAACATCGCTCCGTCGCTGAAGTAATAGCCTAGCGGCTCCAAACAGGGATTATTCCATGAATATTCACGAATATCAGGCCAAGGCTCTTCTGAAGGGCTACGGCGCGCCGGTTGCTGAAGGCGTCGCCATTCTCAAGGTCGAAGAAGCCGAAGCTGCCGCCAAGCAGCTTCCCGGCCCGCTCTACGTCGTCAAGAGCCAGATCCACGCTGGCGGCCGCGGCAAGGGCAAGTTCAAGGAACTCGGCCCGGACGCCAAGGGCGGCGTTCGTCTGGCGAAGTCCATCGACGAAGTCGTTTCCCACGCGAAGGACATGCTCGGCAACACGCTGGTAACGGCGCAGACCGGTGAAGCCGGCAAGCAGGTCAACCGTCTCTACATCGAAGACGGCGCGGACATTGCCCGCGAGCTCTACTGCTCGCTGCTGGTTGACCGTTCCGTCGGCCAGGTTGCTTTCGTGGTTTCCACGGAAGGCGGCATGGACATCGAAGCTGTCGCCCACGACACGCCCGAGAAGATCCACACCATCGCCATCAACCCGGAAAAGGGTGTAAGCGACGCCGACGTTGCTGCGATCTCCAAGGCTCTCGCGCTGGACGGCGTTGCAGCCGAAGACGCCAAGGCGCTCTTCCCGATCCTCTACAAGGCCTTCAATGAGAAGGACATGGCTCTCCTCGAGGTTAACCCGCTGATCGTCATGGAAAATGGCCATCTGCGCGTTCTCGACGCCAAGATGTCCTTCGACGGCAATGCGCTGTTCCGCCACGACGACGTCAAGGCGCTGCGCGACGAGACCGAAGAAGACGCCAAGGAAATCGAAGCCTCCAAGTGGGACCTCGCTTACGTTGCTCTCGACGGCAACATCGGCTGCATGGTCAACGGTGCCGGTCTCGCCATGGCGACGATGGATATCATCAAGCTTTACGGCAAAGAGCCGGCTAACTTCTGCGACGTCGGCGGCGGCGCCGGCAAGGAGAAGGTTGCGGCAGCCTTCAAGATCATCACGGCTGACCCGAAGGTCGAGGGCATCCTCGTCAACATCTTCGGCGGCATCATGAAGTGCGACGTCATCGCCGAGGGCGTAATCGCCGCGGTGAAGGAAGTCGGTTTGCAGGTTCCGCTCGTCGTTCGCCTCGAAGGCACCAACGTCGAACTTGGCAAGAAGCTTCTCAACGAATCTGGCCTTGCGATTACGGCTGCTGACGATCTGGACGACGCAGCCAAGAAGATCGTCGCGGCGATCAACGGCTAATTGAGGGACCGGAAATAATGTCTATTCTTGTTAATAAAGACACGAAGATCCTCGTTCAGGGTCTGACCGGCAAGACCGGCACCTTCCACACCGAACAGG
This sequence comes from Agrobacterium leguminum, assembly GCF_015704895.1. Taxonomy (GTDB): domain Bacteria; phylum Pseudomonadota; class Alphaproteobacteria; order Rhizobiales; family Rhizobiaceae; genus Agrobacterium; species Agrobacterium leguminum. The sequence continues at coordinate 104,794 of NZ_JADQWB010000003.1, read as the reverse complement.
CGCTTGCCTATTACGGCACGCAGATGGTTGGCGGTATTCACCCGAAGAAGGGCGGCGAAACCTGGACCGGTTCCAAGGGCGAAAGCCTGCCGATCTTCGCAACGGTTGCCGAAGCCAAGGAAAAGACCGGTGCAGACGCATCCGTGATCTACGTTCCGCCGGCAGGTGCAGCAGACGCCATCATCGAAGCCATCGATGCGGAAATTCCGTTCATCACCTGCATCACCGAAGGTATCCCGGTCATGGACATGGTTCGCGTCAAGGCTCGCCTCGACCGCTCCAAGTCGCGCCTGCTCGGCCCGAACTGCCCGGGTATCCTGACGCCGGAAGAATGCAAGATCGGCATCATGCCGGGCTCCATCTTCCGCAAGGGTTCGGTCGGTATCGTTTCCCGTTCGGGCACGCTCACCTATGAAGCCGTGTTCCAGACCTCCAACGAAGGCCTCGGCCAGACCACGGCTGTCGGCATCGGCGGCGACCCGGTCAAGGGCACCGAGTTCATCGACGTGCTGGAAATGTTCCTCGCCGACGACGCCACACAGTCGATCATCATGATCGGTGAAATCGGCGGCTCGGCTGAAGAAGATGCAGCGCAGTTCCTGATCGATGAAGCCAAGAAGGGCCGCAAGAAGCCGATGGCCGGCTTCATCGCGGGCCGTACGGCTCCGAAGGGCCGCACCATGGGTCACGCCGGCGCTGTCGTTTCCGGCGGCAAGGGCGATGCAGAGTCGAAGATCGCAGCAATGGAAGCAGCCGGCATCAAGGTATCGCCCTCTCCGGCGCGCCTCGGCAAGACGCTGGTTGAAGTCCTCAAGGGCTGAGACCACATGACATCGGTAACGGGCGGCGCGGCTTCAATGCCACGCTGCCCGATGCCGCAAGGAACGACAGACAAAACGGCATACCGCCCCGGCGGCAGACAGCAATAATCAAAGCGGCAGGCCGGCGAACGGCCCTAACGGCATCGAGGAGGCGGACGGATAAGTCCGCAAGAACACAATGGCAAGGCAAGAAGCGAACGAGCAGTTTCAGATCACGTCGTTTCTGGACGGCGCGAATGCAGCCTATATCGAGCAGCTCTATGCCCGGTACGAAGAGGATCCCTCTTCCGTGTCGCCGGAGTGGCAGAGCTTCTTCAAGGCGTTGTCCGATAATCCGGAAGACGTGAAGAAGGCGGCCAAGGGCGCCTCCTGGAAGCGCGCCAACTGGCCTATCCCGGCGAATGGCGAACTGGTATCCGCACTCGACGGCAACTGGGCCACGGTCGAAAAGGCCATCGAGAAGAAGGTTCAGGCGAAAGCCGAGGCCAAGAGCGCCGACACCGGCAAGCCGGTCAGCCAGGCGGAAGTTCTGCAGGCGACCCGTGACAGCGTTCGCGCCATCATGATGATCCGCGCCTACCGCATGCGCGGCCACCTTCATGCCAAGCTCGATCCGCTCGGCATCGCGGTCGCGGTTGAGGATTACAACGAGCTGTCGCCGAAGTCCTACGGCTTCGAGGAAAGCGATTACGACCGCAAGATTTTCATCGATAACGTGCTCGGCCTCGAATATGCGACCGTGCGTGAGATGATCGATATTCTGGAGCGTACCTACTGCTCCACCATCGGCGTCGAATTCATGCACATGTCCAGCCCGGAAGAAAAAGGCTGGATTCAGGAGCGCATCGAAGGTCCGGACAAGGGCGTCGCCTTCACGGCTGAAGGCAAGAAGGCCATTCTGTCCAAGCTGGTCGAAGCCGAAGGCTATGAGCAGTTCCTTGACGTGCGCTTCAAGGGCACCAAGCGTTTCGGCCTCGACGGTGGTGAATCGCTGATCCCGGCGCTGGAGCAGATCATCAAGCGCGGCGGCCAGGAAGGTCTGGAAGAAGTCGTTCTCGGCATGGCCCACCGCGGTCGCCTGAACGTTCTGACCAACGTGATGGGCAAGCCGCATCGCGCCGTGTTCCACGAGTTCAAGGGCGGTTCGTTCAAGCCTGACGATGTCGAGGGTTCGGGCGACGTGAAGTACCACCTCGGTGCCTCCTCCGACCGCGAATTCGACGGCAACAAGGTTCACCTGTCGCTGACGGCCAACCCGTCGCACCTTGAAATCGTCAACCCCGTTGTCATGGGCAAGGCCCGCGCCAAGCAGGATCAGCTGGCCAAGGTATGGGACGGCGACATCATTCCGCTGTCGGAACGCGCCAAGGTGCTGCCGCTCCTGCTGCACGGCGATGCCGCCTTTGCGGGTCAGGGCGTTGTTGCCGAAATTCTCGGCCTTTCCGGTCTGCGCGGCCACCGCGTTGCCGGCACCATGCACTTCATCATCAACAACCAGATCGGCTTCACGACGAACCCGGCCTTCTCGCGTTCGTCGCCCTATCCGTCCGACGTTGCCAAGATGATCGAAGCGCCGATCTTCCACGTCAACGGCGACGATCCGGAAGCGGTGACCTATGCGGCCAAGGTTGCCACCGAATACCGTATGAAGTTCCACAAGCCTGTCGTCATCGACATGTTCTGCTACCGCCGCTTCGGCCATAACGAAGGCGATGAGCCGGCGTTCACGCAGCCGAAAATGTACAAGGTTATCCGTGGCCACAAGACAGTCGCGCGCATCTATGCCGACCGCCTGATCGCGGAAGGCCTGATGAACGAAGGCGAATTTGAGAAGATGAAGGCCGACTGGCGCGCTCATCTGGAACAGGAATTCGAGGCAGGCCAGTCCTACAAGCCCAACAAGGCCGACTGGCTGGACGGCCAGTGGTCGGGTCTGCGCGCTGCCGACAATGCCGATGAGCAGCGTCGCGGCAAGACCGGCGTACCGATGAAGCAGCTCAAGGAGATCGGCAAGAAGCTGTCGACCATTCCTGAAGGCTTCAGCGCGCACCGCACGATCCAGCGCTTCATGGAAAATCGCTCGCAGATGGTCGAGACGGGCGAAGGCATCGACTGGGCAATGGCGGAAGCGCTTGCGTTCGGTTCGCTCGTTGCCGACGGCCATAAGATTCGTCTTTCCGGTCAGGATTGCGAACGCGGCACCTTCTCGCAGCGTCACTCGGTCCTCTACGATCAGGAGACCGAAGAACGTTACATCCCGCTCGCCAACCTTTCGCCGACGCAGGCCCGTTACGAAGTCATCAACTCGATGCTCTCGGAAGAAGCCGTTCTCGGTTTCGAATACGGCTACTCGCTGGCCCGTCCGAACGCGCTGACCCTTTGGGAAGCCCAGTTCGGCGACTTCGCCAACGGCGCGCAGGTGGTGTTCGACCAGTTCATCTCTTCGGGTGAACGCAAGTGGCTGCGCATGTCCGGTCTCGTCTGCCTTCTGCCGCATGGTTACGAAGGTCAGGGCCCGGAACACTCGTCCGCCCGTCTGGAGCGCTGGCTGCAGATGTGCGCCGAAGACAACATGCAGGTTGCTAACTGCACGACGCCGGCCAACTACTTCCACATCCTGCGCCGCCAGGTGAAGCGCGACTTCCGCAAGCCGCTGATCCTGATGACGCCGAAGTCGCTGCTGCGTCACAAGCGCGCCACCTCTTCGCTGGCCGAGCTTGCAGGCGAGTCCTCCTTCCACCGTCTCCTGTGGGACGATGCTGAAGTCATCAAGGACGGCCCGATCAAGCTGCAGAAGGATTCGAAGATCCGCCGCGTCGTCATGTGCACGGGCAAGGTCTATTACGACCTGCTCGAGGAACGCGAAAAGCGCGGTATCGACGATATCTACCTGCTGCGTATCGAACAGCTTTACCCGTTCCCGGCCAAGGCGCTCATCAACGAGCTGTCGCGCTTCCGCAATGCGGAAATGGTCTGGTGCCAGGAAGAGCCGAAGAACATGGGTGCGTGGTCGTTCATCGATCCCTACCTGGAATGGGTCCTGGCGCATATCGACGCCAAGTACCAGAAGGTCCGTTACACGGGCCGTCCGGCTGCCGCCTCTCCGGCGACCGGCCTGATGTCCAAGCACCTGGCGCAGCTTGCTGCGTTCCTGGAAGACGCGCTGGGAGAGTGAAAACTCTCCCGCATCGCCCCGCAAAAAAGACACCTGAATAACGGAACTAGATCATGGCCACTGAAATCCGCGTACCAACCCTCGGCGAATCCGTCAGCGAAGCGACCGTCGGCACCTGGTTCAAGAAGGTCGGCGATACCGTCAAGGCCGACGAACCGCTCGTTGAACTGGAAACCGACAAGGTTACCGTCGAAGTCCCGGCGCCTGCGTCCGGCGTTCTCACCGAAATCGTTGCGCAGAACGGCGAGACTGTCGGTCTCGACGCGCTTCTCGGCCAGATCGCCGAAGGTGCCGCCGGTGCAGCGACCTCTGCACCTGCCGCAGAACCGGCAAAGCCTGCTGCGGCTGCGGCAACGGCACCTGCTGCCGTTGCAGCACCGGCAACCGGCTCCATGCCGCCCGCACCTGCCGCCGGCAAGCTGCTTGCCGAAAACAACCTGTCCGCCGATCAGGTCGACGGTTCGGGCAAGCGCGGTCAGGTTCTGAAGGGTGACGTTCTCGCCGCTGTCGCCAAGGGCGTTTCGGCACCGGCCGCCGCGCCGGCTCCGGCTGCAGCCCCCCGCCCGGTTTCCGCAGAGCAGGATGCCGTTCGCGAAGAGCGCGTGAAGATGACCCGCCTGCGTCAGACGATCGCCCGCCGCCTGAAGGACGCGCAGAACACCGCCGCCATGCTGACCACCTATAACGAGGTGGACATGAGCGCCGTCATGGACCTGCGCAACCGTTACAAGGACGTGTTCGAGAAGAAGCATGGCGTCAAGCTCGGCTTCATGGGCTTCTTCACCAAGGCCGTGACTCACGCGCTGAAGGAACTGCCCGCCGTCAACGCTGAAATCGACGGCACGGACATCATCTACAAGAACTATTGTCACGTCGGCATGGCTGTCGGCACCGACAAGGGTCTCGTCGTTCCGGTCATCCGCGATGCCGACCAGCTCTCCATCGCCGGCGTCGAAAAGGAACTTGGCCGCCTCGCCAAGGCAGCGCGTGACGGTTCGCTCGGCATGGCCGACATGCAGGGTGGCACCTTCACCATCACCAATGGCGGTGTCTACGGTTCATTGATGTCTTCGCCGATCCTCAATGCACCGCAGTCGGGCATTCTCGGCATGCACAAGATTCAGGAGCGTCCGGTCGCCATCGGCGGTCAGGTCGTCATCCGTCCGATGATGTATCTTGCGCTCTCCTACGATCACCGTATCGTTGACGGCAAGGAAGCCGTGACCTTCCTCGTTCGCGTCAAGGAAAGCCTGGAAGATCCGGAACGTCTGGTTCTCGATCTCTAAGACTGAAACAGGGGAGAAGAGGGATGGAAAACCTGGCCGGCGGGAATGGACCTTTCGTGTTCCTGCTGGCGCTCAGCGTCATTCTTCTTCTCCTGCATATCTGCCTTCAGGCCATGTCCGCGACGCGGGAACTCGGCCTTGCCTGGAATGCGGGCGCGCGCGATACGCGGCAGGACCCCAAAGGGGTGTTTGCCGGACGTGCGCAGCGCGCCTCGGATAATTTTCGCGAGACCTATCCGGCTTTCGTCGGTCTCACTCTTGCTCTTGCGATCGCCGGTGACGCTTCCGGCTGGGGGCTGACGGGCGGCTGGATATGGACCATGGCGCGCATCGTCTACATCCCGCTTTATCTGGCAGGCGTGCCCTATGTGCGGTCGATCGCGTGGGTCGTGTCCCTTGGCGGTCTGGTCGTCATGCTTGTCGCGCTGATCTGAGGTCGAGCCTATGCATCAATATCTCATCGAACTTGCATCCCTGATGGCGATCTTCTCCTTTGCGATCGTCTCGCCCGGCGCCGATCTCGCGATGGTGATGCGTCAGGCCATGGTGCACGGTCGCAGACAGGCCATCATCACCAGCTTCGGGGTGGGGACGTCTTTGATGTTCCACGTCACCTATACGATCCTCGGACTTGGCCTCATCATCTCCCAGTCGATCTATCTCTTCAACATCGTCAAATGGCTGGGCGTCGCCTATCTGATCTATATCGGCGTCAAGGCGCTGCGCGCCGGCAAGACCGAATTGCCCGCCGCTGAAGATGAAGGCGTTCAGGCGAAAAGCAGCCAGACGGCGCTTAAGGCTTTCACGCTCGGTTTCGCGGCGAACGCGCTCAATCCCAAGCCGGTGTTTTTCTTCCTGTCGATCTTTTCGACAGTGGTTCACGCTCACACGCCGGTCGCCATCAAGTTCGGATACGGTCTTGTCATGGCGAGCTGCCTTATCCTGTGGTTCGTCGGTGTCAGCCTGTTCATGACGACGCCGCGCATGCGGGCCGCATTTCAGCGCGCCAGCCAATGGATCGACCGCACCAGCGGTGTGGTCTTCATCGCTCTCGGTATAAAACTCGCAACGGAAAAAGCGGCCTGAGTTTCAGGTCAAACGCAAGCAGGGCAATGATCCGGCATCTTGCCCGACATCAATCAGGAAAACGAACATGGCATATGATGTAGTTGTAATCGGCACGGGCCCCGGCGGTTATGTTTGCGCGGTCAAGGCGGCACAGCTCGGCCTGAAGGTCGCTGTCATCGAAAAGCGCGCGACCTATGGCGGCACCTGCCTCAATGTCGGCTGCATCCCGTCCAAGGCGCTGCTGCACGCGTCCGAAACCTTCGCCCATGTCGCCCATGGTGTCGATTCGCTCGGTATCGAAGTCGCCGCGCCGAAGCTGAACCTCGAAAAGATGATGGGCCACAAGGACGGCGTGGTGAAGGCCAATGTCGACGGCGTTTCCTTCCTGTTCAAGAAGAACAAGATCGATGCCTTCCAGGGCACCGGCAAGGTGGTTTCCGCCGGCAAGGTTTCCGTCACCAACGACAAGGGCGAGAGCCAAGAAATCGAAACCAAGAACATAGTCATCGCCACCGGTTCGGATGTTGCCGGCATTCCGGGCGTTCAGGTCGATATCGATGAAAGCGTCATCGTGTCCTCCACCGGTGCGATCGCTCTTTCCAAGGTTCCGGAAAAGCTCATCGTTGTCGGCGGCGGCGTCATCGGCCTCGAACTCGGTTCGGTCTGGTCGCGTCTCGGCGCGAAGGTCACTGTCGTTGAATATCTCGACAATATTCTCGGCGGCATGGATGGCGAAGTTTCCAAGCAGGCCCAGCGTCTGCTCGCCAAGCAGGGTCTCGATTTCAAGCTCGGCGCCAAGGTGACGGCCGTTGAAAAGACCGCTGCCGGTGCAAAGGTGGTGTTCGAGCCGGTCAAGGGCGGTGCTGCCGAAACGCTGGAAGCGAATGTCGTGCTGATCTCCACCGGCCGCAAGCCCTACACCGAAGGTCTCGGCCTTGCGGAAGCCGGCGTTGTGCTGGACAGCCGCGGCCGCGTTGAAATCGACGGTCACTACAAGACCAATGTCGATGGCATCTATGCGATCGGCGACGTGGTGAAGGGTCCGATGCTGGCGCACAAGGCGGAAGACGAGGGCGTTGCTCTCGCGGAAATCCTCGCCGGCCAGCGCGGCCACGTAAACTACGACGTCATTCCGGCCGTGGTCTATACGCAGCCGGAAATCGCTTCTGTCGGCAAGACCGAGGAAGAGTTGAAGGCCGCTGGCGTCGCCTACAAGGTCGGCAAGTTCCCCTTCACCGCCAATGGCCGCGCCCGCGCCATGCAGGTGACGGATGGTTTCGTGAAGATCCTTGCCGACAAGGAAACCGACCGGGTTCTCGGCGGCCACATCGTTGGCTTCGGCGCTGGCGAAATGATCCACGAAATTACCGTACTGATGGAATTCGGCGGTTCTTCGGAAGATCTGGGCCGCACCTGCCATGCGCATCCGACCATGTCGGAAGCCGTGAAGGAAGCGGCGCTGGCGACCTTCTTCAAGCCGATCCACATGTGATCGGTGTTGGAGCCAGACGCTCCAACATTAAATTTCAGTCATCTGCCAAACCCCGGCTTGCCATGCAGGCCGGGGTTTTCCATACTCGCGCCACAGCCTGTCTAACCTTTTGATAAAAGGCAATAAAATGGCGTTTCCAAATCAAGTTTCCTTCACCGTTCCGCAGCGCATCATTCATTGGGCGATGGCGCTTCTGATCTTCTTCAACCTGTTGTTTCCCGATGGCATGGAACATGCTTACCGGCTGATGCGGCGGGGCGAAACACTGACGCAGGAACAGGTATCTTCGGCCAATATTCACGCCTATGTCGGCTTCACCATTCTGTTGCTTGCGGTGCTGCGCCTCTGTCTACGATTCTTCCAGGGCGTGCCGCCGCATCCCGCCGAAGAACCGCGGCCGTTTCAGATTGCGGCGAAGGTGGCGCATTTCACCTTTTATGCCCTGTTCCTCGTCCTGCCCCTGTCCGGTATTGCCGCTTATTACTTCGGCGCTCAGCCGGCCGGGCAGTTGCATTCCGGTCCCTTCAAGGCGCTGATGTGGGTGTTGATCGCCGGTCACGTCGTCGCCGTTCTGGTTCACCAGTTCTACTGGCGCACCAATGTCCTGAAGCGCATGACGCACGGCTAAGCGGCGGTTTGTCGCGTTTCCGGCTCCCTGGAAAAAGAGGAATATCATCCTTGCCGCATGGCGCGGCCGGGGTTCGGGAATGCAGGATTTCGAAGACATATTGCCGGGCGCCGACTGGCGGGATAGCTATCAGGGAGAGATGGTGACGCCGGAACTGTCCTCACTCGATGTGAGCAAGCTCCTTCTCGATCATCCTCCGGTATGGATCCGCAGCCTTATGGCGCTTCGAAACCGCGTGGTGGCGCTTTTCGGTTTAAGAACGGTCGAAATGGCGGCTGGGACGTCGGCAGGCGGTTTTCCCGTCCTGTCCTCCACGCCACAGCGGACTGTGCTCGGCTTCGACGACCGCCATCTCGATTTCCGGATCGTCGTTGATCTCGAAGAGAAGGAAAACCGCCAGCTGGTGAGTGTCACCACCATCGTCAGGCGCAAGAACCTGTTCGGGCGGCTTTATCTTCTTGTCGTCGGACCGTTTCACCGCCGCATCGTGCCGGCGACGATGCGGCCGTTCTGCGCGAATGTCCGGTCCGTCAGCATCGGGAGTGAGCGGGTCAATCGACCCGCGTGAGGGTGAAGCCTTCCGCGCGCAGCAATTCGACAAGGCCTTCCTCGCCCGGCAAATGCAGTGCGCCGACGGCCATGAAGACATTGCCCCTGGCAAGCTCGGGGGCTGCCCGTTCCGCCATGACGTGGTTGCGGTCGGTGATGATGCGCTGCTCGAAGGCGGCGTAGCCCTGTTCGCTTTCGGCTGCCGCCTTCTTGGGGTCCAGGCTTTTCAGCATGGGCATGGTCATGCCGATATCGCCGGCGACGTAAAGATCGGTCATGGTTGTCATGATGTCATCCATGCGGTCGCCCAGTTCGAGCGTTTCGATCAGCGCCTGAAGATGAAATTCCATCGGCAGCTCGGACATGGCCGTCAGCTGCTCCACCATGGTCTCCAGCCCGACAAGGTGTTTTCCGTCCGCGATGGCATCTTCGGCCAGCTTCTTGTCCAGAAAGGAGAGGCCGGTGGCCTTGCGGGCGAATTCACAGGCAGGAAGGGCGACGAAGCTCGAAAGCATCCACGGCTTCATTCTCGAAACGGCGTTCAGCGGGATGCCGCGCTCCTTGAGGCCCTTTTCCAGACGCGCGACATTTTCCGGCGACAGGATGTCGGTGATCGATTTGCCATTCAGAAACATGGTGAGTTCGGGCTTGCTCAGCAGCGAGGCCGCGACCTTCTTGTCATCGACGATTTCGTCCGATTCCACGATCACCGTCGCGGCTTTTTCGAAGGCGGGGCTGGCGGCGGCAGGCATTTCCAGAACACGCGGATCGGTGACATGCATGGTGCCGAGAAGATAGGACGTGGGCGTTCCCGCCTTTTCGATGCGCCAGAAATTGCCCTTGCCGTTGGGGATCGCGGCCGCTTCCTGCTCGATCTTTGCGAAGGCCTGCGGATCGGTCTTGCGCATTTCCACGAGAATGTCGCTGCCGGTGCAGGTGATCTGCTGCTGCGCGGCTTCCGCTTGCCCCAGCGAAAGCAAGGTCATGAGCAGGATTGCGACGGCGGTGACATGCAGGGCGGCAAGCAGCCACAGCAGGGCGTCGCCGGTCTTGCCCATCAAGGTGGCGGTGAGGTTTTGCGGTTTTATCAGGCTGTGCATCGGTCCAATCCGGTTGTCGTTCGCTTATAGAACGGCGGCTTGGATGTCTGGTTAATGATTATGGTTAACCATTTCCTGCTTCATGCGCGAGGATGGGCGTTGTCGTAGATTTCCAGCAGTCTTGCGGTGTCGACCCCGGTATAGACCTGTGTGGTGGAGAGGCTCGCATGGCCGAGCAGTTCCTGAATCGTGCGCAGGTCGCCGCCGCCGGCAAGAAGGTGCGTGGCGAAGGAGTGGCGCAGCGCATGCGGTGTGGCGTTTTCCGGCAGGCCGAAAGCGCCGCGCAGCTTCTGCATTTCCCTCTGGATGATGGCGGGCTGCAGCTTGCCGCCGCGTGCGCCAAGGAACATGGGCTCATCCGCCGACAGGGCATAGGGGCAAAGCTTCCTGTAGGTATCGACAGCTTCCGTCACCACCGCCAGCAGGGGCACAATCCGCGTCTTGTTGCCTTTGCCGGTAATGCGCAGGCTGCGGGCGCCGGGTGGGAAATCGGCCGGGGTAAGGCCAAGCGCCTCGGAAATGCGAAGGCCGCAGCCATAAAGCAATGAAAGAACCGCGGCATTGCGGGCGGCGATCCATGGTTCGTCGTTCAGTTGCGCTTCACTCGTGGTGATTTTCAACGCCTGCCGGTCGGTCAGCGGTTTCGGTAGCGATTTCGGCTGTTTTGGCGCGCGCATGGCGGTGGCGCCTGCGGCATTCACCAGGCCTTTTTTCTGCAGGTGATGAAGCAGGGAGCGCAGGCCTGCCAGATGCCGGCCCAGCGAACGTGCGCCGGCACCTTCCTTGCGCCGGTTGGCCAGAAAGGCGCGAAGATCGACCGGGCGCAGATCGGCAATATCGGTGATGGAGGCCGGTTTGCCGATATATCCGGTCAGGAATGTCAGAAATTGCCTGGTATCGCGCTCATAAGCCTCGACGGTATTGTCCGAAAGCCGGCGTTCGCCTGCGAGGGCGGCGAGCCAGGACTGGCGCTCGTCAAGAAGATCGGCTTGGGCAAATGTCAGGATTTCGGTCACGGGGCGCTCCATTCCATGCGTTGAAGCTATGCGCTTATGGTCAGCATTTGGTTAAGAGGTGGACTTTGCAAGGCGCGCCCACTACATCCGGGCGGTTTCCTTTTTCCTGTCGTCGGGGCATGGTCGCCACATCATGGCAAAAGATTCGTCCGATCTGTTTGGGGCTCTGTTCGACCCGCCGTCGCCCACGCGCACGGTGCCCGTTCTCGTGCCCATGCCGGCGCCGGGGCCCTACAGCTATTCGGTGCCCGAGGATATGGTGGTGGAGACGGGTTCCGTCGTGCAGGTGCCGCTCGGCCCCCGGCAGGTCTTCGGCGTGGTGTGGGACGATGCGGGCGAGAAGGGCGTCGATCCAAAGAAGCTGCGGCCCATCACCAAAAGTTTCGAGTGCCCGCCGCTGAAGGCGGAGATGCGCCGCTTCGTCGACTGGGTCGCCGCCTATACGCTTTCTCCGCCCGGCCTCGTGGCCCGCATGGCGCTCAGAGCGCCCGCGGCCTTCGATCCCGAGCCGATGATCGAGGGGCTGCGGCTGACCGAAGGTCGGCCGGAGCGCCTTACGCCCGCCCGCGAGCGGGTCATGGAACTGGCGGCTGAAGGGCATGGCTGGACGAAGAGCGGGCTTGCCCATGCCGCCGGCGTTTCGACCAGCGTTATCGACGGTCTCGTCAAGCAGGGCGTATTCGAGACGGTGTTTCTGCCGGCGCCGCCTGTCGTGGCCGAACCCGATCCTGATTATGTCGAGCCGCGTCTGGAAGGCCCGCAGAAACAGGCCGCTTCGGAGATACTCGAGGATGTGCGCAAGGGTGGCTTTCATGTTTCGCTGATCGACGGCGTCACAGGTTCTGGCAAAACCGAGGTCTATTTCGAGGCGGTGGCGGAGACGCTCCGTCAGGGCAAGCAGGTTCTCATCCTGCTGCCCGAAATTGCACTGACCGCGGCCTTCCTTGAACGTTTTCAGGATCGTTTCGGTGCGAAACCGGCGGAATGGCATTCGGACCTGTCGCCGCGCATGCGAGAAAAGGTCTGGCGGCAGGCGGTGACGGGCGAAGTGAAGGTGGTGGCCGGTGCGCGCTCCGCACTTTTCCTGCCCTTCGACAATCTCGGTCTGATCATCGTCGATGAGGAGCACGACCCGGCCTATAAGCAGGAGGACCGCGTCTATTATAATGCCCGCGACATGGCGGTGGTGAGAGCGCGGATCGCGGAATTCCCTGTCGTGCTGGTGTCGGCCACGCCATCGGTGGAAAGCCAGGTTAACGGCAGTTCGGGGCGTTATAACACCATTCATCTGCACACGCGGTTCGGCGATGCGGCGATGCCCGATCTGCACCTTGTCGATATGCGGCGTCACCCGCCGGAGAGGGGAGGATTTCTTTCCCCGGTTCTGCTGCGAGGCATCGGCAAGACCATCGAGAAGGGCGAGCAGGCGCTGCTGTTCCTCAATCGTCGCGGTTATGCGCCGCTGACGCTTTGCCGGGTCTGCGGCCACCGTTTCCAATGCCCGCAATGTTCCAGCTGGCTGGTGGAGCACCGGTTCCGCAATCAATTGCAATGCCACCAGTGCGGCCACAGCGAGCCGACGCCCGATCATTGCCCGGAATGCGGCACCTTCGATCATCTGGTGGCCTGCGGGCCGGGTGTGGAGCGCATCGCCGAGGAGGTGGAGAAACATTTCCCGGAAGCCCGCACCATCGTGCTCTCCTCCGATCTCATGGGAGTCAAACGCTTGCGGCTGGAGCTGGAGGCGATCGTCAAGGGCGAGGCCGATATCGTGATCGGTACGCAGCTCGTCGCCAAGGGGCATAATTTTCCGCTGATGACGCTGGTGGGCATCGTCGATGCCGATCTCGGCCTTGCCAATGGCGATCCGCGTGCGGCGGAGCGAACATTTCAGCTGTTGTCGCAGGTGACGGGGCGCGCCGGGCGCACGGGGTTGAAGAGCCATGGCCTGTTGCAGACCTATCAGCCGCAGCACCCCGTCATGCAGGCCATCGTTTCGGGCGATGCATCGGCCTTCTACGAAAGGGAAATCGTGGAGCGGGAAAAAGCCGTTCTGCCGCCCTTCGGACGGCTTGCCTCGATCATCGTTTCCGCCGATACGCGCGGGGAAGCGGAAACCCATGCGCGGGGCTTGAGGGCAGCAGCCCCGCAGGTTGCCGGCATCATGCTGCTCGGCCCGGCGGAAGCGCCGCTCGCGCTCATCCGTGGCCGCCACCGTTTCCGCCTGCTGGTGCACGGGCGGCGCAATTCGGACATGCAGTCTTTTCTCCGCACGCTTCTGGCCAATGGCCCGAAAGAGCGCGGCAGCGTACATGTGCAGCTCGATATCGACCCGCAAAGTTTCCTTTGAACTTTGCCGCCGGGGCGTTTTCCCGCTGTCATGACCGTGTCATAACGCAGCAGGCAGTCAAAATGATTTGGGGAACGAGATGGAGTTTTATTTTCCCGCCGAGTTCGGCGAGCAGCTGGCCTTCGGAGCGGCGGTGGTTTCGGCCGTGATGGGTCTCTTTTTTATGTTTGCGCCGGGTGTGACGCTGCGTGCCTTTGGTCTGCAGCCGGCGGGTGAGCGCAGGGATGGTTATGCGCTTGTGCGTTCGTCGCTTGCCGGGTTCTATCTCGGCCTCGGCGCCGCCGCCCTGCTTCTCGCGCAGCCCATGGTCTATCTCGCCTTTGGTGCGGCTTTCGGCCTCAGTGTCTTTGGCGGCATTCTCTCCATACTCTCCGATGGTGGCGCAACTATGCGGAATTTCTTACTTCTGGTTGTACACTTTCTGCTCGCTGCACTGTCGTTGAGCTACGTGTTCGGGCTGGTCTGAAGCGGGCTTTTTGCCTTTTGTGACGCACAGATGCCGCATCCTGGGCGAAATCGGAAAATTTAAACGCATTCCCCCTTGCCCAAACGGCGCTTTCCGCTATTACGCGTGTTGCGAGTCCCGGCGTCCTATGCTAGACGGACCGCGAAATTGGGAAAAGGCAGGGGGGAATTCCGGTCTTTTTCGGGGAAATTGAAACGATTTCAAGAATTTGATGCGGTGGAGCCCCATCGCTGATGGTCTTGGACGATTAGCAGGGAAAAAGTGCCCGTGGCAGACACCTCCCATGGAACATCCGGTGTAGCGGAAAGGTATGCGTCGTCGCTTTTCGAGCTTGCTTTGGAAGCGGGTGCGGTCGAAGCGGTTCAGGCCGATCTGGATAAGTTCGGCGCACTTCTCGACGAAAGCGACGATTTGAAGCGTCTGGTTGCGAGCCCGGTGTTTTCCGCCGAGGATCAGTTCAAGGCAATCACCGCGATCTGCGAAAAGGCCGGCATTGCCGGTCTCGCTCTCAATTTCCTCAAGGTCGTTGCGAATAATCGCCGTCTCTTTGCCGTTCCCGGCATGATCCGCGCCTACCGCACCATTGCCGCCGCCCACCGCGGCGAAATCACCGCCGAGGTCACCTCGGCACATGCGCTCGACGAGGCGCAGGAAACTGAACTGAAGGCGGCGCTGAAGAGCGTTACCGGCAAGGATGTGGCGGTTTCCGTTACCGTCGATCCGTCGATCCTCGGCGGCCTGATCGTCAAGGTCGGCTCTCGCCAGATCGATACGTCTCTTCGCACCAAACTTTCCACCCTTAAGCTTGCACTGAAAGAGGTTGGCTGATGGATATCCGCGCCGCGGAAATTTCCGCAATTCTGAAAGATCAAATCAAAAATTTCGGCAACGAGGCGGAAGTCTCGGAAGTCGGTCAGGTGCTTTCCGTCGGTGACGGTATCGCCCGCGTCTATGGCCTCGACAATGTTCAGGCCGGCGAAATGGTCGAGTTTCCCGGCGGCATTCGCGGCATGGCGCTCAACCTCGAAGCCGACAACGTCGGTGTGGTTATCTTCGGTTCGGACCGTGACATCAAGGAAGGCGACACCGTAAAGCGGACTGGCGCTATCGTTGACGTTCCTGTCGGCCCGGAACTGCTCGGCCGCGTCGTTGACGCGCTCGGCAACCCGATCGACGGCAAGGGCCCGATCAATGCCGCCAAGCGTTCGCGCGTTGACGTCAAGGCTCCCGGCATCATTCCGCGCAAGTCGGTTCATGAGCCGATGTCGACCGGCCTCAAGGCCATCGACGCGCTCATCCCGGTTGGCCGCGGCCAGCGCGAGCTCGTCATCGGCGACCGCCAGACCGGCAAGACCGCCATCATTCTCGACACGATCCTGAACCAGAAGGCCATTCACGATAATGGCCCTGACGGCGACAAGCTTTATTGCGTTTACGTCGCTATCGGTCAGAAGCGTTCGACCGTCGCCCAGTTCGTGAAGGTTCTGGAAGAGCGCGGCGCGCTGCAGTATTCGATCATCGTTGCTGCTACCGCTTCCGACCCGGCTCCGATGCAGTACCTTGCTCCGTTTGCCGGTTGCGCCATGGGCGAGTACTTCCGTGACAACGGCAAGCACGCTCTCATCGGCTACGACGACCTTTCCAAGCAGGCCGTTGCCTATCGTCAGATGTCGCTTCTGCTGCGCCGCCCGCCGGGCCGCGAAGCTTATCCGGGCGACGTTTTCTACCTTCACTCCCGTCTTCTCGAGCGCGCTGCAAAGCTCTCCGACGAAATGGGCGCTGGTTCGCTGACGGCTCTGCCGGTCATCGAAACCCAGGGTAACGACGTTTCGGCCTTTATTCCGACCAACGTGATCTCGATCACCGACGGCCAGATCTTCCTTGAAACCGACCTGTTCTATCAGGGCATTCGTCCGGCCGTTAACGTCGGTCTGTCGGTTTCGCGCGTTGGCTCCGCCGCTCAGATCAAGGCGATGAAGCAGGTTGCCGGTTCGATCAAGGGTGAACTTGCCCAGTATCGCGAAATGGCTGCCTTCGCCCAGTTCGGTTCGGACCTCGACGCTTCCACGCAGCGCCTGCTCAACCGCGGCGCCCGCCTGACCGAGCTTCTGAAGCAGCCGCAGTTCTCTCCGCTCAAGACGGAAGAACAGGTCGCGGTGATATTCGCCGGTGTCAACGGTTACCTCGACAAGGTTCCGGTCGCGCAGGTCGGCAAGTTCGAGCAGGGTCTGCTTTCCTACCTCCGCTCGGAAGGCAAGGCGATCCTCGACACCATCCGCATGGAAAAGGCTATCAGCGACGATACCAAGGGCAAGCTCAAGGGCGCTCTTGATAGCTTCGCCAAGTCTTTCTCGTAATCAGGGCTCTTTTACTCGGACGGATAACGGATGCCTTCACTAAAGGATCTGAAAAACCGCATTGCCTCCGTAAAGGCGACGCAGAAGATTACCAAGGCGATGAAAATGGTCGCCGCGGCGAAGCTTCGGCGCGCCCAGGAAGCTGCGGAGGCCGCCCGGCCTTATTCTCAGCGCATGAGCGCCGTTCTCGCCAACATCGCCAAGGCGGTCGAGGCGGACGTTGCTCCGGCGCTGATGACCGGCACCGGCAAGGACGACGTGCACCTGCTCGTCGTCTGCACGGCTGAACGTGGCCTTTGCGGCGGTTTCAACTCGCAGATTTCCCGTTTTGCCCGCGATCACGCCCGCAAGCTGATTTCGGAAGGCAAGACGGTCAAGATCATCACGGTTGGCAAGAAGGGTTACGACAGCCTTCGCCGCGAATTTGCAGCCAACATCATCGAGCGCATTGAACTGCGCGACGTGAAGAAGGTCGGTTTCGAAAATGCCGACCAGATCGCCAAGAAGGTGATCTCGCTCTTCAACGCCGGTGAGTTCGATGTCTGCACGCTGATCTATTCGGAATTCAAGTCCGTCATCAGCCAGATCCCGACCGGCCTGCAGCTCATTCCGGCCGCAACGCCTGTTGTGGAAGAGGATGCCGCGACGCAGAACGCCGTCTACGAATATGAGCCGGATGCGGCTTCTATTCTGGAAGACCTTATTCCGCGCAACATTTCGGTTCAGGTTTTCCGGGCTCTGCTCGAAAACGTTGCCGGTGAAATGGGCGCCAAGATGAGCGCGATGGACAATGCAACGCGCAATGCCGGTGAGATGATCAACAAGCTGACGCTTTCCTACAACCGTCAGCGTCAGGCTCAGATCACCAAGGAACTCATTGAAATCATTTCGGGCGCGGAAGCGCTCTGAGGTAAGGAAAGAGGGTAAGGATAATGGCTAAGGCAGCTACCCCCAAGAAAACCGCAGCGGTGAACGGCGCGGGCAAGGTTACCCAGGTTATCGGCGCTGTTGTCGACGTGGCGTTCGAAGGCGAACTGCCTCCGATCCTGAACGCGCTCGAAACCGAGAACAATGGCAACCGCCTCGTTCTGGAAGTCGCGCAGCATCTCGGCGAAAACGTCGTTCGCACGATCGCCATGGACTCGACCGAAGGTCTGGTTCGCGGTCAGGGCGTCGTCAACACGGGTGCGCCGATCGAAGTTCCGGTCGGTCCCGAAACGCTCGGCCGCATCATGAACGTCATCGGTGAGCCGGTTGACGAAGCCGGTCCGATCACCACGGCCAAGAAGCGCGCCATCCACCAGGACGCGCCGTCTTACGTCGAGCAGTCGACGGAAGCACAGATCCTCGTCACGGGCATCAAGGTCGTCGACCTTCTGGCTCCTTACGCCAAGGGCGGTAAGATCGGCCTGTTCGGCGGCGCCGGGGTTGGCAAGACGGTTCTCATCATGGAACTCATCAACAACGTCGCCAAGGCGCACGGCGGTTACTCGGTATTCGCCGGTGTTGGTGAGCGTACCCGCGAAGGTAACGACCTCTATCACGAAATGATCGAGTCGAACGTCAACAAGCTCGGCGGCGGCGAAGGTTCCAAGGCAGCACTCGTTTACGGCCAGATGAACGAACCGCCGGGCGCCCGCGCTCGCGTCGCTCTGACCGGTCTGACGATCGCTGAAAACTTCCGCGATGAAGGCCAGGACGTTCTGTTCTTCGTGGACAACATCTTCCGCTTCACGCAGGCTGGTTCGGAAGTATCGGCTCTGCTCGGCCGTATTCCTTCGGCCGTGGGCTACCAGCCGACGCTCGCAACGGACATGGGCCAGATGCAGGAACGCATCACCACCACGACCAAGGGTTCGATCACCTCGGTTCAGGCCATTTACGTTCCCGCCGACGACTTGACCGACCCGGCTCCTGCAACTTCGTTCGCGCATCTTGACGCAACGACGGTTCTGTCGCGTTCGATCGCTGAAAAGGGTATCTACCCGGCCGTTGACCCGCTCGACTCCACCTCGCGTATGCTTGACCCGATGATCGTCGGCGAAGAGCACTATGAAGTGGCTCGTAAGGTTCAGTCGACCCTGCAGCGCTACAAGGCTCTCCAGGACATCATCGCCATCCTCGGCATGGACGAATTGTCGGAAGAAGACAAGCTGACGGTTGCCCGCGCCCGCAAGATCGAGCGCTTCCTGTCGCAGCCGTTCTTCGTTGCTGAAGTCTTCACCGGTTCGCCAGGCAAGCTGGTCGCTCTCGAAGACACGATCAAGGGCTTCAAGGGCCTGGTCAACGGCGAGTATGACAACCTGCCGGAAGCCGCTTTCTACATGGTCGGTTCGATGGAAGAAGCCATCGAAAAGGCAAAGAAGCTGGCTGCCGAGGCTGCCTGATCATGAATTGGCGGGCGCGTGGCTCTAGCCGCGCGCCCTGCTGACAATGGTGGCGAACCGGAACGGCTTTCGCCTGCGTTGTAAAAGACAAGTCCGTGACGCCCGCGTAATTGAAAAGAAGTGAATAGCCATGGCTGACAGTTTCAAATTCGATCTCGTTTCCCCGGAGCGTCTGCTCGTTTCCGAAACGGTTACGGAAGTCGTCATCCCGGCTACGCTGGGTGAGATGACCGTTCTGGCCAATCATGCGCCGACGATGACCACGATCAAGCCGGGTCTGGTAACGGTGAAGTTCGCTTCCGGCGAGACGCATAAATATGTCGTCTTCGGCGGTTTTGCCGATATTCTGCCGACCGGCTGCACGCTTCTCGCCGAATCCGCCGTTTCGGCCGATGACATGTCCCCCGACACGCTGCAGAAGCGTATCGATGCGGCCAAGGCCGAAATCGAAGAGGGCAATCATCATCACGAACATCTGACCAAGCTTGAAAAGCACCTTTACGAACTGACGAACCTGCATGAGGTTCTCGTCGCTGCTTGAAAGCACCGGGCGGGTTCGAAAGAATGACTGCCCACAAAAAACCTAAAGCAGAAAGCGGCCGCTTCGGTCGCTTTTTTGTTTTGGGCTGTTGCCTCACCATATCAGACGAAGCATGGCTGCTTTCGCATAGAAACCCGTCACTTGGCCTGATCTGAGATTCCGAATGGCGTTGGCGGGATTACATCAGTAGTGGACGTGCGGAAAATGGGTGAGGCAAGGAGCGCCTTCAACGGGTGCACCCGGGAAACCGATTCCGATTTTCAGGGCTTTCGGTTAGATGTGATACCGGGAAGAAATGCTGCTTTGAGATCGTGAGAGAGACGAAGCGGATTTTCGTCATGGAGGAGTGATCGGGTGTCGGCAGAGGCAAGTTACCGAAGGGTCGCAAGAACAGCTTTGCGCGAAGGGGCCATAGTGGAGGGCGAGAGGGCGGTGCCGGAGGAGGTGCCGGTTGCCTTTTCCTATGGCGGCAGCACCCATGCCGTGATGATGGCCAGCCCCGCTGATCTTGTCGATTTCGCGGTTGGTTTCAGTCTTACGGAAGGCATCATATCCACAAGGGCGGAAATCCGTTCCATCGCGGTGATCGAGGCCGGGCAGGGCTTCGATGTTCAGGTGGATTTGCAGGATGCCAATGCGGATGCGCTGAGGGCAAGACGGCGGCATATGGCAGGCCCCGTCGGCTGCGGTCTTTGTGGCATCGAATCCATAGAACAGGCGGTCCGCGTGGTACCGGAGTTGAGCGACGTGGAAGTCTGCGTTGACGGAGATGACATCGTTGCCGCGGTGAAAGCGCTGAATGAAGCGCAAAGCCTCAATCGCGAAACGAGGGCAGTTCACGGCGCGGGTTTCTACAATCCTCAAAAAGGGCTGCTTGCTGTCCGCGAAGATGTCGGCCGCCACAATGCGCTCGACAAGCTCGCAGGTGCGGTCGTCAATGCGGACCTATCGCCCGATAAGGGTATTGTGGTGGTCACCAGCCGACTGTCGGTGGAAATGGTCCAGAAGACGGCCATTCTTGGCAGCCCCATTCTGGCGGCGATCTCCGCGCCCACTGCACTCGCCATCGAAACGGCCGAGAGTTCGGGTGTCACACTTGTGGCGCTGGTGAGAGGTGACGATTTTGAAATCTTCACCCGGGCGGATCGTATCATTCTATAACATTGAGGCCGCCGTTTCCCGGCGGCCCTTGGCTTCAGAGCGGGCCTAGAATTCCGCCCATTCGGCGGCTGCGTTTCCGTGAGACCTTGGCGCGGCGGCATATCGCGGTTGCGGCGTAGAGAGCCGGGTGACGACGGCTGGCTTTTTGTCGGCCGGGCGGGCGGGCGATGCCGATGCCTCGTGGGATATTCTGAACTGCCGCAGCAATTCGTGCAGATTTTCCGCCTCCGTGGCGAGGCCGTGGCTGGCGGCGGTGGTTTCCTCCACCATGGCGGCGTTTTTCTGGGTGGCCTGATCCATGACGTTGACGGCCTGATTGATTTCGCTGAGACCATTCGCCTGTTCGCGCGAGGCTTCAACGATCGCCGAGACATTGGTGTCGATCTCGCTCATCTGCGACTGGATATCCCGGAGCGCGCCGCCGGTTCTGCCAACCAGATCCACACCGTTGGCGACCTGCTCGCGGGAGGTGTTGATGAGGGATTTGATTTCCTTGGCCGCAACGGCGGACCGTTGTGCGAGTTCGCGGACCTCCTGCGCCACAACGGCGAAACCCTTGCCCGCTTCGCCGGCCCGGGCGGCTTCGACACCCGCATTCAGGGCCAGAAGATTGGTCTGGAAGGCGATGTCGTCAATGACGCCGATGATATTGGTGATTTCACCCGAGGAACGGGAAATCGCATCCATGGCGGAAATTGCCTGCTGGACGATGTCGCCGGAATGTTCGGCATGTTCTCTCGTCCGCAGCACCAGCTTGCCGGCCTCGCCGGCGCGCTGGCTGGCATCGGTAACGGTGGTGGTGATTTCCTCCAGCGCGGCTGCGGTCTCTTCCAGCGAGGCGGCCTGCTGTTCGGTGCGCTGCGAAAGCTGATCGGCGGCGATGCGGATTTCGCCGGAGCCCGAGGCGATTGTCGAGGCATTGTGGGCGATGGTCTGCATGGTGGCCTGCAGCTTGGCGACGACTTCGTTGAAGTCCGCGCGCAGCTTTTCCATGCTGGGCACGAAGCTGTTGTCGAGGCGCTGCACAAGATCACCTTCGGCCAGCGCCCGCAGGGCATCGGCAAGCACACTGATGGCGCTCATGCGCGGCGTGACATCCGTGGCGAATTTCACCACTTTGACCACCTTGCCCGCCTCGTCCAGCACCGGATTATAGGCGGCCTGGATCCATATTTCCTTGCCGTTCTTTCCATAGCGGACAAATTCATCCGAGATGAATTCCCCTGCCGCCAGTCGCGGCCAGAAATTGCCATAGGCGGGCGAGGCGGCATACGCTGGATCGCAGAACATGCGGTGATGCCTGCCCTCGATTTCCTTGAGGTCGTAATTCACCGTGGCGCAAAAATTCGGGTTGGCGGTGATGATGGTGCCATCCGGGAAAAACTCGATGGTGGCCTGCGAACGGGAGAGCGCCTCCAGCTTGCCCGCATCGTCCACGGCCCTGATTTTCTTGGCGGTGATGTCGGTGGCGATCTTCACGACCTTATAGGGTTTGCCGGAACGGAAAACCGGGTTGTAAGAGGCCTCGATCCAGATAACCGAGCCGTCCTTGCGGATACGGCGATATTCCTTGGCCTGGAACTCGCCACGGGCGAGAGACTCCCAGAATTCCTGATAGGCCCGCGACGCGGCAAGCTCGCTGTCGCAGAAGATGCGATGGTGCTTGCCGACGATCTCGGTGAGATCATAACCCAGCGCCGTGCAGAAATTTTTATTCGCGGTGAGGATATTACCCTTGAGATCGAATTCTATGACCGCCTGCGATCTCGATATCGCATCGAGCATATTTCTGTTGTCTGCGCTTTTCCCTAACCCCAGCATTATACGTCCCCCAAAAACGGCCCACGGCGCGGCGAGCCGCACAGGATATGCGGTCCACGCCGTATCATGTTGAACAACGAACAGGTTTGCCGCCGAAGGCAGCAATGCAGGCACTTCCGTCTCTCCGCCTCGGTCAGGTATCGGGCCAGCGTGATATTCGTGCCGGCGCGATACTGTTCCACGGCTTTTAATATTAGATATCCATAATATTAAAATGTTCTTATTTAATAAGGCGAGGTAAAGAGTAAAAACAAAACCGCCGGGCGAGTGCTCCGGCGGTCTGGATTGATCGATAGTCTTCGTGTGGCGTGGCCTGACAAAAAGGCCTGATTAGGCCGCGAGATCTTCCGCTTCGGTTCCCTTGAACATTTTCGCAAGGTTCAGGAAGCAGATCATGCCGTGTTCGTTGGCGATGATGCCTTCCGAATAGGACTTGTCGAAGGAGGCCGAGATTTCCGGAACCGGCTGAACCTGGTTTGCCGGGATCGTCAGAATGTCGGAAACGCGGTCGACGAGCATGCCGATGACCATGTTGTGCACTTCCGCCACCACGATGGCGCTTCTCTCATTGGCGACGGTGCTCTTCATGCCGAGCTTGTGAGCCAGATCGATGATCGGAATGACGGAGCCGCGAAGGTTCATGACGCCGATGACGTCTTTCGGCGCGTGGGGAATGGGCGTAGAAGGCGCCCAGCCGCGAATTTCGCGTATGGTCGTCGTCTTCACGCAGAATTCCTGATCATGCAGGCGGAACGCGATGATTTCGAGCGTCTCACCGCCAAAATTGGTAGAGTTAATCATTGCCATCAGAATTCTTCCCAATGCTCGCTGTGGAGGCCGGCGCAAGTGCACCGACACTTGCATATGCGGATTTGGCGTTCTGCCTGGTGCCTGAACAGCCGGAAACAATATTTCCGTCTTCAATGGATGATTTGTATCATCAGATGGTTTCGCAAACCTAAATGCGAAGCGGCGCTGGAGTGTTTTCGCTTTTCTTAGAAACACGAAAATACTCTCTTTGATTTTACGCATTGTCCGGACGTAAAAACCGCCACGCACTTTTACTGGGAATGCTAATATTCTTTCTCGTAAAATATGCCGGCTGCGCCTTCGCCATCGCCGCCCGCTTCCCCGCGTAGCTTCACACCCCGTCCGACATCGAGGTTGATGATGGCTTTTGCGCCGGATTCGCCGCTTTGCTGCAGCTCGAGATAGGTTCTTTCGTTCAGATATTTACCGGCGGAAACACGGGCCTGCCCTTCGGAATCTGTCGAAATATCGAGATCGTCGACGCCGAGATTGCTTCTGAGCTTGTCGAACAGCGAGGTGGAACGCCCGCCGGCCAACTGGGCGGCGGCATCGGCCAGCCTTGCGATCTGCAGAGCCGAGAGTTTCGACATGGACTGGCCGAAGATTAGCTGCGCCATCACCTCATCCTGCGGCAGGGCGGGCGCCGAGGAGAAGG
The DNA here is from genome assembly GCF_015704895.1 of Agrobacterium leguminum. Lineage (GTDB taxonomy): Bacteria > Pseudomonadota > Alphaproteobacteria > Rhizobiales > Rhizobiaceae > Agrobacterium > Agrobacterium leguminum. The sequence goes on along the minus strand of NZ_JADQWB010000003.1, from coordinate 81,111 downwards.
CAAAGGTCGGATCGTTGGCGTTGCCGGAAACGGCCACGGTGATGGTCGTCGAACCGACCGTCGAGTCCGCCTTCATATCGAGGACCGGAACGAGGCCGCCGCCGAAACTGATATTGCCGGTGGTGAAATCGAGGCGGCGAGTGAGGATTTCGAGCCGGCCACGGCGCATTTCGAAGCCGCCGGAAATGACGGGAACGGCCGCCGTGCCACGGATCGTCAGATTGCCCGTGAGTTCCGCATCGATGCCGCGTCCGCGTACGAAGATGCCGCTCGGTGCGTTCACCTGCAGATCGAGATTGATGGTGGACGAGCTGCCGCTGCCGCCCTGATCAGCCCCGAGCGCCTTGGCCTGCGCGCGCACCTTCGGTGGCGCGTTCTTGTGCTTGACATCGATTTCCGTCAGCGAGGCCGGAAGCTTTTCCGGAATGGTGATGGCGCTTCTGTCCAGCGTCAGGTTGCCGCCCAGCACGGGGGAATTCAGCAGCGGGCCCTTCAACGTCAGCGTGCCGCTTACCACCGTCGTCACCAGCGTGCCGTCATTATAACCGGCGCGATTAAGCGTGATCGATATATCGGCGGGGAAACCAGAACCACCGGCTATGCCGACGCTGCCGGTTCCCGAGATCGTTCCGCCGCCGGCCAGCTTGCCCGTCAGTCGCGAAATGACGGCGCGGTCACGGTCGAAGGTGATGGTGGCGCCCAGATCGTTGATGGTCAGGTTCCGGCGCACGTCGGTCAGGCGCGTACCATCGGTGGTGATGCTGCCAGTAACGACAGGTGCGGAAGCGCTGCCGGAAATCTTCACATCGATGGCGGCGGTGCCGTCCACATCGAGGCCCTGCGCTGCGGTTTGCGCTGCGACGGCGGAGAAGGGCAGCCTGCCGGAAAACGCCATGGAAAGCGGACGATTGCCGGCGACGCCGAGCGAGCCGCCGCCGGAAAGCGACATGCCGCCCTGGCCGGATACATTGGTGTCGATCTGCAAGGTGCCGCCGGCAAAACGGCCGTTCGCCTTGATGCCGAGTGCGGCGAGGCCTGCCGCACGTGTCTGCGCGACCTCGGCATTGGTCCAGTTCAGATTGTAATCGACCGCGGGGTTCGATGCCGCACCCTTGGCGCTCACTGTGCCGGAGATGCTGCCTGCCGCATCCAGCCCGGTGGCGAAGGCATTTGCGAGACTGGCGGGCAGCGAACGGATATCGGCATTGATGTCGAGCGTCGACCCGGCGCTGCCGTTGACCTCGACGCGTCCTTCACCCGTGATGATGGTCAGATCGGAGATGCGGGCCGTGCCGCTCTGGATGGCGATGGTGCTCGGTTTTTCAAGGCGAACGGCAATGCCCTTGGGGGCGGCGGAAAAGGCGTCGACGCGCACCGTCATGGGCGATCCACCGGTCTCAGCACTGCCCTTTACCACCAGCGGCGCATTGTCGTAACGGCCATTGACGTCGAACTGGGTCGTCGTGCCGGAATGGCCGATGGTGGCATTCAGGCCTGATATCGCGGCGGCGCCGGCATTGACGCTGTCGGCGCTGACCTTGCCATTGATGGCGAGAGCCTGAAGATCGTCGATGGAAATATCGGCGGCGAGTTTGGAGATCGTTGTCGTGCCCTGGCGGATGCTGCCGCCATTGGCCTTGATCGTCGCGGCAATCCGGCCATTGGCGTTGCTCAGGGCGATGTCGCCGGCAATATCGCCATCCGCCTGCTGCGCGGCGAGGGCGGCGAGCAGGGCAAGGTCGGGGAAATTGAAGGAGAGATTGCCCGATGGCAGGAATTGCTGCGAGAATTGCAGCTGGCCGTTCAAGATATTCCGGCCTACGGCCACGTGCAGCTCGGGGATGGCCGTGCCGTTTTCGGTCTGCACCACATCGGCATTGGCGTCGATCTTCTGTCGGTCGAGGCTGCCGCTGGCGGTGAGCTTTGCCTGAGGCGCGGCGGGATCGGCCTTGCCCGTTGCATTGACCTTCAGCGATTCGAGTGTTCGTCCGGCAAGGATTGCGCTTTCGGAACTCAGGGTGACGTTGAAATCCGGTGCTGTTAGCGCGCCGCTGGCTTCGATTGCAAAATCGGCGACGCCCTTCGCCTGTGGCGTCAGTTTTTCAAGAGCGGGAAATTTACCCGTCAGGCTGGCGCTCAATGCATCATTTTCGAGGCCGACATTGCCGGTCGCTTCGATGGTTCCCGACTTGACGACGAGGTTTTCAAGGCTGGTGCGTCCGCCAATGGTCACGTCGATATCGCTCTGGAGGGCGATGGTGGTGTCGAACTTTTCCGCGAGAGCCGGTGGAAGGGTGGCGGGCAGCGCGAAGAGCTGCACGCTGGAGGTCAGGCGATTGCCGGCAAGATCGAAACTGCCGTTCAGGGTTCCACCGACACTGGCGCTTTCCAGCGTTGCGCCGTCGAAGCCGATGGCTGACGAAGTGAGGCTGAGCGGCGCCTTGATGGTGAGGGGCGCCCGCACCAGCCGGTCGATATCGGGGCTGACGAAGGAGGATTGCGCCACGGACAGCACCGTCGCGATCGTGCCGCTGCGGCTGGCGATGTTGAGATCGGCGCTCTCGGCCGTCAGCTTGACGTCATCGAGCCTGCCTTGCGGCAGGGAAAGGCTGCGCAACGATACCGTCGTGTTGAGATGCGCGGCGTCTGCACCGCCCTTGAGGGAAAGATCGAGGCCATTGATGAGGGCCTGAACCTCGCCATTCTCCAGCGGCCAGCGAAAATCCACGGGGCCGGCGGTGCCGATGAGATTGGCGGCGAGATCGTTCTGACCGTTCGGATCGACCGTGCCTGACGCCGTCAACAGCAGGGTGCCGGTCTCCAGCGTGCTGCTGCCGATTTCGATACGGCCCTGCGGCGAAAGCGTGGCGTTTGCGTCGAGCTTTGTCTCGCCAGCAAAAAGCTGGCGGAAGGCCGGAGGCAGTAGCAGATCGGGCTGGCCGCCGCCTGCAATTTCGATACGGCGGGTGCCATCATCTGCAAGAAGGTGGCGGCCGGTGACGTTGACGACAGGGTTGCCGGCGACATTGCCGCGCAGCGTGCCCGTCCAGTTGGAAAGCGGGCCTTCGCCGTTGAGGTCTATCGCCACCGCAGGTGTTCCCGGAAGAGAAAGCAGCGTGGCGAGAAGACCGCCTTCGGGCTCCTTCATCTCCGCTTTCAGCTTCAGGACATTTTCATTCGGAAGGAAGGCGATGTCGGCATTAACCTCCGCATCCGGCGCATTGAGCCGATGGGCGGTGAGCGATAGCCGCATATCGTCCTGGGCAGCCGTCAGGTTGCCTTCCGCGTTCAGGTCGAAGGGACGGCCGAGAAGCGATTGGCCAAGGCTGATATCGGGAAAGCTGAACTTGTCGACGGCGATTTCGATCGGCAGCGAGGAATTGCTGGAGCTCTTGGTCGATGTCTGCTCCGGGGCAAGCGGTTTGCGCTCGACATCGATCGATCCGGCCGAGACCCGGTCGGCATGGAAGGTGCCGGCAAGCAGCGAGAGCGGCGACCAGTCGACGGCGATCTGGTTCACGCGGGCATAGGGTCCCTGCCGGTCTGAAAGGGTGACATTGTCGAGCCGCAGGCGGCCGGTCAAAAGGCCGCTCGGGGGCGAAATCTCGATTACCTGATCGGGCGTGGAAACGAGCGATGAAATCTGCTTTGCGGCGATTCTTGCGCCCATCGGGGTAAAACCGACGAACAGAACCGCAAGCAACACCAGCACCACGCCGCACAAAGCAGCGTAGCCCAGCCATTTCAGCAATCGAATCAACGTTTTCATAAAGGGTAATCTACACTCTGTTGCAAGGGTGTTCGACTGCGGCGTTTAAAAAGACTGACCGATGCCAGCATAAATGCCGAAACTGTTGCCGCCATCGTATTTGTCGAGCGGCATGGCGACATCGAGACGCAGAGGCCCGAAGGGCGTCGCGTAACGCAGGCCGATACCGGCGCCAGCCCGGATATCGGAAAAATCGGGTGTCACGTCTTCCGAAACCACACCCGCATCGATGAAGGGGACGATGCCGATCGTATCGGTGACCTTGATGCGGGCCTCAACGGAGCCGACGACATAGGAGCGGCCGCCCGTCGCATCGCCGGCGGCATTATAGGGCGATATTTCCTGATAGCTGTAGCCGCGTACCGATCCGCCGCCGCCGGCATAAAAGCGCCTGGTGGTGGGTATGTCCTGCAGATCGCTGCCACCGACCAGCACGCCACCGGAAAGCTTTCCAGCCATGATCAGCCTGTCCTCGGCGCCAAGTCCCTTGTAGCCCGAAATGGAGCCTTCGAAAGAGGAAAAGAAGGTGCCGTTCAGTGCTTCATAGCTCGGCTTGGCGGCCACAGAGGCGCGAAAGCCTTCGGTCGGGTTGAGCTTGTCGTCGCGTGTATCACGAACGAATTCCAGCGGGATGGAGGTGGTGAGATATTCGTTCTTGCCGAATGCGTCTTCCGTATCGGCCCATTGCACCTCGAGGCCGGCTGCGGCTGTATCGGTATCGTTCAGCTCGTAGGCGAAACCGGCGGTGCCCGTCACGGTCTTGGCGTCGTATGTATCGGGGTGTTCGGTCTTGGCAATCAGGCTGGTCTTGAAGGTGGTGCGCGGGTTGAACATGCCGGGCTTGGTGAAAGTGATGCCCGCCGAATAATCCATGCCTTCGACGCTCGATGCCTCTGCGATGCGCGAAACCGAACCTTCGATACGCAGCGATTCGGCCTGTCCGAACAGGTTTCTGTGGCCCCAATAACCCTGAAGGCCGATGCCTTCGGTGGTGGAATATTGCGCGCCGACGCCGAAATAGCGGTGCTTGCCTTCCGAAACCTCGATGGTAAGCGGAATGGTGCCGTCGCGCGAAAGCGTTCCCGCTTCCTTGATGGTCAGGCTGGAAAAGACGCCGAGCTGCCGCAGCCGGTCGGCGGCCTTGCGCAGTTTTTCCGGCGAATAGGGCTCGCCGCCATTGAGGCGCGAGTAACGGCGGATGAAATCGCCGTCGACGGTTTTTTCGCCCGTGACGGTGACCGTACCGAGGGGCGCCACCGGACCGCCTTCGGCCGCCATGGTAATGTCCACCGTGTTTGTCGCGTGATTGGCGACCGCCTCGCGTTTTGTCAGCTTCGCAAGCGGACGGCCTTCGGCCTTCAGATCATCGATCAGCTTGTTGCCGGCGCGGATGATGGCGAGAGAACCGGCGTCGCCGCCGGTCGTCAGGCCATATTCCTCAAGGTTGCGGCCGGTGACATCGCCTTCAAGCCTGACATTGCCGAGTTTGAAGACCGGGCCGGGCGTAACCGTGATGACCACGGGCACCGGAGCGGAATGATCGAACACCGGATTGGGCGGCAGGCTATCCACATCCTTGCCGGCGACGGTCACCTTGACGATGCCGCCATAACGGGCGTTTTCATAAAGCGCCGCGATCAGCCTGTCCCGGTCGTCTCTTGCCTTTATCAGAAGGCCAAGATCGCCGGAGGCCGGTTTGTCCTTGTCGGCAAGAAGCAGCGAACTGTTTTCCAGGCTGTCTTTCAGGGAACTATCGGCGTCCGTGGCATCGAGCGTGACGGCGTATTTGACGGGGTTGATAACCTCGACCTCCGGTTCTTCCGAACCCCAGAGGCGCATGCCGAACAGTTTGAAGGCAAAGGCATCACGGGTAAACGCCGGATACAGGGCGAACGTCACAGCAATCGCAAGCGCGGTGCCAGCTTTCCGATACGCAATACCTGTCTTCGGGTTAGTTCGTGTTCTTCGCATAAGCTGCTTTATGGTTGAGCCTTTATTGTCGCCCTAACCCGTTTCCTGTCCGTTAACATTGCAATTTAATCATAAATAAACGGCTTTGAGGACCCTTGCGCTTGTGTTTTGCCGCCCAAAACGCAAAAAGCCCCGGTTGACCGGGGCTTCTGTGCAACGGTATTTCGCGAAGCGATTAGCGGCAACGCGCCGTGTAACGCTGACCGTACTGGTCGCGATAATAGCAATAGCCCGGTTCGGAAGCATTGCCGATGAGGGCACCGCCCACGCCGCCGATTGCCGCACCCACTGCCGCGCCACGAACGTTGCCCGTGATAGCTCCACCAATAACAGCACCGGAAACGGCGCCGATGGAAGCTCCCTTTTCAGTCTGCGTGCAGCTTGCAAGCGACAGGCCGACGAGCGCAAATATGATTGCCTTTTTCATGAAACTCTCTCCAACGTTACAATGAGCTCTTCGGCTCGGTAGGCGTCCCATATTTATCTGCGGCGACTGCTACCTCCGACCGCCACAGATAACTAACAATTCGATGTCGTTTAGGGAAGCCTCCTCTTTCGGCATTCCTCCGAGCGTAAATCGATTGCGTCCCAAACAACGGCGCGGCGTAAAAAAGGTTCCAAAAATCCGGGTTTTTTGATGTGAATCAATTTTGTACTTTCCATCGGGTTCTATAAACGGTTTATTGGAATGGTTCAAAACAACGGCGAATTGACGCAGACGCGGTTAATGTGGCCCGCAAGGGTTGACGGTCCCGGTGTCGAGGCAGAAAACGATCTGGTCAATTCTGGAGCATGGCATGGACTTCGAGGCATTTTTCACGACGGAACTGCAAAGCCTGCATTCTGAGGGACGCTATCGCGTTTTTGCGGATATCGAGCGCCAGCAGGGCAATTTCCCCCGTGCGACACGGTATAACGCTAATGGCGAGCGCAAGGATGTGACCGTCTGGTGCTCCAACGACTATCTCGGCATGGGCCAGAACCCGAAAGTCATCGAAGCCATGAAGGCCGCCATCGATCACTGTGGCGCGGGTGCGGGAGGCACCCGGAATATTTCTGGCACCAACCACTATCACGTCCTGCTCGAGCGCGAACTTGCCGATCTCCACGGCAAGGAATCGGCGCTGATTTTCACCTCGGGTTATGTCTCCAACTGGGCCACCCTCGGCACGCTCGGTCAGAAAATTCCGGGCCTGATCATTTTCTCGGATGCGCTCAACCATGCTTCGATGATCGAAGGCATCCGTTACGGCCGCTGCGAGCGGGTGATCTGGAAGCACAACGATCTCGAAGACCTCGAAGCCAAGCTCAAGGCGGCGGATCCGAATGCGCCGAAGCTGATCGCCTTCGAATCCGTCTATTCGATGGATGGCGATATCGCGCCGATCAAGGAAATCTGCGATCTGGCCGACCGTTATGGCGCCATGACCTATCTCGACGAAGTTCATGCCGTTGGCATGTATGGACCGCGCGGCGGTGGCATTGCCGAGCGCGAAGGCCTGATGGATCGCCTGACGATCATCGAGGGAACGCTCGGCAAGGCCTTCGGCGTCATGGGCGGCTATATTACCGGTTCTACGGCGGTTTGCGACTTCATCCGCTCCTTCGCTTCCGGCTTCATCTTCACGACGGCCCTGCCGCCGTCGCTCGCCGCAGGCGCGATTGCTTCGATCCAGCATCTGAAGGCAAGTCCCTTCGAGCGCGCGCGCCATCAGGACCGGGTGCGCAAGCTGCGCGGCCTTCTGGACGCGCGCGGTATTCCGCACATGGACAACCCAAGCCACATCGTGCCTGTCATGGTGGGCGATGCCGCCAAGTGCAAATGGATTTCGGATATCCTGCTCGACAATCACGGTGTCTATGTGCAACCGATCAACTATCCGACCGTGCCGCGCAAGACCGAGCGCCTGCGTATTACGCCGACACCGCTGCACAGCGATGCCGATATCGAGCATCTGGTCGGCGCGCTGCACCAGCTCTGGTCGCATTGTGCGCTGGCGCGCGCGGTGGCGTGAGGCCGCAGTTTAGATAAGAGAAGACCGGGCCGCGTTTACGCGGCCTTTTCTTTGGTGGCGATCAATTCGCGGGCGTGACGACGGGCCTCCTCATCCGCTGCGAAGACATCTTCAATCGTGGCGGCGGAGCGGCCGTCATGCATGCGGTCCATGACCGTTTCGACGATCTCGGCCATATCGAGAAAACCGATATTGCCCGCAACGAAAGCGTGAAAGGCGGTCTCTTCGGCGGCATTCAGGGCGGCGCCCTGCAAACCGCCGCGCTCCAGCGCGGTGCGGGCCAGACGGATCGCCGGGAAACGGGCTTCATCCGGCGCTTCGAAATCGAGCCGCGCCAGTTTTGCGAAATCCAGCCGCTCGACACTCAGATTGCCGCGTTGCGGATAGGTGAGGGCATAAGAAATAGCGGTGCGCATGTCGGGAGAGCCGAGCTGGGCGATATAGGAGCCGTCGGTGTAACCCACCATCGAATGGATGATCGACTGCGGGTGGACGATCACCTCCACCTGATCGGGCCTCAGATCGAAGAGATATTTCGCCTCGATCATTTCCAGCCCCTTGTTGAACATGGAGGCGCTGCCGATGGAGACCTTCAGTCCCATCGACCAGTTGGGATGGGCGCGGGCGATATCCGCCGTGACATTGGCCATCTCCTCGCGCGACCAGGTGCGGAACGGGCCGCCGGATGCGGTCAGCACGATGCGTTCCACGGCCTGCTTATGTTCGCCCGTCAGGCATTGGAAGATTGCGCTGTGTTCGCTGTCGACCGGGATCAGCCTGCCGCCGCCCTGCTTGACCGTGCGCAGAAAAACATCGCCAGCCGAAACCAGGCATTCCTTGTTGGCGAGCGCTATGTCTGCGCCACGTCGCGCGGCTGTAAGAGTAGGCGCAAGGCCGGGGGTTCCGGCAATCGCCGCCATCACCCAGCCGGCATCCGTCGACGCGGCTTCTTCGAGGCCCGATTTGCCCGCCGCAACCTCGATGCCGGTGCCGGCAAGGGCCGATTTCAGCGCTTCGTATTTGTCGTCCTCGGCGGTAACCGCCAGCCGCGCGCCGAATTCCCGCGCCTGTTCCGCCAGAAGCGCGATGTTGCCCGCGCCGGTCAAAGCCGTGATCTCGAATGCGTCGCGGCCACCCAGCTGGCGGACGACATCCAGCGTATTGGTGCCGATCGAACCGGTCGAACCCAATATTGTCAGCTTGCGTGGCATTTCACTGGCATTCGTCATTTTCAGTCCGTCGGTCGTTTCCAGTTCGCACCTCTCGGTGCACGTCGTTTTCCCGAAAACGCTATACACTTTCGGGCAACATTCCTTAGCCTCTACCCGCGAAAACCAGCCATAACAAGGACAAAGCCCGGGCTATTGTTTTTGCGGAAGGCAAAGCCATATGCAAGAAAAACAATGAGAGGATATCGATGCGACGTTTTCTGGTTTCCAGCGGGTGGATTTTTGCGGCAAGCCTTGTGCTGGTCCTTGTCTTCATTCCTTTTGATCCGCGGCTTTCCGAAAGCGCGCAGGCGCTGCCAGGGGGCGTGGTCTCCTTCAATCGCGCCATTACCGATTTCGGAACCTTCCGCTGGATGCTCTATTCTACCGGCCTTCTGGCGATATTGGCCTATGTCGCCGCACGGGTTTTAAAGGCGCAGACCTATAATGGACGGCTGAGGACGGCATGGCGGCTTCTTACCTATTTCTTCCTGACGATCGGAACGGCGAGCATTCTCGTCCATACGCTGAAATTCCTGATAGGACGGGCACGGCCGGAGCTTCTGCTGGAAATGGGCGCCTATAGCCTCACCCCATTTACCGGCGACAATCTCTATGAAAGTTTCCCCTCAGGCCATTCGACCGCCGCCGGGGCGTTTTTCGGCGCTTTCGCCATGTTGATGCCGCGCTTCCGCTGGGCGTTTCTCCTGCTTGCCCTTGTCATCGGTGTTTCGCGTGTCATCGTCGGCGCACATTATCCAAGCGATGTCGCCGCCGGGCTTTTGCTCGGCATGTGGACGGCCATGGCCTTCGCCTTTATCTTTGCCCGGTCCGAAATGCTGTTCCGGTTCGATGCGCAGGGCTGGCCGCAGCCGAAGAATGCAAACCTCCCGGCGGCGGATACACGATAAAGACCTAAAGCGGGATGTAGGGGGGAAGGTGATGGAAGAAGCGACAATCGCGCCGGAAAATGACGGCAGGGCCGTTCAGCACATCCGCACGTCCGTCGCCGTGGCCGGTGGCGGGCCGGCGGGCATGATGCTTGGCCTGCTGCTTGCGCGCAGCGGTATCGATGTCGTCGTCGTCGAGAAACACGGGGATTTTCTCCGCGATTTTCGCGGCGACACCATCCACCCTTCGACGCTTGAATTGATGGAGCAACTTGGTTTCATCGATGAGTTCCTGAGCCTGCCGCACACGCGTGCGCCAAGGCTGAATGCGGTTATCGGCGGCGAGCGTATCACGATAGCGGATTTTTCCCGCCTGCCGGTCCGCCATCGCTTCATCGCCTTTATGCCGCAATGGGATTTTCTCAATTTCATTGTCGGCAAGGCGGGGCAATATGAAAATTTCCGATTGCTGATGAATGCGCCGGTGACCGGACTGATCGAGCGCGGCGGCCATGTCGGCGGTCTCACGGTCAGCACACCGGAAGGCATCATCGAGATCGAGGCCGATCTGGTGGTGGGGGCGGATGGGCGCAACTCCACCGTCCGCGAGGCGGCGGGGCTGGAAGTGCAGCGTTTCGGCATTCCGACCGAAGTGCTGTGGATGCGCCTTTCGAAACAGCCCGACGATCCGACGGAAACCATGGGGCATGCCGGCTCGCGGCAGGGTTTCGTCATGATCAACCGGGGCGATTACTGGCAATGCGGTTATGTGGTGCGAAAGGGATTTTTCGCCGACATAAAGCTGCAGGGAATTGAAGCCTTCAGGAACAGGGTTGCGGAAATCTGCCCTTTCCCACGCGAAAGGCTGGATGAGCTCAAGAGCTGGGACGATGTGCATCTCCTCACCGTCCGTATCGACCGGCTGAAGCGCTGGTGGAAACCCGGCCTGATCTGCATCGGTGATGCGGCCCACGCCATGTCCCCCGTTGGCGGTGTCGGCATTAACCTGGCCATTCAGGATGCGGTTGCGGCGGCCAATATATTGGTGCCGGTGCTCGTGTCCGGCCGGGCCATTGCCGATGACGATCTCGCCGCAATTGAAAAGCGGCGATCCTTCCCGACCAAGGCCACGCAATTTCTGCAGCGGATGATGCGTATCGGCGGCAAGAAGGGCCGGGCCGATGCGGAAAAACCGAAAGGACCGCCAGCCTTTGTGTTGGCCATCATGCGGTTTCCGCTTCTTTCCCATTTGACCGGCCGGTTGGTGGGACTGGGTTTTCGCCGGGAAAAGATCGAGACGATGTGATGCCGCTCAGGCAGTGCCGGCGGCTTCTTTCTCATATTTCAGCCCGATAACGGCGGATCCGATCAGCCCCGGCTCGATGCGGCAGATGGCGGGTACGACGAGGGGGCGGTCGAAGCGCCTGAGAATGCGGCTCCTTACCACCTCGTCCAAAGCGGCGAGAAGCGCCTTCGAATTCGAAAGTCCACCGCCGACCGGCACGATGGTTGCGCCGGTAACGTTGATCACCATTGCCAGAGGCGAGGCGAGAATATCGATAAGGACATCGATGGTTCTTGCGGCCTTCGGATCGCCCGCCTGCCAGGCCGAAATAATATCTTCGCTGGTCATCGCCTGCCGGTGAAGATGCGAATGCAGTTTTTCCATGCCACGCGCGCTGCCGATTGCGTCGACGCAGCCGGTAAGCCCGCAACCGCATTCGAAACGCGGCAGCGAAACCGGTGGATTTCCGGCCAATGTCGCGGCCACCGGCCCATGTCCCCATTCGCCGGCGAAACCGCCGTCGCTGTTGATGAGCTTGCCGTCGATCACCAGCCCGCCGCCGACACCCGTTCCGAGGATGACGCCGAAGACCACGCGATGACCCCGTCCGGAACCGATTTCCGATTCGGCGATCACGAAGCAATCCGCGTCGTTCGATACGATGACGGGAAGGTTCAGCGCCTTTTCCAGCTCGTCCTTCAAGACCCTGCCATGGATGCTCTGAATATTGGCGACAGTGGCCTTGCCGGTGTCGGGATCGATGACGCCGGCAATCGACAGCGACACGCAGGCGGGTGTGCCGCCGCTATTGTCGATGACGGATTTCAGCCCGGCGGCGAAGTCTTCGAAACTGGTCTTGGGCGTCGGGATACGCGGCACAGGCCGAATATCGTCGGGAGCGTAGGCAATCGCGCCCTTGATGGTCGTTCCGCCTATATCGAAACAAACGATCATGATTCAGGCTCCGGAACGGGTGGCATCGTGGATTTTTTCTGCGCCGATCCATGTCGAATGCATCTGAAGGTCGGGTGTCAGCATGACGAAATCCGCATCGAAGCCGGGCAGGAGCTTACCTTTTCCGGAAGCGCCGACCGCCTCGGCGGGATAGGCGGACGCCATTCTCAAGGCCTCTTCAAGCGGTGTGTCCAGCTTTTCATGCATGAAGCGGATGCAGGAGAGCATATCGATATCCGCCCCCGCCAGCGTGCCGTCGGCCAGCGTCAGCCTGCCGCCGTTGCGATAGACGCGCCTGCCGTTCAGTTCGAAACCGTCATCATCCGTGCCGATGGTGGACATGGCGTCGGTGACGAGGAAAATGCGGCCGGGATTATTCTTGGCGCGAAGCGCAATGCCGATCGCTGCAGGATCGACATGGAAGCCGTCGGCGATCAGCCCGCAATCCAGCTTGCCGTTCGAAAGTGCCGCGCCCACCAGTCCCGGTTCGCGATGGCCGAGCGGGCTCATGGCGTTGAAGAGATGTGTCACCATGGATGCGCCGGCCTCGGCATAGGCCGTCGCGACGCTGAGGCCCACATCGGTATGGCCAAGGCTGACGACGATGCCGGCTTTGTGCAGCGCCGTGACCTGCGCTTCGGTTACGTTTTCCGGGGCGATGGTTGTCAGCACGAAGGGAAGCTTCGTCTTGCAGCCCGTCAGAACCGCGAGATCTGCCGTTTCCATCTTTCGGATCAGCGCCGGATCATGGGTGCCCTTGCGTGCGACGGAAAGATGCGGCCCTTCGAAATGCAGGCCGAGAAAGCCGGGCACCCCTGCCTTGTGCGCGGCGATGCCGGCTTCGGCGGCTTTGGCTGTGATATCCGGCCGGTCGGTGATGAGTGTGACCATCAGCGCCGTGGTGCCGAATTGCGCATGGGCCGAGCAGATGCGGGCAATGCCTTCCACATCCGGCTCGTTGTTGAACATCACGCCGCCGCCGCCATTGACCTGAAGGTCGATGAAGCCCGGCGCAATGAACAGTCCTTCCGCATCGATGATTTCGGCGTCTGCGGGCACGGATACGCGGTCGACGATGTCGGCAACGTGGCCATCACCGGTCACGAGCGCTTTGCCATCGTGCCACGCGGCGCCATCGAAAATACGGGCGCCGACAAATGCCTTGCTGCTGCTCATTGGGTTTCCGTCACCTTCTTCAATGCCACGGGCGCATCCGGGTTGAAGCCGCGGGCGCGCGACAATTGCTCGATGAAGCCGTAAAACGGCGCGATCAGCAACAGCGCATCGGTCAGCGGGTGATTGGTTTCCACAAACGGCAGGGGCTTTGCCGGGCTGCCTTTTGCGGAGGTGACGAAAACACTTGCGCCCTTGCCGGCGAGACCGGCCGCGATATCCGTCACGGAGGTTTCGGCGCGATCACGCGCGGCAAAAGCGATGACGGGAAATTTCGGTGCGACCAGCGAAACGGGGCCGTGCATCACTTCCGCCGACGAATAGGCCTCTGCGTGGAGTTCGCAGGTTTCCTTGCATTTCAGCGCGGCTTCCGCGGCAATGGCCAGCGCCGGACCGCGGCCCAGCATATAGAGCGATTCCTCGCCCTTGACCGCTTCGCCGATCTGGCTCCAGTCGAGCGCGATGGCCTTGGCGAAATTCTGCGGCAGGGCGCTGACGGCTTTGGCGAGCAGGCTGTCTTCCGTCCATTCGGCAAGGATTGCGAGGCCGGCGACGATGGAGTTGACGAAAGATTTGGTGGCGGCCACCGCTTTTTCAGGGCCTGCCTGGATATTGATGGCGTGATTGGCCGCATCGCCGAGCGGGGAGGGCAGGGTGTTGACCAGCGAGAAGGTGAGCGCGCCGCCCTTGCGGGCGCTTTCCGCCAGAGCGACGATGTCAGGGCTTTTGCCGGATTGCGAGACGGCGAAGGCCGCCGCCCGGTCCAGCCGCAGTTTCGTCTGGTAGATCGAGGCGAGCGAGGGGCCGAGCGAAGCGACCGGAAGCCCGGTCTGCAATTCGATCGCATATTTCAGGAAATGCGCGGCGTGGTCGGAGGAGCCGCGTGCAATGGTGACGATAACGGCCGGGTCACGGGCCTTCAGCCTGCCTCCGGCTTCGTGGAAGTCGGCATTGGCATTGTCCAGCAGGCGGGCGACTGCATCGGGAATCTCATCGATTTCCTGGCGCATCAGGGTTGTCATCGTTTCGTGTCCTTGATCAAGAGATTTGTCACTCGGGCCCCATCGTCAGTTCGGCGACGAGGTCATAGGCGTCGCTGCGGTACAGCGCGCGGGATATTTCCATGAGGCGCCCGCTTTCCAGATAGGCCATTCGCTGAACGGAAAGCGCTGCCGAACCCGGCGGAACCCCAAGCAGCAATGTTTCCTCATCGGTGAGGTTACGGGCGGAGATGCGCTGAATGGCGCGCACCGGGCGAATGCCGTTTTTCTCAAGCTCCAGATAAAGCGAGTTTTCCACCAGTTGCGGATCAGGCAGGATATCGCCCGGCAGGCTGGTGACTTCGAGTGCGATTGGCTGGTCATTGGCAAGACGCAGACGCGTGAGCCGCGCCACCATGGCGGATTGGGAAAGGCCGAGCGCCATCATCTCGTCCCCGGTCGGGTGGAACAGGCCTCTGTCCAGCCAGCGGGTGCTCGCCGTCATCCCGCGCCGGCGCATGTCCTCGGTAAACGAGGTGAGCTTGGTAAGGGGCTGCTGCATGCGGGTGATGGGCTTGACGACGAAAGTACCCGAACCGTGCCGGCGAACGAGAAGGCCGTCGCGGACGAGATCGTCCACCGCCTTGCGCACCGTGACGCGGCTGACGCAGGCGCTTTCGGCGATATCGCGCTCCGGTGGCAAGGCATCGCCGTGCTTCAGGCGGCCGCCATTGATGGCGTCTTCAATCGTCTGGCGCAGTTTCAGGTAAAGCGGGCCGCCGCCTGATTGCAGGTCGTCCAGATTAAGCGCTGCCCCGTTCATCCATAACCTCTGTCACGATCCATGTGGTCGGCGATATGGCCGGCTCTGGCTATATCACATGCCGCGCAATCGGCAATACCAAAATAGAACCATTGCTAGATTTGTACGATTAATCGGTGGTTTTTTCGGTATTTTGCCGAATAATAAGGCTTCATGCTTGATATTTTCGCATTAACCAAAAAAATTTTCTCGATAACGGAATTGCTCTGGACGATTGGCATTTTTTTGGTATTGTTTTTTGCGTCGGTGGTCGGCGGCGATCCGTTTCGTATCCGTCGCGCCGGAAAAATCGGTTTCCGACTCGCGGCAGCGTTTGCGAAATCGAATTTAGCTTGACCGTTGTGAAAATTAATTTCATCGTGGCAGGAAATTATCGCAGATAACCGGACGACTAGCACAGAAATGGTCGCTTCTGCGAAAATGAATTACGAATGAACAGGGAACAAAGTTCATGAAGGTGGGAATTATCGGACTCGGATTCCGTCTCGGTTATCTGGGCTACGTTTTTCATGAGATCGACAAGGATTTCGAGATCGTCGGTTATGTCGATCCCGCGCCGGCGGGCCTGCCGGGCCTGCAGGAAAAGGGCATTTCGGCCGGCAAGGCTTACGATAGTCCCGAGGCGCTGATCGCAAACGAAAAATTCGATCTCTTGATGATCGGCTCACCGAACCACATGCATCTGGAGCATATCCGTATCGGGCTTGAGGCCGGCTGCACCATCTTCTCGGAAAAACCCATCGTCGTCAGCATCGAGGAAAGCCTTGAGCTCGCCCGGCTGCTCAACAAGCACGGTCACGAGCGGCTGCTCGTCGGTCTGGTTTTGCGTTATTCCCCGCTCTACCGCGATCTGCGCGCCGCGCAGGCGGAAGGCAAGCTGGGCGATGTCGTTTCCATCGAGGCCTCGGAGCATATCCCGCCATATCACGGCGCATTCTTCATGCGCGACTGGCGGCGTTACGAGAATTATTCCGGCTCTTTCATGCTGGAAAAATGCTGCCACGACCTCGATCTCTATAATGGCGTGGTCGGTGCGCGGCC
The DNA here is from genome assembly GCF_015704895.1 of Agrobacterium leguminum. Classification (GTDB taxonomy): domain Bacteria; phylum Pseudomonadota; class Alphaproteobacteria; order Rhizobiales; family Rhizobiaceae; genus Agrobacterium; species Agrobacterium leguminum. The sequence continues at coordinate 65,002 of NZ_JADQWB010000003.1, read as the reverse complement.
GCGTTTCGTATCGAGCTTCGGCGGGCGCAAGAGCTTCACGCCGGCAAACGCGCCGCAGCATGACGGCATCAACGACATGGAAGTTTACCATCGCAAGCCGAGCGGCTGGATGGGCTCCGACAAGGTCTTCGACAGCGACGGCGACATCATCGATTACCAGACGGCGATCGTCGAATATGAGAACGGCGCATCGCTCGCCTTCCATACCAATCTCAACGTTCCCGATGATTTCCGCCGTTTCTGCGTCATCGGCGCCAAGGGCATGGCCGAGGGTGATTTCGTGCGCGGCTTCCTGAACGTGCACAATGCCCGGACAAATGAAAAGACCGTGGCCAAGACCTATTCGGCGGCGACCGCGCTCTCGCAGCATTACGGTGCGGACGAGCAGATGGCCGAGGACGTCATCGCCCATATCGTCAAGGGTGCGGCCCTTCCGGTTTCCGCGCTCGATGCGATCGAGGCCGGTATTCTGGCGCTTGCGATGGACGAAGCGCGCCATGGCCGTAAAGTGATCGATCTCAAGCTGGTGTGGGAGGAATACGATCTGGCGCTGCACGGGCAGCCGAAATCCCCCGCTGTGAAATCGGCTTGAGGGGGGTGGGCAATGGATGCAAAACGTAGTGCAGTCGTCTTCGCCTGGTTTCTTCTTCTGCCGGCGCTTTTATATATCACGCTAATCGTTGCCTACCCGCTCGTGGATACGTTTATCCTGTCGTTCACCGATGCATCGCTTAAAAAAGTGACGAATTGGGTCGGCTTCATCAACTACGAGAAGATTTTCAACGCGACGTTTGCCGATGTCATCACGCGGACCTTTATCTGGACGTTCTTTTCCGTCTCGATAAAGATGATCATCGGCACATTCGGTGCGGTCTTGCTGAATTCGGCCGTGCCCGGCCGGGCGCTGTTCCGTATCCTGACCATGCCGCCATGGATCGTGCCGATGGCTATCGGCATCTTCATGTGGGGCTGGATGTATAACGGCCAGTTCGGCATGATTTCCGGGGTGCTCCAGAACCTCGGCCTGGTGGATGGCCCGGTTGCGTTCCTTGCCTATGGCAACACGGCCTTCTGGGCGACGGTCGTCACCGATGTCTGGATTGGTGTGCCGATGGTGACGCTCTATTTGCTGGCCGCCATCCAGTCCATTCCGCAGGACCTCTACGAGGCGGCGTGGACCGATGGCGCCAGCCGCGCCTACCGCTTTCGCCGTATCACCCTGCCTCTGATGCTGCCCGCCATGATCACCATGTCGGTCCTGTCACTGATTTCGACCTTCAATTCTTTCGATATCATCTGGATTCTTACGCGTGGTGGTCCAAACGGCGAAACCACGACAATGATCATCGATACCTACAAGACGGCGATAGGAGCTTACAAATATGGTGAAGGTGCCGCGCGCGCCGTGCTGATCTGCATCTTCCTGTCGATCTTCACCTTCTTTTATTTCCGCATCACCAGCCGTATCTCGCAGGAGGCCAGCCGATGACCGACAAAAATGCGATGATCAACCGCTACAGGTGGTATGAGGTTGTCGGGATTTATTGCGGCGTCGCCGTGTTCCTAACCTTCGTGCTGGCGCCCTTTGTGGAAGGCTTTCTGGTTTCGCTGAAACCGCTCAGCCTGCTGTTTTCGTCCCCTTATAAGTTTTGGCCCGAGAACGGCTCCTTCGAGGCCTACCGGACGATGTGGGTCAGCGTGCCTGGCTTTGCGCTTTATATTTTCAACTCCTTTTTCATCGCGGGGAGCATTACGCTCATCGTTCTTGCACTCGTGATACCCGCTTCATACGCGTTTGCCCGCTTTAACTTCAAAGGCGCGGGTTTGCTATTGGGAATATTTCTTGCTGTTAAGATGTTCTCGGGAGCCGTGCTGCTTATTCCATTGTTTCGCCTCATGCGATCCATTGGCGTATTGAATACCTATTTCGCGATGATCATTCCCGGAGTCGCTTTTATAATTCCAACTGGCATCCTGCTCCTCGTGACCTATATGCGCCGCATACCCCGAGAGCTGGAGGAGGCGGCTTATGTCGATGGTGCAAGCAGGCTTTACACCCTGCGTCGGGTTGTCCTGCCCATAGCAACGCCCGGCATAGCGGTCGTCGCAATCTCATCGTTTATCGAGGCCTATGCGCAGCAATTCATCTACGCGCTGACGTTCAATTCCAAGACCGAATATATGCCGCTGCCCGTGGGCCTGTTTGCCTATTTCGGCCGGCAAGAAGTCGTCTGGAACGAACTTATGGCAGCGAGCTTCGTCGGTATCGCGCCAGCGATGATCGCGATTTTCCTGATGCAACGATATCTCGTCGGCGGGCTAACCGCAGGCGCGGTGAAATAATCAATAACCGGAACGACCACCAAAACGGGAGACTACCTATGGCACTGAAACATTACGGATTGGCGCTATGCGCTTTCGCATTTGCCGGTTCCACCGCCCTTGCGACGGTGACGGCGCATGCCGCCGACAAGGAGATCAGCTGGATCTATTGCGGCGACAAGATGGATCCCATCCATGAAAAATACATCAAGGAATGGGAAGGCAAGAACGCAGGCTTCAAGGTCGTGCCTGAGGTCGTCGGCTGGGAGCAGTGCCAGGACAAGGCTACAACGCTCGCTGCCGCCGGCACCCCGGTCGCCATGGCCTATGTCGGTTCGCGCACGCTGAAGCAGTTCGCGCAGAACGATCTCATCGTTCCGGTGCCGATGACTGAAGACGAAAAGAAGAGCTACTACCCCAACATCGTTGACACCGTGACCTTCGAGGACACGCAGTGGGGCGTGCCGGTCGCCTTCTCGACCAAGGCGCTTTACTGGAACAAGGACCTTTTCAAGCAGGCGGGTCTCGATCCGGAAACGCCGCCGAAGACCTGGGCCGAAGAGATCGCGTTTGCCAAGCAGATCAAGGAAAAGACGGGCATCGCCGGTTACGGCCTGCCGGCCAAGACCTTCGACAATACCATGCACCAGTTCATGCACTGGGTTTACACCAACAACGGCAAGGTGATCGACGGCGACAAGATCACCGTCGACAGCCCGCAGGTTGTTGCAGCGCTGAAGGCCTATAAGGACATCACGCCCTATTCCGTCGAAGGCCCGACGGCCTATGAGCAGAACGAAATCCGCGCCATCTTCCTCGATGGCAAGGTCGGCATGATCCAGGCCGGTTCGGGCGCCGCCACGCGCCTGCAGGAAACCAAAATCAACTGGGGCATCGCCACGCTGCCGCTCGGCCCGGAAGCAAAGGGCCCCGGCACGCTGCTCATCACCGACAGCCTTGCGATCTTCAAGGGAACCGGCGTGGAAGAAAAGGCGACCGAATTCGCCAAATTCATCACCTCCCCCGGCCCGCAGGGCGAATACGAACTGCAGGGCGGCGCGGGCCTCACCCCGCTGCGTCCGTCGCCGAAGGTCGATGAATTCATCGCCAAGGATCCCTTCTGGAAGCCGCTGATCGACGGTATCGCCTATGGTGGTCCCGAGCCGCTCTTCACGGACTACAAGGGCTTCCAGGACACGATGATCGAAATGGTGCAGTCTGTCGTCACTGGCAAGGCAACACCGGAAGATGCCGCGAAGAAAGCGGCTTCGGCTCTCGAGCAGTATAAATAATCTTTCATGAGCACGGATGCGGGCGCTGGCCGTCCGCATCCGGCAAGTTTCGCCGTGGGAATGCCTTGCGTCTTCCGGGATGCTCTTTCCCCCTGTTTTCAACGGTTCCGATTCCGTGTGGCTTTGCCCCTGTTTCGGAACATCTCTGAACGTGGCCAGATGTCGGCCGCTGACGGGAGAGGCAAGTCTTGGGTCAGCTTTATCTCAACAACGTCCGCAAGAACTATGGACATTTCGAAGTCATCAAGGGCGTTCAGCTCGACATCAGGGATGGCGAGTTCGTCGTTTTTGTCGGCCCCTCGGGATGCGGCAAATCCACATTGCTGCGCATGATCGCCGGCCTTGAGGATATTTCCGCTGGCGACGTCGTCATTAACGGCGTGAAGGTCAATGACTTGCCGCCGGTCAAACGCGGCATCGCCATGGTTTTCCAGTCCTATGCGCTCTACCCGCACATGACGGTTTTTGAAAACATCGCTTTTCCGCTGCGCGTCGAGAAGATGGAGGGGGACAAGATCAAGCAGAAGGTCGAGGGCGTCGCCAAGATTCTCCAGCTCGATCAGCGTCTGCAGCAGCGCCCGGGCATGTTGTCCGGCGGTCAGCGCCAGCGCGTGGCGATCGGCCGCGCCATCGTTCGCGAGCCGAAAATATTCCTGTTCGACGAGCCGCTTTCCAACCTCGATGCAGCACTTCGCGCCGATATGCGCATCGAACTCACCAATCTTCACCGGACGCTGAAGGCGACGATGATCTATGTCACCCACGATCAGGTGGAAGCCATGACCATGGCCGACCGTATCGTGGTGTTGAATGCCGGCGAAATCGCCCAGGTCGGTGCGCCGCTCGAGCTTTATCACAAGCCGGCTAACCTCTTCGTGGCAGGTTTCATCGGCAACCCGAAAATGAATTTCCTGAAGGTCACGTGCAAATCCGTCAGCGCCGAGGGTGTGACGGTGGAATATGAGGGCCAGACGATCACCGTGCCGGTGGAGCCCCGCGCCGGTCTTGAAGGCAAGCAGCTGACGCTCGGCATCCGCCCGGAACATACCGGCCTCGAAACGGCCGACCTCAATGTCACGGTCGCGCCCAGCGTGATCGAGCGGCTCGGGGTCAATACCATCGCCTATGGCGTCGCGCCGACGGGTGAGAATTATTGCGCGCTGCTTTCCGGCTCCGCACCTGTGGTCGTGGACGAGCCCATCGTCACCGGTATCAAGGCATCGGATTGCCATCTGTTTGACGAAAGCGGCATTGCGCTCGAGCGGCGCGTCGATCTTTCAGTCCTCAAGCTGATCCAATAAGGCGCAGGAGCCGGGCCATGTTATCTGTTTTTCCATGCCCGGCTGTTCCTGACGCGATCCGTCTCCGGCATTTTTCCGCCCCTTCCAGACGAAAAAACAACGCCGGGCTTTCGGCCCGGCGTGCGAAGCTTTTCCAGATGTCCGCTGGATCACGGCATGGGGTTGGGCATGTAGCCGGTGAAACCGCTGATCTTCCAGCGTCCCTGATGCAGCCGGCAATAATAGAGCGTCTGCCATTTCATGACGTCGAAGCTGCCATCGGCCTTGCGAAGCCCACCGTCGAACTTCTTGCGCACCAGCGCGGTCTCACCTTCCACTTCGATTTCTTCCAGCGTGGTGGTCGCAAAGATCGCATCGCGCGGGTTATCTGCGAATTGCTGGGTTTGAAAATCCTGCGCCTGCCGCAGCCACTCGTCGCGATAGGCGCTGAGCGAAGGGAACGACAGGCGCCAATTGTCCGGGTTCGCATCCCGGTTGGCGTTGATGCCGAGAAAGCCGTCCTCGACGAAATCGTCCGCGACCTTCGACCAGTCGGCGGCAAGGAAAGCGTCGATGTCCCGCGTTACCAGCATCTCCCAGATGGAATGGCGGGCGATGTCTGTTTCGGGAAAGGGGTTTTTGAAGGGATCACGCATGGTTTCGGTCCATTATTGAAATTATTTTCAAGATTTGGAGATTTCTCTGGTGTTGATTGTTGGCATATGCTCATCTCTCAATCAACAGAGAAAATAATTTTCAAATCAAAGGTGCGCGCGGTGTCGTCAGCAAGACGAAACATCCTCGATTCATGGATCTATGCGGTTGACGGGCGCGCTTTCTTAGGGTGCATCGGAAACGGGGCCAAGCCTTAAGTTTTGGCGGAACGGAGACCCGGTGAACATGGATATTTTCGCAAAAATACAGGAAGACAGGGGACAATTCTCGCAGTCGGAGCGGCGGATTGCCGATATTCTGGTTTCGGACTTCGAATTCGCCGTCAATGCCTCGATCATCGAGCTGGCGGCCCGCGCCGAAGTGTCGCCGCCGACCGTGACGCGGTTCTGCCGTCGGCTGGGGTGCCAGAGCTTTTCGGATTTCAAGGTCAGCCTCGCCAAGACGGCCTATGTGGGTATTCGATACCTCACCTCCGAACCCTCCAGCACCGGTCCCTCGGATGTGGCGGAAGAGGTGCTCGCCAAGGCACAGGAAGCGCTTTTCCTGTTGCACAGGACGCTCGATCCCGCCCTTGCCGATGAAGCGGCGATCAGGATCGCCAATAGCGGCATGATCTATGCCTTCGGCGCAGGCGGCAATTCCTCGATGATCGCTTCGGAAATCCAGAACCGGCTGTTCCGCCTGGGCCTGCGTGTTTCGACCAGTGCCGATCACAGCATGCAGCTGATGATGACGGCTGCGGCGCGCAAGGAAGATGTCATCATCGGTTCGTCCTTTTCCGGCCGCAACATGGAACTGGTGAAATGTTTCAGGCTGGCGCGGGAAATGGGGGTCACCACCATTGCGCTCACCCAGAGCGACACGCCTGTTGCCGCGGCCGCCGACATGGTGGTGGCCGTCAATGTGCCAGAGGGAAACAATATCTTCCGCCCCACCTCATCGCGCTACGCCTATCTGGCCGCCGTCGATGTTCTGGCGACGCTTGCTGCCTATCATCAACGGCAACGATCAATGGTGACGTTACGTCACATCAAGCAGCAGCTCGTGGAACATCGTGACCCGGATGACAAGCAATTGCTCGGTGACTGAGGCGGGCTGATGAAAAATACAGGCTGCTTTGCCTGAGACCCGCTTTATGGCGGGTCGGAAAGCTTCAAGGGAGTTGTAGGAGATGAAGGACAGGAAAGACCAGCTCGCCGTCGTTACCGGCGCGGCAGGTGATATTGGCCGGGCAATTGCCACGGCGCTGGCCGAAAGCCATGCAAAGGTCGTGTTGGTCGATATTGACCCCGACGCCCTTTCGAGCGCGCTATCCCTGCTTTCCGGTCCCCGCTTCGTTGCGAAAACCTGCGATGTCACCGATCCGCAGGACCTTGCGAGGCTGGCCGCCGAGGTTGCGGAGTTGGGCGATGTTGTAACCCTTGTCAACAATGCGGGCGCCGCAAGGGCCGTCAGCCTGCATGACACGACCGCCGATATATGGCGCAGGGACAATGCCCTCAATCTGGAAGCGCCGTTTCTCTGCTTCAGGGCTTTCGAAGAGGCGTTGAAGCGGACCCAGGGGTCGGTGGTCAATATCACATCCGTCAACGGCATGGCGGTGTTCGGCCATCCGGCCTACAGCGCGGCGAAGGCCGGGTTGATCCATCTGACCAAGCTGATCGCCGTCGAATACGGCAAATTCGGCATCCGTTCCAATGCCGTTGCGCCGGGCACCGTGCGCACCCAGGCATGGGAGGCGCGGGCCGCCGCCAATCCTCAGGTCTTTGAGGAAGCCAAGCACTGGTATCCGCTGCAGCGCATCGTGCGGCCCGAAGATGTGGCCAACGCCGTCGCCTTTCTGGCCGGCCCACAGGCGGAGGCGATCAGCGGCGTATGCCTGCCGGTCGATTGCGGACTGACGGCGGGGCAGGCGCCGCTGGCCCGGACCTTCTCGCAATCCGAACATTACTGACCGTAGCCCTCCTGAGGGCTCAATGCGCAATAAAGGGGAGCATCATGGCGCTCGCACATTATCGTCTCGAAAATTCCTGGCATCCGCTCAAAGATTCCGCCTCGGGCGGTTTTACCTTTACTCTGGTCAATCTTTCCCGCGAGCCGCTGAAGGATTTTCGCATCGTCTACACGTCATTGACGCGGACGGTGGACAAGCCCGCTTGCGACAATGCCGTTTATCTGCGCCGCAACGCCAATTTCCATGAGTTTGCACCGCCGGCGGGCTTCGTGCTCGAGCCGGGGAAATCATGGCGCTTCATCGTCGATGGCCTGCTGCGACCGGCCCGGCATCGCACGGATGGCGCGAAATCCGCCTATGTCAGCCTTGCCGACGGAACGCATCGCGCCGTCGATGTCGGTGACCTGATGCTGGATGGGCGTCACAGCGAGCCGGCACCGGTGCTGCTTCCCGAAGGCAAGCTCGATCTGCCCTTTTCCATTCAGCCCTGGCCCGCTGAAATCGATGCCGAACCGGGCGAGGGTTTTCCCGTCGCGCTCTTCCCGGCGGAAGATGCGGGCGCAGAAGAAGTGCTTGCGGTGGAAACCGTGCTTTCGCTGTTCCGCCGGCTCTTTGCCGTCGGGCACGTGCCCTTCAGCCTTGCGCCGGTTCATGAGGGAAAACCGCTTCGTTTCAAGCGGCATAGCGGGCTGGAAGCAGAAGGTTATCGCCTTACTTTTTCAAAAGAAGCGGTGGTCGTGGAATATTCGGCCGCTGCCGGTCTGCAATATGGCCTGACGGTTCTGGCGCAGCTGCTGCATGGCGCACGCATCGATCCCCAATTCCGCTTCCCGGCCTCCGGCACCATCAGCGATGCGCCGCGGTATAGCTGGCGCGGCTGCCATCTTGATGTCTCCCGGCAATTCTATCCGACAGGCGATGTCCTGAGGCTTATCGATATTCTCGCATGGCTGCGTATGAACCGCTTCCATTGGCACCTGACGGATGACGAGGCATGGCGGCTCGAAATCAAGGCCTATCCGTTGCTGACCACTGTTGGCGCCACGCGCGGCCCGGATGCGCCGCTTCTGCCGCAGCTCGGGAACGGGGCTGAGCCGGTGTCGGGCTATTACACGCAGGACGAGGTGCGCATGGTCGTCGCGCATGCGGCGGCATTGAACGTCGAAATCGTGCCGGAAGTCGATATTCCGGGCCACAGCACGGCGGCTCTCGTGGCCTATCCGGAGCTGACGGATGGGCAGGAGGCGCCGGACAGCTACCGCTCTGTGCAGGGATACCCGAACAACGCGCTCAACCCGGCCATCGAGCCGACCTATGAATTCCTCGGCAAGATATTCGACGAGATGGTGGAGCTGTTCCCGTCGCGGCTGATCCATATTGGCGGCGATGAGGTTGCGGATGGGTCGTGGCTGGCCTCGCCGCTTGCCAAGGCGCTGATGGAAAAGGAGGGGCTCGACGGCACCTTTGGTATCCAGTCCTATTTCATGAAGCGCATTCAGGGGATGCTGCATGAGCGCGGCCGCGAGCTTGCCGGCTGGGACGAGGTTTCCCACGGCGGCGGTGTCGATCCCGCCGGAACGTTGCTGATGGCGTGGCAGAAGCCGGAAGTCGGGCTTGAGCTTGCAAAGCAGGGCTATGACGTGGTGATGACGCCGGGTCAGGCCTATTATCTCGACATGGTGCAGGATGAAGCATGGCAGGAGCCGGGCGCAAGCTGGGCCGGCACCGTTCCACCTTCGCATACTTATGCCTATGAGGCCGTCGGCGAATTTCCCGAGGAGTTGAAGGAGCGGATGAAGGGCGTTCAGGCCTGCATCTGGTCTGAACATTTCCTCAATCGCGCCTATTTCAACCATCTGGTTTTCCCCCGTCTGCCGGCGATTGCCGAGGCGGCGTGGACACCAAAGGCGCAAAAGGACTGGCTGCGTTTTGCGGCCATCGTCCCCTTGAACCCGGTTTATTGAGGGGAAACCGACATGCGTATTGCCGTGGGTGGAATTCATACCGAATGCAGCACCTATTCGCCGGTGCTGATGGGCGAGCAGGATTTTCGCGTCTTTCGCGGCGCGGAACTGCTGGAGGCCGAGTATTTCAATTTCCTCGGTGAAGGCGGGGTGGACGTGTTGCCGCTTCTGCATGCGCGGGCGGTGCCGGGCGGCCCGGTGTCGCGCGCGGCCTATGAGGCGTTCAAGGCGGAGTTTCTCGAACGCCTTAAGGCCTGCCTGCCGCTGGACGGGCTTTATCTCGCCATGCATGGCGCGATGAATGTCGAAGGTATGGACGATGCGGAAGGTGACTGGATTTCAAGCGCCCGCGCCGTCGTCGGGCCGAATGTCGTGGTCTCTGCGAGCTATGATTTGCACGGCAATGTCAGCCAGACGATCATCGATCAGCTTGACATATTTGCCGGCTATCGAACTGCGCCGCATATCGATGTGCGCGAGACGATGGTGCGGGCGTGGGCGATGCTGCTGAAGGCCCTGAAGACCGGTGAAAAGCCCGGCGTGGCCTGGGCGAAAATTCCGGTTCTGCTGCCGGGTGAGAAGACCTCCACGGAAGACGAACCCACCAAAAGCCTTTATGCCGTTCTGCCGGATCACGATGCGCGGCCCGGCATTTGGGATGCGAATTTCATGATCGGCTACGTCTGGGCGGACGAACCCCGGGCGACGGCCTGCGCCGTGGTAACGGGAACGGACAAAGCGGCCACACAGGCGGTCGCGACCGAGATCGCGCAATCTTACTGGAATGCCAGGCAGGATTTTCGTTTCGGCCCCGTGACCGAGCCGCTCGAGGCCATTCTGGATATCGCCGAAAACACGGCAACGCGACCGATCATCTTGGCCGACTCCGGCGATAACCCGACCGGCGGTGGGGTTGGCGATCGCGCCGATGTTCTGGCTGCGCTGATTGTGCGCAACTGGCAGGGCGCGCTGCTGGGCGGCATCACTGACAGGCCGGCGGTCGAAGCCTGTTTTGCGGCCGGCGAAGGTGCTGCGCTTTCCCTGAAGATCGGCGGCAGTCTCGATCCGCAGAGCCCGTCCGTGACCGTCGAAGCCCGCGTTGTGAAACTGGACGATCCAGGTGCTGCTGACCAGCGGCAGGCAGCGGTCGCTATCGGCGGCATCACGGTCATTCTGGCGGCGCGGCGCAGGCCCTATCACATGATTTCCGATTTCACCCGTCTCGGCTTTAATCCAAAGGAGGTGCGGCTGCTGGTCGTCAAGTCCGGTTATCTTTCACCGGAACTTGCGCCTATCGCCAATCCCAACCTCATGGCGCTGACGGAAGGAGTCATCAATCAGGATATCGAAAATCTTCCCAATCGCCGCCGGGACGGCGATTTTTACCCATGGAAGCCGCATTTCGATTATACCCCTCAGCCCATCCTTTCGGCCCGCTGGCGATGACAGCGGTTCGGTAGCTTTTATCCAGCGATCCGGCGGTGCCGGATCATCTCAGGCGAATATCCATGCCGTCGGCTCTTTCCATCGTCATCAACAATCCGTCGATCCGCATCGGGGCGCTCGCCATCCTGTTCTTCGGGTTTTCGAATGCGGCGACCGCCCCCTATCAGGCGGTCATCGGTATTCGCGAAATCGGGCTGAGCAACAGCGTCTATTCGCTGCTGATGCTGTTTGCCGCTGTCATTAATGTCAGCGCCAGCGTGTTGATGGGCATCGTCGCAGACAGGCTGGGCGAATATCGCAAGCCAATGCTCTATATCGCGCTCTTTGGCGTCAGCGGTTATCTGCTGGTCTATCTGGCCGGCAACGCTACCGCCTTCGTTGCCGCGAAGCTTGTGCTTCTGCCGATTTTCGGAGCGATGAATTCATTGATCTTCGCCCATGTGCGCGCCGACGCGCGCAACCTTTCGACGGGTGAGATGATCGCGGTGAATTCGATCATGCGGGCAACCATCTCGCTTTCCTGGGTGCTGGTGCCGGGCATTGTCGGTGTTTTTCTGGTGAATTCCGGCAATATGCTGATGGCGTTCCTGTTTTCGGGCATCTGCGCGCTTGTCTGCTTTCTGCTCGTTGCCTTCTGCCTGCCGCGGGCCGCCACGCCGGCATCGGCAAATACCGAAGCGCGGTTTGGTCTGCGCGCCTCGCTTGCGGAAATCGGATCGCGGCGGGTGCTGCTGCGGATCATCGCCATCGCGCTCATCTGCTCAATGCTGCATCTCAACGATTCCGTGCGCTCGCTCATCATAACCGGACAGGCCAAGGGCACGGTGGCGGATATCGGCATTGTTGCGGGTATCGTCGCTGCGCTGGAAATCGTCTTCATTCTCCTGTGGGGCTGGATCGAGAAGAAGGTTCCGCAGACGCTGACACTTGCGGCGGGAGCGGGGCTTTACGCCATCTATCTCATTCTGCAGGGGCTTGCTTCAGCGCCGTGGCATATCTACGCCCAAACGGTCATCAGTGCGCTGGGCGCCGCCGCGATCATCAGCATTCCAATTACCTATCTGCAGGAACTGATCGCGGACCGGCCGGGACTCGGAAGCTCGCTGATTGCGGTCAATATCTTCCTCGGCGCTGGTCTGGGTGCGTTGATTTTTGCCGTTGGAACCCTGGTCTCCAGCTATTCGGGGACTTCCATATTGGGGGCGATTGTGGGGCTCGGCGGCGTTTATATGCTTTACGCGCTTGATGGAAAGGGCCGCCGCAGGTAACGGCCACCCAAATGAAAGAGGTTACGATGATTCTCGAAATTTGCGTGGACGATGTCGCCGGTCTGGAAGCGGCGGTCAGCGGCGGGGCCGATCGGATCGAGCTCTGCGCGGCGCTTTCGGGCGGCGGTGTAACGCCATCGGCGGGTTTCATGCAGCGCGCTGCGTCCTGCGGGGTGCCGGTGAGCGTCATGATCAGGCCGCGCGCCGGTGATTTCGTGTTCACACGCGACGAAGCGGATGTGATGAAACGCGATATTGATGCGGCAAGGGCGGCCGGTCTTTCCGGCGTGGTGCTCGGCGCATCGCGTGGCGATGGTTCGCTTGATATCGGCTTGCTTGAAGAACTGCGCAGTCATGCCGACGGGCTGGATGTGACCCTGCACCGGGCTTTCGATGTCGTGCCTGACATGGACGAGGCGCTGGAAGCCGCCATCGCATTGGGGTTCCCAAGAATTCTCACTTCAGGCGGCGCGCGTTCGGCGCTTGAAGGGATTGAGGCTCTGGCCCACTTGTCCGAGATGGCGGCAGGCCGGATCGTCATCATGCCCGGTGCCGGTGTGCGTCCGCAGAGCGTTCAGACATTGCTGGATCGCTTTCCGATCACGGAAATCCACGCATCCTGTTCCGCCGTTCCATCCTTTGATCCCGACAGCAGGGTGGCGAAGCTCGGTTTCACCGGCGCAGGGCGCAAGGTTACCGATGAGGCGGCGGTTCGCGAGTTGAAGACAATCCTCACCGCTCATCGTAAAGATGGCGCAGCGCTCTAGCCGTTCCGGCCGCGCCATCGAGATCGAGCGTGATCGTGCCGGGTGCCGGCAGGGACAATGCCGCCTTGATGGCATCGGCCATCGCTTGCGCCGAAATATCCTTCTCCTCCAGCACATGCGCCAGCCCCAGCCGCGCCAGCCGTTCGGCGCGGGCGCTCTGTTCGGTTTCGCCTCCGGCTGCGAAAGGGATCAGAAGCGAGCGGCATTTTGCCTGAAGAATATCGCAGACGGTGTTGTAACCGGCCTGTGAAATCGAAAGCCGTGCGCCGGCGAGCAAACTTGCGAAATCCTTGCGGAAATGGAAGACGGACACATTTCCCGCCGCCCGCGCCGAGATCGCATCGAAATCCGCCTGCGGCATGTTGGGACCGGTCACGAGGCACCAGCTCTTGATGCTACCCAAGAGGGGGGCAGCCTCGAGAGCAGCCCGTATGAGTGCGGCCCCAACGGCGCCGCCGCCTGCGGAAACCACGATATCGAATTTTTCCGCCGGTTCCGGCGGCGGAAGGGGGGCGACGAGGCCGGTATAGACGATGCGCTGGCTGATCTCGCCGGCAAGCGGAAAGGTCTCTTCCAGCCGGGCGAAATCCGGATCGCCATGGACGAGCACCGCATCGAAATGTTTCTTCACCAGTGAAACGGTCTCTTCGTCCCGGCCCGGTTTGGTCTTTTCCTGCAAGATATCGCGCAGCGACGCCATGACGAGCGGGCGCGGTTCGCTGTCTTCTATCTCATCGAGAAGCGGCAACAATTCGAAACGCACCTGCCTGCGGCCGAAGGGGAACGCCTCGATGATAACGATATCGGGTTTTGCGCCGTGATAGGCGCCGATCAGCATGTCGGTTCTAAGCCTCTTGAAGTCGTCATCCACCGGTTTGCCGGAACTGTCGACCAGGCCGGCAAAACTGCCGTCGCTGACGGCGATGGGCGGCAATTCGACATGGCGGATGCCCTCGCCCGGAAAGCCCGGAACCGGCGTGCCACCCGTGACCAGCACGACATCGAAACCGTTCGCCTGAAGGGCGTTGGCAATGCGGCTGGCGCGGGCGATATGGCCGATGCCGAGAAGATGCTGGACGTAGAAGAAGACGCAGGGGCGTTTTTCCGTATCGGTCATGGCGTTTTTTCCCACTCGGTCTCGAACAGGGCCTTCAGCTCGACAATGCTGGTGCGATGGTCGAAGGCGGTGCGCACACGGTTTTCGGCGGCACTGCCAAGACGCTGGCGCAATTGCGGATCGGTGATGGCCGTGCGCAGGGCCTCTGCGAAGGCGGTCGGATTTTCCGGTTCCGTCAGCAGGCCGTTTTCACCGCTGACGAAGAACTCCGGAATGCCGGAAATATTGGTGGAGATGCAGGTCAGCGCCTGGCTCGCGGCCTCGACCAGCACATTTGGCAGGCCGTCGCGGTCGCCATCGCTGGTGATGCGGCAGGCAAGGGCGAAGAGGTCCGCTTCCCGGTAGTTCTCCAGCACCTGCTTCTGGTCCATGGCGCCGGTCCAGACGATCCTGTCGGCGACGCCAAGTTCGTCTGCAAGTTTCTTCAGGGCGGCCAGTTCATCGCCGCCGCCGATATGGGTGAAGCGCCAATGGATATCCTGCGGCAGCGAGGCGAGCGCGCGCAGGAGAATATCGATGCCCTTTTTCTTGACCGCCCGGCCGACGCTCAAAATCCTGACCGGATCATCGGCATCTGAACCGTCTCTTGCCGGTCGTGGCGTGTCGAAATGCGGGAAACGGGTGAGATCGAGGCCATGATAACTCAGATGCACATTCTGCTTTGACCCGGAAAGGGTCTGCAGATGCTGGAAGCCGCCGGCAGTGCAGGTCACGGCCCAGCGGGCGCTTTGCAGCTTGGCGGCAAGGTCGCGGTCGTTCGAGGTCCAGATGTCCTTGGCGTGTGCCGAGATCGTCCAGGGCGTGCCGGTAATGAGGTGGGTATAGGCGGCGACCGAGGCGGGCGTATGGATGAAATGGACATGCAGCCATTCGGCATCCGCCGGCCATTCATGCGCGAGAACCGCAGCCTGCCCGAAACGGCGGAAGCGATTGCGGCTGAGATCATGCGACAGGTCGTTGAAAAAGCGGCGAAGCGCCTTGGTGAAGCCCGGCTTTTTTCGGCACGCCCACAATGCCTTTAGAACGCGCAGCGGCTCCTCGTGCAGATATTCCGGCAGATATGTGACGGGCGCGCGGATTTCATCGTGAACGGGATGGCGCTTCTTGTCCGTGGGCCGGCGCATCGACATGAGTTCGAGTTTCAGCCCGGCCTTTTCCAGCCCCAAAAGCTCCTGGGCGATGAAAGTCTCGGACAGGCGCGGATAGCCCTTGAGGAGCACCACGATTTTTTTTGTATCGGTCACGTTGCGCGTGTCTCTTTTGAAGCGGTGTTTGTTGGGGAACCGGTCACGCGGTCAGCGTGATCGGCGCCTTGTCACCCTCGGGCGGCAGCCATTCGGCTATCCGGCGCGATATGTTTTCCAGACCGTCCAGCTTCAGCCCGCGCGCATTGACGGAGGGCGGCGCGCGGTTCGGCAGTGACTTCAGAGCTGCCGCCATTTTTGCCGGGTTTTCGGCATCTTCCGGCAGAAGCATGTCGAAAAGGCCAAGCTCCGAGGCACGGCTGGCGCGGATAAGCTGCTCTTCGCGCGGCACCGTGCGCGGCACGACGAGGGCGGGTTTGTCGAAGGACAATATCTCGCAGACGGTATTGTATCCGCCCATCGAGACGACGGCCTGCGCGCCGGCAACGAGATCTTCCATGCGGTTGTCGAATTCGATGATTTCGATATGCGGAATATCGGCAACACTGCTCATGAAGCGCTGGCGTTGATCCGCCGGCATATAGGGGCCGAGCACCACCAGCGACTTGTGCGTCAGTTCGGTGTCATGGCGATAGGCGTTGATGACGTCGTCGATCAATTCGCTGCCATCGCCGCCGCCGCCGGTGGTGACGAGAAGGTAATCGCCTTCCGGCCGATGCGATACGGTTTCGGCCTGCGTCTTCGATCTTTGCAGGAAACCGACGAAATCCATCTTGTCGCGCACGGTGTGCGGAACGTCGAGCCCCGTCAGCGGATCGTGGAAATCGGGTGGGCCATAAATCCAGACGTGGTCATAGAACTGGCCAATCTTGGTCATGACATTGTTGCGCTTCCACTCCGCTTCGAGCAGCTGCGGTGCATCCATGACGTCGCGCAGGCCGATGACGAGCTTGGTGCCCTGTCCCTTGAGATAGGCGAGCGTTTCCTCCACCTCGCCGCGCAGGCCCATGGGCTCCTTGTCGACAATGAAGATATCCGGCTGGAAGCTTTCGGCCGTGTGGTAGATGATGGAGCGGCGCATCTTCAAGGTTTCCTGAAGATCGATATGCCTGTCCATGGACGTATATTCGCCGTTGCGCAGCTTGATGACGCTCGGGATTTTCACGAAATCGACGCGGGCGCGGTAATCGAAGGCGCCGGCAATCGTCGCGCCTGAAATGATGAGGACGTTGAGGCCGCGATAATCCTCCACCAGAGCATGCGCGATGGTGCGACACCGCCGCAGATGCCCGAGCCCGAAGGAATCGTGGCTGTACATGAGGATACGCGCGTCGTTCAAACGGGAGGTCATGGGCCACACCTCTTTTTGCCTTTCACAAAAAAGGCGATGGCGGAAGGGCAGTTTATCAAAGGGTGTTCCATTTTATCTGAAGGGATCCGCAGCATCACGTAGTCCGTCGCCGAAGAAATTAAAGGCCAGAATGACGAGAACGACCGGGATCGTCGGGATGAGAAGCCATGGATATAGCGCAATGACGCTGACGCTGCGCGCCTCCGTGAGCAGAATTCCCCAACTTGTGATCGGTGGTCTGAGACCGAGGCCGAGGAAGCTCAGTGCGGTTTCGCCGAGAATCATGCCCGGTATCGTCAGGGTGGCCGAGGCGATCAAGTGTGACATGAAGCCGGGAATAAGGTGCCTGCCGATGATGCGCGGCGTGCTGGCACCCATTAATTGTGCAGACAAAACATAGTCTTCTTCGCGAAGCGCCAGAAGTTTCGAGCGCACGGCGCGTGCAAGGCCCGTCCAGTCCAGCATACCGAGAATGATGGTGATGCCGAGATAGACGAGGATGGGGCTCCAGGTCACCGGCATGATCGCCGCAAGCGCCAGCCAGAGCGGAATGCTCGGGATGGATTGCAGGACCTCGATGATGCGCTGGACAATCAGATCGAATGTGCCGCCGCGATAACCCGCCAGACCGCCGATCACAATGCCGAGAACGAAGCTCATGGCGACGCCGAGAAGGCCGATGGTCAGCGAAATGCGCGCGCCATAGATGATGCGGGACAGCACGTCACGGCCGAGACGATCCGTGCCGAGCAGGAACAATTCACCACCCTCCGCCGGGCAGACGAGATGGGTTCTGCCCTCGAACATGCCCCAGAAGCGATAGGTATCGCCCTTGCAGAAGAAACGCAGCGGCTGGATATCCGTCGGCACATCCCGGTAGACCCGTCTCAGATTGTCCATGTCGAGCGTCATTTCTCGGCCATAAACGAAGGGGCCGACAAATTTTCCGTCATTGAACAGGTGAATGGCCTGCGGCGGGGCGTAGATATGCTCGATATTGCGGGTGTGGAGATTATAGGGTGCGAGGAATTCGCAGATCAGGATCGAAAGATAAAGCACCACCAGAAAGGCGCCGGACCACACCGCGATCTTGTGCTGACGGAACTGCCACCACATGAGGCGCAGCTGCGAGGCCTTGCTGAAGGCCGCCATTCCTGACGTGTTGGGTTCGATCAGCGACGGGTCGAAGGGCGCGGTCGAGACGTAATGGGGCAGCGCTTCGCCGGGTTTCGGAATGGATGAAGTCATTTGACGTTACCACCTCCGAAGCGGATTCGCGGATCGAGTATGGCAAGGGCGATATCCGACACCAGAACGCCGATCACCGTCAGGAAAGCGAGGAACATCAGGAATGAGCCGGCGAGATACATGTCCTGGCTCTGCAACGCCCTGATGAGCATGGGACCGGTGGTTTCGAGCGACAGCACGACGGCGGTGATTTCCGCGCCTGATATGATGGCCGGCAGGATCGAGCCGATGTCCGAGATGAAGAAATTCAGCGCCATGCGCAGCGGATATTTGGTGAGCACCTTGAAGGGATGTAGCCCCTTGGCGCGGGCGGTGACCACATATTGTTTCTGCAATTCATCGAGCAGGTTGGCGCGCAGGCGGCGGATCATGCCGGCGGTGCCCGCCGTTCCGATGATGAGGACGGGGATCCAGATGTGTTCGAGGATCGACTTGAACTTCGCCCAGCTCATCGCCTGGTTCAGATATTCCCGATCCATCAGATGGCCGATGGAGATGCCGAACCAGATATTGGCGAAATACATCAGGATCAGCGCCAGCATGAAGTTGGGAATGGCGATGCCGAGCAGGCCGAGAAAGGTGAGCCCGTAATCGCCCCAGCTGTATTTATGCGTGGCGGAGTAGATGCCGATCGGGAAGGCGATAAGCCAGGTGACGATGATGGTGACGAAGGAGACCAGAACCGTCAGCCACAGGCGGTCTCCCACCACATCGCTGACCGGCAGCTGATATTCGAAGGAATAACCGAAATCGCCGACCAGCATGCCGGTCGCCCAGCGGAAATAGCGGATCGGGGCTGGCTGGTCGAAACCGTAGCGGACACGCAGCTCCTCGATTTCGGCAAGGTTCGCCGTCTCGCCCATGGCGCGCAGCTCGGCGACATAGCTTTCGAAATAATCGCCCGGCGGCAATTCGATGATGGTGAAGACCAGCATCGAGATCAGGATCAGTGTCGGGATCATGACGAGGATGCGCTTTAGAATATACCGCAGCATATCAGGCGTCTCCGTCATACCAGAAGCTATCCGGCATATAGACGCCGAGATAGGATGTGGGCTCGTAACCGAAAAGCGCCTTGTCCGGCACGTTTCGCATGCGTTTGACGTGAACGACGGGTTGCAGCGCGCCGTTGACGATGCCGATGGAAAACACCTGCTGCGTATAAATACCCAGCATTTCCAGCCAGATGGCTTCGCGTTCCTGTTCGGTGACGCTTCTGCGCCATTTTTTCAGGAGATCGAGCAGATGCGCCGCCTCCGGCAGATCGGGCTCCTTGCCCTCGCGGCCGCCGGAAAGATAATGCACACCCCAGACCGGCCATTGCAGCTGGTCATCGCCGGTGGGGGCGAGGCCGGATGGCAGCATATCCGGCGTCGGTACACCGTTATCCATGCCCATCCATACCGACATCAGCACCTCGCCGCCCATCGCGCGCTTGCGGAAGACATCGCGCTGGGTGGGGCGGACGGAAACGGCAATGCCGATATGCCGCCAGTGATCCGTCACCAGCTCCATCACGTCGGTTTCGAGCGTGCTTTCGCCTGTCGTTTCGACGATGATATAGGCCGGGCGGCCATCCGGCAGGAGCCGAAGGCCGGCATTGTCGCGCTTGTCGAGACCGGCTTCATCGAGCAGCCTGTTGGCCGCCGCCCGGTCGAAAGCGCTCCATGCGTCCGCAAATTCCTGCCGGTAAAGCGGGCTTTCCGGTAGAACGGTATCGGCGCTTTCCTTTGCCAGCCCGTAAAAGCAGACCATGTTGATTTCGTGCCGGTTTATCGCGAGCGACAGCGCCCGGCGCACGCGCACGTCCTGAAAAGCGCTGCGCCAGACCGGGTCGGCACAATTGAGGTTGGGCAGCAGCGCGATGCGCGAGCCCTGAGAGCGCTTGTAGAGGTTCACCTTCAGGGGAAAGCGCTTTTCGGCATCCTTCAGAAAGGTGTAGTCGGCGAAATCGAGGCCGAAATATTGCAGATCGCTATCGCCGGACGCCGTCTTGGCCGAGATGATGTCGGACGAAGTGACGTTGAGCAGGAAACGATCGAGATAGGGCAGTTGCAGGCCGTTTTCGTCGACCCGGTGATAATAGGGGTTACGCTCGAAGACGAATTGTTCGGCCGGCGGCGCGGTGGTGTTGCGCCAGGCATCCAGCGTCGGCAGATCGGGATTTTCGGGCCGCACCTGCCGCGACATCTTGATATGCAGCCCGCTCCAGTCATCCGTCTTGTTTTTCTTGATCAGCTTGGCGAGCTTTTCCGCCGTCTGATATTTGACGTGGAACTGTTTCATGTAGGCGGCGGGCAGGAATAGCCGGGCCGGTGAGGCCGCTGCGAGCTTCGCCAGAAAATCCGGGTTCGGACCATCCCAGGTGTAGCGCACCGTCAGCCGGTCGATGACTTCGATAAGCGGCGGCTTGCTGTTGACCAGAAGTTCGATCGGCGGGCCGCCCTTGTGGATTTCCCTGTTGAGGGCGACGTCCTCCCAGAAATAGCGGAAATCCTCGGAGGTGAAGTCGCTGCCGTCGGACCATTTGTGGCCTTCGCGCAGCTTGAAGGTGAAGATGCGTTCTTCCTGAACGTCGTAGCTTTCGAGAATATCCGGATGAAGCTCGAACTTTTCGTCATAACCGACAAGGCGGGCATAGCTGCTGATCGGCATCAGGCGAATGTCGCGCTGGCCGCCAATGAGCATACGCACCGAGCCGCCATGTTTTCCCGGCTCGCGGCCAAGCGCTTTCATGTCGATGACGCGCGGGTTTTTCGGCAGGCGTTCGGCCACGTCGGGCAATTCGCCCTTTTCCCGTTTTTCCTTGAAATAGGCGGGGTCGGTATAGCCGGCCCGCGCATAGGCTGGCAGGAAGACGGAGGCCAAGAGGGCAAGGGTGGTGCGACGCGTGATCAAGGGCGAAGCTCCCGGATATCGGCATTGCCGTTTGCGAGCACGAAATGGCCTTCGCCGAGATCGGCGGAAATCATGTCGCCATCACCCTCGTCGCGGAACTGTTTGCCCCAGTCGAATTTGCCCGTCGCGCTGATTTTGCCGATGGTGCGGAAATCGAGCGGACGGTCGAGATCCGGGAAAGGCACGGCCGCCAGCAGGGATTTCGTATAGGGATGAACCGGAGAGCGCATCAGGATTTCCCGTGGCGCCAGCTCCACGATGCGGCCTTCGCACATCACGGCCACGCGGTCGGCCATATAGTCCACCACCGCCAGATTGTGCGAAATGAAGAGATAGGTCAGCCCGAGATCCTGCTGCAAATCCTTCAGCAGATTGAGGATTTGCGCCTGCACGGAGACATCGAGGGCGGAAACGGGTTCGTCGCAGATGAGAAGTTCGGGACCGAGCGCCAATGCCCTGGCGATGCCGATACGCTGCCTCTGTCCGCCCGAGAAACTGTGCGGGTAACGGTTGAGCGCGCTTTCTCCGAGCCCAATGGCCCTGACGAGATTGCGTACTTTCTCCGCGCGGTATTTCGCATCGCCCCGTCCGTGGATTTCCAGCGGCTCGCTCAGGATGTTGCCCACGGTCATGCGTGGAGACAGCGACGATATCGGGTCCTGGAAGACCATCTGTATCTTCGACCGCAGCTCTTTCAGGTCTCCATCCCTGGCATTGAGGACGTCGATGTCGCCCTCAGGCCGGTGAAAGGTCACCGAGCCTTCATCCGGGCGAACGGCGCGCATGAGGATTTTGCTGACGGTGGTTTTGCCGCTGCCGCTTTCGCCTACCAGCCCAAGGCATTCTCCGCGGCGAATTTCAAAACTGACGCTGTTAACCGCCTTGGTGGCATTGGCGTCGCCCTTGCGGAACCAGCTGGACTTCCGGGTCGTGAACGTCTTGCTGATATTGTCCACGGTCAGAAGCGGGCCGGGGGTCTTGTTCACCGCGGCGTTTTTTTTGCCGACGAGGCTTTCGTGGTCAATGTTGATTTCGCGAAGCGCCTTCAGCCTTTCGCCGGGCTTCATGTCGAAATGCGGCACGGCGGCCATCAGGCCCTTGAGGTAGGGGTGGCTCGGCGACTTGAAAATCTCGTCGACCGTACCGGCCTCCATGATCTCGCCCTGATAGATCACCGCGACCTCGTCGGCGATATTGGCCACCACGCCGAGATCGTGGGTGATGAGCAGCATGCTCATGTTCAGACGGCTCTGCAGATCACGCAGCAGCTTGAGGATCTGTGCCTGTATGGTCACGTCGAGCGCCGTCGTCGGCTCGTCGGCGATCAGAAGTGCGGGACGACAGATCAGCGCCATGGCGATCATGGCGCGCTGGCGCATGCCGCCCGACAGCTCGAAGGGATACATGTTCACGACCTTCTTGGGTTTGGAAAACCCCACAAGGTCGAGCGTTTCATGCATTTTTTCCGCACGTTCGGCCGGTGACAGGATGCTGTGAATCCTGAGCGCCTCGTCGATCTGGTTGCCGATGGTGTGCAGCGGCGAGAAAGACGTCATCGGCTCCTGAAAGATCAGGCCGATGCGATTTCCGCGTATCGAACGGATTTCCCGGCCGTCCTTCGGCAATTGCAGCAGATCGACAGGGCCGGCCGCGGCATTTTCCGGATCGGTGAACAGCACGCGACCATTCACGCGCGCCGTCTTGGGATGGATGCCCATGATGGTCTGGCCGATGACAGATTTTCCGGAGCCGGACTCGCCGACGAGAGCGGTGACTTTTCCCGGAAGAATGCGAAGGCTCGCGCCCCTGACGGCATCGATGGTGCCGCCCATGAGAGAAAACGAGACCCGCAGATTTTCAATACGGAGCAAATCTGCGCCTGCGCTCATGCCAAAGGGTTCCTTGCCGTCTCTTTATCGTTGCCTTGTGACAATTTGCTCAGGAGGGCTTAAATCCACGTTATCGCAGGGTTTGTTGTCTGTCTATGCCTCTGAAACATCGAATTGTTTAGCGAATTCAAAGCCGGCTTCCGAAACACGACGGCTTGCCTGACGCCTTTTGTTTGGCGATATGTTAACGAGCGTTTCTGGATGAGGATCCATGTCCGACAAGAAATATTACGATGCCCAGCTGGATAAGGCCCGGCAGTTGCAAAATGGCGGCCAGTATGCGGAAGCCAATGCGCTTCTCTTATCGCTGGTTGCAGCAAAGGACGGCCACCTGATGGGGGAGCAAACAGTGCTCGGCCTGCCGCGCCGGCTGCATGCGGCACGGCTGCGCCTCGCCAAGGCCGAAGGCGATATGGTCGCCAAGATCGGTTATCAATATACGCTTGTTCCACCCCCGCAGGTGCTGGAGAAATATGCGCGGTTTTCCACGGAAGAACGTCGCACGATCAGCGTCAAAAGCCGTGAAGATGTGCCAAGGCTCATTCACCAGATATGGATCGGGGAAAGAGCCCCGCCGGTCTCGGTTGAGGCATGGGCCGCCCACGCCTCGAACCATGGTTACGACTATCGGCTCTGGCGGGAGGCCGATCTTGAGCGGGAAGGCGTGTTTTCGAATGGCGTCTTCAAAACCATGCTGGACAAGGGCGATTATCCGGGCGCAGTGGATGTGGCCCGTTATATCCTGCTGGAGCGGTTTGGCGGCATCTATCTCGATTGCGACTGGTATCCGGCGCGGGACGATGTGAGTTTCGATACATTCCTGCCTCTGGCGGGGCTGACGGTGTTTGACGAAAAAACGCCACGGGACACGGGGCAGGGCAGCATGCTGCTTGCCAATTCCTTCATCGCCGCGCCTGCCGGACATCCGGTTTTCAGCAGGATGCTGGATGCCTTTCCCGGAATTATCGAAGACATGCCTCGCGCCCCTGCCTGGTGGTCGACCGGCCCCTTGATCTTCACCATCATCGCCCGGGCGGGGAGCATCAGCCTTGCGCCAGCGGGGTTCGTTGCCGCGTCTCTTCCCGACCGCGCACCCTTTGAGACGGTGGAAGCGGTCAGGCGGAAACTTTCCACTGAGGCGAGCGGGTTGCTGATCGCCTGGAAATCATGGTGAGATGTCGTCGACGAGGTCTTTCGAAGAACGCCAGCGGGCGGCGGGATGATCGACGGTCACCTCGAAAAGCCGTCTCAGAAAGCGCCAGACATTGTCGTCATGCACGAGATGGTGGGTGAGGATGCCGGTGGTGCCGCCGTTTTCGGCGGTCGTCAGGATGCGGGCGGCGGTCTCCGCGAAGAGCACGTCGTCGTTGCGGCCACCGCGGCTGCCGTGCCAGTCGATCACATCGACATGGGTGTTCAGGCAGGGCGGCAGAGTGTTTTTCTCCGGGCCGAAAACGGATAGGGCACGATATCCAAGGCCCGCCAGTGTCTTCACGATACCGGCATCTATGCGGTTCCATGGCGGCACGAGCATCGGCACCAAACGCCCGCCATGCAGGTCGTGGAGTTTATCCAGTCCGGATTGCAATTCATCGAGAACGAGAGCGGGATCGCGATGCGATCCGAGTTCCTGTTTCTTTTCCTTCTCGCCGGCATAATTCGTATGGGACCAGCCATGCACGGCGACCTGGGCAATGTCCGACACATCCAGATGCCGTGCGAGCTTATCGGTCGTCATCTCGGGGATGACCGCGAGCGTGACCGGAGCGGAAAAGCCGCCGCAAAGATCGAGCAACGTGTCGAGCGCGGGCGTCGGCTCCACCGCGTCGTCGTCCCGGAGCCAGAGATCGGCGGATATGCCGCGCCGCCCGCATTCGTCCAGTGCCGCAACGAGTTTTTCCCGACTCATGATCTTCGCGCCTTTGCTTGCAGCAGGATATGGTTCAGTTCATTTGCGGCATTTTCCAGAGACCGTTCATTCCTCACGAATTGCCGGGCCGCCCGTGCCAGTTCTTTGCGCTGTCTGTCGTCGCCGAGCAGGGTTTTAATCGCGTCGGCATAGGCGGCTCTATCATTTTCTGGTGTCAGTAATCCTGTGGCGTCGGATTTTACCACCTCGGGGACGCCAGCCACTTCTTCGGCCACAACGGGCAGGCCGGCAGCCTGCGCCTCGAGATAGGCGAGACCATAAGCCTCACCATGGCCCGG
The DNA here is from genome assembly GCF_015704895.1 of Agrobacterium leguminum. GTDB lineage: Bacteria > Pseudomonadota > Alphaproteobacteria > Rhizobiales > Rhizobiaceae > Agrobacterium > Agrobacterium leguminum. The sequence continues at coordinate 40,178 of NZ_JADQWB010000003.1, read as the reverse complement.
CCAGACATAGAGAGAGGCTTTTGAAAGGAGCATTGCGATCTCGGCCGCGGTTTTTTCCCCATGCCAGACGAGACGGTGATTGGGAAACGCGCTGAACATGCCCTGTACGGCCGTGCACTCCGGTCCGTCGCCGACGATATCCAGCGTCCAGTCGAGATCCTGCGGCAACAGGGCGAGCGCTTCGGAAAGGGCACGGTAGCTGTCGAGCTTGTCACCCGCCCGCATCATGGCGACGGTGATGAGCCTTGCGGGTGTCGGCTGGGGCGTGTTCTTGAGAAAGGCCCCGGCATCGATGAAAGGCGGCAGCATGGCCCAGCGAAGGGTGGGCGAGGCCCGCACAAGCCCTTCGCGATCCCGCGCGGTGAAGCAGATATTGATGGCGGCGGCGTTCAATGCGGTCAGCAACCCATCCTGAACCGCCTGCCATCCCATCCCATTCCGTTTCGGCGAATAGGACGCTTCGGCGCTGACATAGGGGATGTCGAAACGTTTGCTCAGTTCCGGTCCGAGCAAGTCCGGGGCCTTGTAATAGGGATGGTAGCAAAACCAGAGATCCGGCACGCCCTCCCGTCGCCAGTGCCGTGCGACGATCTCGATTTCGCGCTCGGCCTCATCGGCGAGCAAGGCCCTTGCCGGGTCATCCGGCTGTTTCAGGAAGCTGCGCAGTTCCGAAGCGACGGAAACATCGTGACCGCCCATTGTGATCGCCGTCATTAGCAAACGGGCCATCAGCCGGTCGCCGGAGGGAACGGGATGGTTGGGAGACTTGAGCGGCGCATAAAAGGCGATCTTCATGGCGATGGTTGTGCGTTGGCGGTGGCTTGGGCGTCAACCGGAATTTGAAAGGGCCGAGCCTTGACAGGTCCGTCATTCTTGCCCAACTGAAAGGCATCTTTTGCACATGCGCGGAGCGTGACACGCTTTGACTTCCCCAGACACTTCCCGGAACCTGCTTTCCAGCATTGAAAACAAAAGCGCCAAAGCGGGGGTGATCGGCCTCGGCTATGTCGGTCTGCCGCTTGCCATGACGATCGCCAGGGGCGGTTTCAAGGTTGTCGGTTTCGATATCGACCCCGGTAAAATTACCGCTATCGAGGCCGGGCGCAGCTATATCGAGGCCGTTTCGGACGAGGTGCTGGCGAGTGTGAGACAGGATGACGGCTTTGTCGCCACCTCGGATTTCTCCAGGCTGGCCGAATGCGATGTCATTGCAATCTGCGTGCCCACACCCCTGACGAAATATCGCGAGCCGGACCTTTCCTATGTCGAAAAGACCTGTCGCGATATTGTCGCCCATCTGCGCAAGGGGCAGCTCGTGGTTCTGGAATCGACCACCTATCCCGGCACGACTGACGGGGTGGTGAAGACCATTCTGGAAAGTACCGGGCTCGTCTCCGGCGTCGATTTCTTCATCGGTTTTTCACCCGAACGGGAAGATCCCGGCAATCGCGATTTCGAGACCTCGACCATTCCGAAGGTTGTCGCTGGCGATGGCGAGGCGGCCGGAAAGCTGATGGCGGCATTTTACGGTTCGGTGGTCAAAAAGATCGTGCCCGTCTCGACAAATGCCACGGCCGAGGCGGTGAAAATCACCGAAAACGTCTTCCGTGCCGTCAATATTGCGCTCGTCAACGAACTCAAGGTCGTCTACGAGGCGATGGGTATCGACATCTGGGAAGTGATCGATGCGGCGAAGACCAAGCCGTTCGGTTTCATGCCGTTTTATCCCGGCCCGGGCCTTGGCGGCCATTGCATACCGATCGACCCTTTCTACCTCACCTGGAAGTCGCGCGAATATGAATTGCCGACGCGGTTCATCGAACTGGCCGGCGAGATCAATACCGGTATGCCGCGTCACGTCATCGGGCGGGTCGCGGAGGCGCTCGATATTCATTCCGGCAAGGCGCTCAGCCGCTCGAAGGTGCTGGTCGTCGGCCTCGCCTATAAAAAGAATGTGCCGGATATTCGCGAAAGCCCCTCTTTGAAGCTCATCGAGCTTATTCAGGAGCGTGGCGGCGAAGCGGCCTATTTCGATCCCCACGTGGCCGAAATCCCGAAAACCCGGGAATATAGCCACCTGATGGGCATGAAATCCGTGCCGTGGGACAGGCAGGCGATCGGCGCCTTCGACGCCGTTCTCGTTGCGACCGATCATGACAATGTGGATTATGCCGCTCTAAGCGAATGGGCGCCGCTTATCATCGACACGCGCAATGTTTTCGCGCGTCGGGATATAGCCGCAAAACACATCATCAAGGCCTGATAACATGAGCAGACTCGATAGTTTCATTCGCCGGCTGACCGCGCAGCGGGATATCCTCAACCATGTCGCAGCCGATCTCGATCTGCCGGGTGAAGGCGCGCTTATGGAAATCGGCCTTGGCAATGGGCGCACCTTCAATCACCTGCGGGAGCTGTTCCCCAACCGCCGCATCATCGCTTTCGACAGGGCTATGGGTGCGCATGCCTCCTCCGTTCCGGCGCAGGAGGATCTGGTGATCGGTGAAATATCGCAAACCGCTCCGGCTTTCATCGGCTCGGAAGCGGCGTTCGTGCATGCCGATATCGGCACGGGTTATCCGGAAAAGGATGCGATCACCCTCACATGGTTGCCCGATCTTACGGCGGGCATGCTGGCGAAAGGCGGTCTCGCGGTCAGCGGCCTGCCTCTGGATCATCCCATGCTCAAGCCGCTGCCGGTGCCGGCAAGCGTGCCGACGGACCGCTATTTTCTCTATCGCAAGATTTGAGATCGGACGCCCCGACAGGTGTGTCGTGGCTATCTCATAAATAGCGCTCGCTCTCTTTTTTCGAGAGCAGGAAGACCTTCATTTGCGAGTTGCGGCCACGGATGGCGATTTCTTCGCTTCTGAGATCGGCAATCTCCTGTCCCGCCTGAATAATGGCTGGTTCGGAAACAACGATGGCTGCGCCGAATTCCTTGGCCTTGGATTCGAGCCTGCTTGCCACGTTGACGGTATCGCCGATGGCCGTCAGGGTTTTGGCCGCGCCATATCCCATGACGCCGACGATGCTCGGACCGGAATGAATGCCGACGACGACTTCCAGGCGGACGGCGAATTGTTTCTCCAGCCCCTCGTTCAGGATTGCGATATCCCGCAATATGGTCGCGGCCGCCTTCATGGCGTTGCGGCAGGCATGTTCCGCGTCCTCGCCAAGTCCGAAAAGCGCCATGGCGCCATCGCCGATGAATTTGTCGAGATGGCCTCCCGCCTGTTCGACGGCCTGGCCGACGATGGTGAAATAGCGGTTCAGAAGGAAGACGACATCATAGGGCAGCTTCGCTTCGGAAAGCGTGGTGAAGTTGCGTAGATCGCAAAAGAGGATGGCGATTTCCTCTTCCCGGCCGGGCCGGGCCGGTTGTGCGTCGGCCGGCAGGTCGCTTTGCTGGGGCGGTGAAACGAGAAGCGCGATATCAATATCGCTGGTGGGGCGTAGCTGGCAGCCGAGCCGGACATCGGAATCGGCATGGATGCGCCGCAATGTGGTTTGCTCGATGTCTCCCGGTGGCGGTAGCGGGCCTTTGCTGTTCAGAACCTTGACCCGACAGGTTGAGCAGCGCCCCTTGCCGCCGCAGACGGAGTAATGCGGAATTCCTGCAAGGCGGCTCGCTTCCAGAATGCTGAGCCCGGCAGGTACATGTACCTGCGCGCCATGTTCATAGCGGATTTCGATCGCCGTCAATCGTTGCCGAAAGCTGCGTACGCCACGCATGGCGAAAACCAGCATTACCGCGCCGACGAACAACGTTTCCGCTGTGCCGGTGATGAAACGGATCTGTGTTTCCATTTCCCGCTGCAGTGGCAGCTCGTCCTTTTGAATCGTATTGTCGGCAAGTCCGGGTGGGAGCGCGTATTTTTCATCGATTTCCGCCAGCCAGCGGCCGGCATCGCTGAAGCCCAGCAGCGCCAGCAGCGGCAGCATCACGGCCACCGTCATGAACAGCCCGGCTATCCGCGGATACCAGTCCCGGTAACGCAGCCAGAAATAGAGGCCAATGCATCCGTGGACCCAGATCACGATCAAGGCGAGGCTTTGCCAGGCGCCCTGTATCGGGTTGTTGATCCACAGCCTGCGGATGACCGAATAATAGCCAACATCGATGCCATAAAGCATATGCGACACGCGGATATTGACGGCGTGGCCGATGATCAGGAACGGGATCGACAGACCGAAGATGACCTGAAGCGCCTCGCGGAGCGGCATGCGCAGCGTTCTGCGCAGATAAAGCGAGCGCAGAACAAGACAGACATGCACCAGAACAGAACCGTAAAAAAGCAGGCTGCTGACGGGGTTGAGCCAGATCAGGCTGAACCATTTTCGCGCCCGTTCGGCGGTATCGATGGAGATGAGTGCGAGGGAGTGATTGAAAAGATGGGAAAATACGAAAGCAAATATGATGAGGCCGGATAAAATCCGGGCGCGTCTCAAATTGGTCTCCGAAAAGAAACGGATCATGCAAATCCCATCATGTGGTCATTCAGCGCAGAATCATCATGTAGTATGTGGTGGCACCCTTATTGCAGGCCGTCTCGTGGCAATATCGTGGAGCAATCAATCGGAAACGGTCAATTGTGCGTGTTCGAACGCCCGCATGGCAAGGGATGTCGAAATCAGGGTTTCGAAAACGCGGTCGGACAGGTCGACTTCGCCGGAGTCAGATTGCGTCAGAGCTCGATGATCTGGCCGTCCATGGCCGCGAAGGCCCCACTGAACTGGGCTTTCGCCTGTTTTTCGATATTGTCCAGTTCTTCGTCGCTGCGGCTCGGGGCGTGGTGGATGAAGCCGACATTTTTTGCGCCGGCGCGTTTGGCAAGGCGGATCGCCTGTTGCCAGGACGAGTGGCCATAGCCGCGATAAAGGCTCATTTCCTCATCGGTGAACATGGCGTCATAGAGGAAAAGGTCGACATCCCTGATCAGGTCGAGCACGGTTTCGTCCATATCGCCCGGCTCATGTTCGGTGTCGGTGATGATGGCGAGGGACTTTCCTTCCCAGTCCAGCCGATATCCGATGGCGTTGCCGGGATGGTTGAGCATTCCGGTTCTGATCGAAAGGCCGGGATGCACATCGAGCGCATCGCCCGGCATGAAGTCCCGCGTGTCGATTTTTGCGCAGCAGATTTCCAGCGGCACGGGGAACCACGGCGGGCTCATGAAGTCCTTGAGCATTTCCCGGGTGGTCATGGTACCGGCGAGGTGGCCCGACCAGATGGCGACATCGTTGGAGCTGTTATAAAAGGGCTTGAAATAGGGGAAGCCGACAATGTGGTCGTAATGACAATGCGAGAAGAACAGGTTGACGTCGGTAATGCCTTCCGCCCGCAGGGCGAGGCCAGCGGGATGCAAGCCCGAACCCGCATCGAACAAAAGAACGTGATCGCCGCATCTTACCTCGATGCAGATGGTATTTCCGCCGTATTTTCGGAAGTTTTCACCTGAAACAGGAAGCGTTCCCCGCGCACCCCAGATCTTTACCCGAAAATTTCTATTACTTTCCCGACTTGCTGTGTCGGAATCGAACGCCATGACACACCCCAATAACAACGGAATCTTGCACGCTTTCCTCCCATGAAGCCCGTTGTCTCTATAGATTCTTATATCCGCTCGTTTCTGGCGGACGCCTTTACCCCTTATTCAGTCAGCATTTCATTTATATTGCAATAGTACGACATTTATTTTTCCAATATCGCCATTCAAGGTAGCAAGGAATTGTCGTTTATGTCCGGGCGCCTGCCCGCGCTTTGCTCAGTTCCGCCGTCGTCTGGGTAAGGCGTTCGGCCAGAACGCGCATGACCTTGATGGTGATGTCGGGGAAATCGGACATGAGCTTGAAGAACTGTTCCTTGCCGATGCGCAGGGCTTCCACATTGGTGGAGGCGCGAACGGTCGCGGTTCTGACGCTATCGCAGAGGATAGCGATTTCGCCGACAATGGCATTGCCGGTCATTTCGGCCACTTTCAGCGTGCCCGAAGGGGAATCGACCAGAACATCGACTTTTCCGGTCAAGACGACATAGGCCGCATCGCCGACATCTCCCTGATGAAACAGCACGTCGCCAGCATGATAGGACACCCGGTCGGATGCGAATGCCAGTAGTTTGAGCTTTGACGGTTCCATTTCCGAAAAAAACGGCACCCTTTTCAGCATCTGAATTTCGTCTTTAAACAGCATTGACTTACCCTGTTCTTGTTCCACCTCGGTCACCTTCTTGGATTTATGTTGCGACCATGTCCTTGAATGTACCGTTTTCCTCGGCGAGAGTCTCGTAACTTCCGTCGGCGGTGATCAGGCCCTGATGAACAACGATCACCCGCTCGAACATGCGGGAGAGCGTCGCATTCGACAGGACCCATATGATCGACGGGTTATTGTTGTTCTGTTTCAGGAGTGTGATGACCCGCTCGACAATTTCCTCCTGCTGTCGGGGATCGAGGCCGGGAAGAGGGCGGTTGAAGACGTAATAATCGGATTTGCGGATCAACGCTCGCGCGAGATTGAGCTTCTGGCGCTGGAGCGGGCCAAGCCGCTTGCCGCCCGCGCCGAGGTTGAAGTCCAGGCCCACCGCCAGCACGCGTTCATAGACACCCTGCTTGCGCATGACATCGGCGACGATGCGGGTGATGCGCCGCGAGGCGTCGGTGTAGCGATGGCTGACCTTGCCGAACAGGATATTGTCCAGCAGGCTGGTGGCGCTCATATATTTGGTCGGATCGTAGATTTCGATCACGTTTTTCAGGCTGTCGGGCAGGTTCTCATGGAACATGTGCCGGACTTCGACGATCCGGTTCATGATCTCCGGCGATAGCAGACCGAAACGCTGGCGAGGCTCGATGTAGAAGAAGCTGAGCCGCAGCATTGCGCGCTTTTCGCTTTCATTAGCCTCGTCGAAACTCCGGCTCTGAAGACGTTGCAGCATCTGCTGATACACCGGAATGTCGTCGGGCGTCATGAAGGTGAGCTGCTGGAAGAAGGGGTGGTCTCCCGGCAGGTCGGCGAAGATTTCCACGATGTTTTCGGCAATCGTGTAACCCATCTCGAAGAGGGTTTTCACGAGGCCGGTTTCGCGCATCAGGGAGCGGAAATAGTCGCTTTCGATGATGGTTCGGATCGTCTGGGAAGAATCCCGCATGGTGCCGAACAGCAGGTTTTCGCCGACCGTCGCCTCGCTGTTATAGCTCTCCAGTTCAAAGGGCGCGATGAGGCCGCTCAGATTTTCCTTTTCCAGCTCCGCACGCAGCACATGCCGCAGTTCAACGATACGGGCGGCGAGATGCAGGTCGGTCAAAGGGTCGATCGACGAACGCAGCGCAAACTCCAGAATATCCTGCGACAGTTCTACGCTGTCGAGGACGGCCAGAATGGCCCGGATGAGATTTTCCGGCCTGCCATCGCCGGCCGGGCTCGAAGCGTAGTCGATCCATTCGCTGTTGATATCGATCAGCGGATTGCCCGCCATCTTTGCTTCGCGGATTTCCCACTTGCGATGTTCCAGCGCTGCCCCCTCATAGTTCCTGTCCGCAAGCGGGGCGTGTTTGAGGCCGTAAAGCAGGTTGTCCTTCAGGCTGGCGTGGAAGAAATAGCTGTCGGAGGACACATAGGAAATGCGCCGCCCGGTCAGCGATTCCGGCAGTTCCAATATGTCGACGTCGTTGATGCTGATCTTGCCCGAGGTTGGCCAGAGCGTGCGGCCGATCGCATCCGCCAGCGCCTCGGCGCCCGAGCCGCCGACGATGGCGATCACCTCGCCCGGCTCGACCTTCAGCGATGCCTGTTCCAGAAGCCGGCTGCCGCTATCGTCCTCCAGCGTCAGATTGGCGACGACGATCGGGGCGCTGATCGCCGCGACTGCGCCGGGAGACAGTTTCTGAACCTTTTCGTCGATCATGTTCGGGGCATCGAACTGCTCGAAGACCTGCTCGTATTTCACCTGCACGTCCTGACGTGCCTGATCCCAGTCGATCAGTTCCTTCAGCGGTCCGGGCAGTTCCTTATAGGCATTGATGACGGCGACCAGCTGCCCGACATCGAGGCTGCCCTTCAGCGTGAGATAACCGCCGAGCGCATAAAAGAAGAAGGGAGTGAGCTGTGCGAGGAAGTTATTGATGAACTTGACCAGAAACTTCCACTGGTAGAGATCGTAGCGAATCTTGAAGATGTCACCGAGCCGGTGTGAGGCATCCGCCCGCTCGTAATTCGACGTGTCATAGGCATGGATGGTGCCGATACCGTCAACCATTTCGCCGATGCGTCCGGCAAGCTGGCGGGCGCTCAGCTGCCGCTGGCGGCCGAGTTCGATAAGGCGGCGGCGCATTTTGGGAATGATGCCCACCTGAATGGCGGCCATGAAAGCCGCGATCAGGCCGAGCCAGAAATTCTGAACGAGAATGAAGAAGAGCGCGGAGAGCGCCTGGCCGCCGAGAAGGGCCGGCTGCACGAAGGCGTCGCCGGTAAAGCCGCCGAGCGGCTCCACCTCGTCCTTCACCATGCTGGAGATTTCCGCACCTTTGACCCGCTTGAAATGGGAGGGTGGGAACCGCAGGATCTTGTCGATGAGCTCGAAGCGGATGCGCCGCAGAAGCCGCTCGCCAAGGCGGCCCTTGTAGGTATTGATGTAATATTTGAAGAGCCCGTTGATGATGACAAGCGCAAGGAACGTCAGGCTGAGCGCCATCAGCATCGACATGCGGTTCAGCTCGAGCCCGGGGAATAATGTCACGGTGCCCCAGTAGGGAATATCGACCGTGAGATGCATGAAAAGCTGAGTCGCATTCGCCCCTTCGAAACCATCCCCCTGAATTGGGCCGTTGACGATCTGCTTGGGCAGATCGAAGGCGAGGAAATAGGGGATCATCGACAGGGCCACGATCAGCAGAATGAAAAGCTGCTGCCGCCTCGTGTGCGACCAGATATAACGCGTAAGGCTTTGTTCCATATAAAACTTCTATGACCTGTCGGGCGTGGCCCGGCGTGTTGGTTTGCGCGGTGTCTAGACGATCCGGTGGCCGGGTGGCGCAACCTCCTCCTGCAAATAGGTATGGGACTCGCTATTTATCAGTATATTCAAGCGGTTTCGAGCAAAATAGCGGCCCTGCCGGGACTTGCCCATCATCGCAGTGTTCGTTTTTGCAACGTGCGGGCGGCAATGGATATAAATGCGACTATATTTTTAGACTTCTCTAATGTTGTTGTTTTTATTGTAGATCAGGCGGTAAGACGCTTCGATACAATGATCCCGTAATGGTTGAGCCAGACACTGGCGCAATGATGGCAAGGTCGATGGCGATAGATATTTCAGAGCGTACAGGCAGCGATCCGTCTCTTGATGCATTGTCGCTTTCCGGCATTGCCTCGAATGGGGCGGTTGCGCATCCGGTCTCTTTTGACGGGCTCACTGGGATTTTCCATCCGGCGCGCAAGGACGTCAGACAGCGCCATGCCGTTCTTTTCGCCAGCCCATGGGGCATGGAGGAGCTGTGCAGCCGCAAGTTTCAACGGGTACTGGCCGAGCGGCTGGCCGCTTGCGGTGTCGCCAGCCTGCGATTCGATTATCTGGGCGCGGGTGACGCCTTCGACCCTGACGATGCGGGCCGTGCAGCGGACTGGATTTCCGACGCGCGCGCGGCGCTCAACTGTCTGACGCGTCTTTCCGGCTGCGCCGAAGTGGTCGTTGTCGCTCAGGGCCTCGGCTGCCTGATTGCTGCACAGGCGTTTGCCGATGTGACTGAAGTGGGTTCCATGGCGCTTCTGGGGTCTGTCGTTTCCGGCCGCGCCTATCTGCGTGAGCTGGCGATGTGGTCCTCCATGATCGACGATGGCCTCGGTCTTCGGCCCGCGCAACGGATGACGGAGGCGGGATCGATTGCCGGCATGGCCATGCCTGCCGGTGTTGCCGATGCGATCAGGAAGGCCAATCTTTCAAATCTGACCGCTGCTCCGGCGCGCAGCATTCTGGCGCTCTCTCGGCCGGGTCGCGTAACCGATGCCGACTTCGCCAGGCATCTCGTTGCGATTGGCGGTGCGGTGGAGGAGGCGGAGTTTTCAGGTTACGACGATCTCATTTCCAGTCCTACGCTTTCGAGAATATCCGACGATGTGGTCAACCTGCTGGTCGATTGGGTCCTCTCCCAGACCCATGCCGAGAGTCCGGCTATCCCCCAGGAGGATTTCACAGTCAATGCCCCACAGCGTGGGCGCGGTTTTGTCGAGCAGCCGGTGCAATTTGGAGAAGGCGGGCGGCTTTTCGGCATTTTTTGCGGGCCGGACGACCGGGAGGTGGTTTCTTCGGTTCTTCTGCTTGGCGCCGCCTATGACCGGCATGCGGGCTGGGGCAGGCTTTCCGTACAGATGGCCCGTACATTGGCGCGCGAGGGGGTGGCATCGCTTCGCTTCGACGCGGCTAATATTGCCGACAGTCCTCCGGTCAAAAACGTGCCCGAGCAGGTTCTTTACGATGTCGCGCAGAATGACGACGTGGCTGCCGCACTCGATTTCCTCGGTAAGCGCGGTAAGGGGCCTTTCATTGCGGCGGGCCGGTGCAGCGGCGCTTATCTCGCCTTCAATGGCGCAATCGCCGATGAGCGGATCGGCGCTGTGGTCGCGGTCAATCCGGTCGTCTTCCATTGGCGCAAAGGCCGCTCGGTGGATGAGGCCCTGCATAAACGCCCGCGTTCCTTCGGCGAATACAGCCAGCGCTTTCGACAGGGCGCGACATTCAAACGTCTCATCAGCGGCGATGTCGATGTGGCAAGCGCGGGGCTGAATATCGTCAAGGCGACAATCAAGAGGCTTTCGACAAAAACGGCGAGGCTCTTCCGCAGGGGCAGCGAGGAAGGGCGTGCCGTCTATGGTGCGTTCGACAAATTGAAAGCGAATGATACCGCCGTTCATCTGCTCTACAGCGACAACGACGATGGTCTGGAGCACTTCCAATATTACTTCGACGCCAATGGCAAAGGACTGGCCGCCTATAAGAACGTGTCGCTGACCATTATTCCCGATGCCGATCACAATCTTTCAACGCCGGAAGCCAGACAAATCTATATCGACGCGGTGAAGCGGCTGGCTCTTGCGCATTTGCGGTAAAAATGCCTGGCCGTCATGCTTTAGAAGGAAAATCGCCGGCTGGAACCCAGTGACACGACCTCTCCGGAAGGAGGGACTTCCGCCGCCGGGGTCTCCGGCAGGAGGCTGATTTTTCTGGTTTCGCCGGGGCCGAGATGGAACCAGTTTTCCGAGGCGTAATAACCCTGCACCTCGACATGGACGGACTGTGCCAGCCGGTCCGTGCCGATTTCAAGAGACCAGTTGCCGCTCGTTTCACCGATCGCGACCTGAAGGTTTGCGGCGTGCAGCGCCTTTTTCCGGCCGAGAGGGAAATGGAATGCGTCGGCGATGACGTGTCCTGTCGCAACGTCGCGAAGCCGGGCGACGGTTACGTCATGGGACGGAGGGCCGAAACGATAGGCATAGGTCGTATCGAAAAAGGCGCCGAACAAATCTGTTGCGGCAATGGTCTGGCTCTGTCGCGGCGAAAGCGTGAGCGGTCGTTTGGCGTGGACGACGGGTTGCACACCTTCGCGCAGGCAGGTCAGTTCCAGCATGGCTTCGAGGCTGCCGCCGGTCTCGTTGACGAGGTGTATATCCAGCCCGTTCGTGCCCTCATCGGAAAAAGTAACCTGGATGGGGCGGAACGCCCTTTTCAACGCGTGCCAGACGGATTTGGGCCGGCCAGTGGCATCGATGACACCCCAGCCTGCGCCGGTAACGAGATCCTGCAGGGTCCAGACCAGAGCGCCCTGACAGGAGGAACCGCTGCGCCGCCATTCGGCGAAAGTCGCCTCCATGACCTCGGCCGTGGCGGCCCGGGACATGTCGAGATAAAGGCTGCCGTCTTCGCGACGCAGAACATCCGGTTCGACGTCGTAGAGCAGGTTCAGATAATGATCGCGAACATCCTCGAAATCCCAGGATGCCCCGCGATCGCGCGGTGCGCGTGCCTTCCATCGCGGATCGTGCACGGCCACGCCAGGTAGATATCTGTCCAGCGTCTCCTGTTCGGGAATATTGGCGAAGGCGAGGCACTCGGCGGCGAAGCGCAGATCGGCGCGGCGCGCATCTTCCAGCGGACGGCAATAGGCGCCCACGCCGTAATAATGGCCGACACCGACGTTGGGAAAAAAGGGCAATGCGCCGCCGGAGGGAGAATTGGCGACATAGGCTGCGTCCGGGCGTTTCTCGGCAAGGAGTTCCGGCAGAACCTCCTCGGTGAGCGTTCCCTTCCATATCTGTTCCGGCAGACCGAGCATCGCGCCCTGCTGGTACATTTCACTGCCGCCGCAGAAGACGGTGAGCGATGGAGAAAGCGCGGTGGCTTCGAGGAACTGCGAGATTTCCGTGACGATATGCTGGCGCAGGCTCTCGTCCTTTGCCGGGTAATCGAAATTGGCGAGCATGGCGTCCTGCCAGACCATGATGCCGAGTTCGTCGCAAAGTGTGAAAAATTCCGGCGTCTCATAAGCCATGGTGCCGCCGATGCGGATCATGTTCATGCCGGCTTCCGCGGCTTTTCTCAGCCAGGGCTCGTAGTCCGGCCCCGTTCCCGGCAGGCGCACAATATCGGCCGTCGTCCAGACCGCGCCGCGGCAGAAGACCGGCTGACCGTTCACCTTGAGGCCGAAACCATTACCGTCTTCGCCATGATCGATCTCGACCCGCCGGAAGCCGGTACGCCCCAGCCTATGTTGTTCGCCGTCCAGTTCCAAAAGTGTGTCGTGCAGCGCAGGCCTGCCATGGGTGTGCGGCCACCATGGTTCGACATCGGGTATGTGGAGCTCGCCGGAAAACTTGCCGTTCTCATCCCTGGAAAGATCGGCGCTGTAACCCGCGCAGCCAAGCCGTGCCGATTTTATGGGCCGGTTGGTTTCCAGCGCGATGGCGACCGTTCCCGTTCCGGCCTCGTCCAGCGAAGACCGGAGCGTGCAAAGCACCGCTTCCTGTCTGATCAGACTGATGGGCCGCCATGGACCGGCGGCGTGGATTTCCGGGCACCAGCCGGGCATGTAACCGAGTGCGGTGGTGCGGATCAGCCGCAACCCTTGCGTATTCATCATCTGCGGCCGCCAGCGGGCGCGGGGACCGGTTTTTTCAAGCCTCGGCGCAAGCGCCCGGAAGCAGATGCAAAGCTCGTCCGCGCCCGTGAGTTCGACCGGTACTTCCAGCCTTTCGAACATGCTTTGGCTCGCGGCGATCAGCTCGCCGTTGAAGAAGATTTCGGCAATGGTGGAGAGACCGTCGAAGCGCAGGGTGGCACGCTCCCGGGCATCGGAAATCATCGTCAGCCGATACCAGGCATCCCTGTCATTGAGAGGCGCCGGAGCAAGGCGGTCGAATTTTCCGGCCGCTTCCAGAGCCTGCGCCACGGTGCCGGGAACGGAGACGTGAAGGCTTTCAAGCGATGCGGGAATATCGGACGGCGTCTCACAGGCATCGGCGGGCGTCAGCGTCAGCGTCCAGCCTTCGCTCAGCAATTCCTCGCTTTCGCCGGGAAGATAAGTCCTCACGCGGCCTCGCTGGCATCAGTGAGTTTAGTCGAAAGCGCTTCCATCATGCCATCCCACGCATCCGCTGCTGGATCGAGCACGGTGGCCAGTGCATCAAATTTGCGGCGGGTGACGGCGCGGGCGAGCTGGAACTGCACGGTCTTGGCAACCTCGGAAATCTTGAGCGCGTGGTCTCTTGCTTCAGAAAAACCGTCCGCGTCCAGCCATTCGAAGTGGCTTGCCGCCAGTTCGAAATTGGCGCCGAGCTGGCGCAGCGTGTTGAAGGCATATTTGTGGAAAAAACCGAAGGGTCGGTCGGCGACCTTTTCCACCTGCGCCGGAAAAACGCCGGCAAAAGCGCGGACCGGGTTGGCGGAGGGCCGTCTGGAAAAATGAAACTTCAGGAGCCGTTCGGCCGTCTTGCGAATATGTGCGGGCGAGGGGGTGCTATCCGCGAATTTCGCAAATTCGGTATAGGGCAGGAACGGCGGGTCGGTCTCGGCCAGATGATGCTGGAACAGGCCGTCAAAATCTTCGCCTGAAAGGTGGAAGAAGCCGGCATTGTGGAAATAGTCGAGTTCACGCTTCGCGAGATCGAGCCGGTTGATGGCGATGGTGGTCTTGCCATGTTCCTTCCGGTAGCCCACCCCATGGGTATCCGGCATATAGAAGCTGTCCATCTCGATCAGGCAGATGCGGCCGCGTGCGAGCTGCGCCTCGATGTGGCTTTCCACGCTGTCGAAGATCGCAAGTTCGGTGGCGCGAACGCCATAAAGCGCCTCGAGGTCTTCCAGCGGCACCTTGAAGAAGGTGAACTGGTCGCCTTCGAAGTCCTGCGTGAGCGTGAAACCGAACATGGCTTCCGGCGGCAGACCTTTCGAGGCCAGCACCTCGATCCACAAATCGATGTAGCAATTGGTCTCCGGCCACATTCTCTCGGAGGAATGGAGCGGATGCTGCACATAGTTTTTGGGATCGAGACCGGGAAAAATCTGCCGCATGAATGATCAGCCCCAGAGCGTTTCCACGACCTTCGCAGGCCATTTCTTCACATCGAGACCATGATGCGCAAACAGCGCCAGCGCGATGCGCTCAAGGCCGAAACCGACGCAGGCGGTGTGGGCGACATCGCCATTGTCGAGATTGAGGCCCCATTTCTGGCCGAAGGCATCCTGATGATAATTGAAGCTCATGCAGGCCGTCGGGCTGGTCGCGGATGTGACCGGAATCAAGAGTTCGAATTTCAGGTTCTGGTCGCGCTGGTTGTTGGCGAGCATCTTGCCGGCGCGGCCGAAGAAGGGATCGTTGGCGACATCGATGGTGACGTCGAGCCCGACCGCTTTCATCATCTCCACGCCGCGATCCATCCAGGTCTGGCGGAATTCGGTGACGTCGGACTCGGTGCCCATGCAAACATATTCGCGCATGCGGAAAAGCTGCTGGCGGGCCGGGTCCTTGGAAGGTTCATGACGGAAGCAATAGGACTGGATGTCATAGAGACCGCCGCCGGCAGGTAGCGCGCCGCGCTTGGCAATCGTCGGATAAAGCGGGTAGCAGGCCGCCGGCGTCAGCACGATGTCTGTCGCTTTCTGGTCCTTGGTCCAGTCGCCGCCCTCGTCCATGGTTTTCAGCAGGCTGACATGGTCGAGCTCACAGCCGCAGAAGGAATGGACTGTGCCGGCGAGCTGCGGGAAGCTCTTCATATAACCGCTCTTTTCGAAATAGGCGCGGTTGATGCCGGGCGGAAAGCGGATTGCTTCGGCGCCGTCAGCGGCGCCCGTGCGGTCGATCAGCCGCTCGAAGGCGGCAATGACATCCTCGAACTGGCCGCTGCGTCCATAAAGACCGTCAACACCGGTTTCAATCAGCAGGCCTTCTTCGAACAGTCGATCGAGAAACGAGGTTTGCATGTCCATGGTCTTATCCCAAGAGGCTGGTGTCCTGCTTGTGAACCAGCAGGAGATTGGCGGAATTGCCGAGAATGCGGTCGTTGGAAATCATCAGACGGGCGGAGTGCGCGTCGCGCAGGTGCCGGCCGAGGCTGTAGGGCGTGCCGTTCTTGTAACCCATGATGCCGCAGACCAGCATGGCATGATCGATGATCTCGAGAATGGTTTCCGAAGAGCAGATTTTCACATTGTTCATGGCGACGGCAAAGGCCATCGACATCAGCTTTTCAGGGTCGCTCTTGGTGTCCTCGTAAGCCTTGATGCCGGCGATTATGTTGGATTTCACCACCTGCAGCTTGGTGGAAACCTCGGCAAGCCGGATCGCGCCGGGAGGAGCGGTGCCGGGCGATTTGCGCGCCGCGGCTCTCACGAAAGACTGGGCGCGCAGCACGGCATCCGAGGCGATGCCGTACCAGACGGCGCTCCACAGGAGATGCGAACTTGCAAGCATGGATTGTGCGGCGATTTCCGCAAAGGGTTTCGGGAATATCTGCGCCGCCGGCGCTTCGCCGCGGAACAGGAAGCCATCCGAACAGGTGCCGCGCATGCCGAGCGTATCCCACACATGGGTCTTTTCGAGCGTGTACTGGTTTTTCAGAAAGACCGTCATCACCTGATCGGCGGGCGCGGCATCCTTGTGGGCGCGCGAGGTGATGAGGATCGCATCGGCATTGCTGCCATAGGAAATGACGGTGGCGTCTTTTTCCAGCCGGCAGAAATCGCCTTCGACCTCGATTGCACAGATGGAGTTGCGCAGATTGCCGCCAATGCCGCCTTCGGTGGTGGCGGAGCCAAGCAGAAGCTGTTCGCTCGCGATGCGGCTCATGAAGTCGGCATGCCACGCGCTCGTCTCGCCGTGTTCCACTAGGCTGGATGCCTTGATATGGTGCATGGCGAAAATCATCGCGGTTGCCGAACAGGCCTGACCGAGCCGGGCGCAGATATCGGCGATTTCCTGTAAGGAAGCGCTTTCGCCGCCCAGCGAAGAGGGGACCTGGATGCCGAGCAGACGTTCCTGTCGCAAGGCGTCGACGGCTTCCTGTGGGAATCGGCCGGTGACATCCACCTCATCCGCGTGTTTGGCGGCGATTGCCGCGACACGGCCTGCGCGCGCGGACAGCGTTTCATCCTGCGGCGCTACGGTGACGTTCATCAGGCTGCCTCTTTACCATCCAGAATGAGCTTAACGGTGTCTTCAATGGCCCTGATGCTCGCAAATGACTTGCGGTTCAGCAGATTGTCGGGGAATTCGATATCGAATGCTTCTTCGATGCCGAGCATCAATTGCACGGATGCAAAGGAAGAAAGGCCCGCCGCATAAAGATCGGCTTCATCTGCAATCGTATCGACTGGGGTTGGAAGCTGGCCGAATTTGGCCAGTATTTCACGAATAGTCGCGTTCATTCCGACGTATCTCCCATGAATTTCACATCAGGATGGTTTGTGCTTATCGTTACGTTGCAAACGATAATATTCGCCTAAACCGTTAGGTTAATTACAACTAACGGCAGCATGCGCCATTCCCGCACCTTTGCCAAGCATGGATCGTCGGCCTTGACAAATGCCGGTCGGTGTTTTTTGCTGTGGCCATTCACCAGGGGTGTCCCGTCAAGGGGCTGAGATTCTGCTTTCATGCGCAGTGACCCGTTGAACCTGATCCAGTTCATACTGGCGTAGGGACGGTGCAAAGACCGAAGGTCGGGCGGGCGTATGACGTCGCGTTTCGGCAATTCGGTATTTTCCATCATTCCGGCTCGAACTGGGTCTCCACTGTCAAACTTTGGAGCCTCAAGATGAATATCGCTGCCAAGAATATCCCGCTTGTCGTCACCACCGGGCCGCATGCCGCCTCTACCAAAATCCACAAAGCCGGCATTTTACATCCCCATATCCGCGTGCCGATGCGCGAGATCGCCGTTCATCCGACGGCGGGCGAACCGCCGGTGACGGTTTACGATTCCTCCGGTCCCTATACCGATCCTTCGCATACCGTTCTGATTGAAAAGGGTCTGCCGCGTCTGCGTCATGACTGGATCGTGGCCCGCGGCGATGTCGAGGCTTATGACGGCCGGCACGTCAAGCCGGAGGATAACGGCTTTGCCACCGGCGAACGCCTGACGCCTGAATTTTCGGTGCGCCACCAGCCGCTCAGAGCCACGGCCGGTAAAGCCGTGACCCAGCTTGCCTATGCGCGGGCAGGTATCATCACACCGGAAATGGAATTCATCGCCATCCGTGAAAATCTCGGGCGCGAGGCGGCCAGGGAAAAGTTGGCGCGTGACGGCGAGAGTTTCGGGGCGCATATCCCTGACTACGTCACGGCGGAATTCGTGCGTCAGGAAGTGGCGGCCGGCCGCGCCATCATCCCTGCCAATATCAATCATTCGGAACTTGAGCCGATGATCATCGGCCGCAATTTTCTCGTCAAGATCAATGCCAATATCGGCAATTCCGCCGTCACCTCCTCCATGGCGGAAGAGGTGGAGAAGATGGTCTGGGCGATCCGCTGGGGTGCGGATACCGTCATGGACCTGTCTACCGGCCGCAACATCCACAATATCCGCGAATGGATCATCCGCAATTCGCCGGTGCCGATCGGCACGGTGCCGCTCTATCAGGCGCTTGAGAAGGTCAACGGCATTGCCGAAGACCTGAACTGGGAAGTGTTCCGCGATACGCTGATCGAACAGGCGGAGCAGGGTGTGGATTATTTCACCATCCATGCCGGCGTGCGGCTGCATTACATCCCGCTCACCGTCAACCGCGTCACCGGCATCGTTTCGCGCGGCGGCTCGATCATGGCCAAGTGGTGTCTGCATCACCACAAGGAAAGCTTCCTCTATGAGCATTTCGACGAGATTTGCGACATTTGCCGCGCTTACGACGTCTCCTTCTCGCTGGGCGATGGCTTGCGTCCCGGCTCGATTGCCGACGCCAATGACGCCGCACAGTTCGCGGAGCTGGAGACGCTCGGCGAGTTGACGCAGATCGCCTGGGCGAAGGATTGCCAGGTGATGATCGAAGGCCCCGGCCATGTGCCGATGCACAAGATCAAGGAAAATATGGACAAGCAGTTGAAGACCTGCGGCGAGGCGCCTTTCTATACGCTCGGGCCGCTCACCACCGATATTGCGCCGGGTTACGACCACATCACCTCCGGCATCGGTGCGGCGATGATCGGCTGGTTCGGCACAGCGATGCTCTGCTACGTCACGCCGAAGGAACATCTCGGCCTGCCGGATCGCAACGACGTGAAGGTCGGCGTCATCACCTACAAGATCGCTGCCCACGCTGCCGATCTCGCCAAGGGCCATCCGGCGGCACAGGTGCGAGACGATGCGCTGTCGCGCGCGCGGTTCGAGTTCCGCTGGGAGGATCAGTTCAACCTGTCGCTGGACCCGGATACGGCGCGCTCCTTCCATGACGAGACCTTGCCGAAGGAAGCGCACAAGGTCGCGCATTTCTGCTCCATGTGCGGACCGAAATTCTGCTCGATGCGGATTTCCCACGATATCCGCGCCGAGGCGCAGAAGGAGGGGCTGGAGGCGATGGCCGCACGCTTCAAGGAAGGCGGTGAGCTTTACATGCCGCTCGCGACCCCTGCGGATGCCGAATAGCATGCGCGTTCTGGTCAAGGGAACGGGGGTCGCCGGTTTGACGGCGGCCTTCGAACTGGTGCGGACCGGCGTTACCGTCGAGGTTTGCGAGCGCAATGCCGAACCCTCTCGCGGCGCATCCTGGTATGCGGGCGGCATGCTGGCGCCCTGGTGCGAGCGTGAAAGCGCTGAAGCGGCGGTTCTGACGCTCGGTCAGGCGGCGCTCGACTGGTGGGATGAAGCGACACCCGGCCTTGTCGTGCGGCACGGTACGCTGGTCGTTGCGCCGGCCCGCGACAAGGCGGAGCTTTCGCGTTTCGCATCGCGGACCGCTGGCTATCGCTGGGTGGATGAGGGCGAAATCGCCGCGCTGGAGCCAGATCTTGCCGGGCGGTTTCGCTCAGGGCTTTATTTTCCGGGCGAGGGGCATCTCGATCCGCGTCTAGCACTGAAATCGCTGCATGAGCGGCTTCGCGCCATGGGGGTGCAGTTCCATATGGGTATCCCGTTGGATGAAGAGCCGTTCGACCGGGTGGTGGATTGCACTGGTTCTGCGGCAATCGGCGGGATTTCCGATCTTCGCGGTGTGCGGGGAGAGATGCTCTATCTCGCCACGCGGGAGGTTTCCCTGTCTCGTCCCGTCCGGCTGCTGCATCCGCGCATTCCGCTTTACATCGTGCCGCGCGAGCCCGGCCGTTTCATGGTGGGCGCGACGATGATCGAGACGGAAGATGCGGGCGCCATTTCCGCCCGCTCGATGATGGAGTTCTTGAATGCCGCCTACGCCGTGCATCCGGCTTTCGCGGAAGCGGAAATCATCGAGACAGGCACCGGCGTGCGCCCCGCCTATCCCGACAATCTGCCGAAGGTCACGCAGGATGGCCGGACAATTTTCATCAACGGCGCGCACCGGCACGGCTTTCTGCTGTCGCCAGCGATGGCGCGGCAGGCGGCTGAAATCGTCTGCCAAACTCTCTCTCAAAAGGAACGGGATCATGAAACTTCTGGTGAATGGCGACGAGCTTGATCTCGCCGCCGAGACGCTGGCCGGCCTGCTCGCCAGCCTCGAATACGAGGGGGAGTGGCTGGCGACGGCGGTAAACGGTGACTTGGTGCATTCGGAAGAGCGCGCCGATTATAAGCTGAAGGCTTTCGACCGTATCGAAATTCTCTCGCCGATGCAGGGAGGCTGAAACCATGCTGACGCTTTATGGCCGCGAGGTCTCGTCCCGTCTCCTGCTCGGCACGGCGCGCTATCCGTCTCCTGCTGTGCTTGCCGATGCCGTGCGGGCGAGCAACACGGATATTCTGACGATTTCACTGCGCCGGGAAACGGCGGCTGGCAAGAAGGGCGGTCAGTTTTTCGAACTTATCCGTGAGCTGGATCGCCAGATCCTGCCCAACACCGCCGGTTGCCACACGGTCAAGGAAGCGGTGCTGACGGCAAAGATGGCCCGCGATGTGTTCCGCACTAACTGGATCAAGCTGGAGGTCATCGGTCATCACGACACGCTGCAGCCCGATGTCTTCGCACTTGTCGAAGCGGCGAAAATCCTCTGTGGCGATGGTTTCGAGGTCTTTCCCTATACGACGGACGATCTGGTCGTCGCCGAGAAGCTGCTGGAGGCAGGCTGCAAGGTGCTGATGCCCTGGTGCGCGCCAATCGGCAGCGCCATGGGGCCGCTCAATCTGACGGCGCTGAAATCCATGCGGGCGCGTTTCCCGGATGTGCCGCTGATTGTCGATGCCGGTATCGGCCGCCCGTCGCATGCCGTCACGGTGATGGAGCTCGGTTACGATGCCGTTCTGCTCAACACGGCGGTGGCGGGCGCGGGAGACCCGGTCGGCATGGCGGAGGCTTTCGCCCGGGCGATAGAAGCCGGCCATCAGGCGTATCTCTCCGGGCCGCTGGATCCGAGGGACATGGCCGTTCCCTCGACGCCGGTGATCGGAACGGCGGTTTTTTCCTGATCGCGGCCTGTCGTCGACATCAGGCGCCTCACGTTTTGCGTTGACAGTGCCTGATGGTGGCGGGATACCGGGAGAAAAGGGAAACGGTATGGCGGCACTCACCAATCTTCTGACGGATATCGGCGGCGTTTCGGTCGGCAATGTTACCGATCTCGCCCTCGGCTCCGGTGTTACGGCGATTGTTTTCGAAAAGCCCGCCATTGCCTCCGGTTCTGTTTTGGGTGGTGCGCCGGGCGGGCGCGATACCGGCCTGCTCGACCCGACGATGACGGTGGAAACGGTGGACGCCTTCGTGCTGTCGGGCGGTTCTGCCTTCGGACTGGATGCGGCGGGCGGCGTTCAGGCCGGGCTGCGCGAAATCGGACGCGGCCTGCAGGTGGGTTCCACCCGCGTTCCCATCGTGCCGCAGGCGATCCTGATGGATCTGCTGAATGGCGGCGACAAGGATTGGGGGCTGCATTCACCCTATCGCGAGATGGGATATGCGGCCTTCAAGGCGGCGCGTGCGACGCCCTTTGAGCTCGGAACGGCCGGGGCCGGAACGGGTGCGACGACAGCCACCTTCAAGGGCGGGCTCGGTTCGGCAAGCGCTGTCAGTTCCGGCGGTTATAAGGTGGCGGCCATCGTTGCCGTCAATGCGCTCGGCTCGGCAACCGTTGGAACGAGCCGCCATTTCTGGTCCGCGCCGTTTGAAGTGCAGGGTGAATACGGCGATTGCGGTTTTCCCGATCGTTTCGAGCCGGATCATACCGCGCTGCGCCTCAAGGGGGTCAATCTCACGGCAACGACCATCGGTGTGGTGGTGACGGATGCCGCGCTGACAAAGGCGCAGGCGCATCGCCTTTCCATCATGGCGCATGACGGGCTGGCGCGCGCCGTTCTGCCCGCCCATCTGCCAAGCGACGGCGACACCATGTTCGCGGCCGCGACCGGTGAAAAGCCGCTTGAGGGCGGCGTTCATTTCGCCGAGCTTTGCCATCTGGCGACCATGGTGATGGCGCGCGCGGTCGCGCGTGGCGTCTATGAGGCGACGGCCTTGCCGGTGGATGGAGCGCAAAAGGCCTATCGCGATGTTCATGGACGGAGCCTTTGAACGATGAGTGAGGCCCTTTCTCCACTGAAGCCTGTTCTTCGTATCGACTTTCCACCCGAAGAACGTCTCGGCCATGGCAAGATTGAATTGATGGAGTTGATTGTCGAGACCGGCTCCATCTCTGCCGCAGGGCGGGCGATGGACATGTCCTATCGTCGCGCATGGTTGCTGGTGGATGCGCTGAATCATATGTTCAGGCAACCGGTCATTGAATCGCAGCGTGGCGGCAAACAGGGCGGCGGTGCGGCGCTGACCGCTTTCGGCACTGAGGTGTTGGAGCGTTACCGCAGCATGGAAAAGCGGATGAACGAGGCCTTGCGCGCGGATATCGACTGGCTGGAGGCCAACCGCAATCCCGACGCGGCTCTCAATAGGGATCGAGAGCCGCCGACTTTATGATCGCGTGCACCGGTTTTCCGGGCTCCAGCTGCAGCCTCTCGCGTGACAGATCGGTGATGCGCGACTGGATGATGTCGCCGCCGCAATCCACATGAACCGTGACCATGCCGTCTTCGCTGGCAGAAACAGTCGCGATATGGCCCGCGAGAATGTTGAGCGCGCTTAAGCCTTCGGGCTTTACGGTTGCCAGCATCACATCGCGCGCCGGTATGAGCACCCGTGCCGGGCTGCCGGCCGTTCCCCTCTTTGCCGGAACATGGAGCATCATGGTCTTCAGCCTCACGGCGGCAAGGCCATGCCGCTCATCAAAGCTTTCAATGTGCCCGGAAAGAATGCTGCCCGCCTCGCGTCGTTCCAGATGCGTGCTGAAATCCGGTCTGGAAAGCACGTCGGCCGCTTTTCCCTGCGCCTCCACCTTGCCGTCCTTCATCACCACGATGCGGTCGGCGAGGCGGGCGACCTCCTGAATAGAATGGCTGACATAGACGATCGGGATTTTCGTCTCGTCGCGCAGCCGTTCGAGATAGGGAATGATTTCGGCTTTTCGCTCCTCGTCGAGCGAGGCGAGCGGCTCGTCCATCAGCAGCAGCCTGGGTGATGAGAGGAGCGCGCGGCCAATCGCGACACGCTGTTTTTCGCCGCCGGAAAGCTTGTCCGGCCGGCGCTGCAGGAGATGGCCGATGCCGAGCATGTCGACGATGCGGTCTTCATTCGCGCTCCCGGTTTTGTTCACGGCGAACCATCTGCCGTAATGCAGGTTCTGCGCCACGCTGAGATGCGGGAAGAGCCGCGCTTCCTGAAAAACATAACCGAAGCGGCGTTTATGAGCCGGCAGGAACAGCCGTGTTCCGCTATCGGCCAGCACTTCGCCATCGAGAAAAACCTGTCCCTCATCCGGCCGCAACAGGCCTGCTATGATGCGGATCATCGAGGTTTTGCCGGAGCCGGAGCGTCCGAACAGGGCGGTGACGCCGCCTTCGGAGGTGAATGACGCATCGAGTTCGAAAGAACCGAGGCGATGGCGGGTGGCGACCGAAAGCGTCATTCCATGCTCACCCGTTTGCCGACGATGCGGGCCAGAAACTCCGAGACGAGCAAAGCGAGCATGGAAATCACGACAGAGACAATGGTTAGCCGCAACGCACCGGCATCGCCGCCCGGAACCTGAGTGAAGGTATAGATGGCGGCGGACAAAGTCTGGGTCTCGCCGGGAATATTGGACACGAAGGTGATGGTCGCGCCGAACTCGCCCATGGCCTTGGCGAAAGCCAGGATCATGCCGGCAATGATGCCGGGCAGGGTCAAGGGCAGGGTGACGGTGAGGAACACCCAGAACGGGCTTGCCCCCAATGTTCCAGCCGCCTCTTCAAGCTTGCGGTCCACCGCTTCTATGGAGAGGCGGATGGAGCGCACCATCAGCGGAAAGGCCATGACGGCGCAGGCGAGCGCCGCTCCGGTCCAGCGGAAGGAAAAGACGATGCCGAACCAGCTATCGAGAAATTGCCCGATCGCGCCCCTGCGGCCGAACAGGACGAGCAGCAGAAAGCCGGTGACGACGGGCGGCAGGATGAGCGGCAGGTGGACGATGCCATTGAGGAGAGACTTGCCCCAGAAGCGACCGCGCGCCAGCGCCACGGCGACCAGAATTCCGAAAGGTAGGCTGGCAAGCATGGCGATGGACGACACCCACAGGCTGAGCCTGATCGCCGTCCATTCTTCAGGGCTGAGTGTCCACCAATGCAATGCCATATCCTGCAATCGTCATCTCTCGCGGCCCATACGTTGGGGCGACGAAAGGCAGTTTATTTCAAAACGGTAAAGCCTTGCTTTTCGAAGAAGGGCGTTGCCTTGGCCGATTTCAGGAAATCCAGATAGGCTTTTGCTGCCGGGGACTTGGCTTCCGACAGAATGGCGACCGGGTAGATGATCGGCGGATGGCTGTCTTCCGGGAAGGTGCCGACGATCTTCACGCCCGGGTCGGCGGCGGCGTCGGTCTGGTAGACGATGCCATAGGGTGCTTCGCCGCGCGAGACGAGCAGCAGGGCGGCACGCACGCTTTCCGCGCCGGCGACCTTCTGTTCGACCGAGGACCAGACCCCGAGCTTTTCCAGAGCGGCCTTGCCGTATTTGCCCGCCGGCACGGAATCGACCGCGCCCATGGCCAGACGGCCATCGCCCACCAGAGCGGCAAGATCGAAGCCCTGCTTGATCTCGACCGGCTTTGCCTTGTCTGCGGGAGCGACGAGAACGATGCGGTTGCCAAGAAGATTGGAGCGGCTGTCAGCGTTGATCAGCTTCTTTTCGGCGACATAGTCCATCCATGCGAGATCGGCGGAAACGAAGATATCCGCCGGTGCGCCCTGCTCGATCTGCTTGGCCAGCGCCGAGCTTGCTGCATAAGAAACGGTTGCTTCGTTACCGCTTTCCTTTGCCCATTCGGCGTTGAGAGCATCGAGCGCGTTTTTCATGCTTGCTGCGGCAAACACCGTGACTTTTTCGGCTGCATGGGCCGGAACGGCCGCGAGTGAGGCCGCCACCCAGAAGGATGTGGCTGCGGCAATGGTTTTGAAGAAGCTGCGACGCAAAAGTCTCATGGTCTGTTACCCCCGGTTCGAGATATTCTGATGAATATATCGATAGGCCTATAGGGCAATCATTATATTTTCAAGGATATATCGATGAGATGGGGAAAAGAGGCTGCCGGGGTGTCTGTGTAGAGGGGTGGTTAAGCTCGAAAAGCTCTCCTCGTCATGCTCTGGCTTGTCCCGCGCATCTGCAACGTCTTCATTTTATCGAATGTGATTAGATCCTTGGGACAAGCCCAAGGATGATGTCGTTCCCTTGAAACGGCTCCGTGTCCGATCAAAAACGCTCGCCGGCGAAATGAGCGATCTGTGCGCCTGCCTCGTAATAGGCTTCCTTCACCGTCCGGAAAGCCTGCGCTTTCGGTTCCGTCAAAGGCAGCGGCAATTCGGCTTCAGCAATCTCACCGAGAATATGCTGCGCAATGACCTTGCCGAAGGCCGTGCCCGGCGCGATGCCGCGGCCGTTATAGCCTGAAAAGCCGACGACATTTTCAGCGAATTTGTGAAACCGTGGAACGGCATTATCCGTCATGCCGATCTGGCCGTACCATTCACATTCGAACTCCGTATCGCCGAGTTGCGGGAAAAGCCGCTTCAGCGAGCGCTTCGCCCAGGCGCGATGAATGGCGGCGCCGGTGCCGCGCAGGGCGCCGACGCTGCCGAAGACCAGCCGGCCGGCTTTGTCCATGCGGAAGGATGAGAGAATCTCCTTCGTATCCCAGCAGCCCTCACGGCCGGGCAGGATGCTCTTTTGCAGGTTATCGCCGAGCGGTCTCGTCGCGAAATTGAAATAGGGCAGGTAGACCTGTTCGTCGCGAACGATCCGCCATGGGCCGGTGCTATAGGCTTCGGTGGCCACAACGATCCAGTTGGCGATTACAGACCCTTGCGGCGTCTTGACCACCCATTTTCCGTTGCTGCGTTCGGTCGCTACCACGGGGCTTTCCGTGTGCAGGCGCACGCCCGCTTTCTGGGCGGCTGCGGCAAGGCCTCGAACATAGGCGAGCGGCTGTATAGTACCGGCGCGTGTATCCAGAAGCGCACCGGAATAGCCCGTACTGCCGGTGCGTCTCGCTGTCTCTTCGGCATCGAGGACGCGGACGGGGGCGCCCCTCGCTGCCCATTGTTCGCAGCGCTCTCGGATTTCAGCGAGCCCTTTTTCTCCTACGGCGCAATGGAGCGTGCCGTTTTTTTCGATCTCGCAGGGAATTCCGTGTTTTTCTACCAGTTCGCGCACGAGAAGCGGGGCATTGCCCAGAAGATCGAGTAGGCGTTCGCCGTAAACCTCGCCGAGCACGCCGGGCAGCTCTTTCGGCATGACCCACATGCCGCCATTGATGAGGCCAACATTGCGGCCTGCGCCGCCGAACCCGATTTCCCTTGCTTCGAGAAGAACGACATCCGCACCGCGTTCGGCAAGATGAAGGGCGGCGGACTGGCCGGTGAAGCCACCTCCGACGACAACGACATCAGCAACCGCTGCGCCCTGCAAGGCGGGCGTTACGGGCGGCTGCGGCGCGGTCTTTTCCCAGAGGCCGTGCGAGCGGGGGTCATTATACATCGTTCCACCATATTCCGGGCCAGTTCATTTGTTCTTCGTATGAGTGACAAGCCCTTGTTTATAAGACTTTACAAGCGGTCTTGCCTGTTGAATATCGACATATCGTCAAGAGTTCATTCCGTGAGGGAATATGGTCCTGCCGCCACGCCGTTTTCTGCCGTCGCTTTCGCTGCTGGCGGCTTTCGAAGCCGCTTCCCGGACGGGCAGCGTCACCGCTGCGGCGAGGGAACTGGGGCTGACGCAGGGCGCGGTCAGCCGTCAAATCCTGGTGCTCGAAGAGCAGCTCGGCGTGGCGCTGTTCCTGCGCGAGCGGCAGACGATCCGGCTGACGAGGGCGGGGGAGGGCTATGCGCGGGAAATCCGCGAGGCCTTGCGGCGCATATCGACGGCCTCGCTCAATCTGCGTGCCAATCCGGATGGCGGCACGCTCAACCTCGGGGTTCTGCCGAGCTTCGGCACACGCTGGCTCGTGCCGCGCCTACCCGATTTCATCGCCAGACACCCCGGCGTTTCGGTCAATCTTCTGACGCGGTCATCGTTGTTCGATTTCCGCACCGATACAGTCGATGCGGCGATCCATTTCGGATTGCCGCATTGGCCGGGCACCGAGCTGGTTTTCCTGATGCATGAAAAGGTCATTCCGGTATGCAGCCCCGCCTTCAAGGCGCGACGCGGACTTTCAAAGCCGGACGATCTGCTGCATGTCCCGTTGCTGCACATGACGACACGGCCGGATGCCTGGGAACAATGGTTTCGCAGCCACGACGTTGGTTTCGACAATGTGCATGGCATGCTTTTCGATCAGTTCACGACGATTGCCGAGGCGGCGAGCGCAGGGGTTGGGGCGTCGCTCATTCCTTCTTTCATGATCGAGGAGGAGTTGCGAAGCGGTCGTCTGGTCGCGGCTGTTGCGGGGGAAGTGGAGAGCGAGGAAGCCTATTATCTCGCCTGCATGCCGGATCGCGCCGGCTATGCGCCGCTCGAGAGTTTCCGGCGGTGGATCGTTTCGGAGGCCGCAATCGGCGCGAACGGCAGGACCGCGGAGTTTTCGGCGTAAACCGGTAAGCGGTCTTGCAAGACGGACGCCGCTCAGCCAATAGTGCGCCATGACGCGTGGCGCGAGCAGCCATGCACCGAAAGTTCAAATACGGGAGATGTCCGTGAAGCCCATTTTCGTTCAGCTTCAATGTGAGCCCGGCAAGACCTATGATGTCGCCGACGCCATCTATAAAACGGAACTGGTTTCCGAGCTTTATTCCACCAGCGGTGAATATGATCTGCTGCTGAAAATCTATCTGCCGCAGGAAGAGGATATCGGCAAGTTCATCAACCAGAACATCGTCAATATTCCGGGAATCGTGCGTTCGCTGACGACGCTGACGTTTACTGCATTCTGACCCGCAATTCGAACCTTCGATTACGCGCTCGGCCCTCATTCCTGTGCTTGTCACAGGAATCCAGTCGACGCGCGTCTGCGCGGAGGGAGAGGCCTTTCAGCCCAAGGACTTGGTCTGGCTAGATTCCTGTGACGAGCACAGGAATGAGGGAAGAGTTGGATGCGTCAGGAAGACCGCGTACGTGGCGTTCGGCTCTAATCCTGATTTTCAGGCGTTTTTTTTTAGCTTAGTGCATCAGAGCTTTTGATACACCCTGAATGGCTGGTGTCAGGCGGGTAGATGGCTTGTCAACCGAGAAGAAAGCGCGCCATCGGGCCGCTGTTCGGGGTCCGATATTTGGCGCGCTCTGGTTTTGACGGTTCTGTGAGCGGGCGAAAGTTTTCCCGCATCAGGCGACCGCGGCCAGATTCCGGTTGCGCACGAGATCGCGGATCGCAATCCGCACGTCGTCGGCGCTGTCGAACTTCTGTTCGTCCAGGTCGTGAACGTGGAACTTCACCGCGATGAACTTCAACCGGTCATTATCCGGGATGACGATGCCGACGGGCTCGCCAGCGAATTCAATAACTTGCTTCTGCATAGATATACTCCCGCTGTGGCTACTTCACACAGCATGTTGTCGAACTGATTTTCAGGAAATTGAGACCGTTAAGTCACATTCGACAGCAGCGGGAACACGTGGATTTAAATCCAGCGTTCCAGGACTCAAAACCAAGGATTGCGTTGATGTTGATATGTTTTGACATGACACACTCCCTGTATTGGTGTTGGCCCGGAATCAGGAGACTCGTTCTCCAGTTCCACACTGATAATCCAGACCAGCACTAAAATCAATGCTGATTGTTATAGGTAGAATATTTTTCTTTATGATGACAGGAGAGGGGCGGAAATGTGAAATTTTTGTTTTCGTTGGCCGCCGTCGCGAAAAGCCCGCTGTAGCAGGCTTTTTATGTATTTTTTAATTGTCGCCGGTGGCTGGCGGCGGGTAAATATGATCGTTTCCGTTGAAGTCGGAAACGGAATAACAGCCACCGCGGGTTTTTTCGGCCGCATTTCTGCCAATTGCCGCCTTGCCGTGGCCGCCGGGAATGTCGAGAACATAGGTCGGCTGGCAAAGGCCGGAGACATGCCCCCGCAAAGCGGAAACGATTCGCTGCCCCTCTTCTATCGTCAGCCTGAAATGGCTGGTGCCGGGCGCAAGATCGGGATGATGCAGGTAATAAGGCTTGATACGGGTCTCGACAAAGGCGCGCATCAACTCGGCAAGAACAGCCGGGTCGTCATTGACGCCTTTCAAAAGGACCGTCTGGCTGACCATGGCGATGCCGGCGTCGATCAGGCGTGCCGAAGCCTGTCTTGCGGCTTCGCTGAGTTCTCGGGAATGATTCGCGTGCAGGGCCACATAGGTGGTTTTGCCGCTGGCCTTCAGCGCATCGATCAGCGCCGCGTCGATACGGTCGGGATCGACCACCGGCACGCGGGTATGGAAGCGGACGATCTTGACATGCGGTATGTCTTTCAGGCGTGTCATCAGGTCGGACAAGCGCCGTGGGGAAAGCACCAGCGGATCGCCACCGGTCAGGATGACCTCCCAGATGGCGGGATTGGCCTTTATATAGCCGAATGCGGCGTCAAGTTCCGCCGGGCTCATCATGCCGTTGCCCTGCGGTCCGACCATCTCCCGGCGGAAACAGAAGCGGCAATAGACGGGGCAGACATGCACTGCCTTTAAAAGCACCCGGTCGGGATAACGGTGGACGATGCCATGGACGGGGCTGTGCGCGTCGTCGCCAATCGGATCGTCCCGTTCTTCAGGAAGATGAACGAGTTCGGCCCGATCAGGAACGAATTGTCGGGCGATGGGATCCTGCGGGTCGCGGCTGTCGATCAGCCCGGCAATCGATGGCGTGATGGCGAGCGCGTAACGTTGCGTCACCGTGCGCAACGTCTCGAGCGCTTCGGCTTCGACAAGCCCCGCTTCGAGAAGTGCTTCGGCTGTCTTGATGGTCTCAAGCCCTGTCATCGTCCATATTCCGCGACTGGGGCCCACATGACGAGATCGATACGGGGCGCGCCGGTTGCCAGCATTACCAGCCGGTCGAAACCGAGCGCTATGCCGCTTGCCGGCGGCATGATTGCCAGCGCAGCCAGAAAATCCTCGTCCAGCGGATAGGTTTCGCCGTAAACCCGCTGCTTCTCGGTCATTTCCATTTCGAAACGCCGCCTCTGCTCGGCGGCGTCGGTCAATTCGCCGAAGGCATTGGCGAGTTCAACGCCGCAGGCATAAAGCTCGAAACGCTCCGCCACCCGTGCATCCTTGGGTGACTTGCGGGCAAGGGCCGCTTCACAGGTCGGATATTCATCGAGAATGGTCGCCCTGCCGAAACCCAGTTCCGGCTCCACCCGCTCCACGATGACGCGGCTGAACATATCTGCCCAGGTGTCGTCATCGGCCACGCGGATGCCGGCATTGGTTAGGTTCGCCGCAAGATGGCGAGTATCGGTTTCGCCGTTTCGGCTGATGGTGGCCAGCAGGTCGACGCCCGCATATCGCTCGAAGGCTTCGGCGACGCTCACCCGCTCCGGCTCGAGGAAGGGATCAACGCTGCGGCCACGATAGGTGAAATTCTTCGTCTTTGTGGTTTCGGCTGCCAGCGCCAGAAGATTGGCGCTGTCCTTCATCAGGCTCTCATAGGTTTCGCCGACCCGGTACCATTCCAGCATGGTGAATTCCGGATGATGCAAGGGGCCTCGTTCCCGGTTTCTGTAGACATGGGCAAAACAGCTGATGCGTTTTTCGCCGGCAGCGAGCAGCTTCTTGCAGGCGAATTCAGGCGAGGTGTGGAGATAAAGCGGCACGGCGTCGCCGGCCGGCGTCAGGCCCTGTGTGGCGAAAGCATGCAGATGCGCTTCGTTGCCGGGGGAAATCTGCAATGCAGCAGTGTCGATCTCAAGAAAATCGGCGCTGGCGAAATAGCCGCGAAAAGCAGACTGGATCGCATTGCGCCCAATGAGAAACGCGCGGCGGTCGGCGTGGACGTCCGGCGTCCACCATGGCGACATTGTCTCGTTGCTTGCGCGCATTCTCTGTTCTTTTCCGTCTTCTCTGCGGCGCCCAATTGCGGATAAACGGCCCGCAAAACGCCTTATCGCGTCATTTAAAGCTATTCCGGGCGGAAAACCGCTAGGCACTCTTCCGCGAATTGCTGTAGAAGGCTGGCAATTCGTGCGGATTTAAGGTAGTTGCGCCCCAGAAAAAAGACAAAACGTCTGTCGGGGCCGGTGCTGCCGCGCAGTCCTTTACGACGCATTTCATCGAGTTACAAGGAAGTCATATGGTCAAGGTTATCGCCTCATCCGTCCGCAAGGGCAATGTTCTCGACGTGGACGGCAAGCTTTACGTCGTTCTTACCGCGCAGAACTTTCACCCCGGCAAGGGCACGCCGGTCACGCAGGTGGACATGCGCCGCATCGTTGACGGCGTGAAGGTCTCCGAGCGCTGGCGCACCACCGAGCAGGTCGAGCGCGCTTTCGTTGAAGACCTGAACTTCCAGTTCCTTTATGAAGATGGCGAAGGCTTCCACTTCATGAACCCGGAGAACTATGATCAGGTCGTGGTCGACGCTGAAACGATGGGCGATCAGAAGGCCTATCTGCAGGAAGGCATGACCTGCATTCTTTCCATTCATGAAGGCAATCCGCTGGCCGTCGAACTGCCGCGCCACGTCACGCTGGAAATCACGGAAACCGAACCGGTCGTTAAGGGCCAGACGGCTTCTTCTTCCTACAAGCCGGCTATTCTTTCCAACGGCATCCGCACCATGGTGCCGCCGCATATCGATGCCGGTATCCGCGTGGTCATCGCGACGGAAGACAATTCCTACGTCGAGCGCGCCAAGAACTGAGCCTGACGGCCGGTTAGACAAAAGCACCGGGAGACCGGTGCTTTTTTTGTGTCATGAACAAAAAAAAGCCCGCGTCGAGACGCGGGCTTTTTCTTTGCCTTGCGGCGTATTTTACATGGCCTTTGCCGCAGTCCGGGTCGGGCCGGGCGCCTTCTTCGGAGCCGTGGTCTGGCCAACGGCGTAACCGCCGCCGAGCGCCACGTTCAGCGAGACGTAGTCCTGCGCGGTTTGCTGAACAGCCTGTGCAAGGCTTGCCTGTGCGGTGGAAACCTGGCGCTGCGCATCGAGAACGTCGAGCAGCGAGGAGGCGCCGTCGCGGTAGCTGGCCGTCGAAAGCTGCAACGCTTCCTGATAGGACGCCACGGTCTTGCGCAATGCATCGGCCGTGCGCTGATCGCGGGTGACAGCGGCCAGAGCGTTTTCGACTTCTTCCACAGCGGTCAGCACCGTCTGCTTCCAGACGAGATATTCTTCACGCGCCTGGGAATTGGCCAGATCGATATTGGCGCGAATGCTGCCGCCATCGAGAATCGGCAGAACGAGGCTCGGACCGAAGGACCAGCTATTGGCCGTTCCCCTGCCGCCACCGCTCAGGAAATTGTAGCTTGGCGTGATCGAGCCGCCGAGCTCGATGCTGGGATAAAGCTGCGCTTCCGCGACACCGATTGAGGCAACTGCGGCGGCGAGATTGCGTTCGGCGACACGAATGTCCGGACGGTTGCGGATGAGATCGGCCGGAATGCCGGTGCGCGGAATGCTGCGGGCAACCGGCTGGCGTGCGCCCTTCTGCAACTCGGAAATCAGAGATGAGGCCGGCAGGCCGAGAAGTGTCGCGATGCGATGTGCCGCCTTGCGGAAGTTGGTTTCGAGGCCCGGAATGTCGGACAGCGTGGAGTTGACCAGACCTTCGGACTGGACGACATCGAGGCGGGAGGCCGCGCCCGCTTCAAGCTGCAGCTTGGTCAGGTCCAGCGTTTCGCGGCGGGAAGCCAAGTTCTGACGGGCAATCGCCAGGCGCTCCTGATAATAACGCACATCGATATAGGCTGCGGCGACCGAGGAAATCAGCGTCAGGCGCTGAACATCGACGGTGGAGTAAGCGGCATCGAGCGATGCATTGGCGCTTTCCGTGGCGCGGCGATAGCGGCCGAAGAGGTCAAGCAGCCAGGAGACGCTGAGACTGCCTGAGGACACGTTGGTGACGGGAACATCACGGTAGCTGCCCTTGGTCTCGCTGGTCGTGTGGCTGCCGTTAGCCGTCAGGCTCGGCAGACCGCCTGCGCCGGCCGAGATGACCTGGGCTTCCGCCTGATTGATGCGCTCGATCGCCTGCATCACGGTCAGGTTCTGGCTGAGGCCCGTGGAAACGTAACCATTGAGGCGGCTATCGTTAAAGGCTGTCCACCACGCAACGCTGCTGATGTCGCCATTACTGGTTTTTCCGGCTTCCGCAAACTTTCCCGGCAATTGAATTTCCGGCGTCTTGTGGTCGGGCCCGACAACACAGCCTGAGAGCAGCAGCATTGTCAGGGGAAGAGTAGCGCGAATAGACAGCATGTAATTTTCCCAATTCTCTGGTTGGCTTACCGAGCGCGGCTTGCTGACAAATGGGCTGCGCGGTCGATATGCCGTAGAAACGTGCATTTGCCAAATCGGCAACATTTCTAGCAGCGTATTAACGGTTGGCACAGCCCATTTTTGTTTTGTTAACGCCTTGAAAGGCGACGAATGATGACGAAAAAGGACGGAACGAAGAAAATTCCGAGCAGTGTTGCAGAAAGCATACCACCCAGCACCCCGATACCGATTGCATTTTGTGCGGCAGAACCCGCTCCGGTTGCGATTGCGAGAGGCACGACACCCAGGATGAAGGCCAGCGACGTCATGATGATCGGACGCAGGCGCAGCTTCGCCGCTTCCAGTGTCGCTTCCATCAGGCTTAGTCCATGCTCCTGTCTTTCCTTGGCGAATTCGACGATCAGAATCGCGTTTTTCGCCGCAAGGCCGATGGTCGTCAGCAGGCCCACCTTGAAGTAGACGTCGTTCGACTGGCCGAAGAAATGCGCCGCAGTCAATGCGCCGAGGACGCCCACCGGCACGGCCATGATGACCGAGAAGGGGATCGACCAGCTTTCATAGAGGGCGGCAAGGCAAAGGAAGACGATCAGCACCGAGAGCGCATAGAGCATCGGCGCCTGCGAACCGGAAAGGCGTTCCTGATAGGAAATGCCCTGCCATGCCACCGTGTAACCGCCCGGCAGGCTCGCCGTCAGCCGTTCCATCTCGTCCATGGCGTCACCGGACGCGACGCCCGCGCCGGCGGTGCCTTCGAGCGAGATCGCGCCCGTGCCGTTGAAGCGGGCGAGAGACGGCGGAGCATTGATCCACTTCACCTCGCTGAAGGAGGAGAAAGGCACCATCTCGCCGCTGGTATTGCGGGCATACCAGAACTTGAGATCGTCCGGCTGCATGCGGTAGGGCGCATCACCCTGAACATAAACGGGCTTGAGCTCGCCGTTCAGCGTGAAGTCGTTGACATCCCGGCCGGCAAAGATCGTCGACAGCATGAGGTTCACGGAGGAGAGATCGACGCCCATGGCGCCCATTTTTTCCTGATCGAGAATGATCTTCATCTGCGTTTCATTGTCCTGGCTGTCGCTTCTGAGCGAGCTGACCTTGGGATTGCTGGTCGCCAGCGCGATCAGCTCCTTGGACGTGGCGGTCAGTGCCTCGGTGCCGTTGCGACCGCTATCAACGAGATACATCGAGAAACCGCTCGATGTGCCCATGCCCTGAATTGCCGGCGGCAGAAGCGGGAACACCTGAGCATCGCGGAAACCGAAGAAGGTGCCCATCGCACGCTGCACGATGGCGCCGGCGTGTTGGTCGGGGGCCGTTCTCTCGGCGAAATCCTTGAGCTTGGTGAAGACGATAGCGTTGTTCTGGCCCGAACCGCTGAAGCTGAAGCCGAGAACGCCGAAAACCGATTCGACATTGGCGGCTTCCTTTTCACGGAAGTAGCTTTCGACCTGCTTCACCACCTCATTGGTACGTTCGATGTTCGAACCGGTCGGCGTCTGGATGATCGTCAGCAGCACGCCCTGGTCTTCCTGCGGCAGGAATGAGCTGGGCAGCTTGCTGAAGAACCAGGCGCAGCCGCCGATCACGATCGCGAAGATAATCATCACGCGGAGAGGCCGCTTCAGCAGATAACCGATAGAGGAGACGTAACCATCCGTCGTCTTGCCGAAGCCGCGGTTGAACCATGCGCCCGGTCCGCGCTGCTTCTTGTGATGGTCGATCGGCTTCAGCATCGTGGCGCAGAGCGCCGGCGTCAGAACGATGGCGACCACCGCCGAAAGCAGCATGGCCGAAACGATGGTGACCGAGAACTGACGGTAGATGATGCCCGTCGATCCACCGAAGAAGGCCATCGGAATGAACACGGCGGTGAGCACGAGCGCGATACCGATGATCGCACCGGTGATCTCGCCCATCGATTTTTCGGTCGCCTCTACCGGCGACAGGCCTTCTTCCGACATGATTCGTTCGACGTTTTCGACGACGACGATGGCGTCGTCAACGAGAAGGCCGATGGCCAGAACCATGGCGAACATGGTGAGCGTGTTGATGGAATATCCTGTCAGCGCAAGGACGCCGAACGTGCCGAGAAGTACGACGGGAACCGCGATCATCGGAATGAAGGTGGCCCGCAGGTTTTGCAGGAACACCAGCAGCACGACGAAAACGAGGATGATCGCCTCGATCAGCGTGTGTACCACTTTCTCGATCGACAGCTTCACGAAGGGTGTCGTGTCATAGGGATATTCGATCGAAACACCCTCGGGCAGCGAGCCTTCGACAGCGGAAAGCGCCGACTTTACGCGCGCTGCCGTATCGAGTGCGTTGGCACCCGTGGCGAGGTTGACCGCAAAACCGGCCGAAGGACGGCCGTTTGAACGGGAATCGCCACCATAGGTTTCCTGGCCGATTTCAATGCGGGCCACGTCGCTGAGGCGAACGGTTGCGCCGTCCTTCTCGACTTTCAGGATGACCGATTCGAAATCGGCGACGGTGGTGAGCTGGCTCTGCGCCGTCACGGTCACGTTGAGCTGCTGACCCTTGACTGCGGGCACCGCGCCAAGCGAACCGACCGAAACCTGGGTGTTCTGGCTTTCGATGGCGCTGGTCACGTCGGCCGTGGTCAGCTGGTATTTATTGAGCTTGAACGGATCCAGCCAGATGCGCATCGCATATTCGGAACCGAAGACGTTGATGCTGCCCACGCCTTCGAGGCGCTTGATCTGGTCTTCGACACGCGAGGAGAAGACGTCGCCGAGATCTGCCGAATTGCGCTTGCCGTCGGTCGAGATCAGCGCACCCACCATCAGAATACTGGATGTGGATCGGCTGACCTGAAGACCCTGTTGCTGCACGGTGTCGGGCAGTTGCGACTGAACGAGCTGCAGCTTGTTCTGCACCTGAACCTGCGCAATGTCCGGCAGGATGGTATTGCCGAAGGTCAGCGTCACTTCGGCGCTGCCCGTCGAGGACGACGATGTCATATAGGTGAGGTCGTCGAGGCCGGTCATGCCGTCCTCGATGATGGTCGTCACCGATTTTTCGACTGTCTCGGCGCTCGCGCCATTATAGGTCGCGCTGACGCGTACCGTCGTCGGTGCGATATCGGGATATTGCGAAATGGAAAGCGTCCAGATTGCAAGGGCGCCGCCCAGCATGATGACGATGGCGATAACCCATGCAAACACGGGGCGCCGGATGAAGAAATGGGCCATGGCAGTCCTGCCTTACCTTTTACGAGCTTCGACCGAGGGTTTCGTGCTCATGCTTATTTCGAGGGGGCGGCGGCAGGCTGAGCTTGCTGCGGCAGAACGACGATACCGCGATCGTCGATGGTCACTTCAACCGGTGCGACCGTCGCACCGTCGGCAATCCACTGGAAGCCGTCGACGATGAGCTTGTCGCCATCCTTGACGTTCTCCGTCACCAGCCAGGCATTGCCAGACTGCTGGCTGGACGGGAAGGTGCGGGTTTCCACCTTGTTTTCCGCCGTCACGAATTTCGCTGTCAGTTCGCCATTGGCGTTCCGGCTCGCGGCGCGCTGCGGAATGCGGAAGCCTTTTTCCTTGCCTATGGTCAGCGTGGCGCGGACATAGGTGCCGGGAAGCAGAAGATCGTCCGGGTTTTCGAAGAGGGCGCGGATGGAGAAGGTGCCCGTGGTTTCGCTCACGGCCATGTCCGACATGTCGATCTTGCCGTCATGCTTGTATTCCGTGCCGTCTTCCAGCGTCAGGTGAATGCCGGTTTCCTTCGTGTCGCCGCCGAGCTGGCCCGACGAGATCGCCTTTTTCAAACGCAGAAGATTGATGCTGGATTCCATCAGGTCGATATAGATCGGATCGATGCGGCGCAGCGTTGTCAAAGCTGTCGTCTGGTTTGCCGTCACGACGTTGCCGATGCTGAAGGCGGTCGCGCTGGTAATGCCGTCGAAGGGAGCGCGGACCTTGGTGAGATCGAGGTTGATTTCCGCCGTTTCCAGCGCCGCCTTGGTCTGGGCCACATCGGCTTGCGCCTGCAGCAGCGTCACCTTGGCGTTTTCATATTCGATCTGCGTCGCGCCGCTGTTGACCAGGCGTTCGTAACGGGCAAGGTTCGCCTGGGCGCTCGGAATGCTTGCTTCCGCCTTCGC
Organism: Agrobacterium leguminum; assembly: GCF_015704895.1. Taxonomy (GTDB): domain Bacteria; phylum Pseudomonadota; class Alphaproteobacteria; order Rhizobiales; family Rhizobiaceae; genus Agrobacterium; species Agrobacterium leguminum. The sequence goes on along the minus strand of NZ_JADQWB010000003.1, from coordinate 2,450 downwards.
CACGTTTGCCTTCGCCTGCGCTACTTCCGCCAGATAGGTATTGTCCTCGATCTGGTAGAGAATATCACCCTGTTTGACCTCGCTGCCTTCCTTGAAGGGAATTTCGCGGATGATGCCGGTGACGCGCGGGCGGATTTCCGCTGTCTGGAACGCGCTGGCGCGGCCGGGCAGAACGGTGGTCAAGGGATATTCGCTGGTCTTCATCAGGATGATGCTGACCGGGGACGGCGGACGCTCGGCGCTCTGGGCGGCGTTCTGGCTGCTCTCGCCGCCATCGCTGCAACCCGCCAGAAGCGCGGTCACACACAGAGAAGCAAATAGGGGTAAAATACGTCGGCTCATTGTTCTTCCCTGCGTATCGATCGCATTCAACTATAAGCGCAATGTCGCTCGGCGGATGCGCGTCCGGAAACAGACACGACAGGCGAAGGCCTTGGAAGGACCCGATTCGCTCATTCTGTCCGGACCGCCAAGCGCATAGAAGCGCAGGCTTTTGCGCTTCGCAAGCAATTGCGAGAAGGTGACGTAAATTGGGAATCGTCACTTAGCAAGCGGATTGCGTAATCCCGCATCGATTAAATCGACGAGTTGATCACAACGTGTTGCTAAATTGCCGATATCTTCCCGGGCAATGAGGACGGGATGAATCACACTTGTCAGCGCGTGGAGCACGGTTTCCGCCAGGGGAGAAATCTCGGCCGGCGCGTAGATTCGCGCGTCGATACCGTCGCGGATAATGTCAGCGAGCAGGTTGGCGATGACGGCTTTATAATAGTCGCCGCACTTCATGTCCTGCTTTGCCGTCATCAGGATCATTTCGAATATGTAGGGATTGTCGTTTAGATCCCGGTGGTGCTGTTCCATCAGGGTGCGGGCGAGATGGCGCAGTCTCGAAAGCGGCGCGTGGCTTTTATCCAGCGGCTGGATGCCCCGTTCGAATGCGCCGATCTGCTCGAAGGCGATCGCATCGACGAGCGCGTTCTTCGAGCTGAAATTCTTGAAGACGTTGGCGGGAGACATGCCGAGCGCCGCGGCGATATCGGCAATCGCCACCGCATTGAAACCACGTTCCCGGAAAAGCTCTTCTGCTTTGGCGAGAATGTCCCGCCGCGTTTCCTCGGCGGAACGGCGAGGCCGGCGCCTGACAGGACGGTCACTCTTCCTGTCGTCCTTTCTCGCCTGTTCGATCGTTTTGCTCACGGTCAGACTCCGGGGAAGAACGGCTCCAGGTTCCGGCGTATTCTTGCAAGCGGCGTCTCGCCACTATCGTCGGGAACGAAGCTTTGTCCGGTGATGCGCTCGTAAGCATCAATATAGACCTTCGAGGTCTGCAAGACGAGGTCCTGCGGAATTTCGGGAACGTCGTCCTTATAAGGGTCGCAGCGTTCGGCGACCCAGGCTCTCACGAAATCCTTGTCGAAGCTTGCCGGCCGTGTTCCGTTGCGGAAGCTTTCGTCATAACTGTCGGCCATCCAGTAGCGGCTGCTATCGGGCGTATGGATCTCATCGGCCAGGATGATGGTGCCATTTTCATCCGTGCCGAATTCATATTTCGTGTCGACGAGAATGAGGCCCTGCTTTGCGGCGATTTCCTGTCCGCGCTTGAACAGCGCCAGCGCGTAGCGGGAAAGCGTGTCCCATTGCTCCTGCGTCAGCAATTTCTTCTCCACGATCTCGGCCGGTGTCAGCGGCTCGTCATGGCCGCCATCGAAGGCCTTGCTTGTCGGCGTGATCACCGGTTCGGGCAGAATCTGGTTATCCTTCATCCCTTCGGGCAGGCTCATGCCGTACATTTGCCGCTCACCCTTCTTATAAAGGGTCAGGATCGACGTGCCGGTGGTGCCGGCAAGATAACCGCGAACCACCACCTCGACCGGCAATATGTCCAGCCGCTTGCCGATGACGACATTGGGGTCGGGATAGCTCACAACGTGGTTCGGACAAATATCCTTCGTTTGTTCGAACCAGTAGCGTGCCGTCTGGGTCAATACCTGCCCCTTATAAGGTATGCAGGTGAGGATACGATCAAAGGCGCTAAGGCGATCGGTCGATATGATGATGCGGTTGCCGTCGGGCAGATCGTAGTTTTCCCGCACCTTGCCACGGTAATAATTCGGCAGCTCGGAAATGACGGCTTCATCGAGAATGCGCACGGGCTCTCCAATTCTTGGCTTTATAAAGAGGCGTTAGACGCCTCAAGTCTTCTGAAACTCTCGTCCGTTCCTATTGCATGTTTCCTGGAACAGGGCCAGTCGCGACATGAAGGCCGCCTTTTTCTCCGGTTCCCGTTAAAAACACGAAATTACCTAATAAAATCAATAGCTTGATAAAAATGTCAGTTTTTTGACGAAGGGTGTGTTGACTTGTTTGGTTGGGTGGATTTATAAGTCCGCTCACTGAACGAGGGCGGCGGCGCTGCTGGCGACGGCGACTTTCGTTCTTAAGAAATC
>NZ_JADQWB010000039.1 GCF_015704895.1 Agrobacterium leguminum | reverse complement strand
TGCGGGTTTCACAAAGTCGCGGACACGCATTTCAGTAAGTCGCGGACACCAATTCCATTAAGTACGGGACAGTGATTTCAGTAAGTCGCGGACAGCTATAGCGACGGATTTAGATCGATTTTCGTGAGCGCCGATCTGGCACTTTGCCCTCGTGTTTTGAGCGAGGACAAGATGCCCAGGCGGAAGCAAGCGAGACATACTGACGTGAAGGATATCCGATCGATCCTGAGACTTACGTTCGAACAGGGATTGTCGATACGTGCCGTTTCCGAACGGCTGAAGATCAGCAAGACGTCGGTTTCGACGTACCTGCTGCGGGCAAAGGAAGCCGGGCTTGCGGTCTGGCCTCTACCTCCGGGCCTGGACGAGGACGACGTTCTCGAGCATCGACTATTCCGGCGAATGGGACGGCCTCCACGCGATACCGTCGAGCCGAACTGGCCGAAGATGGCCAGCGAACTGAAGCGTAAGGGCGTCACGCTCCATTTGCTTTGGCAGGAATACCGGGAAGCTCACCCGAATGGCTATGGCTATACATGGTTCTGCGGCCGGTTTGCCGATCACGAAAGCCGAGCCCGGCCGACCTATCGCAGCCGTCATGTTGCCGGTGTCGCGATGGAATGCGACTATGCCGGCCATACGATCCCGATCATCGATCCATCTACCGGCGAGATCCGCGCAGCGCAAATCTATGTCGCGGTGTTGAGCGCGTCGCAACTGACGTTCGCCTATGCCAGCTTCAGCCAAAAGCTGCCCGATTGGATCGAAGCGAACCAGCGGGCCTTCAGTTACTTCGGCGGCGTGACGAAGACGACGATCTGCGACAACCTCAGATCGGCTGTTGCCAAGGCTCTTTGGTTCGAACCGACACTGAATGCGACGTTTGCCGCCTTCGCTGAGCATTACGACACGACGGTGGTTCCGGCACGGCCTCGGCATCCTCGTGACAAGCCCTCCGCTGAAGGGACGGTTCTAATCGTCGAGAGGTGGGTCCTGGCGAGGCTCCGAAACGAGCGGTTCTTCAGCCTTGTCGATCTCAATATCCGCATCAGCGCTTTGATCGAGGACCTCAATAGCCGGACGATGCGGCGGTATGGCAAATCTCGCCGCGCTTTGTTCGATGAAGTCGAACGCTCTCAGCTCAAACCATTGCCTTCAACGCCGTTTGAGTATGCGGAATGGAAGATCGCCAAGGTGCATCCCGACTACCATATCGAGATCGATAAGACCTTTTATTCCGTGCCGCATGGGCTGATCGGACGACGGGTCGATGTCAGGCTGACGTACCGGGCGGTCGAGATCTTCTTGGATCACAAACGTGTCGCAAGTCACGTCAGGAGTTCGCAACGTTCAGGCCACATCACTGTCAATGAACACATGCCCAAAGCGCACCAGCGCTATGCGAACACGACACCCCACTTGTTGCGCAGCGAAGCAGCAAAGGTCGGGATCAACACGGCGACGTTTATCGAACGTCTGCTCAGTCATCGCCCGCACCCCGAACAGGGCTACCGATCCGCCCAAGGCGTTCTCTCCCTGGCACGCCGTTATGAGTCCGATCGGCTGGAGATGGCTTGCGAAAGGGCGCTGGTAATCAACGCGCTGAGCTATTCGTCTGTCGCCAACATTCTCAGATCTGGTCTCGATCAGGCTCCGGCCATGACCGAGACCGTGAAGCCGGCGCCGCCGCACGGCAATATCCGCGGCAAAACCTACTATCAATAAAAAGGACATCAGATGCTGACACATCCGACACTCGAACAAATGAATGCGCTTGGTCTGGCAGGCATGGCAACGGCCTATCGCGAGCTCCTCGAGCAGGCTCACGGAAATGATTTGAGCTTCGACGAACGTCTGGGGTTGATGCTTGATCGCGAGATCGCTCTCAGAACGGACCGAAGGCTGACAAACAGGCTCGCCACCGCCAAACTCCGTTTTGCCAATGCTTCCATCGAAGATATCGACTTCGGATCGCATCGGGGCCTGGATCGCCGCAACGTCCTGTCTTTGGCGCAGGGTGCATGGCTCAAGGCGAATGAGAACCTGATCCTGACAGGCCAGACGGGAACAGGAAAGACATGGATCGCGTGTGCCTTTGCACGCCAGGCGGCCCGCCTCGACCACTCTGTCCTCTATGTCCGCATGCCGCGATTGTTGGAGGACCTCGCGCTTGCCAGGCTGGACGGGCGCTTCCCGCGCCTCATCGACAAGCTCGCACGCGTTCATCTGCTGGTGCTCGATGACTGGGGAACCCATACCTTGAACGATCGGCAGCGCCTCGATCTGCTGGAAATCTTTGAGGAGAGATATCGGCGAAAATCTACGCTGATCACGGCTCAACTTCCCGTGGCTGCCTGGCATGAGATGATTGGCGAGGCCACTTTAGCAGACGCGATCCTGGACCGTATTGTTCACAACGCCCACCGCATAACGCTCGAAGGCGACAGCATGCGGAAGCGGAAGACACCAACGCTCTTGACCAGCGCCGAAATAAACGAGATCAATCACCCCTAACAGCAACCAGGCTGGCGGAATTCGATCGAGCCCGCTGTCCGCGACTTAGCGAAATGCCTGTCCGCGACTTGCCGAAATCGCTGTCCCGATTCACCGAAATCCGCA
>NZ_JADQWB010000038.1 GCF_015704895.1 Agrobacterium leguminum | reverse complement strand
TGCATAGCGGCAATCAAGGTGAGATTCAGCGTCAATCAGGATGAGACTCGCGCCGGGGTGTGACGGAGTGAGGGCGTAGCCCGATTGTAGTCATATCCCGGCGCGGCGCAGATTTTAGGCGTCTCATGATCGCGGTCGGTCCGGTACATTTGCGGTTTTCTGGATTGGAGAACCAGTTTGTGCCGGGTCGCCATGTAACCGATCATCAGATGAGACTCTTCATGAAGTACCGACAAACGCATTCCGTAGAGGTCGCCGCGGCAAAAGCGTCGATCAGCCGAGCCACGGCATACCGCCTCGACAAGGAGGTACAACTGCCATCTCAGAGCAAAGCGCCACGCGGACGCCGCCGCCCTGATCCCCTGGAACCGATATTCGAGACAGAAGTCATCCCGCTCCTGAAGGCCGCTCCCGGCATCCGTGCCGTCGCCGTCTACAATGAGATGCTGCGCCGACATCCAGAACTCTCTGAAGGTATCCGCCGCACGCTTGAACGACGCATCCGGTCGTGGCGTGCTGTCAATGGCGAAGCGCAGGAGGTCATCTTCCGCCAGACGCACGAGCCAGGCCGACTGGGCCTTTCGGATTTTACCGACGCCAGCGGCCTTGGTGTAACGATCGTCGGCCAGCCGCTTGATCACCTGTTCTATCACTTCCGGCTTGTCTGGTCGGGTTTCGAACACGCCCATGTCATTCTCGGCGGGGAAAGCTTCGTCGCGCTGGCCGAAGGACTTCAAAATGCGCTGTGGTCCGTGGGTGGTACGCCGCTTTATCATCGCAGCGACAGCCTGTCGGCGGCATTCCGCAACCTCGACGCCGATGCCAGGGTCGATCTCACCCGCCGATACGATCAGCTTTGCTCCCATTATCGAATGACGCCGACGCGTAACAACAAAGGCGTCGCGCATGAGAACGGCTCGATCGAAAGCTCCCATGGCCATCTCAAGAACGCTGTTCATGATGCCCTGCTGATGCGGGGGACCAAGGACTTCGACAACCTCAGTTCTTATCGCGCCTTTGTCGCCGAGATCGTCAGCCGTCGCAACGCTGCCCATGGCAGGCGCATTGATGCAGAGCGATCCCATCTGCAGGCGCTGCCAGAGCGCCGGACCACGGACTTCGAAGAGATTGTCGTTACGGTGTCCCGGACGGGCGGCTTCACCTTGCGCAAGGTCTTCTACACCGTGCCATCCCGCCTGATCGGCCACAGGTTACGAGTTCGCCTGTTCGACGATCGGCTGGATGTCTTCGTTGGCGGCACGCATCTGATGACGTTGCGCCGGGGACGTGGCCACGCTGACGGGCGACACGACCAGGTCGTCAACTACCACCACGTCATCCATTCCCTGCGTAAAAAGCCGATGGCACTCCGCGGCCTCGTTTATCGTGACAAGCTCTTTCCGCGGGAAGAATATCGCAGGGCATTTGAAGCTCTCATCGAGAATCTTCCCGACAAGCAGGCGTGCAAGATCACCGTCGAACTTCTGGCGCTGGCCCATGACCGCGGTTGCGAGCGCGAACTTGCGGAGGAATTGGCCAGGACCCTGGACGCCGGCGATTTACCGGATCTGGTCGCCATGCGAACGCTCTTCGGCCCGGATCCAGCCAAGCTGCCGACCGTTCATGTGCAGCTCGCATCGCTTAACGGTTATGAGGCCCTGATCGGGACGGGAGAAGCCGCATGAAGAACGCACACGTCATCGATGAAGCACGGCTCGGTATCATGCTCAACGAACTTCGGTTGCCGACAATTAAAACGCTGTGGCCGCAATTTGCCGAGCAGGCAGACCGAGAAGGATGGCCAGCAGCTCGCTTCCTGTCGGCTATTGCCGAGCACGAGCTGGCAGAGCGTGCCAATCGCAGGATTGAACGGCACCTCGCCGAAGCGCATTTGCCGCCCGGAAAGACCTTGGACAGCTTCGCTTTTGACGCTGTACCCATGATCTCGAAGGCGCAGGTCATGGCAATTACCGCCGGCGACAGTTGGCTAGCCAAGGGAGCGAACATCCTCATGTTCGGGCCGCCCGGCGGAGGAAAGAGCCATCTTGCTGCTGCTATCGGTCTCGCGCTGATTGAGAACGGATGGCGGGTCCTGTTCACCCGAACCACCGATCTTGTGCAGAAGCTTCAGGTTGCCCGCCGAGAACTCCAGCTTGAATCAGCCATCGATAAACTCAACAAATATGACCTGCTCATCCTCGATGACCTCGCCTACGTCACCAAGGACCAGGCGGAGACAAGTGTGCTCTTCGAGCTCATCTCGGCCCGATACGAGCACAGGTCGATCCTGATCACCGCCAATCAGCCGTTTGGAGAGTGGAATCGGGTCTTTCCCGATCCCGCCATGACACTCGCCGCAGTCGACCGGCTCGTGCACCATGCCACGATCTTCGAGATGAACGTCGAAAGCTATCGCCGCAGAACTGCGCTCGAGGAAAAGCGTCAGCGAGGCCGCCCCGCGTCCTTCGCGACAATCAGAACCTCAGCGCTAGCTGTCGCGGAGCGACAATCAGAAAACGACGAAGAACTTGTCAGCGACAATCAGCATGATAACTTGAGCCCGACCGCGACCTAAGAATCTCATCCAGATTGTCGCCAGCGTCTCATCCTGATCGCCGCGCTATAC
>NZ_JADQWB010000037.1 GCF_015704895.1 Agrobacterium leguminum | reverse complement strand
TTGTAAAAGGTAATCAGGTTGCCGTTCCTTTGGAACGGCTATGGATGAGCATAGACAATGAGAACGAAGAAGTGAATTAAGGGCATTTGGTGGATGCCTTGGCATGCACAGGCGAAGAAGGACGTGATACGCTGCGAAAAGCCGTGGGGAGCTGCGAATAAGCTTTGATCCATGGATCTCCGAATGGGGCAACCCACCTTAAATGCTTGGAAAATCCAGTCTGTTTTAACGAACGGCCTGGGTTTCCAAGCATTGTGATAAGGTATCTTACTTTCGAATACATAGGGGTAAGAAGCGAACGCAGGGAACTGAAACATCTAAGTACCTGCAGGAAAGGACATCAACCGAGACTCCGCAAGTAGTGGCGAGCGAACGCGGACCAGGCCAGTGGCAATGATGAATAAAGCGGAACGATCTGGAAAGGTCGGCCATAGAGGGTGATAGCCCCTTACGCGTAGAACAGTCATTGTCCTTGAGTAGGGCGGGACACGTGAAATCCTGTCTGAACATGGGGAGACCACTCTCCAAGCCTAAGTACTCGTGCATGACCGATAGCGAACAAGTACCGTGAGGGAAAGGTGAAAAGCACCCCGACGAGGGGAGTGAAATAGAACCTGAAACCGGATGCCTACAAACAGTCGGAGCCCGCAAGGGTGACGGCGTACCTTTTGTATAATGGGTCAACGACTTAGTGTAACTAGCAAGCTTAAGCCGGTAGGTGTAGGCGCAGCGAAAGCGAGTCTGAATAGGGCGATTGAGTTAGTTGCATTAGACCCGAAACCGAGTGATCTAGCCATGAGCAGGCTGAAGGTTGGGTAACACCAACTGGAGGGCCGAACCCATAACTGTTGCAATAGTTCGGGATGACTTGTGGCTAGGGGTGAAAGGCCAATCAAACTCGGAAATAGCTGGTTCTCCGCGAAATCTATTTAGGTAGAGCGTCGACCGAATACCCTCGGGGGTAGAGCACTGGATGGGCTATGGGGACTCACCGTCTTACTGATCCTAACCAAACTCCGAATACCGAGGAGTACTAGTCGGCAGACACACGGCGGGTGCTAACGTCCGTCGTGAAAAGGGCAACAACCCTGACCTCCAGCTAAGGTCCCCAAGTCATGGCTAAGTGGGAAAGGATGTGAGGATCCCAAAACAACCAGGATGTTGGCTTAGAAGCAGCCATCATTTAAAGAAAGCGTAACAGCTCACTGGTCTAAATAAGGGTCTTTGCGCCGAAAATGTAACGGGGCTAAAGCCATGCACCGAAGCTGAGGATTTGCACTTTGTGCAAGTGGTAGCGGAGCGTTCCGTAAGTCTGTGAAGGCGGACCCGTGAGGGCTGCTGGAGATATCGGAAGTGCGAATGTTGACATGAGTAACGATAAAGGGAGTGAGAGACTCCCTCGCCGAAAGACCAAGGGTTCCTGCTTAAAGTTAATCTGAGCAGGGTTAGCCGGCCCCTAAGACGAGGCGGACACGCGTAGTCGATGGGAACCACGTTAATATTCGTGGGCCTGGTGGTAGTGACGGATCTCGTGTGTTGTTCAACCTTACTGGATTGGTTGGGCGGCGAAGAGGTTCCAGGAAATAGCTCCACCGTATAGACCGTACCCGAAACCGACACAGGTGGTCAGGTAGAGTATACCAAGGCGCTTGAGAGAACTATGTTGAAGGAACTCGGCAAATTGCACGCGTAACTTCGGAAGAAGCGTGACCCTTTTGTACGCAAGTATGATGGGGTGGCACAGACCAGGGGGTAGCGACTGTTTATCAAAAACACAGGGCTCTGCGAAGTAGCAATACGACGTATAGGGTCTGACGCCTGCCCGGTGCTGGAAGGTTAAAGGGAGGGGTGCAAGCTCTGAACTGAAGCCCCAGTAAACGGCGGCCGTAACTATAACGGTCCTAAGGTAGCGAAATTCCTTGTCGGGTAAGTTCCGACCTGCACGAATGGCGTAACGACTTCCCCGCTGTCTCCAACATAGACTCAGTGAAATTGAATTCCCCGTGAAGATGCGGGGTTCCTGCGGTCAGACGGAAAGACCCCGTGCACCTTTACTATAGCTTTACACTGGCATTCGCCAAGGCATGTGTAGGATAGGTGGTAGGCTTTGAAGCAGGGACGCCAGTTTCTGTGGAGCCATCCTTGAAATACCACCCTTATCTTCGTGGATGTCTAACCGCGGTCCGTTATCCGGATCCGGGACAGTGTATGGTGGGTAGTTTGACTGGGGCGGTCGCCTCCGAAAGAGTAACGGAGGCGCGCGATGGTTAGCTCAGACCGGTCGGAAATCGGTCGTCGAGTGCAATGGCATAAGCTAGCCTGACTGCGAGACTGACAAGTCGAGCAGAGACGAAAGTCGGTCATAGTGATCCGGTGGTCCCGTGTGGAAGGGCCATCGCTCAACGGATAAAAGGTACGCCGGGGATAACAGGCTGATGACCCCCAAGAGTCCATATCGACGGGGTTGTTTGGCACCTCGATGTCGACTCATCGCATCCTGGGGCTGGAGCAGGTCCCAAGGGTATGGCTGTTCGCCATTTAAAGCGGTACGTGAGTTGGGTTCAGAACGTCGTGAGACAGTTCGGTCCCTATCTGCCGTGGGTGTAGGAATATTGACAGGATCTGTCCCTAGTACGAGAGGACCGGGATGGACGTATCTCTGGTGGATCTGTTGTCCTGCCAAGGGCATAGCAGAGTAGCTATATACGGAATGGATAACCGCTGAAGGCATCTAAGCGGGAAACCAACCTGAAAACGAGTGTTCCCTATCAGAGCCGTGGAAGACGACCACGTTGATAGGACGGGTGTGGAAGCACAGCAATGTGTGAAGCTTACCGTTACTAATAGCTCGATCGACTTCTTCGTTCCCATTGAATATGTTCATCAAGCGAAGCTTGATGATCTGTTTTGTCCTGACGCCCGAAGGGCTCCGGACGGGCCGCGCCACAGGGCGCGACGACCTCTGGTCTGTATGGCTGCCATGCTCATTGTTGAGCAAAGGTGGAATACCGACAGGTCACAGAAAGACGTGTAAATTAAATAGAGCGTTCAGCTCTCCAGCTTCTCGAAACAACAGTTTCCATGTGAAAACATGGTCTGTGATCGCTTGGATCAGACGTTGCCTCATATGCGAGGTGACCGTATGGCCAATTGGTGTCCCCTGTGAGCGTCAAGCGAACAGGATAAGGTACACCAATAAACAAGCAATCATATGATCCATGCGAAACGCATGGATCATATGTTGCGTTTTGCCGACCTGGTGGTTATCGCGGGGCGGCTGCACCCGTTCCCATTCCGAACACGGCCGTGAAACGCCCCAGCGCCAATGGTACTTCGTCTCAAGACGCGGGAGAGTAGGTCGCTGCCAGGTCTGCAAAACGCAACACAAAATCTTCTCACTCACAAAAGGGCCACAAAGCCCAAATCAAAAGGCCGCAAATGCGGCCTTTATG
>NZ_JADQWB010000036.1 GCF_015704895.1 Agrobacterium leguminum | reverse complement strand
ATGAGACGCCTAAAATCTGCGCCGCGCCGGGATATGACTACAATCGGGCTACGCCCTCACTCCGTCACACCCCGGCGCGAGTCTCATCCTGATTGACGCTGAATCTCACCTTGATTGCCGCTATGCAATGACGCCTCCCATGCCGATCGAGCAGGCGTTGGCCAATAGCTCAGCGTCGTCTCCCTCTATCTCTTCGGACAACTGGATCGCACCGATGGTGCCCTCCAGCAAGTCTGTCAAGAGATGACAGCGAACTGACGGTTCGGTCCGAGCCAATCGTGGCCGTCAAAATAGAAGGTCAAAGGCGAAGAGAACGGACTCCGTCGAAACGCGCTTGCCCCCTCTTCCGCCGAGCCAGCGCTGCAGCGCCCAAAGTCCGGGCGGCCTTCCTCATTCAGTACCACCGCCTCGCCATCAATGAATGCCCGCCGTCCTGGATGAACGGATCGGCCGATTTTCCGTGCAATTCACTTTGGGTAAACAGTCGATCTGCATTCATGTTTTCACCTGCCTTCTCAATTCTTCCGGATCCTCTTCATGAGCCACTTGTCCCGATCGTCGTTGCTTATTATTGACAGGGTCTTCGCGGCGTCCCGGTACCGATCTCATGGCAATCGTCGCAAGTAAGCATTGGAGGTGTTGCATGGCAATCTACAAGGGCGCGCTGGCATTGCTGGGAAAGTCGGAAACCGACGCAGCGGTCGTGGACTACTTAAAGTCGCTGGGTGCGATGCTCCCACTCAAGCGGCCACCACGCGGCGAGAAGGAAACGAACGTCGAGGTTCTCGGTCAACAGATTGAACTGCTCTTTACTCTCGGAAGCGAGTTGCCGAACGGGACGCGCTTTGCGGAAGGGGAGTTGGTTCTGCGTACATTCTTCGTTCTTCCAGAGGAAGCAGGAAGACCGATCGATGGAACGCCTTTCGATCTCGATATGACCATGACCCGGGAGCAGGCCCGAGCAAAGTTTGGAGAGCCGGAATGGAGCAGCGGTGGTAGTTTGAAAAACGATCGCTGGGTGCTTGGAGACAAGCGGATGCTGCTAAGCTTCACCTCGGACGAACAGCGCATCCGACAAGTGTCAGTGTCGCAATTGTTCGAGTGAGCGGGTGGCCGCTTCATCCTCTGTCGGCCTGAAAGCGCTTAGGCCGCTCTCCACCCCAACTGGGACATTCAGCCCAAACAGCCGAGCGACTGCTTTAGCGAAATTTGCGGCCCGCATGAACGACCGCAATAGAGCTTGAGCAAAATGCCTTGCGAGCGTCTTCGCCTTGATGGGAGTCGAACCCGCGATATACGAATGCAAATCTGCGTTATTTCAGGAGCGCAGCCCTCATTGAACTACTTAAATTATTGATCCGATTGCATTTTCATATCCCAGTCTGTTGGTCTGGGCTGCCTCAGCGTGAGGATCTGGTCAGCGAGCATCGGTTCTCTTAGCCAGAGCCGTTACACAGGCGTGGCGACGCTGTTTTGTGCGCCCAGCTTCGGGTGGGTGCGGAGGTTACGGGAGAAAATCTCCGCAATTTTGCGGAGATAAATCTTGTTATTCTCCGCAGATGTGCTCTATCGTGGGATATGAGTTATATCTGGCAGTGCGCCCTATGGCCGAAATTCGAGTGGAATATTGACCGCCTTATATCAAGGATTGCGGCCGTACGCCTTGATCAAGGACGCCTTATTGGCCGCGTCGAGGGCCTCGGTTTTCGTACACGCGAGGCGACGTTTCTAAGAGCGTTGACCGATGACGTGGTAAAGTCGTCAGCGATTGAGGGAGAACAGCTGGATGAGCAACAGGTTCGTTCCTCGCTCGCCAGGCGGCTCGGTATCGATATCGATGGGTTTGTGACGCCAAACCGCTCGGTTGAGGGCATCGTCCATATGACTCTCGATGCCACGATCAATTGCGCAGAGCTACTGACGGCAGAGCGACTATTCCAATGGCATGCGGCCCTTTTTCCGACGGGCCGCAACGAATCGGGCCATAAGCTTCGCGTCGGCGATTGGCGTGACGACTCTGGCGGTCGTATGGAAATCGTTTCCGGTCCATTCGGGCACGAGAGAGTCCACTATGTTGCTCCACCCGCAGATCGCGTGGAAGCTGAGATGTCAGCCTTCCTTGAGTGGTTTAACGGACAGCACGAACTGGATCCTCTCATTAAGGCAGCCATTGCTCATCTCTGGTTCGTTGCTATCCACCCTTTCGGCGATGGAAACGGCCGCATAACTCGCGCAATCGCCGACATGACGCTTGCACGCAGTGGTGGGGGCGCCCAGCGGCTTTATTCCATGTCCGCAGCAATCGAGCGATCCCGTATCGGGTATTATGAAGCCCTGCAATCAGTTACCTGCAAGGAAAGCCTCGACATCACGAGCTGGATCGAGTGGTTCCTCGATCGTTTGGACAATGCTGTTAGCGAGGCGCTGTTGACCCTCGATAACGTGATGCTGAAAAATGATTTCTGGCAGTCGCATGCTGCAAGCGATCTCAATCCGCGACAAGCCAAGGTCCTAAACCGGCTGCTAGAGGGAAATTTCCAGGGCAAGCTCACGTCGACAAAATGGGCAAAATTGACGAACGCATCCCAGGACACTGCCTCTCGCGACATAGCGGATCTGATGGCGAAAGGCATCCTGCAAAAAGGCGAGGCTGGAGGACGAAGCACGGCCTATGAGCTGGTTTTAAACCACGTTCCCTCATCTGGATAAAATCCAGTCGCCGATGATGCCCCCGAGACCACTTTGTGCACGTATTCAGCGCCGCGAATTTATCAAGAGGACAGTTGCCCTTGAAGGGCGGGGCAGGTTAACTCTTGAACGGATTCGAACCGTCAACCACGCGCCGTGGATTGGCTAGGCATTTGCAACACAATTCATTCACACTCGCTGGCGCCGCCCTAACTTGGTTTTGCTGGCTAATCGGAATGATGCGCACCGAAAGAATAATCGACCGAACGGCGGTATAGCTAAAGTCGCCAAGTTGCCGAAAAATCAGCGCGGAGACGGAGAGGAAGGCGTTGCGGATACCGCTGGCTTGTGATCGCACACCGCTTTCAAAAGCGAGATTGTCGTCGCTTGAGCAGTTTTCGAAATATCCGCATACCCCTCTCTATACTGAAGCTTCCCCATAACTGTGCTAGGGAGGCCTGCATCCATTCTCTCGGCGACTGCCAATGCAGCGGCGGCCCTGTTCCTGAATGGCAAGAGAGCTTCGAGAACATATCCATCGCCGCATGCCTTGGCGATGCACGCGATATCGAACATGTCACGTGGCTGAAGAGAGTATCCTCGATAGTGAACCTTCTTCGCGATGATTTCGCCCGGGGTCTCAAGGTCAACTTCGATTCCACGTACTGCGACACGGGATGTGGGATCGTTGCTCAGACTTGGAGCGCAAATGAAGTCGATTTCGCCGATGCCCGCGAACACGATTTTCAACGCACGCGTCCCGTCCGAAACATATTCATCCGGGTTCACCTGCAGGGTATAGCCCTGTGTTGTCGGGTTCAGATATGGGAGGACCTGCGGATCGTCGATGAAAATGTCGACATCGAAGCTTTCACGACGGTTTATCTGGAGTATATGGTCGATGCCATTCCCGAAAGTCCAGCTATCGAGGAGTTTAAAAGAAGAGTTCGCCTGATTGATAATTGGCACAGCCTGGTCGAAAAGACTTTCCCCATTGGCTCATCAGGACAGCCCTCAGGCGGCGAGGGCGACGAGTCGATCCGCCTTCGAGCAATCCAGCCAATGCAAGGGGACTATGATAGAAAACGCCGCGTCCGGGCCGAAAACCTGCCGCATCTCCACCACTCTTTCGGTCGATGGTGAGCCTGCGAGCCTGATGAATGCCTGGCGAATAAAATCAAAGATATGGCTCATAGGTGTACTTCATTTGTTACGCTTATTGGGGCGGGCGCGACTGTCGCAGTCGATGACCAACTGCAGAGATCGTCAGTCGGGATGGTATGCCGCGTTCTATAAAATGCGAGTTTCTTATATTTTCTGGAAAGGTCGGCATAAACTAGCACTACTTTGGCAGAATATATTCTGCTGTCCGAATTTGCCCTTTGCAGTGGGGACATCGGATTGCCATCATGGGGATGGCAAGTGCGCTGATGACGGCTCGACGAACGGCTGGCAGGGTCGG
>NZ_JADQWB010000035.1 GCF_015704895.1 Agrobacterium leguminum | reverse complement strand
AAACGAGATCAATCACCCCTAACAGCAACCAGGCTGGCGGAATTCGATCGAGCCCGCTGTCCGCGACTTAGCGAAATGCCTGTCCGCGACTTGCCGAAATCGCTGTCCCGATTCACCGAAATCCGCAGCGTAGAGCAAAAGCCTTCTGTTCTTCAGCTTGTCAATACTGGTGGTGGTCAGGCGATCCAGTCGATCATTAACATTATACCGATGCTGCTGGTCTCGCTTGCTGTTGTTATCGGGTTGCAAAAGGTCGGGTTCGTAGCCTGGCTTAGTGCTTCGTTGCATTATCCGCTCTTCCTCATGGGGGTGAATGACGCCTATATATTGCCCTTCATTACAAAATACCTTGCCGGCGGTACCGCCATGGTCTCGTTGTTCACGAGATGGCGAAGCAGCCAGGTTTTGATCCTGAGCTAATAGTCCGGGATCGGGGTTCCTGATCAACCCACTCGATCTTGCAGGTCTGGGGATATTTGCAACAGCAAGCCCACGTATAGCTGCGGTCATGCCTATTGCCGTCGCGGGTGATGTGTAGGAATTCTCGCAAGAGCCGCCGTGACGACCTTGTGCTGGTAACTCAATGCGAGTCGGTTAGGGACTCGGCCCGCCTATCTAGACTGGACGTCAATGGTCATACTTCGCCAAGTGCATCTCAGCAGAGGTACGTCGCGCCCCAAAACTGGATCGAAGCGATCTTATTGATTGCTTCCCGTCTAGGCTCGTCCCGGATCTTTCGCCAGGTTTTTGAAACGGCAGAGGGTCGCAAGTTACAGGTTCCTCAGAGCGACAATGATATCGGTTGAAACATACGAGATGGAAGATCGATCCTATTCGGGATCGCTTTGCTTGCACTTCCTTTCCGGTAAAGGAAAGCCCGCCTCTCAACCTAATGAGAGGCGGGCATGGTGCCTTCGACGTTCGTTCTGAGATAGCGACTTGACGTCAGAGCGCGTAGGGCCACTCCGCGGCAACAAACCGGTAGCCTTCCCCCTCGGCCGTGACGTGACCAGTGGCAGGGAACGGCATATGCATGCCGGCAATCATCAGCTTGTCTGCTGCTGCCATATCCAGCGAGCGCTTTCTCGACTTTATGGCAAGCTCTGCGTCGACATCGAAGGCCGGACCCCATTCCGGATGTGCTAGCTGGAATGTTGCGTGATGGATCGTGTCGCCCCAGATATAGAGAGAGTCGTCACCCGAGTTGATGATGTAGCCGGTGTGACCTGGCGTGTGACCTGGAAGTGGAACCGCCCGCAGTGCACTGAAGATTTCTGCCTCGCCATTAATCTGAGTTGTGCGTCCTGCGTAGGCTGAGGCCGCTTGGCGCGCCTTAAGGAAGAACGGACGGAATGGCTCGGGTGCGGCACTCATGCATGCGTCGTCGTGCCAATATTTAAAGTCCGCCTCGGTGAGGATCAACTCTGCATTCTGAAATACTGCCTTGCCGCTCTGGTCGATGGCACCGGCGATATGGTCGGGATGCATATGCGTCATGACGATTGCATTAATCTGCCCGGTTTCATAGCCGGCGGCCTTGAGCGCTGCCGGCAACTTGCCAAGGGTCGGCCCAAAGGCATCAGCTGCACCGGTATCGACCAGCACGATGCGATCGTCAAGATTAATGACGAATGCATTAACCGGGCTGAGATCACGACCGTCCTCGAAACGGGCCGCCGAAAGTTGACGTGCTTCTTCTTCCGGAGCGCTAAAAAGTTCAGGTGGCATCGCCATGTAGCCGTCAAGAAGCGCGGTCACTTCGAAACTACCAACTTTTCTACGAATGACACCGGGCACTTGCTCGGTATTAAGCGGACGCTTGGTCTGGTGCCCTGCCGAACCAGCATCGCTCTGCGGGGCAGCTGCGGCGGTGTTGGTGCGGATGAAGTTACGAGTTGTGGAGTGCATAGTATCAATCCCAATTGACGATGAGAAATCGCTACCATATTAGAAATACGAATATAATAGCCACACAGCAATATGATTTATCGCCATCACTTATGAGTTGGATATGGATGGTTTGCGATCTTGTCGAGCTTTGTACGCGTTGCAGAGACCGGTAGTTTCTCCGAGGCAGCACGTGATCTAGAAAGAAGCCAATCTGCTATAAGCCAACAGGTGCGTCTTCTGGAGCAGCATCTGGGTGTCCGGTTGATTGATCGAACCACACGCAGATTTTCCCTCACCGATGCCGGGATCCACTACCTCAACAATGCAAAACTTGCTCTCGAAGTCCTCAATGAGGCTGACGCTTCTGTTGCGGATCTTGAGAATTCCATGTCAGGCCGCCTCTCCATAACCGCGCCAGTCAACTTCGGCACCAATATCCTCGGCGGCTTTGTCTTCAATTTCCTGCGAAGCTATCCGAACGTCAAACTGGACGTTTCGCTTTCCGCGCGATTTGTCGATATCGTTGGTGCGGGGTTCGATCTTGCAATTAGAATGGGCGAGACGAGCGAACCGAATCTTATCGTGCGGAGTATGGGCACTCTGAAGCGCTCCTTGCCGCTTCGCCATCCTATTTGCAATCTGCCGGAAGACCATTGAAGCCGTCCGATCTCTCCGATTTGAATTACGTGATGCACAATAACATTCGTGCAAACGGTGCGCTGACGCTGGTCTCAGAGGATGGCATTGTCGAAGAAGTTCCGATAAGCCCGGTTTTGAGATCAGACAATTCTCATATGATCTGCGAAGCAGTGGCAGCCGGTGTTGGCGTTGGCCTTATTCACGATGTCCTGCTGACGCCTATGATTGAAACGGGCCAACTCGAACGGGTTCTTCCCGGGTGGCATTATGAGACGCAGCACGTTCATGCAATTTATCCATCCAACCGATATATTCCCAAGCGCATAAGGGTGTTTGTCGACGAACTCTCTTCATACCTGCGCAAGCTTTAGTTCGCGCAGGCTGTAGCCTGGATGGTGCGGGACGTTTCTAAGATGACCGCCCGCCTTTTAAGCGGGGAGGGAGAACGGCACCCGAATACGATGACGGGTGCCGAAGATGATATTTAGAAGCGAACGACAAGCTTGCCGATCTGGGTGTTGCCTTCCATGTGGCGATGAGCCGCGACCATGTCCGAGAAATCGAATACATGGTCGATCTTCGGGACGAGTGCCCCAGATTCAAGGCCCTTGTAGATGAAGTCCTGGGCGCGAGCGAGCCTCGCATCATCCTTGGAAATTTCGAAAAGCTCGTAGCCGCGGATAGTCAGGTTCTTACCGAGAAGGTCCATAACTGAGACCGGAATATCGCGCATATCGAGTGCACCATATTGGAAGAAAATGCCTCCCATCGTGAGCGAGCGGATGAGATGTGCAGCTTCCGGACCACCGACTGGATCAAACACCATCTGTGCACCCTTGCTATCGGTGAGACGCATGATGGCGAGATAAAGCTCTTCCTCGTCAGTGCAGATAACCGCAGAAGCGCCCGCTTCAAGCAGCGCATCGCGCTTCGATGGGCCACGCGTGATGGCGATCGGGCGAGCGCCAATCATGTTGGCAATCTGAATGGCTGCGAGGCCAACGGAGCTAGATGCGGCGCGAATAAGAACAGTCTGACCGGACTTCAGATTGCCGAATTCGATCAATGCGCCGTAAGCAGTCGTGTACATCATCCAAGCCGCAGCCGCAGCCTCAAAAGAAATCTTTTCCGGATGACGGACGACGACACGCGCAGGTGCATTTACCAGTTCGCCGTACATGCCATATTCGGTGAAAGCGAAACCCGGGATAACGCTGACGGCATCGCCAACCGATACGTGTTCTACACCTTGACCGACGGCTTCTACAGTACCCGCCGCTTCATAGCCGAGTTGTGCTGGAAATACCGGATCGATCACGTACTGACCTGTACGGTACATGATTTCAGCTCGATTAAGGCCGATTGCCTTTACACGAATCTGAACTTCTCCGGCCTTTGGCGCAGGCACCTGAACGTCGGTCAGTTCGAGTACGTCGGCATCACCGGTTTTGTTGAAAACGTATTTTTTTGTCATCTCCAACCTCTTTTCAAACTTGTCAGCATGGAACGGCATCCGACGGAATCTCCAGCGATTGAACTCGCCGTCGGTATTGTCTCAATTGTTGTAACTTTATAGGGCATAGTCCGTGAGGTTAGTAGAACTGCAATTCGCACTTCATTGGTTGGTCACAGCGAAACAATTGCCTGAGTAGCGGAAAGAATCGGATCAATCCGCTGGTGGTGCTGCTAGTAAGGCGCCCGTCGGAATCCGGTTGAAACACACTTGTTTCGGTTCGGGATCGCCTGCGCGGCCCCGAACCCGTTTTTGTTGTGTTACTTGATCAGCGGCAGAAGATCGTTGATCGACTTCTTGGCGTCGCCGTAGAACATGCGGGTATTGTTCTTGTAGAACAGCGGGTTCTCGATACCGGAGTAACCCGTGCCCTGACCGCGCTTGGAGACGATGACCAGTTTGGACTTCCACACTTCCAGAACCGGCATGCCGGCAATGGGTGAGTTCGGATCGTCCTGGGCGGTCGGATTGACGATGTCGTTGGAGCCGATGACGATGACGACGTCGGTATTGGGGAAGTCGTCGTTGATCTCGTCCATTTCCAGCACGATGTCGTAAGGCACCTTGGCCTCGGCCAGCAGCACGTTCATGTGGCCGGGAAGGCGGCCTGCGACCGGGTGGATGGCGAAGCGCACGGTCTTGCCGTCGGCGCGCAGCTTGCGCGTCAGTTCGGAGACCGCGGCCTGCGCCTGCGCCACCGCCATACCGTAGCCGGGAACGATGATGACGCTGTCGGCGTCATTCAGCGCGGCCGCCACGCCTTCGGCGTCGATCGCCACCTGCTCGCCCTCGATTTCCATCGCCGGACCCGTCGTGCCGCCGAAGCCGCCGAGGATGACCGAGATGAAGGAGCGGTTCATCGCCTTGCACATGATGTAGGAGAGGATCGCGCCCGAGGAGCCGACCAGCGCGCCGGTGACGATCAGCAGATCGTTGCCGAGCGTGAAGCCGATTGCCGCGGCCGCCCAGCCGGAATAGCTGTTCAGCATCGAAACGACGACAGGCATGTCGGCGCCGCCGATGCCCATGATCAGGTGATAACCGATGAAGAAGGCGGCAAGCGTCATCAGCACCAGCGTCCATGCGCCGGCGCCGTTGCAATACATGATGAGCAGCACGAGCGACAGGATCGCAGCGCCGGCATTGAGGACATGTCCGCCGGGCAACTTCTTCGCCTTGCCGTCCACCTTGCCGGCAAGTTTGCCGAAGGCGACGACGGAACCGGTGAAGGTGACCGCGCCGATGAAGACGCCGAGGAAGACCTCGACCTTCATGATCGCCAGTTCCACCGGCGTCTTGTGGGCGAGGATGGCGGAAAAGCCCGTCAGCAGCGAACGCGCCGGTCTCATCGAGCGAGGCGACATGCCCACCAGAAGCAGGATCGCCGTACCGACGGCGAGCAGGCCGACCTGGCTTTTCGTCTGCGCCGTGAAGTCCGCATGTTCCTTGGCGTGCTTTTCCTCAGGCGTGAGTTCTTTTGCTCTTTCCTTCGGCTTCTGCGCGGCAATCGCCTGAATTTTCGGCGGCGGCGGGGGATAAGTGATTTCACCCTGATAGGTGACCGTCGCACCGCGGATGACGTCGTCTTCCATGTTGTGAACCGGCTTGCCGTCCTTTGCGGGCGTCAGGTCGGTCATCATGTGGCGGATGTTGGTGGAATAGAGCGTCGAGGCCTGCGTCGCCATGCGGCTCGGGAAATCCGTGTAGCCGATGACGATGACGCCATTGTCGGAAACCACACGCTGGTCGGGAACCGTGAGGTCGCAATTGCCACCGCGTTCGGCTGCGAGGTCGATGATGACCGAACCCGGCTTCATCATCGCCACCATGTCGGCGAGCCACAGTTTCGGGGCGTCGCGGCCCGGAATGAGCGCCGTGGTGATGACGATATCGATCTGCGGCGCGAGTTCGCGGAATTTTTCGAGCTGCTTCTCGCGGAATTCCGGCGAGGAGGGGGCGGCATAACCGCCGGTCGCGGCGCCGTCCTGCTGCTGATCGGCGAAATCGAGATAGACGAATTCCGCGCCCATGGATTCAATCTGTTCGGCCACTTCCGGGCGAACATCGAAGGCATAGGTAATGGCGCCGAGCGAGGTGGCCGTGCCGATGGCGGCAAGACCGGCAACACCTGCGCCGATGACCAGAACCTTGGCGGGCGGCACCTTGCCGGCGTGACGTGCTCCCAATAAATTAGGCCATTTGGAACTGGAATTTTCCACTTATGATCCCTGTTGGGAAGAAGAGGAGAATTCGATGAAGGCCTCGAAGTTTTCGGAAGCGCAGATCGCGTTCGTGTTGAAGCAAGCGGAGGATGGAACGCCGATTGGCGAGGTCTGCCGCAAGGCAGGAATTTCGGACGCGACGTTTTACAACTGGCGCAAAAAATACGCCGGCCTGATGCCCTCGGAGATGAAGCGACTCCGCCAGCTCGAAGAAGAGAATGCCAAGCTGAAGCGGATTGTCGCCGACCTGTCATTGGACAAGGCCATGCTCCAGGACGTGCTGTCAAAAAAGCTCTGAGGCCTGCCCGCAAGCGCAAGCTTGTCGACACGGTCAAGGTGGACTGGAAGGTCTCGATCCGGCGCGCATGTGCGGTATTGAAGATCGATCGGTCGCTATATGTCTACAAGTCCAGGCGCGGCGAGCAGGCCGAACTGAAGCTGAAGATCAGGGACATCTGCCAGACGCGGGTGCGCTACGGTTATCGTCGCGTTCATGTCCTGCTCAAGCGCGACGGGTGGCCGGTCAATCCGAAGCGAATCTATCGCCTTTACAAGGAGATGGACCTCCAGCTCCGCAACAAGGTTCCCAAACGACGGGTCAAGGCGAAGCTTCGCGCCGATCGCACGGAACCGACCCATTCCAACCATGTCTGGGCGATGGACTTTGTTCATGACCAGTTGGCCACAGGTCGCAAGATCAGGGTTCTGACGGTTGTTGATACCTTCTCGCGCTTCTCGCCGACGGTCGATGCACGCTTCAGCTACAAGGGCGAGGACGTGGTTCAGACACTGGAACGAGTATGCCGGCAGGTCGGTTATCCGGCCACCATTCGTGTGGACAATGGCAGCGAATTCATCTCCCGAGACCTTGATCTCTGGGCCTATCACAAGGGCGTCGTGCTCGACTTCTCGCGGCCTGGCAAGCCGACCGATAACAGCTATATCGAGAGTTTCAATGGCAAGTTCCGAGCCGAGTGCCTGAACGCCCACTGGTTCATGAGCCTTGACGACGCGCGCTCGAAGATGGAGGATTGGCGTAGAGACTATAACGAGTTCCGGCCACATAGCGCGATCGGTAACAAGGTGCCGATTTCGCTGATGAACGGCTCATCGGCATCCCCGCCGAACTGAGCCATAACCCCGGAAAATTCCAGCTCTCGCTGGCCCAAAATCGGGGAGCACTTCAAAAAACCGCTGGAGCGAACTCAAAACTGGATAAAACTTGGGGGCAAGGTCACGCCGAATCCTCCGGCGTCGACGTTACCGGCATCACGCTATCGACCGAGCAGTTGAAGATCTCGCGGGAACGAGCCGCCAAGTGTGGCCTTTCTAACTCGGTTCGCTTCGAACTGCAGGACTACCATTACATGCCGGCGACGAAGAGCTACGATCGTATCGTCTCCGTCGGCATGTTCGAGTATGTCGGCCGGTTGAACTACGGCGAGTTCTTCAACAAGGTGAACGAAGTTCTCTCCGATGATGGCGTTATGGTGCTGCACTCGATCGGTCAGCCCTATCCGGCGATCTATAACAATCCGTGGATCGAGAAATACATCTGCCCCGGCGGGTATATTCCGTCGCTGCAGGAAGTACTTCCCCTCGTCGAGAAGGCGGGTCTGCTGGTCTCGGATATCGAGATCCTGCCGATGCACTATGCCTTGTCCTGGCGCGAGCGCTTATGGCCAACAAGGACAAGGCGATCGCCCTCTATGGCGAGCGTTTTGTCCGGATGTGGAATTCAACCTCGCCGGCTCCGAAATGGCCTTCACCCACGAGGCTTTCCACATATTCCAGATCCAGATCACGAAAGCGTCAGGCCGTACCGGACACCCGTGATTACATCCACGAGCGTGAGGCCGAGCTGCGCCGCATCCCGCTCGAAAAGATCGCGGTCTGATCATGGTTGGCCGGGCGAAAGCTGGCCATTAAATGCCAGTGGTCTGATCTACCATTGATGCGGTTTGGATCGAGGCTACCGTGGTATTGCAGCGGGATTTCGGACGTCGGTCAATAGACGCTCATGCATGAGCAGAAGCTTAAGACCGGCAGAGCGTTCTTGACCTGCAACACGCTGATCGAATGCTGTAAGGCGAAGAAGCCTTAAGAGAATGCGATTTGAGATTCGGCTCGCTCTTCCATCGAACTTACTCATCGACAGCTTGTCCAGATCATCGTTGATCAGATGCAGAAGGCGACTACGGCGTCGTTTCCAGCTACGGGGAAAGACTGCGTGTAGGAGAATCAAAGCAATCGTCACGCCGATGATCAACGCGATCGCCTGCTCTGCCAGCGGCGGACCGAGCGGAATGCTGTGAGAGGGCTGCGACATCATCAAAAAGAAGTTGTTATATTCTACAGCGCTGATTGCTGTCGCAGCGGAAGAAAGACCAAGTCCGCTAAGGATCGTGAATGGCGCAAGGCCAACGATCATATCAACGACGGGACTTCCAGAAGGAAATATGAGCTCACGATATAAAAGTCCCGCTGACACGCCGGCAATTACACCTGGCAAGACTCTCCTGACATTGGCTTGACCATTGTCGTTTGCCGCAAAGACCGTCACAAAGACACAGGCACTAACCAGCATAAATGCGCTCGGCGGCCAACCTGACATTATCCAGAAGGCACCGACCACAATAACGACCATTGCGGTACGAGCACCGGCGCGCAGTGCTTCATAAGGATCGTGTTCTTGGAGTTGCAATAGGGTTTTCGGCAAGCGACGCGAACCTTTCACCTGGATCTCGCATCGTAGATCCGCAACTGCAGCAATGCCAGCAAACAAATCGTTGACTAGCTTCGATATGGCCTCAGGGTATCTTCGTTCACCGTTTGGGAGAGCTCCGCCAACCTTGTTGTCGAGCAACGCGCTATTAAGGTCGTTCAGCAGCGCGTTCTGTTTCGCTTCATCCAGATTATTGAGATGGCTGCGGAGGTTGGAAGCTATTCCTACAAGGCGCAGAAGAGAGGTTAATCTGCGCCGGACCTCCTTTTTGCGGGCGATTGCGCCGGGAGATCCATCCAGAATTTCGTCAGCAACGGCTTCGATTGCTCCCATTTGTGCAATCAGATTGCTCGCTTTTTCAATTTGGCCTTTGTTTCTGTCGTGGTGGAAGAGCGATCCAATCCACTCCAGCACCTCATCTCTCAAGGCGTTCAGGTCCATGTCGAGCTTGCCAATCGGTGCCTTTGGCACGATGAGGCCACTCACTGCGGTCGCGCTCAATACTCCAATAAAGGTGCACAGGACGCGAGCTGAAGCGAACTCATATGCCATAGTTGGGTGTTCTGCGGTCAGAAGCACAATGATGGCGCAGGTATATCCCGCAAGTACGGCACCATAACTACGAAAATGCCTTAAAAATGCTGCCGCCGACGCGCAGCCCGATAACCATATGGTCAGAAGACAAACGGTGGCACCCGGCGCGCCGTGGCAGGTCACAAGAATGATATATCCCGCAACGGCTCCAAGTCCGGTCCCTGCCAGTCTCCAAATGCTCTTTTCAAGCAGTAGCCCTCGCGTTGGCTGCGCCACTGTGAAGACTGTTATGCCGGCCCAGTGACTATTTGGTATCTGCAAATATGTCGCCACGGCTACGGCTATCCACGCAGCGATAGATGCGGCGAAACCGAACTGCAATCGTGCGGTCGTAATTCCAAGCCTGTTTGCGAGCCCACTCATTGGTGAGTTTAGCATTGATAGCGGTCTTCTCTTTAGATTGGGAGCGCCAGCACCTCTGTCGCCGGCGACAGAGGTGCTGGTCTGAAAGGTTGTTCGCTTTAATTGCTCAGGCCAGGGCGTCAGATCGCCAGACCATCATCTTTTCCGTTTG
Organism: Agrobacterium leguminum; assembly: GCF_015704895.1. Classification (GTDB taxonomy): domain Bacteria; phylum Pseudomonadota; class Alphaproteobacteria; order Rhizobiales; family Rhizobiaceae; genus Agrobacterium; species Agrobacterium leguminum. The sequence continues at coordinate 4,787 of NZ_JADQWB010000035.1, read as the reverse complement.
CATATCCCGCATTGTGTGCGGAATGCCGCCAACACCAAGACCAGACTGTCGGACCCCAGCGAAAGGCATCGCGTCGATACGAAACAGCGAATTTTCGTTGACCATAATGGCGGTACCATCCAGCAGACAGTAGCAGCTCATGGCTGTATCGAGGCTGCGTGTAAATACCGCCGCCTGAAAGGCATAGGGAAGCGCATTGGCGATTTCGACTGCCTGAGATAGCTCGTCATATGGGTATACGCAGACGACGGGACCGAAGATTTCCTTTTGCATCACGTTGGACGCTAGCGGAGGATGGAGCAAGACCGTGTTTTGATAGAGGCTGTCTGAGATCTTGGCTCCGCCTGTCACCAGCTTCGCGCCATCATGAACAGCCGCTGATACCCAAGTATCTACGCGTTCCAGCTCCCGCTTACTGATCAAGGGGCCAACATCGGTCGTCGGAGGGTACGGCAGGACAACGGGGTCGCCGGCGCTGGCTTGATGATGACGGGTGCGCCAACTGCGATTGCCGGAGCAAGTTGATGAATGACAAGATTAAAGGGGTGATTGAATGCGCTCACGCCGACCACAACGCCGATTGGTTCGAATTGCGTGAAGGCGATACGACCAGCAGAAGTGGCATTGACGTCCATCGGAACAACTTGCCCGGCAGAGGTTCTGAGCTCATCTATACAAGCTTCAATCCCCTCGACACCTCGATCGACCTCAACGAGACTATCTTTTAAGGGCTTTCCGCCTTCTTGAGCAGCCTGTCGCGCAATGGTTTCCCGTCGAGCTGTAATGAGCGCGGCAACACGCTTCAATATTTTGATCCGCTCCTGTTTGCTCAGCCATCCGCTTTTATCGGAGAACAGTGAATGCGCTTTTGCCAGAGCATCCTCTATGTCGGACACACCAGCCGCAGGAACATACCCAACCACCGCGCTATCAAAGGGCGCCTTGACTTCTATATGCTTTGTCATTGTCGAATTCTCCGATTCACGATCTGCCAGGCATGGTTCAGTGTGAGGGAAAGTGCGGGAGCAAATGCTCTCCCAGTTCATCCAGCACTTCATGGGCCGGACGCCGGGACATCTTCATGTTGAGCGCGATATGCGACACGCCCTCTTCTTCTTGGCGTTTCCATAGGTCAAGGAGAGCCTTGCGGCCAACGCTGATACCTTGACCGACTCTTAGAGGCGCATTCGGATCACGATGAAGGTCGAAGAAATTCGCGTAACCATAAGGCTTGAAGCCGCCGCCGACGCTGTTGCGCCATAAAGCGATTACGTCCTTCAGGCGGTTGAGGTTGCCCTGATGCCAGATCCAGCCATCCACATTCTCCGCAAGCCAGTCGATTGTTTGACCAGCCCTCCCAACCGCGATCACCGGCAGGCGAGGACGAACCGGTTTAGGCACCAAGTCCAGATTGCCGTGAAGGGCGCCATAAAATTCGCTTCTATGTGTTGGGAATTCGGTTTCGGTGACCGCGCGAATGAGCGAGAGCCCATCACGAAATCGCTCGGCCCGGTTGGCGAAATCCGCTCCGAACGCGGGATATTCCGATGGCCTGTCTCCAGAAGACAGACCGAGCATAAATCGGTTCGAGGTCAAATGGTCGAGAGTTGTTGCCTGCTTTGCGACAAGCAGTGGGTCGCGCAATGGTAGCACTATGCCGGCTGTTCCGATCGCGATGTTTTTCGTAGCCGCCGCGAGCCATCCAGCGTAGGTCATCGGATCGAAAACCTGACCAAGGTCCCCGAAATGAGGGTCATAGAAAGGGACATCGCGCAGCCAGATAGCAGAAAATCCGGCATCGTCGGCGATCTTGGCCATCCGAGCGTGATCATGCATGCTGGGGGCCGCGCTGTTGGGGTAGGCTTCCAATGGGGCGATAAACCCGAAAGTCATCGCATCGGGCTTGAAGACGCGCGCGTAACCACGATGGCTTTCGAAGCCGCTTTGAATTGTTGTGTGATCCATGATGTGATCAAACTACTGCCTTAGCGTACATGAAGAAATTCGCGCGACCGATCAACACCTGTTCAAAAACGCGAAACAATGGCTGGTTGATCGGTATTGGGTTGTCTGAAAGAAACAATCGTCAGGGAACATCTGGCCGTCCGGTTGTGCGACGACGCTAGGGAGGTGCAATGGATCTGCTTCAATCAATACGCGTTTTCATCAAAGTTGCGGATTTCGGGAATTTCACCCGTGCTGCTGAGAACCTTCAGGTGGGGCGCCCACAGGTCACCATCATAATCAAGGAGCTTGAGGATTCCCTTGGCGTGCGGCTTTTCCAACGTACGACACGCAAAGTGACGATGACCAGTGAAGGAGAGGCTTTTTACGAGCGAGCGGAAACAATACTCGGGAGCGTTTCCGAGGCAACCTCCATGTTCGGACAGATCGGCGCACCGTTGCGTGGCAAGCTGCGCATTGATATTCCATCTGCCTTCGCTCAGACCGGCTTTTTCGAAAGTCTGCGGGACTTCACCCGGACTTATCCCGACATCGAACTGACGCTAGGCGTGACCGATAGAAACGTCGATATGGTTGCGGAGGGTGTCGATTGTGTTCTCCGTATCGGAGAGTTGAAGGATTCGAGTCTGGTCGCCAGACGGGTGGGGTCTGCCGTGATGGTGACGTGTGCGGCGCCACGATATCTTGACGAATTTGGTGAACCTAAGTCTCTTCAAGATTTGTCAGATCATCGCTGTGTCAACTTTCTATCGGGCGCGAGCCGACGGCCGATATCGTGGCACTTTTTTGAAGGCGGCACGGCAACCCAAATTGCACCTAAAAGTGCTATTCTCGTCAACGACTCCCATGCGTATGTCGAATGTGGTGTTGCCGGCTTCGGAATCGTTCAGGTTCCCGGAATTATCGTTGACCGTTATCTCAACGACGGTCGGTTGAAGGAAATCCTGTCACCATATCGACCGACACCAAGGCCGGTTTCGGTTCTTTATCCGAGCAAACAGTATCTGGCACCTCAGGTCCGAATATTTATTGACTGGATCCAGGCGCGTTTCGCCGCGCTTAACGGGCAGTGGTTGACGAATGTATCAACCGGCGAGGGAAAGTCGGCGGCCGAAGACATGACAATCAACTAGGCCGCGGAGGTGCGCCGCCCATATTCGGGCGGCGCCTGCCTTTTAATCATTCATTGCTAGTGCTGCGTACTCGGCTGCGATCCAGCTGTGACCGTCACTGTCCTTGCGCACGCGACCGATGCCGGGGAAGGACATGTGCGAGGCTGCAACCCAGATGCCCGAGCGCGCGGTCTCCTCAAGTGCCCATTCTCGTGAGCTGATTGCCTTTTCGGGAATGATGTCGAGATCGATAGTCGCACCGGTTGAGTTGCACTGCTGGAAGGTGAGCGATATCGCCCCAAAAGAGGATGGTTTCTCCCTGGGAGGAGAATTCAAAGCCTGAATGACCAGGCGTATGGCCAGGCAGCCCAATGACCTTCACCAAACCATCGAACAGAACATCACCCTCGACGAACGTGTTGAAGCGTCCGCTCTCGCGGTAAGGTGCTGTGCCTTCCTGTGCCGCGGTAATGAACCAGTGCTGCGGCTCCGGGATCCGAAGTGTCGTAGCTGAATCAAGCCAGAAGGCTGCGTCTGCCTTGTGAGCCCACATCGTGGCATTAGGGAAGACCGGCCGCCCATCTTCGTAGGATCCGCCACCGACGTGGTCGGGGTGGAGGTGTGTAATAAGGATCGCGTCGATGTCTTCTGGCTTGTAGCCCGATGCAACAAGGTTTTCCAGAAGTCGGCCCATTGTCGGGCCGAAGCGATGGCCAGAGCCTACGTCGAGCAGAATAACCCTGCTACCTGTATCGACGATAAAGGCATTCACTGAGGTTTCGATTTCACCGCTTGTTGCGAGCAACTGTCGGCGCAGATCGGCCTCCCGTTCCTCCTTGGTAACACCCGCGAAAGCCAAGGGATTGATGCCGACAATGCCGTCGTAGAGAGCGGTGATCGTCAGCGATCCGAGCGAGCGGCGCTGGTATCCAGCAGCCTGTTGACGAAGGTTTACTGGCGCCTGAGTGTTGGCAATATTCATGATCGTGTTCCTGTCCGGCGTGATTGCCTTGACCGAGCAAATAGAGGATCTTTCGTTTCTGAACGAGAGGCTAATTTAGTGCTATATTATTTCTTAAAGGAGACACAATTGCAGTCGGTCACGATACCATCCGCGAAGGGAATGACTCACTGATCGTTGATTGGCACAGCCACCGACCGGTTCCCGGATATTGAACTCAGGCTAGGCTGACATGCTCAAAGTGGTTGCCAAACCGAAGTGAGAAAGGTGATTGGAGTTGGTCTTGCTACGGAATTGGCAAGCGGTTCGATGATATATAAAAAGAGTACTGCATTGTCCCGTGCGTCCAGGCGCTGTATTTGAAGCCTATACAGCCCTCAAACGTTGTGGTTTAGCTATGCCGAAGAGAAGAAACTATGATGCGCTCCCAGCGTGCTCGATGGAGGCAGCTCTCAATCTGATCAATGGCAGATGGAAAGGCGTGATCCTTTATCACCTGATGACTGATGGAACGACACGTTTCAACGCACTTCAAAGACTTCTGCCCGGATGCGCTTTTCATCTTCTCACAAAGCAACTGCGTGAGTTGGAGGAGGATGGATTCGTGCATCGCCAAGTCTACCTAGGCCCTGTTGACAAAGTGGATTCCCAAATCAGCTGAAGCGTGATTCAAGACTGCTTTTTAGGAGGCAGTTTTGGCTCGCGGCGACCTAACGGATATAGAGTGGCGGATCATCGAGGGGCTTCTG
>NZ_JADQWB010000034.1 GCF_015704895.1 Agrobacterium leguminum | reverse complement strand
ATGGTACTTCGTCTCAAGACGCGGGAGAGTAGGTCGCTGCCAGGTCTGCAAAACGCAACACAAAATCTTCTCACTCACAAAAGGGCCACAAAGCCCAAATCAAAAGGCCGCAAATGCGGCCTTTATGCTATAATAAAACCAATCAACGCGGGGTGGAGCAGCCCGGTAGCTCGTCAGGCTCATAACCTGAAGGCCGCAGGTTCAAATCCTGCCCCCGCAACCAGATAAAAGCCCGCTTCATGCGGGTTTTTTTGTTTCTGCGGGCGAAACCCTACCCGCACGGATATCGCGCAGCATGCGGCGGCCGAGCCGTGTCGAAGACCGGCTCATGAGGTCAGTTCGCAGGTTCGGCCAACCGGGCCATTATAACGGACATTTGGTGGATACGGCGCATCAGGGACGGTTCAATCAGTAAGACAGGAAACGTCCACCGAAAATAACTCCCGTCCAAGACAGAATGGAGATCAAGGCGGCAAACCTTTGGCAGTTAACTACGAGGCTCTGATTGCAAGAATTTCAACGAGATAGCTCGGCATCGTCACGCTAAAAGTGCATCGTTGACATTACTGATCACCTACGCCGACAATGCTTTACGATTAAAATACCAGATATTTCAGCTGTTTGGGGATGGTTGAACATCAAGGTCAGCGATTCGGTTCCCATCCACTGCAAAACGCTTTTGGAATCGCAGGGTCGAAGATTCTATTCTCATCAAGGATAAAAGATAAAGTTGCCGCTTGTCTCAGTTCAGCAGACCCAACGTTTTTCTGAGCGCTTCCGACCAGATCGCATAGCCTGCTGCATTCAGATGAACCAAATCTGGCAAATAATAACGGAACATCGGCAGGCCATTTTCACCGATGAGGCCGGCGTTCGGATCAAGCCAAGTCGTGCGTTCGCGGCCGTTGCACCAGTCGCGCGCCGTCTGGTTGAAGAGACTGAATTCATGGCGGTATATCCAGCGCGTCGGACTGTGCTTGATCGCCAGAACAAACACCTCCGCCTGCGGTAGCGTTCGAGAGATGCGATCCCGCAAATCCTGCAGGTGCCGAAGCGTCGTTTGAGCCTTGAGGCCGTCGCTGGCAATATCGTTTTCGCCGAAATAAAGCACTACTCTGCCTGGCTTCAAGGGAACCAGGAGCTGGCGCAGGTAGTGGCTGGCGGAAAGGTAAGTGCCGCCGCCAAATCCCAGATTGACGATATCCAGCGAGCCGAGATCCTCGGTGACGGAGTTCCAGATTCGAAACGAGGATGAGCCATAAAAGGCGATCGGATTGTCTGGAAGGCCGATGCGCTGAAGGCGGGCCAGAATGGCAATGATATCGTTTTCGTGACGGCTGGTGCCGATATTGGCCGGGAAGTCGTACATGACGGTCCTAAAAATATGTGGTTTGAAAGCCGGATGCCGCCATTTCGGCATCCCGCGGTCGGCTGAGGTTACGAAAGCGCTTGGTGCAGGACAGCCAAGGCCCCTTTCGTCAGGGCGTCATCCGCACCCATGGATGTCTTGAGGCCGAATACATCCGCGGCAACTAGGTAGAGGTCGTTCAGCCCGTCATTGCCGACGACAGCTGCCTCGTCTCCTTCCGCATACCATCCCGCCTCACGGGCCTGCCGAAACTCCTGCCCGATGACCAGTCCCCGCACATAGGAGCGCAGCTGATCCGGCGAAAGCTGGCCGGCAAGCCCGCCGGTTCGCGCCGAAAACAGCAGCGACAGCATGGCGGCGGATCGTTTTGCCTCTTTCAGACCCCAGCGATAGGCCTCTGGATCGTCGACCGGCGGCTGCGTTGAACCGCGCGCGATGAAGGAATGATTGATGAGCAGGTTGAAGATTTCACCGGTCACGAATGTCTGGAAACCGTCGATCCGCCCCGCCTTCACCCGCGCCCATTTGCTGTGGGTCCCAGGGATGATGAGGGTGGCGTCTTCTCCGAGGCCTTGGCCGACGATCTGGGTTTCTTCGCCGCGCATCACATCCGGAAAGGGCTGGCGGGCGGGGTCGTTGAGACCCGGCAGGAAGACAAGATCGGACCCGTTCGGCAGCGACCTGCGCACCGAGCCGGCGGCAAGTTCCGCCGGGCCTGCCGGGCACGGCACGTAAGCGACTTCAACCCAGCCATTGCGGCTGGTGATCATGCCGAGTGCGGCGACGGGCAGGGCCCCGTGGCGCGAGAACCAGGGTGCGAGTGCAGCCATCAGTGCCGCCTCATGCTCACCCTTGCCGAGGCTCGAAATACCGTCGGCTGTTTCAAGATGATCGAGCTCTTCGCCGCCTTCACCAACGAGCGCCGCCCTCAGTGATGTCGTTCCCCAATCAACGATGATCGATGTTGCCGCTGCTGCCATGTCTTGAACCTCCTCGTTCATTTCATCTTGGGGCTTGTCATAGGGTGCGAGTCTATGTAGTGTCAATTAGTGAATTCAAGGTATCAAAATATGATACTTAGTTGGGAGGAGAAAGATGGTGGCTGGCCTCAAGGGGATTTTGCCTGTTCTGCCCACGCCGTTTCTGGCGGATGGCGGCATTGACGAAGCGGGCATGAAGCGGCTGGTGGTCTTTGCGCTCGACAAGGGCGTGGATGGTGCCGTGTTTCCCGGTTTCGCCAGCGAGGTGGAGACTTTGAACGCCGCCGAGCGTGCAACGCTGCTGAAGATCGTCGTGGATGCGGTGGCCGGTCGGGTGCCGGTGGTGGCCGGCGCCAGTGCGGCCGACTGGCGTGAGGTGGTCGAGCATGGGCGGGCGGCATCGGCGCTTGGCATTCGCCACCTGATGGTGCAGCCGCCCAAATCGGTCGGCACGGATGCGCCGGCGCTGATCGAATTCCTCGGCCAGATCGTCGAGGCGCTGCCCGAGGTTGAAATCATCCTGCAGAACGCGCCTGCGCCGCGCGGCTCCGACCTTTCGCCGCAGGCAATCGTGGAGATCGTGCGCGCCTTGCCGCAGGTGACCTATGTCAAGGAAGAAACGCTTCCCGCCGGCCCGGCCATCAGCCACATCATCGCCCATGCACCTTCAACGCTGAAGGGCGTCATCGGTGGCGGCGGCGCCCGTTACATTCTCGACGAATATGCCCGAGGTGCTACGGCGGCCATGCCGGCGCTGGAGATCGCCGAGGAACATGTGGCCATCGACCGGGCGCTTGTTGCCGGGCGGCAGGAAGAGGCTCGCCGGATCTATGTCCGCACCCTGCCGCTTCTGGTGTTGCAGGCGGTGTATCGCATGCGGCTGACCAAATATGTGCTCGCCCGTCGCGGCGTGATCGAAGGCGTCGGTGTGCGTGCACCGACACCCGAGCTTGATGCGGCGGCCATTGCCGATATTGACGCCAATCTGGTCGAGCTTGGCCTCGTTGCCGCGGAGGCCGCATGAACAGCCCCATCGCAACAGTCGAAGTCTTCACGCTGACCCAGCCGCGCAAGGTTCCCTATCTTGGCGCGCTCAGGGAAGGCGAGGTGGTCAATCCCAACGGCTATATCGTGCGCAAGGGAAATCGCACGGTCTACCCCACCTTCGACCGCAGCGTGCTGGTGCGCATGACCACCGAGGCCGGCACTGTCGGCTGGGGCGAGACCTATGGCATCGTCGCCCCCGGCGCGGTCGCCGCCCTCATCAATGATCTTCTCGCCGGTTTCGTGATCGGCCGCGATGCGTCCGATCCTTCGGCGATCTATGACGACCTCTACGACATGATGCGGGTGCGCGGTTATACCGGCGGCTTTTACGTCGATGCGCTTGCAGCGCTTGATATCGCGCTCTGGGATATTGCCGGACAGGAAGCCGGCAAATCGGTTCGCGACCTTCTTGGTGGCGGGGTAGATACGTTTCCGGCCTATGTTTCCGGCCTGCCCGAACGAACGCTGAAGGCGCGCGGGGAACTGGCGAAATACTGGCAGGATCGCGGTTTCAACGCCTTCAAATTCGCAACACCGGTGGCCGATGACGGCCCGGCGGCGGAAATTGCCAATCTCCGGCAGGTGCTTGGGCCTCAGGCGAAGATCGCCGCCGACATGCACTGGAACCAGACGCCGGAACGGGCGCTGGAACTGATTGCGGAAATGCAGCCCTTCGATCCGTGGTTCGCCGAGGCACCGGTCTGGACGGAGGACATTGCCGGTCTGGAGAAGGTTTCGAAGAATACCGACGTGCCGATTGCCGTCGGCGAGGAATGGCGCACCCATTGGGATATGCGCGCCCGCATCGAACGCTGCCGCATCGCGATCGTGCAGCCGGAAATGGGTCATAAGGGCATCACCAATTTCATCCGCATCGGCGCTCTTGCCGCCGAACACGGCATTGACGTGATCCCGCACGCCACCGTTGGCGCCGGCATCTTCCTTGCCGCCAGCCTGCAGGCCTCGTCGACATTGTCGATGCTGAAGGGGCACGAATTCCAGCACTCGATCTTCGAGCCGAACCGCCGCCTGCTGGAGGGCGACATGGATTGCCGCGAAGGCAGCTATCACCTGCCGTCGGGCCCGGGACTTGGGGTAAGACCGTCGGAGGCGGCGCTCGGTCTGATTGAACGTATCTGATTTGGTTTTTTGGAGGAGGAAACCATGACCAAAAGAATGAAAAAGCTGGCGCTCAGCACCGCGACCGCCGCTTTGATGACCATGGGCGCTGTTGCGCCCGCCATGGCCGATACCGTACTGAAGTTCATTTCCTGGCAGACCGATGATGCCGGAACGGGCGAATGGTGGCATTCAGCCATCGCCGCCTTCGAGAAACAGCATCCGGGGGTGAAGATTGAATTCACCAAGGCGGAGCGCAGTTCCTACGCGGATACGATGACCACGCTTTTTGCCGCCAACCAGCCGCCGCAGATCGTGCATCTGGCGTCCTTCGAATTCCAGATGTTTGCCGATAGCGGCTGGTTGGAGCCGCTCGACCCGTGGCTGAAGAAGGATGGCATCGACATGACCGGCTGGGCCGGCCAGCAGAAATGCGAATGGAACGGCGAAACCGTCTGCATCATGACCAACTATTTCGGTTTCGTCATGGCCTATAACAAGAAGCTGCTGGAAGAAGCGGGCGTCGCGGTTCCGAAAACCTATGACGAGTTTCTGGCCGCTGCAAAAGCCACGACCAAGGATCTGAACGGCGACGGCATCATCGACCAGTTCGGCACCGGCCACGAAACCAAGGGTGGTCCGGGGCAATATCTGACGGAAATGCTGAACTACCTCATCGATGCCGGCGCCTACTGGACCGACAAGGATGGCAACATCACCATCGACACGCCACAGATGGTCGAAGGCCTTTCACGCTGGAAAACCGTGATGAAGAGCGGCATCAGCCCGGTGGACATGAGCGCCAGCGACGTGCGCAAGCTGTTTGCCGATGGCAAGATGGCGATGCGGCTCGATGGGCCGTGGCTTTACGGCACGACCGAAAAGGGTTCGGCTAAGGCTGACATCGTTTACGCCGCGCCGCCGCTTCACCCGCCGCTCGGCGGCTCGTCCAACGTGTTGGCCATGCCGGCCGATATTCCCGACGACCAGAAGGTATTGGTCTGGGATTTCATCAAGCTGACGATGACGCCGGAATTCCAGCGCAGCTACGCCACCCTAGGCGGCAACACCCCGCCAAGCCCGAAGGCGGATGTCTCGGGTGTCGAAAAGACCATCCCGCATTTTCCGGTGCTGATCGAAACGATGAAGGCCGCGTCCGAAGCCGGTATCGACCGCATTCCGACCGGGCTTGAGCTTTTCTACAACGAGTTCAGTAAGATGGTGATGGAAGAAAGCCAGCGGATGATTATTCAGGATCTCGATCCGGCGGAAGTGGCGAAAACCATGCAGGCAAAGGCCGAAGCCATCAAGGGTTGATCCCCCATTGTCCTGATCTTGTTGTCCTGCCATGGCTCGTACAGGGCCATGGCCATCATTCGCATCCGGCAGGAGGACCATCCATGACCGAACCCGTTCGGGCTGGGCGTCGCAAGTTCTTCGATCTTGCGCGTCCCAGCCGGCAACATCTCCTCGGCTATATTCTGATCGCGCCCGCGGTCCTGATGGTTGCCGCCATCATCGTCTGGCCGCTCGTGCTGGCCGTTGATTTGTCGTTCCAGCAGGTCAAGATACCGAGGCTCGGCGGCGCCAGCCGGCCGTTCTCATTGGCCAATTATAGTTGGCTGTTTTCGTCGCCGGAATTCTGGCTGGCCTGCTGGGTGACTCTAAAGCTGGTCATCGTCGTTACCGCCGGCAGCGTCGCGGTTGGCCTCAGCACGGCGCTTCTCGCCAATAACCGTTTCAAGGGCCGTACCGTCGCGCGGCTGGGAATGGCGCTGCCCTGGGCGGTAACGGAAATCATTGCGGTCGTTATCTTTGCGTGGATGTTCGACACCTCCTTCGGCCTGTTCGGCTGGCTGGCGATCAAGCTCGGTTTCACCGATCAGATGATCCCGTGGGTCAGCAGTTCCACGGCCGCCTTCTGGGCCGTGGCGATCACCATGGTGTGGAAGGGTTTTCCTTTCGTCTCGATCATGTGTCTGGCCGGCCTGCAGTCCATCCCCGCCGATTACTATGCGGCGGCCAAGGTCGATGGCGCGAGTGTGTGGCAGCGTTTCCGCTGGATCACCATGCCGCTTTTGATGCCGGTGCTGGGCGTGACGCTGGTGCTGACGCTGCTTTGGGTATTCCGCGACTTTTCCATCATCAAGGTTCTGACCGGCGGCGGGCCGCTGCGTTCAACCCAGACGCTGTCGATCATGACCTATGATCAGGCCTTCCAGTATCACAATTTCGGCCGTGCCGCCGCCGTCGGCGTGCTGACACTGGTGATCTGCATCGTCGCGAGCCTCTTGATGCTCGGCCGGCGTTCGAAATCGATCTATTGAGGAGGCTTTGATGAAACGGACATTTTTACAGAGCCTTGCCCTTTACGCGACTGTGATTTTCACGCTGGTGATGATCCTGTTCCCGGTCTACTGGCTGCTGGTCACAGCGCTTTCCACCACCGATGAGCTGTACCGCCTGCCGCCGACCTTCTGGCCGGACGATCCGCAGTGGGACATCTTCGCCCGCGTCTGGGCGGCAAAACCGATCCTGCTGTGGCTTTGGAACTCGATGCTGGCGGCCATCGGCTCGGTGGCGCTGTCGATGCTGGTCTCGGTCAGCGCCGGTTATGCGCTGTCGCGTTATTCCATGCGGGGCGGCGCGACGATGGGTCTCTTCGTCCTGACGGCGAAGATGCTGCCCGCGACTCTGCTGGTCATTCCGCTGTTTTCGATCTTTTCCAGCTTCGGCCTGATCGGCAGCCTGTGGACGCTGGTTCTGGCGCATTCGACAATGATCATTCCTTTCGCCACATGGATGCTGAAAGGCTATTTCGACACCATTCCGAAGGAACTGGAACAGGCTGCCATGGTCGACGGCTGCTCGCCGATCGGCGCGATGGTGCGCGTCGTGCTTCCCATCGCCACGCCGGGGCTTGCCGCCACCGCACTTTATGCCTTCGTGCTCAGCTGGGCAGACTATGCCTATGCGCGCACCTTCCTCGTCAACTCGCCGGACAACTGGACGGCCAATCTCGGCATCACCACGATGCAGGGCGAATATGTCACCTACTGGAACGACATTTCCGCCGCATCCGTGTTCATCGCGCTGCCGATCATCGCAATCTACCTGTTCCTGGAACGTTATTTGGTCGGCGGCCTCACCGCTGGCGCGGAGAAATAAGCATGGCCAATATTTCCATTCGCAACGTCAGCAAGTCCTATGGCGCGCTCAACGTGCTCAGGCCGTTTTCGCTTGAGATCGAGAACGGCGAGTTCGTGGTGCTGGTCGGGCCTTCCGGCTGCGGCAAGTCGACGATGCTGAAAATCCTCGCCGGTCTCGAACCCGCAAGCGAAGGGCAGATCTTCATCGGCGATAACGAAGTCACGGATCTGGCGCCGGGTGACCGCGATATCGCCATGGTGTTCCAGAACTATGCGCTTTATCCGCACCTCACCGTTCGCCAGAATATCGGCTTCGGCCTGAAGATGCGCGGCACGGACAAGGCCGAGATCGACCGCCGTGTTGACGATGCGGCGCGCATTCTGGAAGTGACACCCTATCTCGATCGCAAGCCCAGGGATCTCTCGGGCGGCCAGCGCCAGCGTGTTGCGCTCGGCCGTGCCATCGTGCGCCAGCCGCAGGCCTTCCTGATGGATGAGCCGCTGTCCAACCTCGATGCCAAGCTGCGTGTCCACATGCGTGCCGAAATCGGCGCATTGCACAAGCGCATCGGTGTCACCACCGTTTATGTGACGCATGATCAGGTCGAGGCGATGACGATGGCGGACCGCGTCGTCATCATGCAGGGTGGCATCATCCAGCAGATCGCCGCACCTGACGAGCTTTTCAACAATCCGGCCAATCTTTTCGTTGCCAGTTTCATCGGCTCACCGGGCATGAATTTCCTCAATGCGGAACTGCGTGACGGCACTGTTACCCTGTTTGGGCAACCGGTCTCCCTGCCGGGTGCCGTCGGCCGCCAGGGCAGCGTGATCGTCGGCCTGCGGCCGGAACATCTCGTTCTGGGCGATGCGCCGGTCACCTTCAATGTCCGTCCGACGCTGGTGGAAAGCCTGGGATCGGAAAAATACGTCTATTTCGATGCGGAGGGCGCAAGGGTCGCGGATGGCGAGGAGGGCAAGTCCAAGGGGCTGATCGCCCGCGTCTCGCATACCGGCAGCCTTCCCGGCAATGAGGCGCTCCGGCTCGGTTTCGATCCGGCCCAGCTTTATCTCTTCGATGCAGAGACGGGAGCACGGCTATGATCCTCGTCACCGGATCGGCAGGCCGTGTCGGCCGTGCTGTTGTCGCCGCCTTGCGCGCGCAGGGCCGCGCCGTTCGCGGTTTTGATCTCAGGCCATCGGGAACCGGCGGCGAGGAGGTTGTCGGGTCGCTCGAGGATGCGCAGGCACTGTCCGAGGCTATCAGGGGCGTGAACGCCGTCCTGCATCTTGGCGCCTTCATGTCATGGGCTCCGGCGGATCGTGACCGCATGTTCGCCGTCAATGTCGAGGGCACGCGCCGGCTTCTGGATGCGGCGTCAGCAGCTGGCGTGCGGCGGTTCGTTTTCGCCTCCTCGGGTGAGGTCTATCCGGAAAACCGGCCGGAGTTCCTGCCGGTCACCGAGGACCATCCGCTTTGCCCCAATTCGCCCTATGGTCTGACCAAGCTTCTGGGCGAAGAGCTGGTGCGCTTTCACCAGCGAAGCGGAATCATGGAAACGGTGATCCTGCGCTTTTCGCATACGCAGGATGCGGCGGAACTGCTGGATGAGGAGAGTTTCTTTTCCGGTCCCCGTTTTTTCCTGCGGCCGCGCATTCGCCAGCAGCAGAATTTCGGAAACACTGCCATCGCCGAATTGCTCCAGTCCCGCGATATCGGTGAGCCGTCGCACATTCTGGCGCGCAATGAAAACGGCCGGCCGTTTCGTATGCATATAACCGATACGCGCGACATGGTGGCGGGTATTCTGCTTGCTCTCGATCACCCCGGGGCGGCGGGCGGCACCTTCAATCTCGGCGCCGATGAGCCGGCCGATTTCGCCGCGCTTCTGCCGAAAATTGCGGCGCTGACCGGCCTGCCTATCGTGACAGTCGATTTTCCCGGCGACGGCGTTTATTACCATACGTCCAACGAGCGGATCAGAAACACTTTGGGGTTTGAAGCGCAATGGACGATGGACCGGATGCTGGACGACGCGGCGGCCGCAAGGCGGCAGCGACTCGCGAAGGAGCAGAGGCAATGAAACCGGAGACGCCGGGCGGCACGGCGGCGCTTGCCAAGGGGCTGACCCTGCTCGACATGGTTGCCGATGCGCCGGAACCGCTGCGTTTTGCCGAGCTGCTGCGCGCCTCTGGTCTGCCGAAGCCGACATTCGCGCGCATCTTGCGCACCCTCATCGCTTATGGCCTCGTCCGTCAGGATGAGGCCCGTGGCACCTATGTTCTCGGCCAGCGTTTTCTGGAAATGTCCCACAAGGTCTGGGAGAGCTTCGATCTCGTCTCGGCGGCGACGCCGGAACTGGCGCGGCTGGCCGCTGAACTGGGGGAGACGGTTGCACTGTGCCGGCTTGACGGCACCATGACGCAATATCTCGCCGAACGCTCGCCGAACGGTCTTTCGGTGCGCGTCGAGGTAGGACGCCGCGTTCCCCTGCATTGCACTGCGCCGGGCAAGGCGCTGCTCGCCTTTCAGGATCCCGCCGTTGGCCGTGCCCTGCTGGATCGCCTGACGCTCGATCTGCAGACACCCAAAACCATCACCAGCCTCGATGCGCTGCAGGCCGATCTGACGCTGACGCGGGCGCGAGGTTATTCGATTTCCTATGAGGAGCATCTGCCGGGGGTGAATTCGGTCGCCGCCCCTGTCATGGGCCGGGACAATACGCCGATGGGTGTGCTCGTTGCGCTCGGGCCGTCGTCGCGACTGGATTCCTCCAATATCCATCCCGCCGGGCGTGAATTGATTGCCGCCGCCCGGCGCATTACCGGTGCAGCCGGGGCCGTGGCGATCAGCTCGCGGCCACGCCCGCGTTCGACAACGGGCCGCCCCAGCGCCGAACTCAGCTGCATTCTGCCATGGGGTGCGCAGCTGGGGGAAAGCCCGGTCTGGCACGAGGGGGAAAACGCGCTCTACTGGGTGGATATCCTGCATCCGGCGGTGTACCGCTTCGATCCAGCCACTGGCCGCAACGAAACCTGCGAGACCGGCAAGCTGGTCAGCGCCGTCATTCCGGTCACCGGCGGGCGATTGCTTGTGGCGTCGCAGGATGGCGTCGAATGGCTGGATTTCGCCTCCGGCCGGCTGACCCCCTTCGTCAGCCCGGAGGCGGGGATCGCCGACAACCGCCTGAACGATGCCAAATGCGGTCCGGATGGCGCGATCTGGGTCGGCTCGATGCGCATCGATGCCTCCAAGCCCACGGGTGCGCTTTATCGCATCAATGCCAATGGCGCATCCGAGCGCAAGGAAGGCGGCATCGTCGTTTCCAACGGTCTCGGCTGGAGCCCGGATGGCAGGACCTTCTATTTCGTCGATACCGTGCCCGGCCTCATCCACGCCTATGATTGCGATCCGGCGACGGGTGCGCTGTCGCAGCGCCGCGAATTCGCCCGCATTCCGGTGGCCGATGGCCGGCCGGATGGTCTGGCCGTGGACGCCGAAGGCGGGGTCTGGTGCGCCATCTGGGATGGCTGGTGCGTGCGCCGCTATCTTCCGAACGGCAAGCTGGACCAGGTGATCGACATGCCGGTGCCGCGCCCTTCCAGCATCGCCTTTGGCGGGCCGGACCTGTCGACGCTGTTCATCACCAGCGCCCGCACGCGCCTGCCGGCATCCACACTCGCCGACGCGCCGCTCTCCGGCGGCCTGTTTTCCTGCCGCCCGGGAATTGCCGGCGCGCGCATCTCGCTGTTTGAAGGATAAAGGATGCGCCTCGAAAGCGTCTTTGGATTGAAGGGCCGCACGGCGCTCGTCACCGGTTCCAGCCGCGGCATAGGCGCCGCCATTGCCGAGGGGCTGGCGGGCGCGAGCGCCCATGTCATCCTGCATGGCGTAAAGCCGGGCGCTGCCGCGCCCGTGCAGCACCGGATCGTCGCAAGCGGCGGCACGGCGCAGGAACTGGCGGGCGATCTTTCCGAACCCGGTGCCGGTCGTGATCTCATCGAACGGGCCGAGGCTGTTGCACCGGTCGATATTCTTGTCATCAATGCCAGCGCCCAGATCAATGCCGTGCTGTCGGAACTGACGCCGGACGATCTGGCGTTTCAGCTGGCGGTCAATCTGGGCTCGACGGTGGACATGCTGCAGGCGGCCCTGCCGCGCATGGCGGCCCGCAAATGGGGCAGGGTGGTTTCCATCGGCTCGGTCAATCAGCTGCGGCCGAAGGGCATCGTCACTGCCTATGCCGCGACCAAGGCAGCGCAGCACAATCTGATTCAGAGTCAGGCGCGGGATTATGCGCGCGACAATGTGTTGCTCAACACGCTCGCGCCCGGCCTCATCGACACAGACCGCAATGCCCACCGTCGTGATGAGGACCCCGAAGGCTGGGCGGAATACGTCCGGACGCTGAACTGGATGGGCCGTGCCGGGCAGCCGGAAGAAATGGTGGGCGCCGCCATCTTCCTGTCTTCCGAGGCCTGCAGTTTCATGACCGGGGAGAACATTTTTCTGACAGGTGGATATTGACGGATTTGCCGGCACGGCTTGCTACCAGCAGGAGGAAATTCTTGCAAAGATGACTGACATCCTCCAGCCTTTCATCGTCGGTGTGTATGCACGCTCGAAAGACCGGAGAAAGCATAGGACATTTTAATATTGTTTATCAGAGGTTTTCGCTTAGTCTGCCAATAGCGGAAGAAGGCATCGTACTTAGGGCGGTATCCGGTTCCTTTCCCGGCCAGACCCTGGGCGATTCCATAGGGCTGAACCTGAAGCTGACTTCCCCGAAGTTTTTCTTCGATCCGCATAATGACCCGGAGGATGATTTCGCCCAGTGGCTGAACCCCGGCCTTGGCACACAATGGCTCGCTATCCCGCTGAAACGCTTTCAGAACCGCGACTACCGTTCTCTCGACGGGTTGCGCGTCGAATTCAGGGGTGAGGGAACACGCAACGCCCTGACCAATGAGGACTGGTGGGAAGCCCCCGGACTTGTCGCGACATATAGTGACGAGTTCTTCAAACGTGCTGACATCACCATGCGTCATGATGGCGGCGGGAGGTTCAAAGCGGATGTTTCGGGCGAAACGCAGTTCGGTACGAGTTTTGACATCTCGTTCGACGCGCCACTGGCCGTTCAGCTGAACGCCTATCGCAATTCGGCAACCGCAGATGAACTGTTGCAATGGTTCGACAAGTTCTTGCGGCAAGGTGATTTCGTTTTCTCGCAAGAAAAACGCGGTGAGGATCTCTATCTACGGGGTGCGGTCAGATAGGGGCACGCCATTAAGAAGGGATTGCGGCTGGCGACTTACCTGCAAGACCATATCCAATTGGGCCTGAGGCGTTTTTTTACGCACCGCTGAGTGATAAAATGATTTGCAATAGCTCAGTATTCCATTGTGTGAGTTATAGAAGGGGAGGGCCATAACTCAGGCAATGGAATTGGGGCACAATAGGCGCGATTTCTCATACGATACCGCAGGCATGGCCTCGCTTGAGCGAAAATTCCTTCAGTCATCCGGCGAGATTATCGAGACTGTTGCTATTGCACTTGTCGCGCTGTCTTTTCCGATCTCGCTGCGGCGTATGAAGGTCGGCGACATGATTGGAGATAGCGCCGATGATCTCCCGGGACGCCGTATCAGGGCGCAGCGAAATTTCACGGAGTATGTTCCGCTTGATGTCGTGATGCTTGGCATCGTTGAGGCACAATCCGCTCCAGGAGGAGTTGTCGGTGCTGTTGGGACAATCTTCCTTCGGTCGCGGCTTGCGCAACCACCCCTGCTGGACATGTTTACGTCAGCCTTTTAGGGTCTGCTTCGGTCA
Organism: Agrobacterium leguminum; assembly: GCF_015704895.1. Classification (GTDB taxonomy): domain Bacteria; phylum Pseudomonadota; class Alphaproteobacteria; order Rhizobiales; family Rhizobiaceae; genus Agrobacterium; species Agrobacterium leguminum. The sequence goes on along the minus strand of NZ_JADQWB010000034.1, from coordinate 4,004 downwards.
AAGCCAGTGGCATGCTGCCGTTCAGGCATATTCGGTGAAAAGAGGAGAGTGAATACCCCTTGAACAGCGTAACGTCAGCAGAGTGGCAGGAATTTGTGACCCAGAGGTCGAGGAAGCTTCCCGACCCCACTGTGGCCGAGGCCCTATCGAGGTTTCAGTTGGTGCCCGGAGGACCCCAAAACGAAACCGCGGACGCGTGCGTTCATCGCGGCGATCTCGCGATTGATGGGGACTTCGTCCCGTCTTCATGGATCACTGTGATCGACGGAAACCTGCATGTGAGCGGCAAGGTCTCAACACGCATCGAAGGGGGCGATGGGCATGTTACCCTCGTTGTCTTCGGCGATCTGAACTGCGGCAGTATCGACAATGACTGGGCCAGCATTATCTTCGTCACCGGAGATGCCATCGTCAGGGAATGGGTTTTCGCGTCAAGGGAAGACTCGTCAATGGTCATCGGTGGCGATTTCAGGACGCCGATTTTTATCGGTGCCGATATCTGGGTCTCTGTCGGTGGCTCAGTCGAGATGGAATACGGATACGGGTATGCAGTCGCTCTTGCATGGTTCGCTGATGCCTATGGCGCACCCCAGGTCCGGCCGACATATGGTTGGCGCGAGTTGGCAATGAAGCTCGGCTTGGGGCAGGGTCGTATTCGCGAGGAGCAGCTTATGGAATTGCTGGAAGAGCGTTTGCGAACGACAGGAAGCCTGTTGCGCCTGGTATGAACGCCGGGGCATGATCCTCAACTGGCTGCCATTCCGCAACGTTTACTTTCGGACGCAGCGGTCTGATCCCATGGACGATGACGAACTGGAGAAGAAATGAGGAAGACAGAGCGTTCAAGTCCGCTTCGGCACCTTGGGGTATCGACCATCGGCAGCTTTTGCTCTGCATTCTTGAGTTTCGGGGTGGCCACAGCAATGTCGGCGGACATGACGGCGGAGCGCCTTCTCAATATTTGTGAAGCGCCCACCGTGCAGACCGCGATGACCAAGGGTGATGAACTTGGTTGGCCGCGGCTGACCGATGCGGAAACAGAGGAGTGGCGTCGTAGCTTCGTCGCCCATAATGGCGGTTCGGTGGACGTTGTGGGCTGGCGGCGAGAGAAGGCAGGCGGAGCCGAGTCATTGTCTTTTTGGCTTGCTACTGGTCCGAACGGACACAAAGCATGCGCATATTCCACGCCAAGGCCTGCCGGTTTCCTGGATGCGTTATCAGAGAGGCTTGGTGCACCGGATAATCTGGACAAGAATGACGCGATCGAAAGTACGACAGCCTGGTGGAAACGAGGTGCGGTCGAGTATTCTTTTGTTCAGGTAGGTTCGTCCGCCGTCATCAATATCGGCTCAAGTCGGTGAGGTCGTGGCGTATACCGCAGGTAAATTGTCATGCAACCCGACAGATCGCCCCAAAACTCGAGACGTAAAAGGTTTCAGGTTTTTCGCGAGATAATATCGCTGGAACTGAAGGCGAAGATCGCAATCATCAAGAAGCTAAGTGCGGATGCCATTTGGGCACCCCATGACTGACTTTGAGCGACGAGCATACTTCCCCAGCTAGGTTCAGGCGGCGACACACCGAGGCCGAGAATGTCCAACTCCGCATGTGATACGACTGCCCACGCGAAGACGGAGATCGTGAGCGCGGCAGCGGCACCAGGCGAAGTATCTCGTTGGAACACACACGCGACTGCGACACCCCACAGCGGGCCAAGCACAAAGCAGTTCGCCCAACCTGTCAGTCCCGCGCCGGCAATGACAATCAGTGAAATGATGAACAAGGGCAAAATGGCGATTGTGCAAAGTGCGGTTGTGAGCAAACGGTTTGGCCACTGCGGTGCCAACAGGAACGATGGAATGACAAAGCACACATATGCAAGCAGGACAATCGGACGCCCGAACCATTTTGGCGCTATTCGTGCTCCGACTCTCATAAGATATCCCGATGCGCAAGCAAGGAGGGTTGTCGTGAATCCGGTCAGGAGCGTGTACCTGCTGCCCGCAAGAAATCGCGAAAGCATATCTCGTCCCAGTTCATCGGTGCCAAACAGATGGGCTGAGCTTGTCGGAACAAGGCGATGGTCCAGATTCACAACATATGCGCTTTGAAGCGGCAGGAGCAGGGCAATCATCAGCATTGCGAAAATGAAAGCAGCTCCTGCGACGCAGGACATCGTTCTGAAATTCATTCGGAAAAACCTCCCGTCTTGCACAGGATGCAAAACCGATCACCCAAGTGCGTTGGGCGATTTCTGACGCGGATCGTATATGACAGATTACGGTTACCGAACAGGCCAAGGACATCCGTCTACAGAGGAAGTTTGAGATTTCCTGGCAGGTCGTGGGCATCAATCAGATCGCGTGATACCTATGTGGCAGGGCTTTTATTCTCGCTATTTAACATTATGAATCATAACTAATGTATCGCGGCGGGTGGGGACATTCCCCTCGGCAGTTACGGTCCCAACTGACCGGTCGCCACTTTCCGCTGTCAAGTGTTGCCGCAATTCGAGGGTTTCTCTGCCATTGCCTGCGATATCTGGAAAGTAGGAGAAGCCAACACCGTCAGCGGCTCCTCAAGTCCCATTTTTCGATTTTACGTCTATGAGGTCTGTTCTCCGTGCGGTGTGTAGTCGCTCGCTCCAGCTAGACGTTTGACATCTGACTATTGTCACCGCCCCGGCACAATAACGAGGATATTGAATCCCTCATTGATATTGAAGTCTCGGGAACTGAGAAGTTCGCTTCCATGTGCGGCCATGAACCAGACCCAGGTGTCTTGGTCGTAAATGGCGGTAACCGTTTCCTCCATAGCACCCTCGATGGCGTCGATGATTTCGATCGCGGTCCTGCCCCGCGTATTGAGATGCGTGAGTTTTTTCCTCACCGGGCTGCCAGCATTGGAGACGGCGATGGACACTCTGTCCGTCGCGTAGCTTTTGACCCGGACCCGTAGCCGCTTCGGGCGAGCAGCATCAAAGCGGTCGTTGATGGCTCTGATACGCGCCTCAATGCCCTGATCGTCAGGATGAGCCTCGGGCAGGACGTCGCCTGCAGGCGCAAGCTCGTCGCCGAACTGCGTGTGTGCCACCTCGGCAGCGTGATGCGCGTATGCGAGATGAGTAACGGGTAGTGCCTTCAGCCATTTGCGGCGTTGCGTGATCGCCATCGACTTTGCCGCTTCCTCGCCCAGTTTTGCGATGGAGAAGTTTTCTCTTTTCTGTCCCTCATTGGTCATCAGGGTTGCCTGCCATATGTCGCCGTCGGTGGTCTCGATGCGCCTGACGCCGGAGATACCGCTTCGGTTGTTTCTGCGCAGAAGCACGGCCTGTTCGTGATTGGTGGCGGGCGGAATGGCAAGGATGATGGCGTCGCGGTAGGCGCGCGCCTGATGATAGGCGGCATCGCCCGAACCGTAGATGCTGTCCGTGAACAGCCTGACGATCCTGTGGCCGCGCCGCCTGACACTGACCCACCATCCTGCCCCATGGTGAGCGCCGGCGGCTTCTTCGCGGCGCAAGCCGTAACTGTCGGCATCGTGTTTTATCTGCCTCGGGTTTCTTTCGAGCGTCACTTCATACCTCAACCTGTCAGATTTCATCGATGGAATTTTGGCATATCAAGGTTGCGGAATTCATGGTGAATCCATGGTTTCGCCACAATGTTTGATTGCATTCTGTCGAGATTTTGACAGCTGATTGATTTTTTTGGCTCTGCTATCGAGGTTCGCCATGAATGACCAGCCTTCGTTTTCCGATTTCGTTCAGGCGAGCCGCGTTCTGAAGGTGTCTTCGCCACTTGGCGAAGACCAGCTTCTGCCAGAGCGCCTGTCCGTCGAGGAGGGCGTATCGCAGCTCTTCGACATTCGCCTGACGGTGCGGGCCAAGAAGGAAGCGGTCAAGCCCGAAGAACTGATCGGACGGCTGGTCGATATCTCCATCGAGATAAGCCAGGGCGACGGCGATGGCGGCGGTGTTCGCCGCCCCTTCAACGGCCTGGTGA